>NZ_NFLI01000017.1 GCF_002160825.1 Lachnoclostridium sp. An131
TGTCAGTAGAAGCAATGCAGGCCACTACAAAAGTCTTGTGGACATCAATGCCACAGCAGATTTTGTACACGATTTTTAAAGCCATAGGGACTCCTTTCAGAACCAGAAGATTCGCTAAAGATTATAGGGAGAGACGGCATTGACTGAACGCCTAAGCCATAAACGAGAATGTTTATACAAAGATAAGATTACGTGCTCACAGTCACACTTATTTGTGCTTGAAAAGGCGGACTACACATATAACCATACGGTCATCCGGCACACCGAAGGCGTACCTTGGTAAGTCGGACAGCCCACTCACCTCCCCGTGATTTGTAGTATACCGAGTTCCCTACAAGAAGAATTATAAAGAAAAATAAGCTCAGGAAAAATATTTTCATAACGTTTTGTGCCTGAGTGAAGCGAAAGGAATGGATATAACCATGGAAAACTCCACATTTTGTACAACAGAACAGGGTGCGGCCCGCACCCTGTTCTGTCACATCAGTCAAATATTTCCTATCTTCTAAGCTATAAAAATTTCTGTACATCTGCCGTCAGCTTTTCCTCGATCCGGATCAGCTTTTTTGTGATGTTTTTCGTCTTTTCATCCGCTGCCTTATACTGGTTCAGGTATCGGTTCAGCGATTTCACTCCCATATTGCATCCGTCCGTCATCAGATCTGCAATTGTATGATCCGACTCATCCATCACCAGCTTTGCGCTTGTCTTCACCCAGGACATTCCCTTCGCCACCGGGTTCGGCTCCTTGCCCTCATCGTGGTATTTTTCCAGGAGCGTCAGGATTTCGCTCTGCAGCTCACTGTGCTCATCCCGGCATTCTTTCAGAGCCTCTTCCAGTTTTTCATCGTGAACGTAATCAAGGACCTCATCTATGGCCGATACTCCCATTTTGATTCCCGCGTCGCACTCCCTTAGCAGCTTTATGGTATCTGATTCAATCATGTCTTGTACCGCTCCTTTTCTTTTTGGAAACAGTATGGCTGATTGACAGGCCAATTATACGCCTTCGTCCGAAGTACAGCTGCGGCTGCTCATCTCCTGAATTTCCTATCGGTACTGCTGTAAAGCCGCCAGCAGCGCGCCCTCCTGCACAGTATCATCCACATGAACCAAAATTTGCTCAACGATACAGTCGCAAGGCGCCACCTGAGGGATCCTCATCTTCAGGGCCTCCAGAACGATTACCGTATCTCCTTTCTTCACCTGCTGGTAAGGCGATACACAGATTTCCGTAACTCTCCCAGATATATTTGCCCGGACTGCATTCATATCCATCTGAGTCGTTTTCATCTGTAATATGCTTCTTATTCTGAAGATTTTTTTACGAAATATATATTTCCATCCGGTTCATTCTGAAGCAGTGCGGGCTTCATTTCTCCCCAGACAGTGAAAAGCTTCTCTCCTTCTTTCTCAAAACTGAGCAGAAGATCTCCCTCGTCAAAATATGCTGTTGAGCTTACATCCCCCGGAGAATACTGTTCAAATATCAAGTCTATCCTTTCCTCGTTCCCACAAACCTTTGCCCTGCCCTCTATCCACAGCATATGTCCATTAAACTCCAATGCTGCATAATGTTCCCCCTTCTCTCTGTAAATCTCTATACTGTAGCTCCAGGTATCAAAAAAGTCTGAAGCTGCCGCATGCGGAGTCGATTCAAGAAATTTATACGTTCCAATCCATTCCTCCAGAGCGCTCTGCTCTTTTTCTTCTTTCTGAGACTGCGCGCTCATGACAAGTGCTCCACAGGCTGCAATTCCCCAGATACAACCCCCTGCGATCAAAAACTGCATTCTCTTATTTTTCATCCCATCCCCCGTAAAATTACTGATTTATCTGCAAAACCCGGTTCTTTTCAATCCTTCTGACAAATTCATCCTCTATCCTAATAGTACCCATCCCTTCTCTCCCCGTCAATGACTGTTCTGCATTTTTTCCAACGTCTGCAGAAACCGCAGAAATACCGCAAAAAGACAGCCTCTTCCCATATCTCAGAGAAAAGACTGTCCCATGTTTTTTATTGCTTTATGCCGATTTTTTGTAAATATTTTTCACTTATAGTTTTTTCACAAAGAGCGCCCGGATTGCATTGAGCACCGCGATAATCATAACGCCCACATCCGCAAAGATCGCCATCCACATATTCGCGATTCCAAGAGCTCCCAGAGCCAGGAACAAAAGCTTGATGCCTATGGCAAACACGATGTTCTGGTATACGATGCGCAGGCATTTGCGGGATATTTTGATGGCCTTGGCAATCTTCAGCGGATCGTCGTCCATCAGCACCACGTCCGCGGCCTCGATGGCTGCGTCGGATCCCATGGCGCCCATGGCGATGCCGATATCTGCCCGGCTCAGAACCGGAGCGTCGTTGATGCCGTCGCCTACGAAGGCCAGCTTTTCCTTCTCAGATTTCTTTTGAATCAGCTCTTCTACCTTTTCCACCTTATCGGCAGGCAGCAGCTCGCTGCAGACCTCGTCGACACCCAAATCCGCGGCTACCTTTTCCGCCACCTCACGCCTGTCTCCGGTCAGCATGACCGTCTTCCGGATTCCTGCTGCCTTCAGGGCCTGAACCGCCTCCCTGGAATGGAGCTTCACTACATCGGAAATCACAATGTGTCCTGCATAGGAACCATTTATGGCCATATGGACGATCGTTCCCACGCTGCGGCAGGGGATATACTCGCTTCCCAGCTGCTTCATCAGCTTGTCGTTGCCGGCGGCAACGATGCTGCCGTCCACCTTTGCCGTCACGCCGCCTCCGCTGATTTCCTGAATGTCTGTCACGCGGGAACGGTCGATTTCTTTTCCATAAGCCTTCTGAATGCTTTTGCTGATGGGATGGGAGGAAGCGCTCTCAGCCAGGGCCGCGTATTCCAGAAGCTTTTCATCCTCCAGCTCACTGTGATGGATTCCATTTACCTCAAAGACGCCCTGGGTCAGTGTACCCGTCTTGTCAAACACCACAATCTTTGTTTTAGAAAGAGTTTCCATATAGTTGGAGCCCTTTACCAGCACTCCGGCAGCGCTGGCTCCGCCAATACCCGCGAAAAAGCTTAAGGGTATGCTGATCACCAGCGCGCAGGGGCAGCTGATCACCAGGAAGGTCAGAGCGCGGCCAATCCAGTTGTCCCAGTCAGCCGGAAGTCCCAGGCCAAGCATCCGCACCAGCGGCGGCAGAACTGCCAGGGCCAGGGCAGCATAGCAGACAGCCGGCGTATAGACCCGCGCAAACTTGGCGATAAACTCCTCAGATTTGGATTTGCGGGAGCTGGCGTTCTCCACCAGATCCAGGATTTTGGATACAGTAGATTCTCCAAACTCCTTCGTTGTCCGGATTTTCAGAAGGCCGCTCATATTGATGCAGCCGCTGATGATTTCGTCTCCCTCTTTTACATCCCGCGGAAGGCTCTCGCCTGTCAGCGCGCTGGTGTTCAGAGACGAAGCCCCCTCCAGCACAACGCCGTCGATGGGCACCTTCTCTCCCGGCTGCACGACAATCACCGTGCCGATTTCCACCTCGTCCGGGTCCACCTGCTCCAGCCTGCCGTCCCGTCCCACATTAGCGTAGTCCGGGCGGATATCCATCAGGTCGCTGATGTTGCGGCGGCTCTTTCCTACCGCATAGCTCTGGAACAGCTCGCCAATCTGATAGAACAGCATAACAGCCACCGCTTCTGTGTAATCGCCGCTCTGCTCATGAAGAGCCAGCGCGATAGCGCCAATCGTAGCCACCGCCATCAGAAAGCTCTCATCGAAGACCTGACGGTTTTTGATTCCTTTCAGGGCCTTCAGCAGTATGTCATAGCCAATCACCAGATAAGGAATCAGATATAAAATCAGTCTCAGTGCCCCGTCTGTGGGAATAAACTGCAGAGCAATCAGCAGAACCGCAGCTATCAGCACGCGGATCAGCATCTTTTTTTGCTTCCTGCTCATCCTTGTCTCACCTCTCTAGTCAAAAATCTCCCCGACTCATATACGTTTCTCATTTTTGCATTCAATATTTTTATTTAAAGAAAGATCTCGCAGTCGTCCTCTACCTTCTTGCAGTTCTTCCGGACCTCCTGCATGACACTCTTTGCCTCCTGGCCTTCCTCAAACTCCACAATCATCTTCAAAGCCATAAAGTTTACTGTCGCATCCTTTACACCAGGAGTCTTCTTTGCGGCTTCCTCCATCTTATTTGCACAGTTGGCACAGTCTACATCGATCTTATAGGTTTTCTTCATCTTATTTACATCCTTTCCTGAAATTGATATTGCTGTCCGCTTCGCTCACAGAAGCATCGCTTGCAAAAGCAAATGGAGCAAATTCAGCTTTTCAATTAAACGATTGTTTAATTGTTGATTACAATATATACTTATTTTCGCAGAAAGTCAATGGCTAAAATCATCTTCTTCCAAATGGACAAAAAACATTTCCGTTTGGGCAAATGCATGATAAAATACCCTTACAAGCAAAAGGAGGCGTTTACCATGAACGACAAAATTCTGCCCCACGATCACGGCCAGAACACCCTGCAGAGCTTCGACCACATGCCGGAAATCGCTGATTTTCAGACCGTATCGGACATTTTCAAGCAGCTGGGTGACGGAAGCCGCATCCGCATTTTCTGGATACTCTGCCACTGCGAGGAATGCGTCATCAATCTGTCCGCCCTTGTGGACATGAGCAGCCCGGCTGTATCCCATCATCTGAAGCAGCTGAAGGCCGGAGGGCTTATTGTGAGCCGCCGGGAAGGAAAAGAGGTCTATTACAAGGCTGCCGACACAGAGCAGGTGGAGCTTCTCCATCACGCCATCGAGGATCTGGTGAAGATCGCCTGTCCTTCCAAATAACCGGGTAAAGGAGCATTTTCAGAAATGAGAAATGAGGATATCTGCAGAATTGCACAGGCTTTAAAAGAGATCCCAGAGCATTCTCTGGAGCTTAAGGAATATCCCGGCCCGAACCGGGAATCCGGACGTCTGGCCAGAACGCTCTCTGTCAGCGCAGACGGGAAGGGAAGGGTCTCTGTCTATCAGGTCTATCCCGGTATCCGGCTCTCTCTGCTCTGCTTTCTTTCCGAGCAGGCAGCGTTCCGCCATCCCGCCTCTCCCGCCGTTCTGGAGGTGGGCCACTGCCGCGCGGGACGCGTGGGCTGGAATATGAAAAATGGCACCTCCGTCTATCTGGGCTCCGGCGACCTTTCCTGCCACAGCGCTGTCTGCTGCGCGGATTCCGTAATGACCTACCCGATGAAATATTATGAAGGGATTTCCGTCTCCATGAACCTGGAGACGCTGGCTGACCGCCTTCCCGGCGTGCTTTCCGACACTGTCATTGATATCCGGAAGCTGCGAGAAGCATACTGCGAGCCGCAGAAATCCGTCTTTATCTCCACCTGCCCTGAGACAGAGGGCATCTTTCTGCCCCTCTACGACCTGCCGGAAGCTCTGCGGCTTCCCTATTTTCAGCTGAAGATCCAGGAGCTTCTTCTGTTTCTCGGCCGGTATGTTCCGGATCAGAAGGCCGTCACCAAATACCATTCAGAGCAGACAGAGCTGATCCGGCAGATTCACGACCAGCTGACTAAGGATCTGTCCCGCCGTTTTACCATTGAGGAGCTGTCCCGCCAGTATCTGATCAACACCTCTTCTCTCAAGGAGGTGTTCAAAGCCGTCTATGGTCTTCCCATCGCTTCGTATATGAAGGAGTACCGGATTCGGGAAGCCATGAGGCTCCTGCGGGAGACAGACGAGAGCATTTCCTCGGTCGCAGCCCTGGTAGGCTATGAAACTCAGGGGAAATTTACGAAGGCCTTCCGGGATGTGGCCCAGGTTCTGCCCTCCGAATACCGGAAGCAGTGCCGGCAGGCTTCCCGGTAAGCAGCAAAAGGGATCTCAAGGAGACTCTTCCCATATGCTGAATTTTTTACGGCGGAAGGTTATTCATCCATTTTTCCGCAATAGGTAATGTATTTTTCATCAATCAAAGCGCATAACTGATTCCATATCTCGTATTAAAATTGTCCATGACGCAGCTTAGGTGCTCTCCTCCAAATACCGGAAGTGTGGCAATTCTATTGTCTTCAAATCCTTTAAAAATAAAAATACAATAGATCAGCAATACTGCTATTGCGAACCTGATGATCATTCCAACCGTTGTTTTGCTTTTATAGACAAACGGCGCCATTCCAATAGAAATAACTGCAATGCTGCAAATGACTACCCTCTGAACATATTGCAATTGTATGGGACTCCCACTCACCGTCGATGAATTAGAAATAACAAATAGAACAATGCCAAATAAATATAGCAAAATACCAATGACGTTTCTTTTCTTCATAACGTTTCGCTTCTTCCTCCTCTGACTAAACGCCGCTGTCATCTTTCACGATAAAGTTCCTGCGGCAGTCAGGCTAACCATTGAAGCCCCTCTATAAACAATATCACTGCCATCACCGGCAGCGCAGTCCAGGCAATGTACCGGCCTGCAATCTCCCAGTCAGACGGCTCCGCTTTGTCTGCATTGCGAATCTGAAAGGACAGCTCCCAGCGGAACAGCTCGTCCGCAAACAAAATAGAAAGCGCAGTGAGAATACAGATGCATGTGCCGCCAAACCAGGCAGTCCATTCCCCTTTATGGGTCAGCTCAGGGCCGGCCATCAAGTCAAGTATGGTAGAAACAGAGGGCTCCATCTGATCCATGACATTCCCATTTTCGTCCGTTACAATCCCATTCCATGATGCCGTCAGAAAACCAATATCCGCCAGGCTTCCATCCTCATTGTACAACCAGCTGTCGTTTCCGTAATCCACGACACATCCGCGGAACATGATTTCCTCTCCGCAGCGAAGCTCTACACCGGTCACAGACTCTCCGCCCAGCGGTTGTCCCTCTTCATCGGCATCCGGGATGGCGGACGGATCTTCCCTGACCGCATAAGGACCGTAGAGCTTATCTCCGTATCGAAACTCCACTGTCTTGTCTGCATACACGGTAAAGCTGGCCTGTTCCCCCTGGATTTTTCCGGAATATACCGTATTGCCGTTTTCCTGCTTTGGGACAAGAATGGCATCTTCGTATGCAAAGCCTTCCCTGGCAATGGTTACGGCATAGATCACTGCAAATGCCAGAACCATGACTGCCATCAGAAGCAGGATTCCTTTTTGATACCACCCCAAGCATCTAATCCTTTTCAAACCGGCACCCCCTCTGTAACCAGATTTTCATCGTTCCTCTTTTTTTCATTCTATCATAAGCCTGTATGTTTGAAAACTGCCTGATTTCTGCAATACAAAAAGCAGAACAGCACAGCTTCCCGCTGCACTGTTCTGCCCAAATCTGCATTACATATTATAAACATTACATACTATAAAATTCTGTATTGTGAGAAACGCTTTTCTTCCTTACTGGGTTCTCAGCTCTGCGCCCATCTTCTTTCCAAGCTTCTTCATCACCTGGTTTGCGGCGCTTTCTATCTCCTGAGAAGTCAGAGTCTTCTCGGAAGATCCGATGGTCAGCCGAATGGTCACAGACTTTTTGCCCGCCGGGATCTGCTTTCCTCTGTATTCATCCACAAAAGCCGCGTCCTTCAGAAGCGCGCTCGCCTTCTTCTGACCCATGATCGCGTCATAGATATCCGCCCATGCGGCGTCAGAATCAAAGAGCATGGAAATATCATAATCAGTCTCCGGATACTCTGCAAGATGGGTGAACCTGTTCGTTCTGGACTTCAGCGGAACCAGTTTTGTCACATCCAGCTCGAAGAGCATGACGGAAAGATTCTTGATACCGCAGTCCATGGAAACCTTCTTTGCCACCAGTCCCATGTCTCCAATCTTCTCATCACCGTGGAAAATGTTCATCCATACCACATTGTCCGCCCAGACCGGCTTTTCCTCCTTCCGGAACTCAAAGCCTTCCATATGGGTATAACGGGGCATATACTCCAGCACGCCCTTTGCCTCGCGGAACAGCTCTGTGATGTCCTTTACGCTGCTGGCGAAAGCCGCACCGATATGTCTCTTCTGCTCCGGCAGAAGCTCTGTCTCATCATAAGCGGCCGTATAGTTCCGGTCAAAGAACACCTGCGCTTCTTCAAAGATTGCGAAATCGTTGAAATAGCGCTCGTTTTTTACGACTGCCTCGCAAAGATTCGGAAGCAGAGAGGAACGGATATAGCTCAGGTCCGGAGCAGGCGGCGTAGACAGTCTCAGGACGCCTTGTGTGCTCTGCAGAACCGCGTTCACAAATACATCGTTCATCCAGGGATAGGTATAAACCTCCTGCATCCCACAGCGGATTGCCAGATACTCCTTAATTCTTCTCAGCAGATCCTGGTCTTTCTGGTTGATGGCTCCCTCAAAGGTGGTGGTGAAGGAAGTCGCCTCAAAATTATCATAACCGTACAGTCTGGCTACCTCTTCCATCACGTCGTCCTTGATGGAAATATCGCCGGTGGAACGCCAGGTGGGCGCGGTCACATGCATGTTATCGCCGCTGATTTCCACGTCAAAGCCCAGCAGCTCCAGCTTCTTCTGAATCACTTCGTTTGACAGATTCTTTCCAAGGCGCTTCGCAAGCCAGGCCAGGCTTACATCGATCTGAGCTCTTTCCAGCTTCTTTACGTACTTGTCACAGAATCCGGTTACCGTCAGCTCCGGGTACAGCTCCTGAAAATACTGCATGGAAAGGGCCAGCGCCTGCTCGCACCTCTCGGGATCTACCGCCTTTTCATATCTGGAAGAAGCCTCAGTACGGGTGTCGTAACGGAGGGCCGTCCGGCGGATTCCGGTGGACTCAAAGTTGGCCACCTCCAGAATCACGCGCCTTGTCTTAGGCAGAATGGAATCCTTGGCTCCACCCATGACACCGGCCAGGGCCACCGGTCCCTCAGAATCCGTGATAACCAGATCGTCCGCACAGAGAGTCAGCTCATGATCATTTAAAAGAATCAGCTTCTCACCTTCCACAGCGTGTCTTACCACGATATGATCGGTAATATTGTCTGCGTCAAAGGCATGGGTCGGATTTCCCGTAGCCAGCATAACGTAGTTTGTAATATCTACCAGCGCATTGATGGGGCGCATGCCTGCCTTCCAGATCCGGTTCTGCATCTGATAGGGGGAAGGCTTTACCTCCACGCCGGACATCTCCACGCCGATGTATCGGGTGCATCTGTCCGGATCATTGATCTCCACTTTGAAATCTGACTGCACATCCGCTGTGTAGGGCTCGATCTTTTTCAGAGGCAGATCATACAGAGCCGCAATCTCGCGCGCTATTCCATAATGTCCCCAGAGGTCCGGACGGTTCGTCATGGACTTGTTGTCAATCTCCAGCAGAACGTCGTTCATATCCAGCGCGTCTGCAAGGGAAGTACCTGCCGGAACTTCGAAAGCGGACAGGTCGAGAATCTCCGCTTCCTGGGAAGCCGGAAACAGTTCGCCCAGCCCAATCTCATCGGAAGCGCAGATCATGCCGTAGGACTCCACGCCGCGGAGCTTGGAGTTCTTGATTACTACCGGCTCGCCTTCACCGTGCCAGCGCACCACAGCGCCGGGACAGGACACTGCCACGCGCATGCCTTCCTTCAGATTGATTCCACCGCAGACAATGTCTTTGATCTCACCGCCGCCGATATCTACCTTGCAGACTCTCAGTTTATCCGCATTGGGATGGGGCTCTATTTTCTCGATGACACCCACAAGCACATTGTCAAACCGGCGGGCCAGATACTCCACATCCTCCACCTCCACGGTAGACATGGTCAGATCATAGGCCAGCTTTTTCAGATCCATATCCTCCGGGATCTGTACATAATCCTTTATCCACGATAATGATAACTTCATCTTCTTCTCTCCTTATCTGAACTGCTTCAGGAATCTCAAATCCGCACTGTGAAACAGCCTTACATCGTCAACACCATAGCGCATCATGACCAGTCTGTCCAGACCGATGTTTACATAGAAGCCTGTGTATTCATCCGGGTCAAGTCCGGCTGCCCTGAGTACGTTCGGATGGGGAGAACCGCCCGGCATAACCTCAATCCAGCCCACATGCTTGCAGACGCTGCAGCCCTTTCCGCCGCAGACCTGGCACTGCATATCAATCTCAAAGCCCGGTTCCACGAAGGGGAAGAAGCCGGAACGCATTCTGACCGGCACATCCGTACCGAATACCTTGCTTAAGATACTGTTAATCATGACCTTGCCTGAGGTAAAGGTGATATCTTTGTCCACGATCAGCGCCTCATACTGGAAGAATGCTCTCTCATGATGGGCGTCCGTGGTCTCATTACGGTATACGCGTCCCGGATACACAAAACGATAGGGCGGCTTATGCGTCTGCATATAGCGCACGCTGCCACCTGTCAGATGAGGACGCAGGCAGAGCTTTTCATTGGTGCTTCCACTGTCATGCCCCTCCAGCCAGTAGGTATCCATGCTCTCCCGGGCCGGATGGTTCGGCGGGAAATTCAGCTTATCAAACGCGTACAGCTCACTTGTAATGTCATCCTCCTGGAAGATCTCAAATCCCATGGAACGAAATGCGTCATTTAAGTCGTAGCACATCTGGGTAATGGGATGAAGCCCGCCTTTCTGAGGCATGATTCCCGGCACAGAGCAGTCGAAGTCCGGAGACACCTCGGAAGCCTTCAGCTTCAGCTCCAGCCTTTTCGCGTCGATCAGTTCTGTAACCTCATTCTTGGCCTGATTCAAGAGCTTTCCCATCTCGGGCCGTAAGGATACGTCAAGCTTCGGAAGCTCTTTCATTAAAAGGCTCAAAGAACCCTGCTTTCCCACGTACGCGCTTTTTACATTCTGCAGCTCGTTCTCGCTGGACGCTGCAGCAATCCTGGTTTTCACTTCTGATAAAATACTTTCGATTTTATCCTTCATTACGATTCTCCTTTCCAAATCGAGCTTATCCTGCAGGAGGTTTCCTGTGAAATAAAAAAACACCGTCCTCCTGTCATAAAACAAGGGACGATGTGAATCGCGGTACCACCCTATTTCAGAGTATCTTCTCTCTTCGTACTCTGCACTCTTTTTGTGTATTCTTTCTGCTACACGGACATCCGGTTTAACGCACAGTAAATGCTTTTCACCGAAAGGCTCCCATACTGAAACTTCCAGAAGGCTCATGCGGAATGCTCTCAGCCGGTGACACCCCGTCTCTGACTCACTACCTCTTCTGTACTCACGTATGTTCACTGCCTAAAATCGTGATTATCCTAACACAGATTTCAGATTTTGTCAATCAGGAAAAGGCTCCGGATGAATCTTATTGACGCGCAGCCAGCGGTTGTGATAGGTTATAGTCACAAAAGAAAGACAGGGAAGAAAGGATTTTCAGTTATGCCAAAACATAAGATTCTGCTGGTGGAGGACGACAATGAAATCAGCGAAATGCTAAGGACCTATCTGACCTCGGAAAATTTCGATGTGGACTGCGCTTTCGACGGCGAGATGGCCTGCCGCCTCTTCGACAACTCTTCCTACAGCCTTGTCCTGCTGGATCTGATGATTCCGCAGATCAGCGGTATGGATGTGATGCAGCATATCCGCAGAAGCAGCGTCGTTCCGGTCATGATCCTGTCCGCCCGCGACACAGAGACCGACAAGACGCTGGGGCTTTCCCTGGGTGCGGACGATTACATCACCAAGCCCTTTTCCGTGGCCGAGGTTCTGGCCAGAATCCGGGCAAATCTCCGGAGAGCCCTCCAGTACGACTGCCCTTCTCCTGCCTCAGCTGCCGATCCGGAACTGCTGACAGCCGGAAAGCTGGTCATGAATCTGTCCGATTACTCTCTGACGAAGAACGGCCAGCCCATAGAACTGACGGCAAAGGAATTTGAAATTCTGAAGCTCCTTTTACAGAATCCGAAAAGGGTCTATACAAAAGAACAGATCTATTCCCTCGTCTGGAAAGACGCCTACTGCGGCGACGAGAACGCCGTCAACGTCCATATCAGCCGGCTGCGCAGTAAGATCGAAGATAATCCGAAGACTCCCCGCTATATTCTGACCGTCTGGGGAATCGGCTATAAGCTTGGAGAACGGCTATGAATCAGGAGCTTCTCATATTAATTCTGTCCCTGGCTGTCGTGCTTCTGGTATGTATCGTTTTATACCAGCAGTATGCCTTCCGCACAGGAATCCAGAAAGAGCTCCGTGAAATCCAGCGCAGCCTGAAGGATATTATGGATCAGGGAAAAGATGAACAGCTTTTCACTTTCACTGCAAATAAAAAACTCATGGAACTGGCCGCCCAGATCAACCGGATTCTGGAAAACAGCCGGGAGCTGAAAGCCGATTTCCGGCGTCTGGAGCTCTCCTCCCGGAAAATGCTCTCCAATATTTCCCACGACCTTAAAACTCCTCTCACGGTTCTCTCCGGCTATCTGGAAATCATGCGCCTGAATGCAGAAAACGGGCAGGAAATCGAACCGGAAATGCTGCGGAAGGCCGAACAGAAGGCCCGGAGTATTTCTGAGCTTATGAACCAGTTCTTTACGCTTGCCAGGCTGGAGTCCGGCGACATGGAGCTTACGCTTTCCCAGATCGACGCCTGCGAAATCTGCCGGAAAAGCATTCTGGATTTTTATGAGCTTCTTCAGAAAGAAGGCTTCCAGGTCGAGGCCGATATCCCGGAGCATCCGGTCTGGCTGCGCGGAAATCAGGAGGCTCTGCAGCGTATTCTGTCGAACCTTATCTCCAACGCTGTGCGCTATGGCGCGGACGGCCATTATCTGTGCCTTTCCCTGCGGGAGGACGGGCATAATGTCTATATCGAAGTAACCGATAAGGGAAAAGGAATCGACAAAGCCTTTGCCGGCCAGATTTTCGATCGTCTCTTCACGCTGGAGGATTCCAGGAACCGCCAGATACAGGGAAACGGACTGGGGCTGGCCATCGCCAAAAATCTGGCTCTGCAGCTCGGCGGCGATCTGACACTGTCCAGTGTTCCTTTTGAAAAAACTTCCTTTACTTTAAAGCTTCCTGCTGATAAAAGACTTCTGTGAAAGAAATTCGTAAGATTTATTCAAGAGTTTTGAAAAACGCAGCCGCTACAATGGGATTCATAAAGAACAATGACTGAAAGGAGCAAACGGAACATGTCTTTCATTTTACAGACACACCATCTTACGAAGACCATCGGCGGCAAAGATCTCGTCCGCGACGTAAATCTTCACGTAAAGCAGGGTGAGATCTATGGTTTTCTCGGACCCAACGGGGCCGGAAAAACGACAGTTATGAAGCTTATCACCAACCTCTGGAAGCCCACCAGCGGAAGCGTCGAGGTCTTTGGCGAAACACTTTTCCCAGGTTCTTACCAGATGCTGAAACGGATGGGAAGCATCATCGAGCTTCCTGTCTTTTATGAGCATCTGTCTGGCTGCGAAAACCTGAAGCTCCACTGCGAATACATGGGCTATTACCGCCACGGCAGCATCGAGGAGGCGCTGGAGCTTCTTGATCTCACAGCCGCCGGGAAAAAGCCGGTCCGCAGCTATTCCCTTGGCATGAAAGAACGCCTCGGCATCGCCCGCGCCGTACTGTGCCGCCCGGAGCTTCTGATCCTCGACGAGCCCACAAACGGACTTGATCCGGCAGGAATGAAGCAGATCCGCGATCTCCTGCAGGCGCTCTGCAGCAAATACGGAACCACAATCATGATTTCCAGCCATATTCTTTCTGAGATCGAAAGCATCGCAGATACAATCGGAGTCATCAGCCACGGTACGATGCAAAAAGAAATCAGCATGAACGAAATCGAAAGCACAAGCCTTGCTTATATCGAGGTCACCGTTGCCAATCCACAAAGAGCCGCCTATGTGCTCAGTGAAAAGCTTGGCCTTACTAATTTCCGTCTGAATGGCGACACCTGTTTCCGTATCTATGATAGCCAGATTTCCACACAGGAATTGTCAAAAGCGCTCTCTCTGAACGACGTAGAAATTCTTTCTCTCGGCAGAAGGAATGAAACACTGGAAGACTATTTCCTGAAAATTACTGCGGAGGTGAAGGATCATGTTAAAGCTGATTAAACTGGAATGGAAGAAAAATAAAACCGGAAAATACCTGATGAAAGCGCTGATTGTGGCCCTCCTGCTCTGCCTTTTCATCCTGGCTCTCGCTTATCTTGGAATCGCCAACGACCCGGATACAGGCGTTCCTGACGCAGCGCCGGGAAAGAGCGCCATCTCTTCTCCCATCGAGCTTTTCACCAGCATGTGCTGCCTTATCTTTACCAGCTCCATGCTCTCCTCTTTTATCATCAGCCCCTACATGGACGGAACGATGAGTCTGATGTTCTCCTATCCGATCAAGCGGCAGAAAATTCTGATCTCCCAGATGCTTGCCGTGTGGATTTTCAGCTTCGCAGCGCTTGTACTCACAAAGCTTCTGCTTTATGCCGCCGTCCTTGCAGGCTCTCTCCTGAAGGAGCCGGACTTTCCGATTGATTATTCCATGACCAGCCCGGGCTTTTATCTCCAGCTCACCCTGAAATCAGCGGTAACTGTATCCATGGGCTTCATCGCTCTCTTTATCGGACTGAAAATGAAATCCGCGAAAGCCGCACTGATTTCTTCTTTCCTGCTGATTATCCTGTCGCAGGCAAATGTCGGAGATATTACGCTGGCAGACAACGCGCTCTTTCCGGCTCTGCTGGCAGCGGTTTCCCTGATTTTTGCGGTGCTGTCTGTCTGCCAGGCTGAAACGAAGGATTTGATGTGAAAAATAAATCCCTTTCTCTCCCTTGACTTTATGTTATTTCCTCACTATAATACATATAAATATGTTTTTCATACTTATATGTATTTCGTATTTGTACGTTTTAGGAGGGAAGTACTATGGAAATACCAAAAGGCCATTACGTATTTGGCACAGTAAAAGTCGGAGAACGGGGACAAATCATTATTCCTAAGGAAGCCCGCGAAGTGTTTGGAATCAAAGCCGGGGATACCCTGATTGTTCTTGGCGACGAAAAATGGGGAATTGCCGTTACAAAATCCGACGTATTGGAACAATATGCAAAAGATGTATTCAAGAAAATTTCGGAGGCAAATCATGAAACTGAATGAAACAACACTCTCTTTTTTGCAAGAAGATTGTATCATGGAATTCGGAAAGGAAAACGGTTCAGACCTTTATTTAAATACAGAAAAAACTTATCAAGAGCTTCTCGCCAACGCAGACGACAAAGGAAATCCTGTCATCCATGAACATCTTGCCAAAAAGCTCTTTCCACCCATGGCTTATTATAAAGCACTGCTCGCAGCAGGCTATGAGCAGGAAACTGCTCTCACCTATGTAAAAAAAGAAACTCACAAGGCTGCTCTTGTTCGAAAACAGGAAATGCAGGGACTTGCGAAACTTCCTTTCGCCTACACTATTTACCGAATGGGCGTCAAGAAACACATGAAGAAAAACTTTCCGGAAGAAGGCTGGACTACAGAATGGGTCCGCTGTGACGGAACAGAAATCCATTTTAATCTGCGCCGCTGTATCTATCAGGAACTGACAGAACAATACAATTGTCCAGAGCTCTGCTGTGTCTACTGCGAAAATGATGATATTTCATTTTCCAGTTTGCTTCCGAAAATCCGTTTTGAACGGACTGGAACTCTTGGAAATGGAGCAGACTGTTGCGATTTCCATTTTGTGAAAGCATAATAGTCTCTCTATGAAGTATTATGCCTTCTATAACAAAAACACAAAATCAGGGAGCATTTACCGCTCCCTGATTTTTATCTCATCCACTTTCCCATTCCTTCCCCAAATCCAAACCGCTGGAGGCGTGTATCCTCTTGTAAACTTATAGTTTTTTATTCCAGCACCTGCTTTACACGCTCTTCCGGAATTGACAGGCGTTTTGCAATTTCCTGCTGGGTCATTCCTTCTCCTGCCAGTTTGAAAATCTGTTTCGTCCATTCAATTCCCTGGTTTATTCCCAGGTTTACTCCTTCTTTTCTCCCGTCTTCTATCAGTTCTCTGATGATCCCCATATTAGCCTTTTCTCCTTCCCTGCCTCCCCTGCCTTCATGTTCCAAAAATTCCGACTCGCCCAGATATTCTGTTATTGTCTCAAAAGTATCTTCCGAAATATCCGTGCAGCCAGACCATTCCGTCAGGCGCAGAAACGCCTTTTTATCCTTTGCATATTTGATGCACATCAGCATAAAGCAGATATCCGGCGGGAACTCCCGGAGCCGTTCATCCGGAGTATGGCAGACATCCAGAATATGTATCGAATAATCCTCCACATATTGCTTCAGTTTTTCCGGAATCTGATGCAGCGCCAGCATCTCATGAAGGCGCGTTGCTCCATCCCAGGGCTTTTCTCCCAGATACAGGACCAGATTAATGACGGGCAGAAGCCTGTCTTCTCTGGAAAACTGAGACAAATACTCATCCTGCTTCAGATCCTTTTGTTCCATATGCCCTTTGCTGACTGCATTTTTCTGGTGTATATAGGACAACACATCGCAGTCCATAATCCTCAGAGGCATCGCGTAATCCACATATTCCATCAGTTCCGTTCCGATATAAAGCCTCACAAATGTGTTGTCCAGCTTTTTAAACAGATCCCGATATCTCTGTCGATACTCTCTGCCTCTTCTTTTTCCGCTTCTGCCGTCCAGCCTCCGATCCGCCTCGCTGATATTCTGCGCTGTAAAATACGGCTCTCCGCCGAGCAGCCATCCATTCATAAGCTGAGCAAAACGTTCCTCCTGGGCATAATATGCCAGAAGCGGGTTCTCTTTCTTTCCCAATCGATTTCCTCCTTCATTTTACACGAAATTACAATATGCTGCAACCATTCCCGTTTCGGAAGATCTCTTTTGTATGAAGCTCCTGTCTGGAATTTTCGGAGAGAACCTCTCCTGTGAAAAACAGAATTTAGATGTACTGCCAGAATAGCAAAAACGGAAATAAATGTCAAGAAATTTTTCTGAATATATGCATGCTTTTCCATTTATGAACAACTTTCAAAAAAACTCCTGCTGCCTGCAAACCAACAGCGGCAGGCTGTCGCCCGCCGCTGTCGCTTTCAGAACGTCTTACCCGTCCTGCCTCAAATTCATCCGCATTCAGGTTTTCAGAGGCTGCTCCCTTAAGGCATCTCCTCCTCCACGAATCCGCACCGCGAAGGATTTCCTTCTGCCCGGTAAATTCTCCGTCTTTTCAGATCATAGACCACCGACCATACCGTATCCTTTCCTGTCGCCCTGTCATACTGACAGAGAAAGCCCTTCTTCCCGGCCAGCAGATCAAACGCATCCGAAAGCCTCATCTGCCCGGCTTCCGCTTCCAGCGTCCGCCGCATGGTCTGATAGCGGGGCTCCGCCTCCCAGGAATCGATGTCCGGCTGCTGAAATCTTTTCAATTTTTTTGAATGAAACAGATTCGTGGCACAGACAAAGAGCCGCTCTTTCCGTCCTTCCTTTTCCGGACGCACCACCTGCCTCCCGCCTGAAAAGCATTCGCTCACCACGATTTTCCCCTTTGCGTCTGCAAACGTAAAGGTCTGCGCAGAGCTTACCGGGAGCTTCTCCAGCCAACCCAGTGCTTCCTCCACTGTCCTGCACTTTTCCAGAAAGAACCGCAGAAGAAGCCCCGCATTCAGGCCCGGAGAAACCAGTACACCCGAAGCGTCAGACGGCGGATATACGGAGGTAAGCCCCACAGCCAGTCCCTTCTCATTGACACCGTCCTCCATCTGGACAAACGAAGTCGTATTTCCCTGAAAAGCAAGGGCGCCATCTGAAAACCGGTACTGCACGTTCCGGTTGCAGTCCTCAAGCTCTGTCAGAAAATCACTGTTGCGCCCAAGCAGAAGCTCCGCTCCGTTTGCCACCGCAAAGCAGGAACACTGGCAGGCCGGCGGCATGGCATACATGGAAAACAGAACCGCCTGCAGTTTTTCCTCCGGGCATTTCTGCCCTTCTGCAATTCCCTGTATCTCCTCAAGAATCTCCGGGAAATACTTCTCATAAGACGGAAGACAGGCGGCCGCAAACTGTATCCGCTCCTCCGTAACCGGAAAGGGAATCTGTTCCAATATATAATTTCCGTACTCTGCCAGCGAGGAACCAAAGCGCAAACCGCATTCATAATGATTCCCCTGAAATCTTTCATGTATCATATTTCAGCTCTCCTTTTTTGAAAAATGAGAGCTGCCGGCAGCTCTGTATCCAGAGTAACCGAATAAAAAATGGTTGTCAATGACCAGCGCCGGCCTGCATATTATTTTCCTGCCGCATCAGTGCTGAGTTCTTTATAGGTCCGCCGGATCAGAACTGCAGCAATTACGAATGTCAGCACGTCCGACACCGGCATAGAATACAGGACGCCGTCCAGCCCGAAAAATAACGGAAGAAGCAGGGCAAAGCCAACTCCGAACAGCACCTCTCTCACCATGGACAGAAGTGTGGACGCCAGCGCTTTTCCCAGGGACTGCAGATAGATAAAGGTTCCCTTATTGACGCAGGCCAGCGTCATCATACACAGATAGATACGGAAGGCTTTGACCGCAAACCCGGTATAGTAAGAGCTTTCATCGGCGGCTCCGAAAATGCCAATCAGCTGTCCCGGGAACAGCTCTGCGATCAGCGTTGCCACAGCGCCCACGGCAGCCTCCGTCAGCAGCAGATAGGTAAACAGATGTTTCGCCCTGTCTTTCTGTCCTGCGCCGATATTGTAACCCACAATCGGGATTCAGCCTGCTGCCAGACCGACTGCAATGGAAATAATTTTCAGCGTCATTTTCAAAGGCAATTTTGCACAAATCAGAATTTTATCTTACAGGTCCGATTTACAAAAATACCTATTCCAGACGTGCTGTCTTCCTGGCGAAGCAGTTCCTTGATTGTAAACCTTTTATATTTTTAGGTTTACAATCAAGGAAACTTCTGTTATGCTTTTCATGGATCCAAATTTGAAGAACAGGTGGTACAAACTATGATATCTCATGCAAAAGGCACAGCTTCCAATCAAACACGCGATATTGTCTATATCGGTTTTTTCGCTGCTGTTATTACAATATGTTCCTGGATATCCATCCCGGCAAGCGTTCCATTTACCCTGCAGACCATGGGTGTATTTGCTGCGGTAGGTATTCTGGGCGGCAAACGAGGCACTTTGGCTGTTTTGACTTATATCCTTCTGGGAGCCGTCGGACTTCCCGTATTTGCAGGATTTTCAGGCGGAATGGGCGTCATTCTCGGAACAACCGGGGGCTATATCGCCGGCTTTCTGTTTTCTGCTCTGCTTATGTGGGGAATAGAAACGGCCTTTGGCAGAAGTAAAGCTGTACTGACCATTTCCATGGCCGCAGGGCTTCTGGTATGCTACGCCTTTGGAACCATATGGTTTATAGCGGTATATACCCGTAATTCAGGCAGCGTCGCACTGTCTGCCGTCCTTGCATGGTGTGTGATCCCTTTTATTATTCCAGACCTCATAAAGATCGCAGCCGCTCTCCTTCTGACGGGCAGGCTGAGAAAGGCCCTGCCATGGTAAAAAAGCGAATCAAATTACGGGCGCATCACGGAATGTGTCTGGGCTTTTTTGAGGGAAAGAACTATAGCAAAGGCTTTACAGAACACATGCAGGCGGCATCCGGTCTCATCCAATCTCTTACATAAATGTGGTATTTTGTCACCTTTCTGGGAATTATGTTGAAATCTTTTGTTTTATCTGATTTCTTTATTTATTTTTTAGATTTTATAATATATCTCTAACTTTTCATAAACATTTTTGTAACATTTCTTGTGTATACTTGCTTTAAAGAAAGGGAAACTATTTCTGGAGAATCTGAGGCTTCCTATTTGAGAATTCTTCAGAAATTTGAGCAAAGAGGTGGGTTTATGAAAAAGTTATCACTGTACTGTCTGGCTGGATTACTCCTGCCGGCCCTCTATCTGAATCCGATTTTTATGAAGACAGCGGCTCCGGTTAAGACGGCCCCGGCTGCAGAGACAGCAGCCCTCGCCACAGAAACCGCGCTTCCGGTAACAGAAAGCTCTGATGTATCTCTTACCTTCGTAGAGCTGGAAGAGACGGAGCGGTGGATACTGGATGAGGTCCTCTCTGACTATGTATCAGAGGACGTCGTAGAGCTTCAGGAAAGCGGAATCACCTACACGATAGGCGACTGGGTAGACCGTGATACACATACCTACCTCTTTTTCAATAAAAATCTTCCGGGAGGCACTGTCTATACAGCTGCCGGCTATGCGAAAAACCTGAATGGAGGTTATGTATACTTTGAGCTTTCTTCTCCGGAAAGGCTTACAGAACAGCAGGTAGATCTGGAAATCACAAAAGCCTTTGGAAATACCGGCACTTCAGAAATCCAGGCCTGCTGAACCAATGCCCCTCATTCCAATTCATGTCGAAGAGGAGGTTCCTGCGGCATCTGCTGCAGGAACCTCCTCTTTTTCTTTCGTCTTTTTCTTCTGGATCAATTAAAGAATTCCATAATGACGCAGGGCCGACAAAATTCCTCCTTTGTCTGTATCGCCTGTCACATAGTCTGCGCAGAGCTTTACCTTCTCTTCTGCATTTCCCATTGCGACTCCGATTCCGGCAAACTCCAGCAGCTCCATATCGTTTTCTCCGTCTCCAAAAGCAATGATTTCTTCTCTGGAAATACCAAAGTGACTCAGAATCTGCTCCGCTCCCTTTTCTTTTCCGCCTTCCTTCGCGATAATATCCACTCCATATGGATTCCAGCGCGTCACCCGGCAGTGAGGCATTCGTTCCATCAGCCGGCTTACGATTTCATCCTCCGCATACATATTGACCAGATAGACCGTGCCTCCCTGCCAGCTCCCAATCCGCGGCAGCTCAGAAGAAATAGCCTTTTGGGCTGTCCGCACCCGGTCGTCAATGAAATTGGCATAGATCCGCTTCTTCTCCACAAAAGACATGGGAATCCTTTTCTCTTCGAAAAGCGGAAGTACATTCCGGACGTCCTGTTCCGGCACGGGTGACGCCGCCAGCACCTGTCCGCCGCCGTCAAGGCAAAGCTGCCCGTTCAGAAGCACATGTCCGTCAAATCCAAGGGCGGTGAGCCCCAGATCCTCCAGCTCGAGAATATGGCGGCCGGTACTGGTAAAAACACGGATGCCTCTTTTCTTCAGGCCTTCAAGCGCAAATCTGGTATCTTCCGGCACAAGCCCCAGGCTGTGAGCCATCAGGGTGCCGTCAATGTCAAAAAAAGCTGCACGTATCATCTGTCATGATTCCTTCCGTCCTGCTACTCCGCCGGCTCTTCCTGCGCGTCTGTCTCAGAGGCGTCTCCGCTCTCTTCAGCCGTCTCTGCTCCCGGCGCTCCTTCCAGAAGCACAAGCTTCACCGCAGTCTCATTCTCATCCAGCCAGATGAGGCAGCCTCTGCCTGCCGTCAAATCTCCCAGAGACACAATATTTTTTGTACGGAAGGGAACAATCTCCACATCCTCCGGAACCGTATAGGTTCTGCCATCTGTCGCTTCCAGCGTGTAAACGCCATCCTCCTGGATCAGGTCCCCCGCTGCTACCGCATACTGAGGCGCTGTCCCATCCTCCGGAATGTTGACAACCACCACGTAGGGTACTGTATGGGGCGGCAGGGACATGGTCATAACCGGTCCAAGATATGCTTCGAAGCTTCCCTCACCCACATCGGAAAGTGAAACAGGGAGCCCTGTCTGAGCGTCCACCAGTACCGTATTCTCCGGATCAATGTTCAGAATGATTTCTCCCGAAGTGGACACTTCAGACTGATTGTCTACTGTAAGCATGTCCTCTCCCACCTCTGTGATAGTTCCATAGATTCTCACCGGAGCGTCACTCACGATCCCGCCGGAATTTCCATCCTGTTCTGTATTCTCTTCTGCGGCACCATCCGCAGTCTCCTCCTCTGTATTTTCCCCGGCCGGCTCCTCCTGTGCCGGTGTTTCTTCCGTGGCCTCATTCTCCTGTGCCTGCTCTCCGCCGGAAGCCCCTGTGCAGGCTCCTGCCAGCATGAGAGCCATGCTGAATCCAAGTATCCAGACAAGCTTTCTAAATTTCATAATGCCCTCCTTTTCCGCCGGCTATCCCCGGCGCTGCTCTATTGTACCAGAAACAGGATTGCCCTGTCCACAGAATTATATTCTTTTTAAAAATATTAAGAAACTCTTCATTTCTATGCCTTTTCCGCCACAAAAACCGGGACGGCAGATTTTATTTTCCGCTGTCCCGGTTCCCGTCCCCGGCGGGCTGGCAGCCTGCTGCCAGCCTGATTTGACTCGGCTCATCCGGAGTCCTGCGCCGTATATCGCTTATTCTGTATCTTCCTTTCTTTTCCTGCGCAAAATCCATATGCAGATGCCGGCTCCTGCTGCAAGGACAAGCAGGCAGGCCACAAGAATCAGCGCCGTCAGCCTGTTAAATTCCGCCTTCTCTTTACTGCTGTCCTCTTCCAGCTCCAGCTCCGTTTCCTGCATTTCCTCCTCAGTCTCCGTCTGCTGTGCGCTTCCGTCAAAAGGCGCTTCATCTATGACAATGGCATAGTCTGAAGCATGGGTAAAGTCAAAGTCTGCACAGCCATCCTCTCCAATCTCGCTGCTTGTTATAAATTCCAGCTTTTCCTCCTGTCCGTCGTAAGCAAACAGGCTGGCATAAAGCCCTGCGTTTTTCTCTTCCAGATCAAGGGACAGCGACGCGGTAAAGCCAAACGCCCCGTCATAAGCAAGGCTCAGCTGAATCGTGTTCCGATCTCCCGCCAGGCTTCGGATGATATCGTCCGGAATGATACCCGTCTTGATTTCCACTGAAAAATCTATGTCGCCAAATTCCTCTTCCGTAAAGCTCTGCCCGTTGAGCGTCCAGCTCATGCCGTCTCCCATATCGAGAACAAGCGTGACATCTCTTCCTTTCAGCACGGCGAGCACGTTTCCCGGTACGATCGACGCCCCATTCATGATCAGGGTCTCTGTATCCCCTTCCCCGGCCTCTTCCAGCAGGCGCTTGATTGCAGTCCAGCCATTTACGCTTTTTCTGCCCTTCACATATGCAACTCCAGGCTCAGGCGTTTTTTCTGTCTTGCTGCTGTTCCCTGTACCGCTTCCTGTGCCTGCAGCAGGCCGGGAAGGTGTTGCAGGTGTTGTAGGTGTTGTGCTGCCGGAAGCTCCTGTACCTCCGGAATTTCCCGTATTTCCGGAGCTGCCCGAGGATGCTTCCGAAGCCTTGTACTCAATCCTGCCTGTAGATACCCAGCTTGTATTTCCGGCATGATCGGTAATTCTCACATATACATAATTCGTGCCACTGTCCTTGATTTCCGGCTTTGCATCCGGATTGTATATCAGCCAGCCGCCCAGCTTCTGAATCTCCTCACGGTTTTCACACTTTTTACTGCTTATCGTATATTCTACTGTTTTCACTCCGGACTGGGCGTCATCCGTACTGATCGTGACCGCCTTCTTCTCCGAAATACCAAGCTCCGCACCCTCAGCCGGCAGCATCTGGCTCCACGCAGCACCGCCGACAGAAATACTTCCCGTAGGATCTGTCCTGTCGACAGAAAGATTTACTGTCTTCCTTGCAACCTCTCCGCTTACAGAGTTTTTCAGGTAATAGACTGCCGCCACTCCATTTTTGCCTGTATCAGAAAGATACTGAACAGAGCTTCCAAACGTCCCCGTAAGAGAAAAGCTTACCCCATAGCCCGCCGGCGCAGTCAGTACCGCGCCTCTTGACCAGGCTCCTGCCGCCAGAGACGCTCCGCTTTGATCTGTCAGCTTTGCATCGGGAGCATTCCAAAGCCAGTCAATGGTCAGCGTCATATCCGCGCTGGCCGCTCCGTAATTTCCGTCTGCTTCCACGCTGGCCCGTATGGTATATGTCCCGACCTCTGAAGGAAGCCCCGACGTAAAGCTGCCGCCAGTGTTCGCCGCTCTCCGCCAGGAATAGCGGATTGTTCCGCCAAAGGGCTCATTGCCGGGCAGCGTAACCTCAGGAGGCGTAATCACTGCCGCCTTCCCGGTATAAACAGCTCTCTGCGTGTTTCCGTCCTTCCAGGACAGCACAGGAACCTCCATGGAAACCTCCATGGGCAGCGTCCGGGTGATTGTGACCTGGCCGCTTTCACTGTCGTACGCGTAGCCTTCTGCTCTGGAATAGTCATAAATATCTGTATCCGCCGGAACAAATCTCGCCTCATATCCACTGTTTCCGGCAGTTACAGCCGCCGTATCATCTGCCCAGCTCCAGCCTTCCGGGAGAGCCACATCCTTAAGCGTCTGCCCATACGAGGCCGTAAGCCCTGCAGGCTCCGTCACCGGAGGAGCCCAGCGCTTCGTGGTTATCTGCGCGTTCCCAGGCGCTGACTCCATATAGCTGTCATTTCCGGCATATTTCGCACAGACGGTATAGCCCGTGCCCTCCGCCAGTCCGGAAAATACATTGCCATCCTGCCAGTCCTGCACCACCTTCTGCCCGGACGCATCCAGAAGGCGGTATTTTGCAGCTCCGTACGTTTCCGTATCTGTCAGCGCTCCAGCCGTAATGGTATCTGCTGAAGCAGAGAGGGTAAGCGAGACAGCGCCATCCGGCACAGGCTGCTTTGTAGTAAAGCTGCCCGCCTGCACTTCGCTGAATTTTCCGGAAATATCTTCCGCTGCCGCATAGAGATAGTATGTAGTTCCTTCCGACAGACTGTCCAGCTGGAATACTGCCGTGCCAGACACAGCGTCTTCCGCGCCCAGTATAAGTGTATTCTCGCTTTCCTTTATTTCTTCTGCGGTTATGTCTTTCCGCTCTTCTGTCGTACAATACAGATAATATTGGGAAACTCCGCTGCCCGTATCGGACGCCGCGATGCTGACTGACGCCGCCGTATCCGTAATCCCGGAAATCTGCAGGCTGTCTGCCGCCGGAGAAGCTTTATCTATTTTGACTGTGTACCCGCAGGCGTCCGTAATGTAACCCTCTGCAGTCTTAAAATGCAGGGAAAGCGTATGTACTCCCTCGCCCGTGACTGTATAAGTGTCCTCATAGCTTCCATCCAGCGAATCGGATATGGTACAGCCATCCGCTGCAACTGTCACATCCTCCGAATACCAGCCTTCTGACAGGGGAGCCTGATTAAACAGCACAGTTATCATTTCATCATAATACACAATTTCAAAGTCTTTTTCTGTTATTCCTTCATAATTTTTAATTCCCTTTATCAATACCCGGCTTTTACCCAGACTTGTATTCGCAGTATAGTCCACGGTATAATCCTGACCGGCTGTCAGCCGGTAACCGCCGTCGTATACGGTGACTGCCGGTTCGACCGCTTTTCCCGTATAGTATTGTTTTCCAATCTCGTCTACCGTGCATGAATTAATACTCTTGCGTTTCACTGTTACACTCAGACGATAATTCACCTGTTCTAAGCTGCCGGCAGCTTCATCCTTATATTCTATAGGAAGCATACCTGTATAGGGGCTCATCCCGGCGGCCCTGCCCGTCTCAAACTGAACCGTACATATGGTCTCTGAGCCTCCTGGTTCAATGACTAATGGAGCTCCTGCCTCCGGCGCCGAAGCAAGGGAAAAGCCCGATTCCGAATCTGTCAGTTCACATTTCTCCACGGTAACGGACACCGCCTCATCTCCCGTGTTTGTAAATTCAACAGGAATTCTCGCTTCCTCTGCGCCATAACCATAGGTGAGTGTCCGTTCCAGCCTGATTGGCGCCTCCGGCGGTTCCGAAGCGGTTCCCGTTTCCGCCGCCTCCGCTGTCTTTATAAAGGGGTCCGGGCTCAAAAGCTGCCCTGCCGCGAGGAGCGTTAAAGCTGCCGCGCACAAAATCATCACTGTCTTCTTTCTCTTTAAGTGCTTTTTCCATTTTATCATACCGTTCCCCTCCCATCTTGAAACAGCTTTCCCGGCACGGGATTTATCCGGCCCTCTGCCTCCCCGCCTGGCTTCTTGGCCCGCCCGGTCTGCAATTCCCAAAAACACAAATATCCACAGGCGTTCATCTGTGGATAACGGTATTCCGCAAATTATCTGCAAAGGGTACAGAAACTGCGTCTTTATTTAATTTGTTTCCTGCTTCATACCCGCGATTTGCGCATCCGTCACCCCTGTGTCTCTATTTTCTATTATTATTTTAACACAGGGGCCCGGGTATCCGCAATACAAATCTTTCCGGCGTTTAGCCGGCGTTTTCCGCGCCGCAGGCCGCGGCGCGGGAGGCTTTGGAATGAATAGGGACTAGAAAAGCTCTTATTTCTCCAGGGCTGCATAAGCCTCATCGTCCACAGCTTCCAGCCACTCGTTGGAGGTCTCCTCGCCCGGAACCTCTACAGCCAGATGGCTGAACCAGCTTCCGGCCTTTGCGCCGTGCCAGTGCTTTACTTCCGCAGGGATTGTTACCACGTCGCCCGGCTTCAGGCTCCGGGCCGGCTTGCCCTCTTCCTGATACCAGCCTTCTCCGTCTACGCAGACCAGAATCTGGCCGCCGCCCTTCCTGGCATGATGGATGTGCCAGTTATTCCGGCAGCCCGGCTCAAAGGTTACGTTCGCAATAAATACCGTCTTAGAACCGTCTGTGAGAGGCTTGAGATAGCTCTGTCCGATGAAATACCGGGCAAACGCGGTATTCGGCTCGCCAAGTCCGAAGAAGCCGCCATGCTCTTCGGCTTCGCCGTCCTCTGCATAGACCTCTTTTGCCATGCGGAAGGCTCCCCAGGCGTTGGGCCAGCCTGCATAAAAGGCCACATGGGTCAGAAGCTCCGCCATTTCCGTGCGGGTCACGCCATTCTTCTTTGCCGTCGTCAGGTGGGCCTGCAGAGAGGAATCCACGATTCCCTTGCTGACAAGAGCCGTCACGGTAAGCATGGATCTTGTTTTCAGCGGAAGGATATTCTCTCTGGACCATACCTCGCCGAATAATACATCATCATTTAACTCTGCAAATTTGGGAGCAAACTCTCCCAGGACATCTCTGCCCGCTGTCTGTTTTACCATAATCGTTCTCCTCCTGTCATTTCTCTCTTACTTATTTGCAATATTATATCAACTGTCCCGGAATAAACCCGCGGCTTAGTTTTACAGCAGCGCCTCACAGACCTTCTCCAGGTTCTCCCGAATCTTGATATGCTGCGGGCATGCCTCTTCACATTTTCCGCACTTCACGCACTGATCCGCGTGGTTCTTTCCATGCCCGCCTACCAGCCATTCCTCCTGATGCTTTGCAAAGGCCTTATCTTTGTAAAGTGTCAGCAGATTCATCGCGGTAAAGGAACCGGAAATACCGATATTCTTCGGACAGACCTTCGCGCAGTAATTGCAGGTCGTGCAGGGAATCAGCGGAATCTTCTTTAATTCCTCCTGCGCTTTCGCAATGACAGCCTGCTGCTCCCCGTTCAGGCCCTGGAAGCCCTTCATGTAGGAAAGGTTATCCTTCATCTGCTCTACGCTGCTCATGCCGGAAAGCACCGTGATCACACCATCCAGGCTTGCGGCAAACCGTACTGCCCAGGAAGCCACCGAGGAATCCGGCTCTGCGTTCTTCAATACCTCCGCCACAGATTCCGGCGGATTTGCCAGCATGCCGCCCTTGATGGGCTCCATAATAATCACAGGCTTGCCGTGCTTTCTGGCCACCTCATAGCAGGCTCTCGACTGTACTGCCGGATTCTCCCAGTCCGCGTAGTTAATCTGAAGCTGGACAAATTCCATTTCCGGATGCTGATTCAAAACCTCATCCAGCGCTTCTGGCGTAGAGTGAAAGGAAAAGCCGATATGCTTAATCAGTCCCTCCTTTTTCTTCTCCTGCACCCAGCTCCACATATCAAAATCATCAAAATACTTCGTTCTTCCCTCACCGATATTATGCAGCAGGTAGAAGTCAAAATAGCCCGCTCCCGTCTGCTTCAGGGATGTGTCAAACTGGGCGACAGCCTCCTCTCTTGTCTTGCAGCCTATCCATGCCGCGTTCTTGGTCGCGAGCTGGAAGCGCTCACGTGGATAACGCTCTACCAGAGCCTGCCGGATGGCGTCCTCGCTCCCGGCGTAGGCCCAGGCCGTATCAAAATACGTGAAGCCCGCCTCCAGAAACAGATCTACCATCTCCTTTGTCTGCTCCACATCAATCACGCCGTCCTTCTGGGGAAGGCGCATCAGGCCGAAGCCAAGCTTTCCGATTGATTCACCTAAATATGCCATGTTCTGTGTCCTCCTTTTCCATTCTTATTCTGTATTCCAAAAACTCAAATCCACTTTTCCAGTTCTTTTCCACACTGCTCCGCGCTGCCGCCCCGAATGGCGATTCCCTGTTCCACCTTCGCGCCCGGACATGCCTTCCGGATATCCTCCAGGCTGTTTCCAAAGCCGCTGCCCTCATGCGTACAGAAGGGCCGGATGGTCTTTCCCGAAAAATCAAAATGCTCCAGAAACGTAAAGACCGCCATCGGCATCGTCCCCCAGTAATTGGGATAGCCCAGATAAATCGTATCATACCCGCTGATGCTGTCCGGATAGGCTTTCAGCTCCGGACGGGCGCTGCGCCTCTGATCCTCCTGCGCCTGGGCAATACACTCGTTGTAATCCTTTGCATAGGGCTGTACCGGCTCAATCTGAAACAGTTCCGCCCCAGTCAGCTTCTGCAGGATCGAAGCCACGGTCTCCGTGTTTCCCCTGTTCAGCACTTTGATCAGCCCATTTACGTAGTTTTCATCCCTGCGTGAAAAAAAAGCAATCAGTTCCGCCACAAATCTTCCTCTCACTTTCCTGTCCCGGCGCCTGCGCGCAGGAACCTTTTTATACTTCCAATGCTGTGGTTTTATTATAAACGCTCCTTTCTTGACGCGGAATCTCCAATATGTTATCGTTGTATTAACATATAGTTTATACTTATCGAGAACATAAACTGCATAATCACAGACTGCAGACGCATAAAACACCCGCAGTCCAAAACTTCCCCACCATTTAAACGAATCAGGAGGCATCTATGTACAATCACCTGCTTGATACCTTTATCGCCGTAGCCGACTGCGGCAGCTTTACCAAAGCCGCAGGAAAGCTCTTCATTTCTCCCACCGCCGTCATGAAACAGATGAATGCGCTGGAAGCAGAGCTGGACCTGAAGCTCACCGAACGCACTCCCTCCGGCATCCGTCTGACAAAAGCCGGAGCTGTCATTTATCAGGACGCCCGTTTTCTCATGGATTATTCCCGGAAATCCCTGGCCAGTGCCAGGGCGGCGCTCCTCGCGGAGGAACATACCTTCTGCGTGGGGACATCCCTTTTGAATCCGGCCAAGCCCTTTATGGATCTATGGTACCGGGTAAACAAAGATTTTCCCGATTACAAGCTGCATCTCGTTTCCTTCGAGGACGACCACAACGGTATCCTGTCGGAAATCGAAAAGCTGGGAGAAAAATTTGATTTTCTGATCGGTGTCTGTGATTCCAGAGCCTGGCTTTCCCGCTGCAATTTTCTTCCTCTCGGTATGTACCGGAAGATGATTGCTGTGCCCAGAGAGCACCGCCTGGCCGGGAAGAAGCGCCTGAAGCTGGAAGATCTGTATGGGGAGACCCTGATGATGGTGAAACGGGGCGATTCCGGCCACAACGATTTTCTCCGTCATGAGCTTGAGACCCGCCACCCGGAGATCCGGATTGAGGATACGCCATCCTTTTACGACCTGTCGGTCTTTAACCGCTGCGCCGAAACCGGAAACGTACTGCTGACCATCGAGTGCTGGCAGGAGGTACACCCCGGCCTTGTGACCCTTCCTGTCGACTGGGAATATGAGATTCCCTACGGGCTGCTTTACAGCCTGAACGCGCCGGAAGATGTGCTTCGGTTTGTGAAAACCGTAGGAGAGCTGAATCCGCAGCCATAGAGCCTGCCCTTATACCAGCAGGTTTACAATCAGTCCTGTCACAAAGGAATATACCATCACAAAAGCCAGGTACAGCAGAAAATGCCGGAGACCCAGCACGATTTTAAGGGCTCCAAGGTTCGTAATCTTCGTGGAAGGGCCGGTAATCATAAAGGCTCCCGCGCTTCCCATGCTCATGCCGTCCAGAAGCCAGGACTGCAGAAGCGGAATCGTACCTCCGCCGCAGGCATAAAGGGGAACGCCGATCGTAGCTGCCATCAGCACACCGAAGGCTTCATTTCCGCCAAACAGATCTGTCATCAGATCCTGCGGCACATACCGCTGAAACAGCGCAGACAGGAGAATTCCCAACAGAAAATAGGGCCCTGTAATCCGTATATTCCGGCCGATATTCCGGAGCAGCCGGACAAACGGATTGGGATGCGTATCATGGCTCTGCCCCTCCTCAAAGCCTGAGAAATTGAAAAAGGGCTTTCCTCTGCCTGCCAGACGGATCAGAAGGCCCGCGGCGATTCCGCAGAAAAAACAGGATACGATCCGCACTGTCAGAGCCACCGGCCCAAGGGCCGTGCTGTATACAATCAGCTGCGGATTGAGCAGGATAGAACACCGCAGCCCTTTGCTGCGGCTCCTCTCCTGTCATCGGATAACCATTTTACAAATCAGGTTTCCAGCGCCCAGTTCTGGCTTTCCATCTGAAGCCGTACCATATGAGCATACACCCCGCCTTTCTCGTACAGCTCTTCCGGCTTTCCCTGCTCTGCCACTCTGCCCTCAGACAGCACCACGATCTTATCCGCGCCTGTCACAGTGCGCATCCGGTGGGCAATGATTAAAACTGTCTTATCCTTTACCAGCCGGGAAATCGCCTCCTGAACCGCCGTCTCGTTCTCCACATCCAGCGATGCGGTGGCCTCATCAAGCAGAATCACCGGCGCATCCTTCAGAAGCGCTCTGGCAATGGAAATACGCTGACGCTCGCCGCCCGAAAGCGTAGAGCCGTTTTCTCCTACCATGGTCTGGTATCCTTCCGGCAGCTCCCGGACGAACTCGTCGCAGTGCGCCGCCTTTGCCGCCGCGTAGACCTCCTCGTCTGTGGCGCCCCTGCGTCCCAGGCGGATGTTTTCAAGAATCGTATCCCGGAACAGCACTACGTCCTGGAAAACAAACGAATAATGCTTCATCAGAGCCTCCGGATCTATCCCTGAAATATCGACGCCTCCCAGCGTAATCCTTCCCCCCTGAATGTCCCAGAAGCGGGCCGCCAGCTTGCAGGCTGTGGACTTGCCTCCGCCTGAGGGGCCGACAAGAGCCGTGACCTCGCCCTGCTTCGCCGTAAAAGATACGTCATCCAGCACTCCTTCCTTTTCCCGGTAAGCAAATTTTACATGATGGAACGTAATATCATAATTATCCGGCTCGCATTCCTCTGCTCCGGTCTGGACAGGCTGCTCCAGAATCGCGCGCATCCGGTTGATCTGAAGCTTGGCGTTGAAGGTCGCCGCAATATTCTGCAGCACCAGCCCCAGCGGATCGTACAGCCGCGCCGCCGCAAACAGGAAGCCCAGAAAATACAGGAAGGAAAGCTCTCCCTTTATCAGAAGCCCTGCTCCGGTCAGCACGGTTGTGGCAAGCCCTGCCTTTAAGAACGCCTGCGCCGAGCACACAAAGACTCCGGTAGCCAGCTCAGAGCGGATCGCGCACCGCTCCGCATGTGCAAGCCGCGCGTCCAGCTCATTCAGGTATTCCTTCTGACGGCTGCAGGCCTTAATATCACGGATCGTCTCCAGGCACTCCTGAATATTATCCGTGACTGCCCTTTTCGCCAGAATGTTCCTCGTACCGCAGATATCCTGAAGCTTTCTGGAGCCCGCCGTCAAAAGCACCGCCAAAGGAAATACCCAGAGCACCGCCAGAGCCATTCTCCAGTGAATGGCAAACATCCAGATTCCAATCACCAGCGTGGAGCATATGGACGCAAAAAGCTGCGGAATATAGTGGGAAAACATCTGATCCAGACTTGAGCAGTCCGCGATCATCGTAGCTGTCAGATCGCTCAGATCCCGGTTCCCGAAAAAGCTTAAAGGCAGCCGGCGCAGGGTTTCTGCAAGGCCGATCCTTCTGGCCGCGCTCTCCTGATAGGTGGCCAGGTACAAAGACGCATACTGGAAATAATGGAGAACGAACAGAACAGCCAGCACCAGAATGGCCGCCCCGGTATATAGCAGCAGACCATCCGCAGGGCTTCCTCCCTCCTCCAGCGTGTTCAGCAGATACTGAATCACAGCCATCACCACGCCGATCGGAAGCATCAGGCTGATATTGCAGAAAAAGCACCATATGACAGCCTTTACAAAATCCTTCGCCCCCTTTTTGCTGAGAGCAAATATGTGCTGAAGCATTCGAATCATCTATACTCCTCCTCTCCCACAGGCATGCCGCCTGGTTCACGGACTGCCTCTGAGCCTCGCTCTACCTTCCAGGCCGCCGCCTTCTGGTAATCCTTCCACATTTCAGCATACAGGCCGCCGGCAGATAAAAGCTCCTCATGGCTTCCCTGCTCTCTCACAGCTCCTTTGTCAATCACAAGAATCTTGTCTGCATGCTGTACCGTAGAAAGCCTGTGGGCAATCATCAGCACCGTTTTTCCCCTGATCAGCTCGCCAAACGCCTTCTGGATCAGCGCCTCATTCTCAGGGTCTGCGAATGCGGTAGCCTCATCGAGGACTACGATAGGAGCATCCTTCAGGATTGCCCTTGCAAGAGCAATCCGCTGCGCCTCCCCGCCGGACAGGTAGACGCCCTTTGTTCCCACCACAGTATTAAGGCCGTCGGGCAGCTTTGCAAGAATGTAATCACACTGGGCGGCGTGAGCCGCCGCCTTCACCTCCTCCACTGTCGCAGCAGGGCGGGACATTCGGATATTTTCCAGAAGGCTGACCTTGAAAAGCTTCGTATCCTGGAATACAAAGGCCACATGTCTCATCAGCTCCTGGCTGTCCATATCCCGCACGTTCACGCCGCCGATCTGCACATGGCCGCTTCCCACATCCCAGAACCGGGGAATCAGGGAAGCCGCCGTAGACTTTCCGCCGCCGGAAGGTCCGACCAACCCGGTCACTGTTCCTTCCTTTACAGTAAAGCTCACATCATTCAGGGCAGGGCGCTCCGTACCGGGATACTGGAAGGTCACATGCTCAAAGCTGACCGTCTCATTTTCCGGCTTTTTCGGATTCTTCGTCTCTTCCAGGGGCTTCTGCTCCAGAACCTGGTCGAGCTTCATCATCGCCTCGTTAGCCTCCATAACAGACTCGGAAGCGTACATAATCCGGTTGATCATACCGCCGCAGGCAGGAGCAAACAGGGCATAAAAGATAAAATCAGCCAGTACATCCCAGCCGTCCCCTCCGGAAGCCAGAAGAAGCGCCGCCGGTACCAGAAGAGCAAAGCCGCCGTTGATGCAGGTGAGAAACGCCGTCTGCCCCTTCCTGCAGCTCATGGCATACTGGCTTGCCAGATCGCTGTAGGACTGGATCGCCGCGTAAAAGGCCTTAAAGGAGTAAACCGTCTGCTGAAAGACCTTGACCACCGGAATTCCCCGGACATACTCCACGGCTTCCGCGCTCATCTTCTCAATTTCCCGCTGGTAGCGGTGGAAAAAGCCTGCATTCTTCCCTCCCATCATGCTCGCCATGCACACAAAGGCCAGAACCATGGTCAGAAGGCATAGAAGTCCCATTCTCCAGTCAAAGGTGAACAGCAGGACGACCGCCGCTATGGGCGTCACCACCGCAGCCGTCAGATCCGGCAGCTTATGCGCCAGCAGGTCTTCTGTCAGCGCCGCATTGTCATCAATAATCTTCCGGAGTCTTCCCGACTGGTCTACCGCAAAGAAGCCAAGGGGCAGTTCCAGAATATGAGCCACGCCTGTATGGCGCATATTCCGGGCCGTGCGGAAGGCTGCGATGTGCGTGCACATCAGCGCCGCGAAATACACCAGGATATTGCTGACGGCAAACCACACCGCAGTCCAGCCCCACCGGACAATACCTGAAGCTTCTGACACGTCCGGATATACGGCCAGCGCCTCTCTCGCAGCCAGCCAGACGCACACGTAGGGAACGAGCCCCAGAACCGCTGCGATTCCGGAAAGGACACAGCCCAGAAATGTGAGCTTTTTATGTCCTCCGGCAAACGCCAGCAGCCTTGATAGATTTGATTGCTTTTTCAAATCCAACCCTCCTTATAATTAGTTTTGACTAACTTATATCTAAAAATTACAGGGCATCACTGCCCCATAATTTTCATCCAGCCCGCGGTATAGAACTCCCGCAGTTCATCCAGATACTGCTCTGCTTCCTCAAGCGGCATCTCGTGTATGATCAATTCAAGGAACGCATTAAACATGCCTGTAATCAAAATATGCTCAAGTCTGGGATCTACCGGCTTTGAGGGAATTCCCAGCTTTTCCAGCACTGCCTGATAAGCATGGGTGGCTTTCGTCTCGACCTCTACCATCTCATCGATCATTCCCGCAAACCGCGTCCCTTCCGCACAGCCAAGAAGCAGCTTCATCTCCTCCAGATTCTCATAGGCATAACGGAGCATCTCATACATACATTCCCCGCTGGTCTTTCCCATATGCTTTGGCTGTTCCTCGGGCGGCAGAGCCGCAAATTCCTCCTGGGCTTTTAAAAACAGCCCCATAAAGGTCCGGTACTGCTCCCCCGCCAGCGCCTCAAACAGCTCTTCCTTGCTGTCATAGTACCCATAGAAGGCGCCCGTCGTCACACCGGCAGTCTTTACAATATTCCGGAGAGACGCCGCCTGAAATCCCTTCTCGAGAAATTCCCTTTTCGCAGCGGCGTGGATCAGTTCCAATGTCGTCTGAGCCGTTTTCTGCATCTGGCTCCTCCTTCTTTTCCGCGCTGTATAGCATTGTTATATAGCACTGTTACATTATACTTTCTTGCAAACCATCTGTCAAGCTTCCGGCAAAATTTTCTTTCTGTCTCTTGTTCTTTTTTCCTTCTGCGTCTATAATGTTACTGCGCGTCTGCCGGAAGCACAGGGCAGAAAGCAAAAGAGAAAGAGGTGTGTGACATGCAGTATACCGTTCCCCATTACTGGAATAAATTTCAATGCACCGGAGGCTCTTGTCCGGATACCTGCTGCGCCGGATGGCAGATCCAGATTGATCCGGCTTCCCTGAAAAAATACCGGAACCAAAAGGGTCCCCTGGGGAGCCGCCTGCACAACGAGATCAACTGGAAAGAGGCTTGCTTCCGGCAGTACCATGGCCGCTGTGCCTTCTTAAATGAAGAAAATCTCTGTGATCTGTACCTGGAGGGCGGCGGAAAGAAGGCTTTCTGCCGGACATGCAGGACTTATCCCCGCCATATCGAAGAGTTCGAAGGTCTCAGGGAAATGTCCCTGTCTCTCTCCTGTCCCGCAGCCGCAAAGCTGATTCTGGAATGCCGCGAGCCTGTCCGCTTTCTCCATGGGGAAAACGACAGGACAGAAAATTATTCGGAGTTTGACTTTTTCCTGTTCACCAAGCTGATGGACGTCCGCAGCCTGATATTCCGGATTCTTCAGGAACGGGAACGCCCTCTCCGCCTGCGGCTGGCTCTGGTTCTGGCCCTGACCCATGATTTTCAGCTTCTGATCCGGCGCGGACGGCTTTTTGAAACAGAAGCTCTGTTAAAGCGCTGCAGTTCACCGGAAATCTGGGAAGAGACAGAGCAGAAGCTGTGCCTGCGGCTGAACAGCGCGAAAGTCTCCGGATCCTCTCTGGCGTCACAGGCGCTCCGCCGTCTCTTCTCCAGTTTGGAACAGATGGAGGTTCTGCGTCGGGACTGGCGGCAATACCGCAAAAAAGCTGAAAAAACTCTGATGCAGGAGACCTCTCCTTCGCCGGAACAGCTCGCACCTTTTCAGGCTCTGTTTTCCGAGACAGTCACCGAGCAGCTGATGATCTATTTTCTCTTTACCTATTTTGCCGGCGCCGTCTATGATGGAGATGCCTGGGGAAAGATGAAATTTTCCTTTGCTTCCATGGTTATGATTCGCGAGCTTTTCCGTGCCGAATGTCTGCAGGACCCTGATATCGTCACTGCAGAGACCCTTCAGAAAACTGCCTGGCGATTTGCGCGGGAGCTGGAGCATTCCGATCAGAACAGAAATCTGCTGGAACAGAAATTAAAACAGGAACGCCTGTTTTCTCTGACGTCCCTGTTTTCCCTGCTTCCTTAAGATCGCTTTCTCAGATTCCTGCCCTTGCTTCTTAAGCTTTTGCCCCTGCGTCTTTGCTGCGGACGGTCACTTTCTTTTTTCACCTTTCAGGATCCCGATATTGTGCTTTGCGTACAGGATCAGAGATATGACGATCATCAGGGAGCAGGCCCCAATCATCAGATCCGATACCAGCACCGGAACCTCATACCAGAACACATGAACAATCATGGCTGCATAAAGCAGCACAGTCGCCGCCTTTCCGTGCCAGTCTGCCCCGAACACGCTTCCTGTTTTGCGGATAATCATAATTCCCGAGATTCCCATGAAGCCTTCCTTCACAATCATCAGCACAAGAGGAAGTATCATCAGCGGAAACCGGGTGCACAGACAGAACAGCATGGCTGCCTGGGTCAGCTTGTCGGCAACCGGATCAAGCACCTTTCCCAGATCGCTGATCATATGGAAATGCCGCGCGATAAAACCGTCCGCCAGATCGGTCGCCCCGGACAGAATCAGGACAATTCCCGCCCACAGATAATTTTTCTCCCCAATATACAGCCAGATGATCACCGGGATCAGGCAGAGACGGAAAAAAGACAGAATATTGGGGATCGTAACGATTTTCTTCTGAGTACTGTTCGTGTTGTTTGTTTCAGGATGCATCAGTTTTCTCCTTTGGTTTCTCCTTTATCGTAATCCTTTGCCAGCTGTCCGCCGCATCATACATGCCTGTGGCCCGGCAGTCTCAGTATTTCCAGCCGCCTGAGAATCCCGGCTTCATCCTTCCTCCTTCAGAGAGCCCCTATAAAATCAGATACCCCGCAGCACATACTGCAGGGTATCTGGTTTTCCATCATACAGCTTCGGCTGTCTTACATAATCGGATCCAGTCCAAGTACCGGATGGTTCTTCTCGGTCAGGAATGCCATCAGTGCCTCTTCATCGGTCGCAATGGTCTCATCCGCGATCATATCTGTGAAGTTGTCGATGCCATATTTCTCCTTGGCCGCCTTGTTCAGTCTCTCAGCCACATCGTCCTTCAGCTCCTTGGGCATCCATACGATACGCTCAAAGCCGCCCTCAGCGCTCATGAACTTCTTGGAGGCAATGAAATGACGTCCATGTCCCATGAAGCCCGGTGTCTGCACGCCGCCGCCTGTCATGCTGGCCAGCTCTCCGAAGGTCATTCCGAGAGGAGTCATGCCTGCATACTCACGGTTCGCGATGATAACGCCGTTGGAGAAGGGCTCGATGCCGCAGATACATTCGAAGCATCCGCAGGAGGTCATCGGGTCTTCCATGATGGAGTACAGGGTTACACGGGACAGAGCGCCGTGGGTCGCCTCTTCCACCATACGGTTTACATCCGGGTAGATACCCTTTACTTCATCCTCGCAGCCTTCCTTGGAAATCGGCTGGCAGGGGCCTTCCGGATTCAGCTCCTTGGTCGCCTTGGCATCCAGCCAGGATACGGCGCCGCAGAGTCCCAGACGCTCCGGAGTCACCACGCAGCAGTGAGACGGAGCGAAGGACTGGCAGAGCGTACAGGTATAGAACTTGTCTACACTCTCGTCAGTCAGAGTCTCCAGACGCTCGTCTCTTGCAGCGTAAGCCGGCATAGCCTTCGTCTCCAGAATCTCCTGTACCTTCTCGGTATCTGTTACAATTTCGATCTCACATTTATCTACAACGATATCGAACTCGTCCATGATCATCACATAGAGAACCTCTGCGAAATCTTTCAGACGGAGTCCCTTTTCATAAGCGTCCTTGCTGACACGGACACGAATCTGGTTTCTCTGTCCGGTGTGCATTACGCCTTCCATGTAGTTGTACCATGCATGGATCTTACGCTCGATAACCGGCTCAAAATCGGACTGCATCTTCGCTCCCGCTACCTTGATATAGGTCGCCAGCGCAAAGGTCTGTCCCTGCTCCAGCTCGTCCAGATCCTTTCCAACAATCGTAATCTTATGATCCTCGATCTCGTCTGCGGAAACGGTCTCTACCAGCTCACAGGTGGGTGCCTTATGGGAGCTGAACTCTACCTGCATATCGCCTCTACGGATCACCTCGCCCTCAAATGCGGAAGCGAAGGCTACCGGAATCGCAATCTCCGTTACCTTAATCTTGATATTACGCAGCTCCAGTGATTTCTTTACCGTCATGGAATGATCGGTCACAGACTCCAGTGCGCCCGGAACCTGGTTCTCTCCCAGATCCACGTCTACAACAACCGGGAAGCCAAGGGCGATAGCGCCTGCTCCTGCGGAAACTACGACCTCGTTCAGAGCGCCGAAGGTATTTACAAAGGCAGGAACCCTTTCCTTCGTGTACTTCAGAAGTCCCGGCAGATCGCCCGGCGTCTGATTGCCGAAGATCAGGGCTGCACGGACAGCTACGGTCACTACATGGATGACAGAGGTTACGTCATGTCCCAGCGGAATTACACGGAAATCCAGACCCAGCTTTACGCCGCCTTCTGCACACTGCTCAATGACATCGCCTACCATAAAGGTCATGATACCCTTGCTCTGGTAATCCTTTACTACGTTTACCACATCCTCGGCATTGTCAGCCTTGCCAAGCACTACGGCTACGCCCGGGATATCACCTGTTACCAGCGGTACGCCCAGAGAACGGATGATCGGGTCCGGCACAAAGCCGATTCCGCTTTCATCAGCATAGGGATCTGCATTGTCCACATACTTCAGAGCTTCCAGAATCTCTGCTCCCACTGCTGTGGCAAGTCCTGCGTTCAGAGCCTCTCCCAAATCCTCTTTGTTGGTAATCAGGCTCTTCAGAACGCCCACGCATGCGGGCAGATCGCCAAGCTTCGTCACCTTAACGCCCGTCGCCGCGTAAATCGTCGGCAGGAAATACGCCGTATCCGGCATCGCTACCTTTTTGTCTTCTCCGTATTTCGCAATCGCTTCGTTCACAGCGTTTTCTGTGAGTCCTGCCACTGCATTGGAGCCGCCGTAAATCAAATCAGTTAACACGCTCATAGTCAGGTCCTCCTTGGATTTTTATCCTTATTGTCTAAATTTTATCACTCGTGTACAAGGAAGTCAATAACCCCGGCAGGGGGTTTTGTAAAAAACGCACAAACGCGACAGACGGATTCAGGGCATACAAAAACGCCCTGTTCCGTGAACCGGGCCTTGAAAGCCTTTGCTCTCGGAAAGGGCGTTATTGATTTATGGATGATTCTGCACTGCTGTTATTCTGCAGATTAGATCTCCAGATAAGAGTCTGCGTACAGGTTGTTGTTCTTGATGATATCACAGGACTTGATGGTCTCCATCAGACGCAGATCGCAGGGATTTACGATAGCGGAGGTCAGTCCGTTCATCATAGCCATAGCTACCATTGCGGAGTCCATGATCGGACGGATGTGCTTCGGCATTCCGTTGGAGTTGTTGGAAAGTCCGCCTGTGCTCTGCATGCCCATATCGGAGATCATCTTGATGAACTCCAGAACCTGCATCTGCTTGTCCTGCATTCCCTTGATAACCAGGAACAGCGGGTCAAACCACATATCCTCTTCTACGTTCATGCCATGCTCCATACCACGCTCCATCATGGTCTGCATGTACATCATACGCTCGTCGTTGTCCTTGGCGATTCCTTCGCCGTTGCAGAGAGCGATTACGATCGCGTCGTTGGCAGCTGCCAGATCGATGTACTCGATTCTTCCTGCAGCGTCAGCGGAGTTTACGATCGGTTTTCCCTTGGAACGGTTGTAAACAGAGATACCAGCCTCGATAGCTGCCTTGTTGGAGGTATCCAGAGCCAGCGGAACATTGTCGAAGTTGCTCTGCAGCAGCTCAACAGCCCACTTCATCAGCTCCGGTCCGTCATTCTCTGCCGGTCCGATGTTTACATCCAGATAGGTAGCGCCTGCGTCAAGCTGCTCCTTTGCTCTTTTCAGGATCGGCTCCGGATCTCTTCCGGAAAATGCACGGTTAATTGCCGGTGCAGTAGTGGAGAGTCTCTCTCCGATTACAATGAATTTTGACATAGTTCTTCTCCTTTATTCTGGCGGAGACAGACTGCCCAGGCGCTTCAGCAGAAATCAGAAAGCTTCAGGCCCGCATGGCTGCTCTGGCAGCCGCCCCGCATATTCACAAAACCTTGGCAGTCTGCTTTAGATCTCGCCGTTTGCCTGCATGTCCTTTAAGAACTTCACAAGCTGTACAGCCTCGTTGGGAGCTACGATTACTTCCCAGCCAGGAAGCTTCGCCTCGATGTCGCCCTTCAGTACGGCTACCTTTCCGGGGATGATCAGCTTTCTGCACTTAACCTTGTCCTCTACGTTCTCCTGAATATACTTGGATACGGAAGTGGAGGAAAGCTTGCCGGCTGCCCATGCAGTCAGTACGGAAAGTCCGCCTGCGTCGCTGATGATCAGGTTGCAGGGAACGCCGGAACGCTCCAGCTCTCCGGATACTACGAAGTAGGTCAGAGCAAAGTCTACAGTGGTCAGACATACGGAATTCTCGTCTCCGCCGTTGATCGAATAGATGCCCGGCTCAACCTTCATGGGCTTCTGCGGGTCGGTGAATACGTTCTGACGCAGACCGTAAAGCGGAAGTGCCTGTGCGTAGCTCATGCCCTCCATTACCACGATGGAGCCGTATTTTACAGTGAACAGGGAAGCCAGGGCTGCCTGCATTCTGGAATCTCCGGCTGCCAGAGCTGCTGCGTTCACGATAGACGGATATCCGAAGGTACGGTTGGTATCCTTCAGAGCCGCGCGGCGGATCTGTACGGTGGTTGCGAAAGCATCCTTGATGGAAGCGGTTCCCACGTTCAGAACCAGGTTCTTGTTGCCCAGCTTCTCAACAGCCGCTACGGTATCGTACAGCTCGCCTATGTCTGCGCCGCGAACACCCAGAACCACGCCAGCCTCTGTAGCCAGCTTGCTCATTGCCTCGTAATTGGAAGCGTCAGCGCCGTCCAGGATCGGCTTCTTGTCCTTACATACATCGAGAGCAGCCTTTGCAGCGTCTACATCTGTACAATCCAGAACGAGGGTCTTGTCCGGAGCTTCGTCCATTACCTTCTTTACGAATGCGGCATAGCCTGCAGCGTCACAGCTTCCGCAGTATGTAAGATACAGCATCTCCACATGCATGCGCTCGCCGATACGGTCATAGTCTACCTTCTTCAGCTCTTCCAGCTTCGCGTCCATATTCTCGTCGCAGCAGGAAATCGCTGTCGCATATCTTGTCTTGCTTACGAAGGTCTTCTCATGACGATACAGAACGGTCTCGCCGCCCAGTGTATATTCAGCCTCGCCTGTTCCTACCTTGATGGTCTTCATAGGCGGTGCGGTTGCCTCAGACAGAGTAGCCAGCGCTTCCTCGGACATATGAGGACACTTGCTGATCTCTACGGCGCCCTGAGCTACCTTCATGGCGAATGCCATACAGGTCGGGCTGCCGCACTCCTTACAGTTTGTCTTCGGTGTTAATTTAAAGATATCCAAGCCTTTCAATGCCATGGTAATTTCTCCTCCTTCCCTCGATTAAACCAGTTCTTTGATTAATTTTGAAATCGTTGCAACCGAGGCCGGATGTTTCAAAATTACTGCATTGGAACCGGATGCAAGCACTGCTGCGGCTGTCTCGATCTCCATGTCGATGCCACGCTCTTCCTGGGAGCCCCACTCCGGCATGTCTGCCTCAGAAGCCATAGCCTCTTTTACATTCCATGCCTCGTCAGCTACCGGGGTGATGATCGGCATCTGAAGCTGTACGTCGCCCTGGGAAAGAGCTGCTGCCTTTACACGGTCCATGGTGGATACCACGTACTCGAAGCCGTATCCGGCTGCCGCGGAGCCTACGTTCATCACTACGTTTGCCGGATCCACGCCCAGCTGTCCGATCAGAACGTTCAGCTGCTTTGCAAGGTTGATATCTACTGCGGACTCAGCGCCTACCTTCTGATTGTAAGCAAGGCCGGCTGCTGCTGCAACACCCTTGTAGTTCTCTTCTCTTGCGGACATGATCAGTACGTTCTTGCCCTGCAGAGCCTCTGCTACCTTTGCGAACAGCTCAGCATCCTTCTCTACATTCTTACATCCTTCAATTACAAGCGGAGCGGTGATGGCGTCGCCTACTTCCTTTGCGATAGCCACACACTCCTCAACGGAACGGTTCTCACCGTTGGGATCTGCGCCTTCGAAACGAAGCACAACGAAATCTGCTCCCGGCATCTCCTCTGCCTTCTTTGCAATCTCTGCAAAGCTTGAAGCGCCTGCGTAGTATTCCTTCACTCCAGCGGGCTCATTCTCCAGGCCCATGTCTGTGATCATAACACCAATCTTCGGCGCATTCTCAATCGGCGCATCGAATGTGTAGAAAGGCATCACATTCTCTCCGCCGAGCTTCACTGCCTTATCTCCGGTTCCGATTTCCACGGTACGGATGGCAGCATTGAACTTTCCTGATTTTCCAGTAAACGGCATTTGTCAATTACCTCCTTATTCTTTAACATGGCCTTACGCACAGACTCCTCTCTGCCTGTGCGCAAAGCCAAATATTATCTAATATTATACTACATCATCGGCTCCATGCCAAGTGCCGGATGTCCTTTTTCTGTCAGGAACTCCAGCAGTGTCTCGGGATCTTCCGCGATGGTTTCGTCACCGATCATGTCAGTGAAGTTTTCGATACCGTAGAGCTCTTTTGCGGTAGCGTTCAGTCTGTCTGCCACCTGCTCCTTCAGGTCCTTGGGCATCCATACGATACGGGCTACTCCGCCCTCTGCCTTCATGAACTTCTTGGAAGAGATGAAGTGCTTTCCATGTCCCATGAAGCCGGGTGTCTGCACTCCGCCGCCTGTCATGGAAGCCAGCTCGGAGAAGGTCATTCCGATAGGTGTCATTCCCGCGTACTCACGGTTTGCGATGCAGACGCCGTTGGAAAGGGGCTCGATTCCGCAGATACACTCGAAGCATCCGCAGGAGGTCATGGGCTTCTCAATCAGGGAGTACAGAGATACGTCTTCCAGAGCGCCCTGGGAGAACTTCTTCACTGCCTCATTTACATCCTCGTACTCACCGATTCTCTCATCGATAACACGCTCTTTTGTGATTACCTGGCAGGGTCCCTGGGGGTCCAGCTCATTGGTAGCCTTCGCGTCAAGCCATGAAACAGCTCCGCAGAGCCCCAGACGCTCCGGAGTAACCACGCAGACGTGGCTCGGGGAGAATGCCTGACACATAATGCAGCTATAGTATACGTCTACACCCTCGTCTGTCAGTGTGGTCAGTCTCTCGTCACGCTTGTCGAACATCGGGATAGCAAGGCTGTGGCGCAGCTCCGTACACTGAGCCGGATCTGTAATGATCTTCACCTGGCACTTATCTACAACGGCCGCGAACTCGCTCTTCACGCGGGCGTAAAGAACCTCGCCGATATGTTTCAGACGGAAGCCTGCCTGATAGGTCTCCTTGCTGATACGGATACGGATCATGTCACGCTGTCCTGTATGCATCATACCTTCCACGCAGTTCAGATAAGAATGGAATTTACGCTCAAATACAGACTCGAAATCGCTCTGCATGGATTTTCCGGCTACCTCTACGATATAGGCAATGCTCTGCTTGCTTCCCTCCGGCATCTCATCGATGTCCGGACCGATCAGCTCAATCTTGTGATCCTCTACCTCAGTAGCGTCCTTGGACAGTACCAGCTCGAAGCAGTCCACACGGGAGCCGTCGAACTCTACCTGCATATCGCCGCGGCGGATGATCTCGCCCTCGAATGCGGAAGCGAAAGCAACCGGAATGTCGATCTTTGTGATTTTCAGCTTGATATCGCGTGCCTCAAGAGAGGTAGCGTTGAACTTGCTTACGTCCTTCTGTACGATCAGGCTCTTCGGTACACGGAAGGTCTCCTCGTTTGTGATTACCGGGAAGCCAAGAGCGATAGCTCCTGCGCCGCAGGCTACGATTACGTCATTCAGCGGAGCAAATGCGTTTACGAATGCCGGTACACGCTCCATGGTGTACTTCATCAGTCCGGCTGCATCGCCCGGCTGGATGTTTCCGAAGATCAGAGCCGCGCGGACTGCTACGGAAACTGCGTGAATCACAGCTGTCACGTCTTTTCCAAGCGGGATTACACGTACATTCGCGCCCATCTTCAGGCCCTTCTCCACACACTGGTCGATGATGCCGCCCACCAGAGTTACCAGGATGCCCTGTCCCTGATAGGATTTTACAAGCTCCACGCCTTCCTCAGCAGTGGGAGCCGCACCCAGGATAACGGCTACGCCCGGGATATCGCCGGTTACCAGCGGCACGCCCAGCTCACGGATCGCTGCGTCCGGAAGATGTCCGGCTTCGGGAGCCGCGTAGGGAGCTGCTCCGTCCATGTATTTCAGGACCTCAATGAACTCTGCGCACAGAGCAGTCGCGATACCGCTCATAAACGCGTCGTGCAATCTCTTCTCTCTTGTCATCAGGCTCTTCACAACCCCGAGAGCTTCCTTCAGTTCTCCAAGGTTTGTCACTTTTGTGCCAGTCACTGCGTAATAGCAGGGAAGGCTGTAAGCAGTATCCGGGAAGGCTACCGCTTTGTCGGCGCCGTTCGCCGCAATCGCGTCATCAATGGCCTTCTCTGTCAGGCCATATACTGCATCATTTCCACTGAAAACTACATCAAATAATGTCACAGTTTTACCTCCATATATACACTGTATATTTTATTTCTCTAAAAGCTCTTTGATCTTTCGGATCTCATCTGTAGCCGTCTTGCTGACATCATAAGGGGATCTTCCCTGACGGTCCGCGTCGATGACTTCGGAATTATAATGAATGAATCCCAGAAGATCCTCTGCCGGAATCCTGGAACGGACAAATTCCTCGTCCTCGGCTCCGCGTACCTTATTGGCAACTACGCGTACCTTTTTGATTCCCAGATCCTGTGCCAGACGCTTTACATTTTTATAGGTCTGGACGCTTCTGGCTCCCGGCTCGATGACCACCACGAACTGCTCCATGCCTTCACAGGTACCCCGTCCCAGATGCTCCAGGCCAGCCTCCATATCCATGATGACCACATCCTGGCTTCTGAGGCTTAGGTAGCTTAAAATCCTCTTCAGCATCACGTGCTCGGGGCAGACACAGCCGCCCCCGCCCGTCTCCACAGTTCCCAGAGTCAGAAGCTTGACCCCGTTGTAAGTCTTGCTGTAGGTATCCGGTATATCATCCACCTTGGGATTCAGCGTGTACATCATGTTGTCGGGTCCGGCTCCGGTCCGCTCCTCAATGAGCTTTCTCATCTTGGAAATCGGAACGATGGAATCCAGAATTTCTTCCGGAAATCCAAGAGCCAGTCCCAGATTGGCATCCGGGTCCACATCCGCCGCCAGCACCGTCTTGCCTTCCTCCGCGTAGAGTCTTGCAAGGGTGGCCGCAAATGTGGTCTTTCCTACTCCGCCTTTTCCTGTAATCGCTATTTTCATGCCAGATACGCTCCCTTACTTACCATTACTTTTACAGATTAAATTCCAAGCGCCGTACGCTTCTCTTCGATTCTCTCGATCATCAGATCTACAAGCTTCTCAATATCCTTCTCTACGGTGTAAGCGGCCTCTACCCACTCGCGGATACCGCTCTTCAGCAGATTGTCTACTTCAGTAGAACCGGATACATAGGGATCTACGCCCAGGAATGTATCAATACCGGTAGCTACTACGTAGTTTCCGATGGAAACAGCCTTCTCGGACATCCACTCAGGCGCGCAGCCTACCAGCGGAAGCTGGGAAATATTCAGTCCGGAATCCTTTGCCAGGTCGGCTGCCAGATTCATCATACGGCTGATATCCACGCAGGAGCCCATATGAAGTACCGGAGGAATATCTGCCAGCTCACATACTCTCTTCAGTCCGTCGCCGCAGAGATCCTTTGCAGCCTTATCCATCAGACCTGCCTTGGCAGCTGCCTGTGCGGAACATCCGGATGCTACAACGATGATATCGTTGGCAATCAGCTTCTTCATCAGATCGATGTGCGCCTGGTCCGGACGAATCTTCGGGTTGTTGCAGCCTACCATAGCTACCGCGCCGCGGATAACGCCGGATGTGATACAGTCAACCAGCGGCTTTGTGGTTCCAAGCTCGTCTACCTGAGAATTGGTTACGCCGTCCAGAACCTTCTTGATAGCCTCCAGAGAGTATCCTACGGTCGCCTTCTGCTTCATATCCGGAATGTGTACCAGCTCCGGCTTTCTGTTCTGGAAGTTCTCAATAGCCATCTTTACAATTGCCTTTGCCTTCTCAGCAGCGCTCTCCACAGTGAAGTGGATGAACTCGGAATCCGGCATCTGCGCAATCTTGGATGTGGTGATAAACTTTGTATGGAAGCACTTGCTTAAAGGTCCAAGTGCCGGGAAGATACACTGTACGTCCACAACAATCGCTTCGCAGGCTCCTGTCAGAACTACGTTCTCCTGCTGCAGGAAGTTGCCGGCCATGGGGATTCCGCGGCGCATCGCAACCTCGTTGGAGGTACAGCAGACACCGGAAACCGTGATTCCCTTTGCGCCGAAGCTCTTTGCGTACGCGATCATCTCCGGATCATCCGCATACTCGCAGATCATCTCAGAAAGACTCGGATCATGTCCGTGTACAACGATATTTACATTCTCTGCTACCATAACGCCCAGGTTTGCCTCAGTCTCAACGGGCTTCGGCGTTCCGAACAGTACGTCTGAGAACTCGGTTCCGCACATAGAGCCGCCCCATCCGTCGCAGAGACCTGCGCGTAAGGACTGACGAATCAGAGCTTCCGGCTTGGAAGAACATCCCATATGCGCCATATGTAAAGAGCAGGATACCTCGCGGTCAATAGCACGGGGAGCAATCTCTGCATTCTCCCAGAGCTCCTGGGTGTGCTTCGGAGCACGGGCAATCCAGCGGGAATATCCGAAAGGCTTTCCATACTCCATCAGAGCCTCGTAAGCAACCTCATGAGCCAGATCGTAGATATCCTTGCCCTCGGTCTCAATGCCCCATTCCTTGGCGATGCGTGTCAGCTTCTCCGGATCCTTTACCTTGTAGCTTCCGTCTGCGGAAGAATGATACAGGGTGTGGCAGATCTCACGGCCATGGTCAGAGTGAGTCGCAGCTCCGCCTGCCGTGAATTTCAGGTAGTTACGTCCAACGATACCGTGCACGTCGCAGCCGCAGATTCCTCTCGGCGCCTTCGGTGTGATGCGGCAGGGTCCCATGGAACAGATTCGGCAGCAGACACCCTGCTCACCAAATTTACAGTGCGGGGTCTGGTTCTTCACACGAAGCTGCCATGAGTCGGCTCCTACCTTTGCTCCTGTCTCCAGAAGTCTGGCTGTTGCGGCTTCAAATTCTTCCACCGTCGTCAATTTAAAATCTCCCATTATAAACCTCCTAGCTTTTTATATTTATATTTATGAAAGATCCAGCTTATCAATAATCTGATACAGGGCCTTCCGCACCGGAGAGTCCTCCGGAAGCTGCACGGTCGGCTTCCCGTCACAGTCAAAATCAAACACCTGTTCATCCTGGGGAACTACTCCAAGCAGTGTAAGTCCCTGCTTTTCGATCTCCTCTTTCGTTCCCTCATTGAGCACTCCGCCCGGAGCCCGGTTCACAATCAGGCCCACCGTCTTCGGCTTCAGTCCGCATTCCGGAATCAGCTTCGCGATGCGGCCCACGGCCTGCACGCCTCTGCGGGAGCAGTCGCTGACCAGAATGATTGTATCCACCGACGGAAGAATTCCGCGGCTGATATGCTCCATGCCTGCTTCATTGTCCACGACAACGTATTTATAATTCTTGGCGTATCTGGCGATCTGCGTCGTCAGAAGCCCGTTTACGAAACAATAGCAGCCCTTTCCCTGGGTATGTCCCATCACAAGCAGATCATAATCATCCTGCTCGGAAAGAGCGTCCCCGAATTTCATCTCCATGTAGTCCTGCTTGGACATACCAGCCGGAATGGGATTCTCTCCCGACACTTCCGCCCGCGCTACCTCTTCCCGAATCTCTCCCAGAGTCTCGGGCGCTTCCACGCCGAGTACCTCATTCAGGTTTGAATTCGCGTCTGCGTCCACCGCAAGGACAGGGCCGTTCTTTTTGCTGCACAGATACTGAATCAGAAGCCCTGTCAGCGTCGTCTTGCCGACGCCGCCTTTTCCGGCTACAGCAATCGTATATGCCATATTCATTTCTCCTGCCTTTTATTTTCCTTTTATTTCCGCAGACGGGAGCAAAGCTCCCGCCTGCATGTCTTTCTTTCTGATAAGTTCCGGTGTCCCGGCCGGTCAGGCGGCCGGACAGTTCAGCTTGACTATGGAATTCGCCAGATCCACGAAGGAAATGCTTCCCTCTACAGTAACCTCCGCTCCCATAATATCAATCAGGCGGACACTGCTGCCCTCCACATAAATCTTGCTGACATTCTTCAGAACAACCTCTTCTGTGTCCTTTACTGTCTTATATACCGTTGCCAAACACATAAATATCTGCCTCCTTTGACTTTCTGCTCATGCTGTCCGGCGTCCGATGTTCTTTCTTTTCCCCTCTGGTACTATTGTACTATTTCACCAGAGAAAGCGCCAGACTCAGATACAGATTTCCCTTATCAAAATTTTCAATGGCCTTCTCAATCTGGACGGCCACGTCTTCTTTTCCGGTCTCCCGGAATTTCTTTGCCACATCAGCCAGCTCAGCCGCGTGATGCTTATTATGGTCAAGCATATAGGAAAGCAGGGCTTCCTGCTCGCTTCCCGGCTTTTTATCCTCACATCCGCCGCAGCTGCCGCAGTGTTCGTGGACATGATCATGGGCATGCTCATGAGCGTGGCCATGGGCATGTCCATGTTCTCCATCTACAATATGCATGATCTTTCCTCCTTGTCGATTTTTCGGATATTATGTTAAATTCCTGTCAAATTTAATTCAATTATACCCCATAGCTTTCATTTAGGCAAGTCGATTTTGTCTGTTTCCACACGGCGGATTGTTTTTATTTTCGTACATTTTCACCCTGTCTGCACACTTTGTGCATTTCCGGAATACAGGCGTGTTTTCCGCATTTTTCCTGTTCTTCGGCCCTGTTTTTTCCTGCATTCTGTAGGAAATTTTCCATGGGCATCATTGACTTTTCCGGCATTTTTTTGTACTCTCAAAGCAGCGCGGTATCGTATGATATTAGATATTGTAAGGAGAACAGTTATGAACGTAAATTTTGAAATCAATGGAAAAACACGGCTGGTCTGCCTGCTGGGAAGCCCCGTCTCCCACAGCGTCTCCCCGGCCATGCACAATGAAGCCTTCCGGCTTCTGAACCTGAATTACGCCTACCTGGCCTTTGATGTAGATGAAGAACATTTTGAACGGGCTGTGGACGGCCTGCTCACCCTGAATGCCGCAGGCTGGAACTGCACCATGCCTTTAAAGCGGCTGATGTATGAGCGGGCCGACAAACTGTCTGACGCGGCGCTCTTAAGCGGCGCCGTCAATACCATTGTCAATCAGGACGGTATTCTCTGGGGAGACAATACGGACGGCTATGGCTTCATGCAGTCCATGGCTGACGCAGGCTTTGAAGCCCGGGGCACCCATATCACCCTTCTGGGCTCAGGCGGAGCCGCGGCCGCGATTCTCGCCCAGGCTGCCTTGGACGGTACAAAATCCATCGATGTCTTTGCCCGAAGCGCAAGCGCTTCCACCCGTTTCATCGAAGAGGAAATCAGACGCATCCACGGGAAATACTCCTGCCGGCTGAATCTTTACGATCTGGCCGATTCCGCCCAGCTCAAAAAGAGCCTGGCGAAAAGCCAGGCTCTCATCAATGCCACCTCTGTGGGGATGGCGCCCAATACGGATGCCTCCCTCGTCACCGATCCCTCCTGGCTGCATCCGGAGCTGACCGTGGGAGATGTGATCTACAATCCCCGGGAGACCCTTCTTTTAAAAACCGCCCGGGAAGCCGGATGCCGTACCTTCAACGGCATGTACATGCTGCTTCACCAGGGCGCAAAGGCTTTCCAGGACTGGACCGGTATGGAAATGCCGGTGGAGGCGGTGCGCAGAAAATACTTCAGCGAGTAAACTCACAGTTCCTTCTTCCGGTAAGCTTCCTTCAGCTTCTGAACCCGCACCAGACTTTTGGCGGAACTCTCCTTTCTCTGCTCAGAGACAGCCAGTACCAGGGCGTCAGCCATTGCGGCTGCCGCGGTCATGGAATGATATTCTTCATCTTCTCCCCGGCAGACATAAAGGCTGATGTCCGCCTTTTGTTCCGGAAGCGCGTACAGCCGGCCGGTGAACAGCAGAGTCCGAAAGCCTGCCTTTTCCGCACAGCTCAAAATGATGCGCCCTTCCTCGGAAAGCTTTCCGAAGCCAAAAGTAATCACCAGATCGCCTTTTCCTGCGTGGGCGATCCCCTCCAGAACCTCTGAGCCTCCGCTGGGAATCAGAGACACGTCAAGGCCCAGACGCCGCAGCCGGAAAAACAGAAGCTGTCCCATGGAAGCGGAAGCGTTTTTCGCGTGAATATAGATATGCCTGGCTTCCCCGACAGCCTTTGCTGCCCGTTCAAACTCTTCCGGGTCTGTATGGGCAAAAGTCTTTTCCAGGCACTCCTGCTGGTGGGCAAACCACTCCTGAAGCTGAAAGCCCCCGTCCTTCATCAGGGTTTCTGCCAGTTTTCTCGCCGCGCCCCGTCCCGTACTTTCCCGGGCAATCCTGCTCTTCAGCTCCTTGAAATCCCCATATCCGATATGGCGCACAAACCGGGAGACCGTGGCCTCGGACATTCCCAGCTCTCCGGCCAGCTGGCCGATGCTCATCAGCAGAAATTCCTCTGTATGATTTTCTATATACTCCAGTATGCGCAGGTCAGACTTCGTATAACTGACCCCTTCCGCGCGGATCGCAACTACCATTCTTCATCCTCTTTTTATTTTTCTATTCAGCTCCCTGAAGCAGCACACGGACATAGTCTCCGCCCAGAGCATGAATCTCTTTCAGAGCTCTTTTTAAGATTCCCGCAGTTTTTACCTGAAAAGCCGCATAGTCGGAGATCACAATCTCATACCGGCCTTTTTTCATTTCTTCCTTCAATTCTTCGATCGTACAAAATTCTCTTTCAAAACGCGTACGAATGCAGCCATACTGCACAGCCTGATGGGTATCGCTTCCCGCGGTGACAGGAATTCCAAGCTCTGCTCCCAAAGCATAGGTCTTCCTCTCTGTCTCTTCCCGGTCTTCCGCAATATCCTTTCCATTCAAATCCAGAAAATCGAAACGCTCCAGAAGCTCCCGGGGAAGCTTCGGGATATGTCCGCCTTCCCGAAATGGATGTCCGGCTCCCACCAGAACGGGATATTCAGAAAACAGCTCTGCCAGTTTTTCAAAAGGAAGAAACTTCTCCTTTTCCTTATAAGGCTCCAGTCTCCGGTTCAGCTCAAGAATCTCCTCCGGCCGTCCAATGGAAAGAATATGGCCTCCTTCCGCAATATCCGTCTCCATTCCCGCAAAAATCCGCAGCCCATTCTCCGTAATCAGTGTGTCCCCTTCCCGTTCAGAGCGGGAAAGGATATATCCATACACTTCATCAAACTGAAGAGTGTTGAAATGCTCTGTCAGGCACAGGGCATCCAGCCCTGCTCCCCTGGCCTCTCCAAAAAGCCAGTCCGTATAAGCAGTGGAAAACGGCAGTTTTTTTGCCAGTTTCCCATGTGTGTGAAAATCAAGATACACTGTTTTTTCCTCCCGTCTCCTACACAAGCGTATTTAAAAGCACAGCTGCCGCAATCCAGAACACGGAAACAGCCAGAAACAGGAAATCATCATATGTCATATGCAGAGAAGCCAGTTTCATCCGCTTTACCTCTTTATTGACTGCTGCATAGCGGTAGCCTTTCAGCTCCAGCGCCTCCACCGTTGTCCGGGAACGCTTGGCCGTATTCAGCATCAGCGGGTAAAAGGCATGAATGATTACCTTCACCTGATAAATCAGATTCTTTATTTTCCCCGCAAAAGTTTCTGTATCCGGAGCGCGGCCCCGAAGCCGGTAGGACAGCAGCACATTCTGAAATTCTTCCATCAGCATCGGCAGCATCCTGTACGCATAGGATATGGAAAAAGACAGCCGTTCCGGGCATCCAAACCACATAAGCCCGTTGGAAAGCCGATCCGGATCGAGACCCGAAAATACTGTGATGGAGGCCAGAGAAACTGCCGCCACCTTCAGCGTCAGTACCAGAAGCGGCAGAATTGTCTGGGCGTTTCCGCCAAAGAACAGAGATACCAGGAACAGATATCCTGTCTGGGCAAAGACACCGATTCCAAACAAGAATAGCACAAGTCCTGCCACTCTCGCAAGCAGAGTCGTGGCTGCCACCAGGAAAAAGCAGGCCGCCAGAAAAATAAGATTATCCGAAAACCAGGGAGCGATGGCAAAAAACAGATACCACACCAGCAGAGCCCGGGGATCCAGGCGGGCGATCACTGTGTCATCATTTCCGTAAGCATTTTTCAACACCTGATTTCTCAGAAAATCCATTGAAAATTTGTCCAGAATGCTTTCCGATAATTTTCGTTTTAAACCTTCCATTACTTCTCTCTCCTTCTTCAGCCCGCTTCTGCCTGTCCGGCCAGGCCTGCATGCCCCAAGCCTTCTGCGTCTCCAAAGCTGTCCGCAAATTCTTCCACTGTATAGCAGAAGGCATCCGGTGTCAGCAGCTGTCCCATCGTAAAGATCTCCGGAGGACGGATCCCTGCCCGTCTTCTTACCTCATCATTTCCAAATATCTCATTCCTGCTGCCGTCGGCAATTACCCGGCCGCCGCACAGTACCAGAATCCGTTCCGCCCATTCACATACCAGCTGCATATCATGAGTGGCAATCAGTACTGTATCTGTAATATCCTTCATCTCATTCAGTGTCCGCATAATCTCCCGGCGGGTGGCGATATCCAGATTGGCGGTAGGCTCATCCAGAAGCAGAATCTCCGGATTGAGCGCAACGCCGACTGCCAGGCTCGCCCGGCGCATCTGTCCTCCGGACAGCAGGCGTCCGTCCCGGTCTTTCAGTTCAGTCAGGCGGAACCGTTCCAGAAGCTCTGCGGTCCTCTCTTGCCAGCCGGGCACCTGCCTTTCCTTCATGGCAAAAGCAATATCCGCCTCCACCGAGTCCTTGATAAACATGTCTTCAGGATTCTGGTAAACAAGCGACACAATCTGCGACAGCGCTTCCGGTTTCGTATCCCGGATATCCTGTTCCTTCAGGAGCACCCGGCCTTCCCGGGGCTTCAAAAGCCCGGTCATCAGCTTCATCAGCGTGGATTTTCCCGCTCCGTTGGAACCGACAATGGCTATTTTTTCACCCTTGCGGATTTCCAGATTCAGATGCTCAAATATTTTCCGCGGCTCACCCTTGACTGCCCGGTAAGAGACAGACACATCTTCAAAGGCTGCCATCCTCGTCCCCCTGTTTCTGGTGTGGGCCCAGGAAACGTCCGGATGGAAAACCAATCCCTCAAAGGCTTTTTTCCCTTCTTCCAGAGTAGACGGAAGACGGCCCGGACATTTCAGGTTTCCCCGTCCGCGCAGCTCGTAAGCCGCCATGGTAACCTGCGGCGGATAGATATTGCAGGAACGCAGCTCCTCCACTCTGGCAAGCGCCTCACCCGCGGGAAGCTTCCACTCTGCGTGCCCGTCCTTCAGAAGCAGCACATGCCTGCAGTATTCCGCAATATATTCTGTGTGATGTTCAATGACAATGATTGTCTTTCCATATTTTTCATTCAATTCCCGCAGCACCTGATAAATCCGGTCCGCGTGGGCAGGATCCAGCTGGGCAATGGGCTCATCCAGAATCAGAATCTCCGGCTGCAGGGAAACTGCCCCCGCCAAAGCCAGAAGGTGGGTCTGGCCGCCGGAAAGCTGCCAGACATAGTCCTTTTCTCTTCCGGACAGGCCGCACTGCTCCAGCGCTTTTTCGCCCCGCTCCAGATAGTCCTGCATGGCATAATTCATACAGGCGTAGGAAGCCTCATCCAGCACTGTAGGACGCACAATCTGATTTTCAAAATCCTGGTACACATAACCGGCTTTCCGAGCCAGTTCTCCGATATCTGTCTCCAGGGTCTCCACACCATCCACCCGGACGCTGCCTTGTCTGTCACCCATGATAAAGTGGGGAATCAATCCGTTGAGTACCTTGCAGAGGGTGGATTTTCCACAGCCGTTGTTTCCCACCACTGCCAGAAAATCTCCTCTCTCTACATCCAGACTGATATCCTTCAGCACAGGCGTTTCCGCTCCGGGATAGGTAAAGGTCAGATTTCTGATTTCAATAATATTTCCTGTCTGTTCCATGACTCTCCTTATCCTTCTGTCTTACATAGATTCCGCTTCCATATATTTCTCATATATTTCTCATATATTTCTCATATATCTCTCTTATGCCCGGCTCTTCTGTACTTCTGCGTTTCTGCGGATAATCAGAAGGACTATTACCGCCATTGCTGCCGCAGCCACAAGGCCTGCTGCCATGGCTGTTCCGCTCTCCGCCCAGGAAGCCTCCCAGTCTATCAGAGGCAGTCCGCTCTCCGCCAGCATCTCTGCTCCCACAGCAGCCGCGAATCCGATCAGCACTCCCAATACTGCCTTTCCACTGATGCCGCCCAGGGAAGTCTCCTCCGTTCTGGGACGCATACCGAGAAGGGGTTCAATCTTTCCGTAAAGTCTCGGTACCAGAAACAGTGTCGGCAGCAGGCAGAACAGAATTCCGGAAAACAGCAGGTCATTCAGAAACGCAAAGCCCTCTGTGGCAAATACGCTTTCCGGAAGTCCCGGAACCGCCTCAAAATCAGATACCGCAAACTGTACTTTCAAAATGTCCACAGCCATTCCCATAAACAGCTGCAGAGCCGTGCCCGTTATAGCCGCGATTCCCACCATTCTGGTATTCTTCGGATTTCTTACCATTCTTCCGGCGATATACACGCCAATAGTAACAGTAATAAATTTTTCCAGCTCTCCCAGACCTCCGAACTGCCCCAGCATAATCTCGCTGAATACCAGCTCGCCTGTAGCTGCTCCCAGGGCCGCCGACATGGGGTCAAAGAGAATCGCCAGCACCAGCGGGATAAAAAGGAAGTACTCCACAGAGAATTCCACGATGCCCACCTGGAATTTCGGAATCAGTTCCGTAAACAGTGTAGCCAGTCCATACAGGGACATGGTCAGTACAAATACCATCAGTTTCTGCGACTGTGCCGCTGTCTTTTTTTCATTCATCTTACATTTCCTCCTCAAAGGTGTCGTGCCGTAATCTTTGCTATTGACAAAAATTATCATAGACTTTCTTTGTAAAGTTTTCGACACAGGTTCTGTTAAATGTAAGAAAATTTTCTTTTTAATGCATTTCAGAAAATTTATTTTCACTTTTCCGCATAAACTAAAACATCCCCGGACAACAGCCATTTCTATTTCTGCTGTCCGGAGATATCTTACATTTCTTATATTCTCTTGTACCCTGCCGTTCTTTTTTCTGTGCATCATTTGAAGCTGACTCCAAACAAGATACCAGTTAAAATCAAATCATCCGGACGGCAGCCGAAGATATCCTGTTTATGTCTGGCTTTCCAGACTGCCGGTGCCAAAGCTTACAACACCTCCCAGGTACACAAAGCAGCCAGAGCAGCCGGCTCCAGAACCTGTATCTTTCCGCGGAAGGTACAGAAGATTGCAGATCTTCACCAGAGAAGCATTGTATTCCTGATGCACGGTCTCAAAAAGAAGGCGGTTCACATACATGGAATACCAGTTTACCACCTGGCCGCGCAGCCTGCTGTCAGCTTCAAACATATCCCGGAACTGCTCCCTGGTAAACTCCAGGGCTTCCAGCTCCGACAGCGCGCTCATGCTTAAGGACAGCTCAATTTTATAATCTGCCTGATGATATCCTGGAAACACTGTGCCAGGACCGTGAAAACTGATGATTTTCCTGTGTCCGTTTTCATGCTCCGCCCCATGGACGGCTGCCCCCGACACAATATAATAGAGATTCCCGTAAGGACTGCCCGGCTTCCAGACATAATCTCCCTTTTGAAAATATCTCTTTTCATGAGGCTGGGACAGAAAGCACTCATAAAACTGCCGGAAATCTCCAGAGAAAAAATACCGCGGCGTCAGCATGGCATCACCTCATCTTTCCGCATTATCTCTGCCTTATTATTTTTATTGTACTGTCTGCGTTTTCTTTTTTCAATCAAAATCAGAACAAGGAGGATTACTTCACTATGCAGCACAAAGTAAAAGTTACTGTCATTGACAAAAAACTGTATCCGGAACTTTAGGCCAGATACTGCGCAGATCCCCAGGCCGGCGCCTGTCCCTGCTACAACGTGGGAGACGAGTTCATTTTTGAACGTTATGCAGCTGCCGATGATTTCTGGCACATGGGCCTTGGCACCTTAAGGCGCACCCCAGAGGCTTCGGAAAATACTGGAATTCCGGGAAGTCCAGAGAATACGGCAGGAGGCCCTGCCATGCCCCACTGCTCCGAAGCCTGGGACGCCATCGCCAGATACATCTACACCGGTCTTCAGGGCGGCTCCATCATGCGAGGCTGGATGAAAGAAGAACGTGTCATGATCACCTGCTGTTCTGACGGAACAAGGCCTGTCATCTTCAAAATCCAGCGGCTGGACTACAAAGTCCTCTATATCGAAGGCATCCACTGTCAGACTTGCAGGAAGCGGATTGCCGAAGCTCTGGCCGCACTGCCTGGCGTGACGGATGTGGTGTTCCGGGAAGAATTCACAGAAGTGTTCCTGGACCATGATGTGGAAGACCGCGCTTTGAAAAAAGCAGTGGAAAGCTGCGGAGATTATTCTGTGGGAAAAATCGACTAATGCGGAAGAATCTAATATTTCTTTTCCGGCTTGTTTTATGAACTTCTCTTACAAAAGAACCCGGGCCTTCAGATGATCCTGCACCTGAGGCCCGGGTTCTTATCAGTTCAATATCTGCTCAACCTCTTTCTCCGAAATGGACAGCCGCTTCGCGATTTCTCCCCAGTCAACTCCTTCATCAGCCAGACGGAAAACCTGTTTTGCCAGCTGTATTCCCTGTTCTATTCCTTGTTCTATTCCCTGCCTTAATCCTTCGTTCCGTCCATCCTCTACCAGCGCACGAATCGCTTCACACATATCTTTTCCTCCTTTTTCTGCCTGTCCTCCATTTTCCAGAAGCTCAGGCTCTCCAAGATATTCTGCTATCGTCTCATAAGTGTCTTCCGAGACAATGGCAGAGCCTGTCAGTTCTCTCAGGCGTGCAAACGCCTCTTTATCTTTTGCGTATTTGATACACAGCAGCATGAAACAGATATCCGGCGGAAATTCTCTCAGCCGCTCATCCGGCGTATGACAGACATCCAATATATGTATGGGATAATCCGCCACACATTCTTTCAGCCTGTCCGGAATAAGCTCTAGATCCAGAAGCTCATGTAGGCGTCTGGCTCCATCCCAGGGCGCTTCTCCACAATACAAAACCAAAGTAATCACCGGAAGCAGCCTGTCTTCCTTCGAAAACTGCGACAGAAATTCACCGCCCGCTAAATCTTTTTTCTCCAAGTGTCCTCTGCTGACTGCTTTTTTCTGGTGTAAGTATGACAGCGTATCGCTGTCCAAAACCCGCAGAGGCATGGCGTAATCTACATATTCCATCAGCTCTGCGCCGATAAAAAGACGTACCAGGGTATGATCAAGTTTCTTAAATAAGTCCCGATACCTGTGCCGATACTCTCTGCAAACCGTCCATCCTGATCATAATACGCCAGAAGCGGATTTTCCTTTTTCCCCAATCTTTCTCCTCCTTCATTTTACATGGAAACAATGTCAGCCGCAACCTTTCCTTCTTCGGAAAATCTTCTTCTGTATAAAATTCTGTATAAAATCGATTTCTCTGGGATATTTGGAGAGAGGTCTCCTGCGATCCAGCAGATTTCAGATGGGTAAAGAGTAGCAGAAATATTAGAAAATGTCAACAGAAACTCAGCAGTGAAATAACAATATTTCAGCCGGCCTGCGGATGCGCAGTCCGCAAAGCCGGCTGTTTTCTTTAATCACATTTTAATCGTATTCTTTCAAAGCCTGCACAGCCAGGCGCTCCGCCAGCGCATGTTCCAGCGCCTTTTCTTTACGGTGCAGCAAAATCAGTCTGACTGTTCCTGCAATCACGACTGCCAGAAGCAGCAGCCAGGCTGCTATATCCCATACACACACATCTGTCGCAATCCAACCCATAGGACTTCCTCCTGTTTTGCCCCTGAAATGTCATACCGTTTTCTGTTCCTCAAGCTCCTGGCGCAGTCTCTCTATCCGCCTCCGGCATTTCCGAGCCGCTGTCTGGAATCCAAACGCCGCTGCCGCCGCTCCCAGGAGAATCAGCCAGTGTGCTATGCAGACAGGCTTCTCTATTTTACAATTATTCAAAGGAACCTGCTCTTCTTCAATCACTGTATTCTCCGCTTCTTCGTCATATTCTCTGCCGTCAGTTTCCTGCTCAGGACGGCCGGGAATTATCCGATATTCGGAGACCTGCGCCATACTGTAGCCGCCGACAGCAGAGGCGCTGTCTCCATCGCTTTCTCCTGTGCCGCCGTCCGTATCGTCCGCAGAATCATCTGTCTCAGCGAGAAGCATCTCTTCTTCCGTTTCTTCCTCTTCAGCTGCGGGTTCTTCCGCCACAGGTTCTTCCGCCACAGGTTCTTCCGCCGCAGAAGGCTGTCCGGATCCGGTACTTTCTTCTCCGCCGCCCGGAGTCTCTTCTCCGCCGCCCGGAGTCTCTTCTCCGCCGCCCGGAGTCTCTTCCCCGCCGCCCGGGGTCTCCTCTCCGCCGCCCGGAGTCTCTTCTCCACCCTCAGGCGGAGTCTCTTCTCCGCCCTCAGGCGGTGTCTCCTCTCCGCCGCCCGGAGTCTCTTCTCCACCCTCAGGCGGAGTCTCTTCTCCGCCCTCAGGCGGTGTCTCCTCTCCGCCGCCCGGGGTCTCCTCCCCGCCGCCCGGGGTCTCTTCTCCGCCCTCAGGCGGTGTCTCTTCTCCGCCGCCCGGGGTCTCATACTTATCGGCGGTACCGTTCCCGTCGCCATCCACCGCATAGAAAACCCGGAGGAAAAGGCTTCCGTCCGCCGCCACATTTCCGGAAAGCAGGCTCTCCGGAAAACCGTCGTCAAGCACATACCCCTCCAGAGGCAGGCCTTCCGGGGCCAGTTCCGCGCTTACCTGAGTTCCCTCCTCCACGCCGCTGATGTCCAGCCGGTGCACAGGCTCCGGCGGATATACGCCCGGCTCTGTCTCCAGATAATACCCGACCGTATAGGAAGAAAGGGTTGCTGCCGGCTCACAGGAGACATATATCATCCGGTGCCTGACGGAAGAGGCGGGCTGATGGGTAAAAGACATCCACAGGCTGCAGCCCGCTTCATAAGCCTCTCCCGCACCCGGCGCGTCCGTATCCTGCGTCAGCTCCGGCACCGTCACGATTCCGTCGCCCCAGACTTCAAGGTTCTGGTAACCGGGCTGAAGGCCGATATAGAAGTAGATCCTGCTTCCATACTCAGAAAGATAATACACATCTCCGGCGTTCACAGGCGTCAGCCCGCCGCCCTCCGGCATGACCACATACAATTTCGCTCCCTCATCCAGACGTTCTACCGTGAAAGAAGCGTCGAACCAGCCGCTGGCGCAGACCCTGGGTCCCGGGGAAAGCAGAAAGCAGGAAGCCGCCAGAAAGCCGGACAGCAGAATAACAGCCGCAAAACGCAGGAACGGGCCTCCGTTTCCGATAGTTTTTCCTGTTTTCTGCAATTTTTTTTTAATAAACCGCATAAATTTGTACTTTCTGTGAACCATTTTGCACTTTTTCTCCGTCTAATATAATAAAGGAATGCTTTAATGAATGTATGAGGGAACATTTTCCGCAAATACTGAAAATACGAATCCTGCATGTCTGTATGATCGACTATCTATTTTGCACAGAAAGGAATCTCTGATTATGAGACGGTTTCAAAAGCAGACCCTGGACAGAGAGAACAGCCAAAGCGGCATCCAAAACAGCCATGAAGAAGCGCTGTTGAACCAGCTTCTCTCTGAACTCCAGCTGGAAAATAGAATATCCCCCGGGAAAAAGCAGCGTTACCGGCGCGTGTTACTCCGCCAGTATGTCGTAAAGCATGCCGCCCGGCTGGCCTGCCTTGTCTTTGCGGCTGCGTTGCTCGCTCCCGGCACGGTCGTTCCCGCCTCAGTCTCGGAGGTATCGGCCGCCCCGGCTTCCGACGCTTCGTCGGTACAGGTCAGCTTCCGGGTAGACGGCCTGATTCCGGTCAGAGAAATCACTGCCCAGATTAATGAGCACAGCCTTTCTGTGGAAAGCAGCAGCTATCAGAACTACCAAATTACCGTCGAGGAGAACGGCTATCTGCTTCTGGACATCTATTCCGCCACAGGCCTGCACAGCTCCCACAGTATGGAGATCAGCGGAATCGATGAGGAAGCGCCCGTCGTAACCAGCCATCAGCTGGAAGATGGAGAACTCATCCTCTGGATCAGCGACGGAGACGGCGTCGGCATCGATTACGATTCCATCACCGCGCAGCTGGAAGGCAGCGGAGCAAAGACAGCTCCTTCCCGGATCGACGCATCCACCGGATGCGTGGCTTTCCCGACGCCCCAGCAGGCCATGCTGATTACCATAGCGGATAAGAACGGCAATTACCGGGTTCTTTCCTTCACGCCCATGTAATATAATAACCAGCCGCAGAAATAGAAATCCTGAAATAGAAATCCTGAAAGAGAAATCCTAAAAGAGAAATCCTGAAAGCGGGTCCTGTTCCTACAGGTCCGCTTCTTTTTTTACTTTTTTTCTCTTCTTTATCCGTCTCTTTCTTTTCCTGCGGTCCAGCCCGGAACCCAGAGCCAGAAGCAGAGCCGCCAGAATCAGCAGTCCTCCGGCCGCCTGCCGTCCCGCGGGGCCGCCCAGCTTCTCTGCCAGAGCGCCTGCGCCCGGAATCACATGCTCCACCTTTCCGATGAAATCCTCATAGGGGACCGGATTCATATCCCGCTCCGGATTGGCGTCGCCCTTGGTGACGATCTCGCCCTCCGCCGGCCGGTTGCTCACCACCCGGTGGGTGATGACCGCAGAGGACCCGTGGGCCCCGTAAAAGGCTATCACATCCCCCTCCGCCATCTGCACCGGGTCCGCGCCGCGCACCAGCACCAGACTGTCTACCGGAATCTCAGGCTCCATGCTTCCGCTTATCACCGTATAGAGCCGGTACCCGGCCAGACGGGGAAGCGTCAGCGGCAGGCAGGCCAGAATCAGCAGGATTAATATAACTGTACCCGCGGCGTTGCAAAGCAGCGCCGCGGGGTTACGTCTCTTCTTTTTCAAAAACCGGTCGTTTGGTCCCGTTTTTTTACTCTTCTCCATTATTCTCTTTACCGGACTTCCTGCCCTTGAGCAGCCATACCACCAGGCAGATCAGCACCACTGCGGCCACAGAGCCGACGCCGACGCTGAACGCCAGCGGAAGGCCCTTCGCAGTCTCGTCCTCCTCAATCTCCATATCGCCCAGAGGAGTCTCCTCCTCATCCAGGTCCACAATGTCCTGGGTTCCTTCCGGAACAGCATCCTCCTCAATCTCTGTCTGCTGTCCTTCTCCGGCGTCCCCGCCTTCACCGGCTCCGCCGCCTGCACCGCCAGCGCCACCGCCAGCGCCGCCGGCTCCGCCTGCGCCGCCGGTGGTCGTGCCGGGCCGCACAATCGTCACGATGGTCGTACCGCCGTCCGTCACCGTCTCTGTCACGTGATTGATAATCGCGTCCGGATCACCCTCCACATACACAAAGGTGAAAATATTCTCCGCAGGATCCGCGCTCAGGGTCTTGGTAAGCGCCAGGGTCTGGGGAATATAGCCGTCGATATAGAGGTAAGCCACAATAGGCTTGTCGCCGATATTTCCATAATACACCTGGCTGGGAGCCAGCTCTCTGCCATTCTCATCCTGGTACTGAACCGTATAGGACACCTGATCGCCCTCGATTCCGTAGGCCACCACGTAATCCGCGTCGCCGTCCACAGTCACCAGCGGATTCGTCAGGTTATCCATATCCAGATTGTCGCGGCCGCTCAGGCGGAAGCCCTTGGCGTAATACCGCTCATCCTCCTCGTTCAGCACGATATCGCCATAAAATTCCTGAAACAGATTGATCTGATCACCCAGCTCCAGATCGTCGATGACCACCTTTTTCTGACCTTTGATCAGGCCCTTGTCGCCTGCCGACAGCGTCAGCGTGTAAGTATAGCCGTCATCCGCCGCCGGCTGTCCCGGCTGCGCCGGCTCTGAGGCCGCAGCCTTTACCGGAACCGCGCCCAGCACCAGGCAGCCTGTCAGAACGGAGACCAGCGCTTTCTTCCAATTCTTCATCTGGCACTACTCTCCTTTCCCGTTATTTTTCTTACGCATCCAGACAGCGGCAGCCACAAGCACAAGGCCGCAGCCCAGAGCAACGCCGCTCCAGAGCATCAGCTTCGCCGCGTCTCCCGTCTGCACGGTAGTCACCACACGGATATCGGAATCACTCGTCGTCCGGTTCACCACGGTGCGCCTCTCAGCCTCCGGCACCTTTTCCACCGCGAAATTCACCCGCAGCTCAGCCAGCGTCAGCTGATAGCCGTTGCCCTGCGTCTCGCCGTCTACCCGGAGCCACAGGTTCACCCGGCCGCTCTCGCCGGAAGCCAGACGGTCAAGGAAGAAATACTCATCTGCGGCGCCTGTGAACTCATGCAGTCCCTCCAGTCCGCCGGCAGCCGTCTCGCCGCCCACCGTATCGCTGTCATAGAGAACCGTCTCCGCTCCATCCTTGTCCGTGTAGGAGAGGCGGTACTCATAGGCTCCGCCCTCGGCGGAAGACATGGCGTCCTCCAGGGTCTCAATAATCTCATTCGTCATGTACCAGTCCGTCTCACTGTCGTCCGAATTCCGGATGGCAATATTCATCTGGACGCTGTCGCCCGGCTGCACCTGGCTGAACTCATCCGTGAAATCCGACCGGCTGTAATTGCTCCGGATCTCGTCTCCGGTAAACTCCGCCAGCAGATCCGTCCGTCCCTGATAATCCTCGGCAAATACTGTCAGAGAGGAACCTGCCAGCATCACAAGCCCCATTACGAGGCACAAAAGCTTCTTCTTCATCCTGCACCTCCTAATGACTTACGCCGGTGATGGAAGTCCCGTCCTCAGACAGGGTCACATCCACGCCCCAGGCGCTTCGGATAGCGTCCACCGCGTTATGGGTCTGCACCGCGTTCACTTCCGCGTCGAGATAAAAGCTGTAGCCGTCATACCGGTATTCATAGGTATAGTGGGTCACATTCCCCTCTACCCGCGAGCTGACCGTCACATCCCGGGCAATCTCCGGATTGATGCGGATGGTGTCAGACAGAGGCTCCGTCTTCATATTCGCCGGCAGGATATCCCGGTAATACAGGACCATATGCTCCGGAGAATAATCCGGATCATCCGACCGATCGTCGTAAAGCCATACGTCGTCATTCACCAGATTCAGCTCAATCCATTCCGGCTCAAGCATCGTATCCTTCGTGATAGTCTTCCCTTCAGAATTCTTCCAGTAGCGGTTCACAATGACGCGGACAAAGGTATCGATATTTCCCACATTAGCCACGCTGAGCTCTTCCTGATAAACCTTTCCGGGAACCAGCTTCTCGTTCTGATCCTCGTCCAGCATGTTCTTCAGCAGAACGCCTTCCCCGGAATCCACCCACTGGCCGTCGTCCGTGTACTCTCTTCTGCAGACCTCCACATCATTCTCCAGAAGAGCCACGCCGATGCTGGACATGCTCACCTGGGCGAAATATTCTTCATTGTAGTAGGTCAGGGCCGCCCTTGTGCTCCCGACCGTACTTGCCAGAAGCAGCACCCCCGCCGCTCCCAGAAGCAGGGCGGGCTTCAGCGGAAACCGGCTTTTCTTCTTCCTCTTCATCATACATTCCCCTCCTGCTCTGCATCGTCCTCAAAGACATTGAAATTCCAGTCAGGCACTGCGTTTCCGTCTTTATCGAAGAATACCGGCGAGTATTCATAGACGACGATAATGTTGAATTCCTCCGGTCTCGTATCTTCTCCGGCTGCCGGCGGCGCGGGTCTCTCATATTTCACCACCAGCTCGCTGGCTTCCTCTCCCGGATGGAGGACCGGCGTATAATACAGATAACCGTCCGCATTCGGCGCGTCGCTCCAGTTGTCCGTGCCTTCCGGCTCTGTATAGGTAATCAGGTTCATAATCTCATCCGGCGCAAAGACCTTCACGCGGATAAAGCAGTCGTAATCACCCGTATTTTTAATCCACACGTGCTTCGCGTCGTCTATCACTTCCTCGCGGATCTCCGTATCCGTAAAGCCCATATTCACCGGCACGCCGCCCTTCGCCGTACAGTAAGCCGTGAAATAGGCCAGGGCGCTGCCCACGGAAAGAGAGGCTGTCAGCGCCAGCGCCGCCGCAAGGAGGGCCGCTTTTCCGAATTTCCAGTTTCTCATCCTTCATCCTCCTCTCCCGTCTGTCCCTGTCCGCCCGGAACATTGCCTCCGGTATATTCATACTCACCGTCTTCTCCCTGGCGGAAGTTATTGACGATGCCGTAGCCGCCGTTCGTGGAGCCGTCCACCGTATTTGTGAACTCTACCTGCACCGGCGAGCCTGCCTCCCCGTCCGCGATGATAATGACGCTCTCAGGCGTGGGGCCGGACTCCAGCTCGTATCCGGCGCCGGAGTAGACCTCCTCCACCTTCACAGTCGAACCGGCAGGCAGATCCTCCAGCGTGACGGAACCCGTCGTCTTGTTCGGATCGTTCTCGAAAATCACAGACACCATATGCTGCTGATCCTCTCCCTTCAGCGGGTCAACGCTGACTTCAAACACGAAAGCAGCCGCCTTCAGGGGCACGCCATTCGTACTGTCACGGTGCTTGATAATCTCCAGATCGCCATATCTGACCTCCGGGCTCCATTTCAGGATAGTCTCTACCTCATAAACCCAGTCGTCTGTGTTATCCGGGCCCGCCGGAGCGTCCGGATTGAAATCGTTGTCCGGCACAGACACCAGGTAAGGCGTGAAATTATAGAAGTAATAGGGCGTCTCCAGCTGCTGCGGAACCACCAGATACAGTCCCACAGGCAAAGCTGTAAAGGTAACCGAGGTCTGGGCCTTCGAGGCCGTCCGGGTGTCCACAGGATCCAGCCTCTCCGTCACGCCGGCAGCCGCAGCCGCCATCGCTTCCCATTCCGCCGCGGCCGTCTCAGAATCCACAGCCGCAAGCTCCTGCCCGAAGGTACTGCTTCCTCCGTCATCTTTCTCAAGCGGCGCATCCTTGAAATCTGAAACTGCCGTATATTTTCCACTCACATCCACATCTGCCGCTTTATACAGGTTCAGCACCACTTCCTTCGCGGCGGCCTCCTCCTGTATCTCCTGTCCAGCCGCCGCATAATCCTCTTCTATCTGCGCAAACAGGTCGCTCAGATCCACCGACAGCGTACAGTCTTCTCTGTCCGTCTCCACCGGTCCGGCGGCGTGAGTATCCAGAAGCCCCGTGCCGGAGAGTCCCAGCGCGAGCGCAAGCGCGAACGCCAGAAACGCGGCTCCCTTTCTGCTTTTCCATCTTCTCTTTCTCATCGCTTTTTACCCTCCTAAGCTCTATTTCTTTCCGGAATCCGCCTGCCCGCCGCCGGCATTCTTACGCCGCTTCGGACGAATCAGGCATCTTAAGATTACTATGATAAGAAGCGTCACAGACAGGCCCAGAACCAGATACAGCATATAGTAATTCTGAACTGCCTGCACCACAGCCTCCGCAGGGGCGGGAGCCGCAGGCTCTTCTTCGCCATTGTAGGGAACGCGTATTCCGCGCACCAGCAGCCGGTGGGTGTTCACGCCGTAAGGGGTGCAGGTGAACAGCGTCACATGATCCTCCCCGTCCACAATGGCCAGGGCGCTGCTCAGCGCGTCCACATCGTCCTTATCCACCATATCGTGAATCAAATCCACCTCATAGGCCAGAACCTCATCCAGCACGTGAATATAGAAGCGATCCCCCTGCTCCAGCTGGTCGATGTCTGTGAACAGCCTCGCGCTGGGCAGTCCCCGGTGGGCAGACAGGACGCAGTGGGTGCTCTCTCCTCCGATGGGAAGCTTCGTTCCGTCCAGATGGCCCACGCCGGTCTGCAGGACCTCCTCGGAGGTGCCGTGATAGATGGAGAGCTTCACCTGGATCTTCGGAATGGAAATATAACCCATGACTCCATCGCCCGCCGCGTTCAGCACGGACCAGTATTCCGTATCCTCCAGGTCCTCGCCGTCTCCGGCAAATACGTCCCCGTATATATTATTTTCCGCCAGTTTATCGTTAAATGCCTCTGCCTTCTCCCATTCCTCCGAGAAATCCTCCGGCTCCATGACGGCGATGGTCTCCTCATAGCTGGAGATCAGCCGGCTCTGCCGGTAGGTGTTCCACTGATCCGCGATAGTCGGATAGACCAGCAGCAGAAAGCCGGCCAGGAACATCAGGGCAAACACTGCGTTCAGTAATTTTCTCATGACTCCTCTTTCTCTTCCCGCTCCTTCTGCCGCGCCGTCCGCGCCCTGCGGTCCAGCAGGTACAGCGCCAGAATGAACAGGGCCGTCACGCCCAGTCCCACGAGCACCCAGAGCAGGTAGTTCGTGTGGATGCTTACCGCGGCCAGAGGGGTCTCCTCCTCAGCCACCACCGTCTCTTCATAGGGCACCCGGTGTCCGCGCACCAGAAGGCGGTGCGAATTGACGCCATAGGGGGTGCAGGTCAGGAGCGTCACCAGGTCCTCCCCTTCCTCCACCGCCAGAGCCGACGTGTCGTCCGGCTCCACAGTCTCAATCTGATCCACTTCATAGCAGAGGGTCTCATCCAGGACACGGATCAGAAAATGATCTCCCGCCTCCAGCTGATCCAGATCGGTAAAAAGGGCTGCGCTGGGCAGTCCCCGGTGGGCGGATATCACCGCGTGGGTGTTCTCCCCGCCGGATGGAAGGGAGCTCCCCTCCAGGTGTCCGGCCGCTTTTTCCAGCACTTCCTCCTCCGTCGTATGATAGATGGGAAGGGTAATGCCTATCTTCGGAATCTCCACCTTTCCCATGATGCCGTCGCCGGCCAGGTTCAGGGCCGCCATATACTCCTCGTCCGGCTCCTCCGAAGCCGCCGCCACGGCAAAGGAATCCGGAAGAACGGAGGGCACCAGTTCCGCATTGTAGGCTCTGGCCTTCTCCCACTCCGCTTCGTAATCCACAGAGCCTTCCTCCTCCAGCTGGGCGACCGTGTCGTCGTAGCCGGTAATCAGACGCTGCTGGCGGTAGGTGTTCCATTCATTTGCCACAAAGGGATACAGCAGCAAGGACAATCCGGCTAAAAATATCGCGCCAATCAATATTCTGCTTACAGTCTTTTTCATACGGACTCTCCTTTATGCTGTATCTTTTTATAATCCGGGGCGGATACACCGCCCCGGATCTGCGCAAAGCTCTCCAGGCCTTTACGCAGCAGTATCAGATTCTATCGGGAATCCCGATTACTGCTCCTCAGTTTTCTTTCTGCTCACGAAGTACAGCGCCGCCGCCGCAATCATGATCGCGCATCCGCCGATGGTGAAGATGGTTGTACCGATGCCACCGGTTCCGGGAAGCGTAGAAAGCTTGGTATTGGGGATAGCATCCTCAAGAAGAGCTGTTCCGCCAACTTCACCCGGATTCTTTACTAATGTCTCAGATGAAGTTGTTGTTGTCTTTTCAGATGCAAGGTATGCTGCCTGATATCCTTCAGTATTCCCGTCTACTTCATCAAAGCTGTAGAATGTATTGCCTTTGATCCAGCCAACCTGTAAAGCGTCTTTAGACGGTTTCTCTGTTGTATATGTTCTGTCAGTCTCTGTAGCAGTACTTGTTGTTGTTGCTGTAGTCCAATCTGCTGTAATTGCATATACTTTGTCGTTTAAAGAGTATCCGGTAGGAGCTACAAGCTCTTTTACATAATAGATACCGTATTCTACATTAGTTGATACTGCATAACCGTTTTCATTCGTAGTTACTACGTCGATAAGCTGTGTGCAATTTGCATCTTTGTAGATACCGAATTTAGCGCCTGCAAGAGGATTCGGATTCCCATCGTTATCTGTATCTTCGCCTGTCTTAAGGAAAGCAAGCTGATAGGTGTAAACCGTTTCTTCATCTTCTTTCTTGTTTACGCCTTTAGCTTCATCCGGCTCTTCGTTTACATCTGTCCATGTAGTACCTGTATTAGGATCACCATAATAGTAGATAACCTTGTTATTATTTCCGTCGTCTCCTACAACAGCATTGTCATTGATCACGCCGCTGTAAGTGATCACCGGTGCATAAACACTACCGTTACCATATACGAGTTTATCGTAATCAAAATTAAGATTGAATCCGTTGTCTTTTTTAACTGCAGTTGCAACTACAGTTCCGTCTGCATATGAAAATGTATTTCCATCTTCAGATCTTGTTAATGCTGTGCCATTAACGGTTACTGTAAGTGAGTCGTACTCAAAGGTAAGACCTGCACTCAGTCTATCTGAAATAAAGAATGTTTTGTTTTTAGCATTTGAAGGATAGGTAGGAACGGTAGGAGTCACCTTGTAATCTACTACATCGCCGACGGATACTGTGTTGATGGTATTATTTGTTGCATCCACTGTCACTCCGTCTGTGATCTCTTTTTTAACATCCGGAGAGGAGCTTTTCGCTACTGCTGTTGAACCAAACAGATAATTATCATCCGAACTGATAGAACCTGCTGTCAATTCGCCATCTTCATTATATGTAGCGGTCAGAAGAATCGGGTTATAAATATCTCCGTTGTCCGCTCCTGTGATAACAGCGATGTATGCACCTGCCGGAACTTCCTGCGTATAGATAGCATCAACATCCTGTGCTGTCCATGTCTTTATAGGAGTAATTGTCTGAGGGCTTGCGATCAGTCCCTGTGCAATTTCATTAATCTCATTAGCTGTAGGCGCTTTTGGATCATCAAACTCAGCACCTTGAGCCCAGATGTATTTTACGAACTCTACATCGCCCGGACCATAGTCTACACTTGCAATCTGATAAAGTGTAACATCAGGATTACCTGTTATATTAGTGATTGAAACATCTGCTCTGTCTGCTATATCAGGTTTTGTAGGATACTTTCCCTGATTACCAGCTGCAAAAGCCGTTACGCTCATGCCAAGCACCATAGTAAGCGCAAGCAGCATGGCAAAGATTTTTCTCATCTTTTTCATTGTTGTTCTCCTTTTCCAAGATTTTGTTTCATTTTTTGTGCTTTTGTGTGCAGTTCCCCACTGCGCAGTGGCTGCAGCAGAGAATTGGAATCATTTTCACGATTATTCTCTTTACAGCACCCCCCTGCGTTTTCTTTTATATAATACCAGCGCGCCTGCCATCATCAGCAGAATACCGCCGATAGTATATCGATAAATTCCTGTTCCGCCCGCGGACGGCAGCTCATAGAGAGCTGTGTTGCCATAGTAGAAGGTCAGGATACCGTCTTTGATGACTGCGTTTTTGTCGTTCATTTTTACCGGAACTCCGTCCTTCATCTCAAAGGTAACAGGATCGCCAAGCGCATATCCTATCGGCGCTACGGTTTCGGTAAGTGTGTATGAACCGTCTGCGAATATGCCTGTAAAATCTGCACCATTTTTAGTCCATTTTACGATACCGTTTGCATATGATACGCCTTTGTAAATTGTTTTATCAGTGTTATGCTTCAATTCAAACTCGGCGCCCTTCAGTGTAGGGGGGGTATCTGTTGTAGATGTAGAGTTGCTGCATTTAATCAGCTGCCACTGCGCCTGGTTGGTGATGGTGATGCTGCTCAGGCTTGCGTCTGAACTGTCCTTGATAAGCTCACCGTAATCGACAATATATTCATATTCGCCGATCCGCGTATGCTCGCCTTCTTCCACTCCGACATAGGGCGCTGTGGTTCCGTCTCCCACAGTAACGTTGAATTCTCCGTTTCCGCCGTCAGCAGGCTTCAATTCCTTCACGCTATAATCCGAAGCCGGGGTAAGATGCTCGAATACATCTGTAAACGAATTACTCTTATTCAGCGCCACGTACCGTCCGGTTGACACCCCGCCTTTGTACAGTCCCGCATAGACTGTCAGTTCCGGATCAGCCGTGCCCTTCCAGTCTTTGGTCACCTGAATCTTCTGGCCATAGGTATTGGTCACCGTGAGTTCCAACGTTGCTTTGTCCGCGACAGCTTCGTAATCTTTCCACTGATCATTCGCGTAATAGTCCGCCGGATAGCTTACGATATACTGTGCGTTATTCTTTCCTAGAAGTTTATCGCCGGGCTTCAGATCGGCATTATTAGAAACCTCTCTTACGCTATAGACCATCTCTTCAGTTGTGGTTCCCACATACACCGGCAGGTTATTGTAAGTACCCTTCCAGCCGTTGGCCGCCGTCAGTTCGAGCAGGCCGCCCGGATAAATCTGCCACTGGCCATTTTCTTTATAGTAAAGCTGGAACTGTACCTTATCCGGTCTGTACTCTGAAGCGCCTCCGTCATCCCATTTTTTCGTAACGTCAATCCAGGTGGATGGATTCGCTTTATTTGTAATCGTTCCGGTAAATCCGCCGCCATCTGACTGCAAAACTCCGCCTATACCATCCCCGTTTGTATAGGAAACCTGGTATTTGTTCGGTACATCTTTTTCAACCACGCGATAGTCATACCCCGTTTTGGGAAGGTTAGGCCACGTATATGACCAGTTATTTCCAGCACTGAGGTTTACCGTCGCATAATCCGTATAGGCTATATCGTCAGATTTTTTATACTGCAACGTTACGCTGACAGAAGACGGACGATTCGGATTATTATGATCTTCCCAGACCTTGTTGACCGTAACAGATGTCTTCTCAACTGTAGTATCAAAATTAACCGGTTCTACATTTGGAAGTGTAAACTGCATATAGCAGGAGGAACCATAACCGCCGCGCTCCATGTAATAAATGGTAATCGTATGTTCTTTATCTGCCGGATCCTCACGTAAATACTCCAGATCCAGATACTGACCCACAGAACTGTGAAGACCGCCCAGGTCAATTTTCTTTACTCCATCTACATACAGCCAGAAATCATCATCACCCCGGAAGTAGAAATTTAATGGCCCTACATAATCACCTAATGTAAAGGTGAATTCATATTTCATTCCAAAATACCAGTTATGAGCCGTTTTATCATCACTGTAACCAATAGGAGCCCCAAAGGTAAATCTATCCTCGGCAACGCCGTAGTGGTTCGCCTCGGCTTCTCCGCCAAATTTCGGATCCGTTGCGTCTTCAGTATCCAACGGCCAGAAATTATTTGCGTATATCCCATTGCCATCATCATTTTTCGTAATTTCTCTAATGTGCTGTAAATCGCTTAATACAGAAGAGCTGCCTTTATATACCTGCGACAAGGTATAAGTATCGCCTTCCTGAATAAAGCCAAGTTTATAATCTGAATACGGGGTTACGCCCACATCTCGCCCGGAGCCTTCTCCAAATAAATTCGGCGCGTAAATTCCACTTGTGAACTGCAGATTCCCATTTGCGTCTAAATTATTTTGCACAATACCGGTTCGTACCACAAAACCTGTTTTTTGCCCACTGGCATTCGTATTAACCTCATTCAGGTATGTCGTCGGATTTTGCAAGTGCAGGTTTGTATCCGAAGAACTACTGTGGAAAAATCCATTGGACCGGAAGCCAAACTTTAACTGATTATTCTGTCCGTCTGCTCCTCCACCAAAATTCCCTCTGGAATTAATTCCTCTATGGTCAGTATCATATCCCTCGACATAATCACCAAGGTAATTATTACCTCGGAATAACGTTCCGGTGGACACATCATAATCGTAGAACTGTACCGGCGTCTGAAGCGTTACACTGTCGCCGCTGGATTCTGGCTCGTAGATCATTCTTATGGTAGAATCACCGGTCAGCATAACCTCTTCACTGGAACTGGCCTCATATTCCTTTGTATCTTCACTGTCGGTAATCCTGATCTTCTTCAGTTTATAATTGACATTCGACTTTCCGACATTGGACATGCAGATCTTACTCAGATTTTCAACCGGGGTTTTTAGTCCGTTATCCAGTTCAATCGTGTCATCTGTATAAATCCGTTTCTCATCAGGCTGAACCGTATACTGCGGCACCCAGTTGATGCCTCCTGTATTCTGTAATCCCTCATTGCCCCCCTGCGGTGTGCTGCCAGTAGGGTTCAGCTGTTTTAAATTTATCGCATAATGCTCGACGTTCACCTTGATTTTTCCGCCCAGCTGATCAAGGTCTACTACTACGTAGATGGAAAAGTGATCCGTCTCAATCGCTATCTGTCCGTCTCCGGCGACCTGCGCTTCCATATCCGTGGAGGCTCCTGTCTCTTCGTCCACATGGAAGACCTTCGTCTCCTCAGATATGACTGTTTCTCCGCCGTCTTCTGCGGTTTCCTCTGCCTCAGACAGCGTGGCTGCCTCGGCAGTGGTTCCCGCCTCTGCCGCAGTTCCATCCTCAGTTGTCTCTGCCTCGGAGCTGTCGCCGGCCGTCTCGTCCTCTGCCGCCTCAGCCTCTGCGTTCGCCTTTTCGAACTTCACTTCCACCGGACCCAGCGGCTGGATCTCGCTGCCGTCCTGGAAAATCCGGATGTCCAGAGCTGTATAGCTCACGACTTCCTTTTCTTCCTTCTCGGCCTGCTCCTCCACCGCCTGGTCCACGATTTCCTTCGTTTCCTCGCTCACAGGCTCTACGGACAGAGTCAGTTCGCCGCCTTCCGGGAAACTGGACGCCGGACCGGACAGCAGGACGCGGATGCCCTCTGCCTCGCCTTCCAGGCTCACAGGCTCCGCTTCTTTCTCTTCTGTGAGCAGCTCCTCGTCTTCCTCACCGGTCAGTTCTTCTTCGTCTTCCTCATCCAGAGAAACGTCCTGCTCAGTGTCCTCTGTTTCTTCTGTCTTGTCAGCGTCCTCTGTCTGAGAAGGATCCTGGTTTTGGGAAGCGTCCTCTCCGCCGGGCAGACTGGAATCCTCTTTATTTCCATCGTTCTTATTTCCATCATCCTGGCTGCCGTTCTCTCCTGCCGGGCCGGACGGGTTCTGGTTCTCCGGAGATCCGTCTCCGCTGTTCGTTCCGGAACTATCTCCGCCGTTCTGGCCATTCTGAGCCTGCTGCCCGTCCTGGCTTTCTGTGCCGCCCTGATTCTCCGGACCATTCGGGGTCTCCGGAGCGCCCGGCGTATTCCCCTCTTCCTCTGTCTCGCTCGAAGGCGTGCTGTTCTGTCCTTCGTTCCCACCGGTCGGAGACGTCGGTTCAGACGAAGACCCAGGCTGTTCCTGCTGCCCCTGCTCTTCGTTTCCTTCCTCCGTATTCTGTGGCGATACGCCTTCCTCTGCCACTACGGGTTCTTCTGCATACACCTGCTCTATGACATCCTGCATGCCAAGTCCAAGCACCATGGTCATGCAGAGCAGGAACGCGACGATTCTCCTGATTCTGTTTTCTTTCTTCGTCTTCCTGATTTTCATGACGTTCTCCTTCCTTGTATTATCTGTCTTCTGTTTATCTGTCGTGAATCCGCTCCGCCAGGGCTCTGGAAGCCGGCCTGAAGCAGATTCATTCTTACCCATTTGTAATATAAGACGGTCCATTATTCACAAACGGGTCACATTTTTTTCATATTTTTAAATTTTTTCTTAAATTCGGAACTGGGAGGCGGAGTCTGGGAGCGGCTGGATGGCTGGAATACTGCCGGACATCGCAGCAAACCCCTTTCTTCTGTTTTATTTACAATATTATCCTTTCAGATGTTTCTCCCATCTTTTCCTTGTTCTTTCCATGGATCGGTGCTATACTTAACCTACGTTATAAACGTAGATGAAACAGAAAAATTGTACGTTTTTGGCGTACGATTATTTCTATTATTTATTAATTGATTGACATATCTGACTGCAGGAGTATACCGTACAATGGAAAATCAATTTAACATTGAATATTATACACTCCTGGCAGAGCGCATCCAGGCGCGGGATGCCGACGCTTTTACCGAATTTTACCAGGTTTCATACAATGACCTGTATCGATATGCATACTATTTTCTGAAGGATGCGCATCTCGCCCAGGATGCACTGCATGAAATTTACATACTGGTATGGCGCTCCATTTCTTCCCTGAAGGACAACCAGATGTTCCATTCCTGGCTGAAACAGATTACCTATCATGTATGCTGTGATTTTCAGAGGAAATATATGTCCATATCCCAGCATGAGGCTTCCGCAGCAGATAACACGGAATTTCTTCTGGATCTGCGGGAACAGGACGACTGTTTTCAGGAGCTCTACGATCAGGAAGCCCTGCAGCGTCTGGAAGCGTATCTTGCCGAGCTGCCTGCTCAGCCGAGGAAGGCATTTCTGCTGCGCTACAAAAATAAGCTGCAGATGGAGCAGGTCGCGGATTTTCTGGGCGTCAGCCTGAGCACAGCCAAGCGCGCGGTCAACAGGGCGAAGAAGCATCTCCGGAAACGTTTCGGTGATACCCTGCTGCCTTTGCTTCTGATTTTTCTCTCTGCTTTTCTGCTGATTGGCTGCATCGGAGACGGGGCCGCCGCTTCTGCCGTGGAGACGGAGCTGGGGACGCGCCCGAACGCCCCGGTCGTATATGAACCGGAAGCCCCGCAGACAGAGACTGCAGGCGCGGAGCCTCTGATCGTGGATATCTCAAACCGGAGCCGCGGCTATGTTATGGCCAGATACACAGGCGGCGCCGCCAGGGCCAATATTCAGCTCACAGGACCTGACGGCGTCGCCTACAAATATTTTCTCACCTCTTCCGATACCTGGACGCCTCTCCCGCTGACCGCAGGGGATGGGACCTATCAAATCGACGGCTATGAAAATATTTCCGGCACGCAGTATGCGGTTCTTTTTAAAGAAACAATGGCGCTTCAGCTGGAAGACGAGCTTCTCCCCTTTTTATATCCCAGCCAGTACGTGAACTTCAACAGAGACAGTAAGGCCGTCGCCAGGGCTTCAGAAATCGTCTCGGAAGCTTCCTCAGATCTGGACGCCGTGGCAGACATTTATCATTATATTATCGAGCATGTGAGTTATGATATGGAAAAGGCGGAGACGGTGAAATCCGGCTATCTGCCGGATGTGGACGAGACGCTGGAGACCGGAAAGGGGATCTGCTTCGACTACGCCTCCCTGACAGCGGCCATGCTCCGCTCCCAGAATATTCCTGCCCGGCTGGAAATCGGCTACGCGGGCGAGATCTATCATGCATGGATCAGCGTCTACACGGAGGAAACGGGGTGGATCGACCGGCTCATTGAATTTGCGGAAGGCGGATGGACCCGCATGGATCCTACCCTGGCCTCTGAAAACGGGAACAGCAGCGCCGTCCTGAACTATATTGGCGACGGCACTAATTACACGACACAGTATATCCGCTGAGAAAGGAGCCCTATGAAAGCTTTCAATAATTCTGAACTTATTTTTTTCTGCGGTCAGCTGGCGCTCACCTTACGTTCCGGGATTTCTTCCCTGGAAGGGCTGTCGCTGATGCTGGAGGATTCGCCCGGCGGGGACGGGCAGAAGCTTCTGGAACAGCTCATTCACGAGATGGAACAGACCGGAAGCCTCAGCCAGGCCCTGGAATCAGCAAAGGTCTTCCCCCCCTATCTGTGCAGTATGGTGGAGCTCGGAGAGCAGACAGGACGGCTGGATGATGTGATGGAGTCTTTGGCTTCTCACTACCGCCGGGAAGAAGTGCTTTCCAGAAATATCCGCAGCGCAGTGGCGTATCCCCTGGTGATGCTCGGAATGATGATTGCAGTGATGGCCGTCCTTCTTATAAAGGTGATGCCCGTCTTCCGCCAGGTATTTGAGCAGCTGGGTACGCAGATGACCGGATTTCCCAGGGCTGTCATGGAGCTGGGCGGCGTCCTTGGAAATTACAGCGGCGTTTTCCTTGTTCTGGCTGCTGCTGCGGCTGCCGTATGTATCTTTCTTTTCTTTACGGAAAAGGGCCGGAGCATATCTTCAAATCTCTTCAACCGCTCTGTATTTACCCGCAGGCTTGCTGAAAAAATTGCCTGCTCCCGTTTTGCCAGCGCGATGTATCTGTCCTTGAGCAGCGGCCTGGACGTAGATCAGAGCCTGGAAATGACCGAACGGCTGGTAGAGCATACAAGGGTTCAGGGACAGATCCGGGAAATCCGGCGCTCTGTCGCCGCCGGGGAAGAGACCTTTGCGGAGGCGGCGGCCCGGACAAGGATTTTTACCGGGGCATACACAAGGATGCTTGCTGCCGGCTTCCGGGCCGGTTCCCTGGACGAGGTCATGAAACAGATTTCCGCCCAATATGACGAAGAAATCGAGGAACGGATTGACTCGGCGCTTGGCCGGCTGGAGCCTACCCTGGTAGCGATTCTGTCTGTAGCGGTCGGCCTGATTCTTCTCTCTGTCATGCTGCCGCTGCTTGGCGTCATGGCAAATATCGGAGGCTGAGAAATGATGAACCGTTTTCACAAAAACAGAAGCAGGCTGCAGCCTCTCCGTTTTCTGCTTCCCATATTTCTCTTCTGCCTGATGCTTCTGATACTTCTTCAGGGCCTTTCTTCTATCTCCTCCACTGCTGCGGAGGAGGAAGCGGCACGGCTTCATGACGCTGTTCTCCAGGGCGCTGTTCAGTGCTATGCGCTGGAGGGCTTCTATCCGGAAGACCTGGAGTATCTGGAAACCCATTATGGCTTGTCCTATGATTCAGAGAAATATGTGATTTCCTATGAGGTCATCGGCTCCAATCTGATGCCGGATGTGACGATCATTCCTCTCGGAGAAAGGGGGACGGATTCATGAGGCGAAGGCGTTTTCAGTCCCATACTGTGGATCTTTTGTTTACTCTCTCACTCTTCTGCGTGTTCGCCGTCTGTGCGTTTCTGGTCATAACCATGGGGGTCAGGGTCTACCGTTCTACGGCGCAGTACCTGGAGGACACCTACAGCGCACGCACCGCTCTCTCCTACGTAGCGGAGAAAATCCGGCAGCATGACGCGGAGGGCCAGGTGGCTTTGACACAGCTGGAGGGCAGAAACGCCATCCTGCTGACAGATGAGATTGAGGGCAGTCTCTACGAAACCTATCTCTATCCAGACGGAGAATATATCTGCGAGCTGGTAGTCCGGCAGGGCACGGAGGTCTCTCCCTCCATGGGCCAGCAGGTTCTGCGCGCGGATGGATTTTCCATTGAGGATCTGGGGGACGGCTTTCTTAAGCTTTCCGCGCCGGATTCGAAAGGAAAGACCTATACGTTTCTTCTGCATCTGAGAAATACGGGAGGATTTTCAGGAAAGGAATGAGCCGGACATGAATCGTCTTAAGCACACACGTTCCAGTCTTTTTTTAATAGAGCTTATCATTGCCATACTGTTTTTTTCTGCCGGCAGCGCCGTCTGTATCCAGGCCTTTGTTCAGGCCCATCTGATGAGCCAGAAGGCCTCAGATCTGAGCTTTGCTTCCGCCCAGGTCTCCAGCGCCGCTTCTGTCGTGCGCTACACAGACGGATCCCCGGAAGCCATCGCAGGATACTTTCCGGGGGCCGAAGAAATTCCAGGAGCTGAAGCTGCCGCTGATACGGAAACCGGCGGGCAGACCTGCGCAGTCTACTATGACGAAGAACGGCAGCCTTGTTCTGCAGAAGAGGCGGCCTATATTCTGACCATCCACACGGAACAGGAGGGCGGCCGCACGGACGCCCGTCTGTCCATGAGCAGCGCAGAGGGCAGCTCCATCTATGAGCTGAGCCTGCGTTATCCGTCAGACGCCGCAGCGGGAAAGGAGGAATGAGCCTGTGAATTCTGAAAACAGACGCTCTGTCACCAGCATCGGCATTACGTCCTTTGTACTGATTTTTGTCATGCTCTGCCTGCTGACCTTTTCCGTGCTCTCTCTGGCTACTGCCAGAGCGGATTTACGGCTCAGCCAGCGAAGCGCCGACCGTACATCTGCCTATTATGATGCAGAGAACCGGGCAAATGATATTTTATTGGAGATTATTTCCTGTATGGAGGACTGCCTCTCAGAAACCGGAGGCGATACTGATATGGAGGAGGATGCCGACGCTGCGTCCTTCTACACCAGTGTCAGGGACAGCCTGGAAGGACAGAATGGCATCACATTCACCGGAGAACACACCCTGCAGTACTCGGTTCCTCTGGAGGATGAGCAGCTGCTCCGGGTTTCCCTGGAGCTCTCGTTTGAGCCATATGAGGATGGCAGCCGCTATAAAATACTGGAATGGCGCACGGAATCTACCCACGAATGGGATTCTGACGAAACGCTGCCTCTTCTCGATGAGGACAGCCTGTCAGGCATGGTTATGGAGGAATGATAAATGAACGCTTTGGATTTTCTGACACAGACTATTAAAACAGGAGCTTCCGACCTCTTTATCGTAGCCGGCCGCCAGCTTTCCTTTAAAAAGGGCGGCCGTATCGAAACCCTGGGGGAGGAACGCCTGATGCCCGCCGACACGGAAAAGATGCTCCGGGAAATCTACACGCTCGCAGACAGCCGGGACATTTCCCGCCTGATTAAGCAAGGCGACGACGACTTCTCCTTTGCCGTGCCCGGACTCTCCCGTTTCCGTGTCAGCGCCTATCTGCAGCGCGGCTCCATGGCCGCGGTGATCCGTATTATCACGTTTGAGCTTCCGGATCCCCGGGCGCTTGGAATCCCGGATCAGGTCATAGAACTGGGCAGGCTGTCCAGGGGTCTTGTGCTGGTCACCGGCCCGGCAGGAAGCGGCAAATCCACGACGCTGGCCTGCATCATCGATGCCATCAACGAGACTCAGGAAAAGCATATCATCACGATGGAAGACCCTCTGGAATTCCTTCACAGGCACAAAAGAAGCATCGTAAGCCAGCGCGAAATCAGCTCCGACACAGACAGCTATGTGGTAGCCCTGAGGGCCTCGCTGCGCCAGAGCCCGGACGTCATCCTTCTGGGAGAAATGCGTGATTTCGAGACCATTTCCATCGCCATGACAGCGGCCGAAACCGGACACCTGGTTCTTTCTACGCTTCACACGCCCAGCGCGGCCAGCACTGTCGACCGCATCATCGACGTCTTTCCGCCCAGCCAGCAGCGTCAAATCGCCGTACAGCTGTCCACCACTCTCCAGGCCGTGGTATCCCAGCAGCTTCTCCCATCGGCAGACGGCCTTTCCCGGGTCGCCGCCTTCGAGATGATGACTGTGACGCCTGCCATCCGGAATATGATTCGCGAGAACAAGATTCCCCAGATTGACGGCATGATTTACTCCGCCTCCTCCGATACCATGTTTTCCATGGACTCCAGCCTGGCGGCCCTGTGCCGGAAAGGCCAAATCAGCCGGGAGGAAGCTCTGACGCATGCTTCTAACCCCGAGATGCTGAAAAGGAAGCTGTAGGATTGCATGAAGATACCCCGGATATCAGAAAATTTTTTCATCTGCGCTGATATCCGGGGATTCTGTTTTTATGAAGCTCCGTTAAATTATTTTGTCTATTTCGCGAGAAAAATGAAATGGTGGGAATTAAAACACTGGAACTAATAGGTATGTAAAAATTTTAACACCCCTGCCGGAAATTCCTGGCACTCTGCTACCCTGTTATCTGCATATACTCTTTTGCATGTGCTTCCCGGACGTGTATGAGATTGGCATGTCTCACTTTGATTTACAAAATATATGACCTATGGAACACTTACAGCTAAAATTGAAGCTAAATTGAAGCTAAAACCTCGTCTTTGACACATTCTAAGAGAAAAAAGCGCTACAACCGTTGAAAATACGGGCTTGTAGCGCTTTGCAACCGATACGCGAAATATAGTAATGTTTTATCTCCTTTTGCTTTTTTTCTGTATTTCTTTCATTTTCCGTTTCGTAATAAACTGATAGTCTGTCCGAAAGCCGCATGCTTCATGAAGAGCATCTGTGATTTCCCGCCGTTCGTATACAGGCTGGAACCCCTGTTCTTCTATATCGGCAAACTTTATGCCTTTCAGTGCCCGCAGAAGCTGTTCGGTTGTATAGTGATTTTTCAGTTCCCTCTGCAGCAGCCTGAAATGCAGCAGCGCAAGGAAACAGATAAGGAAATGGGCTCTAATCCGTTCTTCCCGGCTCAGGTAAACCGGACGTGCATCAAATTCCGTTTTCATTGTCCGGAAGCAGTCCTCGATCTGCCACCTTCCTTCGCTTACTTTTAAAATATCTGCCACATCATCGTCCAGCAGATCAGTGCAGACGGCGTACAGACCGTCATATTTTTCTTCTTGCGCGATCTTATCCATGTCCAGATAATAATGGATTTCTGCCTTTTCCCCATCTTTGGTAGCAGCGATTTTATTCACAAAGCGCGCCGGGTCATTGGGATTTTTACTCTGCCTTTTTACTGAACCACCGCTAATCAGCTTTTCGGCCCGGGCAATCTGTTCGGCCCGGACTGCTTTTTGGTAGGCGGCATACTTGGGCGAATAGGTTATGATTAACCGCTGATGGAGTTTCTTTGTCGTGTAGGGCTCATCTTTATAAAAGAGTCCCTGTTTATCTTCTTCCGTAAGCTGCGTGATATCAACCGGAGCGTCATCGTCCAGCCGTTTGAAGCCGGTTCTGCTTAAAGCCCATTCCCGGTCCTCTGCCGGAAGTTTCTTAATGGATTGTGTAACAATAAAAGCCCGCTGCCCCATGTGGTTAAAGGCCCTGTTTTCTTCCGAAGCCAGTCCGGCATCGCTGCAGTAAATGAACTTTTGATGGCCAAACTGCTGGAGGATTTTTGTTTCCAGCGGTTTCAAAGATTTCTGCTCATTCTGGTTTCCAGGAAACAGGGAGAAAGCCAAAGGAATTCCATCCCCATCGGTAAACAGTCCCATCTGGATGATAGGGTTAGGTTTGTGATCCTTGCCTTTTCCGTATCTTCTGTCACCGTCCTCCTGCTCAATCTCAAAATAGTAGTTTGAGCAGTCGTAATAAAGGACAGCGTCATTTCTGCTTCCGAAGAAGAAACTATTCTTATAGGCTTCGGCCTGGATAAAATCCATTTCTTCGGCCAGGATAGAGAGCGCACGGTAAACGTCATGGAGTTCGTAGGATGGCGTCTCGAGAAAATTTCCGGCAGCCTTGAAGGAAGAGGCTTTGCTGGAAGGTTCCAGAATGCGGGTGTAGATCAGATCGGACAGGATTGCGTTTAAATCGAACTGGTATTTATGATGGTACTTGATTTTGCGGCAGACAGAGTCCATTTTCAATCCATAGTAAATGGATTGAAGAAAGAGATACCCGCCTTCAAAAAGCTTTTTCCTGCTGTAGTCCATAAGCCTGTTGGAATGGAAAGGAATCATAACCACAGCATCTTCCGTTTCCTGCTTATATTTATCGGTTTCAATTTTTGCCTGTTCTCTGGCCCAGGCCATGACGCCATCCCGATCCGTATGAAGCATTTCGGATAATTCGGCAAGTGTGCCCAGCTTTCGGATAATCTTGGAAGTACTTTTTCCCTGGTTGTTGATATAAGATTTGGCAATATAGAAGGACTCTGAATTTTTAGATTTTGTAGTCATAACTTTCATAAACATCACCCTGTTCTATTATACCACATAATGCCAGAAAATGCTATATAATAAATCAAAAAAGTTGACAAAAAAATGCAGGTTTTATGCGGCCTGCAAGTAGTTTTCTTTTTATTCAACTGTCAAACGCCCGGCCAAATCAGCCGGGAGGAAGCTCTGACGCATGCTTCTAACCCCGAGATGCTGAAAAGGAAGCTGTAGGATTGCATGAAGATACCCCGGATATCAGAAAATTTTTTCA
>NZ_NFLI01000018.1 GCF_002160825.1 Lachnoclostridium sp. An131
CAATAACATAAAATAACATACTAAAAAGCAAAAAAATTGACACAAAAAAAGCAGGTTTTATGCGGCCTGCAAGGTATTTTTCGATTATTCAACTGTCAAACTCCCGGGTAAATTGAAAATTCACAATTTCACATGTTTTTCTTAAGCTGTTATTATGATATAATGCATTTGAATTTTTTTATCTCCTGACAGTTTTCGACAGTGTTTTTGATTCCCTGCCTGTATAATACTCCTAAACCAATCTATGGAGGAACTGGCATGCAAAAGGAATTCTTAATCGAAACGCGTTCTGTCACCGATGAAAAAGGAAATCTTTTGAATTTAAAATACTATCTCATAGAAGAGGAATCTGTTCAGACCCGCGCTCCTCTGTACCGCATCTGCATCAAAAAATCATCCGCAGGGCGCCCCGGTGTGGAAGAAGCGGAGAGCACGCCGCCCGTCTCCGGTTCGGAGGCTTCCGCCCGTAAAATGCTCCGCCAGCTTATCCGGAATGCGGTTACTCCCGTATGCCTGCTGGAAATTGTGGATGACATGATGACAAAGGAGGACATGCAGGTCTCCTGAAAGGAACAAAAATGGCTGAATCATACCGCTTTACATGGCAGGGCGGAACGGGAGAAATCGTAGAAAAAAAATCCCGTTTCATCGCCACTGTCGCTCCTGTAAAATCTGAGGAAGAAGCGCAGAGCTTCATAGAGCACATAAGAAAACAGTACTGGGACGCCAGGCACAGCTGCACAGCCTTTACCATCGGCAGCCGGCATCAGCTGACCCGCTGCAGCGACGACGGGGAGCCTGCCGGCACCGCAGGACGCCCCATGCTGGACGTACTGCTGGGCGAAAATATTCATGACACCTGCGCAGTCGTAACGCGCTATTTCGGTGGCACCCTGCTTGGGACCGGAGGCCTTGTCCGCGCCTATTCCGGAGCCCTGAGAGAGGCCCTGAACCACGCCGTCATTCTGGAAAAGCAGAAAGGTGTGCGCCTGGAGATCCGTTCTGACTACGCCGATCTCGGCAGAATCCAGTATCTGATTGGACAGAATCAGATCTCCATCCTGTCCTCCTCTTACACAGACTCTGTTTTTCTGGAAACACTTGTTCCAGAGGACCGGTTTGATTCCTTTTACGCTTCCATCACAGAAGGCACCGCCGGAAAGGCCGGCTTGACAAAGGGCAGCTTTGCCTGGTATGCCCTTCAGGATGGAAAGGTGATCCTTTTTGACAAGGAGGGAGAGGAATGAAATTTTTCTCAGTCAGAAGGCACGCTCTTTTCCCGGTATCCCTTTTCGCAGCGGGACTTTTTCTGGTGCTTTTCTTCTTCTTTGTCTGGAAATACCAAAACGGCCTTTATACAGATCCCGCCCTTTCCCTGCGCATCAATGAAATCTGTACCATCAATCCCGGTACGCAGGAGGGGGAATCCACTATCTATGAGGACTATATCGAGCTCTACAATCCCACGGAACAGGCAGTCTCCCTGGAAGGACTTTACCTCTCCGACGATCCGGGCAATCCCCTGCTGGCCTCTCTTCCGGAGGGAGAGATCCAGCCGGGCGGCTACTGCGTCATCTATGCCCTGGGGGAAGGGGATTCTGTGCCAGAGGACTGCCTCTCTGTACCTTTCGGACTGGCGGAGGAAGAAACGCTTCTGCTTACCTGGGTCAGCGAAACTGATAACGGCACAGTCACTACGCACACGGTTGATTCCGTGTATATTCCCTCTTCCATCACCTCCGGAGCCGTCTATGCCGCCGCCTCAGATGGAGGCGGCAGCTTCACAGAAGCCCGCCCCTCTCCCGGCTCCTCCAACTCTGCCGCTTCTCTTATTGTGGACGAGCCTGTATTTCACACACCGGGAGGCTTTTACGAGGACAGCGTAGAGGTCACGCTCTCTGCTGCAGATGGTCTTTCCATCCGTTATACGCTGGACGGAAGCGAACCCACAGCGGATTCCATGCTGTACACGGAGCCTCTGATCCTTACCGATCCGAGCTCCTCTCCGAACGTCTGGTCTGCGCGTGAAGATATTACCTCTGAGGATCGAAATTACCAGGTTCCCGGCGAACCGGTGGATAAGGCTGTCATTGTGCGGGCAGCGGCCTTTGACGAAAACGGAAACCGCAGCAATACCGTGACGTCTACCTATTTTGTCGATTTCAGCGAAAAGGAAGGCTATGACGGCGCTGTAATGCTTTCCCTTGTCACAGATCCTGACAGCCTGTTTTCTTCCGAGGAGGGGATCTACGTGCGCGGCTCCCTTTATGACGAGGCTCTGGAGAATGGACAGATTTACAGTGAGCTTCCCTGGATCGAGCTGATGGATTATACGCAATATTATCTGGAGGGCCTGTCTTCCGAGCGCTCAGCCCATATCGAGCTGTATTCCGCATATGGAGATATCCTTCTTGATCAGGAATGCGGCATCCGTATCCGCGGCAACGAATCCCGCAGCTTTCCTCAGAAAAGCTTTACCCTCTATTCCCGGAAGCGCTATGAGAAGGAGAGCTTTGATCCGGTTCTTTTCGGGACGGACATCTCGTATCCAAGCCTGATTCTGAACAACAGCAAGACTCTGAAAAAGGTATTTTTCTTTTCCCTTGTGGAAGACCGCAGCGCAGCTGTCCAGGAATACATCCCCTGCCAGGTATTTCTGAACGGAGAATACTGGGGAATGTATTATCTGATGGAACGCTATTCCTCTGAATACCTGGAAGGACACTACGGAGCAGGACTGGAAAGCTCCACGCTGATTAAGGATACCAGATATGTGGCCGACGGAGATTCGGAGGGCCTTGAGAGCTACCGGGAGCTCCGGGATTATCTGGACCGGGAGGATCTGGACGACCCTGAGGTCTATGCCGGGCTGCTGGAACAGATGGATATGCAGAGCTTTATCGACTGGATGTGCACCAATATCTATATCGCCAACACAGACAGCAAGCCTCTGGAAAATAACGTCTATACCTGGCGTGACAACGGGGGCGCAGATACAGAGAGCACCGGCAGCCTTCAGTACAGCGACGGCAAATGGCGCTGGATGCTTTATGATTTGGACGACTCTCTCGCTGTCGGCAGCGCCGTGGAAAATGGAGAAGCCTATACCATGGACTCCTTTATCGAGCACGCCGGCTACGCGCCTTCCGGTTATCTGGACGACAAGCCCATGCCGGCTCTGATGAAGAATGAGGAGTTCTGCCGCCAGTTCGTCCTGACCTTTATGGATATGGCAAACGAAAACTTCCGGGCGGACCGCGTGCTTTCGCTTCTGGACGAAATCGAAGCGCAGTACGTCTCCTGGGCTGATAAAAGCTGGGAACGCTGGAACACAAATCCTCAGGACAAAACCTTTTCCGAGCAGATAGAGGAGCTGCGCGTCTTTTTCGAAAACCGCTATGATTCTATTGTCCCCTGTCTTGCGGAACATTTTGGACTGACAGGAGAGCTCGTAACCCTTACCCTGTCTGTAGAGGACGGAAGCCAACTGGCCTTAAATACGCTGGAGCTTGACCTGTCCTCCGGGGACTGGCAGGGGCAGTACTACACAGATTACCCCGTGACGCTGACCGCTCCGGAGCAGGAAGGCTTCGAGTTTATCCGCTGGGAAATCGAAGGCGGGACGATCATGCAGGGGAATGAAAGCGACAGCGAAATCCAGGTACAGCTCGAGGGCGACACCCGGATCCAGGCTGTATACGATGAACAATAGTTTTCTCTTTCCATTTATGAGATTGATATTTTTTGTCAATAATAATCCTGAATGGCAGTTTCCGGCGCATTGACTTCCCGGGGTGCTCTGCCAGAAAAATGGAAGGAGAACATCACCATGGATTATTTACAGATTGAAAAGGTCATCGGAAGAGAAATTCTGGACTCCAGAGGAAATCCTACGGTAGAAGCCGAGGTGACGCTCGCCGACGGCAGCGCAGCCCGCGGAGCCGCGCCCAGCGGCGCGTCTACCGGGGAATTCGAAGCCCTGGAGCTCCGTGACGGCGACAAGGCCCGGTATCTCGGCAAAGGCGTCACAAAGGCTGTAAAGCATATCAACACCGTCATCAGTGAAGCCGTCACCGGCATGGACGCCTCTGATATCTACGCCGTCGATCAGGCCATGATCGAGGCTGACGGCACAAAGGATAAGTCAAAGCTTGGCGCGAACGCAATTCTTGCCGTATCCATCGCCACAGCAAGGGCCGCTTCTATCTCTCTCGACATTCCTCTTTACCGCTTTCTTGGCGGCGTCTCCGGTAACCGCCTTCCGGTCCCGATGATGAATATTCTGAATGGAGGCGCGCACGCAGCCAATACGGTCGACGTACAGGAATTTATGATCATGCCTGCAGGCGCCCCCAGCTTCCGGGAAGCCTTACGCTGGTGCGCCGAGGTCTTCCACGCATTGGCAGCCATTCTCAAATCTGAAGGGCTTGCTACCTCCGTAGGAGACGAGGGCGGCTTCGCTCCCAACCTCGCCAGCGACGAGGAAGCCATCTCCTATATCCTGAATGCTGTAGAAAAGGCAGGATATGAGCCGGGCAAAGACTTCATGCTGGCTATGGACGCCGCCTCCAGCGAGTGGAAGGGCAGCAAAAAAGGGGAATATGTTCTTCCGAAGGCCGGAACCCGCTTTACCTCCGAATCCCTGATCGCGCACTGGAAGCAGCTCGTGGAAAAATATCCGATCATCTCCATCGAAGACGCTCTCGACGAAGATGACTGGGAAGGCTGGCAGCTGCTCACAAAAGAGCTCGGCGGCAAGGTACAGCTCGTAGGCGACGACCTCTTTGTAACCAATACAGAGCGCCTCTCCAGAGGAATCGAGCTTGGCTGCGGCAATTCTATCCTGATTAAGCTCAATCAGATCGGTTCCGTATCCGAGACGCTGGAAGCCATCAAAATGGCGCACAAGGCCGGATACACTGCTATCGCCTCACACCGTTCCGGAGAGACCGGCGACACCACCATCGCCGATCTGGCCGTGGCCTTAAACACCTGCCAGATCAAGACGGGCGCGCCGAGCCGTTCTGAGCGTGTGGAGAAATACAACCAGCTTCTGCGTATTGAGGAAGAGCTGGGCGCGGCGGCTGTGTATCCCGGGATAAATGCTTTCCGCATAAAGAGAAGTTAAGGAACCAAAATCTTGCTTCAAATGGACGCAGAGGCTTCTTCTGATTCCGCCGTTCGTCCCTTCACGGACAGGCGTGTGCTTCCGGACGGACTAAAAAGCAGTCCGCCGGAATCCCACACCAGTCCGCGAAGAGGCCGGACGCGTGAATTCAGAAGAAGCCTCTGCTGTCGGTTGAAAAAGCCTCCTATTCTCTATCCGTATATACACGCAGCTGAATATCAATTGGCACCTGTGTTGTGCTTAAAACATGACCACATTTGCAATTCATTCTGACCATATACACTCCCTTGGCGATAGTATATTAAAACACTTTCACGAAACAGCCCCTGTGGGGTTTCTGATATCCCAGTGTCCGGCTTTCCGCGAACGGCTGTATGATTCAGGCGGACTGCTTTTTAGTCCGTCCGGAAGCATACAGCCGTCCGTGGAATGTCCGAACACAGGATACAGAAACCCCACAGGGGCGTCCCGTGAATTTATTTTTTATTTCTTTATCTGTCCGTAATAAGCATTCGCCCCATGCTTTCTCAGGAAATGCTTATCCTGAATCACCTGCGGAGCCGGAGCCACGCCGGGCTTCAGGGACTCGGTACGGTAAGCCATCTTCGCCACCTCTTCCAGCACAACCGCGTTGTGTACGGCATTGGCAGCGTCGGTTCCCCAGGTAAACGGCCCGTGGTTTGTGCAGAGCACGCCCGGAATATGCATCGGGTCCCTGCCCTGGAAGGTCTCAACGATGACAAGGCCTGTGTTCTTCTCGTACTCACCGTTTATCTCTTCCGCCGTCAGACTTCTCGCGCAGGGAATCTCCCCGTAGAAATAATCTGCGTGAGTCGTTCCGTAGCAGGGAATGCTGCGTCCTGCCTGCGCCCAGGAGGTCGCCCACGGAGAATGCGTATGTACCACGCCTCCGATCTTCGGAAACGCCTTATAAAGCTCCAGATGGGTCGGGGTATCGGAAGACGGGTTGTAATCTCCCTCTACCTTGTTTCCGTTCAGGTCGATGACTACCATATCCTCCGGCTTCAGGAGATCGTACTCTACGCCGCTGGGCTTGATGACAAACAGGCCGCTCTCACGGTCGATGCCGCTGACGTTTCCCCAGGTGTAGGTGATAAGTCCTCTCCTCGGAAGCTCCATATTGGCTTCATATACCTTCTTTTTCAGTTCCTCTAACATGTTATTTCTCCTTCCTGACCGGGCCTCCCCCAATCACACTCTCAATATACCGGCCTTCCTTGGACAGACGCTTTGTCCTCAGAGTCCTGTGACTATATTTTACAGTCTGCAGCCATTTCCTTCAAGGAAAATATGAAATCCTTTTTCAGACGTCTGTTTTCTGATCCAGGAGCTTTCTCATGGCGCCGCAGGCAAAGTGAAGATCTGCCTTCCAGTCTTCCTTGCCCAGGTACCAGAATTCTGTCACAAAACGGCGTACGCCGATCTCCCAGGCCGTATCGATCATAGCCGGGAAATCCACCTGCCCCTCCCCGTACATCATATCACGGAATTTTCCGGGAACCGTTTCCTTCAGATGCATGGCCACCACATGGCCGGCGCAGCTGCGCAGATCCTCCAGCACATCGGTCCCGTAGGTCAGGGACGCGTTGTTGATATTTCCGCTGTCCGGATACACATTTAAGTAGACAGAGCCCACTGCGTCCACATATTTCATGGACTTGGCGCAGGTGTTCATAAACTCGGTCTCCATCGTTTCAAAGCCCATGAGAACTCCAGCCCTCGCTGCCATGTGAACCGCTTTTTTCAGGTTCTCTCCAAAACGCGCCACCGTCTCCGGCGTGGACTCGTCATAATATACGTCGTAGCCTGCCAGCTGGATGATGCGCACGCCCAGGTCATCCGCCAGCTGAATGGCCTTTTCCATAATCTCCATGCCGCGGGCGCAGGTGGCCGGATCGCTGCTTCCGATGGGATACTTGCGGTGGCCGGACAGGCACATGCTGCGAATCGGGAGCCCTACCTCATACATGGTCTTTACGAGCTCCAGGCGCTCTTCCTTCGTCCATTCCAGACGGGAAAGCTTTTCATCGGTCTCATCGATGCTGATTTCCACGAAATCGTAGCCTGCCTCCTTCGCCGCCTCCAGCTTTTCCTTCCAGGTCAGAGTATTCGGCATGGCCTTTTCATATAATCCAATGGTATATGCTTTCATTCTGCTTCCTTTCCTTCCGCCTTTCGGGAAATTTCCTACAGGCTCTCAATCTCATAGAATGCAATCTGATCGATCTCACGGTTTGTGGATACCAGGCCTACCTTTCCAGGCTTTTCATAGACACGCACATTGGCCGGTCCTACATCGTGATCCAGAACCTCCATCACGTAGTCGCTGCCGTCATAGGTGCAGGCCAGCAGATCGCGCTCACCCTTGCGGTGGCCGATGATAGCAGCGCCTTTTCCGAAAATCTCCGCTCCCCAGATGCCGTGAGCAAACTCATACGGCTTATCAAAGGTCTTGATGCAGGTATATTTTCCGTCCACTTTTTTATAGATTTTGATAATTTCACCGTGGAAGGGAGTCATCACCAGCATCTCCAGCTCGCCGTCTCCGTCAAAATCCGCGAAGGTCATATCGCTGGCAGCGTCCTCCGTCAGCGTCTCTAAGCTCCACTCTCCGCCCTTCTGCGCAGGGGGAACCACTTTGAAGATTCCGTTGTCGGCAGCTACAGCAGCCCACATGCCGCCTTCCTCTTCTACACGGCAGTAACCGTGGTTTTTCAGAAGGCCGTCCTTCAGCACGGTCAGCTCTATCTGATGCTCTTCGTCGACTCCGCTCAAATCCTCAGGCAGCACGCCTACCCAGATCTTCCCCGGGAATCTCCAGTCGTCCTTATATTCATGGTCTGATTTCAGCGCGCAGGCGATAATATAGTTGACGCCGCCGCTGGTCAGAATGTCAAAACGGTGTACGAAGGGCAGATCCACGAGGGTCTTTACCTCCCAGTTATTTTTTGCCTTTGGAGTCACCAGGACAAGCTTCGCCTCCTTGGAATCGTTGGGCGAATAGAATTTATGGGTGGCAAGGAACTGTCCGTTGCTTCCGGGGACCTGCACCATGCTCATGGTTCCGCCCGGCTCCTCCCATACAGTCTCCTCCAGATTTCCATCCAGATCAAACAAAAGGCATTTATTCACCTTCTCCGCCGCGATCAGAATATGCTCCGCGCCGTTATAGGTCAGCGGGCTGATCGCATAGCATTTTTCCAGTTCATGAGTTTTTATTTTATTTACTTTCATTTCCGTCTCCTAATCTACCTGATATACCCAGGTTCCGGACTCCCGGAATCTCCGGACCATTTCAGCCGGAGCCTCCGAATCCGTTATAATATTCTCTATTTTCTCCGGCGGGCAAGACACGCATCCAATCTTTTCCCCAAATTTGGAGCTGTCCGCCAGAATATACGAGGATCCAGTGACGCGTTCAAACATCATCTGGTTCAGATTTACTTCGCTGACCATTTCGGTCGTCATGCCCAAATCAGGGCTTAGGCCGCTGCATCCCATAAAACATTTTTTTGCCGTAACCTGAGCCAGATTATTTCTGGTAAAATCCCCTACCATTGCTCCCTTCGTATAGCGGAGCTCACCGCCCAAAAGAATGATGGTCGCCTGAGAGGGATTTTCTTCATTTATAATATTTCCATTGTTTGTAATGATTGTGACGTGGCGGCTGGTAATATATTTCACCATGGCAACCGCCGTAGAGCTGGTATTGATAAAAATGCTGTCCTTTTCCTCCACAAGGCTGGCCGCGTAACGGGCTATCCTTTCCTTGCGGAGCTCCCGGCTGTTTTTCCGGGTCTCTTCCGCGCTTCCTGTCCGCGCTCCTCCATAGAAGCGTTCTAAAAGCTTATGCTCCTCCAGATACTGCAGATCCCTGCGAATCGTCAGCGGCGACACCTGAAGCTGTTCGGCAAGCGTATTGACTGTCACATCGCCTTCACTGCGGACAGTCTCAAGAATCCTTTCTCTCCGGCTGTTTACAATCGAACGGCTCGCTTTCATGCCGGTCGCTCCTTTCTGCTGAAATGTAGAGTAAGATAAAAGAAGGTTCTTCCTCAGGCCTTCCGGACCTGAGGAAGAACCTTCCCGATCTGTGGTTTAATTCAGCTGAATTCCAGACTCCTTCAGCTTCTCTTCCATCTCAGCCTGAGACATTACGTTTTTCAGGCCGATTACATGTACGCCCTTTGCCTCTGCATCCTTGAACATGGAAATAAAGTTCAGCGGGCAGAACACGATATCAAACTGAGTCGCAGCGCTCTTTCCCTCGGAAAGAGAGCAGTGATGCAGCTTTCCGACCTTAATGTTCAGAGATTTGATCACCTTCTCAGCAGTCATCTTCATCATCAGACTTGTTCCGGCGCCATTTGCGCAGCATACCAAAATGTTCAGCATCTTATCTTCCTCCAATACTTATGAAATTAAAGCAGTTTTATTCAGCCTTCTTGGACTTAAGCTCCTTGTAAGCCTCCCAGTCCTCTGTCATCAGGAAATATCCATCCTTGTCCAGTCTGTACTGAATCTGCGGAATCGCAATCAGCGCAATGATTACAATTGCCAGACCAGCATAGCTTAAATACTTCATCAGAACTGTGAATACCGGCCATACAACCGCCCAGTCCCACATTCCAAGGTATCCGCCGTATGCAGCCATGCCTACCCAGCTTGCGATAAATGCCGAGCCAAATACCTGGCACAGACCGGAGATAAACGGAAGGACGATAGCCGCCTTCAAACCACCTCTGTTATTAGCATACACCGCAATGGTCGCGTTGTCAAAGAAAACAGGTACGAATCCTGCGATTACAAGTACCGGGCTCTTCAGAAGAATCAGAGCTCCGATAGCCAGGAACTGTCCTACCGCTCCTGCAAGGAAGCCGATGGGAACCGCATTCGGAGAACCGAAGCCATAGGATACCGCACAGTCAACAGCCGGAATGGAGCCGGGCAGCAGCTTGTTTGCAATACCCTGGAAGGAATTCGTCAGCTCTGTTACAAAGGTACGTACGCCAAGCTGCAGAATTGCCAGATATACAGCGAAGTTAAAGCATGTATTTAATATGTAGAACAGGAAGCTTGCTCCCTCTGTCATGAACCCTGCCTCTGTCAGGTAATCGCGTCCCAGAAGCAGAAGGATAATTCCAAAGAAGAGGGTCATCAGAAGCGCCGTACATACCATGTTCTCATTAAAGATGGCCATGAAGCCCGGAAGCTCAATATCCTCAATCTTTTTGGATGCCTTTTTGCCCTTCTTAACGTCATGCTCATGCCATTTTCCGGCAATCCAGGAGAACAGCGCCACACCCATGATCTGCTGGTGTCCAAGACAGAAGCCTGCGCCGTCGGTCAGCTCCTGGGTCGGCTTGATAGTCAGGTTAGAGCCTACCGCCCAGTACAGACCAAGCACGACAGCCATAACAAGAAGCAGGGCAGTGTTGTTTGTCAGAAGTCCCGGCAGCGCGAACAGAATCAGCCAGTAAGCGGTAGACGCCTGCTGTACCTGTACATGGCCCGTGGTAAACAGGGAACGAAGCTTCGTGAGCTTGCGGAAACGAACCAGCACGATATTGATGATAAACGCAAGCAGAAGAAGAATCATGACCTGTGAAAACGGCTTTCCGAATGTCTCTTCCACGCCTGCGGTAACTGCGTTCTGTCCAAAATACGGATCGATAACCATAGCGTCCAGATTAAAACGCTCTCCAAGGCCTACCAGCACCGGACGGAAGTTATTTACCAGTCCGCTGGAGCCTACGGCCAGAATCATGTATCCAATGACAGCCTTCAGAGTGCCTCCCAGCACATCATACCAGGGTTTCTTAAGCAGGATATAGCCAATCAGTACAATCAGGCCAATCATCCATGCCGGCTGCTGTAAAATATTAGTAGCAAAATACGACCAAGCGTCCATTAAAAAATTCATACACTTTTCCTCCAGTTTTTCCCTCTCGTGTTTCGTCCGGAAAAGATCAGCTCTCTTTACCGTCCAGATACTTCTCCTGAAGCCTCAGAAGATCCTCGGGTCCCTTTGCCTTCAGAAGCTCCGCCACCAGTTCCTCGTTCATCAGCATTTCCGAAAGGCGCATCATATTGTTCAGATGCTGCTCCGGATTGCAGGAAGCCAGCGTGAAAAACAGCTGAGCGTCCTTCTCCGGATCCTCCGGGTCAAAGCTGACCGGTTTCTCCAGCTTCATAAAGCCGATAGCCGTCTTATTGACTCCCACTGCTCCTTCCTGGGAATGGGGCATCGCGACATTCGGCATAATCACAATATAAGGTCCATATTTACGCACGCACTCTACAATGTCATGAGCGTAATTGGGTTCCACAGTTCCATCCGCCTCCAGGGAGCGGCAGCTCATAATAATGGCGTCTTCCCAGTCCTTAGCTTCCTCAGCGAACAGATAATGCTTTTTTTCCACGAATTCTCTTAACATATCTTCTCCTTACCGCCGTCTGTCCGGGAGCTCCGGACAGACCGGTGAAATTTTAATGATTACAGGCAGGAACGGAACGGAATATTCTGCGGATGCTCGAAGCAGTCCTCAAATCCTCTTCTGTGATGATAATAAATCTTATCCTTATCCTGCGGGTAGGTGTACTTTCCGCCCACCTGCCAGAAGAACGGATGGAACTTATACTCGTTGCGGTCCTTCTTGAAATCATACAGAAGCTTAATCTCCTCGCAGTCCGCCTGGAAGTTGGTCCACACATCCCAGTGAATCGGAACGACTACCTTGCACTGCAGATTCTCAGCCATGCGCAGCACGTCGATAGATGTCATCTTATCCTGCATGCCGATGGGATTCTCGCCAAAGGAGCCGAACGCCACGTCAATATCATAGTCCTTTCCATGCTTTGCGAAGTAAATGGAGAAATGAGAATCGCCGGAGTGATAAATGTTGCCGCCCGGTGTCTTCACCAAGTAGTTCACTGCCTTGTCATCCATATCTGTCGGGCATACGCCGGTCAGCTCTTCTCTGTTCTCACTGGTGTCGTCCGTGGTCACGATACAGGTACGGTCAAAGCTGTCAAGAGCAACAATCTCAATATCCTTGATCTTGATCGTGTCTCCCGGTTTTACCGTAATGCAGCGGTCTGCCGGAACTCCCCATTTCATCCAGGTCTCTACGGACTTCTTCGGTCCGATGAATGGAACAGGAATCTCCTTTCCATTCTCATCGGTGGTGGTCATGCCGCTCTTAATTACGTGTGCCGCCCACTCTGCAGACATATGATCCTGATGATAATGCGTCGCCAGAACCGCATCTACCTGTTTGAATGCAAACGGATCAATTACGAACGGAACATTACGCAGGTTCGGCTGCATCAGGCGGCCGCCGCACATATTTGCCATCTGATGCCCCGGCTTCATCTTGTTGTCGCCATGGGTCCTCTTTCCGTTGCCGCACCAGAGGTCAATTGTAATGTTTGCCCCGCCCGGGGTCTTGAACCAGATGCCGGTACAGCCCAGCCACCACATGGCTACGTTTCCCGGAGCCACGACCTCGTTCTCAATGTCTTCCACGAGCCAGGTCCCCCACTCCGGGAAGGTACTCATGATCCAGCTGTCTCTTGTGATTTCGTCAATCTTCGACATATCTGTTCTTCCTTTCTTAAAAATGATTTTCAGTTCCTTATGGTTCTATTGTAACCGAGCAGCAATTGACTTGCAAACATTTTTACGATTGTTTCATGCGTTTTATGTTCATTTTATGTGCTTTTTGATAATTTCGTGTTATCCAACAAGCAAAACCCCCTATTTATATGTTTATGTAAACTAAAATCCGGCATTTTGCACAGCCGGATTTTAGTTTATGATTGTTTTGAATGTTTTTGCTTGTTCTTTTTGTGCACTGTTATAAGGATACAGCCGGGAATCAGAACCAGCCCACCACAGACGCAGGCTGTCATGGCTCTTCCATTCCGCACAAACTGAATCCACGCACTGGAGGTGACAAGGAATCGCAGCTCTTCTGTCTCCTGCCGGTTTCCCGCTTCATCCTCCGCCCGCACCATCAGCGTCTGCCAGTCCCCGCTCCCCGGCACCCGGAAGACAAGCTGTCCCCGGCTCTCCTGAAGCTGTGCCCGATCAAAGGAGGCCTGCTTTTCATCGTTGATCCAGATCTCCGCCTGGCTGAGAGCAATATTATCCTGTATATCTATCCGGATTTCCCGGCTGTCGCTGCGGTACCGTCCGTTGTCCTCCACGCCTGTCACCACGACGCTGGGAGTGGTCTTGTCAACAGCGAATTCTATGCTCTTTTCCTTGATGCGGTTGCTGGAGACATTTTCCGCCCTGTCCTTTGAATACACCGTCACCACATATGTGCCCTCTCCACTGAAATTACGCGCCGCAATCTGATACCGATAGGTTTTCCAGGAGTCCTCGCCGCCGGATTCCGTGACCGTATAGTCCCGTCCCTCCTGCAGCATGACTACCTGTCCGTCCCGGCTGTAGGAGACCTCACCGAACTCCAGCGTGTCTACATTATATTCCTCGATCACGATATCCTGCTCCTGGCTTGTATAATAGGAACCATTCCTTCCAGCCAGCTGCTCCGTGGCCGCATCCAGCACATAGACAGAGCCGAAGCGGTTCACAGAAAACAGGAGCTCTGTCTCCGTCACATTTCCAGCCAGATCTGTGATGCTGGCGGTAAGCCGGTACAGGTCGTCATTTTCCGGCACATGTTCGAAATCTCTCCATTTCAGAGTGACGCCGTCCGCGCCGGCGCTCCTTGAAAACGGCATTTCACGGAGTCCTCCGCCGCTTCCCAGAAGCTGTACCTGGATTCCCTCCATGTCATAATTGGTATCCGCAATCCGCAGTCCGGGAGCGACTGTGCCGTTGTTCGCTGAGTGGTTCTCGATATCAAAAAAATCTGCCTCAGGAGCTGTCAGATCCACCACAAACTCCTCCTCCGTATAGATCTCTGCCTCATTTCCGGCCAGATCCGTATACTGAAGCTCCATCATAAAGACGCCGTCGTAATCGAAATCCACCAACGCCCGGTGCTCATCACCGTTTCCTGAGAAGCCCGAAATCCGGGGCGCGGCGATTCTCTGTCCTCTGTCTGTGGCCGTGGTCTCCGCGATCACATCCTCTTCCCTGAAGTTTTTCTCTGTAATCAGAATCTGAGCGGAGCGCGCTTCCCCGTAGTAATTTCCGTTCAAGGCACTGCCGCCGTTCCAGCTGACCGAGAGTACGGGAGCTGTCTTGTCTATCACGAATTCCTCTGTCTCTCCATAGCCGCCTTCATTTCCCGCAGAATCCCGGCAGGAAAAGCCAAAGCTGTACTCGCCGTCCTGATCGAAGACCACCTCCGCCGTCCAGCTGCAGCTGTCTGTATGCCCCAGATCGTATGGATCCCCGGATCCGGAGCAGCCTCCGCCTCCGTGATGGCTCCAGGACAGCCCCGGCGTGTCCATGCCGGTGATCTCAAGCTGCACATCCTCCGGATCAAAGTTCCGCTCCGTCACTGTAATCAGCGCCGTACGGTCTGCCTTATAATATTTCTCATTCAGAACCTCCTCGTTGTCCCAGCTTACAGACACCTGCGGAGCCACCGTATCAATGTGTACCTCAGGCATTCCTGCTGTTCCGGCTGTATGGCCTGCAAAATCTGTCAGAATCCCCTGTATCGGGATCTCATTCCGGTTATTTTCCGAGGCACGGATGGTCATTCTGTAGCTCAGCTCTGTGACGATCTCCCGGCCTTTCTCCTCGAAGCTCTGCCGCTCCTCCTGGCTTCCCGCCTGATAGAAGGCGTTCCGGATTCCGGAAAAGCCGTCCTTCATCACGAACTGAATTGTCACATCTCCGCGGTAAAAGCCTTCTCTTTTGGCTGTTCCGTCCACCACGGACACCTCCGCTGAGGAGGTCTTCTCATGCATCGCGGTCGTCTCGGAGACGATTCCTCTGGTCGTCACGCTTCCTGGCATGGCTGTGCCTGCCCGGTCAGCGGCACGGACCGTAAAGGTTCCCCGGAAGGATTCCGGGAGAGTGATTTCCATGAAGCAGACCGACGGGTCTGCCCCGTCCCGCTTCAGCATGCCATTCTGAAGAGACGCTGTTCCTTCCACGGTCTTCCCTGTCTCTCCGTCCTCATAATAGACCTCATACCTGTACCAGAGCTCGCCCACTCCGCTGACCAGATCCCTGGCCTGCATGCGGACCGTCATTTCAGGCTTGCAGAAGCACCCGAATGTCACGCCGTTTATGAGCTTTTCAATGAAATTCTGTTCCTTTGCTTCATAAGTGATGTCTCCCGCCGGTTTTCCCTGGCTGTCATACCAGTCTGCCAGCTCCGGAGCTGTACGGTCCAGGCAGCAGCTTCCGAGATCCAGCCTGTGATCCTGCTCCTGCCCGGTGAAAGAGGCGTAATTGCCTGCCTTATCCCGTACCTCCATGCTCAATGTATAATGAGCCTCTGTCTCGAGCCTCAGGGTAAGCCTGTGCACACCGTCCTCGAAGGTTCCGCCCAGGTCTTCCGAAAGCTCCGCCCAGGTCTTCCCGTTCAGGCTGTCCACCTCCCCGCAGGGCACCTGAGCGCCACGGATATCCGCCGCTTCCAGCCAGAGACGGGTAGCCTCCATATCCAGGTTCGGCTCGGCCACAGCCAGCTCCAGTGTGAGGAATTCCCCGCTTTGGTAATAATCCTCCTCCCCGCTGATTTCCTGACCCTCTGCGTCCAGCCAGCGGAACGACACCTCCGGTGCAGTCCTGTCAATGATAATCACCGGGCTCATATAGAAGCCCTCTGTCACAGCCGTGTCTCCCAGGCCCTCCAGAATATTCCCGGCTCCATCCGAAAAGGCTCCCAGAGCGGCAGATGTGTCATAGCCCCCGGCTCCGGCCTCCGGCCAGGAGCCGATCCGGAACCGGTAGACTCCCTCCTCCGTCAGCAGATACTGCCCCCGGTACAGCCCATTTCTTTCATCCTCAGCCGAGGCCGCCGTAAGCGTGCGCCCAAGCTTCGTATCTGCAGTCAGCCTTCCGTCCTTTTCCAGCTCCAGATGCATCCTGTCCTGTACATAGGAAAAATACCGCTCTGATACAGTCAGGTCAAAGGGGACACTGCCGGCATAGTACAGGGACTCATCATTTTCATAGCCCTCCAGATGCTCTGCCTCTGTGCTCACGCCCAGCCGCGGCGCAGTCGTATCAATGATGAGAATGCTGCCATTCGCCAGCGCGGCTTCCTCCGCTTCCGCGGCATTTCCCGCTCCGTCTGTCATCACAAGCTCTGTAATGCGCAGCTTTTCTTCCTCCAGTTCACTGTCTCTTACATTCAGGAGCTGCTCAAAAAGCTGATATTCCCCTCCCTCTACAGAGCCCTGAGCCTCCAGCGTCACCGGCAAAGACTCCGTCAGCGTATATTTTTTCTCCGCGTAAGTAAAAACAAGCCTCCGGATCCCGGATGGACAGGTTCCCGGATCTCTCGCGTAAATCTTCACCCGGATCGCAGTTTTTCCGAATATGGTGTTGGCTATCTGGTGAAGCAGCCCCTGCTCCTCCGCTGCTTCGTACCCAAAATAGATATGGGTGGGATCCGGATCCTTCCCATCTATAAAAATTCCCTTTATCTCCTCTGTCTTCTCATTTCCGGCCCGATCCCGGGTGCGGATGTAGACGCTTCCCTGAAAATCCTCCTCGTGCAGCACGATGCGGTACGTTCCATCCTTCTCCGGCTTCAGCTCCTGTCCCTTCTGATTCAGTGTCTCCAGATCAAAGCCCGGCACAGTCCCATCCTCCGCCTGAACCTGCACATAATATTTTACAGACTCTGTTCCAGACTCGTCCGCCAGGCGGAACGAAAGCTCATAGTCCTCCGCATTTGTCCATACTCCCTCTCCGGCCGTCCGGGCCATCAGCTCATACCGGACAGGACTTCTGTCCAGAAACACCGCTGTACTCAGCGTCTCCGCTTCGTTTCCGGCTTTGTCCTTTGCCAGTACGGACAGCGTATAGGCCGCCTCTGTGGAAAATGGCAGTGTCAGCGTGTAGACTCCGTTTTCATGCGTACCACCGTACTGCCTGGAAAGCTCTTCCCAGCTCTTCCCGTTCAGCTTCTGCACCTCTTCACAGGAAACCGCCGCGTCGGAGCCATCCCGCGCCTCCAGCCAGATCCTCGTGTCCTCTGTGTCCAGATACAGCTCCTTTACGGCCAGCGTCACAGACAGCCCGTCTCCGCTCTGGTAATACGAGCCGGATTCCGCAGGATCAAAGGGCCGGCCGTCCGCGTCCTTCCACTGCAGGCCCGCCTCGGGCGCAGTTTTGTCAATCACGATCTGCGGCCCGGTATACACTCCGCTCTGAACCTCCGTATTCTCTCCGCCTGTCATCAGGTTCCCGGCCGGATCCGAGAAGCCCCCGAGAACAGACGTATCGTACCCTGCAGCCTCCCCCGTTCCTTCCGAAGGCTCTGAAGGCTCCGTCCCGGAAAACTCCGGATAGGCTCCGATCCGCAGCTGCCAGCTGCCCTCCTCCGTCAGCGTATATACAGTTTCGTAGATTCCCTTCTCCGGATCCTCTGCCTTCATGGCCGCTCCAAATCCGGTATCCGGCGTCCTTGTCTCTCCTTCTGCCAGCTCCAGGTGCAGGCGGTCCTTCACCTGATCAAACCATTTCTCCTCCACCGTCAGTCGGAAGACGGCGGCGTCCTTAAAATACCAGCGCTCATCCGCGGGAAAGCCATTCCGGTACCCGCTCTCCGCCTTCACTGTCAGCTTCGGCGCTGTCCTGTCTATAATCAGGGTATGGCCGCCCTCCAGGAGCTTTGCTTCCCCTTCCACCGTATTTCCGGCCAGATCCTTCAGCTTCAGGTCCGTGATTTCCAGAAGCTGATCCTCCAGCTTATCCTTTTTCACATCCAGGGACACCTCTGCCAGCTGATAGAGCCCCGCAGCCGCAGGATCCTTCACCTGCTCCGCCGTCAGGGACGCTTCCCCAAAGCTGCTTACCGTAAAATCCTGGCCTCCGCACCGGAAGGAAAGCTCAGCGATGCCTGATGGAAAGCTGCCCAGATCCCGGACATATACCTTCACCGTGATCGCCTCCTCCCCGAACACGCCGTTCCAGAAGCTGTCCCATACGCCTGTGTCTGTGTCCGCCTCGTATTCGAAATACAGATTCTCCGTGTCCGGATCGATTCCGTCTATCCGGATGCCGCCCACCGTCTCCGTTCCTTCATTTCCCGCAGCATCACGGCTGGAAATATAAACGCATCCCCGGAAATCCTCTTCGGAAAGCGTGACGGTATAGCTCCCGTCCTGGCCCGGGCTCAGCTCCCGGCCTTCCTTCTGCATCGTCTCTCCGCTGTAGGCCGGGACTGTTCCGTCCGCCTGCTGCTTCTGCACATAATACCTTACGCCCACTGTGCCGCTCTCATCCGTCAGCCGGAAGGTGATCCGGTAACTTTCCTCATTTGTCCATTCATTCTCTTCTGCTGTCCTGTCAAGGAGCTCGAAGGCTGCAGGGGAACGGTCCAGAAGTATCTCTGTCTTCCCGGCCTCTGCCCTGTTTCCGGCTCTGTCCGCCGCCTCGGCAGACAGCGTATAGGCCGCTTCCCCGGACAGGCTCAGGGTCAGGACACTGGCGCCGTTTTCCTCCGCCACGCCGTACCTTTCCGCAAGCCAGCCCCAGGTCTTCCCGTTGATATTCTCCGCCTCTGTGCCGGCCGGATTTCCCTGTCCGTCCACAGCCGTCAGATAAATACAGGTGCTGTCCGGATCCAGATTCCTTTCCTGGATGGAGATCACCGCAGTCAGGCTTTCGCCTCTCTGATAATAAGCTCCCGGCTCCGAGAGATCGACTGCCGTTCCATCCGCAGTCCTCCACTGTACGCTGATAACCGGATCTGTCCGGTCCACGCAGATTCCCTTTACCTTCTGCACGGTTTCATTTCCGGCCATATCCCGGGCGCAGATGTAGACACTGCCGCAGAAATCCTCCTCCGGAAGCGTGATGCTCCAGATCTCCTGCTCAGGAGAATACGCGGCCTCCTGTCCTTCCGCTGCCATAGTCTCCGCGCTGTATTCCGGCACGCTGCCCTCCCCGTCCTGCTCCTGGATATAGTAGCTCAGAGCCTTCACGCCGTTTTCATCAGAAACCTTCAGCTCAATCTGATAGAGCTGGCTGGTCCATACGCCTTCTTCCACTGTCCTGCCCACTGTCTCCACAGAGGGACCATCCTGATCGCTCACGATACTGGCCGCCAGGGGAGCAGAGACATTTCCCGCCTTATCCTCTGCATAGAAATACAGCGTGTGCGTTCCGCTCTCCGCAAAGATCAGGCTGCCGCCGGAGACCGGCTGCTTCTCTGCCGCTCCTCCCTCCGCGTACTCAGCATCCACCGTGTAAAAATATCCGGAAATTCCGGAGCCCGTCTCCCCATCCTGCGCTGCGGGAAGCGTAATGATAACTCCCATCTCTCCGCCGGTATAGACCGCCGGGATGTCTCCCGTATTCTCCACGGAAAGCTGTTCTCCGCTCTCCGCGTCCGCAACGGACAGGCTGCTTCCCTCCAGCCAGACCGGCGCGGCAGTGTCAGGGGGCTCCGGCTCCCGGATACCTGTGATTTCCACAGAATCAGAGACTGTCTGTCCCTCAGCATCTCCTTCCCCTCCGTAAGACAGAGAGATCGTGATACTTAAGGGCTCTCCGGCTTCCGCCGCGTTCTGCTGTAACTGCACACCGACCGTCAGGATACCCTCGCTGCCATCCCCGGAGATCTCATATGTCATGCTGTCCGCCAGAACTTCTGCGCGGCTGACATCCGAAAGGTCTGCGCTGAAATTTTCCACACCCAAAAGGGAAAGCGCATAAGGACTCTCCTCACCATCCGAATCCCTGGCAGCCACCGCCGCCCGGACAGTGAGGCGGTCCCCCGCGGTGATGACCGCTCCCTCCTCTGCATCCAGCTCCGCCGACAAGCTGAATTCAAAGCTTTCCTCAGCCGGTTCCTCTCCGTCTGGTTTCTCCTCTTCCGGTTCCTCTCCGTCTGGTTTCTCCTCTTCCGGTTCTTCTCCGCCCGGCTCTTCTCCGCCTTCTGATTCTCCTCCCGACACATTCTGCGTACCCGCAGAAACCTCCGGGATTTCTTCCGCCCGGACCTCTCCGGCCCCGGCCGCCTGCAGCAGCAGAAGTATGGCCAGCACCGCAGCCAGCGCCCTGTATCCCTTTCCTGCTTTCATCACTTTCTCCTCCCAGCCTAGATCGTTTCGTCCGTATGCGTCACCAGAATTTCTTCTTCGATCTGAAATCCATCGTTTCCAAGAGGGAGTGTCTCACTCCCGCCGGCATATTCCGGCATATTCCGGCGGCCCAGCGGAAGCGTCTCTCTGCCGCGGACAGCCTGGGCCGCAGGCGCTGACCGCCCTGTCCCCGGCGCAGCCGGCGCCTGACCGGCAGAACTGGAAAAGCCGCCCTGTTTCATCCTCTCTATGGAACGCTTCGCCGTTTTTCCGCTCAGATACCCTATCGTTCCGGGAATCCGGAAAACAAAAAACAGCGCCACAGCCAGCGTCAGGCACAGCACAGCCAGCACGGCACTCACAAGAAAAATCTGATGGTACATCGCGATTGCATTTTCCGCATGGTTCATCCCGCTACACCCCCTCATGCTCCGCCAGCGCCTGCGGCTGGCTGAATACTGCATCTACCTGCTCCTCTGCCTGTGCGGTAAGCTGCTCCAGGCTCTGCTCCATTTCCTCCAGGCCCTGCTCCTTCAGATCCACCTCCAGGAAATCTGTCTGAAGATGCTTCCGGATCCCCGCAAGCTGCTCCTTCATCTGTTCTCTGCTCACCCCGGCAGCCGCGAACTCCGGCGCCCGGGTGTACAGCTGGCCGGCCAGCTCCTGGTACATGCGCAGGGCTGTCATGGCATTGTCCTCATCCACCAGGTTGCCTGCCGTGAGCTCTGTAAGCTGATTCCAGTAGTCCAGATAGGAGACCGTAGAATCACCCGCCTTGTCTATCAGGCCAATCTGCGTATAATATCCGGCTATGGTTCCCAGCCTTTCGGCGCGCACTCTTTCCTTTCCCGGAAGGGTCTGAGACTGTGCCGCAGCATCCAGCCACTTCACCGCATAGGTTTTATTCCCTTCTGTCTCATAATAGTAGTAATAGGCCAGTCCCAGCTCATAGGCCAGCCTGCCGTATTCCTCTGCGTTTTCTTTTAGAAGACTCTCATACGTCCTTCCTTCCGCGTCAGTCCGTCCCAGAAGGCTCCGCAGCTCCTCGTCCTCCTCTCTGTCCAGGCTGACCGCTCCGTTCTCCGCCGTCAGGAATACATGCTCCAGAAGCTCCAGGTACCCATCCGCCCTTCCCGGCTCCAGGCTGACTGCCTGTTCACAGAGTCGGATCTGCTCTTCCTTTGTAGCTCCGGAACGGGCGTCGGCCATCAGCGACTGGTAGGTATTTGCCGTGAGCCCCCGTTCCATATTTCCTGCTGCCAGAGCAGTCGTGCCGAAAATCAGTGACAGAGACAGGGCCGCCGCAAACAGGCCGGCTCTCCTCTTCTGCTGTCTCCGGTATTTTTCATCCAGCTCGCCATAGTGCTCAAGAGCATAGTAAAGCTCCTCGCAGCTCTGATATCTTTCGCCGGGATCCCGCTGAGTACATTTGAGAATGACAGCTTCCAGTCCCGAAGAGAGGCCGGGATTCCACTGCCGGATTGGATAGATTTCATAGGGCGGCTCAGAAGGATTATGCCCGGTCAGAAGGTGGTAAAGCGTCGCGCCCAGGCAGTAAATATCTGTCCGGGCATCCGTCTGTCCGCTGCCGCCCCACTGCTCCGGTGCAGCATAGCCCGGCGTCCCCAGGCAGACGGTATCATCCCTGCTGCTTCTCTCCTTGAATTCCCGGGCTGTTCCGAAATCAATCAGGGTCACAGTACCATCTGATTTGAGCATCACGTTGGAAGGCTTCATATCCCGGTAAATGATCGGGGGCTTCTGCCTGTGCAGATAGCCCAGCACATCACAGAGCTGCTTTCCCCAGGAAATCACCTGTTCCTGAGGCTGGGCTCCTTCCTCCTTCAGAAGCGTCTCCAGGGAATTTCCCTCTATATAATCCATAACAATCAGGAAGGTGTCATCCTCGTCTATGACGTCAATGATGCTGGGCAGATTCGGGTGCTTCAGCTTTTTCAGAAGATCCGTCTCCACGATCAGCCCCTGGCGGACCACCTCATAATTCTGTACGCCGTCCTTGCGCACCTCCTTGACCGCCCAGGTTTTGTTCGCTTTTTCATTAATCGCAAGATAGACGACACTCATGCCGCCTTTTCCAATCTGATTCAGTATTTTGTATTTTCCGTCTATCAGAGAACCTATTTCCAGCATGACAGGTTTTTTCCTCCCTCTGTCTTTTTCGGCTTTTCCGCTCCACACAGGCCTTCCGGCAGTCTCCAGCCAAAGCTTAAAAAGTCCGGACAGCCAGCGCACTGATATTGTCTCTTTCTCCGCGGGACATAGCCAGTGCCGTCAGATATCCGAGCCTCTGCTTCAGAACTCCGGCGTCTGTGATTCCTGCCGGAGAAAGCTGCTCCTGAAGTTCCCAGGCAGAAAGCTCGTGCCGCAGTCCATCGCTGCACAGAAGATAGACTGCTCCCTCCAGCAGATCACCGCTCAGAAGCTGTGGCTGTACTGAATCAGAGGCTCCCACACACTGAAGCAGCACATTGCGCCTCGGATCTCTCTCCAGCTCCTCCGGGCGGAGCAGGCCCTGGCGTATCTCCCGGGCCACGAGTGTGTGATCCTCCGTCAGCTGCCGAATCTCCTGTCCTATCTCATAGACCCGGCTGTCTCCCACATGGGCAATGTAATACCGCCCCGCCGTGAGCAGCAGCACCGTGGCTGTCGTTCCCATACGCACGCCGTAGTGTTCCCCGTATGCGCGAATTCGCTCATTTTCCCGAACCAGAAGCCCGCAGAGGGATTCTCCGAGACGCGCCTCATCCCTGCGCAGTCCCGGGAATTCCCGTTCGAACCAATCCGCAAGGCAGCGCACCACCCGGGCACTGGCGGCCTCCCCCCGGGCAAGACCGCCCATACCGTCGCAGACAGCGGCGATGCAGTAATGGTTCTGCCCGTCCCCGGCCCTCTTCAGCAGGATGGAATCCTGATTTTCCGTCTTTTCGTTTCCCCTGTCCGTCTCATAAGAATAGAAAAAATTCATGTCAGATGCACCTCGAAATCCTCATCCGCAAGGCGGAGCCTTGCGCCGTCCTCCAGCCTGACCAGCTGTCCGGGAGCCACCGCCTGTCCGTTCAGATAGGTATGGTTGGTCGAATTGTTGTCGCGGACATAGTAGCCGTCCTCCTGGCAGAGGATATCCGCATGGCTCCTGCTCACGGCTCTGTTGTCCGGAATCACCAGATCCACATAGGACTGGTCGCTGCCCATGCGCACCACATTTTTGTCCAGATACATCCGCTGAGAATTTCTTACCCGCAGAAGCCAGGCTCTGGGATGGAGATCCGGCTGTGCGGAAAGCACGACTGTTCCTGCGGATTCTCCTCCGTTCAGGACTACAGTAGAGCCAAAGTTTCCCGGAACCGTTCTCACCGGCTGCCTGGAGCCGGACGAATTCTGCATTCCGCTCCGGGCAGCAGCCTGCGGTCCAGGCGCAGGAGCTCCTGCATGCCCCACAGAAGCAGAGGAGCCTGCCTGGGGCATGACAACCGGCTGTCCTGGTACCTGGAAGCCGACAGCCGCATAAGACGGCTGAGAGTCCTTTTCCTTTTTCTTTCCGCCAAACAGAGATTTTTTCTCCTTCACAGGCTTTTCCTTAGCTTTCTTTTCCTTTACCGGTTTTTCCTGCTTCTGGGCCTTCTCCTTTTTCGAGCCAAACAGGCTGAATTTCTGCTTTTTTCCCTGCTCTGCCTGTCCCACAGGCGTCCGGAGTTCTGCCGGGACGGTCCTCGGCTGGCCGGGAATGCCCTGAACGGAAACATCCTGGTCGGGAATGCCCTGAACGGGCATTTCTCCCGGCTGGCCTGTCTCGGGCCGGACTACCTGCTGAGGGCTGGTGTCTGGCCGGGACAAACTCAGGGCCCCGGCGGAGCCAGTCTGGAGAGCCCCTCCAGATCCTCTGTTTTCTCCCTGCCGCGCCAGAGCCTTCGGCCCGGACGTAGAGGCCTGAGGCTGCCTTTCCGCTGCGAAGGGAGCGTTCTCTTCCTTCATCAGCTCCTTCAAAAGCTTCTGAAGTTCCTGCAGGGAAAAGGTCCTTCCGCCATTCAGAAAGCTTATCAGCTTCGCTACATAGCCGCTGTCCTCTGCTGTGTCAAAGCGGACACCGAATACCAGCTGCTTGAAAAATTCGTCCAGGCGTACCTGCTCATCCTCCTCTTCCTCCTTTTCCACCGGAAGGCAGATCATGCCGGCCTTCACGCGGCTCACATCCACAAAGATCCATTCCGGATCCAGCTCAAAGAATTTCGGTTCCAGCATATATTCCTCAGCCGCCAGAAAAGCAGATACAAGGCTGAACAGAATTCCCAGCATCTGCCGCTTTGCCACGCTTCCGGAGAAGTACTGCTTCAGGCTTACCCTGGCAGATACGTTATATTTCAAAAGCCGCCTCTCGTCTATCTGTGTATAGACGGCCGGAATAATTCCTTCTATCCGGTTGTTTTCCATCATCCCCATAGTCATAGGCTCCAGGCCTTCGTCCCTGGACAGCTCATAGACCAGAAATGTGATGTTTCCCTGTGTCTCATAGATAAATCCCATGCTTTCCCCCTCCTTACCGGGCATACTGCTGAACTGTCTCGATCAGCTTCTTTACCTGCGCGGTATTTTCCGAAATCTCCTGCCTGTTCAGCTGACGGTAATCATAACGCTTTCTCCAGGCCGCCGTGGAGTCCGCGTCCTGCTCTCTGTGCTCCCCGTTCATATATTGATCCAGGCTCAGGCCGGGGCAGAAGACGTCCAAATACCCTTCCTCCGCAAAGACCTGAACTCTCCAGCCGCCAAACACCTTTTTCAGCCCTTCCGCAGCCTCAGCCGTATCTCCCCTCCAGGGAAGGCGGATCAGGATTCCCTGAAACCAGACCGCGTGATCACTTCCCGACAGGGCCATCTCATGCGCCATTCCGAAACCGTCCCTCGCCGGGAAGCTCAGGCTCCCGAAATAACGGATAAAGCTTCTGCGGAGCCTCGGGCATTCCTGCTTCATCTGCATCAAGGCCTTTTCGTCCAGAACCAGATAGGACCAGTCCGGATAAAAATATGAGGCAAGCGCAGGCCTGAGCCCAAAGATATGCCGGCGGTACAGCTCCGGCGCGGATACCGATCCGGAACGGCTCCCGGCCATCTTCAGAATGCCGACGGCTGCAAAAAGCGCCGTCAGGGCAGCGCAGCCCAGCACCGCTGCCGTCCCTGCGCCCTGATCCCGCAGCGCATAAATGACTGCCAGCATGATGAGCGCCAGAATCCACCAACTAATGGCTCCTCTCTGCTTTTTTCCCGTCTTCCGGTATTTCCCGATATCCCGGTCAAACTCTTCCATCTCCCGCCGCACTGCGGCCTCCGCATGTTCCTTCATATGCTACCTCCACAAATATGCCTTCGCATTCTGTACCAGCGTGATTGTGTCAATCCCAAAAAACGGATAGCGGAAGGCTACCTGATATTCCACCACAATATGAATCTCCCTGCTTCCCGCGTCGTAAGTGCTCCGGCTGAAATCCATTCCATCCTCCACCCGGAAGGATTTCAGATTTCCTTCCAGAATGCTCTGCCCTCCCGCGGCCTCCGCCATCTTGTCGGCGATCAGCGCCTGGGTCGACTTGGCCTGATCCGCCGTGTATTCGGCCTGAATCTGGCTGGAGCTTTTGAACATATCGCTGAAATTGTCAAACATCTTTGAGAGCTCCGTTCCCGCTCCCGCCAGAGCCGACACATCCTGCTCGTAGCTTTCCGCCGCAATCAGGGAGCTGGCCTGCAGAAGGTTGTGAGCGATATAATTCTGGGCCCGGTACACCTGGCTGAAATTCAGAAAAATCATGATGAAGAAGATAAAGATGGGGAGGACGATGGAGCCCTCCACCGTCAAAACCCCGTTCTGTTCCCGCAGCATCCTTTTCATAATCAGTACCCCACAAACCGGAGACTCCGAAGCTGCAGCGTATCCAGCTGCTGCAGCGGCTCGTAAAGCCCTGGTATCAGAGAATCATATTTGGCGTTCACGTTGACACGCAGATAGGTGTAGGAATCGCTCAGCGTAAAGCTGCTGTCCGACTGGCGCATTTCCATGTTGATGAGATCCCCGATGCGCTGTACCTTGGTCAACGTAGGCACCGTACAGAGCAGGACCCAGAGATACTCGTTATAACTCACGCCCAGCACTGCGTCCAGCCCCTCCATCCCTATAGAAAGCGCCGTATTGTCCTTCAGAGCCGTCTCGCTGTAAAGTCCGGAGGCCAGTCCGATGGGCTTGATAAACTGATCCATAAATTCCTTTGGCGTCTTGATTTTTCCCTTCGCGATTTCATCCGCGATCTTCGTGCCGCGCTCCATGACATTGCTGGGTGTCAGCAGTACCTGATAGGGGAATTTCACCAGCTGCACCTTGGCCGGATTCTTATCATAGGTGGAAAGGATCAGCGCCTTCATCTCCACGCAGGACTCCGCTACCACCCAGAGAGCCAGAATCACCGGAGCGAAGGGACCCGCGATCGCGGAGGTCTGGACGATCTCCGCATTTCCGATGACAGGCAGAATATTCGTCAGCAGCCGCATGATAAAGATGATATCGTAAACCGCAGCCTGATTCTCCGTCTCGTTCGGACTCCCGTTTACTATATATTCTACACAGGCTCCGTTGAACATCTCCCCGCTTTCTGTGGGAGCGCCCGTCCCGGCCCAGGCTGCAATCAGCCCGTCAAAGGCCCCCACCGCTTCATTCATATACTCGTCAGCGCTGTGAGCGGAGCTGTAAATGCTGCTGTACCTGTCGCCCCGGAAGCTCTTTCCGGTCTCCGCGCTGACCCTGTCCGGAAACATGGAGGTCGCATAGGAATTTACGTAAAAGCCTTCCGCCAGATTGTGGAGCATGGCGTCCAGCATGGACTGCATATTCGCGCAGGCCGTCGGGATATCTGTACAAAGCTGAACCAGGGCAGCCACAGCTTCCCCGAGCTGCGGCAGCAGCGTAAACACGTAGACCACTGCAGTAATCCCTTTTGTGAGCGTCCCGATTACATTTACCACAAAGCTTATGAGTGTCTTGATATTCTCTATGATCCGGTTGAGCAGTTCCTCCGCAAATACATAATTTGTCGAGGCCGTGATCCGTCCGGAGGTTTCAAATTTGGAGATATCATAACCCAGGCGGGAGGCCGTCTCCAGTGTCTCGTTCAGCAGAGACTGGATATAGGCTGCGTCATCGCCGGAGAGCTCCGCCTCTGTAGTAGTATTGGACGTATAGCTGGCCCCCGCCACCCCTGAGGTGAGCTGAATATTGTAGGCGTCGTCGATTCGCTCTGAGCCGGGAATCAGGTAAGGGAACAGGACTGCAAAGGCGTTGACCAGCGCCAGGACAGAATCTGTGGCGCCCTCCCCCATCATGGCTGCGCAGAGCTCCTCTACCGTGTCCACTGTCATGTATCCGCTGATGTCCGTATAATAGTCAGAGGCCGACAGGTCATAATCCGAATCCTCATTCACGCTGCTTCCGCTGATGGCATCTACATTTGTCTTATTCGTCTCCAGGCCGGACAGCATTGCGCTGACCCGCTGCTGATAAGCGTCGTAGACCGGCAGCACCTCGTCCAGCTTTCCATTGATATTCTCATAAGCCTTTCCAAAGGACTTGAAATCCGCGTTGTCTGCATTCTCTCCAATCATCTTCGCGTATTTTTCCTGAAGGGCCAGGGACTTTTCCTGAAAGGCTTTATAGGCGTCCTCATAGCTCTCCATATCGCTCTTTACGGATTCCAGGGCTGTGGAATAGTCTTCTGCCGCTGTGTCGATGGCCTCTGAAAGGCGGTCCAGCTCATCGTAATAGTCTTCCAGCTCCTCGTCCTCCATGGTGTCCGGGTCATTGGCCTCCATGAAGGAAACCTTGGCATCGATAGCTGACTGCAGGTCTGTCCGCGCCGTATCCGCTTCCGCCACGCTCGTGTTCAGGGCTATGGCTGCATCATTCATCGCATTGGTGGCTGTGCCCCATTCTCCCGCCGAAGCCGCGGCGTCCGCGCTGGAATTGATCATCTTGAAGGTCGTGCCCGCCTCGCCCATCTTCAGGTTTTTCTCGATGAACTCGGTCATCTTATTCAGATCCACCCGGTTCTCAAACACGGTAATCATGGAGCGGTATTCTTCAAAATAGAGGATCTGATTCTTCAGCATATCCATATTTCCCAGGCTGTAGATCGGCTCAAGCTCCACCGTCACGTCGCTGAACAGCCTGGAAGCCGTATAGGTATCATCCTCATTCAGATTGGCGTTCGTATTGAAATAATCCATATATACCGACTGATCTGCGTCGGCGTCCAGCGCCAGAAGCCCAAAGCGAGTCAGCAGCTCTGTATTGTAATGCGCCAGCGTAGAATAAGAGGCTGAAATATTCATTTCATCCAGAAGCGCCTTGGCGCTCCGGTAGCGGCCGATTTCCATAAGAAGCGTGCTTAAGGACAGCACCGGCACCAGAATCAGCGTCAGGAATACGGTGACCGCTCCCCGTTTTTTTGCGAATAGCTTCATGGCTCCCTCCTCAGAACAGACTGTTGATAAATTCTGCCACTGCTTTTACCGCGTCCAGAAGCTTTGACGCCGTCTTGGCTCCCAGCACGTTGTTTTCGATATGATAGGTCAGATCCTCCTGGAAATTCAGACTGTTTATAATATGGCGCATATCCTTGGATACGGCCGTTCCCACCGCATAGAAGGTGATCTCGTCAGAGACGCCGAAATACTGAAAGGCAGCGGCTCCCGGAATCTTATAGGTTTCCTGGAGGTTTACCGTAATCAGATAAGCCCCGCTTCCAAAGGAATCATGTTTATCCACAGATACCTCCACGAGCCGTTCCTCCGGCTCAATAATCCGCGCGTTGTCAAGCTGGGCCTCCGCCACCCACTGTGCCTTGGCCCGGTTTTCCTCCCTCGGAGACGCCAGAAGGAAGAAAAAGCCTCCCTTCTCAAACCAGTACTGGTACAGCTTCGGCTTGCTGAACTCGTTGTAATGCACATAGCCTGTGAAGGGCTCCGCCGCCTGCTGGCTGTAGACGCTGGCTGCCTTTGAGGCCGCGTCGTTGGCCGCCACGGTCAGGTTCGTCTGCTGGTAGAGGACAAAGCCAAGCCCCATAAGCACTGACATCAGAAACACTGTGATCACCATGACGAATACCGCTTCTACGATGACATAGCCGCCTTCTTTTTTCATCTTCTCTCCCCCTGTCAGGTCCAGCCTACGAAATTCAGCATCTTCCAGACGTCGCTCTCCCGGACAAAGCAGCCGCCCCGGTCATTCACATAATCCACTTCCAGAAAGGTGTACGGGACCACGAGCTCTCCGCTCTCGTTGATAAAGCCCCACAGACCGTCCTTCTTTACGCCTGCGAGACCGCAGCTGAAGGATTTTGCCTCTTCATAGGCCGGTTCAATCAGAACATTTCCGCTCAAATCTGCAAAGCCCCAGAGCCCGTCTCTCTCAAACGCAAAGACGCTTTCCACGCAGAAATCAATATCTCCGCAGGTAAAGTCCAGAGCCGGATTCAGCTCTCTGTCATAGAAGCGGTAAACTCCGTCAGATTTCGCGATAATATAGCCGTCGCTGTAGCAGCTTCCCGTGAAGCTTAAAACCACATCCTCAAAGATCCTGTCGCTTATGGGCGTCCCCGTGGTATCAATGATCTTCCAGAGGCCGTCCTCCTTTACAGCCGCGATTCCGTCCGAAAACCGCCCGGCCTCCTCGTAATTTCCAAAAAATTCTTTTGTCTGGGGATTATAATACTCAAAGCCTCCCGTCCGCTTCAGGGCCACCAGACCTTCGCTGTAAGCGCCTGCCTGCGTCACTCCCTCCGGGAGCGTCAGCTGCTTTTCCCCTTCACTGTCAATCATCCAGGAGCCTGTGTCATCCGTTACAGAAGCCAGATCTCCGTAAAAAATCGAAGCGCAGTCATAATCGCCCGTCAGATACAGCTCTCCGCTGCGGTTCGCGTAGTTCCACCCCTCATTGCTCTGAACCGCATACAACTCCTCCGTCAGCGGAAGAAATGCAAGATAGCTGGAAAAGCCCAGGTCGTACTGGTAATGCAGCTGTTCCTGGCAGGCCGTCAGCACAGGCGTGCTCACTCCCACGCTTTCTGCCTGGGACAGCGTCTCCAGAATCCCGTCCCTGTCCTCCTGCTGCTGATAGAAGCTGCAGGCAAACTCATAGATCCGGGGTTCCTTCGGGTATTTTTTCCGAAGTGCCTCCAGACACTCCTCTACCTTCTGAATCCTGGTATAGGTGCCGGATTCCAGGGCCAGAGCCGCATAATTTTCCGTCATCTTCATCCGGTTTTCCAGATTGTCCTGATACTGAAGACATTCTTCATATTTCTGGGCCGCCTTTTCGTAAAGCCCTTCCATCTCCGCCGCCCCTGCCTCCGCCTGAAGGGCATGGTAGGCCGCATAGGTCTCTCCTGTCTGCATGCCGAAGCTTACCCAGCCGGCAGCCAGCAGGAGGACCATCAGACATGCCAGCAGCTTTCTGTTGATTTTCATCCTTCCTTCCCTCCTCAGACATGAATGCCGTCCCTGCGGCTACAGAACCGCCGTAATCAGATAGCCCGCCAGAAGATAGGGCGCAAAAGCTATCTGGTATTTCCTGCCCGCTTTTTTCACTGCCAGCAGATAGACCGAGGCGAGAGCCGCGGCAATCAGCCCGTAGAGAAAGCAGGAATAGGTCCAGGAAAGTCCGCAGAACAGGCTCACCACTCCCAGCAGCTTCACGTCGCCAAAGCCCATGGCACTCCGGCTGATAAAGACAATCAGAAGAAGCGCCGCCAGAGTGATTCCGGTTCCCGCCAGATCCCGGAGCACCAGCATTCCAAAGCCGGAAGGATCTGACAGAAGCTCTGCAATATATATCAGGCAGCGTCCGGCAAGGCCCAGCAGAATCAGCTGGTTCGGCACGATCTTTTCCCGGGCGTCCACCCAGCCGGCGGCAAGCATCAGCGTCAGGACCCAGAGAATCTTTACCATCCCCGTCACATCCGTCCCCTTCTGCTCCAGCCGGAACACCGCGAAAGCCGCCGCCGCGCAGGCTGCCGCCGCGATCAGCCACTCCCTTCCGGACAGCTTGCATTTCTTTCCCATATATAAATAGACAAGCGCCAGTCCCGTACAGGCCAGGGCCGCGCATACTGCAATACAGATTTCCATACATTCTCCCCGCCGCCCTCCCCGGAGGACACCCGAAAAAGTTCTTCAGGCGTCCCCCGCAGGAAATGACACGGCTGTGTTTTTCACAGAATTATTTTGTAGGTGAGCCAACTACATTCGCCTGGTTCACAATATTGCCCAGCAGGCTCTCTACCAGACTGCTGATCTGCTCTCTGAAAATAGCTGCCAGCATGATCACGATTCCAATCAGAACCACGATGGATACGATGTTGGTATCACCCTTCTCGTCGTAAATGAAGCGGTGAAAGGCCATTTTTGCTGCCAGACAGCCGTGCAGTAATAAATTGTTCATCACGTTCTTCCTCCTTTCCCCTCATATTTATTAAAGCCCCAGGTTTGAAAACACAGGAACTAAAACCATAACCAGGATTCCCGCGAACATAATCAGCATGGGAATCATAAGCTTGCCGGAAGCCAGTTCGCCCTGTCTGGCCACGGTCTGCTTGCGCGTCTCCCACATCTCGGAGGACATGTCCGCCAGCAGATAGGCCAGCTCTTTGTTTCCCTTCTCCAGCCCCTGAATCACCGAAGAGGTAAATTTCCGGATTTCCGGCACTACTGTGCGGATTCCAAACAGATAATAGGCCTGGGCCTCAGAGACGCCGTTGCGGATATCTTCGCCAACCTTCCGCATCTCCTGATACAGAGGCCGGTCCGCCGAGGACGCTGTCATTTCCCACGCCTCCCGCATGACCATCCCGGCATTTACCAGAAGGGCCAGCTTGGAAAGCACATCAGGGAAATCGCTCATATACTTCTGCGTCCTTTCCTTGATTTTTTCCGCGTTGCAGGTCGTATAGTAATACCAGGCTGTTCCGGACAGCATAGCTCCCACCAGAAATACCAGCAGAGCGTCGCTTCCTCCTGCCAGGCAGCTTACCGCCGTAAAGCCGAACAGGCACAGCAGCGTGATGCTGAAGCGTCTGGCATGGAACATGCGCAGGTAGTATTCCACATATTTCTCTTCACAGAGCAGCCCCAGCTCCTTACGGAGCTTCTTATCCTCCTCAGTCCGGAAGGTATAGCCGCTCTTCTCACACCAGTTCATTCCAATCACATAGGTATCCTTCAGAGGATATTCCTTGTCATCCAGCGGGGTCAGAAGCGCCTCATACTTCTCTCCCCCTGCCATCAGAAACAGAGTAAGGCCCCCGAGAACCGTCTCGATTACAAGCAGAATCAGCTGTGTCCAGGAAATCATCGCTTTCTCCTTTTCTCTTCGGGCCTAAACCCGGATATCCAGAATCTTCCGGCTGACCACCGTGGCCGCCACAAAGCAGCCGATGGCAAAGGTGCTCGCCAGTACGCCGGAGGGTGTCGCAAAATTCTTCGCAAAATCCGGATTGCTGACCTTGATCAGCGCCACCAGGACCACAGGCATGACGCTTAAAATCAGCTGCTCGTTTTTATTGGCCGCAAGCTTCGTCTCAATCTCTCTTTGAATCCGGCTCTTTTCTTCCAGTATCATGCTGGTGTTGCGGATAACCTCTTTGATATTTCCGCCCTTCCGGTAGCAGGTATCAAAGACATTGGCGAAGCTTTCGATATCGTCCACGCCGCTGCGCTTTCCGAAATCCAAGAGCAGGCTTTCCACGGAAATATTATTGTCCAGACCGTTCAGAATCACAGCCAGCTCCTTCTGAATATCAGACTCCGCAGAATACTGAATGCTCAGATCCCGCTTCGCGTCCCGGAAGGACTGGTTCACATTTTTTCCGGCAAGGAGCGAGGTAGACAGGGATTCCAGCAGATCCAGAAACTGTTTTTTCAGATTGCTCTGCCTGCTTTCCTGCTGCCTCTTCTCCCAGATGGGAAGGAAGAAAAAACCTGCCGCGATTCCCACCACCGACGGTATCGTCAGATTCAGCATATAGGTAAGAAGGGTCGCGTTCCCGTAAGGATCCTTTGCCAGCCCTCCGTAGAACAGGTAGCCGCAGAAGGCCCCCGCCGCGAAGGCCGCCAGAAATACCAGTATTCTCTCTATCGGAGACATCTCATAGACCCGGTAATTCCGCACCTGCATATTGGTCAGCGACTGCCGGTACTGAGGCTCTCTCTCCTTCTTTTCCTTTTTCTTTCCCAAGGTGATTCCCATACCCTGTCCTCCCCTGTCTCTAAATCGTTCCCCTGTAGCCCATCAGCCGCAGCTTCAGATCGTTTCTCAGAGGATTAGATGTCCGCTTCAGCGAACCTGAAACCCGATCCAGCGTGCTTTTTTCATCCTCCTCAAAGACATAGAGCGGATTCAGGACGATGTGTCCGTTTTCATATCCCACGACCTCTGTGATCTCCATGGTCTTCCGGCTTTTATCCCGGAGCCGGGACAGATGGATGATGATATCCACCGCCGACGCGATCTGCTGGCGGATAGCCTCCAGAGGCAGTCCCTCCGCTCCCTGGAGAACCATGGTTTCCAGACGACTCAGCATGTCCGCCGTGCTGTTGGCGTGGCCTGTGCTTAAGGAGCCGTCGTGGCCCGTATTCATGGCCTGAAGCATGTCAAGCGCCTCCCCTCCGCGGACCTCGCCTACCACGATGCGCTCCGGGCGCATACGCAGGGAGGATTTGATCAGATCCCGGATGGTCACCGCCCCGCTCCCGGAGGCGTTGGCATTTCTTGTTTCCAGGCGGACCAGGTTCTTGACGCCCACGATCTGAAGTTCCGCCGAATCCTCTATGGTAATCACACGCTCATCCTTGGGGATATAATTGGAAAGCGCGTTCAGAAACGTAGTCTTCCCGGAGCCCGTGCCGCCGCTGATAAAAATGTTGTACTTGGCCCTCACAAGGAGCTCCAGCACATCCGCGATATCCTGTGTGATGGAGCCAAAGCGGATCAGCTGGGCGATGGTCATGGGCGTCTTCGAAAACTTACGGATCGTCACGATGGCCCCTTTAAGAGAAATGGGCGGCAGCACCACATTCACGCGGGAGCCGTCCGGAAGCCTCGTGTCCACAATCGGATTGGCCTGATTGACCTCCCGTCCCGCCAGCCCCACGATACGCTGCACCACGTCCTCCAGCCTCCGCTCGCTCTCGAAGGTCTCCGGCAGCTGGTACAGCCTTCCAGCCTTCTCAATAAAGATTTCCTCCGGCCCGTTGATCATGACCTCGGTAATGCTGTCGTCATTCATAATCGTGTCCAGAAGACCGAAACCACGGATGGAGCTGTACACCTGGCGCACGATATCCACCCGTTCCTCTATGGTCAGATATTCGTCCTGGAGCCGGACACGGATCAGCTCTTCGATCCGCTCCTCCAGTTCCTCGTCCGAGAGCTGGTTCAGATTAAAATTGTCGAATATATACTCCTTGATTTCCCTGATAAATTCATGGAGCCTTGCTTCCTCCATACCATTCCCCCATCTCTGCTGTCTATACGTACCTGCCTCAGCATCAGTATACAAGGGACAATACGCCCTTGGTGCACCGGTGTTACAGCTTTTCGAACACCGGAAGAACTGACAGCTTCTCCGCCAGCGCCCTCGGGGACGCCCCCTCATACCGGGGAATCCCTCCTGCCTCGGAAACCGGAAGCTTTTCCAGCTTTCTTCCATGGCTGGATGAAAACCGGTTATACAACAGCACACATTTCGTAAGAATCGGAACGCCTTTTCTTTTTTCCAGTACCTTCACAGCCTCCAGAGCCTTCAGAAGCTTCCGGTTTCCTGTCTCGCTTCCATCATCCACCAGCACAATCTGAGAAACCATCCCGGCCGCCAGCTCCGTAAATACCGGATCCAACGTAAGCTCACGATCCACAATCAGCACGTCGTATTCCTGCACCGCCGACAGCTCCCGGAGCAGCCGCTCGATCTCCTCCACACCCAGCTCCGTCCTGTCGAATGGATTCTCTCCTGCCTCAAAATACTGGACGCCCGAACTGTCCGTCCGGATGGAGCTCTCTATCTTCACCGACAAGCTGCTTTTTTTACTCTTGAGAGAAAAAATCACATCACTGAAATTCTGATTCCCTTCGCCCTCAAAATAAAGTCCGCTTTCTCCAAAGCTCTCCAGGTTCAGATAAAAGACTCTTTTCCCCTGAACCGCCAGGTGAAGCGCCCAGGCGGCCGCCGCCGTGGAGGTTCCTGCTCCGCCCTGGGCAGAGGTAAACAGGCACACCCTTGTACTGCCTTCTCCCCCTCCGAACCCAAAGCAGCCGTCCACCTCAGAAAAGAGACTCAGGATCTCGCGGTAAATGCGCTCCGCCTTCTGGAACCGGCAGATAGCTCTCCTTCCTTCAAATTCATTCAGTCCTGCCGCGTACACCAGCCAGGCGCAGGCCGTATGCTCCGGCAGCTCTGCAAAGCCCTTCATATCCTCCCCCAGCAGAATCACATGAACCACATTCTCTTTCAGAAAGTCCCTTAGAGCCTCTTTGGAGCTGAACAGATACAGCTCCAGCTTATCCGCGTAATGGATCTGAAAATAGGAAGAAAGTCTCCGGATATATTTTTCGTCGCTGTCCGCAATAACCAGTTTGATCTTCATACTGCCCCCTCCTCATGTCACACAACCCTCCGTCGTTTTGCACTAAAGGGATCGTATCACAGCTTTGTAAGGCTCTTTTCTTCCCCAGGTAAAGAAATTGTCAAAAAAATATTCAGCCTTTTCTCTCCACACCAGAAAAAGCTGAATATTAATCAAAAATTATTTTTATTTTCACAATCGTTTACATTTCATTTAACCTATTATTCATCAAAACTTTTCAAAGCCAGATCTGTTTGTCTTATCAGTGAACCTGGACCCTGTATTAGATTCCCAATCCACGCAATGCCTTCACGAATGAAACTAAAACAAAAGAACACTCCCTGGCTTTACTGAGCCTGATTCTGCCAATTGCAGCCGGCATATTAGTGGTATTTCTTTAGGTATCCTCCCCTCTCTGCTAAAGGCGGCCCTTGAGGCGCTGCATATGAGAACTGAAAACCTTTCAACATACAGTTTCCCCGATTTCCATTATCCAAGTGTCCGTGAAACGTCCGCAAGGTGAATTGCCGCACAGCGGCAAGAGAAGGCGGCCTGGGCCGAACACCGGATATGGAAACCGGGGAAACGTCCCTGAAAGCTTCTTCAGTTCCCCTGCAGCGCCTCGATAGCTGCCTGCAGCTGATTATCCTCCTCCTTCGGCACCTCCACCTCATACATCAGATCCTCATCCAGCTCCACCGTTACGTCCGGCTCAATCCCGGTCCCATGAATATTATTTCCATTGGGAGTATAGTATTTGGAGACCGTCAGCTTCACGGCTGTTCCATCACTCAGGGGGTAAATCTTCTGCACGATTCCCTTACCATAGGTCGTCGTTCCCACCAAGGTTCCGATGCCATAATCCTTGATGGCTCCAGCGAAAATCTCAGAGGCGCTGGCACTGTTTCCATTTACCAGAACGGCCATGGGCTTGTCGAAATAATTCTCCGCATCGGAAAATTCCTCTTCCCGGTTTCCGTATTTATCCTCCGTATAAACGATCAGTCCTTCCGGGAGCAGGCGGTCCAGAATCGCGCAGACACTGGACACGAGGCCGCCGCCGTTGTTCCGCAGATCTACAATCAGCGCCTCCATGCCCTGGCTCTCCAGAGTATCCAGAGCAGTCATAAACTGCTCTGTCGTCACGTCGTCAAAGGAAGTAATTGCGATATAGCCGATATTATCCTCCAGCATCTCCGATTCCACAGTAGGTACCTCTATCGTGCGCCGCTCTACTTCAAATTCCAGATATCCACTCTGTCCGTCCCGGGCCACCTCTACAGAGACCGTCGTGTATTCTTCGCCCTTAATCAGAGAAACTACCTTATTCAGGTCCTCGCCCGTCACCTCCTGGCCTGCAATTTTATAGAGCACATCGCCGGGAAGCAGGCCGGCCTCCTCCGCCGGAGAGCCCTCAAAAATCCGGCTGATCGTGATGATGCCTGTGCTCATATTCTGAGAAATCTCCACGCCAATGCCATAATAGCTGCCATTTGTACTGTCAATCAGGCTCTGGTATTCCTCCTCTGTGTAGTAAGCAGCATAGATATCTCCCAGTCCGGCTACAGCACCCTTATACAGATAATCCTCTACCTGCTCCGTATCGATCTCTTCCAGATAATAGGTCTCCATCAGAGCCTGAATTTCCTCCAGCTTGGCTTCCACGCCGGAGCCAGTCAGATCCAGCTGTCCATTCTCTTTTCTGGATTCCGATTCCATATCTGCCAGTACATTCTGGCCAAACATCACCGCCTCTACCAGAACCATCGTGATCACAAAGCCCGCCGCTATTCCTGTCAAAAACTGCTTTTTGTCCTTCATATGCCGCTTTCCCCGTCTTCCTGTAAGCAGGCTGCCGCAAAGCCTGTTTTCGGATCTTCATCCAAAACACACGCTTTACAGCAGCCCCGCCCCTTTCAATCCAATATACGCTTTTTTCTTTTGTTTCATTCCCGCGTCCTACCTGCCAGAAGGACAAGCCGTCCGGCAGACCGGCCGCCGCTTTTTATCCTACATATCCCAGAGGATTCACATAGGTACCATTTTTAATCACGCCAAAGTGAAGATGGTTTCCTGTCGAATACCCAGTAGATCCGACCGCCGCAATCGTCTCGCCCTGGGACACCGTCTGGCCCACCGACACATAGAGGGCCGAGCAGTGCATATACACGGTCGATATTCCATTTCCATGGGAGATGACCACATAGTTTCCTGCAGAGCTGCTGTAAGTGGCTGTCGTCACCCGGCCCGAAGCAGACGCCACAATCGCAGAACCATAGCCGGCTCCGATATCAATTCCCTTATGGTTTGTGGACGCTCCTGCCGTGGGCTGCTCTCTTGGGCCAAAATAGCTCGTGATCCGGTGGCTGCTGGGACAGGGCCAGATAAAGCCCGAAGCTCCTCCGTCGCCGTCGCCTTCCTGCGCCGCAGCCGCGGCCGCAGCTGCGATCTGCTGTTCGATCTGATCGAGCAGCTTTTCCTGCTCTGCCAGATCCGCCTCATAGGCGTCCGCATTACTGCTTTCGCTGTCGATCTGAGCCTGATAGCTGGCTATCTCCTGATTTTTTGCCTGAATCAGAGACTCCACAGCCTTCTTTTGTTCCTCTGCCGCATCTGCCAGCAGCTTCAGCTCCTCTTCCTCCAGCTCAAGCTCAGCCTTTTTCTGCTCTACCGCCTCCTTCTGGGCAATATATTCATCCAGCATCTCCCGGTCATAGCGGGTCATTTGAGAAGCATAGGTAGACCGGTTCAAAAAATCCGTAAAGCTCTCTGAGGTCAGAAGCAGCTCCAGCATGGACGGCGTCCCGTTTTCATAAAGATACTGAATCCGTTTTTTCATATCCTCGTACTGCTGATCTGCCACAGCCTCCGCTTCTTCAAGCTCCACCTTGGCAGCCTCCACCTCCTCTTCCTTATCCGCAATGTCTCCCTTCAGATCCTGAATCTTCTGCTCCAGCGCGTTCGACTCCTGATCCAGCTGGGAAATATAGCTCTGAAGGCTGCTCTTGCTGCTCTCAAGCTCTTCTATCTTTTTTTCGGCTGACTTAATATCCTCTTTGATATCGTCTATCTTTTCCTGTGTCTCCTGCCTCTGTTCTTCCAGCTCGCTCGTATCTGACGTCTGAGACGCAGATACCTGAGACATCTTATCTGACGTGAAAATACCGGTTAATGCAAGCGCAGCCGCAAGGCAGACGCCTAACAATCGCTTTCTTTTCATAGCTTTTCCTTTTGCCGCACCTGTCTGTGCGTATCGTAAGTTCAGAGTCCTCTCAGACCTTCAGATGCTTGCGAATCGTAAAGAAGCTTCCGAAAAATCCGATTCCCACGCCCAGGCCTAAGCCTACCGGAAGCAGAATCCGGAACATCTCATTGACAGGAAGAAACTGCAAAAGCCCTGTCAGTATATTAAACTTATCTCCCATAAAGTTAATCAGTCTTGTGTACAGAAGATACAAAAGCCCCAGCGGAATGGACGCTCCGATGATACCGATAATGATTCCCTCCACCACAAAGGGCGCCTTTACGAAACCATTTGTCGCTCCAATCAGCTTCATAATCGCAATCTCTTCTCTCCTGACTGCGATGCCGATGGTGACGGTATTGCTGATCAGGAATACGGATACACAGAGCAGAAGAAGAATCACCGCAATGGAAATATAGCCCACCAGCAAATTGAAATTCGTCAGGATATCCGCCACCTGAGCCGACTCGTTGATTCTGCGGATTCCCTCCACAGACTCCAGCCAGGTCACCAGGGCATCCTGGCTCTCCACATCCGTCAGATAAATTTCATAATGAGCCTCATTTGCCAGAGGATTATCATTCTCAAAGCCCTCCGCAAGCTCCGGAGCTTCCTCAAAATAGATCTCCTTATACTCGTCCCAGGCTTCCTCCGCAGTCACAAATACCACGCCAGCCACTTCTTCTCTCGCATCAATCTGCTCTCCGATGGCGTCGATCTGCTCCTGGGAAAGCCCCTCGTCAAAGAATACCGTGACAGCCACGGATTTCTCCATCTCCCGCACCATATGCTGGAAGTTTTCCACTACGCAGAAGAAAATGCCAAACAGGAAAATACAGGCCGACATCGTGGCAATGGACGCCAGGGAGAACATCTTGTTTCTCCAGATATTTTTCAGGCCCTGCTTTATGCAGTAGGCGATTGAACTAATCCGCATGCTGTGTGTACCCAGCTTTACGCTCGTCACTGATGATGACGCCTTTGTGCATTGCAATCACGCGCTTCTTCATGGCATCCACAATCTCCTGATTGTGTGTTACCACCACAACCGTCGTTCCACGCTCGTTGATAGTCTCCAGAAGCTTCATGATCTCCTTTGAATTCTTCGGATCCAGGTTTCCGGTGGGCTCGTCCGCCAGCAGAATATTGGGCTGATTTACCAGCGCTCTGGCCAGGGCCACCCTCTGCTGCTCTCCTCCGGAAAGCTCCTTCGGATATGCCTTATATTTTTCCGCCAGCCCTACCAGGGACAGCATCCGGGGCACATTCTTCCGAATCTGCTTTGTCGGCGTGATAATCACGCGCTGGGCAAAGGCCACGTTCTCATAGACATTTCTGTCCTTCAAAAGGCGGAAATCCTGGAATACGACTCCAAGCTTTCTGCGGTATTTTGGAATGGCTCTCGGCTTCATTTTATTCAGGTTGATGCCATTTACCTTGATAGTCCCCGACGACGGATCGAGCTCCTTGAGCAGAAGCTTGATCAGCGTCGATTTTCCGGAACCGCTGTCTCCTACAATAAAGACGAATTCGCCCTTGTCAATATGCAGCGTGATGCCGTTCAGCGCCTGCACGCCTGTGGCATACGATTTCTTCACGTTTTGCAAATCAATCATTTTTTCTCTCCTCAATTCTTTTGTCCGCCGACAAAAAGCCGGAGGCGGAATGCTTTAATAATCCGCGTTCTCCATGTATTTCATATACTTGACCACCATCAGCGCGATTTTGAACGTAATCGCATCCTCAAAAACGCGCAGATCGAGCCCTGTGCTCTTCTGCAGCTTATCCAGCCTGTACACCAGGGTATTCCTGTGGATATAGAGCTGTCTGGAGGTCTCCGAAACGTTCAGGCTGTTCTCAAAGAACTTGTTAATGGTAGTCAGCGTCTCTTCATCAAAATCATCCGGGGATTTTCCGTCAAAAATCTCGCGGATAAACATTTTGCAAAGCGGAATAGGCAGCTGATAAATCAAACGGCCGATTCCAAGTGTGCTGAAGCCCACAATGTCCTTATCGTCAAAGAAAATCTTTCCCACGTCCAGCGCCATGCGCGCTTCCTTATAAGAGCGTGATACCTCCTTGATCTCTCCGACAATGGTTCCATAAGCGATACGGACAGGCTGATTGCTCTCGCTGTTCAGCAGATCACGGATGACCCTGGCGGTTTTGTTCAGCTCCGGATACCCCTCATTCTCCCCGAGCTCCTTCACTACAATAATATTCTTCTCGTCCACTGCAGTCACAAAGTCATGAGACTTGGAGCCGAACAGGGCACGTACGCTCTCCAGAGAACCGGTATCCTTATCGTGCCCTGTCTCTACGATGAGCACGGCACGGCGCACCTCTGTCTGGATATGAAGCTTCTTGGCTCTGTTGTAGATATCCACCAGCAGCAGATTGTCCAGGAGAAGGTTTTTAATAAAGTTGTCCTTGTCAAATCGCTCCTTATAGGCCACCAGAAGATTCTGGATCTGGAAAACCACCAGTTTTCCAATCATATAAGCGTCTTCGCTTCCGCCGCCCGCCAGCAGAATGTACTCCAGCTGGTTTTCATCAAAGATTTTAAAAAACTGGAAGCCCTGAATCACCTGGCTGTCCGCCGGGGAATCAATAAATGCCAGAACGGAGCCCGTATAAGAATCTGCTTCCGGAAAGGTGGATGCCAGCACCTTTCCTTCCGTATCTATAATACAGAGATCTATCCTTGTTATTCCCTTAAGTCCGTCGATCGTATTCTGCAGTATTTGATTTGAAATCATAGCTTTTCTCCGCTCCTTCTTAATTATATAGTTTTGTGCATATCGCTGACAATAATGCCGGCTCCCTCTCCTGTCTGTTTCCGGCAATATTTACAATAAAAAACCCCATTTCTCTGTAACAAAAAAATACCTAAGATATATATTAATGCAAAATTGTAAAAAAGGAAAGAGGAAATGCAAATTTTTTTATGCACTTCCTCAATATTTCCAGAAAAACATCCTAAATTTTTCCTATGCATTGTTCACAAATTTTCTTTTGCCCTTTTTTCTGCCCATTTTCCTCCTGCCGGGGCCTTGCATTTTTCCACTTCCTGTGATAGCGTCAGAATAGGCCTGTTTTTACCATGCCAGAAAGGAAGGATTCCATGCCCGCAGCAACTATAAAAACTACTGTCAGAAATTATGCTCTCATCATCATTGGAACTGCTCTGATGGCCTTTGCCACAGCTTCTGTACTGGAGCCTGCCAGCCTGATTACCGGGGGCTTCTCCGGTATCGCCATCATCGTAAAACAATTCACCGGGCATCTGATACCTGGCGGCATACCGCTGTCTGTCACGAACCTTGTCCTTAATATCCCTGTCCTCCTTATCGCCATGCGGCTGAAGGGCATACGTTATCTGCTTCACACCGGCTTTGCCACTGTCATGCTGTCCTTCTGGCTTTCCGTGCTTCCAGTGGTGCCTCTGGCAGAAGGCGATCTTCTGCTCTCTTCCTTATTCGGAGGCATTTTCATGGGCGCAGGCATCGGCCTTGTGTTTATCACTCAGGCCACGACAGGCGGTACCGATCTGATCGCGGCTTTGATACAGCATTTCCTGCGGCATTACAGTATCTCTTCTATCCTCTGGGTAATCGATACCGTTATCGTTCTGGTGGGCGCTTTCCTCTATGGAATTCAGGTCACGCTCTATGCAGTCATAGCCATCTACCTGACCTCCAAGATCTCCGACGGCATCATCGACGGCCTTAAATTTTCAAAGGCTGCCTTTGTAATTACAGAAAAGCCGGAGGAGCTGGCTGCTCTCGTCATGAAGGAGCTTGACCGGGGAGTAACCGGCATCTCCGCTACCGGCATGTATTCCGGCGAGGCAAAGACCATGCTCTTCTGCGTCGTAGCCAAAAAGGAAATCGTCCGCTTAAAGGATCTGGCCAAGGGCTGCGATCCAAATGCTTTCGTCATTGTAACCGATGTGCGCGAAGTGCTTGGCGAAGGGTTTATCGAGCATCAGAACGTCATTTCTTCCTAAGACTTTTTGTCCGGGGCTTTTCAGACCTCCGGGGCCTGGACATACTGCTGCTGTCCGCAGTTCCTGCCGCCGTTTTTTTCGCCCAGATTTTTACGCACTCTGTGCCAGATCACGACCGACAGGCCCACCGCAATATAGTCTGTGATGCTCTGTCCGTAAATCACGCCGTTCAGGCCGAACAGAGCGTCCAAGAGATACAGAAGCGGTATCAGAAGCACTCCCTGGCGCAGAATCGAAAGGATCGTAGCCGGAAAAGCATGCTCCACAGACTGCAGGCAGTTCATATTCATAAAAAGAATTCCAATCACCGGGCCGGACAGCATATATCCAATCAGTATCTGCACACCGTAACGGATCACCTCCTCATCATTAATAAACATTCGGATCACAGGCTCTCTGCAGGTATAATACAGGATTACAGACGCGATTCCCACAATCAGGCAGCAGCCTTTCGTGAATCGTTCCACTGCCCGGAAGCGTTCCGCATTCCCTGCTCCGTAATTATAACCCAGCAGGGGCTGCACACCGTTTGCAAGGCCCATCTGCAGGAAGGTGATAAACATGTTCGCCTTAAACACAATGCCGATCGCCGCCACAGGAGCGTTCCCGTAAGCCACCAGAATCTGATTCAGCACAATGGTGGACAGGCTCATAAGCGCCGAGAAGATCGCCGTAGGCAGGCCAATGCTGCAGATTTTCACAAGAATCCCGTCCCCGCACCGGAAATATTTCGGGCTGAGGGACAAAAGTCTGGACTTCTTCCGAAAATACCACAGAAAATAGAGGCAGGACAATACGTTTCCAATGGTCGTGGCAATCGCCGCGCCCGTAGCTCCCATGCCAAATACAGAGATAAAAATCGGATCCAGCACAATATTGGCGATGGTTCCGATCATACTCCCAATCATGGCTTCCCGGCTCGCTCCCTCCACACGGATCACAAAGCTGCAGGCCGCCGACCAGATAATAAACGGAGCCCCGTAGGAGATATGGAACGTATATCCCCTGGCAAGCTCATAGGTCTCGGCGTCGGCTCCAAACAGGGTCAGAACCGACTGCATGAAGATCATAAGAACCAGCATAAACGCGATTCCCACTATGAAGGACGCATACAGCACAAAGGCCGACACGTTTTTGGCCCGCTTTTTATTCTGCTCTCCCAGAGCCATGGAAGCCACCGCGCTTCCTCCCATTCCAAACATGTTGGCAAAGGCCATCATCAGAATAAATATCGGGTTGGTGAGGCTCACCGCCGCCACCTGAAGTGCGTCTCCCGTCTGTCCCACGAAGAAGGTATCGGCCATGTTATAAACCACCGTCACCAGGCTGCTGATGACGCTGGGTATTGCCATCTTCGCCACAGCCTTCGATACCTTCATCCTCCCCATCAGTTCATTGTCTTCCATCTGTTCCACTCCTCTATTCCAGATTTTTCAGCATCCGCTCCGCCAGCTCCAGGAACACTGCCTTTTCCTCCTCCGAGATTCCCTGCAGCATCCGCTTCTCCGTCTCTTCTATTTCTCCCTGAAGGGCCGCCCGGATCCCGTCCGCCTTCGGCGTAAACACCAGCTTTTTCAGCCTGCCGTCTCTCTCGTCCGGCACTCTGGCAATCAGCCCTTCCGTCTCAAGGACAGTCAGCGCTCCCGTCACCGTAGAAGAGCGCAGGTCAAACTCCTTTTCAATATCCTTCGGATATACCGGACGTCTGGCTCCTTCCACCAGAATATAGTCCAGGATTCTCCCCTGGGCCTCACTGATTCCCACAGTCTTCTGCACAGCCTGGGAACGCCTCCGGAGCCGGTGGGCGATCTTATTGATGATTTTTCCTGTTTCCATAAAATCACGCTCCTCCATCCGTTTTCATTTTACTAGTTTCCTAGTAATTTTAGCGCCAGGCTTGTCCGTTGTCAAGAGGAATCCCGGCGGAGCAAAAAAAGCTCACGTATATTTCCCCGTTTTCTCTCATACCTTATAACAATCGAAACATACAGGAGGGGCTTTCCTTGAGCTCAAAAACCAAAATCGTCGTCCTCCGCATGAAAGAATTAATCTATACGGGAATCTTTGTGGCCCTTGGCATTCTTCTTATCCTTCTTCTGGTCTATATGTTCTCTCCGAAGGATAAAAGCAGTGACACGGCCGCAGCCTCCGAAAAGTACATACCGGGCGTATACACCTCCTCCATCATGCTGAACGGAAGCGCCGTCGATGTGGCGGTAACCGTAAGCGCAGACGAGATTGAGACCATCCAGCTGGTAAATGTCAGCGAGGCCGTTGAAACCATGTATCCCCTGATGGAGCCCGCGCTGGAGAACCTGGCGGAACAGATCTGCTCCACCCAGTCCCTGGAGGGGCTTACCTACGCCTCCGAAAACCAGTACACCTCTCAGGTGCTTCTGGACGCGGTCAGCCGGGCGCTTGACAAGGCGGCTGTGCCGGAGGACACAGAATAAGGGGCAGCACATGGCTGCCCCTCTTCTATTCACAGTTTATTCTATTCCAGCACTAAAACTCAAACACAGCCACCCCATAAGGCGCCAGCGGATAGGAAATCGAGTAGGGCTGACCATCACACTCGCCCTTGACCGCTTTGTAAATCAGGGGCTTCTCCTGCCCGCTTCCGCCGTACATCGCCGCGTCGCTGTCCAGAATAAGCTTATACTGCTTTCTTCTGGGCACGCCTACCCTGTAATCAGGACGGGCCATCGGCGTAAAGTTGCAGACAAACAGAAGATTCCTTCTGCCGTTTTTCGCGAAACGCATAAATGAGAAGATGCTGCGGTCCGCGTCGTTTGGATTGATCCACCGGAACCCTTCCGGATATGTATCCTGCTCATAAAGAGCCGGATGGCTCCGGTACAGGTGAAGCAGAGCCTTGACATAATTCTGAATCTGCTGGTGGCGCTCCTCTCCCAGAAGATACCAGTCAAGCTCCCTGGCCTCGCTCCACTCCTGAAGCTGTGCAAATTCCTGTCCCATAAACAGCAGCTTTTTACCCGGATGCCCCATCATAAATGAATAAGCGGTTTTCAGGTTCGCGAACTTGTCATCCGGGTAGCCCGGCATCTTATTGTACATGGAGCATTTCAAGTGCACTACCTCATCGTGAGAGAGCACGAGGATGTATTTTTCACTGTAGGCATAGGTCATCGCAAAGGTCATCAGATGATGCGCCCCTTTTCGGAAATAGGGATCCAGCTTCATATATTCCAGAAAATCATTCATCCATCCCATATTCCATTTGAAAGAGAAGCCGAGACCGTCATTTTCAGGCTTATCTGTTACCTTCGGCCAGGCCGTGGACTCCTCGGCAATCATCATTGCTCCCGGATTGCGCCCCAGCAGCACGGAGTTCAGATGCTTGAAAAATTCCACTGCTTCCAGATTTTCATTTCCGCCATATTTATTGGCTACCCACTGCCCCGACTGCTTTCCGTAATCCAGATAGAGCATGGACGCCACCGCGTCTACCCTGAGACCGTCCACATGGAACTGCTCCACCCAGTACAGGGCGTTCGCGATCAGGAAGTTTTTGACCTCGTTCATCTCATAATTAAAGATTTTGGTCCCCCAGTCCGGATGCTCTCCCTTTCTCGGGTCAGGATATTCATACAGGGGCTGGCCGTCAAAATCTGCCAGGCCATGGGCATCTCTCGGGAAGTGTGCCGGAACCCAGTCCAGAATCACCCCGATTTTCTTTTTGTGCAGATAATTCACAAGATACATGAAATCCTGCGGACTTCCGTATCGTGAGGTCGGAGCATAGTACCCGGTAACCTGGTATCCCCAGGAACCATCGAAGGGATGCTCCGCAATCCCCATCAGCTCCACATGGGTGTAGCCCATCTCATGGACATAGTCTGCCAGGCTGTGGGCCAGCTCACGATAATTATAGAAGCCGTCCTCATCCGGACCGTGGGGATGCTTTTTCCAGGAGCCCGGATGTACCTCGTAAATGGCCATAGGCTCCTCCGTCATGGTCTTGGCGCGCCGCTGCTCCATCCAGGTGCCGTCCGTCCACTTAAAACCGGAAATGTCCGCCACGCGGGAAGCCGTACCCGGCCGCATCTCTGCGGAGGAAGCATAAGGATCCGCCTTATAGAGCCGGCGGTGATCCTGCGTCTCAATCAGATATTTATACAAAGCCCCCTGCCTTACGCCGGGAACAAACAGCTCCCAGATTCCCAGCGGCTCCAGGCGCTCCATCGCATGGCTCTCCTCATTCCACCCATTGAAATCTCCGATCACATGAACCTCCAGCGCATGCGGCGCCCACACCGCAAAATATACGCCATTCCTTCCGTCCACCGTCATCAGATGGGCGCCAAGCTTCTGAAAGATATCATAATGCGTCCCCTGACCGAACAGATATTGATCCAGATCTCCTACAAAGCCCTCCGGCCTCTTTTTTCTGCTCCCCTTTCTTTTTGATGCGGCAGCTTCCTTTTTCTTTTCTTCCATAATCTCACCCCTGTTTTACTGTAAATACCGCGCTTCCGTAAGCGGGCATCTCCCATATGATTTTTCCATTCTCTATGGCCTGCGTCTTCTCCGTGAAGATCTCCGCAGCCTCTGTCCCCGGAACCGGACAGGGTATCTCAAAGCGCGCCTCCTTGTCGTCGTTATTCACAGCTGTAATCACTGCTTCTCCATCCAGGATTCTGGCGAAGGAATACTGGCGGTTCGTCAGCGTCAGCTCCCGGTACACGCCATCTGTCAGCGCTTTTTCCTGCGCGCGTACCCGGGCCAGCTTCCGGATCAGTTCCGGAAGCCCCGGCACCGGAGGCTTCTCCTCCAGCTCCGAAAGCTTCAGGCAGGGACGAAGCTTCTCGTCGCCTCCCCACTCTTTTTTCCCCTCCACTCCCCACTCGCTTCCATAGTACACCGACGGGATACCCGGCAGGGTATAGAGAAGCGTGTAGACAGAGCGAAGGAAGCCTTTATCATTCAGCGTATTTACAATCCTGTCCACATCATGGTTATCCACAAAGGTGTACAGGCGGCAGCCCTTATAGATGCCTCCGTTTGCATCGAACTGGCGGCGGATCGTGTGCGCGATTTCAAAATAATTATGATCGTTGTGTCCGGAGTAAAGCCCCTTCCACAGCTCATAGTTTGTAACAGAATGAAGCGTCTCCGGATTCACCCAGCGGGCGTAATCCCCGTGAATCACCTCACCCATCAGCCAGAAATCCTGTTTTTTCTCTTCCGCAGCTCTCCGGAGCTCCTTCATAAAATCAAAGGAAAGGCAGTCGGCGCAGTCCAGGCGGATTCCATCGATATCGAACTCATCGATCCAGAAACGCACGACATCCAGCAGGTAATTCCTGACCTCCGGATTTCCCAGGTTCAGGTTCGCCAGCTCATAGCAGTTATGCCATGCCCTGTACCAGAACCCATCATGAAATGGGCTGTTCCCGCCAAAATCTACATCCTGGTACCAGTAACGGTACGGAGAATTCTCACGGTTTCTCTGAAGATCCTGGAATGCGAAAAATTCCCGGCCCGTATGGTTAAACACGCCGTCCACAACGACCCGGATGCCGCTTTCATGGCATTTCTCCACAAAATGACGGAAGTCCTCATTGTCTCCCAGCCGGCTGTCTACCCTTTTATAATCCTTTGTGTCATACCCGTGGGTGGTGGACTCAAACAGCGGTCCGATATACACAGCGGTAAACCCGTATTCCCGCATATGAGCGACCCACGGATCCAGCTCCTTCAGCCTGTGAACCTCTCCTTCCTCCTCATGAGCCTTAGGCGCCCCCAAAAGCCCCAACGGGTAAATATGATAAAAAATGGCTTCCTCATACCATTTTGACATGATGCTTCCTCCTCCGATTTTTCTTCACAGCCCTGTCTGTCCCGGCCCTGCAGAAGCTCCGCCCGGGAACCGTTCTGCCTAAAACGTTCTGCCTAAGAATAGATCCCATGCATAAACTGGTGTACCAGCGCCTCGATCTCCTCTTCCGAAATCTCGAGCCGCTTCTCCTCCCCCGTCTCATGCTTCATGATAAGATAGAGAATGACCAGGCCGATAAAGCCGAGAGAAAACTGCCTCTGCCGTCCGTGCATATTCCCCAGATCCGAGGCGGCAGCCTCAAAAATACCTTCTATCTCCTTCTGCAGACGGAACACCAGCGGACGTACAGCCTGATAGGTCTCGCTCTCCCTGGCAGAATAGTACTGCGCCACAAAGAGAATCGAAAATTTAGGTTCTCTCTGCGCAAAATCAGCTACTGCTCTGGCAGCCGCGCACAGCGTCTCTCTTAAATCCCCATGATAGATGCACGCCGTTTGCAGCTCCCTCAGAAACGGCTCCCCCCTGCTCTCCAGAAGCTGCTCCAGAAGGCCGTATTTACTTTTAAAATAGTAGTAAAGCGTCGGCTTGGTGACACCTGACTTTTCCGCAATCTCCTGAACTCCCACCGCGTCATAGCCCCTGGCGTAAAAAAGCTCCAGCGCGGTCTCAAGGATCCGTTCCCTGTTGTCCACAGGCATCCCTCTTTCCATCCTGACAAACACTGTGTTTTTGTTCTGTCTTCATTCTATACCGAACGGTATAACCTGTCAAGCAGTCCTCAGAAATTTCTTTTTGACATTCCATTTTTCCCTGCCTATAATGAATCTATACAATAAACAAACGGAAAAGAAAGGACATCCGATGATATTATCTGTAACCTTGAACCCCTGCATTGACAAAACCATATACCTTGACCGGCTGGACGTAGGGGCCTATAACCGGGTAAAAAATGCGAGAATTGACGTGGCCGGAAAAGGCCTGAATGTGAGCACAGTTCTGAATCACCTGGGAGAAGATACCCTGTGCATGGGACTGAATTTTCGGAATAACGGCAGTCTTCTGGAGCAGACACTGAACAGCCGCGGCCTGAAGCACCATTTTATCTATGCCGACGGCTCTATCCGGACAAACATCAAGCTTTTTGATCAGGCCTCCCATGTGATGACCGAAATCAACGAGGCAGGCCCCGAAGTCTCCCCTTCCTCTGTCGACAGGCTGATTGACGAGATCGACGCCCGTCTGGAGCACGCGCATATTCTGGTCTTGAGTGGAAGCATACCTCCCGGAGTGCCCTCAGATATCTATCAGAGGCTGATCCGCATGGCCCATAGAAAAGACGTCAAAACCGTGCTGGATTCCGCTGGCGAGCCCTTCCAGCTGGGCCTTCAGGAAAAGCCTTTTTTGATCAAGCCCAACAGCCTGGAATTTGAACAGACCTTCCGGCAGAAGCTGAAAGCCGGCCAGGGGCCTCTGGAAATCGCCCGGCAGGTCGTAGACGGAGGCATCCCTTATCTCTGCATTTCCATGGGCGCCGACGGAGCGCTCCTTCTCGATCAGGAGCATGCCTACCGCGCGAAGCCGCTTCCCATAGAAGCAAAAGGCCTGACCGGAGCCGGCGATTCCATGGTCGCCGGCATGTGCTATGCGCTCCGAAAGCATCTGGACTCTGAGGATATGCTGCGCTACGCCATGGCATGCGCTGCTGGCTCTGTCCGCCAGGAGGGCACGCTGCTGGCAAGGGAAAGCGATGTACAGGAGCTGCTGCCGCAGGTAGAGATCGAAAAAATTGCCTGAAGCGGGATGCATTCCCGTTCAGGCAGAAGGCTGGCGCTTCGTTCCGGCTGCCTCCCGTCCCAGCTCTTTTGTTCTTTTTGCAATCACCCGCGGAAAGAAATACAGAAACAGGGCTGTCGTCACCGCGGCTGCGATGACGTCCGCTGCCGGTTCTGAGAAAAACGCCGCCTCCGCCGAGACGAGCGCAGGGAGCGTCAGCAGGCTTGCCAGATAAACAAGCTTCCGGAACGCTGAGCAGAACAGGGCTAGCTTTACCTGTCCCAGCGCTGTCGTCTCATCTACCAGCGGGTACTGTACCGCCAGCGGGATAATCATGGCAGTGAATATTTTTATGTATCTTACCGAACGCGCCAGAATCTCACTGTCTTTCGTGAACAGCGAGACATAAAGAGGCGAAGCCGTATAGGTCAGCGCCATCATAAAGACACAGAAGCTGATACATAGCCCTACGATACACCGCAGGGCTTTTTTGATGCGGCCGGCATCCCCCATTCCGTAATTAAAGCTGATCACAGGCTGGCTTCCCAGCGTAATTCCTCCCATCGGCATCGTAATCAGCAGAAGGTAGCTCTGCACAATCGTCGCGCAGGTCACAAGTGTGTCGCCCTCGCCCGGTCCCCCGTAGCGCTGAAGCACAGTATTCAGAACAATCAGAAGGATGCTGTCACTGGCAATAATCAGAAACGGAGACAGTCCAAAGGCTGCGATTCTTTGCACGGTCTTCCACCGGAAATCGCCCCAGCTCAGACGCACGGGCATTTTCCTGCTCCAAAGCGTCAGCAGAACAAAGGCACAGGAGGCAATCTGGGAAATCACCGTAGCAATAGCTGCACCCGCCACTCCCATATCAAAAACAAAGATGAAAACAGGATCCAGCACAATATTCAGCACTGCTCCCAGCATCACCGTCGCCATTCCCAGGCCGGAAAAGCCCTGGGCAATCAGAAAGCTGTTCATTCCTCCGGCCATCAGGGCGAAAAAGGTTCCCGCCGTATAAATAGTCATATAAGTATCCGCATACGCAAACGTGGCCTGGCTTGCGCCAAACCACATAAGCAGATGCTCTTTTGAAAATAAGAATACAATTGTCAAAATCACGGACAGAACCAGAAGCATCAGAAAACCGTTATTCAGTATTCTCCGCGCCTCTCTGGTATTTCCCTCGCCCATCCGCATCGCCATGAGCGGAGAACCTCCCATTCCCACCAGAGAACCGAAGGAAGAGAGAAGGGTCACAATCGGCGCGCAGACGCCCACGCCTGCCAACGCCAGACTTCCTACCCCCGCACCGATATACATGCGATCCACGATGGAATACAGCACGTTTACCAGCTGGGCAAGCATCGTGGGAACCGCCAGCCTCAGCACCAGCGGAAAGACAGGATCATGTCCCAAATCATTTGTATGTTTCATATTTTTTCAGCCGCCGCAGGCGGCATTTGTGCACCTCTACTTTTCAAAATCCTTTTCCAGAAGAATCAGATGGCCAAACTCGTCCATACGGCTCTTCTTCGTCTTGCCGAACAGGCCCTTCTTTCCGCGCTTTTCAATGGCTTCGTCTACCATCTCCTTGACCTCGGCTACGTTCACCAGATGATCGCTGGTCTGATTGTTTCCAATCCGGTTGTACAGAGCCAGCACAGCCATCTCGTCCAGCACGCAGTCTCTCTCCTGCGCATAGGATTCGCCGAATGCCACCAGCTCCTTATTTGTAAATACAGGGATCTCTATCGTGCGTGTGAATTTGGCTCCCAGGCTCTCACAGCGGATAAAGAGCTTCCGGATCTCTTCCTTGTCATCCTCCAGAATCACTAGCAGCCCGCCTGTCTTTCTCGTCATGGCATGAGAAAGCTGGACAGCCGTCTTTGTCTTCAGGTTCCCTGCTCTTTCTATCAGAAGAGCTCCGCCGCCAAGCTTCGCAACCACCGCAGACACATCCTTGCCATTCAGGCTCTCCGCAGCCACCTTCGCCATCTTCGCGCCTTTGACACGCCGCTGCTTCTGAAGCGCCTTCACAATATCCGCAGCCAGCGTGGATTTGCCATTCCCCCGTTCTCCGGTAATCACGATATTGCCCACCAGAGAATCCTCGCGCCGTTCCTTGCGCATCCGGTCTTCCTCCAGAAGCTCTGCCAGCTGCCTGTTCATTCCGCGCACAGAGGTAAAGTAGGCAAAAAGCTTCTTCTGTTCCTCGGAAAGCTGTCCAGGCGGTATCGCAGAAATCGTCTCCTCCAGAGATTTCTCCAGCTCCTCCAGCATCGGAGCAGCAGGCTCTTCCTCCTTCTCCTGCTCTGTCTCCGCCTTCCGCCGGGCGTCATCTTCCGCTCTTTTCTGTGAAGCAGGCTGCTCTTCTGGCTTCTGTCCAGCTGCCGGCTGCTTCGGCTGTACTGCAGAGTCTGCTGCCGGCTCTGTCTCCTGCCGGCTGGAACCTGCCGCTGCCGGCTGCAGCTCTTCCAGAGACGCAGCCTCCAGAATATCCAGGATCTCCCGGCTGTCCATCCTCTTTTGCCCTTTGCTTTCCGCCGGAGCTTCCAGGATCTCCAGAATCTCCTGCGGTTCCTTCGCCGCAGGCGCAGCAGACGGCACGGCCTTCTGCAATGTGTTTCCTTCCAGCTCTTCTTTTTCCTGCTGCCGTCCCGATTCCGCAGTCTTCTTTCTGATCGGCTCCAGCTCTACGTGAACCGGATATCTGCCCTCTATCTCCTCAATCAGGCGCTGGATCTCCTCCGGAACCGTGGTTTTAACCTCGATGTTCAGCTCCGGAAGCTGGCCTGTGGCACGCAGGCGCTCCCGCTCTCTGCGGCGCTCCTCATCCCTTTTGGCTGCTTCCGCAATGGCAGCTTCCGTCTCCCGCTTCTTGACCTCCCAGTCATTTAAAATATCCTCGATGCTGAGCTGACCAGTAATCTGTCGGTCCAGCACATTCTCTTCCATGTCAAAGGTCAGCTGGCCGCTCTCATCCTGTCCGATAAATTTCGGAAGCTGCATGGTATCCTTTGACGCACCTGACCACGATACCGCCGTGCCCTGACCCGCCGCAGGAGCCGCAGAAGTCCCCCGGTCTTCCGCTCCTTCCGCCTTATCCGGAGCGCTCGTTTCCTCCGGCGCTTCCTGCTGCTTAGACGTCTCCTGCTTCTCCGGCGTACCCTTCTGTCCGGAGGCTTCCTGCCCTTCCGGCGTTTCCTTCTGTCCGGAGGCTTCCTGCCCTTCCGGCGTTTCCTCCTGTCCGGAGGCTTCCTGCCCTTCCGGCGTTTCCTTCTGTCCGGAGACTCCCTGTCCTTCCGGCGCCTCTGCTTTCCGCTCCGTCTCCTTCCGGATCAGATCTTCCAGGCCTTCCGCGAGGGCCGCCTGGAGATTCGTGGTATTAAACTGCTCCATATTTACCGGACGAACCTTGATCTCCTCCGCTGTCCGCGGATCCGTCACCATCTGGCGGTACTTTTCCTCCTGAGAAGCAGTCAGCGGCTGAATCCGCATCTTCAGCTCCATCGCCTTTATGACATACTCACCTTCGCTGAACCACAGAATCAAATCATCACATTCTTCCACACATTTCAGAGACATACCCGCCTTATAATAGAGCTCTGCCAGCTCATAGGCCCATTCCTCCTGGTATTCCCGGCTCTTGTATTCTTCAAGAATCGCAATCTGATCCTCTATGGAGGAACCGCGTCCCTTGTAAATCTCGTATTTCAAAACATAGCGTCCCAGATCATGAGGCGCAATTCTGACAAATTCCTTGTACAGCTCCACTGCTTCGTCGAAATCCTTCAGCTTTACTGCAATCTCCACCATCTTATAGACGATCATCCGTCCTATCGGCGCACAGTCATAAGCGATATTCAGGATCTCGTAGCAATCCTCGTACCGTTCCGTCTTTTCATAAGCCTCCGCAACCTGCAGAAGAAGTCCTACATTCCGCACCTTACGCCAGTCAATAGAGTCCGCGATCTTGGCGGCTGTTTTATAATCCTCTTTTTTTATCAGCTTTCCCAGCTGCTCTGTCTTTATCTGAAATTCATATTTATCCAACGATTTCCACCTCAGTCATCCTGTCAGACTACTATATTTTGTTGCTTTTCCGTTCCCTTTGTCAAAATATGCTATAGTTAGCATTAGTGTATCACAGGGCACTTTTCTTGTCAAAAAAATTTCTTCTGGATCCAGGAAATATCCGGGCGGAAATAAGGGCGCCTCAATCAATTGAGGCGCCCTCCTTCCAGGCTGAATTTTCAATCCAGCGCTGTCTTTCGAAAATAAATTTTATCTGTTCAAAATTCTCGTAGCCGCTATCGCAAGAGATCCATCTCCGATATGGCAGGATACGCTCAAAGACAGGGAATCCACAAAGCCTACCTGATATCCTGGAAACGCCTCTTCCACTTCCTTTTTGAAATCCAGCGCCTCTTCATAATTGTTTGTGTGGGCGATATCCAGATAGACTTCATGCGCGTCCACGCCGCCGAAACGGGTCTCGATATCATTTCTTACCGCGTCAAGCATGGTCTGACGGGCTTGCCGCATGGTTCTTGCCTTTGAAAAGGAATCCAGCCTTTCACCCTGAATAGTCAGCACCGGCTTCAGGCGCAGCATCGTACCGATAGCCGCTACCGCCGGAGTGATACGGCCGCCCTTCTTCAGGTATTTCAGTGTCGCTACCGTAATATAGATGCTGGACTCCAGCTTCGTCTCTTCGAGGATCTCACGGATCTCCCGGGCGCTCTTTCCGGCCTTCGCCAGACGAACCGCATCCTCCACAGAACGTCTCTGGGTGATGGAAATCCGATGATTATTTACCACCTGGACTTTTCCGTCAAAATCATCTGCCAGGGCAATCGCCGTCTGGCAGGAACCGGACAGCCCGCTGGACATCGGAATATGCACGACCTCATCATATTCCTTCAGCAGTTCCTTCCACAGATTCATCACCGATTCCGGGGAGGGCTGGGAGGTGGCAATATCCGCATCCTGCTTCAGATATTCATAAAACTCTTCCTGAGTTAAATTGATTCCTTCAAAATATTCCTTTCCATCGATCGTAAAAGGCATCGGCAGAACCGAAATTCCCATTGCTTCCGCCAGTTCCTGGGTAATTCCGCTGTTGCTGTCCGTTACAATCGCTACCTTACTCACCAAAAATCTCTCCTTCCGCGTCCTTGTGCTGTTATCAACCCGTATCCGCGGCAGACGCAGCCTGCGCTGCCGCCGTGGTAAGTATAACAGCTTACCGCAGAAAAGTCCAGTTTTTCGATGCTTTTCTTCTTTTCCTGCCCGGAAGCCAGCAGATGCCGTACACTTATATGGGGACAGAATTTAAAATCTGCAGCATTTCCTCCTTATCCTCTGTTATACGCATACGCTCTACCTTTTCCGTTTCCATGCATACCTGCGCAATTCTGCTCAGCAATTCAATATGCTCCCCATCCTTTCCCGCTATACCAAACAAAAGATACGCTGTTCCCGTGCCGAAATCCACTCCTCTTTTCAACTGCAGTACAGATATGCCCGAGTGAAGAATATTCCGTTCACTGCCCTCAACACCATGCGGAATCGCGATCCCATTCCCCATATAGACACCAAAAAGACGTTCCCGCTCCATCATATCGTCAATATATTCCCCGCGGATATACCCCTGCTGAAAGAGAATTTCTCCGCAGGCCCGGATCGCTTCCCAGCGATCCGGGTAATCTGCGCCCAGTACAATATTATTTACCGTCAATACCTGTTCTTTCATCTTAGTCCGTCTCTCCCTGCTGTCAGAGAAGCATTTTTATTAAGCGGTCATAAGCTTCGTTGTCCAAAAGATTCTCTACCGGAAATACCTGGTTCTTCATTTGGTTTGTCTCCAGCATGCTCCTTACCCTGTCCTCCAGAGGCTTTGTTGTCACAATCAAATCGCCTTCCCTGACATTTTCTCCAATGGAAGCAACTGAAGTATGTACTACTTCCATACTCAGCATTGCTTTGTTCAGCTTTGTTTTCATAATGGATTCTCCCATCACACTGGATCCCATTCCGGCGTCGCAGGCAAACACGATTCGGGATATAGTCATCCCTGCACCATGCGCGGCTGCCGCTGCTATTGGCTGGACTGCTGCGTTTCCTGTCACTCCCATTTCACTCAAAGTCTTTTCCATGGAAAAATTCGCTCCAGCCACTTCTTCTGACTTATCCATCTTCAGGAAGAAACCAGCTACCAGGCAGGATGTGATCATACCGGCAAAATAGGAAATAACATTCACTACAAGACTGCTCTTTGCAGAGACAGCTACCAGCGCGAAAAAGCTTCCCGGTGAAATCGCCGCCACCGTTCCGCCTCCAAAATTTTGAATGATCAGAATGGATACAAAGCTTCCTGCTATCTGTCCTATCAGCGTCACCGGCTTACTTAAAACAAACGGGTATACAACCTCTCCGATTCCTCCGAAGAAATTGATAAAAGCCGCTCCAGGAGCAGCCTTTTTCGCTGTCCCTTTTCCAAAAATTGCAAAGGCCAGAGCCACGCCCAGAACACAGCCGTTATTTGCCTCCAGCATAAAGAGAATCGATTTCCCCGTCTCTGCCGCCTGCTCCACTCCGAGCGGAATCATGATACCATGATTGATAGCATTATTCAAAAACAAAACCTTTCCAGGCTGTACGAAGAATGCCATCAGAGGCAGCAGTCCCCTGCTTATCAGCGCATTGATCGCTGCGCTGAACACGGTAATCAGTCCTTCAATAATCGGCACAAAAGCAAAAAATCCGATTACCATCAATACCGCTCCGACCAGGCCCAGGGAAAAGTTATTGACCATCATTTCCAGACCAGGCTTTACTCTTCCTTCAAACAGTTTATCCACCTTTTTGATGCACCATGCAGCAAACGGTCCCATAAACATAGCGCCTGCAAGCATATTAATATCCGTGCCCAGAATTACGCCCATTGTCGCAAAGGCGCCTATTACTCCGCCGCGGCGTCCATATACATTGCTTCCGCCTGTGTAGGCGATAAGAAGCGGCATCAGATATTTCATTGTGGGTGATACCAGCTGGTTCAGGGTTTCGTTGGGCAGCCAGCCCGTAGGAATGAACAGCGCAGCCAACACGCCCCACCCAATAAACACACCGATATTCGGCATAACCTCAGAGCTTAAAAAAGCCCCCATTTTCTGTACTCTTACTTTTGCAGAAGTATTCATATTTTATCCCCCAAAGGCCAGGCTACTGCAGATTTGCGTGCCTGCCATTCATAAATTCTGTCGTTACCTTCCTTTTCTCCTTGAGCTCTTCCGCTACTGCATCCCCAATTACCAGTACCGACTGCTCAAACAAAGAACCTGCGTGCTGCCTTGTCTCTACTTTTGTCCTGGCTGGTACGCAGAGAAAATAATCCGAGATTTCCGGATTTTCCGGCACAGCTGAGATCAAAAGTACTCTGGCTTCCTGTTTCCTCGCTGTCTCTATATGATTCAGCGTTACCTTCGTCCTGGCGCTGGCTGTAACTGCGATCAGCAAATCCCCTTTCTGAATCGACGGCGTCGAAGCATCCCCGGCTACATAAGCCTCGTAGCCAAGATGCATAAACCGGATAGCGAGGGCCTTCACCATATTTCCGCTTCTCCCCATGCCGCTGAAAAAGATTCTTTTCACCTGCATGCAGGCGTCTGCGGCCTGCTCCAGCTGTTCCGGATCTACCTGTTCCGCAACTGCCTGGAGTTCCCGAATATTTTCTTTTACGTTTTTCGTTACACTCATGCAAATCCCCTTATTGTCTACTTATGCTTAACCGGATGGCCGCCTATCACTCCCCTGGCGGCGGCAAGGCATTTCATGGCAGGAGAATCCTCCTGCTGGGAGCGGAAACGCTGCTGAAGCGCAGCAGTGATAGTCGGCGTCGGCACACGCAGCCTGACCGATTCTTCTACCGTCCATCTGCCCATCCCCGAGTCTGCCACAAAGCCTTCCACTCCTTCCAGCTTCACATCCGGCTCCAGAGCCTTGATTATCTGTCCAAGAATATGAGAACGGATAGAGCAGCCGTTCTGGTATGCGTGCAGTACCCCCAGCACATCTACGTCAATCTCTGACGCTGTCAGCATCTCATAGCCTTCCGCATATGCCTGCATAATCGCATACTCCACGCCGTTATGTATGGTTTTCGCGTAGTGTCCTGCCCCGCAGCCTCCACACCAAGAATATGCATCGGGGGCAGCCAGGCTTTCGAAAAACGGAATCATACTTCTGTAATCTGCCTCTTCTCCGCCTATCAGCATGCCGCAGCCGTTTTTTGCGCCCTCTACGCCGCCGCTCACACCAACGTCCATAAAACGGATCCCTTTTTCCTTAAGCTTTTTTCCTGAACGCACAGTGTCTCTGAAATCTGTATTCCCCCCGTCAATCAGTAAATCTCCGGGAGCAATCAGTTCTCCCAGATTATGGATCATCTGATTTGTGATTTTTCCTGGCGGGAGCTGCATCCAGATTACCCTGGGACTGGACAGCTCACCTACCAAAGCCTGGAGACTGTCCGCAAGAGGGATTCCCCGGCCTTCTGCGTTTTCTCTGGCCTGCGGACTGTTATCGTAGCCCACCAGCCTGTGGCCTGCCTGAACAGCTCTCGACGACATCTCCAATCCCATTTTTCCTAATCCTATAAAACCTATCTCCATAATTTCTCCACTATTTTTTTGATTTTTCTCATAAATATTTAATCTGTATAATTTTTAAACTGTTTCACCGTATCACTGATCTTCAACAGCTTTTCCTCCAGCTTCTCCTGAGACTGTGTGCAGTAATTTACATAAAGCACATCAATCAAGCTGTACTCTGCGATTCTCGAGATTAGCGGTTCCGGCTTATAGCTGAATTCCCGCGACAGTGTATACAGGCTCACATCTGCCAGCTTTACCAGCGGAGACTGCGTAAACTGCGTGATCGCTATAATTTTCATCTCATTGCTTTTTGCAATTTTTAATGCCATATTCAATTCCGTATTAGCGCCCTCATGACTGACTACAATGACAGCATCCTCAGAATTTCCCACGGTCGACACGATTCCCTGAACATGTACATCTGTGACCAGCTCCACCATGATCCCCAGGCGCATAAATTTATGATAAGCATCCTGGGCTACCGAAGCAGAACCTCCAAGACCCACAAAAATCAGCCTTCTCGCGCCGCGCATGATATCAAGAACCTTCTCCAGGTCCTCCTTCTTCAGCATCTTCTCAATATCCTGTATTGATTCAATGTTTTTCTGAATCACTTTCTGTGCGACCGTCATCACATCGTCGCTTTCTTCAATATTTCCATACTGTTTCTGATATTTGAGATTTCCCGACGCTTCCAAATCACGTGTAATTTCCATTTTCAGATCAGGCAGCTTCTCATATCCCATTTTTTTTGTAAACCGGGTGATCGCTGCCACGCTTGTATCTATTTTTTCGGAAAGCTCCGTAATTGACATTTTCGTAAAGTCTTCCGGATTTTCACAGATATACTCTGCAATTCTTCTCTCAGATTTCGTTAATGCTTCTTTCATCATATTCAGTTTTTTTTCAAAAAACGCTAATCTGTTATTTCTCATTTTCCCTCCATATACCAGCTCCTTTTCAGATTATTTTACATAATAAGCGCTTATCGTTAGGACTATTGTAAATCATTATCATTTTTATGTCAATACATTTTGATAATTATTTACGTATTTATATGTAAAATTCTGCGGAACTGTTCACATCACCCGAAAGGCTGTACGCCTTTTCCTGATACTCTGCCATCCTTGCATTATTTTAGCGCCGGCAGCAGCCGGCGCTATTCCAGTATATCATACTTTTTATATAGAAAAACAGGGATCTTTCTATTTCTTCATCTTCGGCTGGAATATCAGGCTGGCCAGATAACCAAAGACCAGAGCCGCGCAGATTCCTGCTGCGCTGGCCGTAAAGCCGCCTTTAAAGATTCCCAGAAAGCCTTCGGTATCCACTGCTTCCTTTACGCCCTTCCAGAGCGTATTTCCAAAGCCAAGAAGCGGTACGGATGCTCCCGCTCCTGCAAAGTCCTGAAAAGGCCCGTACAGGCCTACAGCGCCCAGAACGGCTCCGCTACAGACAAGAAGCACCATGATACGGCCCGGCATCATCTTTGTCTTCTCCATCAAAACCTGGACAAGAGCACAGATAAAGCCGCCTATGAGAAATGCTTTCAGATAATCCATATTTTCTTTCACCTCCTGAAACGAACCGGAGCGCCGCCGGCTGCCAGCCCATCAGCAGTGCTCAATCACAACCGCATGGGCGATGCCCGGCACGCTCTGCCCTTCATTGTAGCTTACTGTGGAAAGGAGCGCCCCGGTCGGCACAAAAAGAATCCGTTTCCACTCGCCTTTTTCCAGCTTTGGCAGAAGGTAAGCCGCAAGTGTCACTGCGGAGCAGGCGCAGCCGCTGCCCCCTGCATGGGTATCCTGAGCCTCCGGATCAAAGATCAGCATTCCGCAGTCCAGATGCTTTCCTGTCAGATCATACCCCCGCTTCCCAGCCAGTTCCAGCAGAATCGTCTGTCCCACACTCCCCAAATCACCGGTTACAATGTGATCGTAATCCGAAGGCCGCCGGCCGAAATCCTCCAGATGCGTGCAAATCGTATCACAGGCTGCGGGCGCCATACAGGCTCCCATATTCATAGAATCCTTCAGGCCATAGTCTATCACTCTCCCGGGAGTCGCTCCTGTGATGCGCGCTTTTCCGCCCGAACGGGCCAGTACAAACGCGCCGCTCCCTGTGACCGTCCAGGTAGCGGACAGAGGCCTCTGGCCGCCGTACTCCAGCGGATATCGAAACTGCTTCTCCGCGCTTCCAAAATGGCTGGAGGTCAGCGCCAGCACTGCCTCCGAATATCCTCCCTGTACCGTCATGGCGCCAAGCATCAGCGCCTCGCCTATGGTCGAACAGGCGCCGTACAGGCCAAACAGGGGCAGCTTCAAATCCATTACCCCAAAGGATGTGGCAATGAGCTGCCCCAGCAAATCTCCCGAAAAAAGATACCGAACCGGCGGCACCCCTGATCCGGCTTTTTCCATAGCAAGCAGGGCCGCCTTTTTCTGAAGCGCGCTTTCCGCCTCCTCCCAAGAGGCCTGTCCCACCATAGGATCCTCCTCTATCTGGTCAAACAGCTTTCCCAGCGGCCCCTCGCTTTCCTTTTTTCCTACAACCGAGGCTGCGCTCACGATATGGGGCGCCTCCTGAAATTGAATACTCTGCTTTCCTACGATTGTCTCCACGCTCAATATTTCCTTCCGTCCTTTCCGCAGATATCCTGGTGTTATTTTAACCGGGCAGATATATTTTATGCCTGAGGGAAGAAAAATATGACGGTAATAGAAAAAGATGGCCTGAAGCAGTCTCGGCCATCCTTTCTGTTTTTTATATTTGGATTTGTTTTATTTCCGGCGTCTGTCCCGAAACACCAGGCTCCGGAGCTTCAGCCACCCACCTCCGGAACACCAGGCTCCGGAGCTTCAGTCGTCCACCACCGGAACCTGCTCCTCATCCCAGGCGTCCAGATCGTTTATGTATTTCTTCGTTTCCTTTGAAATCACATTGGACAAAAGCAGTACAGCGATCAGGTTCGGAATCGCCATCAGAGCATTCAGGATATCCGCGATATCCCATACCATATCCAGCGCTACCACCGGAGCAATCGCTGCTACAATCACATAAAGGGCCCTGTAAGGAATCAATCCCCTCTTTCCCGCAAAATACTCTACCGCACGTTCTCCGTAATAAGCCCAGCCAAGGACGGTGGAAAACGCAAAGCAGATGATGCCCAGGGTCAAAACAACGGGTCCGAAATACGGTATCTGCCCGAAGGCCAGAGTTGTCAGAATTCCGCCATCCGTGATTTCTCCCATATTAATGGCAGGATTCTTCATAATCGTAGTCACCAGCACAAGGCCTGTCATCAGGCATACCACTACCGTATCCCAGAAGGTACCTGTGGAGGACACGAGCGCCTGGCGCACAGGATTCCTCGTCTGCGCGGCTGCAGCTGCTATGGGCGCAGATCCCATACCGGACTCATTGGAAAACAGTCCTCTGGCTGTACCATAGCGCATGGCTGTCATGATTCCGGTTCCCACCAGGCCGCCTGCTGCCGCTCCCGGCTGAAACGCAAGCCTGACAATCGTCTTGATCGCCGGAATGATAAAATCATAATTGATTCCCAAAATGATAATGCAGCCCAGCACATAGAAAACAGCCATAAAGGGAACCAGCTTCTCACATACATTGGCGATAGACTTGATTCCTCCAAAGATTACAACCGCAGTCAGTGCCGCCACGATCAGGCCGACAATCCATCCCTGAACTCCTACATTTTCCTCTACAATGTTTGCTATGGCGTTTACCTGGGTCGCGCAGCCGATTCCAAAGGACGCAATTCCGGCAAAGACGGCAAAGAGCATACCCAGAACAGCCCCGGGCTTTTTCCACTTGAGCCCTCTGGAAAGCGCGTACATGGCTCCCCCCTGCATACGGCCGTCCTTTTTCTTCACTCTGTATTTTACGGCAATCAGCGACTCCGCATACTTCGTCGCGATACCGAAAACTCCTGAGAGCCAGCACCAGAGCACCGCACCCGGTCCGCCCAGGGCGACTGCCGTACCTACGCCCACGATATTTCCCGTGCCAATCGTAGCCGCCAGCGCTGTAGTCAGCGCGCCGAAATTTGATACCTCACCCTCCGCGTCCGGATCCTTTGTCACTGACAGCTTAATCCCCCTGGTAATGGATTTCCACTGAATGAATCCCGTCTTAAAGGTCATAAAGATGTGTGTTCCCAGAAGCAGAATGATCAGCCACCAGCCCCAGACCGCATCGTCGATTGCAGTGATTACATTTCCGATCGTTTCCATCATAACCATTCCCTCACTCTCTTCCGGCGTTTCAGGCTTCCGCCGGAAAGCTTCTCCTGCTCGAAGAGACACCTGCCGGAGATTCTGCCACGCGGAATCTCTTTGAAAAGCAAAAAGAGCATCGGCAAACTGTCGATGCTCTTCACTTCGCTTTACCATGATACTAGTTTAATGCACTGTATGGAAAAATGCAATCCTTTTCTTTCTGATCCGCTTTCAGAAGACCCCTGCCAGTCCCAGAATCCAGTAAATCAGCCCCAGGATCCAGCTCGTAAAGATTCCGTACAGAATCACCGGCCCCGCAATCGTAAAGATCTTGCAGCCGATCCCAAAGACCTGCCCTTCCTTCTGATACTCGATAGCCGGCGCAGCCACGCTGTTCGCAAAGCCGGTGATCGGCACCAGCGCTCCCGCGCCTCCCCATTTCGCAATCTGCGGGAAAATATTGAGGCCGGTCAAAATCACGCTTGCCAGCACCAGCGCCACAGAGCACCAGGCGCCTGCCGCGTCCTTTTCCAGCCCGATACTCCCCGCGTAATTCAGAATCCCCTGGCCGATACAGCAGATGACGCCTCCTGTCACGAAGGCCTTCAGCATCTGCAGGCCCAGGCTGTGGGTGGGCGTCACCTGTTTTACATATTCGCCGTACTGCTGCTTATCCGGCTCGTTCAGCTGCACATCCGGCGGAATCACCGGCCCGGATCCCGGCTGAACGCCCGGCCGTCCCGCCTGTCCTTCTCCTGGCTGCTCCCGCCTGTTCTTCCCCTGCTCATGCTCCATAAATTCTTTCATGCCATATATCCTTTCTGACTGCCGTTCCTAAAATCGGCAGAAATAAAAAATAAGAGCTCCTGCAGTCCGTCCCAGCGCCATGCTGGCTATCAAAAGCTCCAGTCCTCTGCGCAGATCCATGCGGCGTGCAAAGATCGGTATGATATTGATAATCTCTGTCAGTGCCATCGCCCAGGCGCCCACAAAAATTCCGGCAAAAATACCGAAAATACCCACGCCTGCATCGCCGAAGGGCAGGGACGGCGAATAGATGCTCACCAGATTTCCCAGGATACCGCCTGCCGCCACTGCGTCCTCGTACAGAAGAATATACCGGGCCGTATGGGTCTGATCGGCAAACTTGGCCACCAGGCCAAGGGCAATAATCAGCGCAAACAGGCCGCCTGCCACCGCCAGCCCGCTGCACAGGCCCACAGCCGCCATCAGCGCTTCCTTCCACCAGATCATGCTCCGTTCTTCTCCTCCTGACCTTCCTCTTTTTTGTGTGCGCCGTTCCGGTCGGCCGTCTTAATCAGGGTCGTGTTCACATCATCCTCGTAAAGCCGCATTTCTACTTCGATGGGCGTCGGTTCTTTGGAAAGCCGTCTCCCTCCGATGTGGTTGAAAAAGGCGATGATTCCGACTGAAAGTCCCAGCGAGTATGTCAGCTCCAGAATCGTAAATCCGTCAGACTGCTGTCCTGTCATCAGAGTATAAAATTTGTCAAACAGGCTGACTGTAGACACGTCATTATTGAACGCCATGATGGAAAAGGCAGAGCCAAAAAAGCAGATCAGGCAGACAAAAGCTGCCTTTGCGATAGCGGCAAGAGTATTTTCCTCTCTCTTTGTGGAATATTCCACCACAAAATCCTCTTCGCCCAGATTCTGAATCTCCAGGCCTGGATAGACGGCCTGAACCTTTTCAATCACATCCATGACAGAGAGGACTGTCCGCGCTGCACAGGAGCGCTTTCCCGGGCGGGCGTGATCAAAGACATACAGCTTCTCCGTTTTCAGCCTGTTCAGGATCTTCGGATCGGAGCATCTCATCTGTGCGGCCTCTCCCAGCGTGAGCGTTCTGTTGTATGTCCTGATATTTTTTTCCAGCTTTACATACAGAATTTCATTCATAGCCGAACGCCTCTCGCCATCCTGCTTCTTCCTAGAAAACAGGCTTCTTCCGGCAGCTCATGATAGACAAGCGTGCCGTCCGTGATCGTCTTCTCCTCTTCTCTGCCGGAGACATACCAGATGACGCCGAAGATCACTGCCGCGAGCGTTATGGAAATCAGCCATACACGATACTTTGTATGATTCATCGCTCTTCCTCCTTCTGCTCCCAGTATGTCCCGCGCCATGCGGAAATATGCGTCCTTTACATCTTCTCTTTCAGCGCTGAAAGAATTTTTTTCTCAAGCCGGGAGACCTGCACCTGCGACATGCCAAGCTCACTGGCTACCTGTGTCTGCGTTCTGTCGTGGAAAAAGCGCAGAACAATCAGGCGGCGCTCCTTCGGGTCCAGGGAGGAAAGAAGCTCTTCCAGCAGAATGCGGCGCAGCAGCGCCTCCTGCTCGTCCTTTCCCTGCTCTACCCTCTCCATCAGGCTGACTCCTTCGCCGTCTCCCTGGGAAATCACCTTCTGCAGGGACTCTACCTCCGTGCAGCTGTCCATGGCCTGCACCAGCTCCTCCGGCTCTACCCGGAGACGCCCTGCCAGCTCGTCCACCCCCGGCTCCTCCCCCCTTTCCATCAGAAGCTGTTCGCGGAGCCTCGCTGCTTTTACCGCCAACTCCTTTAAGGAGCGGCTGACCTTAATCATGCTGTCGTCTCTCAGGAACCTTTTTATTTCCCCTGCAATCATGGGAACGGCATAGGTGGAAAAGCGCACGCCAAAGCTCAAATCAAAGCGGTCGACAGCCTTCACCAGGCCTACCGCCCCGATCTGAAAGAGATCCTCTGCTTCCACGCCTCTCCCCAGAAAGCGCTTCACCACATGATGGATCAGTCCCATGTTTTCCTCTATCAGTATATCGCGGGCTGCTTTATCTCCGTCCTGTGACCTCCGAATCAGCTCCTCCGTGCGATCCATGCTTACGCCTCTTGGGATTTGATCCGCTTTTTCATGTGAACCGCCGTGCCCTTTCCCGGCTCCGACTCTACCTGCACCTCATCCATAAATGCCTCCATGAAAAGGAACCCCATGCCCGAGCGCTCCAGCTCCGGCCGTGTGGTATACAGCGGCTCCATGGCCTTTTCGATATCCGCAATCCCGGTTCCTTTATCCTCCACGGTAATCCGCAGCCAGTCGTCCTCTATCTCGCCCGTAATCACAATTTTATGTACCTCGCCCAGGTATCCGTGTATGATGGCGTTCGTCACGGCTTCCGACACCGCTGTCTTCACATCGGCCACCTCCTCCATGCTGGGATTCATCTGCGTCATAAACGCAGCCACAGTCACCCTTGCAAAGGCCTCATTGGCCGAAATACTGTCGAATTCCAGACGCATCTCATTCCTCATTGTTCCTCTCCTCCCTGCATTCTTTCTACCGGAATCACCTTCATCACGCCGGACATCAGCAAAATTCTCTCCACCCTGCCCCGCACCTGCACAGCCTTCACTGTACCTCCCAGCGCCTGCATGATCTTATATCTGCCCATCAGCATGCCGATTCCTGAGCTGTCGCAGAAAACAGTTGCGGAAAAATCAAAGATAATTTCCCGGATATCCCTGGTTCTTACCAGCTCGTCTGCCCGGGCGCAGATCTGCTCCGCGCTGTGATGATCAAGCTCCGCCGGGACCGGAATCCTTAAGGTCCCGTTTTCTGCCTTCATGCCGGCTGCCGGCCCCGCGCCGGCAGCCCGGTTCTTTTTCCGTTTCATACTGCCTCTCACTTTCGCCACTCCTCCATTTCTGCCTGATACTGCACTCCGCCTGAAATCATCCTGCCCAGGATTACGTTTCTCCTGAGATCAGAAAAGGGACATACCTTTCGGTATGTCCCTTGCTCCAGGGCTTCTCCTGTGTTTTTTACGTATCTGTGTTTTCTGTCTTTACTGTGCCGCAGTTCCGGCGCTTTCACCCGTGTCCTCTGTCTGATCTTCTGTATTCTCCTGCTGAACCAGCGGCTGCAGCCGCGCTATGGCATTGTTTGAATAGGTCGCCCGCTGAGTTCCGGGATAGGCGTCCGCAAATCTCTGGAACATCTCCAGAGCCTCCGCGTTCTGGCCCAGATTCTCATAGGAACGCGCCAGATAATAGAGCGCATAGCCGTCGCTGTAGCGTTCGTCATAATCGACCACCCGCTGCAGATTTGTGACTGCTTCCTCATAATTCTGCGCATCGTAGGCGGCAGAGCCTGCGTCAAACAACGCCTGTATCTCATCCGCGTGCACGCTGCCATAGATCTGGTTATAAAGCGTTCTCGCATTGTCGGAGAGCTGATCCGGATCCACCTGATCCAGAGACGCTTCCGCTCCTTCCGTATCCTCTGCCTGAAGGCTTGTATAGGCGTCTATCAGAAGCTCATAGCTGCTTCCGCTCTCCTCCGCTGTCTCCTCCTCGGATTCCGCATTGCCCTGCAGGGCGTCAAGCTGGCTCTGAAGCTCGTTGATCTCCGTCTGCCGCGCCGCCAGCTGGTCGCTGTACTCCCGAATCTGGTCAGAGGTCTCGCTGCGCACCGACTGTACCTTGGCAGGAACCGCCAGGAACCACATCAGGGCCACGCCCACCACCAGACCGATGAAAATATTCAAAATCACGTTAACACCGGTATTTTCCTTGTAGGCGGCAGGCATAATAATCGTCTCGTTGCCGCTTGTATAGGAGATAATATCCGGATTTTTTGAGTCCTTTTTCTCCTTCTCAGCCTTCTGGGAGCGTCCTGCCGGCTTTCCGGTCAGTTCCTCCAGCTCTGCCTGATAATGGAGGGAAATGTTATCTGTCTGATCGATCGCGAGGGCCCTGCGGAGCTCCCGTCCCGCTCTCTCATACTCTTCCGTCTTGATATAGAGGAGGGCGAGAAGCTGATGCGCCTTCACCAGCTTCGGATTCAGGGAAAGCACCTTCTTCAGCTGGATGATGGCCAGATCCTCGCTGCCCTGCTGACAGTACAGCAGAGACTGGTTATATTTCTTTATCGTCTGGTTGATTGTGTCAAGCCTGGCCGGATTCGCCTGGATCGCATTGATGTACTCATCCGCGATATTTTTATCCGGCTCCAGGTTCTTGCTGATAATCCACTCGGTCAGGGCAGAAACGACATCCCCTACCTCAAAACAGATCAGGCCCAGCAGATTTCTGGCCTGTATATTATTTTTATTCAGTTCCAGGCTGTACCGCAGATCCTCCGCTGCTCCGGAGAGATTGCGCACCTTCGCCTTCTCCAGTCCCATATTGTAGTAGGTGTTGGACAGGCGTATCAGCTTGCTGTAAATCTTAATCTCTGTCCCGCAGGAGCTGCAGTAGCCGGGATCCGTCAGCACCGCTCCACATTTAATACAACGCATAGATTCCTCCTCTGACAAAAATTCCTCTTCCCGGTCCTTTTTGTCCCTTAATAGCGGCTGCCGCCCTTCATTTCCTTCAGCATCTCATCCAGAAGATCCGCTACATCCTTCGGTTTATTCTTGTATACGTTATCTTCTACCTGCTCCACCTCAAGGCTCGGATGAAATTTTTTCAGCTCTTCCTCAAAATCAATCATGTGCGGACCTCCTTGTCTCTAAGATATCCTTTATGCTTCCTACCAGATACAGGGAACCGACGCAGAATAAAATGCCGTCTCCCTTTTCCTTCAATGCTTCATCAAAGGCCTCTTCCACATCCGGAACAGCCTTTACCTCCTTCTGCCCAAACTCCCGGAACAGCGCCTCCGGCACCTTCGCGTCTACGCTCCGGTAGCCTCCGACCTCCGTCACAATCACACGCTCCAGGCGGAGCTCTCTGCAGATCGTCTCTATCATATGCCGGTAATCCTTATCGCCCACTGCCGCAAACAGCAGCGTCACCGGATCGTCAGCCTCCAGCCGTCTGGCTGTCCTTACGAATTCCTCTACTCCCGCTTCATTGTGCGCTCCATCGATAATGACGCTCGGGAGCACGGTCTCCATCCTTCCCTGCCAGCGCATCTCTTCAATCCCCTTCCGGATCACTGCGTCGGTAAAGTAGCCTTCCCGGTCTGCAGCGCGGATGGCTGTCACCGCCTCGGCTGCATTCTTCACCTGATACTCCGCCACGCTGGAGATGGACAGCTGGATACAATCATAATACCCACAATCAATGGAAAAATCAATATGTTTCTTTGTCGTACTGGAAATTTTATACATTTCCGGTGTGATGCCGCAGGCAGGCGCGTGCATCTTTTCCGCCCTTCTGCGGATTACCTCCGCAGACTCCGGATCGGAGGCGTCGTAAACTACGGGTACGCCTTCCTTGATGATGCCGGCCTTCTCCCCTGCAATGGCTGCCACCGTATCACCCAAGTACTCCGTATGATCGAGACTGATGGAGGTGATTACCGTCACCAGCGGATGCTCTATGGAGTTCGTGGCGTCCAGCCTCCCTCCGAGGCCGGTCTCCAGAACCAGGTACTCCACACCCGCCTTTTCGAAGATCTTCATTCCTATGAGATACAGCAGCTCAAAATAGGTCGGATGAGGATATCCCTCCTTCTTCATCTCCTCCACACAGCTCATCACCACATGAAAGGCTTCCAGAAACGCTTCGTCGCTGGCCTCCTCCCCATCGATCACAAAACGCTCGTTGATCTTCACCAGATGGGGAGAGGTGAAAAGCCCCGTCCGCTTCCCGGCCGCCCTCAGCATGGAATCGAGAAACGAGCATACAGAGCCCTTTCCGTTCGTTCCCGCTACGTGAAAGATCTTCATCCCCTCCTGCGGATCCCCAAGCCTTTTCAGAAAGGCCCGCGTATGGTCCAGAGAATTTTTCTTTGTAAACTTCGGCGTCTCGTCAATATAAGCCACCGCTTCCTGATATGTCATGCCGTTTCGCCTGTCCCTTCCTGCATGTCTGTACTCTGCTCCTCCTCACTCTGAGCCCGGAAGCTGTATGTGTTTCCTTCACTGAGCACCCGTCTCGCCTTGCCCGGCGCCAGCTGCTTCACTGCAATCAGCGCGTCTTCCTCCAGCACCGTCTTTTTCAGCTGGAGCACATGATCGTTGATAAACGTCGTGCTCTGATATTCGTCGTCCACATAGACCTTCGTAGCCGTCGTAAAATTCTCTCCAAACACATACGTCATTTCATCGAGGGCGACTACATTCCGGATCTCAGGCTGATGAATCCCCATCTGCATATCCACGGTCTCATAAGGGCTTTCCCCGTCCATACCGTAAGCATACCGCTCTCCATAGAGCAAATCATACTGCAGAAGCTCCATGTCCGGCAGATACCATTTTGTCTTGCGGCGGGCCTGATGGAACTGCATCATGGTTCCCGTATGGATGTCTACCTTATCGAGCACCTCTGCGGCAATCTGGTAAGAGCAGAGCGTCTGATCCTCCTTTTCCAGTCCGATATTGTCCACAATCACATAGCTCGTATCGAACAGGTACCGGTTGCTCACATCCTCCACGGTAAGCCCCAGCGTAGGCAGGTGATCTCCGTACATGACGAGAACGTAATCCTCGCCGTAAGCATCCAGGGCATCAATCAGATCTGCAATAAACTGATCCATCTCGTGAAGCTGATTTACATAGTATTCCCATTGGTTATTCTTTTCTTCTGTCTCAGCTCCCGTAACCCGGATAGCCGGATCCTCCAGCACCTTCTCTGTAGGATACTCGCCGTGTCCCTGTACGGAAATCGTATAGATAAAGTCCTGCCGGGCTGTGGAGTCCAGACAGTCCAGGATATGCTCTATCAGAACCTCATCCTTCAGCCAGCCATTTTCCGTCGTGTTGGACACATCCATGTATTCTTTCGAAGTATAAGTGTCAAAACCAAGATTTTTGAACACATCCGCGCGGCTGTAAAAGGTCGCCTTATTGTTGTGGATGGCATGAGTGGCATACCCGACGTCCTTCAGATTATAGGCCACACTCTCGCAGGTCGTCTCCTTCAGAATCGTCTTATAGGGATATTCACCCGGACCGAAATACCGGAGGTTCATTCCCGTAATGCACTCAAACTCTGTATTGGCTGTTCCCGCTCCCACAGACGGCACCTTAAAAGCGCCTGAAGAATACTCCTCCATCAGTCTGTGGAAATTCGGAATCGGATCCTCTGAAAACTCCAGGAACTCCACCGTGGTCGGATCGAAAAAGGTCTCCAGCTGCAGCATGATAATATTTGGCTTTTCCGAATCGTTATCCTCCTCTGCCAGCACCTCCTCATCCCGATCCACAATAGCTTTTATCGTATCCTCCGAATAATCGTAGGGCTTATCCATTCCCGTAGCCAGCAGGCTGCAGAAAAAGCAGTAGGGCAGGCCGTAATCCTCGTAGGCAAAAGCGATATTGCCAAAATAAGTGGACAGCACGCGCTGCTCCAGACACAGCTTCGTCGTGCCGGCGAAAAGCCCAATCACAGCCGCCAGGCCCGCAATATTGACCGGATAGCAGAGCCTTCCCTGGTACTTCGGAGCGTATTTCCACAGCAGCACCAGAACTATAATCCCGAGAGCAACCCCTCCTATTTTTAAAATCAGCTGCACCGGGGACATATAATTTCCCACAATGTCCAGCGCGTCTGTGATCAGATGCAGATCCTGGCCTGTAAAGGGCGTCACGCGGCTCGCCAGAATCGTTCCGTTTATAATGCCGAGCACCAGCCAGAAAAACGAAATCAGAAGCCTCATAAAAATTCTGCGTCTCACCAGATATACCAGCATGAAGCTCATAAATATCATGAAGCTGTTGTAAGCAAAGACGGCCGTGCTCTCTGTCATGAAAGACCAAGCTTCCACCGCCGAATGGCGGGATACAGCCTCCATAATAAAGTAGATCGCCCAGGAAAGCAGCGCATGAAGCACCAGAGAAAACCGGTTTGCAAAAACGATCGGCTTCTCAAGCGGTCCGCTGCACCTTTCGTGAATCCTGTGGCAGAATGCCCCAAATCCCCCCAGCCACTTTTTAATCCTTTTCATAATCCTCACTTTTTTCTTTTTTCGCGGCGGCACTGAAGCCGCCAGGCCCTGTTACTTTGAAAGGGACGCCAGATGCTCCTTTACCTGCGCCATCATCTGTGTATATTTCGCAAGCTTTTCCTTTTCCTCATCAATCTTGCTCTGAGGAGCCTTGCTTATAAATTTCTCATTATTCAGCATGCCGTTTACGCGGGCCAGCTCCTTTGTCAGGCGTTCCTCTTCCTTCTTAAGCCGCTCCAGCTCCTTGTCAAGGTCCACAAGCTCTGCAAACGGCATATATACCGCCGCGTCAGGAATCAGGGCCGATACGGCGTCCTCGCCGATTCCGGCCTTATCTGCCTGCACGGTTACCTGGCTGGCGTAAGCCAGAGTCGCAAAGAACAGGCGGCTGCGCTCAAAGACTCCGCGCACCCTATCATTTTCAGAAACTACAAATACCTGCGCCTTTTTGCTGGGCGGCACATTCATGGAGGAGCGCACATTTCGGATCGACCGCACCGCTTCCTTCAGAAGCTCGATTTCTGCCTCTTCCTCCGCAAAATTCCACGCTTCCTTATATACAGGCCAGGAGGAAATCATGATAGATTCCTCGCCCGTCAGGTTGCGGAAAATCTCTTCTGTGATAAACGGCATATAGGGATGCAGAAGCTTCAGCGCGTTCGTAAGGACGGTCTTCAGCGTCCAGAGCGCAGCTGCCTTGGTCTGATCCTCGTCACTGTAGAGACGGGGCTTCACCATCTCGATATACCAGTCGCAGAATTCCTCCCAGATAAAATCATAGAGCTTCTGCACGGCAATTCCCAGCTCAAATTTGTCCATATTAACCGTCACGTCCTGAGCCAGGGTATTTACCTTTGACAGAATCCATTTATCTGCGCCCGTCAGCTCCTCCGGGCTCATCTGCTCCGGAACCTCCGCCTTCTCAATGTTCATCATAATGAACCGGGAAGCGTTCCAGATCTTGTTTGCAAAATTGCGGCTTGCCTCCACACGCTCCATGTAGAAACGCATATCGTTTCCGGGAGCGTTTCCGGTTACCAGCGTGAAGCGCAGAGCGTCCGCGCCGTACTGATCAATGATTTCCAGCGGATCGATGCCGTTGCCCAGGGATTTGCTCATCTTCCGTCCCAGGGAATCCCTCACCAGTCCGTGAATCAGCACGTGATGGAAGGGGCACTTTCCGGTCTGCTCATAGCCGGAGAATACCATACGGATAACCCAGAAGAAAATGATGTCATAGCCTGTCACCAGCACGTCCGTGGGGTAGAAATAATCCAAATCCTCCGTCTTATCCGGCCAGCCCAGCGTCGAGAAGGGCCAGAGCGCGGAAGAGAACCAGGTATCCAGCGTATCCGGATCCTGAGTGAAATGCGTGCAGCCGCATTTCGGGCACACCTTCGGCATCTCCTTATCCACCACGATCTCACCGCAGCCGTCGCAGTAGTACGCCGGAATCCGGTGTCCCCACCAGAGCTGCCTTGAGATACACCAGTCGCGGATGTTTTCCAGCCAGTGAAGATAGGTCTTGTCAAAACGCTCCGGCACAAAGGTCAGATCGCCGTTCTTTACAGCCTCGATGGCGGGCTTCGCCATCTCCTCCATCTTAACAAACCACTGCTGCTTGATCATAGGCTCTACAGTCGTGCCGCAGCGGTCGTGGGTTCCCACATTGTGGACATGCTCCTCCACCTTTACGAGAAGTCCCTGCTCCTCCAGCTCCCTCACGATAGCCTTGCGCGCTTCATAGCGGTCCATGCCCGCATATTTTCCGCCATTCTCGTTGATGGTGGCATCGTCGTTCAGGATATTGATCTCCGGAAGGTTATGACGCTTTCCTACCTCAAAGTCATTGGGGTCGTGGGCCGGCGTGATTTTCACTACGCCCGTTCCGAACTCCTTATCTACATAAGCATCCGCGATCACCGGGATCTCACGGCCCACCAGCGGCAGAATCACCGTCTTTCCGATGATATCCTGATACCGCTCGTCATCGGGATTTACAGCCAGAGCCGTATCGCCCAGCATTGTCTCCGGGCGGGTCGTCGCGATCTCTACAAACTTATCACTGCCCTTAATCGGATAATTGATATGCCAGAAATGGCCTGCCTGCTCCTCATGCTCCACCTCTGCGTCAGAGATCGAGGTCTTGCAGACCGGACACCAGTTGATAATTCTGGAGCCTTTATAAATGTACCCCTTCTTATACAGGCGCAGGAAGACTTCCTGCACCGCTTTGGAACAGCCCTCGTCCATCGTGAACCGCTCTCTGTCCCAGTCACAGGAAGAGCCGAGCTTCTTCAGCTGGTCTACAATGGTACGCCCATACTCCTCACGCCACTGCCAGGTCCGCTTCAGAAAGCCTTCGCGGCCCAGCTCGTTTTTGTCGATGCCTTCCGACTTCAGCTGGTTAATAACCTTGACCTCCGTCGAAATCGACGCATGGTCTGTTCCCGGCACCCAGAGCGCATTGTAGCCTTGCATTCTCTTGTAACGGATCAGGATATCCTGAAGCGTATTGTCCAGAGCGTGGCCCATGTGAAGCTTTCCGGTGATGTTCGGAGGCGGCATCACAATCGTAAACGGTTTTCTGCTTCTGTCCACCTCTGCGTGGAAATACTTCTTTTCCAGCCAGTCTTTGTAAATCCGATCCTCCATCTGCTTCGGATCATAGGTCTTTGCCAGTTCTTTCATTCCTTTGCTCCTCCTGTTCTTTTTTCGGCGGACCCGAAAAATAAAGACGCCCCTTCTGTCGAAAGGGCGTCAGTCAGCACGCGGTACCACCTTACTTCATACGCGGACGAACCCGCGTATCTCTTTACCCGTTAACGCTGGTCAGGCGTGAACGGCTACTCCTCTTTCACCGTCCCGGCTCCAAAGCTACCTTCCGCAAACGACTCTTCCCCGGCAGCCTTTCAGCCATGGGCCGCCCTCTCTGTGTGACGCCTGCCTGCGTACTCCTCTTCTTCCATGCCTTTTCTATTCTCATGATACGCCCGCAGGCGTATGTTTCCAGCTGTCTTCCAAAATCTCAGCGCAGGCTCCGGGCGCATGCACACCCGCATACCGGCACTGTCATCAGCTGAGGGTAATATAGCAGGCTTTTTGCCGCTTGTCAAGTCTTCTCAATCGTATATTCATCATACAGGGTCCAGCTGTCCATCACATAAGCCCGCAGATGAAGCTGCGTATCCGTCACGTCAATCCTGAGTGCCATCGGCTTCTCCGGCTGTCCCTGGAACACCAGCTTGTCATTCGGCGTCACGCCCTGGTATACGCTTCCTGTGGCTGTACTGCAGGTCACATGCATGGTTCCCTCCGGATTTACCGCCACCGCGCCGGATGCATAGTCGCAGCCCTCATATATTTCATGCTTCCGGTTCGTAAAGGCAGATCTGGAGTAAACCGCATCATGTCCGGAAATAACCAGATCGATATCATTGTCTTCACAGATATAGGCCAGGGAATCTGCAATCCAGGGATCCATATTCTCCTGATACTTCTGTACGCTGCTGTAAGCAGGATAATGCTGAATGATAATTCTCCACTTCGCATCCGGATGCTGCGCTATCACCTGCGGCACATACTGCTCATGGATATCGGTCGCCTGGGAGGTACAGCTGTTCAGCACGATAAACAGCACGTTTCCGCGGACAAAATAGTAATCTCCATTTTTGTCAGCTTCACTGTAGCCGTACTCGTCGGATCTGTTCGGCACATTGAAATGCTCGTAGAAATACGGCCCGGCCGGATAGCCCAGCTTCTCCACCGTATCCTCATTGGCCACGTCATGGTTGCCCACGACCGGCACCAGAGGAATCTTATAAAGGGCCAGATGATCCAGGAAGCCCGCATACTCCTCCGCATTTCCAAACTCACTGACCTGATCCCCTGCATGGATCAGGAACTGCGCCTCCGGCACATAATTGGTGAGCCGGGTAACCGTGCGGTCCCAGTCGTCGATCGTCACCTGCATCTCATTATACTGATCCTGTCCAATCTCCGCATCTGAGGTCACAAGGAAGGTAAAGCCCTCGCTCGTGTTCACATCCGGCACTGCATATTTGTACTCCGGAGACCAGCCTCCGGCATCATTTCCTACCTTATAGGCATAGGTCAGACCAGGCTCCAGTCCTGTAACCACAGCCTTATTTACATAATAGCCCGGCATGGTAGACGACGCCGTATACTCTGCAGTCACCATCTGAAGATCTCCGTTCTGTATCGTATACCAGCTCACCTGCCCGGGACTTCCGCTCGGCGACATCCAGTTCAGCCGGATCTCATCCTCTGTAGCTCCTACCTCCAGAGACAGATTTCGAATCGGCGTCGTATTCAGGAGCGGCATACTGTCGTAATCGGTCACAAAAGACGCTGTCTGCTCTTCAGCGCTGGCCGTCTGTTCCGCTGCCGCCTGCTCCTCTGCCGCCGCATCCTGCTCTGCCTGAGCCGCTGCCGCTTCTTCTGCCGCCTGGGCTGCAGCCGCCTCTTCTGCTGCTTTCTGGGCTTCCTCCGCCGCCTGCTGAGCTTCCTGTTCTGCCTGAAGCGCTGCCGCCTCCGCGGCCTTCTGGGCCTGGCTTCTGGCTTTCAGTCCCCATGCCGCCGCTATCACAAGCAGAAGGAGCACCGCCGAAGTGAACAGAGCTCGTCCCCCTTTATTTTTCTTCTTCATAATCCTCTCCTCTTTTGACCAGGTCCGCTTCTGCGGAACGTCACGATATCCCTGCCATCCTAATCTCAGGGTATATCTACTCTACCATTATATTCCGTCAAAATCAAGGAGATGAAAAATTATTAAGAAAAATACAAGAAACCTCCCGAATTCTTAAGAAAACCGGCGGTAATCTGCCTTCTCCATATAAAAAAAGGAGCACGATCCGCCGCATGAATCGTGCTCCTTCCATTCTCTTATGTCACTTTTTCAGTCCTGCAAAATAGGGAAAGCTTTCTTTGTCGCAATAATAATGCCAGGTTCTGCCGCAGGCCTCCTGCGGATGATCCCTGTCGTCCTCCGGAATAAAGATTTCCTGATCACAGCAGTCTTTCTTGTTCAGGAACAGTACATGATGCTCCGGCCTGCCAAACTGGAAGAACCATTCCTCCCATGGATGATCTTCCTTCAGAAGCTCCTCTAACGGAACCGCATGAACCACATAAGCGTCGCGGATCCCCTCTACAGAGCAGGAAATTTTTCTCCAGGAATAAGAGGCATAAAGCTCTTCTGCCTCCGGGGTAAGCTCCCCGAAAATCCTTTCACAATCATAGCCAATTGCTTCCAGGGCCTCTGCAATGCCCTGGCTCCTCAATTTTTCCAGCAGCATAACTCCTTATTCCCTCCCAAACGCATTTTCTATAAGTACTTTTTCAGCAGCTCTGCCTTATCTGTCTTTTCCCAGGAAAGATCCAGGTCTGTGCGGCCAAAATGTCCGTAGGCAGCCGTCTGCTTATAGATCGGTCTTCTCAGATCCAGCATCCGGATGATTCCCGCAGGCCTCAGATCAAAATTCTCACGGATGATTTCCACCAGGCGGCTGTCGGAAAGCTTTCCGGTGCCGAACGTATCTACATTGATGGAGGTGGGCTGCGCCACGCCGATCGCATAGGACAGCTGAATCTCACACTTATCGGCAAGCCCTGCCGCCACAATGTTCTTTGCCACATAGCGGGCCGCATAAGCTGCGGAACGGTCTACCTTCGTACAGTCCTTTCCGGAGAACGCGCCGCCGCCGTGACGGGCCATGCCGCCGTAGGTATCCACGATAATTTTGCGGCCTGTCAGTCCGCTGTCACCGTGAGGTCCGCCAATGACAAAGCGGCCTGTGGGATTGATGAAAAACTTCGTATTTTCATCGACCATATCTGCCGGAATGATCGGGTCAAACACATATCTGCGGACATCCTCGTGGATCTGCTCCTGGGTCACATCCTCGCTGTGCTGCGTGGATAACACGACTGCGTCAAGCCTGCAGGGCTTTCCGTTTTCGTCATATTCTACTGTCACCTGGGATTTTCCATCGGGACGCAGATAGGGCAGCGTGCCGTCCTTGCGGACCTTCGTGAGCTGCCGCACCAGCTTATGTGCAAGAGCGATCGGATAAGGCATCAGCTCCGGCGTCTCGTTTGTCGCATAGCCGAACATCATACCCTGATCTCCTGCTCCGATGGCCTCAATCTCATCGTCTGACATCAGGTGCTCCTTTGCCTCCAGCGCTTTGTTCACGCCCATCGCAATATCCGCGGACTGCTCGTCGATAGCGGTGATGACTGCACAGTTATCCGCATCAAAGCCGTATTTTCCGCGGTCGTAGCCAATCTCCCTGATGGTATCGCGGACAATTTTCTGAATGTCCACATACCCCTTCGTCGTAATCTCCCCCATTACCAGAACCATGCCGGTCGTCGTAGCCGTCTCGCAGGCCACCCGGCTCATCGGATCCTGCTCCAGCAGGGCGTCCAGAATCGCATCTGAAATCTGGTCGCAGATTTTATCCGGATGTCCCTCCGTTACGGATTCAGATGTAAATAACAGTCTCTCCATGTTTGTTCTCCTTCCTTTGTGCTTATCTTCTCTGTATCTAAGCGCCGCGTACAGGTAAAAATGTTTCCTGTCATATAAAAACAGGTCCGCTGTAAGCGGACCTGTTATATGCTGATAACCAGTTCCCCTTATTGTTCGATTTTACTCGCTCAGGTTGGCACCTTCCGCACTGCGGGGTTGCCGTGACTTCACAGATCCTTTGTATCTCCATCACTCTGAATAAGAGAAAATTTCTGCACTATTCAATTTTTCTATCATCCCCGCAAGGGGCCATGTCCTGTGGACATGGTATAACATACACCAGATACGGGCGTTTGTCAACCCACTCTCAGGCGGAATTTCTGAATCCCGCGCTCGTCAGACACCTTCTCTATCTCAGCGCCCAGGCTGCGGAGCTTCTCGTCGAAGCGCTCATAGCCGCGCTCAATATAATGGATATCATCGACAATCGTAATTCCATCCGCCGCCAGTCCGGCAATCACCAGAGCTGCGCCGGCCCGCAGATCAGGACCTGACACCTGGGCTCCTGTGTAGCGCTCCACGCCTTCGATGATCGCCGTGTTGCCCTCTACCTTGATATTCGCGCCCATACGCGCCAGCTCATCCACATATTTGAAGCGGTTTTCAAAAATGCTCTCTGTCACAATGCTGCTTCCCTTTGCCAGGCCTAAGGCCACTGTGATCTGCGGCTGCATATCAGTCGGGAAGCCCGGATACGGAAGCGTCTTTACATTTGTACACTTCAGCCCCTTGGCACAGACCACGCGTACAGCGTCGTCCAGCTCCTCTATCTCACAGCCGATCTCCAAAAGCTTGGAGGTGGCCGCTTCCAAGTGCTTGGGAATCACGTTTTTCACGGTCACATCGCCTCTTGTGGCCGCCGCGGCAAACATAAAGGTGCCTGCCTCTATCTGATCCGGAATAATCGAATACTCTGTCGTATGAAGGCGCTCCACACCCCGGATACGAATGATGTCCGTGCCCGCGCCCTTGATATTCGCGCCCATGCTGTTCAGGAAGTTTGCCACATCCACTACATGGGGCTCCTTGGCTGCATTCTCAATGACAGTATTTCCATCGGCCATAGACGCTGCCATCATAATATTGATCGTGGCTCCCACAGAAACCACATCCAGATAAATGTGGCTCCCGCGAAGCCTTTCCGCCTCAGCCACAATAAAGCCATACTCAATCTTCACATCAGCTCCGAGCGCCCGGAAGCCCTTCAGATGCTGGTCAATGGGCCGGCTTCCGATATTGCAGCCGCCCGGCAGCGGAACCTTCGCCCGCTTGTACTTTCCAAGCAGAGCGCCCAGCAGATAATAGGAAGCGCGAATCCGCTTGATATACTCGTAATCTACACTGAAATCCCCTATCTGGGAACCATTGATCTTCACTGAATGGCGCTCCTTGCGTTCCACATAAGCGCCGATTTTCTGCATCGCTTCCAGCAGGACGTTGATATCCCGCACATCCGGAAGATTCTCTATCACTACTGTCTCATCTGTCATAATCGCTGCCGCGAGAATCGCCAGCGCCGCATTCTTCGCGCCGCCGATCTCCACCTCGCCAACGAGTGGGTTTCCGCCTTTAATCACATATTGATCCATAACTACTCCCAGCTCTTTCTGATCCTGTTTTTCGTTTTCTCTATCATAAATATCGATACAATCCTGCCTCCGCGCCGCCGCATCCTTCATCCGATAACGCACGGAACACGATTCCCTGATGTCTATCCTTCCAGCTTTCAGCCAAAACTATTCCCGTTTTGGTCTTTAAATAGTATAACACAATCTTTTGATTTGTAAATACCTGATCTTGGGAACAAAACGCCGAAAACCGGGCAAAAATCAGGGTTTTTCTCTCTTCCATATTATAACACAGCCGACATGGGCTGTCATTTTACAATTCTGTTTCATATCCTTTACATTTTCTGTCCAGATTCCAGCTTCCGGGAGTTTGACAGTTGAATAATCGAAAAATACCTTGCAGGCCGCATAAAACCTGCTTTTTTTGTGTCAATTTTTTTGCTTTTTAGTATGTTATTTTATGTTATTGTG
>NZ_NFLI01000019.1 GCF_002160825.1 Lachnoclostridium sp. An131
TTTATGACAGCCTGCCTGCAAAGGGCTATGTAATCCTTGATGGAGCCTTGATAGACAGCAGAGATGCAAAAAGCCGCGCATTGACAAACAACGGGATACAACCTATAATCCCATCTTTGACAGTTAAGTAAAGAAAAAATCGCTGTATCCCTTGTATTTACTGGGCTACAGCGATTTCTGCCGTTGTTGCGAACTATAGTAATTTATTCCTTTCCCTTACTTTTTTTCTGGATTGTTCTCATTTTACTTTTGGTTATGAATTGGTAGTCTGTCCGGAATCCGCAGGCCTCGTGAAGATCATCCGTGATGGTTTCCCGTTTATACAGCGGGATAAAGCCCTGTTCCTGTATCTCGGCGAAGTTCATTGCTTTCAGCGTGTCCAGCAATTCTTCACAGGTGTATTTCGAATCCAGTTTTTTCTCAAGGTAACGGTAGATGGTTAATGCAAGGAAACAGATCAGGAAGTGTGCCTGGATCCGGTTCTCATCCCGTAAATAAACCGGCCTTGCGGAAAAATCTGTTTTCATAATCCGGAAGCATTCCTCGATCTGCCATCTGCCTTCGCTTACTTTTAAAATGTCACCGACCTCATCATCCAAAAGATCCGTACATACTGCATAGAATCCATCATACTGCGCTTCTTCCGCAATCTTATCCTCATCCAGATACTGCCTGATATCCGCAGCTTCTCCCTCTTTTGTAACCGCTATCTTTCCAATGAAACGGGCCGGGTCATTGGGGTTCTTCCGATTCTTTTTTGCTTTTCCCGAATCCAGCATTTTTTGTGCCCGTTCTACCTGTTTGTCACGGATGGATTTCTGGTATAAGGCATATTTAGGGGAGTAGGTTATGATTAAACGCTGGTGCAGCTTTTTTGTGGTATACGGTTCATCCTTGTAATAAAGCCCTTTGTCATCCTCCGGCAGTTTCGTGATATCGACGGGCGCGTCATCGGAGACCTGTTTAAATCCCTGGAAGTTTAACGCCCACTCTTTTTCTTCTTTTGCCAGTTTTTTGACCGACTGGGTGACGATATAAGCCCGTTCTCCCATATGGTTGTATTCCCGGATGGTTTCCGATCCCAGTCCGGCATCGCTGCAATAAATGAATTTCTGGCATCCGAAATCCCCAAGGACTTTCTTCTCTAACGGCTTTAGTGACGTCTGCTCGTTTGCGTTTCCCGGGAAGAGGGAAAACGCAAGTGGAATTCCATCCCCGTCCATGAATAACCCCATTTGAATAATCGGGTTTGGCCGGTGCTCTTTGCTTTTCCCGTACTTTTTGCTTCCGTCTTCCTGCTCAATCTCGAAATAATAATTCGAGCAGTCATAATAAAGGATCTTATCATTCCTTTGCCCCAGGAGATGGCTGTTCTTATAGACCTCTGCCTGAATAAGGTCACATTCCGCCCCAAGGACATCCAACGCGCGGTATACATCGTGAAGCTCATAGGAAGGTTTTTCCAAAAATTCAGATGCGGCCTTATAGGAAGAACGCTTGCTGCAGGGTTCCAGGATCCTTGTATAAATCAGATCAGAGAGGATTGCATTGATGTCGTAATCAAACTTATATTTTTGTTTCAGTTTCCGGCAGATTTTATTCATCTGCATCTGGTAGTAGATGGATTGAAGGAAAAGATAGCCTCCCCGGTAAAAGACCTGCTTATCATAATCTAACTGTCTGTCTGCATGAAAAGGGATCAAAACGGTTTTCGCTTCTTTTTCCCTTTTATATTTTTCGGTTTCTATTTTCACTTCATTTTTGGCCCATGCAAGGACATCATCCCTTGTCGGGCCATGCTCGGCTAAGAGCTGTTCCAAAGTTCCCAGCTTGCGGACAATCATGGAAGAAGTGCTGCCGTTTGCTTTCACATAAGATTTGCAGATATAAAAGGATTCGGAATTTTTAGATTTGGTTATATGAAGATTCATGAACAATGCCTCCTTTTCCTTATTATACCACACAATAACATAAAATAACATACTAAAAAGCAAAAAAATTGACACAAAAAAAGCAGGTTTTATGCGGCCTGCAAGGTATTTTTCGATTATTCAACTGTCAAACTCCCGGGTGGAAGGCCCTTTCTGCAAAGGAGACCGGGCGTATCGGCGGACTGATGACAAAGAAAAAGAAGGAAATAAAGGAAAAGCTTCGCAGGACTGAGGAGGAGCAGGAAGGCCTGATGGAGGAGCTGCTGTGAAAACGAAGTTTTTTGGGAAGCTTTTTTGACACAGATTTTCATTGTATTTTGAACTTCTGGCTGATATAATAATCTCATAATTTAAGATACCGGCAGAGGATAACCCTAGAGACTTTCCGCAGACTGCCGCCGGCTTACACATCCGTGACGGGAACGAGAGGTTTGTGCCGTCATGCGGCTGGGAAGCAGCGAAAGCGCCGAAGAAGCAAACAAGGGAACGCATCATTCCTGAGTGGAAACTGACAGGCAAAAGGAAGGTTATCCGACGGAGCTCTGGAGAGAGCGGCAGAATCAGCAGAAGGAAAAGGATTTGTGCCGCCGCCTACGTGGCTATAACCAACTGGTAAAAGGACAGAGAGACAGATGCAGGAAGCATCTGTCTCTCTGTCTTTTTTCGATTCTGCGGGAGCTTTAGCTTGAAAGGAGAGAGATTTTATGAGAATGATGCTGGTCGGAGCAGGAGCTGTAGGGGAATGCATTCTGAAGACACTGAAAAAGCGCAGCGCGAATGGAAGCTGGCTTTCCTACGTTCTGATAGCGGATTATGACGGAAAGCGGGCGGAAGAAGTAAGGAGACACCTGGAAGCGGAGCCGGGGAACAGCGGGAAAGGGAAGGAAAACGGGATTGCCTTTGCCTGTGTTCAGGCAGATGCGCATGACAGGAAAGAGCTTGTCCGGCTTATGAGAGAGCACAGGATTGATTTTGTCATGGACGCGGCCTCTCCCTTTGTGAGCAACTGTATTTTTGACGCGGCGTATGAGGCAGGGGCAGATTATGCAAGTATGGGAACATGGTCTGTCCCGAAGGAGAATCCGGCTTTTGGGGCGGGATTTGAAGGAAGCTACCTGGAGCCTATGACAAAATATAATTTTGACCGGCATGAGGACTGGAAGAAAAAAGGACAGATGGCCTGTATCTGTCTTGGAATTGATCCTGGAGTAGTCAATGTTTTTGCAAAGTATGCGGCAGAATATCTTTTCGACGAGCTTCTGGAGGTTCATGTCAAAGACGGTGGAAATCTGACGCCCCCGGAAAGCGAAAAAAATGAGATTCTGTTCGGTTTTAATCCATGGACGGTGCTGGATGAGGTCATGAATCCCAACGCTGAGTGGGATCGGGAAAAGGGCTTTCTGATAGAGGATGCCTTTGCGGGGGAGGAGGAGTTCCGGATGCCGGCACCCTTCGGGCTGAACCGTCTTGTAAAGGTAGAGCATGAAGAGGTAGTCACACTGCCGCGGTATCTGAAAAAATACGGCCTCAGAAAGGCAAGCTTTAAAATTGCTTTGGACGAAAATCTTCTGAACGCCCTGAAGGTAATAGACAAGCTGGGGCTTAGAAGCCTTCGCCCTGTGGAGGTGGACGGTGTGAAGGTAATTCCCCGGGACGTAGTGGCGGCATGTGTTCCGAAGCCGCAGAATACCGGAGGCGATCTGACAGGAGGCATGTGCGTAGGTGCACACTGTATTGGAATCAAGGATGGAAGGAGAAAGGAATATTTCATCTATCAGCCCTTTGATAATCAGGATGCGCTGCGCGATTTTGGCATGCAGGCGGTTGTGGCCCAGACCGGATTTGGCGCGGCCCTGGGAATTGAACTGATCGGAAGGGGAATCTGGCGGGATGCAGGCGTGTTTTCTCCGGAATATTTTCCGTCGCGGCCATTCATGGAGCTGATGAGGGAAACAGGACTTGCATACGAGATAGAAGAGAGGTAAAATAGGGCTGTATTTTGGAAGATTCTACACCCTGAATTTTCGCTCTTTCGGGTAGACGCAGATTTTACGTAATTTTTATAATTACTTCACAGGAAAAACATAATGATCTGGTTAACTGAAATGGGAAATTCTGCGCCAGAGGAGGCTTTCTCATAAGCAAGCGGTTCTGGCGGTGAAGAAAGAAGATTATGTGGTGAAAAGGAGAAAGGATGAAAAGCGAAGAAGGCAACAAAGGCAAAAAGGGGAAAAAGAAGCTGATTATTGTACTGGTGGTTTTACTTCTGGTGATTCTCGCAGTGCCGGCGATAGTCATGTACATAGGAAAGTCATTTACAGCCCAGGAGACAGTAGTACGTACGGACTGGACTACCGATGTAGGTGAGATTGTGGATCAGAATGAGGAACTGCAGATTCAGTATGCTGAGGCGGAGCTTGGCGGTTATATCCGGGTTCTGCAGCTGGTTCCCATGGATATCGAGGAAGAGGGCTTCACTTATTATGATACGGCAGTGCAGGAAAGGCTGGACGGCGCGCTGGAAAGTCTGAAGAGCAGCAGTAAAATGGACTGGACGGCGGAGACACCGCTTGCGGTTCTCAATCCATATGGAACCGGCAGCAATGGACTGTATCTGTATTTTGAGACGGATCAGAAAACGCAGGTGAGCTACACGATTCATGTGGATGATGCGGAGATTTCTGACTATACGGCGGCAGCGCAGGATCTGGACAGTGAACAGGAGTATACCAGGGAGCATGAGTTTCAGATCGTCGGCCTGGTGCCGGGAATGACGAATGAGGTCACGATGACGATTACCGGCTCCTGGGGAAATGTGCGCCAGATAGTCAGCTTCCAGGTGGACATGCCGGAGACACAGTCCGGCTACCCGATCCGGCTGGAGACCACGGACGGCAGCTCAGACGCAGAGCTGGCGGACGGCCTGTACGCGATGATGCGCATCAACGGCTACCTGGGATACAGCTTCTTCTTTGACAATGAGGGCGTGCTCCGGTATGAGATGGTTCTGGAGGGCTATGGGCCCGACCGGATCCTGTTTGATGGGAACGATATCATTACCTGCGTTTCCAACGGAAAGCTGGCGCGGTTGAACGGGCTGGGCCAGGTGGAGCAGGTCTATGACCTTGGCGAATACGCCCTTCATCACGACATCGGCTTTGGCAGAGATGGGGAGATTCTGGCTCTGGCAGAGCTGGAGGGCTCGGAGAATGTGGAGGATCTGCTGCTTTCTATTGATATGGAGAGCGGAGAGGTCACTCAGCTTATTGATTTTAAAGAGGCTATGTCGGGATATTATGAAATGACGCGTCCGATTTCTGCTACGGACGATTTCTTCTGGCAGGCAGGAGAGTGGGACTGGATTCATCTGAACAGCCTGCAGTATATGGAGGAGAGTGACAGCCTGATTGTATCCTCCAGAGAGACCTCGACAATTATCAAGCTGAGTAATATTCATGAAGATGTGGAGCTTTCATGGCTGGCCGGAGACAGCCGCTTCTGGGAGGACACGCCCTATGCGGACTACTGTCTGGAGCAGGAGGGAGACTTCGTGCCCCAGTACGGACAGCACTGCGTGGAGTATCTGCGGGCAGGCGATGAGGACGGTGTCTACTATCTGGCTGTATACAACAACAATTACTGGTCGCTGAACAGCCGTGATAATTTTGAGCTGGAGCTGGCAGACAGCGTCGGTACGGATCTGTACGGGCTGGGTGATGAGACGAGCCAGGTATATGTGTACAGGATAGACGAAAACAATGGTACCTTTGCGCTGGATTCTTCCTTTGACGTCCCGTACTCCAGCATCGTATCCAACGGCTCCGTCTGCAGCGGGGACGGAAACTGGGTGGTAAACAGCGGCGTATCGAAGGTATTCGGCGAGTATGATGCGGAAGGGAACCTGATCCGCGAGTTCGCGTATGAATGCGATATGCAGAATTACCGGACGTTTAAGTATGATTTTACGGGATTCTGGTTCCGGTAAAGAAAAAAACCATTGACGTATTCCGCATTATTGTATATAATCCAAAGTGCGGAGGAACACAGGAAAGCTGTGGGATGAAAAAGAACTCCGCCTAATATGGTGGTTTCGCCCGCGTGCGGGCGGAGGTCATTGGTTAGTAGAAGCACATAGGACGGGAAAGTCAGTAAAGCTTTCTCCCGTCCTATTTTTTGTGTATAAGAAAGGGTTCGGCGCTTTTGATACCGAAAACGGGAAAGCTTCTTCTGCGCGCAGGTTCTGCGCGGCCTGTGGCTTCTGACAGGCAGGACCGCCTTTTATCACGAAGAAGAGGAGAATGATGGATGAAAAAGAAAGGTATTGTTTTGGCACTGGTTACTGCGCTCTGCACGGCAGCACTGGCTGGCTGTGGAGGAGGCTCTGACAGCGGAGAGAAGCTGTATCTGTATAACTGGACGGAATATATTCCTCAGGAGGTCTATGACGCCTTTGAAGAGGAGACGGGAATCGAGGTTATCGAGTCCACTTTTTCTTCCAATGAGGAGATGCTTGCGAAGCTGACTGCGGGCGGAACAGATCAGTACGATATGGTAGTGGCCAGCAATTATGTCATCAAGGCCATGCAGGAGCAGGGACTGATTCAGGAGCTTGACAAGACCCAGCTTGAGAACCTGGGAAATATCAGTGAGGCAGCTCTGGGAATGGATTTTGACCCGGAAAACCAGTATTCCATTCCGTTCATGGGTGGAATTACCGTCATTGCGGTGAATACAAAGATGTGTGAGGAGCTGGGCGTAACCATTGAGTCCTTTAACGACCTTCTGAACCCGGCCCTGGAAAATAATATGGTAGTGGTAGACGATGTGCGTGAGATTGTGGGAATTGCCCTGAAGGCACAGGGACAGGATTCCAACACGACGGATCAGGCAACCATCGAGGGAACGCTTCCCTGGCTGAAGCAGCTTGTTCCCAATATCAAGGCTTACGACAGCGACAGCCCGAAGACGCTGCTGGCTTCCAATGAGGTGGCTGTAGGCGTGGTTTACAATATCGATGCCGGCATGGCCATCAATGAGAACCCGGATATCGATGTGGTGTTTACAGAGGAGCCCTGCGAGATGTCCATGGATAATTTTGTGCTGACCTCCGGAGCGCAGAATGTGGAGAACGCCATGAAGTTTATTGACTTTGTGCACCGCCCGGATATTTACAAGATGATTCTGGATGTATTCCCGGGTGTCTGCGCAAATGACGCGGCCCTGGAGATCATGGATTCCCGTTACCTGGACAATCCGGGAAGCAACGTAGACCAGTCCGAGATCGCCCGTGCAAACCTGATTGAAGAGGTTGGCGACGCTGTTACTTACTATGACGATGTGTTTACACAGATGAAGACCAACTAAAAGCTGCATTTCTATGTTCCCGCCCATTGCTGCGTTTGCGCGGCAGGGCGGGAGCATACTGGCTGAGAAACTATTTAAGCGGAGGTGGCTTATGAAAAAAATAGAGATTATTACGAGACCGGACAAACTGGATATTATCAAGAAGATTCTTGCACAGAATGAATATTCCGGCATGACTGTGACTGCGGCCATGGGCTGCGGACGCCAGAAGGCGGACGCCAAGGATTTTGAGGAGCTGAATCTGGAGATGAACCTCCTGCCGAAGATTCATGTGATGACGGTTGTGTGGGACGAGGATCTGGAGGAAATCCTGGTGGAGCTTCAGCAGAAGCTGACGACAGGAAGCGTGGGAGACGGAAAGATCTTTATTTCCACAATTGACGATGTGGTGAGAATCAGAACAGGGGAGCGTGGATACAAGACCCTGTAATACAGGAGGAACAGCAGATGAGTGATACCCGGGGGAACGTAATCATCAGACTTACGGATGTAGATAAGAGCTTTGACGATGAGCGCGTCGTAAAGAAGCTGAATCTGGACGTAGAGGAGGGAGAGTTCCTGACCATGCTGGGCCCCTCCGGATGCGGAAAGACGACGACGCTGCGTATGATTGCCGGATTTGAGGTGCCCACATCAGGCCAGATTTTTCTGGAGGGAGAAGACGTGGATGACAAAAAGCCCAATGAGCGGAATGTCAACACGGTGTTTCAGAATTATGCCCTCTTTCCCCATATGAACGTATTTGATAATATTGCGTTCGGACTGGTGGAGAAAAAAGTAAAAAAGGATGAGATCCGCAGCAGGGTGGAGGAGATGATCAAGCTGGTGCAGCTGGACGGCATGGAAAAAAGGATGCCTGCCCAGATGTCTGGCGGACAGAAGCAGAGAGTGGCGATTGCGCGGGCTCTGGTAAACCGTCCCAAGGTGCTCCTTCTGGACGAGCCTCTGGGAGCTCTGGATCTGAAGCTCAGAAAGCAGATGCAGGGCGAGCTGAAGGCGCTGCAGCGCCGGCTTGGAATCACCTTTATCTATGTGACCCATGATCAGGAGGAGGCCCTGACCATGAGCGACCGGATTGCGGTTATGAACAGGGGCCGCCTGGAGCAGGTGGGGACGCCGGAGGAGGTTTACAATCATCCGGAGACCAAGTTTGTGGCTGACTTTATCGGCGAGTCCAACATCATCGAGGGATATATAGAGAATATGACGGATGATTCCATTGAGGTCACAATGGAATCCGGCAAGGCCATAATTCATGAGACAGGCTACCGGATGGAGGAGATGGTATATCTCTGTATCCGCCCGGAGAATCTGAAGATTTCCACAGAGGAAAAGGAAGGCTTCCGGTTCCGGGGACAGGTGAAGGAGCATATCTTCATCGGTTCCACCAATAAAACCATGATTGAGATGCCGAACGGCCAGATGCTCAAAAGCGTGACTCCGGCGGAGGATGAGCTGATTCCGGTAGGGACTGCGGTCAATGTGTTCTGGAATCCCGGAAAAGCAGTGGTGATGCGGACGAAGGAAGAGCAGATTTATAATGTAATTGAGCAGTCGGTAGAGATAGAGGGAATGACAAATGATCAAATCTTTTAAGAAGCGCATCGGCGCGCTGGTGACGGTAGGGCCGACCGTGCTCTGGCTCGGCTTCTTTCTGATGATACCGCTGATCTATGTGATCGGTATCAGCTTTTTGACGAAAAACGCCTATGGAGGCGTGGATTTTACCTTTACGCTTTCCAACTACGCGGCTCTGTTCAATAAAGAGTATGTGAAAGTATTTGCGGATTCCCTGTGGCTCTCACTGGAGACTACAGTGATCTGCCTGATTGTGGGCTATCCCTTTGCCTATATCATAGCGAACGCGCCCAAGAAATGGAAGCCGGCCCTGGTGCTGCTTCTCATGCTTCCGTTCTGGACGAACTCTCTGATTCGTACCTACGGATGGAATACGCTGCTTCGGACAGAAGGCATTATCAACCATTTCCTGCAGTGGGTCGGCATCATCGATGAGCCGTTGAATATGCTGTATACAGACGGCGCTGTCCTGCTGGGTATGGTGTATGCGCTGCTGCCCTTTACGGTGCTGCCTCTTCATACTTCCATCGAAAAGCTGGACAAGTCTCTTCTGGAGGCGGCCAGCGACCTTGGCGCGTCCAGAGCGCACACTTTTACGCGTGTGATTCTGCCCCTTACGATGCCGGGCATCTTCGCGGGGTCTATTCAGACCTTCATCCCGTCCCTGGGCTTCTTCTTTATCTCAGACATGATGGGCGGCGCAAAGACCATGTATATCGGAAACCTGATCAAGAATCAGTTCCTTTCAGCCCGGAACTGGCCGCTGGGAGCGGTTCTGTCCATTGTTCTGATTGTGATTACACTGGTACTGATGAGGCTGTACACGAGAGTCGGCTCACTGGAAGACATGGCGTAGGCAAGGTGAGCCCGTCAGGGCGGGAAAGTGCCCTGGGGCAAATCGAGCTGGCACGGCTCATGTATGTATATGGCAGGCGCCCTGGGGTGCATAAGCCATGCAGTAAGAGAGGGATACCAAGATGATGAAACGTAGAAAAGTCAGAGAATTTAAGCCGGGCAGCGTGTTTTATGCCTGCTTAGTCTATCTGTTTTTATATCTGCCTATTTTTGTGGTGATTGCGTTTTCGTTCAACACTTCAGAGATGAATATTACTTTTCAGGGTTTTACTTTTGAATGGTATGGGCGGATGTTTGAAAACCGGCAGCTGATGCAGTCCTTTTTCAATACCGTGATTGTGGCTTTCTGGAGTACAATCCTGTCTGTTGTGATCGGAACGCTCTGCGCGCTGGGACTGTATAAATTTGAATTTAAGCTGAAGAATTTGATCAGCAGCTCCCTGTATATTCCGATCGTGATCCCGGAGCTGGTATTTGCGATTGCTCTGCTGATTTTCTTTTCTTCCATAAATGTCAATATGAATATGGTAACACTGATCATTGCGCACGTGACCTTTTCCATGCCCTTTGTGGTGATTACTGTGCGGGCCAGGCTGGCAGGCTTCGATAAGTCCATAGAAGAAGCAGCCAGAGACCTGGGAGCAAATGAGTTCCGTACCTTTTTCCGTGTGACGCTTCCGATGATTTCGCCGGGCGTGATTTCAGGTGGGATGCTGGCCCTGACCATGTCTCTTGACGACGTGGTGGTAAGCTTTTTCACCGCAGGACCGGAGAGCCAGACGCTGCCTCTGAAGATTCTTGGCATGGTGCGCAAGGGCGTTTCCCCGGATGTGAACGCTCTTTCTACCCTTATGATTCTTGGAACCATTGTGATCCTGTTGACGGCTACGCTGATTCAGGGTAAACTGGAGAAAAAGATGTAATAGGGAGACTTCGATGTTTACAGTTGAGACGATGACGGAAGAGATGCGCTCCGAGGTGCTTCCCATGGTGGACGCTTTTTACCAGAGTGATGCGGTCAGCCACCCGGTGGGGCAGGAGAAACAGGAACAGACCTTTGCAGATGCGGTCAGTGATGATCCGGTTCTGGAGGGCTATGTACTGAAAGAGGACGGCAGAATCATAGGATTCGCCTATGTGACGGTCTACTACGCCTGCGAAGTGGGCGGGCGCTGCCTGATGTTTGAAGAGCTGTACCTGAAGGAAGAAGCCCGGGGGAAAGGATACGGCAGCCGCTTTTTTGAGACTGTGATGAAGGAAAGAACGGAAATCCGGCGTTTCCGTCTTGAAGTAACGAGAAGCAATGAGAAGGCTGTCCGCCTTTATGAACGGCTGGGCTTTGAATTTCTCGATTATGATCAGATGATTTTGGATCGCTGAAGGACAGGAGGGGTGCCGATGAATCCCATATATGAGAAACTGATTGGCTGTTATGAAAGCATCAGGGAAAAGATTCCCTTTGTCCCGAAGACGGCGCTGGTGCTGGGTTCCGGACTTGGAGGATACGCGGATACGGACAACATCCGAATAGCAGGGACTCTGGATTACCGGGATATGGAAGGCTTCCCGCGCTCCACAGTGGAAGGTCATAAAGGCCGCTTTGTGTTCGGATATGTGGGCGAGGTGCCGGTAGTCTGTATGCAGGGACGGGTTCATTATTATGAAGGATATGCCATGAGTGATGTGGTTCTGCCCATCCGCCTGATGCGTCTGATGGGAGCGGAGACGCTGTTCCTGACCAATGCGGCGGGCGGTATCAATATGGATTACAGGCCGGGCGACCTGATGCTGATCCGGGATCATATCGCCCAGATGGTGCCTTCTCCACTGATTGGTCCGAATCTGGACAGCCTGGGCCCGCGGTTCTGCGATATGACGGATACCTATGACGCGGAGTATCGGGCCATTTTGAGAGAGACTGCCGGAAAAGCCGGCATTCCCCTTCAGGAAGGCGTGTATATTCAGTTTTCCGGCCCCCAGTATGAGACTCCGGCTGAGATACGGATGGCGAGGACGCTGGGAGCGGATGCGGCCGGTATGAGTACGGCCTGTGAAGCCATTGCCGCTCATCATGCGGGAATGCGTGTCTGCGGAATTTCCTGCATTACCAATATGGCGGCAGGCGTTACAGGAGAAAAGCTTTCCCATGAGGAGGTTCAGGAGACGGCGGACCGGACAGCGGAGCGGTTCCAGAAACTGGTGACGGCGGGAATCCTGGCTATCAATGAGAGAGCCTGAAAGGAGCTCTTGGCGGAGGCAGTGAATATGGATGATAAGACATTAATGCGGACAGCGATACAGGCAAGAGAGTATTCTTACAGCCCCTATTCGAAATTTCGGGTAGGGGCAGCTTTGCTTTGTGCGGACGGCAGCGTATATACAGGCTGCAATATGGAAAATGCGGCGTTTACGCCGGGAATCTGCGCGGAGCGCACGGCAATTTACAAGGCGGTCAGCGAGGGAAAGAGAGAATTTCAGGCGATTGCCATAGTGGGAGGCGCCCTGGGGCACAAGGCGCTTTCTGTGACAGCGCCCTGCGGGGTCTGCCGTCAGGTTATGAGGGAATTCTGCGATCCGGAAAGCTTTCGGATTATACTGGGAACCGGAGAAGAGGATTTGCACATCTATCTTCTGAAGGAGCTTCTTCCCTTGAGCTTTGGCCCGGAGAATCTGGAGCCGACCCAGGCAGAAGAGGAGGACAGGAATCCATGAAGATGTGGAAAGGGCTTTCGCCTGTAAAAAAAGAAATTTTTCTGCTTCTGATTATGGTGGGCTTTGGCCTTGTCAAACAGCTCCTGGTATATAATCTTCCGATCATGGCGGTTCCCAAAGGAGTCCATGACGACTGGATCATGGTGCATCTGGCGGATACCTTAAGAAGCGGCCAGTGGCTTGGGGAATACAACAGCCTGACTCTGACCAAGGGCATGTTTTTCCCGCTTTATCTGGCTGTGATCAATTTCTTTCATCTGTCTTATTTGAATGTGACGGCGTTTTTCTATACGGTAAGCTGTATGGCGTTTGTCTATGCGCTGCGGCCGCTGGTGAAAAAGCCGCTGCCGCGCCTGGCGCTCTATCTGGCGCTTCTCTGGAATCCGGTGTCCTATTCTCTCCAGGCATTTCAGAGGGTGTACCGGAACAGCATTTCGTATATTCAGGTATTGTTCATTTTCGCAGGCTTTCTGGCCGTTTATCTGCGGAGACGTGAGCCTGTGAAGCGGCATATCGGATGGATTATCGCAGCCACAGCCGGAACCGTCAGCTTCTTTTACACACGGGAGGACGCGATCTGGCTTGTTCCCTTCCTTGTGGTGTTTGTCCTGGTGTATCTGGGAAGCCTGTTTGGAATGTGGAGAAGAGAGCGGAAGACAGTGCAGACAGGGACATCTGCTTCCGCAGCGGGATCGGCCGTGAAAAAGGCTTTGGGGCTCGCCAGACCCTATATGCTGAAAGCCCTGCTGGCGCTGGTGCCGTTCTTATGTCTCTGGGGAACAGGGAAATGGATTGCCCGCCAGAATCTGAACCATTACGGAATTGAAGTCACGAACGAGCTGCAGTCCGGCGGTTTCGCTGAAATGTATAAGAGCATGATGTCGGTTAAGCCCGAAGAGGATATTCCGGGCGTCACCATGACCAATGAGAAAATTGCCCGCATGTGCGAGGTCTGCCCGACCCTGAAGGAGCTGGAGCCCTATATCCAGAGCAGCAAGGAATACTGGGCCGGAGAAGAGGGGGACGCGGAAAACTGGGAGGTTCGGGACGGCTGGGTATTCTGGATTTTCCGGACGGCGCTGGAACAGGCAGGATATTATACGGACGGAGCTGCCGCCAATGCCGTCTGTCTCCAGATACGGGACGAGATTGAAGCGGCTCTGGACGCAGGGCTTCTGGAGCGGCAGGCTACGATGCCTTCCACTTATATGTCGCCCTGGCGAAAGGGATATCTGGGCGATCTGTTCGGAGCGATGGGAAAAGCGATTGCCTACACGACCACCTATGACGAGATGGAGACGCTTGTCTACCTTTACAGCGAGCCGGACGAAAACGGCGGAATTCCGCTGTTTGAGCGGATTACCGGGGACAAGGCTGTCTGGTATGAGTCGGATCTGGTTGAGATGGCAGGCTGGTATGCGTCCTATGATGGCATGGAGGGCGTGACCCTGCAGGCAGAGCTCTCGGACGGAACTGTTCTTGGAACGGCGGAGTTTACGGAGAGTGAGGATGTGGCTTCTTATCTGGAGCAGCAGGGAATCTCTGCGCCCGGCAGTGAGAAATGCCGTTTTTCTCTGAAGCTTTCGGTGGAGGATAAGCCGCAGACGCTGTACCTGCGTGCATACCGGAACGGAGAGCTTCTGGACGAATATGAGCTGTCAGAAGACGTGACCCAGGTGGAGCGGGAGAGCTCCCGGCTGAATCTGGACTGGTATTGGGATGTGCCGGAGCGGCATGGTTTTCTGGCGTCTATCAATTACAAGGGTGAGATTTTAAACGGCATTCTGCAGGTATACCGCTGGACGGGCCCGGTTCTGGCCGTGCTGGGAGCGCTTTCCTGGATTCTGCTCTGTGCCTGCCGGATACGCTGCCTGGTAAAGAAGGAAAAGGATGAGGACGGTCTGGCGCGCTGGCTGGCTGTGACCTCTCTTCTTGCCAGTTACCTGGTGCTGCTTGGGGGTATTTCCTATTCGGAGATTTCTGGATGGAATGCGATTCTCTACTGGTATCTGTCAGGAGGATACCCGGTGATGATTGCCTTTGAGGTTCTGGCGCTGATTTTTGCCTGGCAGGAATGGAAAGCCTTTCGTGCGGAGAGAAAAGAGAGATAGCAGCTTTTGAAAGTGAGAAGATGCAGAAGGGGGCTGAAAAATGGAACGTTCCGACAAAAATATTGACGGCGGAAAGCCTTTTGACTGGGGAAGAACTTCCTCAGACTATGCCAGATACAGGGATATCTATCCACAGGAATTTTATGACCGGATTATCGGGCGGGACCTGTGTGTGGCCGGACAGAGCGTGCTGGATGTGGGAACCGGAACGGGAGTCCTTCCGAGAAATCTGTACCGCTACGGTGCAAAATGGATAGGAACAGATGTCTCTGAGAATCAAATTGCACAGGCGAGACTTCTTTCGGAGGGAATGGCGATCGACTATAGAACAGCCCCGGCTGAGGAAATTAACATGTGGGAGCAGGAGCATAAAAAGCTGCTTGCCGAAACCGCTCCGGAAGAATTTACAATTCTGCATTACGGAGCGCTTGCCGAACTGAAGAAAAAGGAAGCAAAGTGACGCAGACGTTTACAGGAGAGGAAGATTCGGGGCACAGAGGAAGAAATCAGGTCAGGAAAAAACCGGATTATTTGCAGTTGTAATCCATGGAAAATATATTATAATGGAATCAGCTGCATTAGATATGTGCGATTTTGGTGAAAAGCAGGAGGAATAGAGAATGAAACTGATTATTGACAATGCAAACATTGATGAGATTCGCTCCATGTACGAGTTTTTTCCGATGGATGGCGTGACCTGTAATCCGACGATTCTGGCCAAGGAAAAGCGCCCGCCCTATGAGGTGCTGAAGGAGATTCGCGACTTCATCGAGGAAGGCGAGCTGCATGTGCAGGTAGTCAGTGATCACGCAGACAATATGGTGGAGGAAGCCTATCAGATCCGCAAGGAGCTGGGCGACGATACCTATATCAAGATTCCGACTACCAAGGAGGGCCTGAAGGCTATCCGTATTCTGGCGGCAGCGGGAATCAATGTGACGGCTACTGCGATTTACACGCAGATGCAGGCGTTTTTGGCTGCAAAGGCAGGTGCCCTTTACGTAGCGCCTTACATAAACCGCATTGACAACCTTGGCTCCGATGGTGTGCGCACAGCCAAGGAGATTCACGATATGTTCCGCAATTACAAGTTCCATACAGAAGTGCTGGCGGCCAGCTTCAAGAATTCCCGTCAGGTTATTTCCCTCTGCGAGTATGGAATCGGAGCGACCACGATTTCCCCGGATGTTCTTGAGCTGCTGATTAAGAACGATTCTGTAACTGCGGCGCTGAACACCTTCCGCAGGGATTTTGAAAAGCTCTGCGGCAAGGGGAAAACCATGCTGGATTGTGGCTGACAGGATGAGAGAGGCCAGAGGACTGGCAGATATGAATGGAAATTGCAGATGTCCCTGTCGGAAGTTCTGACAGGGACATTTTTGCTGAAAATACAGTTGACATAAAATGTGTTTTTTGAGATATATGAAACAGGTGAAAATCTTTTCGTCTGTTTCAGGGATTTCAATCCCGCAGGATGGATTGAGGTACATTTATCTTAATACAACAGGGATAAAGGGGACAGACGATGATAGATTTGCATTTACATTTTGACGGCTCTCTGCTGCCGCGTACAGTGCTGGAACTGGCAGACGAGCAGGGAATCCGGCTTCCGGCCCGGGAGCCGGATGAGCTGAAGCTCTTTCTGACGGCTCCGGCAGACTGCAAAAGTCTGAACGAATATCTGGAAAAGTTTGATCTGCCTCTTCTGGTGCTGCAGACGAAGGAAGCGATCCGGAAAGGCATGTATACGCTGGCAAGTTCTCTGAAGGAGCAGGGAATGCTGTACGCGGAGATTCGTTTTGCGCCCCAGCTTCATACGAAAAAGGGACTGACGCAGGATCAGGTGGTAAAGGCTGCCATCCTGGGGCTGCAGGAGGCTCTGGCAGGCTCCTTTTTTAAGGCAAAGCTGATCCTGTGCTGTATGCGTGGCACGGACAATCTGGAGGAAAATCTTCTGACAGTGCGGACAGCCGCAGCATATCTGGGCCGCGGTGTGGCTGCGGTTGACCTGGCCGGGGCAGAGGCTCTGTATCCCACGGAGGATTATGAGGAGGTTTTTGCTCTGGCAAGGGAGCTGTCTGTACCGTTTACCATTCATGCCGGAGAAGCAGATGGGGCGGAAAGTGTGTGGGCGGCTCTCCGTATGGGAGCCTGCCGGATCGGCCATGGCGTGCGTGCCGGAGAAGACGCAAAGCTTCTGGCAGAGCTTCGGAAACGGCATATCCCGCTGGAAATGTGTCCCAGCAGCAACGTGCAGACAAAGGCAGTTCCGTCTCTTTCAGAGCATCCGGTGCTCCAGTATCTGCGACAGGGACTGGCGGTGACGGTCAACACAGACAATATGACAGTTTCCGATACGACGATAGACCGGGAATTCCGGCTTCTTCAGGAGGAGCTTGGGATGACGCAGGAGGAACGAAAGGCCCTTCTTCTGAATGCAGCGGACGCCGCGTTTCTGACAGGAGAAGAGCGGTGGCGCCTGAAGGATGTGATTCAGAAGGTGTGCTAAAGTTGAAGATTGAAAAAGAGGGAGTCTGCGGTTTCATTACGAACCTGCAGACTCCCTCTTTCTGTAGGAAAGCTGATTAGCCGGTGTACAGGGAGCGATACGCTTCGGCTCCTTGTATACCGGCGTTATGCCGAAAAGAATTAATCAAGCTTGATATTCTTGAACAGCTCGCCCAGGCTTGTAGTCAGCTCCTCGCTCTTGGGAAGCACAACCTTCTCCTCGCGCACCTCTTCAGCAGCCACGTCCTTCAGAGCCTTCATGCTCAGGGACAGCTTACCGTCTTTAATGGCGATAACCTTTACCTTTACTGTATCGCCGACCTTCAGAACAGCGTCCGGGGTCTTGATGCGCTTGTCGGAAATCTGGGATACATGAACCAGGCCGGAGAGTCCTTCGCCCAGGTCAATGAATGCGCCGTAGGGCTGGATGCTCTCTACCTTTCCTTCTGTCACAAGGCCAACCTGTACATTGGAGATCTTTGCGCGGCGTTCTTCAGCAGCCTTTTCTCTTAAGATTTCACGGGCGGAGAGAACGAGTCTCTTTTTCTCTGGCTCTACCGTGATAACCTGCACCTGGATTTCCTTATTCAGCCAGTCCTCCAGATTCTCCACGTAGCTTAAAGACAGCTTGGAAGCCGGAATAAAGCCGCGGATGCCTTCTACATAGGCGATGACGCCTCCCTTCACGACGCCTCCGACCTTCACATCCAGAACAGTCTTCTCATCCAGATACTCCTGAAGCTTTTTCCAGGCCAGTTCATCGGCTGCGGCTTTTCTGGAAAGCAGAATGTGTCCCTGCCCGTCGTCTGTACGCAGTACGGTGGCAGTCACTTCATCTCCCACATGTACGTCGTTTTTGATGGAGAAGGAGGGATCCTCTGAATAATCCTCTGCGCGGATGATTCCGTCGGTGTAGGATTTCAGATCTACGGTCACTTCCGTCTCCGATACGCCGATGACAGTTCCGGTCAGCACATCCCCCTCCTGCACCTTGTGCAGGGAGGCTTCCAGCTCGGTTGCGTAGTCGTCCATGGTCAGTTTCTCTTCCATTTTGCAAATACCTCTTTTCGTAAATAATATTTATGGCGCCAGATCTCAGGAAGGGCGCCCATAGCTCAAAAAAATTGTCCAATGTCTATATTATATGGTAAAATGGGACAAAAAGCAAACGCAAATCAGGAGAAAAGCATATGAATATCGTAAAAATAAGAGATGTGAAGCTTGGGGAAGGATGCCCGAAAATCTGTGTACCCATTACCGGACGGACGAAGAAAGAAATCCGGCTCCGGCTGGAGGAGCTTTTGGCAGCCGGCGCGGATCTGGCGGAGTGGAGAGCCGACTGGTATGAAGAGGTATTACATCGGGAACGGCTGCTGGAAATGCTGGATTTTCTGAGGCAGGGCCTTGGAGAGATTCCCCTTCTTGTGACCTTCCGCACCAGAGAGGAGGGCGGAGAGCAGGAGATTTCACGGAAAGAATATGAGAGCTTCCTGCGGCAGGTGCTTTCCTCAGGAAATGCAGATTTGATTGATGTGGAGCTGTTCCGCGGAGAGGAGCTTCTCATCGGGATCTGCAGGGAAGCACATAGAGCCGGAGTGAAGGTGGTGGCCTCCAGCCATGATTTTGAAGGAACGCCGGAAAAGGAGGAGATCATCCGTAGACTCTGCCGGATGCAGGAATGCGGGGCGGACCTTCTCAAACTGGCGGCTATGCCGCAGAATGCCGGTGACGTGCTGACGCTTCTGTCTGCTACCTGGGAAATGAAGGAAAAGTATGCAGAGCAGCCGCTGATTACCATGTCCATGGGAGGAACGGGGCTTGTGAGCCGGCTGGCCGGGGAGGTCTTCGGTTCGGCGCTGACCTTTGGATCGGCAGGCGTGGCTTCCGCGCCGGGACAGATCGGCGTAGAGGATTTAAAAATGATCTTAAGTCTTCTTCATGAAAATGAGGCTTCGGCATAAACTGTTTAGAGACTGAAAAAGGCGGAGAGTTTCTGTGGAAAATTCCAAGCTTGAAAATATGCTGAACCTGGCGCTGGACGCCACGCCGGAGGAGAGGGCGCGGTCCCTGAATCTGGATGTGGGCTTTGACAGGGAGGAGAATACCTGGGAGCTTATCGTAAAATATTCCGGTTCTCTTTCCGATTTGGCAGAGGAAGGGATCACGGTGACGGAGCTTCTGAACGAGTATGCGATCCTGATTGTGCCGGAATCCAGGATCGGCCGTCTGGCAGAGGTTCCGGAAATTGAATACATTGAAAAACCAAAGAGGCTGTTTTTCGCTGCAGAGCAGGGAAGGACAGCCTCCTGCGTTACCGGGGTGCAGAATGCGCAGTATGATCTGTACGGCGACGGGGTACTGGTGGCAGTGCTGGATTCCGGCGTGGATTACACGCACCCGGATTTCTGTAATGAGGACGGTACGACCCGGATTCTGGCCCTCTGGGATCAGACGATTCCGGGCAGACCGCCAGAGGGCTATCGGATTGGAACAGAATATACGAAGGAGCAGATTGATGAAGCTCTGGCGCAGAGCGATCCGGCGCTCCGGAGAGAGCTGGTACCGAGCGTAGATACCAGCGGCCATGGCACCCGGGTTCTGGGCATTGCGGCAGGAAATGGAAGAGCTGGAGGCAGGCGCTACCGGGGCGTGGCGGCAAGAAGCGCTCTGCTTGTGGTAAAGCTGGGGACTCCCCGGACGGAAGCCTTTCCCCGCACGACAGAGCTGATGCAGGCGCTGGATTACTGTATCCGCAAGGCACTGGAGCTTGGCCTGCCTGTGGCAGTCAACATCAGCTTTGGGAACACGTACGGAGCTCATGATGGAACCTCCCTTCTGGAAACCTATATTACTGATATGGCAAACATCTGGAAATCCGTCATCTGTATTGGGACAGGAAATGAAGGCTATGCCGCAGGTCATGCATCGGGAGAAATTCGGAGAGGGGAGAGAAAGCAGATCCATCTGGCAGTAGGCGAATACGAAGCGGCGCTGAATGTGCAGATCTGGAAATCTTACCTGGATGACATTTCAGTGGCATTGATAAGTCCTGGAGGCCGCAGCGCGGGATTTATCCAAAATGTGCTGGGTCCGCAGCGTTTTACGCTGGAGCAGACGGAGATCCTGCTGTACTATGGGGAGCCCTCTCCTTACAGCCAGTCTCAGGAAATTTATGTAGAATTTCTTCCGCTGGGAGATTATGTGGATTCCGGAATTTGGACACTGGCTCTGGAAGCGCAGGAGGTCCGGGACGGCCAGCTTCACCTGTGGCTTCCAAGCTCTGTGCTCCTGAATGCCAACACCCGGTTTCTGGAGCCGGAGCCTTATACAACCCTTACCATTCCTTCCACCGCACGGCGGGCAGTGGCGGTGGGGGCATACGACAGCCGAAGCCGTACCTATGCAGACTTTTCGGGCCGCGGAAACACGAGGGATGGCCGGGAGCGGCCAGTGCTGGCTGCTCCCGGAGTAGATGTGGTGACGACCGTGCCCGGCGGCGGCTACGCCGCCGCCACGGGCACGTCTTTTGCGACGCCCTTTGTGACTGGAGCCGCCGCTCTGCTGATGCAGTGGGGTATTACTGACGGAAACGATCCGTTCCTGTACGGGGAAAAGGCCGCTGCCTACCTGAAAAAGGGGGCGGGTCCGCTTCCTGCTTTCCAGGAGTATCCGAATCCGCAGATTGGCTGGGGGACGCTTTGCGTAAGGGAAAGCCTGCCGTAGCGGGAAATGGATGGTTTTTATTTCCGAGAAATATCCGAACACAGGATATAGAAGGCTGCTTCCCTGTTTTTCCCGGATTATGTAATCAAATTTTAATTCTTTCCTCACACTTTGAACACATTTCCCTGATACACTAAGACATAACGAGTGGAGGAAGGAGTTCATCTTTATGTACGATTATGATAATCATTCACAGAATTCTGACGGCTCTGCTTCAGATTCCGGCGTAAGCACAGGATCGAGCAGCGAGTACCGCTACAGCGGGCCGTTTTATCAGGATAATATCAGTTCCGGGTCATCTTCGGAGAACAGAGAGGGCAGCGCTTCTTTTGAAGGGACAGACAGCAGCTCCGGTTCGTCTTCCGGCTATCATTACAGCTACAGCAGCGGAAGCTATCGGAACACTGGAGAAGTGCCGCCCAAAAAGAAAAACAAGAAAAAAAATGGAAGGACGCTTGCCAAAACCATCTGCATTGCGCTGGTCTTTGGTGTGGTCGCAGGGGCGGCGTTTCAGGGGACGAATTATATCGGAAGGCAGCTGTTTGGCGATGATGTGATGACTGCGGGAGAAAGTACCACTGTGACACCGGAGATTGGCACGGTAACGCCCCAGCCGCAGGCAGGTGAAGGAACGTCCTCCGGGATGTCGGTAGCCTCTATTGTAGAGGAGTGCATGCCCTCCCTGGTGGCGATTACGAATGTAAGCGTCCGTGAGGTGCAGAATTACTGGGGCTTTGGCTGGTATGGCCTGCCGCAGGAGCAGGAAGAGGTTTCTACGGGAACCGGCATTATTATTGGACAGAATGATACAGAGCTTCTGATCGTGACCAATAACCATGTGATTTCCGGCGCGACGGAATTGACGGTTCTGTTCAGCGTAGACGAAGGAAATGAGGAGGACAGCGCAGTGCAGGCGCAGATCAAGGGAACAGACGCCACAACGGATGTGGGAGTGATTGCGGTGCCTTTGGATCAGATCCCGGATACGACCATGTCTCAGATCAAGGCGGCCAGCATTGGCGATTCCTCAACTCTGAAGGTCGGCGATCAGGTAGTTGCTATAGGAAATGCGCTGGGCTACGGACAGTCGGTAACGACCGGTATTGTGAGCGCCCTGAACAGGGAGGTTACGCTTCAGAACGATGACGGAACCACAATCAACAACCGGCTGATTCAGACCGACGCGGCGATCAATCCTGGCAACAGCGGCGGGGCGCTGTTGAATATGCAGGGCGAGGTCATCGGAATCAATGAGGCAAAGCTTTCTTCCAGCTATGTGGAGGGCATGGGCTATGCGATTCCGATTTCCGATGTGGAAAGCATCATCGGCGATCTGAAGAGCCTGGAAACCCGCTCTGAGGTAGCGTCAGAGAATATGGGATATCTGGGAGTCACCTGCCAGGATGTCACACAGGAGGTTTCCGAGATGTATGATATGCCGGCAGGCGTATATCTGAAAACTGTCGTTCCGAACTGCGCGGCGGACAAGGCCGGACTGCAGAAGGGCGATATCCTGACGAGGTTCGATGGAGTGAGCGTAACCAGCTATGATGCGCTGCGCGAGCGCCTTCAGTATTACGAGGCAGGCGAGACGGTAGAAGTAACCGTACAGTCTCCGGGAGACGGCGGCTACACTGAAAAAACGGTAAATATCACTCTGAGCACACAGCAGGAAGTAGAAGCAAATCAGTAATATAACAGGCCGGACGCAGAGAAAAGCAGAGGAAACTCCTTTTTCTTGCGCCCGGCCGTCCTTTTATGCTATACTCGGGGAAAGGAGTATACAATATATATGGAAGATAAGGATTATTTAAAAGATACAGAGAAAAACAGGGAAAAGGATTCTGTGGAAGAGACAGAGGAGCTGACGGAGCTTCAGCCGGGGGATTCTGCGGACAGCCAGAAGACAGAGAGTGAGGAAGAAAAGGACTACGAACGCTTCTGCTTCCTGTGCCGCCGGCCGGAAAGCAAGACAGGAAAATTGATTACGCTGGCCCAGGGAATGGCCATCTGTCCGGAATGCATGCAGAAAACCATGGATACGATCCAGAATGGAAATATCGATTTCTCGAAGCTTCAGGGGATCAATATGATCAACCTGTCGGATCTCCAGAATATGATGCCCCGGCAGCAGAAGGTGAAAAAGAAAAAGACAAAAGAAGAGAAAGCAGCAGAGCCGGCTTTTGATATCCGCAAGATTCCGGCTCCCCATAAGATCAAGGGACAGCTGGATGAATTTGTGATCGGGCAGGATTATGCAAAAAAGGTGATTTCCGTAGCCGTCTACAATCACTATAAGCGTGTGGCGACCGGAACCCAGGATGATATTGAGATTGAAAAATCCAATATTTTGATGATTGGACCGACAGGAAGCGGAAAAACTTATCTGGTGAAGACGCTGGCAAGACTTCTGGATGTGCCGCTGGCTATTGCGGACGCCACCTCCCTGACGGAGGCCGGATATATCGGAGACGATATTGAGAGCGTGATTTCCAAGCTCCTGGCGGCGGCAGATAATGATGTGGAAAAGGCAGAGCGCGGGATTGTTTTCATCGACGAGATTGACAAGATTGCAAAGAAAAAGGATACCCATCACCGGGATGTGAGCGGGGAGTCTGTGCAGCAGGGGCTTTTGAAGCTTCTGGAGGGCGCAGAGGTGGAGGTCCCTGTGGGAGCCAGCAGCAAGAATGCCATGGTACCTCTGACGACGGTAAATACGCGGAATATCCTTTTTATCTGCGGAGGAGCCTTCCCGGAACTGGAAAACGTGATCAAGGAGCGCCTGAATAAAAAGTCCTCGATGGGATTTCAGGCGGATCTGAAGGATAAGTATGACAGCGATCCGAACCTGCTCTCAAAGGTGACGCTGGAGGATCTGCGGAATTTCGGCATGATTCCGGAGTTCCTGGGACGGCTTCCGGTGATCTGTACGCTGGACCGCCTGACCAAGGATATGCTGGTGCGTATCTTGAAAGAGCCGAAAAATGCAATTCTGAAGCAGTATCAGAAGCTGCTGGCCCTTGATGAGGTGCAGCTGGAATTCGACGAAGGGGCTTTGGAGGCCATTGCGGAAAAAGCGTTGGAAAGGGATACAGGAGCCCGTGCGCTTCGGGCGATCATCGAGGAGTTTATGCTGGATATCATGTATGAAATTCCGAAAGACGATGATATCGGCCGGGTGACGATTACCCGGGAGTATATCGAACATACAGGCGGTCCGCTGATTGCCATGCGGGGAGTGCTGAAGCTGGAAAGCCAGAGCACGGCTGCCCAGGGCTGAGCCTGGGAGCATCAAAGAAATCCCGGGATCAGGAGGAAATTAAAAACGGGCTTATGGAAAGGAGAATGGGGTATGAACAAGGACATATGGGATGACATCGGAAGAGCAGTTACCGGAGCAGCAGATACTGTGAGCCGCAAAACAGGAGAGCTTGTGGATGTCGCGAAGCTGAAAAACCAGATCTACAGCCTGGAGCGGGAGATGAAAAGGGATTTCGAGGCTCTGGGGAAAATTGTATACGAGCGCTATACGGAGGAAGGCGCGACGGAAAAAGCCTTTGAATCACTTTGCGAGGAGATCGCCCGCAGAGAGATTCTGATTGACCAGTACGAGGGCGAGATCGAAGAGAAGAAAAAAGCGATTTAATGAGGAAGATACAGACGGAGAAATGCAGGCAGAAGGCGCGGATGATAAAAGCACAGCCGTCAAAGGCTACTCTGATATGGGCCGGCCTTTTATTGTTCACGGTCATATTGAATCTGGCGGCCCGGCTTCTGCCGGGCTTTGCTGAATGGTACGCGGTTCGGGTTTACCCGTTGATTGTGGGAACCCTGGGGCGCTTTTGCGCTCTGTTTCCCTTTTCCGTATCGGAGCTGCTGCTTTACATCTGCCTGATTCTGCTTTTGGGAGGCTTTTTGCGGGTTCTTTTTCGGAAGCTTCCGCTCAGAAGGGCCGCCGCTGTGCTTGGGAAGGCCGCGATTGCTCTGTTTTTGATGTTCACCCTGAACTGTGGAATCAATTATCACAGGCTGGCCTTTTCAGAACGCGCAGGCTTTGAGATTCGGGAATCTACAGTGGAAGAGCTGACGGCCCTGTGTGAGCAGCTGGCAGGGGAGATCAACGAGGCCGCTGCAGAAATTTCGGTAGATGAAGAGGGGTATTTCACACTGGATATCGATATCGATGTGGAGGAGGAAGCTGTGAGAGCCATGAAGGCAGCCGGAGAGAGCTATCCGGAGCTTGCGGGCTATTATCCGCAGGCGAAGCCGGTTCTTGGCTGGTGGATTTTGTCTTATCAGCAGCTGCAGGGCATTTACAGTCCTTTTACGGCAGAGGCCAATTATAACAGCGATATGCCGGATCAGGACAAGCCCTCCACAATCTGCCATGAGCTTTCTCACTTAAGAGGCTTTATGCGTGAGGACGAGGCCAACTTTATTTCTTATCTGGCCTGTATGGCCTCGGACAGCGCGGCTTTCCGATACAGCGGGGCGGTTCTGGCATTTATACACAGCGGGAACGCGCTTTACAGGGAAGACCCGGAAGGCTTCCGGGAGATCAGGGCAAAGCTTTGTGAACAGGCGCTTCGGGATCTGGCGGATCACAATGCCTACTGGAACTCCTATGACGGAGCAGTGGCGGATGCAGCTGACAGGATAAACGATACCTATCTGAGGGCCAATGCGCAGGCGGACGGGACAAAGAGCTATGGGCGCATGGTGGACCTGCTTCTGGCCTGGAATCGGGAAAAAGAGGGATAATAAGATGGAAATGATCGATTTGAGAGACAGAGACGGAAAAAGAACGGGTGAAGTGAAGGAGCGCACTCTGGTACACCGGGACGGGGATCTGCATGGGACGGCCCATGTATGGCTGGTCCGTTACCGGGCCGACAGGGGATCTGCGGATGTGCTTTTGCAGAAGCGGAGTGCGGACAAGGATTCTTTTCCGGGATATTATGACATTTCGTCCGCCGGCCATATCCCTGCGGGCCAGGATTTTTCTGAGTCAGCGGTCCGTGAGCTGAAGGAGGAGCTGGGGATTCCGGCGTCTCTGGAGGAGCTGCATTTTCTTTTTTCCCATATCGGCTATCATGAGCAGGAATTTTACGGAAAGCTTTTCAAGAACCATGAGTACAGCTATATCTATCTGTATGAGTACGGTCCGGACGCGCCGGAAATGAAGCTTCAGGCATCAGAGGTGGAGAGCGTTCTCTGGATGGATTACCGGGAGTGTCTGGACGGTATCCGGAATAATACGTTGAAAAACTGCATTTTCCAGGATGAGTATGAGGAGCTGGCTGTGAGAATCGAAGCATATTTTGCCAGGACCGGACGGCCCCTGGCCTGCGCGTCTACGGCTGTTACCTGGGCGGAGGACGCCCAGGAGGAGCTGGAAGACTGGATCGAAGAACAGGGCATCTATATCCGCCAGTGAGGCTGGGGGATATAGATGCGGATATACGGGCTGCCTGTGCCGCTTTTGGCATCTGCCGTGTCAGCGGCTGGTATGCAGGGCATTCTGAAGCAGTGCTGCCTGGTAGCGGCGTTCTGCTTCCGCCCAGTTTACGGCCTGAAACCAGGCTTTGATATAGTCGGCACGCAGATTCCTGTGCTTCAGGTAATAGGCGTGTTCCCAGAGATCCAGGTTGAGGATTGGAGTGAGAAGCTGGGGAAGCGGCGTGTCCTGGTTTGGCAGGGGAAGAAGAACCAGCTTTCCCCGCTCGTCCGCGGCCAGCCAGAGATAGCCGGAGCCGAAAAGCTTCAGGGCCATTTCAAAAAACACTTCGTAAAAATCCTCCCAGGATTTAAAATCAAGAAACAGAGCGTCTTTGAGCTTGCCGGAAAGCTTCGTGGAATTCGGAGTCATCCCGGCAAAAAAGAACTGATGGCTGTAGACTGCGCCAGCGTTGTTCCAGACACCCTGCCGGATTTCCTCCGGCAGCTTTTTATTTTCCAGGAGAAGGCGCTCCAGCGTGCATTCATGGAATTCCGGATACGGCTTCAGAAGGCGGTTCAGGTTGTCTACGTATGTTTTCAAATGACGGGAATGATGGAAAAACATGGTCTCCGTGTCTATATGGGGTTCCAACGCATCGTAGAGATAGGGCAGAGGCAGAAGCTCAAAGGGATAGCATTGAATCATAGGGATCACCTCACGTTATCATAGTGTTTACAGTATATGCAGGCGGCCGAAAAATATGCGTGAAATGCATAGGATGGAACCTGGCCTGGTATTGACAAAAAAGATATCCGGGAGTAGAATATTTTCTAATAGAAGTTTCTACTAGAAAACAACAGCAGCGGCTTCTGTCTCGAAAGGAAATGACGGGGTGTATTATGAGTTATGAGGAACTGGCAAAGGCATTCTGCGAGATGAATTTTATGCAGTCAAGGAAGCGGCTTGATGCGATGAAGACACTGTCGGCCGGAGGCGAAGACGGCGCGCTGCTCTGCATCTACAATTTTGGAGGAAGGATCCTGGCCGGAGAGATTGCGAAAGTGATGGGCCTGACTCCGGGCAGGACGACCAATATCATCAATATGCTGGAGAAAAGACATTATATTTCCAGGGAGCATGACAGGGCGGACAGACGAAAGGTTTATATTGTGCTGACGGAGGAGGGCAGCGCCTATATCACACAACGGTATGAGAATTCGCTGAAAATGTACTGCGGTTTATTTGAAAGGCTGGGGGAGCATGACTCAGAGGAATACTTCAGAATTCTGAAACGGCTGCATGAGATAGCAGATGAAATATGGGAGGAATATGGCTTATGATGATATTGCCTGTCTCCGGCCTTTTGATGGCGCCGGAGGTTCATTATTATTTTCAGAAGGATTACATAGAGAAGATGACGGAGGAGCAGGCGACGGCGGAGGAAGAGGTCCTTTTTCTGATTATGAAGCAGGAGAAAAAGGCAGAGGAGGCAGCGCCTGAGGATTTCTATCCGGTCGGCCTGATGGGCACAGTCACAGAGGTGGATGGCGACGGAGGAATCAGCGTACAGGCCAAATACCGTGTAGATGTGGAAGTGGCAGAATATGAGAATGGCAGATGGAATGCAGCGGCTTCTCTTCGCCCTGACATTATAGATATGGATGAGCAGAGCCGGGAAGAGGCCTTTAAGGGGGCGCAGGGAGCGCTGCTTCAGTTTGTGGATGGTTTTCAGTGGGGAATCGTAGCCAGGAATTATGTGCTTAGATGGAAAAGCCTGGAGGAAATGTGCGTAGCTCTGTCTTATCAGCTGGGCATTTCCGACGAGGAGAAGTATGCAGTCCTGGCGGCAGACCGTGTTTCTGAGCGCTACAGGCTGATGGAGAAGGCCATCTATGAGTTTATCGAGGTGTCCAGGGTCAGCGCAGATGCGCAGAAGGCGCAGACGGAGTCCAATGAAAGGCTGTACCGGGAGGAGGCGCTCAAAAAGCAGATCGCGATTCTCCAGAAGGAGCTTGACGGGATGCATCCGGAGAGCGTGACAGACATTCGAAGGTTTGAGATGAAGATTCAGGACGCGGGCATGAATGAGACGGCCCGGAAGGAAGCGGAGAAGGTCTTAAACCGCATGAAGCAGGAGGGCGAGAACAGCCATGAGTACGGAATGCTTTACGATTACCTGGACTTTGTGACCGGGCTTTCCTGGAAGAAGGAGAGATTTCGGGCCGTAGATTTGGACAGGGCAGAAAGGATCCTGGATGAGGATCACTATGGGCTGAAAAGGATTAAGAGGCGCATTATTCAGCAGATCGCCGCGATGCGGCTGAAGAAAAAGCAGTCTGGCTCTATCCTGCTGTTCGTGGGCCCGCCCGGAACTGGAAAGACCAGCATCGGACAGAGTATAGCGAAGGCGCTTGGCAGAAAATACGTAAGAATCAGTCTGGGCGGCATTCGCGATGAGGCGGAGATCCGCGGACACCGGCGCACTTATATCGGCGCGATGCCGGGCAGAATTATGGAAGGAGTGAAAAGGAGCGGCGTCTCCAATCCGGTTATGGTACTGGACGAGGTGGATAAGCTGACGAAGGCCTTTGACGGTGATCCGTCCAGCGCGCTTCTGGAGGTGCTGGATCCCGAGCAGAACAGCAACTTTACGGATCACTATATGAATGTACCCTACGATCTGTCGGATGTGCTGTTTATCTGTACAGCCAACAGCACGGATACGATTCCGGAGCCCCTTCTGAACAGGATGGAGGTTCTTACGTTTCAGGGCTATACCGAGACGGAGAAAATGCAGATTGCCAGAAAGCATCTTCTGCCGCAGTCAATGGACAATGCAGGACTGAAAGGAGAACAGCTGGAGCTTTCCGACGGGCTTTTGCATCATATCATTGCCGATTATACGATGGAGGCAGGCGTGCGCGGGCTGAAGAAGTGCCTGGATGCAGTGTGCAGATCGGCGGCGGTTCGTCTGGTCAGGGGTGAGAAGCCGCCGGTGCCCATCAAGAAGGAGGAGCTCAAGGATATCTTTGACATGAATCCGATCTATCATGAAAAGCTTCAGCTTCCCCGGAATCCGGGCATCGTCACGGGATTGGCCTGGACGCAGGCAGGAGGAGATATTCTGTTTATTGAAACCATGTTTACGAGAGGGAAGGGTGAGACGCTGATCACAGGCCAGCTCGGAGACGTGATGAAGGAATCTGCGCAGATTGCAGTCAGTCTGGTGAAATACCTGTTCCCGGAAGAGGAGGAGCAGTTTGAAAAGAACGATCTGCACATTCATGTGCCCGAGGGAGCCGTTCCGAAGGATGGTCCTTCCGCCGGCATTACGCTGACGACGGCTCTTGCGTCTCTGGTGACCGGGCATGTGGTCGACCCGGAATGTGCGATGACCGGCGAGGTTTCTCTCCAGGGCAGGATCATGCCTATCGGAGGACTGCCGGAGAAGCTGATGGCAGCGGTGCGGGCCGGAGTGAGGAAGGTGTTTATTCCGAAAGAAAATGAGCGGGATCTGTCAGATGTGGCAGAGGAGATTCGGGAAAAGCTGGAGATTGTGCCGGTACAGAAGGTGACAGACGTGCTGGAGGCTGTGGGAATTCTAGAAAGCGAAGGGGATAAGTAAGAAAAATAAGAGGTGCGCGGGGGCATCCATGTCTCATGGATGCCCCCGCGCACCTTTGCCGCTTCCACGGAGTCTTTCAGCTGTATTTTTTTGCGATTCTATAGGTGTACCAGACAGATATCACGGTGTCTGCAAGCAGGATTGCCATAGACCAGAGAAAGCAGGCGGTCCCGTTTGTCAGCAGGCTTGCGGCGATCATGCAGAATCCGCTGATGATAAAGGTGACTCCGCCGAATTTCTGGCTTTTTTCCCAGGTGATATCATTTTTCCGGCTCCATCTTGTACGGAGGCCGATGATAGAATTATTTTTCAGGCGGGGCATCAGGGCTCCGCAGAGGATCAGAAAAATACCCAGGCACAGAAACACAAGACTGAAGAGATCTACGGGAACCTCGGACAGATTTTCTACCTGATGAAAATCGGTATAGAGGAAATAAAAATTCATGAGATTAAACAAAAGCAGAGAACACAGGCCGGTGATTACCACTGCCTTTTCATTGCTGCCCCCGCTTTTTTCCTGCTTTGCCGCATATCTGGCCATAAGCATCATGAAAAGACCAAAGAGAATGGTGAGCAGAGGCAGAAGCAGAGCTTCATACTTGCTTCCCCAGCGTGTGACCTGGTTGTCTGCGCCGTAGTGTGCAGGAATCTGAGACGGCAGGAACGGCAGTGCAATGAGAGAAACCGCCAGAGGCAGAAGCATCAGAATAAAGTAGAGCCATTTTTTGTTTTTCATAGCCAGCGCCTTCTTTTTGTATGTAATTTCCTAAAGAATAGTCTGATTTCAGGCAGAAGTCAACAGATAAAAAAAGCCAGAACAGAATCTTTCTGTTCCGGCTCAAAATCGGAGTAACAGGATTTGAACCTGCGACCTCTCGGCCCCCAGCCGAGCGCGCTACCAAGCTACGCCATACTCCGATCATTCCTATTGCATCTGTCATAACTCACATGCAGGTATTATTGTATGCGATGGAGGGCTGTTTGTCAAGAAGTTTTTGTTCCCGGTTGACAAATTTTCTCCTAACTGCTATATTTTGTATCAGGACAACGGCGTTCTTTTTTAAGGGAAAAGAGCGCCCATTTTTATATTTATATTTATTATAGAAAGGTAAGCTTTTGACGCCTGTAAAAAAATGAAGGAGAGTATTATGGAGCATTATACGAAGCGTGATATTCTGAGAATGGTGGAAGAAGAGGATGTGGAGTTTATCCGCCTGCAGTTTGTGGATTTGTTCGGAAATCTGAAAAACACGGCTGTGACTGCAGGGCAGCTGGCGCGGGTGCTGGATCAGGGCTATGTGTTTGACGGCTCCTGCGTGGAGGGATTTCTGCATGACAATGATACAGACATGTTCCTGTGCCCGGATCTGGATACGCTGGCTGTGTTTCCATGGAGGCCCCAGCAGGGGAAGGTAGCGAGGCTGATCTGTGATATCCATCGTCCGGATGGTACTGTCTACAGCGGAGATCCGCGGGGAATTCTGAAAAGGGCGGTCCGGCACGCGGAGGAGCTGGGATATCAGTTCGATGTGGGACCGGAGTGCGAATTTTTCCTGTTCCATACCAATGACGAGGGGAATCCCACGACCTTCAGCCATGAGCGCGCAGGCTTTTTTGATATGAGCCCCATCGATCTCGGGGAAAATACGAGGCGGGACATTATCCTGACCTTGGAGGAGATGGGATTTGAGGTGGAATCCTCCTATCATGAGACTGCTCCGGCCCAGCATCAGATTGATTTCCGGTATGATGAGGCGCTGGTGACTGCGGATAATATTATGACGTTTAAGCTTGCGGTGAAGACGATCGCGAAGCGGTTTGGCCTGCATGCGACGTTTATGCCCAAGCCCCGCGATGGAATGAACGGTTCCAGCATGCATACCAACATGTCCCTTTCCCGGGATGGAAGGAACATCTTCCAGGATGCTTCGGATGCCAATGGCCTGAGCCGGGAGGCATACTGGTTTATCGGAGGCCTTCTGAAGCATGCAAGGGGTATGACGGCAGTCACGAATCCGCTGGTTAATTCCTACAAGCGTTTCTTCCCGGCGCAGACCATGGCCGGGTACACGGCTCCGTCCTATGTTTCCTGGTCTGCCGTAAACCGCAGCCAGCTCATCCGCATACCGGCTCTCCGGGGGGACAATGCCCGGATTGAGCTTCGGAGTCCCGATCCGTCCTGCAATCCCTATCTGGCCCTGGCAGTCTGCCTGGAGGCTGGCCTCGACGGCATCAAAAATCAGATCGAGCCGCCGGTTCCGGCAGATCGGGATGTGCGCAAGATGTCGGACGCAGAGAGAAAGGCCCTGGGAATCGAAGCGCTACCGAGAAATCTGGAGGAGGCGCTGGGAGCCATGGAAGAGGATGATCTGATCCGGAATACTCTGGGAGAAAATATCAGCCGCAGCTACATTCGGGCGAAACGCAGAGAATGGGAAGAATACTGCGCCCATGTGTCTGAGTGGGAGACAGAGCATTATCTGTATCGTTTCTGACCGCTTCCCCGGGATAGCGTATCGTCCCTGCCAGTGACGCTGAATCCGGAGGAGGTGAGAGTGTGACGAATATTATTGTGCTGTTTCCGAAAATTGAAGATGCGAAGAACATCCGCAATCTGCTGGTCAGGCATGGCTTTCAGGTGCCGGCGGTCTGCACTACGGGAGCCCAGGCGCTGGCCTCCGCCAATGGCCTTGGAGACGGAATCGTAGTCTGTGGATACAAATATCCGGATATGATGTATTCGGAGCTGCAGGACTGTCTGCCGTCACACTTTGAGATGCTTCTGGTGGCATCCCAGCGGGTGTGGAGCGAGTATGGACGGGAGGGAATCGTCTGTGTCTCCATGCCTTTGAAGGTCCATGAGCTGCTGAGTACGCTGGAAATGATGGCGGCGGGAATCGAGCGCCGCAGAAAGAAACGCAGGAGCAGGCCGAAGGAGCGCTCAGAAGCAGATAAAAGGGTGCTTCAGGAAGCAAAAAGCCTCCTCATGGAACGGAATGGAATGACAGAGGAGGAGGCTCACAGATACATTCAGAAGTGCAGTATGGACAGCGGCACAAATCTGGTGGAAACAGCAGAGATGGTGCTGAGCATGATGAGATTTTAACAGCCGGGCGCGGAAGGAGCATGATCCGAAAAGCAGGGAACCGGCGGGAAAAAGGAGAGAGAATCAGTGAAATTTACAAAGATGCATGGGATTGGCAACGACTATGTTTATATGGACTGCACCAAGGAGGCACCGGAGAACCCGGAGGAGCTGGCCCGCCTGGTCAGCGACCGGCATAAGGGAATCGGCGCTGACGGCCTGATTTTAATCAAGGCTTGTGAGGAGGCAGACTTTGAGATGGCTATGTATAACGCGGATGGTTCCTATGGGAAAATGTGCGGAAACGGCATCCGCTGTGTAGCTAAATATGTGTATGACAATGGTCTTACGGACAAAAAGGAGCTGAATATTCTGTCGGGAGGCGCTCTGAAGCATCTGAAGCTTACGGTGAAGGATGGAAAGGTGGAAAAGGTCCGAGTCAATATGGGGGAACCGATATTGGAGCCCGGAAGGATTCCGGTAATCGGAGAAGGCGGAGCATTGGTAGGTGAGCCTATCGTGGTCGACAATCAGGTTTATGAGATGACCTGTGTTTCCATGGGAAATCCTCACGCGGTTATTTTCCTGGATGATGTGGACCACCTGAAGATAGAGGAAATCGGTCCAAGCTTTGAAAACCATGAGCGTTTTCCAGACAGAGTCAATACGGAATTTGTCAGCAGAATAGACCGGAAGCATCTGAAGATGCGCGTCTGGGAGCGCGGATCGGGAGAAACCATGGCCTGCGGGACGGGCGCCTGTGCGGTAGCTGTGGCCGCTGTTTTAAACGGGCTGGCGGAACGCGATGTGATCGTGCACCTTCTGGGCGGAGCCCTGGAGATCAGCTGGAATGAAGAGGATAACTGCGTCTATATGACGGGGCCGGCTGCCACGGCCTATACCGGAGAATTTGATCCGGAGGAGCTGAAAGCAAGCGTAAATCAGAAATAGAGAAGGATTCAGGAACCGTAAGAAACGGTTCGGAGAGGAGCAAATCATGTACAAGATCAACGACAATTATCTGAAGCTTCCGGGAAGCTATCTGTTCTCCACGATTGGAAAGAAGGTGGCGGCGTACGCAGCGGAGCACCCGGAGAAGCAGATTATCCGCCTGGGAATCGGAGATGTGACCCAGCCTCTGGCCCCGGCGATCATTCAGTCGCTTCACCGGGCAGTAGACGAGATGGGAAACGCGGAGACATTTCACGGCTATGCGCCGGATCTGGGCTATGAGTTTTTGAGAAAGGCCATTGCAGAGAACGATTTTCAGGCCCGGGGTGCAGATATCTCCGCAGACGAGATCTTTGTAAGCGACGGAGCCAAGTGTGACGCGGGAAATATCCAGGAGATTTTCAGTACAGACAATAAAATCGCAGTCTGCGATCCGGTGTATCCGGTCTATGTGGATACGAACGTGATGGCGGGACGGACCGGAACCTACGATCCGAAGACGGAGACCTGGAGCGATGTGATCTATATGCCCTGTACGGCTGAGAATGGCTTTGCGCCGGAGCTTCCGAAGGAGACGCCGGATCTGATTTATCTGTGCTTCCCGAACAATCCGACCGGTTCCACCATTACAAAGGCTCAGCTGCAGGAATGGGTAGACTATGCGAATAAGGTGGGGGCGGTCATTATCTATGACGCCGCCTATGAGGCATATATTTCTGAGGAGGAGGTTCCTCATACGATTTATGAGTGTGAGGGAGCAAGAACCTGTGCCATCGAGCTTCGGAGCTTTTCCAAAAATGCCGGATTTACGGGTGTGCGCCTGGGCTGCACTGTGATTCCGAAGGATTTAAAGTGCGGAGACGTCTCTCTGCATGCACTCTGGGCGAGAAGACACGGAACCAAGTACAACGGAGCTCCCTATATCATTCAGCGGGCCGGCGAAGCCGTATATTCTCCGGAAGGAAAGGCGCAGCTGAAGGAGCAGGTCGCTTATTATATGAAGAATGCAAAGACAATTCTTGAGGGCCTGAAGGACGCCGGCTATACGGTATCCGGCGGCGTGAACGCTCCCTACATCTGGCTGAAGACCCCGCATGGGATGAATTCCTGGGAGTTTTTCGATTATCTTCTGGAAAACGCGGGAGTAGTGGGAACGCCGGGTTCCGGCTTTGGCCCCAGCGGAGAGGGGTATTTCCGGCTGACGGCCTTTGGTTCCTATGAGAATACGGCCGCTGCTCTGGAACGGATTAGAAAGCTGTAGAGAGTAAAGGAAAGGTGCCCCGGCTGGCAGGAAATGAGAGCCGTCTTGCCAGCCAGGGGTATTTTTGTATCATCTGTACGGTCAGGGATTTTTGTCCTGCAGTCTATCATGAGGCAGGAGAAAATCCCTTTTTCTGTAAAAATATATTGACACGATTTCCAATATCTGGTATTCTTCAATTATCAGACAGATCTTCTGATTCACAGAGGAGCATCTCCTCAGATATTCCACAAAAAAGAGATTAAAAAACGAAACGGCTGTGAAGGCGGTGATGATTGGCAGAAAAATGTTTTTTGAATAGCTATCGTGTTCTGATTCTGGATTTGGAGGAAGAAAAGATGTGGTCCAAGACAAGAAAGTGCCGGACAGCGGCGGCTGCGCTGGCTGTATTTTTCATGCTTTCCGCTGCCGGAGGAATTGCGGCCTGCCGGAATCTTGCGGGAGCAGAGAGAACAGGAGAAACAGAAAGAACAGAGAAAGGCCGTGCAGGGTATGTCATACTGCCGGAATACACGGGACGCCCCTTTTCCGCAGTGAAGCCGCAGACTGTGGATGAGGCCTATATGGACGGCCTGATGTCAGAAATGCTTGCCATGTACAATGAAATCAGAGGAACCAGTTATGAGGCGTGGACGGACGAGCAGGTGTCATACACAACACAGGGACGCTATAAGTCAGAGGCAGACTGGCGTGCATATCTGCAGGAAAAGTACACCCGGGTGGAACAGGAGAAGGCCAGGGACGCTACGGCGCAGCTGATCCTGCTGGAGATTGCGTCGGAGGCAGAGCTGACAGAAAGCGGGAGGCAGAGTATGGAAGAAGAGCATGCGCTGGAGTCACGGAAGCTTTGGTATGTCACGGAAGCCATAGCGGCTGCGGAAGGGCTCGAGCCGGGCGAGAATGAGATAAAGGCTGCCAGGGAAGAGCATATGTCAGGCGTGCTTGAGATGGGATACAGGGAGGAGGACAGCTATTACAGAGAAGAGCTGGAGCACTGGGAAAAGGAGGAGGAGAGCTTTCGTCAGACTCTTCGGACAGAGGCGGTGAAGGAATTTCTGTATGAAAATAATGTAATCAGACAGTGAAAGGGCAGTGATCTGAGATGGAAAAAGGGGGCGGATATGGAGCCTCCTGGAAAGGAATGCCTATGAAAAAAAGGAAAAAATGCAGGGCGCGTCTTCTGGCTGCGCTCCTTGCGTTTACACTTGCAGCGCCGCATTTTGGGACAGCTCCGGCGTATGCATGGAACGCGCTGCCGGCGGCTGAAATGGAAGCGGCAGATGGAAAGACTGAAATGGCGGACGGCACGGAGGAGCCGGCGGATATGACGGCGGAAGAGTCCGCAGAAGAAAAAGAACCGGCGGAGGAGAAAAAGGCGGAGAATCCCAACCTGAAAGAGCCAGGAGAGGAGATGGAAGGAGAGAGCTCCGAAGAAGGAAAGGAAACGGAAGGAGAGAACTCCGAAGAAGGAGAGGAAACGGAAGGAGAAAACTCCGGCCAAGGAGAGGAGACGACTGGAAAGAGCTCTGGCGAGGGAGAGGAAACGGAAGAAAATCCTGGAGAAGGCAGCTCCGGGGAGAATGGTTCCGGGGAAGACGGTTCCCAGGAGCCACCGACGGAAGAAATTTCAGTCATTGGCGAAGGAGAATTTATCCGTTTTGGATTTGACAAGGAAGCGTATCTGCCGGGAGATACCGTATCGGTGGTTCTGACTCCTGATGCAGGCTATGATCTGAAGCTGGAAAGTATTCTTGTCACGGACGGGGAGGAAACGGAGGTAGAATATCAGACTGCCGGGCCGGAAGAGGAGGGAGCAGTTACGCTGACATTTCTGGCGGCAGAGACAGATATGCTCGTGAGGGCGGAAGCGGATCCATGGCCCCGTTACCATGTAAATGTTACAGCGGAAAGCCTGGAGGAAGGCGGGCAGGCTTTTGAGTTTTCCGTAGAACCGGAGGATTTATATGAAGGAGCGGACGTCACAGTATCCGTGAATTATACGGGGTCCCAGATTTGGACTGCGACTGCGACGTATGGGGAGGAGAGTGCAGATCTGGATTTTACTGTCTCCGGTTCCTCCGTCACATTTGTGATGCCGGCGTCTGATGTGGAGGTAGTCCTGTCGGAACGGGAAGGCCAGAATCTGGGCGATGTGTCGGCTGAGGATGGCAGCATCACAGGAGACTGGCAGGGAAGCACATCATCTACCAAAAAGGAGTATGAGCCGGATGTGGAGCTTGCGAAATCGGCAAGGTGGACAGACATTGAGGATGGTTATGCAGAGCTTACGATTACGGAAAGGGATACATCGGATTATGCCAATATTCCGGTAGATTATATCATCATCCTTGACAGGACGCGTACGATGTCGCTGAACGGAAGCACCTGGGAGCAGGGCGGAGGAGAGGGCGTAATCAATGAAAATTCTCCCTGCATCAACCGGGAGCATTACTATTACAAGGGGGGAATCCGGCTCTGGCTTCTGGATTACTATACAGGCTATGACGCGTATTCCGGAGTCTGGTTTGATGACCTGCCCGGAGGCGCCAGCAGCTGGACGAAGCGGCATTACAGCTCGTCTGGCAGCAATATCAGCGTCAGCTATTCGAACGGCTGCCAGGACAGGCTTACCATGGCAAAAGCGGCGATTTATTCGCTGGTGGACCGGATAGCTGCAGACAATGCCGGCGTCCCCTCAGGCCGGATAAAATCCAGGGTCGCATTCTGGAGCTTTGCGGATGGCACCTATTTTGGAGGTCCTGATGCATATCGGGAGAGAGGCCTGTATAACTACACACCCTGGACAGAAAACTACGCCGCAGTGAAATCAGCGGTCAGCGGGGTTAAGACCTTTGCGGGGACCTACTATTATGAGTCCTTTGCAGAGGCCTATGATATGATTACGAAGAGAAATGCCGGAGACAGGGATCACGCAGGCGTCTATACAAAGGTTATTTTTATATCAGACGGTATCTGCGGGGATAAAGCAGATGACAATGGACATACCTGGGCGGAAGTCCGAAGTATGGCGAACCGGATCAAGGCGCTGCCGAATACGGAGCTCTTTACTATCGCAATCGGCATGCCTTCGGGATCGGAAGGCTCCAGATTTCTTGCGGAGCTGGCGACGCAGAACGCAGACGGGACCTACACGGCCAGCCTGTGGCAGAATCTTTCTTTCTCAGGAGAAGAAAATTCGGCCCTGGCACAGACCCTGTTCAGCATACACTCCAAGGCAGGTGAGATTCGGGCTGCAGATAAAGTCCTTACGGATCAGATAGAGACAAGGTACTGGGAGCCTGTGGAGGTGGTCAGCGCAGACGGAGGGGCGTCTGCAGCCAGCCTGGACAAAAATACAGGAAGGCTTACCTGGAGGATACCGGAGGGAGCCGGAAAGACCTACAGATGTACCATCCGCCTGAGGCTTAAGGATGCGTACCGGTATCTTCTCTCAGACACCTCGTACCCGACGAACCGGGACGCTGCAAATGCCGCGGAGGATCTCACGAAAGCGGGAGCGGTAATGAGCTACACGATAGAAGGCGGTATTTATAATCAGGAAGCCCGGAAAACCGGCGTGGTGACGCCTAGACTGAAATACGGCACGGTGGAGTTTACGGGAAAGAAAAACTGGACAGTCAGCGGCTCTCAGACGGACAGGGTGACTGTACGCCTGATGCGTACACTTCCGTCACAGTCTGCTGCTGCTCAGGTAAATAATGCGAACACCAACGCCGGCAGGGACTGGGCTTATGCGTTTTCTGTACGTTTGATGCCGGACGGCAGCACAAAGCCGCTGATTAAGTATGATGAAAATGGACGGACTGTGCAGTATGAGGTTACGGAAGCCGTACCGGAATTCTATACAAAGCTGGATAATGTGATTACCGCCGGGGCGCCCGGTGAAAACGGAGGCAGTGTGACGGACAGCCAGCTGTACAATGAGCCCTTTAAGGTAAAGGCACAGCTGAAGAAGGTCGACGAAGAAACTGGAAATCCTTTGAGCGGAGCTGTTTTTTCTGTCTATGCCTGGAGTGCGCGTGCAGGGAGGTATCTGCCCTACCGAGGTACAACGGACCCGTCTTCGGAGCCCTATGAGACGGGAGCGATGACCGGAGCTTCCGAAGGAATGGTGCTGGCGGAGACAGAAAAGGGAAGCTATATTACGCCGTCCTGGCTCTATTATGCACAGGACAATCAGGGGAAATTCCGGATTATTGAGACTTCAGCGCCGGAAGGCTATTTCGGAGACTGGAAGGATCCGGCCTCTGTCACAGAGGCGTCTTCGGATGCGGACAAGAACGTCTATGACCTTGTGATATCGCCGGATGAGGCGCAGAACCGCTCTACGATTACCATTTCCAATCATCCGGAGGGAACCTTTGGGGATCAGAGGGTTCTCGGAAAGCTGGCCTTCACAAAAAATGATCTGGAGGCCCGGGATACGCTGCCTCAGGGCGATGCGGCACTTGTGGAAGCGGAATATAAGCTTTATGCGGCTGAGGATATTGTCCATCAGGATCAGAGCGGCACCGTTCTGTACAGAAAGGGCGATGAAATCAGAGTAAGCTATGTGGGAGCGGAAAACGGTGTGCGTACGTACCGGTATGACGCCGATGGAACTGCAAGGCTGAAAATTGGTTCCGGATATACCGTTGTGATAGAGGATCTGGAGCTTGGCAGCTATTATTTACGGGAAGAGGCGGCAAGTGAAGGATATCTGATCGATCCGGAAGAATATTTCTTTGAACTGGCCTGGCAGGGGGAAAGGATCCCGGTAGTTGAAATTTCGGACTATCCGGTTTATGAGCAGGTAAAGAAGCAGGCCCTGTCCTTCTACAAAATGACAGGCACGGATAATTCTGATCGGCTGGATCCCATGGAGGGAGCGAAGTTTTCTGTTTATCTCGTGTCAGATCTGGCAGAAGGAAGGTATGTGGAGGTATCAGATGAAGAGCTGCCGCAGGCGGTCATCGACGATTTCCGCGATCCGGCTGCACTGGATTATTCTGCGTTCCGGAAGACCTCGCCGGCTGTCGTTTATGAGGAGGCGGACAGTGAGGACGTGACAGAAGGAAGGCTTGTCAAGACTGTCTCCTACAGTGATGGAACCAGGCATGAGATTGCGGATGTTACAGGCAATGAGAACGCCTACTTTGTGGCAGAGCTTGAGAGTGACGACAGAGGAATTGTAAAGGTGCCTGCCCTGCCCTATGGGCGTTATCTGGTAATTGAGACGACTACGCCGGAGAATACGACGGCCACCCGTCCCTTTGTAATCAACGTGCGTGCAGACGACGAGGACGGCCTCGTGGACGGCGACGGGAAGGGGGAAGGGCTTGAGGATCTGGTGCTCCTTATGGATCGTCCGGTGATGGCGCTGGTACGGATCGAAAAGGCGGACAGCCAGAGCAGAAGGCCGGTGTTGAAAGAAGGTGCCTCTTATGTGATTCGTGATGTGGACGGCGCATGGTTCGAGTATTATACCCGGGAAATGACGACGGCTCAGAAGAATGCCTACAGAGAGCAGTATGGAGATCTGGTTGTCCAGTACAGCCAGGGAACGTATCTGGGAACGGAGGAGAATCCTTATACAACGAAGCTGATTGCGTCTGAGGAGGATGAGACGGCAAACGTGTATATAGAGACGCCCCAAGAACTTCCGGCAGGAACCTACGAGCTCCAGGAGCTTTCCGCGCCGGAGGGCTATGTGCTGCAGGGACATGAAGGCGTGATTGCGAAGGATGCTTCCATCCCGGCAGGCAATCAGACTTATTATGAAACGGAAGAGGATGGAGCCTGGGAAGCGGCGCCCCAGGGGGCAACGCGTTTCCTGGTATCTTCATCAGAAGCTGTCTATGACAGCAGCATTGGCGCCTACATTGTGACAGCCAGACAGCAGAATGATCCCGCCATCGGCAAGATCTCTATTTATGCAGAGGGGGAAAGGCTGGTGTCCGCAAAGCAGGAGGGAAGTACGATTCTGACGCGCCTGGGAGACGCCCTGGACCAGTTCTTTGGTTATGTGAAGGGGCTGATTGGACTGGACGTGCCGGATGATGACGGAATGACCGAGGCGGAGCTGAGCGAATACCGGGATTATGTATTTACTTACGAAATGCGGCCTATCGAGGGCGCTCAGTTTGAAATCCGGGCCGCGGAGGATATCTGGAGCCCTGAGGGCGGAGCAAATGCCGGGCTGCTGTACGAGAAGGAGGAGCTGGTCATGACGCTGACCACGGATCTGGACGGCCAGGCCTGGACAGGACAGGAGGACTGGGAAGGCACGGATATCGCAAAGGGGCTGCCTCTTGGAGCCTATACGGTGACACAGATAAAAGCGGGGGAAGGCTTTGCGCTGTCAGAAGAGAATGCTGTGCCGCGCGAGATCGAGATTTCCTATGCAGGCCAGGAGGTTCCGGTGATTTACCGGGATACAGCCTATATGAATCCGAGGCAGAAGGTCGAAATTGCGGTAGCCAAGCAGGATCAGGAGACGGGAACAGCGCTTGCCGGAGCGGTGTTTGGCCTGTATGCAGCGGAGGATCTTCAGAATGATAAGGGAAAGACAGTTGTGAAGGCCGGAACGCTGATTGCGTCGGCGGAGACGGTTGTGGGTTCGGACGGACAGGTGAGAAACGCGGTCTTTGCGCCAGATCTGCCTCTTGGCCAATATTATGTGAAGGAGCTGAAGGCACCGTTCGGCTATGCGTCAGACAGTACAAAAATCCATGTGGATGCTTCCTACCGGGAGGACCAGAGAGAAAGGATTTCTCTGACCGGAACGGTACGGAACGCGCCCGTCCGGGTACAGGTCAATCTGATGGACTATTACACGGAAGAGGAGCTGGATGGCGCACAGATGACAGTTCTGGATTCGGACGGCAATGCGTTTACGACGTTTTTGACGGTTCATGAGGGCAATCCGGTCATCCGGGGGCTGGAAATCGGGAAAACCTATACGCTTAAAGAATTGGTGAGCCCGGAAGGGTATCACTATAAGCTGTATATCCGGGAGGATTATGAGACATCCGGAGAAGGTACGGAGCTTGAAAAAAGCTATGCGGATGAAAGCGGTGCTGTGACCGATTCCATAAGGTTTACGGTTCTCGATCAGGAAGAGCTGCAGGTGGTCAGTGTGTTCAACAGGCCGCTTCTCGGAGAGCTCACGATTGAAAAGACAGGGGAAGAGGCTGTGGGTACGGTAACTACGGAGGATGAAAGAGGAAATATTCTGGAGACACCGGTCTATGAGCTTCGGGGACTGCCGGGTGCGGAGTATGTGCTGCGGGCAAAGGAGGACATCGAGTATCCGGACGGCTATACAGGACTTCTCTTTGAAAAGGGAGCTGTGGTCCTGGATGAATACGCGGAGCTGGATGGAGACGGTGGTAAGGAACAGCTTTGGCAGAATTACAAGCTGGAAATTGTGGATGGCATCGGCGGGCTTGCGGACGTCAGAGCATATCTTGGCATAAAGCATGCTGCAGACGCGTCTAAAGAAGAAATAGAGGCCTTTTATGCAGAGCATGGCGCCAATGTGGAACGGCAGATCCCATCTGCGGAGGAGATCGCGGATAATGATACTCGCTTTGGCGGAACTCCAGTCAGCTATGTGCTGCGTACTGACGGGGACGGCCTGGTGAAGCTGACCGGACTTCCTCCGGGAGAATACGAGGTCATCGAGGTAAAGGCGCCGGCAGGCTACTACCGCGATAAGACAGAATGCATCCGGTCAGTCAGAATAGAGGCTTCCGAAGATATGACCGGACGGCCGGAAGAAATCATTGCAGTTGGGGTGAATTATGAAAATGCAAAGCAGGAAATTGAGACTCCGCCGAGAGTGCCTGAAAAGCCAAAGCCGCAGGAGCTTGTCTATCATCCGGCAGTGGCGGTTGCAAAGCATGCGGATCAGGAGATTTGCGACCCGGGGGAGACGGTAACCTATCACATTTCTGTGGCCAATACGGGTGATGTGGATCTTGAAAATGTGCGGGTAAGCGACAGCCTGGCAGGCGGCCAGATAAAAGTGATCGATGCTCTGGCTGTTGGAGAGGTCTGCAGCTTTGAGTATCCATATACGGTTCTTGACAATGCGCAGGCAGGAAGCCGGATCGACAATACCGTGCATGCGATTGGAACGCCTGTCATTCCGGATCCGGGAACGGATGAATACGGACAGCCGATTATCGTAGATCCCTCTTCTTATATAGAGCCAGAGGATTCTGATCTGGAAAAAATCTTTGTGCGCGGCGCTGACATTCTGATCAGGAAAACTGCGGATCAGAGGATGTATGCGCCTGGTGACACCGCCTGTTATACGGTCGAGGTAATAAATCCGAATGCGTATGAGCTGAAAAATATACTTGTAGAGGATTCGCTGGATGGCAGGTTTGTGCTGACTGCGGCACAGGCAGAGGGAGACGGCGTTGTATTAAACAGCGATGGAACAGTGAGCATCCACGCCCTTCCGGGAGGAGGCAGAGTCTGCCTGCGGTATGAGTATCAGATTCCGGAGGAATACAGGAACGGACAGATCGAAAATCTTGTGACCGTGACAGGGGAGAGCAGCGATCCGGAGCATAAAAATCCAGGCATCCGTATCGTCAAAAGGGCCGGGAAATATGTGTACAAGCCGGGAGAGACCGTGAATTATACGCTGACAGTTACCAATACGGGCGATGTGGATCTGGAGAATGTAACCGTGGAGGACAGTCTGGTCGGGGGCGAGTGGGCAGACAGCCCCAGAATAGGCAGTCTGGCGGCAGGAGACAGCGTAGAGCTTGTCTATCGGTACACGATTCCGAAGAATGCTGCAGCAGGAGAGAAGATTCACAATGTAGCGGTGGTGACAGGGACGACAGTTCCGGATCCCGAGTCCCCGGGAGGCTCGGAAGACCCGGAGGAGCCTGCGCCCCCGGAAGATGTGAAGGCGATGGACGATGAAGAGGTGACTGTGGAAAATGACAGTGCTCCGGCCATTGATCTTGAGAAGTCTGTGGATAAGAAGGTGCTGAAGCCGGGCGAGACAGCGGTTTATACTCTGACAGTCACAAATACCGGAAATGTGGCTCTTAAAGGTGTGGTTATCACGGACAGCAGAGTGGAGCTCGGCGAAAAAGGGGTCATAGGAGAGCTGGAGTCTGGAGAGAGCAGAACCATTTCCTATCCCTTTGCAATTCCGGAGGAAACACCGAACGGGACGCTGCTGTCGAACACAGCGGCTGTGGAAGGAACGGAAAAGCTGCCGGATGGCAGTACAGACGAACCGCGGATTGTAGAGGATACAGATCAAGAAGAGATCAGGGTAGAGACCGCTCATTCTGTAGAAAATGAGGACAATGAGATTATTGTCGTACAGAATCCGAAGATCAGCATTGTCAAGAAAGCGGATAAGCAGGTGTACAGACCCGGTGAGACGGCACATTATCGGCTTACGGTTACGAATATTGGCGACTGCAGGCTCGTAGATGTGCTTGTAGAGGAACAGCTCTTGAAAGAAGGATTCTTTACGGAAAGTACAAAGGGAGCCTTTGAAGGGACTGAAGCGGCGATAGGAGAGCTGGCTGTGGGCGAAAGCGCTGTATTAGATTTTGAGTATCAGGTTCCGGTGGATGCAGCGGGCAGCAGTGCCATTTTCAACATTGCAGCTGTCAGAGGAATTTCGGAACCGGTGCCCGATCCGATGATGCCGGAGCTCCCGGATGGAACCCCGAACTATCTTCCGGATAAGACAGTGACAGACAGTGATGATGAAATAATCTATGTGGAAACAGTACCGGCAGGTATGGCGGTCACCAAATACAGTGTGGATGAGGGCGTGCGGACAGAGCAGCCAGGCGCAGCCTTTACACTCTATGCGGCAGAGGATGTGAGAAATCTGCATGGTACGCTGATTTACCCGGCAGGCCGGGAGATAGAAACGGCTGTTTCCGGTGATGACGGTGCCGCGCATTTTACGGCGGATGTGCCGACAGGCGTGTACCGGGTTGTGGAAACGAAGGCTCCGGCAGGCCATTACAGCAGCAGAAAGGAGATTGTTTTTGAAGTAAATAAGGCGGAGCACAATGACAATGTTCACTATCTTTCCTTCTGTGATTTCATTGAGAATGCCGTCACCTCGCTCAATATCAGATTGATAGACGACATGACAGGGAACGAGCTGGCAGGAGCTTCTCTTCGGGTGGAGGATCCGGAAGGAAATCCGGTGAAGGCCTGGATTACAAAGGTAAGCGGCGGATATACCATTAAGGGGCTGGAGCCTGATACTCTTTATACGGTGACAGAGACCATGCCAAGAGACGGTTATCTCGTAAGCTTCACAGGAGCCGCCATGTCTTCTGTGAACGGAACCATTACAGAGCCGCACGGTTCCCGGGTGAGCTTTATGCTGGAAGACGTAACCACAGGAGTGACAGATACGGGAAAGCTGGATAAGACTACAATCCCGGAAACCGCGGAAATTATTCTGGAAAATCCTTTTGTGACCGGAGAGGTCAGAGTGAACAAGGACGGAGAAATGCTGGAAAGCTGGACGCTTCTTCAAAAGGCTGCAGCGTTTGTAAAATCGCTTTTCCATTATGACAGGCAGCCTCTGGAGGGTGTGGAATTTACCGTCTATGCGGCAGAGGATATTTTTCATCCGGATGGAATTACGGGGCTGGTATTCCGGAAGGGAGACGTGGCAGCTTCCGGTGTACGGAATATTCAGAAAGCGGCATCCGGCAGGACAGACAGCCTGGGGGTAGTGAGCTTTGAGGGCATGCATCTGGGCAGCTATGAGATAGTGGAAACAGCTGCGGCAGAGGGCTTTGCCCGGGATACCGGAGCCCGCGCGTTTACTTTGGCTTATGTGGACGGATATACCGATCCGGTGCCGGCAGCCGAAGGAATTCTGGCATGGACCAATCCGCGCCAGAGAGTTCAGGTGGAGGTTTTAAAGACAGACCTGGAGTCCGGAGAGCCGCTTGCGGGAGCAGTCATTGGCCTGTATGCGGACGAAGCAGTGAGAAATGCGAAAGGGGCGGTCATAGCGGCGCAGGGAACGCTTTTGGAAAGCAGTGAGACGGGAACGGATGGCCTTGCTGTGTTTGAATCCGACCTGCCGTTTGGCTTCCGCTATGCGGTCCGGGAGGTTTCTGCTCCGAACGGATATCTGGTATCAGAAGACAAGCAGACGTTCAGCTTTGACAAGGCAGACGGCGTGACAGGTATCACACAGGTAAGGCTGTCGATCGCAGACCAGCCGAATGATGTGAGAATCGAAGTCGATAAAGCTGCACCAGAACAGATAAAGGGACAGGGAAAATTCCTCTATACGGTGGAAAAGATCCGCAATACGGGTAACTGCAGTGTGGATAACTTTACTCTGACGGATACGCTTCCGTCCCAGGTGGAGCTGACAGAATTATGGACGGGAACCTTCCAGGGGCTGAAGGACGCAGACAGCTACAGCATCTGGTATCAGACAAACCGGAACGGGGCCTACCGTCTGTGGAAGGATAAGCTTCCGGCAGATGTGAACAGCTGCCTGACGAAGGAAGGATTGAATCTGACCGAAGGCGAGAAAATTACGGCATTTCAGTACCGGTTTGGAACAGTAGAGCCGGGATTTACGGAGGCAGAAAAGCCCGTCTATCATGTACAGGCAGGCAGCGGCCTGGCTGATGGGGAGAAGCTTGTGAACCATATCGAGCTTACGGCAGATAAGCTGGGCATCACATATACTGCGGAGGATGAGACACTTACTTGTGCAGTAAAACCGGAGAATCCGGTGTCCGGGTCAGGAGGAGGCAGCCCGGCCAGGGTAACGGATGTGCCTACGGGAGATAATACTTCTGCAGCGCTGCATCTGTGCCTGGCCTGTACGGCAGCGGCAGCGCTGGTTCTGGTTTGGAGCCTGCATGGGAAAAGCAGAAAATTGCAGAAAACCACAGAGAAAGCCCATGGAAGGAAAGGGGAACAGAAGCCTTGAAGATATGAACAGAAGGTACGTTCCTGAAAATTTGTTCCATTTTGCTTGACAGTGCAGTCTAATGCTGTTAGACTAAAATTGTCTAAAGGCATTAGACTGCAATCAAAATCAGATTCATTGATATGTACGAAAGAATCCGTAAGACAGGGACTGTAAAGGAGAGCTGGTATGGAAGCCTATAAGCTTGGAGAGATGGAGCAGAAATTTGCAGACTTGATATGGGAGAAGGAGCCGATCGCTTCCGGTGAGCTTGCGAAGCTCTGCAAGGAGGCCTTTGGCTGGAAGCGTACGACGATGTATACCATGCTGAAACGCCTCTGCCTGCGGGGAATTTTCAAAAATGAGGACGGCGTTGTGTGTGCTTTGATGACCAGGGAGGAGTTTCTGGCGGCCCAGGGCGAACAGTTTCTGGAGGAGCATTTTGACGGATCGCTGCCGAGATTTCTGACAGCCTTCTCCAGGCGGAAGCGGCTGAGCGGCAGAGAGATTGCGGAGCTGAAAAAGCTCATTGAGGAGTATGAGGAGGGGGAAGATGGCTGAACAAATGCTGGAGAAAGCCCTGATTGAGGTACTGAATATGAGTCTGACGGCCAGCGTGGTGATTCTGGCGGTGTTTGTGCTCCGGCTTTTCCTGAAAAAAGCTCCGAGAATTTTTTCCTATGCGCTTTGGGCTGTGGTGCTGTTCCGGCTGCTTTGCCCGGTATCCTTTCCTGCCCCGCTTTCCCTTCTGGGTGTTCTTCAAAACAGAGCGGAAGACGGGGGACGCATGGAGTATATTTCAGAAGATATCGGTTACCAGCTGGAGCCGCAGGTGGAGCTTCCGGTTCCAGGCGTGAGCGGGCCGGTGAACCAGATTCTTCCGGAAGCAAATCCTCATGGGTCGGTGAATCCCATGCAGATCCTTTTGTGGACTGCAGGCTGCATCTGGCTTCTGGGGGCCGCTGTATTGCTGATATACAGTCTGGCTTCGCTTTTCCGCCTGAAGCGGAAGCTGAAAGGCGCAGTGCGGGAGGAGGAGGGAATTTACAGGCTTTCAGGCACAGGGACGGCCTTTGTTTTGGGGCTTCTCCGTCCACGGATTTATCTGCCGGAGGGGCTGGAAGCCCGGGAAAGGCGCTATATACTCCTGCATGAAAGGATCCATATACGGAGGGGAGACCCGGTTTTCAGGGCCTTGTCCTGGCTGGCTCTTGTAATTCACTGGTTTAATCCCCTTGTCTGGGCGGCCTTCCACTTCAGCGGGCGTGATATGGAGATGTCCTGCGATGAGGCGGTGCTGAAAAAGCTGGGAAACGGCGTAAAAAAGGAATACTCGGCCTCGCTCCTTTCTCTGGCTTCCGGGCACAGCCGGTTTCAGGGACTGCCGCTGGCTTTTGGAGAGAGCGATACGAAAAAGCGGATCCGCAATGTGCTGCGCTACCGGAGGCCCAGGCGGATCCTGACGGCAGGAATCGCAGCAGTCTGTATCCTGGCAGCAGTCTGGCTGCTGGCGAACCCCTCCGGTACAAGCTCTGAGAATCCAGATTTGTATGATGGAGCTGCGATGGATACGGAAACCGCAGGAGAGACCGAGCAGCCGAATGCGCTGGAGACATACGGAATACGGTATCAGCCACCATCGGCAGACACGTTTTATGCGGATATGCAGCAGGTTACAGGATTGGACGCACAGCAGCTTCTGGATACCTATTATACGCTGGACGGTGCGGAGCAGTGGGATGTCAGCGATGCAGCCGGTATGGAGGAGGTCCAGGTATATACCGGAAATATTGGAGACGGGGACAGCGGCCTTGTGTTTTTCCGGGATGCGGACGGACAGCTTCTTGCTGCCGAAAGCGCGCATATCTCAAGAGCGGGCTGGAATAACATTTATCTTGGAGAAATGGATGGGACAGGATATATTCTGACCGTCCACATTGAAAACAGATATGATTACGGCTGTTATGATTATCAGGTATTCCGGCTGAGCAGCTCCGGAGAGATTCTGCAGCTTGCAGGAAGCAGCTTTGAGTGGAACAGTAATGGCACTGTACTTTATCAGGATGAATATTTTCGTGAATGGGCAGATACGCTGAATTCTTACCTGACGGACAGCCATCTGGTTCTGAGTACTCAGGAAGGGGTGCTGCGTACACAGCGGATATCAGAGGCGGAGCAGTACAGCTATGAGGCGCTGCGCCCTTATGATGAGGAAGGGGTGCTCCGGGAGCTTCCGCCGGAATATTACGATTATTACTATTCTGGAGGAGAATGACAAAAAAAGCGGGAACATATCGAACGATGATATGCTCCCGCTTTTGCGGTTTCCCAAATAGAAATGACATGCTTTAGAGAAGGTTGATTCCGTATCTGGCAGCCTTTTCCCGCACCTCGTCAGGCCAGATGGATACCTGAACCTCTCCGATATGCGCTTTTCTGAGGTAGAACATGCAGATACGGGACTGACCGATGCCGCCTCCTACGGTGTAGGGGAGCTTCTTTTCCAGAATCGCTTTCTGGAATGGAAGAGAGGCTCTTTCTTCACAGCCTGCCAGCTTTAACTGCCGGGCCAGGGCCTCCTCGTCTACGCGGATTCCCATGGAGGAAAGCTCCAGCGCATGACCGAGAACCGGATACCAGACGATGATGTCGCCGTTTAAGTGCCAGTCGTCGTAATCCGGAGCACGCCCGTCGTGGGGCTTGCCGTCCGCCAGCTTGTCGCCGATTTCCATCAGGAAGACGGCGCCCTTTTCCTGGGCGATCAGATCCTCACGTTCTTTGGCGGTTTTATCCGGATACCGGTCTGCCAGCTCCTGGGTGGTGATGAAGAAGATATCCTTCGGAAGAATCTCTTCAATGTAGTCATACTGGATCGACATGTATTTTTCTGTCTTCTTCAGGGCCTTGTAAACCTTGCGGACGGTGTCCTTCAGATATTCGACGTTCCGATCCTCTTTAAGAAGAATCTTTTCCCAGTCCCACTGATCTACGTAAATGGAGTGAATATTGTCGGTATCCTCGTCCCGGCGGATAGCGCTCATGTCTGTGTAAAGGCCCTCCCCGATATGAAAGCCATACTGCTTCAGGGCGTAGCGTTTCCATTTCGCCAGAGAGTGCACGATTTCAGCCGGGCGCTCGTTCTGCTCCTTGATTCCGAAGGTAACGGGGCGCTCTACGCCGTTCAGGTTGTCGTTGAGACCCGATTCAGGGGTGACAAAAAGCGGCGCGGAGACCCGAAGCAGATAAAGCTGCTCTGCCAGCGTCTTTTGAAAAAAGTCCTTGACCGTCTTGATGGCGACCTGTGTGTCATAGAGGCTCAGCTCAGATTTGTAATCGGGCGGTATGTACAGATGTTCCATAAAATCTACTCCTGTTCTTTATTTTAGCGGGCAGTGAGCCAAGAGGCGCGGCCCAGACCTTTCTGTCGGTCTTGTGCTTAAACGTCCATTTGGCGACACCTGTCTCTGCGCGAAAAATTTTTCGGCGTATCAGGCCGGATGGCAAAAGATTTCCTGAATGCATTTTGGACATTTGAAAAAGCCTTGCAATCAAAATAAATCTATGCTAATATTTCACGCATATAAAGGAATTATACTATAAGTAAATGCAAAGAACAAGACTCGGATCTTCAGAGGCCGACAGGAATAGGACGTCACCGACTGAGAGCGTCCTTTGGAAGAGGAGATTAGCCGCAGGCTGGACAGCATCAGAAAAAGCTGGCGAAAGCAATGCGGCGGGCGGGAACACTTGGGAGCAGATCGGCTGAACAGCCATGGAAGCCAGAGGGCGGAAGTGTGAGTAGGCCGGTACGGCAGCCTCCGTTACGGGCAAGAGTGGGAGAGTGAGCCGATATCCGTACAGAAGGGGCTTCAGATATGAAGCTGCAAAGACAGATAAAAGCGGACGCTTTCCAATGCGGGTGGTACCGCGGGATTTTTATTAATGATGAGATAAGAACCCCGTCCCGGAATAAGATATTCCGGGACGGGGTCTTTTGCTGTACAAAGGCTTTGCCCGGAAACAGAAAGGAGCCAAAGCAGATGGAATTTATGACAGGAATCAGAAAAAAGGATACGACAGATCTGAAAGATCTTACCAGATCCGCCGCAGAAGGAGCAGCTGTAAAGACGGAGGGAACCATTCATACGATCCGTGATATGGGAGAAGTGGCCTTCGTAATCCTCCGGCGGAGAGATGGACTTCTGCAGTGCGTATACGAAGAAGGGACGTCAGGTTTTGAACTGAAGCTGCTGAAGGAAGGAGACTGTGTGGAAGTACAGGGAACCGTGCGAAGGGAAGAGAGAGCGCCCCACGGCGTTGAGCTTCGCTTGAGCAGTGTAAAGGTACTTTCTGAGCCGGCCGCGCCGATGCCTCTGGCGATTTCCAAATGGAAAATGAACACTTCTCTGGAGGCGAAGCTGAACATGAGATCCATAGCGCTGCGCAATGTCCGGGAGAGAGCAAAATTCCGAATCCAGGAAGGAATCGTAAGAGGGTTCCGGGATTTCCTTTACAGTCAGGGATTTACGGAGATTCATACACCGAAGATCGGAGCGAAAGGGGCGGAAGGCGGCTCTAACCTTTTCCGGCTGGACTATTTTCATCATCCGGCAGTGCTGGCACAGAGCCCGCAGTTTTACAAGCAGATGATGGTAGGCGTCTTTGACAGGGTGTTTGAGACGGGGCCTGTGTTCCGGGCAGAAAAGCACAACACCAAGCGTCACTTGAACGAGTATACCAGCCTGGATTTTGAGATGGGCTTTATAGACAGCTTTGAGGACATCATGGCGATGGAAACGGGATTCCTGCAGTATATGCTGGCGCTGCTGGAGAGGGAGTATCAGACGGAATTGAAGATACTTGATATTACACTGCCGAAAGCAGACAGGATTCCTGCAGTTCGTTTTGACGAAGCAAAACGGCTCGCATCTGAAAAATACGGGCATAAGATTCGCAATCCCTATGATCTGGAGCCGGAGGAAGAGGTTTTGATCGGACGCTATTTCCAGGAGGAATACGGTTCTGATTTTGTGTTTGTGACGCACTACCCCTCAAAGAAGCGCCCCTTCTACGCCATGGACGATCCGGCAGATCCGAAGTTTACGCTGAGCTTTGACCTTTTGTACAAGGGACTGGAGATCACCACAGGCGGGCAGCGCATCCACGATTACCAGATGCTTCTCGACAAGATAGCAGCGCGCGGGATGACAGAGGAGGGCATGGAGCAGTATCTGGATACCTTCAAATATGGAATGCCTCCCCATGGAGGACTGGGCATCGGCCTGGAGCGTCTGACCATGAAGCTGACAGGTGAGGACAATGTACGGGAGACGACGCTGTTTCCGAGGGATTTAAGCAGGCTGGATCCCTAGCAAGGTGAATCGGCGGAGCCGAGAGAAGGGTCCCTGGGGACCAAGGTGAATCGGCGGAGCCGAGAGAGGGTCCCCTGGGGGACCGTTGGAAATGAGCAGTATAGAGTGAGTCCCCATATGACTGGAAAGGAGAGCACAGAGATATGGCAAACATCATTTCTGATGAAACAATAGAATATGTAGGAATTCTGGCAAAGCTGGAGCTGTCCGGAGAGGAAAAGGAAGCGGCGAAAAAGGACATGGGCCGGATGCTGGATTATATCGACAAGCTGAACGAGCTGGACACGGCAGGCGTGGAACCTATGACGCATATTTTCCCGGTAAGCAATGTGTTCCGGGAAGATGAGGTGGAAAACGGAGACGACCGGGAGCGGATGCTGGCAAATGCGCCGAAGGTCAAGGATGGCATGTACCAGGTGCCGAAGACAGTAGAGTAGACAAGGAGGCGGCAGTATGGAACTGATGGAATTGACAGCCGCGGAGCTGGGAAAAAAGATTCAGGCCAGGGAGGTTACGGCTGTGGAGGCGGCAGAAGCAGCCCTGAAGCAGATAAAGGAACGGGATAAGGAACTGAACTGCTTTGTCACTGTGGATGAAGAAGGGGCCCTGCGCCGGGCAGCCAGAGTTCAGGAGAAGATAGAAAAAGGTGAATTGACAGGCCCTCTTGCCGGGGTTCCGATTGCGGTGAAGGACAATATCTGTACGGAGGGGCTGCGGACGACCTGCGCATCAAAAATCCTTTATAACTTTGAACCGCCCTATTCAGCAGAGGCGGCGCTGAGGCTGGAAGCGGCAGGGATGGTCATGATTGGAAAGACCAATATGGACGAGTTTGCGATGGGAAGCACGACAGAAACGTCATACTTTGGCCCGACACGCAATCCCTGGAATACAGAGCATGTACCGGGCGGTTCCTCCGGCGGTTCCTGCGCGGCGGTGGCGGCTGGCGAATGTAGCTGCGCACTGGGATCTGATACAGGCGGCTCCATCCGCCAGCCCAGCTCCTTCTGCGGAGTGACTGGACTGAAGCCTACCTACGGTACGGTGTCCCGGTACGGATTGATAGCCTATGGCTCTTCACTTGATCAGATCGGACCGATTGCACGGGATGTGACAGACTGCGCGATGCTGTTGGAGATTATCGCTTCCCATGATAAAAAGGACAGCACATCAATTCAGAGGGAAAGCTATGATTTTACGTCAGCTCTTCAGAATAATGCAAAGGGCCTTCGCATCGGCATTCCCCGGGACTATTTTGGAGAAGGCCTTGATCCGGAGGTGGCTTCGGCCGTCCGGAAGGCAGCCAGTGTACTCAAAGAGCAGGGAGCCGTAGTAGAGGAGTTTGATCTGAGTCTCGTAGATTATGCGATTCCGGCCTACTATGTCATTGCCGCGGCAGAAGCCAGCTCGAACCTGGCCCGTTTTGACGGCGTGAAGTATGGTTACCGGGCGGAAGAATATGAGGGGCTTCACAATATGTATAAAAAAAGCCGCTCCGAAGGCTTTGGAGCAGAGGTAAAACGACGGATTATGCTGGGTTCCTTCGTATTGAGCTCCGGATATTATGACGCCTACTATCTGAAGGCGCTGCGCACGAAGGCACTGATCCGCCAGGCATTTGACCGTGCCTTTGAAAAATATGACGTGATTCTGGGGCCTGCGGCGCCGACGACGGCGCCGCGGCTGGGAGAATCCTTAAGTGATCCGCTGAAAATGTATCTGGGCGATATCTATACAATTTCGGCCAACCTGGCAGGACTGCCGGGTATCTGCCTGCCATGTGGGAAGGACAGGAAAGGCCTGCCAGTGGGTCTGCAGCTTCTGGGAGATTGCTTCCAGGAGAAAAAAATTCTTCAGGCGGCTTATGCCTATGAATGTGTCCGTGGAGAATTTACGCTTGCAGGCGGCGTCTGCAGTACACGGACAGAGACAGAAATGGAAAGGAGTGGAAGAGAATGAGCAGACAGTATGAGACCGTCATCGGTCTGGAGGTCCATGTAGAGCTGGCGACGAAGACCAAGATTTTCTGCTCCTGCAGCACAGAGTTCGGAGGAGCGCCAAACACCCATACCTGCCCGGTGTGCACCGGCATGCCCGGTTCCCTTCCGGTGCTGAACAAAAAAGTGGTAGAATATGCCATGGCGGTGGGGCTGGCGACCAACTGCCAGATCACCCGTCACTGCAAATTTGACCGGAAAAACTATTTTTATCCGGATAATCCCCAGAACTATCAGATTTCCCAGCTGTACGCGCCTATCTGCCGGAACGGCTATGTGGAGATTGAGACGGAGAGTGGAAGCAAAAAGATCGGCATTCATGAGATTCACATGGAAGAAGACGCCGGAAAGCTGATTCACGACGAATGGGAGGACTGCTCCCTGGTGGACTACAACCGAAGCGGGGTTCCGCTGATTGAGATTGTGTCCGAGCCGGATATGCGCAGCGCCGAGGAAGTTATCGCCTATCTTGACAAGCTGCGCCTGATTATCCAGTATCTCGGCGCCTCCGACTGCAAGCTGCAGGAGGGCTCTATGCGCGCGGATGTGAACCTGTCTGTCCGGGAGGTGGGAGCGAAGGAATTCGGTACCCGTACGGAGATGAAGAACCTGAACTCCTTTAAGGCCATCGGCCGTGCCATCGAGGGCGAGCGCGCCCGCCAGATTGAGCTTCTGGAGGAAGGAAAACAGGTGATTCAGGAGACCAGGCGCTGGGACGACAATAAGGAAGCTTCCCATGCCATGCGTTCCAAGGAGGATGCTCAGGATTACCGTTATTTCCCGGAACCGGACCTGGTTCCCGTGGATATCAGCGAGGAATGGATTGAGGAGGTGCGTTCCCGCCAGCCGGAGCTGCGCACGGAAAAGCTGGTCCGCTATAAAGAAGAGTTTGATATTCCGGAATACGACGCGAAGATTCTGACCAGCTCCAAGCAGATGGCCGATCTCTTTGAGGCAGCCACAGCCCTCTGCGGAAAGCCGAAGAAGGTGAGCAACTGGCTGATGGTGGAGACCATGCGCCTCTTAAAAGAGAACGGCCAGGAGCCGGAGGATCTGAAATTCTCCCCGGAGCATCTGGCAAAACTGGTGGAGCTGGCAGACGCCGGAACCATCAACAGCACGGTGGCCAAGGAAGTCTTCGAGCATATTTTCTATGATGACATTGACCCGGAGGCCTATGTGGAAGAGAAGGGGTTAAAGACTGTAAACGACGAAGGAGCCCTGCGTGAAACCATCGAGCGCGTGATCGCGGCAAATCCCCAGTCTGTGGCAGACTATAAGGGCGGCAAGGAAAAGGCCCTGGGCTTCCTGGTAGGCCAGACCATGAAGGAGATGAAAGGCAAGGCAAATCCGGGAATGGTAAATCAGATCTTGAAAGAACTGCTGTAGAATACAGAAATTCACAGACCTGTCCAGTCTTTTGGAATCAGAGAAATATTTTATGGCTTCTTATAATAGAACATGTTACAATGAAGCTGGAAAAATATTGGGGCTCTCAGATGGGAGGGATGGCAGTGAAAGAATGGCAGACACTTTTGGGTATGCTGGCTATTGCGGTGGCTGTTTTGATTGCTGGAATTCTGATTGCGCAGGCTGTCAGGGGTGCAGGTTTGAATATGTCTGGCAGCCTGAACAGTATGGGAGAGTTAATTCGTTCAGCAAATTAGAGGAAGCTCAGGAGACTTGGAAAAAACAGAATCATATGTGAGAAAGAGCGGCGGAAGCTTTTATCGATTCAGGCTTTCTGCTGACCATGTGTCCGGCTTTTCGCGGATGGATGTATGATTCAGGCGGACTTGGGAGTCCGTCCGGAAGCATACAGACGTCCGTGAAACGTCCGAACACAGGCAGCAGAAAACTGAATCCCCAAAAAGCTTCCGCCGCTCTTTCTCATAATCTGCTTTTCCCGTTGATGCTTTATTCCAGCCAGAAACACTGATGTCTGTATATAGAAAAAGGCACAAAATCTGTCGGCGGATTAAAGCTTTGTGACGTTTACGGCCTGCGGTCCCTTTTCGCCCTCTACGACCTCATATTCCACGGCCTGGCCCTCCTCGAGGGACTTGAAGCCGTCCATATGGATGCCGGAGTAGTGCACGAATACGTCATTTCCCTGCTCGTCGGAAATAAATCCGTAGCCCTTCTGGTTGTTGAACCACTTTACTGTACCCTTGCTCATTGCAATACCTCCGAAAAAATAAAATAAATAGTGAATCGCCGGCAAAAGCCGGCGTCAGCTGTGCCAGATAGCCTGTAATCCAGGGCCTTCTGACTGGCTATAGCGTATCACAAACAGGGTAGGCTGTCAATTGAAAATCGGGTCTGTTTTTCCTGCAAAACGCATAAGAATCAGTAAGAAAAATAATCTGGGAATTCATGATAAAATCCAAAATCTTGAGAAGGCTTGTCCTGCTGGAGCTGATGGCGGTCATGAGCCTTGCCGCAGTTTGCCTGAACGCGCAGAAGAGGCCATTTTCCCTTCTTCCTTCCCTGACAGATGAGGTGGAGGAGGATTATATCAAATGGGTAGATTTTGATGTGACGGCAGAAGCGCTTGCAAGGGCATATGAATATGACGTCAATACACATGACAGCCGGATTCATCTGAACTGGATCGAGCTGCTTGCCTATACGGCTGCCCACACCGGAGGCAGCTTTTCCAAGGAGGGCGAGGTAAACGGATACCTGGATGGCGCTGCAGAAGCCCTGCTTGAGGGAAAGAGTATGGAGGAGCTGGCTGGAGAGCTGAAATATTATGACTATTATCTGGAGGCCTATACAGCCGTATTGGGCGGCCTGGTGGGAGAATACCGGATTCAGAAGGCCGCCGGGGAGGGAGAGGATACTGTCTGGGAAAGCCGCTACGGGCTGAAGGCATTTCATCCGATTGCAAAAGGCTTTCCTTACAGTGAATATGATGATTTCGGCGTGTCCAGAAGCTATGGATACAAAAGACAGCATCTGGGACATGACCTGATGGGGCAGACCGGTACTCCCATTATCGCTGTGGAATCGGGAACTGTGGAGGCGCTGGGCTGGAACCAGTACGGGGGCTGGAGGATTGGCATCCGAAGCTTTGATCAGAAGCGCTATTACTACTATGCGCATCTGCGCAAGGGCTTTCCCTATGCGCTTGACCTGGAAGAGGGGAGCATGGTACAGGCCGGTGATGTGATTGGCTATATGGGGAGAACCGGATACAGCGCCACAGAGGATGTGAATAATATCGACGAGCCCCATCTGCATTTTGGAATTCAGCTGATTTTTGACGAATCCCAGAAGGAGGGAAACGGGGAAATCTGGATTGACTGTTATGAGCTTTTGCGTTTTCTTTACCGGAACCGGAGCGAGTGTGTGCGAAACGATGAGACGAAGGAATGGAGCCGGAAGTATCAGATGACAGATTGACTTTTGAAGAGCATTTGATTACACTGGGGATAGCAGCGGCGGGTGACAGGAGATATCCGGGCCTGGCATCCGGCGGGAGTATGATGCGAAGGAGCGGAGGAAGGATGTTTGGGGAATGTCATGCCCATATCATCATGGACGGAAAAAACTATAAAGCGGCGGTCAGCCTTCACAGGGACGGAGTAAAGGACGGACCGATCCGGGAGCATTTTGAAGCCTGGCAGCAGGCAGGAGTTACCTTTGTCAGGGACGGCGGAGACGCCCTTGGCGTCTCCGCCCGCGCCAGGGAGATAGCGCCGGAATACGGGATCGATTACCGTTCTCCGATTTTTGCGATTCACAAAAAGGGACATTACGGCGGTATTGTAGGACATGCCTTTCGGGACAGACAGGAGTACCGGGAGCTGGTGCAGAGAGCCAGAAGGGAAGGGGCGGACTTTATCAAGATCATGATCAGCGGCCTTATGGAATTTGACCGGTTTGGCGTGTTGAACGAGGAAGGCCTGTCCGCGGAGGAAATCCGCGAAATGATCGAATTTGCCCACGACAGAGGAATGAAGGTCATGGCCCACGGAAACGGGGACGGGCCTGCCCGGGCGGCTGTGGAGGCCGGTCTGGATACGCTGGAGCACGGGGATTATCTGGAACAGGACACGCTCGATATGCTGGCGGAAAGCCATACGATCTGGGTGCCGACCCTGGCCCCGACAGGGAATCTTCTGGGCTGCGGGCGCTATCCGGACGAACAGGTGGAGCAGATTCTGCGGCGCCAGATGAGGTGTGTCCGCTATGTCTTTGAAAAAGGCGGGCGCCTGGGGCTTGGCAGCGACGCAGGAGCCTATCTCGTGCCTCATGGACAGGGGCTGCTGGACGAATATGCCTGGATGAAGCAGGCCGTGGGGCCTGAAAACGTGCCGGAGCTGGACAGACGGCTGGAAGAGTCTGAAGAATGGATCAAAAAAGAGATGAAGCGCTGAATCAGGCTTCATCTCGTGATTTCCAGAATAAAAAGCTGGCGTTTTGAAACAGAAAACCGCCTACAGATCTTCCCGGCAGAAATAGCAGCTGTAATTGCTGGGGTCTGAATGCTTGGGGATCAGATTGTCTGCTCCGCAGTAGCCGCAGCGGCATACTCTTTTGCCCTCAGGCACAGGCATCCAGTTTTCGTACCGTTCTCCTGCGTTGGGAGCCGGACGGTAAGGCTTGACAGGATCTATAAAGGTCCGGTTTTCAAGAGGCTGTTCCTTCCGCGGACGGTTTGGAGAGGCTGTCTGCTGCTTTCGGCGGAGGCCAGAGACCTTTTGTTCTTTCCTTCTGCCTGTTTTTGAAACGCTTTTTGAAGTGCTTCCAGAGCGGGAGGAAGCGGAAGAGGCCGGCCTTTGGGGCTGTGCGGTAAATGGCGGCGTCTGGCGGCTTTGATTTTTCTTTTTCGTATTTTGGTAGATGACTGCAATGATAATGATAAATATTATAATTTCGAACATAGCTTATCCCTCACATATATTTCGAGCTCCGGAGATAAAATGGCATCTGCCGGAGAGCTTGAAACAATTCACCTTCACCCTATATGATACACGAAAATACAGGAAAGGAAAAGCAGAAATTTATGAGAAATATCAAGCTGGTGCTTCAGTATGACGGGACCCGTTACAGCGGATGGCAGAGCCAGGAGCATGAAGAAAATACAATTCAGGGGCGGCTTACTGCACTGCTGGAGCGGATGACCGGGGAGCGTATTCACCTTATGGGCTCAGGACGGACTGACGCCGGAGTGCATGCGCTCGGACAGGTGGCAAATTTTAAGACAGAGTCTGAGCTGACCTGCGGAAAGCTACAGGACGCTCTGAACCGGTATCTTCCGGAGGATATCGCGGTCCTTTCTGTGGAGGAAGCGGAGCCTCGCTTTCACAGCAGGCTGAATGCCGTCCGGAAAACATATCGGTACCGGATCTGGACCAGCCCGGTACACAACGTCTTTGAAAGAAAATATCTGTATGAGCTGGGACAGGATCTGGACGAAAGCGCTATGGAGGAGGCGGCTGCCCTGCTCTGCGGCACACATGATTTCCGGGCGTTCAGCTCTTACCGCAGGACAAAAAAGTCTACGGTCCGGACTCTGGAACAGGTTGTGATAGAGCGAAAGGGAGCGGAGCTTTGCCTTGAATTTACCGGGAACGGATTTCTGTATCATATGGTGCGGATTCTGGCTGGAACGTTGATTGAAGTGGGGCTGCATAAGAAAAGTGCGGAGGAAATGAAAGAAATTCTGGCTTCCCTGGACAGAGAAAAAGCGGGATTTACAGCACCTGCCCAGGGGCTGTGCCTTGTGAATGTCGAATACCTCTGACAGGCTTTTTCAGGCACAGGCCTGCTGTCACCTTTTTTCGGCTGCTGTATATCATATAGTATTCGAAAAAAGGAGGATATCATATGAAAAAGAAGCTGTCTGTGCTTTTGCCGTCTGTCCTTATTGCGGCTGTCCTTTGCACGGGACTGGCCGGCTGCGGCAAGGATGGAGGGCAGGAAAAGGATTTGACGAAGGTGACGCTGAATGAGGTGGCTCATTCCATTTTTTACGCGCCTATGTATGTAGCCATTGAAGAAGGATACTTCGAGGAGGAAGGCATCGATTTGGAATTGATAAATGGCTTTGGGGCGGATAAAGTGATGACCGCCGTTCTCTCCGGTGAGGCAGATATCGGATTTATGGGATCTGAGGCGTCTATCTATGTTTACAGCCAGAATCCTGATGATTACATCGTAAATTTTGCCCAGCTGACCCAGCGGGCCGGAAATTTCCTGGTTTCCAGAGAACCCATGGAGGATTTTCAGTGGTCTGATCTGCGCGGAAGCTCTGTGCTCGGAGGACGAAAGGGCGGCATGCCCCAGATGGTCTTCGAGTATATTTTGAAAAAGAACAATCTGGATCCCACGGCGGATATGGATATTGACCAGAGCATCGATTTTGGTTCCACCGCCGCAGCCTTTTCCGGCGGATTGGCAGATTTTACGGTCGAATTCGAGCCTTCTGCTACTTTGCTGGAAAAGGAAGGCGCAGGCTATGTGGTAGCGTCTCTTGGCGTAGACTCCGGATACGTGCCCTATACGGCTTACAGCGCAAGACAGAGCTATATTGAAGAAAATCCGGAATTGATTCAGGGCTTTACCAACGCGCTTCAGAAGGGAATGGATTATGTACAGAATCATACTCCCGAAGAGATTGCTGAGGTGATTGCGCCCCAGTTTAAGGAGACCGATCTGGAGGATATCACGACGATCGTAACCCGTTATTATGAGCAGGATACCTGGAAGGAGGATCTGATTTTCGAGGAAGAGAGCTTTACGCTTCTGCAGGATATTCTGGATGAGGCAGGCGAGCTGGAGCAGAGAGTGCCGTATGAGGATCTGGTAAATACGGAGTTTGCAGCGAAGGCTGCAGAGCGGTGATGAAATACGGATTATGGTTCAGTCCTGGCTGAAAGCAGCCGGGCCTCGGGAAACAGATGGATTGTTTCCCGAGGCCCGTTTTGTACGCTGTTTCTTTATTCTTTACGGATTGTATATTCGTCGCATACGCTCCAGGTATCTACCTGATAAGCACGCATGTGAAGCTCTGTATCTGTCACATCAAAGCGGAGCGCCATTGGAGCATAGGGCTGCAGCAGCTCTACGATCCGGATCTCACTTTCAGGCTCGTGGTACAGGCAGCCGCTGGAGGTGCTGCAGGTAATATAAAGCGTGCCTTCCGGATTCACCGCGGTAGAGCCACTGGAATAGGGATATCCCTGGAGCGTCTCACAGAGTCCGTTGACGAAGGCAGTGCGGGAATAGACATGATCGTGTGCGCCAAGGACCAGATCGATATCGTTGGCCTCTGCAATACGTGCCAGATATTCCTTACAGTCCGTGTGAGTGCCTTCCGAACCGGGATACGCCGGAAAATGCTGGACAAGAATGCGCCATTTCGTATCCGGATGCTCCGCGACCACCTGGGCAGCATACTGCTCCTGAACCTCGCTTCCCTGGATGGTATTGCTGTTCAGCACGATAAAAAGGATATTTCCCCGGATAAAATAATAATTGCCGTCCTGATCGTACTGGCTCAGCCCAGTGTCGGAGCGGTTTGGGACATTAAAATGCTCGTAGAAGTAAGGAGCGCCTGGATGCCCATTTCTTTCAAGAGAATAGGAGTTTGGCACGTCATGGTTCCCTACTACGGGAGCCAGAGGGATACTGTACAGTGAGAGATGCTCCAGAAACAGCTCATATTCCTCCTGGCTGCCGTAATCTGCCACCTGATCTCCGAGATGGAACAGAAAAGAAGCTTCCGGCACATAGCTGGTCAGCCGGGTGAGAACGCTGTCCCAGCGTTCTGCCGTCGCAGAAGCTTCCTCCATTTCCGCCTGGCCAATCTGGGCGTCGGCAGTGACCAGAAAGGTCAGCGTATCCGGATCCGCATCCGGACACTGATAGCTGTATTCCGGGGACCACGCTTCGTCATTTCCGACCTGATAGGTATAGGAAGCGCCTGGAGTCAGATCGGAGACGACCGCTTTGTTTACATAATATCCGGGCACGGTTTCGGATGCAGTGCATTCAGAATCAAAGCTCTTGGTTTCTCCGGATGACGAGTCGGTCAGGCGCACCTGCCCTTTTTTAGAGCTGGGAGAAAGCCAGTTAAAGCGGAGCTCCGTCTCAGACGAACCTACTTCCATGGAAAGGCATTTGACAGCCGTGGTATTCAGGAGAGGCGCGCTTGTATAATCAGGAAGAAATGCATCTGCATATGTGGAATTTCCGGGGCTGTCTGCATTCTGTTCCGTAGATTCACCGGAAGCGTCGGAAGTATTTTCCTGGATGTCTGCGGATTCGTCAGGGCTGCCGGAAGCATTTCCCTGGGCAGACGTGGTTTGATTTGGCTGCCGGACAAGCATGCCGCCTGCCTTCCAGACGGCCAGCGCTGCAAGGAGCAGCAGGACAATCGCGGAAATGATAAGTCGAATGGAAATCGGTTTTCTTTCTTTCATAGTTCTCCTCCTCAAATATTGGGATAGTATACCATAAAGGCGGCAGAAGAAAAAGAAATCTGAAGAAAAATTAAGAATTGTATTTGCCTGAATTGGCGCATATAATAAGATGCGAAGACAGACTTGGTGATAAAGCAGAGAAAACACAGAGAAGAGGAGAAAAAGATGATCAGAGATATCATGGATACGCATACCCACACGCTGGCAAGCGGACATGCCTACAGCACGATCCGGGAAAACGCAGCCGCAGCCGCGGGGAGAGGCCTGGAGCTTCTGGCTGTTACCGAGCATGCGCCGCGTATGACAGGGAGCTGTCAGGCTATCTACTTTCAGAATTTGAAGGTAGTGGACCGCCATGCCTATGATGTAGAGCTTCTGATGGGAGTAGAGCTGAATATTCTGGACGAGCAGGGAACGGTCGATCTGATGGAAGGAACCCTCAGGCAGATGGATCTGGCGATTGCGAGCCTGCATATTCCATGCTTCGTGCCGGGAAGCCGCGAATACAATACACAGGCATGCCTGAATGCCATGAAAAATCCATATGTTCATATTCTGGGCCATCCGGACGATCCGAGATATCCTGTAGATTTCCGCGCGATCGTTCAGGGAGCGAAGGAGTATGGAGCGCTGCTGGAATTGAATGAAAATTCCCTTCGTCCCGGAGGCTCCCGCAAAAACGCAAAGCCACAGGATGTGGAGATGCTGAAGCTGTGCATGGAATACCAGGTTCCGATTGTCATAGGAAGCGACGCACATGTGGATACGGATGTGGGTCGTCACGATCTGGCTCATGCACTTCTGGAGGAACTGCAGTTTCCGGAGGAGCTGGTAGTGAACAGATCAGCGGAGCTTTTGAAGAGCATACTGAAAGATAAGAGCGGCCGTTAAGCTGTGTTTGAATTCAGCGCGGATAGCAGGGAAAAAGGAAAATGCAGAGAAATGTCTGCAATGGCTTCTGGACTTTAAAATTTTACTGTGATAAAATACGGGTAGGCCCGTTCCGCCTGAGAGGAAACGGGGACGCAAAATCCGACCACAGGAGATTAAAAGGAGAGAACCGTGAACAGGAAGATAAGGACAGAAGCTGTAGATTTTTTGTTTGATGCGATTTTAAGCCTGAAAAACAGGGAAGAGTGCTATACCTTTTTTGAGGATGTATGCACAATCAACGAACTGCTGTCTCTGTCACAGCGCTTTGAAGTGGCAAAGATGCTTCGGGAGCAGAAGACCTATCTTGAGATTGCTGAGAAGACGGGAGCTTCTACAGCGACCATAAGCAGGGTAAACCGTTCCCTGAATTATGGAAACGACGGCTATGATATGGTCTTTGAACGGCTGGAACAGTAGCAGAAACAGGGAGAGTAGGAGAGAACACAAAAAAGGCGCTCAAGCGAGCGCCTTTTTTAATTCGCGGATGAATTCCGGTGTTGTGCCGCAGCAGCCGCCCAGTATGGACGCGCCGGCCCGGCGCAGTGCCTTCATATGTCCGGCGAATTCTTCCGGGCCCATATGGTAAACAGCTTCGCCTGTTTCGCTGATTGTGGGCATTCCGGCGTTTGGCTTGGCGATAACGGGGATAGAGACCCGGTCTCGGATTCCGGAGATGACGGCCTCCAGCTGGTCTGGTCCGGTAGAACAGTTGCAGCCTACAGCGGCAGCTCCTATGGCTTCCAGCTCCTCGACAGCGTCATAGATATTTCCTCCGAAAAAGAGACTTCCGTCTGCCTCTATAGTCAGCGTACAGAGAACAGGCAGGTCACAGACAGAGGCGGCAGCGTCAAGGAGTACCAGGGTTTCATTGGAGGCCAGCATGGTTTCTGCAACCAGCAAATCGACTCCGGCATCCACAAGGTATGTGATCTGTTCCCGGTAAGCCTCATAGAGTGCGTCATAAGACATGGGGCCCAGCGGCTCCATCATTTTTCCGGTAGTGGTGAGATCTCCGGCGATAAGAGCCCGGCCGCCGGAAGCCGTTTTACTTAAGGATACCAGTGCTTTGTTCAGAGCTTCTGTCTCGTCTGCCAGCCCGTGTTCCCGCAGGCTTATGCGGTTTGCCATAAAGGTGGGAGCGTAGATGATATCGGAGCCTGCTTCCACATAATCCTTTTGGAGCTTTATCAGTATGTCCGGATGATCAGCCACCCATTTTTCCGTACAGATTCCCTTTGGCATTCCTGCCTTCATCAGATTAGAGCCGGTGGCACCGTCGAGAATCAGGGGGCCCTTGTTCAGCCGGTCGAGAAGTTCCTGTCTGGTCATGCCGTTTCCTCGCTTTTCTTTTATGTATCCCCACGGAGGGGAAAACACCGGGGACTGCAGGCGGAAATACGCTTCTGCGCCTGCGGTCAGTGAAACATTTTCTATATCAGTATAGTACAAAAACGATGGTTCGTAAAGTCAGAAAAAGATTCGGAAGAGAGGACGGGAAACAGAAAAAAATACGGTTTGTGCGGAAAGGCTTGACGGGAGCTATAAAATCAGGTTAAAATTTGCCGGTAATAGGAAAGCTTTCTATCAGGAAAAAGATTGAGACAGACAAAGAGGTCACGACAGCCTTTATTGTCTGTTTTTTTATGCTTTGAAAGGAGGAGTATCATACATCATGCGGCTGAATCCAAAGGAAAAGGAAAAACTGCTTCTGCACCTTGCCGGAAGCCTGGCAAAGGAACGCAGGGAAAGAGGCCTGAAGCTGAATTATCCGGAGGCTCTGGCCTATATAAGCTCGGAGCTGATGGAGCTTGCAAGAGACGGGAAGACCGTCGTGGAGCTGATGCAGCTCGGGACCAAGCTTCTGACGAGAACGGATGTCATGGAGGGCGTAGCAGACATGATCGATGAAGTTCAGGTGGAAGCCACCTTCCCGGACGGCACAAAGCTGGTAACGGTCCACAATCCGATACGGTAAGCCCTGCGGCAGAAAGGAGAATGTTCATGAAAATCGGAGAAATCATGCCCCTCGACCGGGATATTACTTTAAATGAAGGAAAAGAAACGGTAGTTCTTCTTGTGGCAAATACGGGGGACCGGCCGGTCCAGGTAGGATCCCATTATCATTTTTTTGAGGTGAACAGAAGACTTTCCTTTGACAGGGAGAAGGCATATGGGTATCACCTGGACATTCCATCGGGAACCTCGGTGCGTTTTGAGCCGGGTGAAGCGAAGGAGGTGCAGCTTACGCGGATGGGCGGGCGGCGCAGGGTATTCGGCCTGAGTGATCTGACATGTGCGCAGGCAGGAGAGGATACGCTGGATAGATCCATGGAACGCGCGAAGCTGAAGGGATTTCTGTAAGGAGGCGAAGGACAGTGAGTGTAAAAATATCAGGCAGTAAATATGCGGCCATGTATGGCCCCACTGTGGGCGATAAGGTGCGTCTGGCCGACACAAGCCTTATAATAGAAGTGGAAAAGGATTATACCACCTATGGAGATGAAGTAAAATTCGGAGGCGGAAAGACCATCCGTGATGGTATGGGACAGTCTGTGAAGACGAAAAGCGCGGACGGAGATCTGGATCTGGTGATTACCAATGCGCTGATCGTGGATGTAAATGGTATCGTTAAGGCGGATATCGGAATCAAGGACGGAAAAATCAAAGGAATCGGAAAAGCGGGAAATCCGGACATTATGGACGGCGTGACGCCTGGCATGACAGTGGGAGCGTCCACGGAGGCCCTCGCAGGAGAGAATCTTATCGTGACAGCGGGCGGAATCGATACGCATATCCATTTTATCAGCCCCCAGCAGATTGACTGCGCGCTGTACAGCGGCATAACCACAATGATCGGAGGAGGCACAGGGCCTGCGGATGGAACCAATGCGACCACCTGTACGCCTGGTCCCTGGAATCTGAAGATGATGCTGAAGGCGGCAGAGGAATATCCGATGAATCTCGGTTTCCTCGGAAAAGGCAACTGCTCCGACGAGCAGCCGCTGATCGAGCAGATCAAAGCCGGAGCTATGGGACTTAAGATTCACGAGGACTGGGGCTCCACTCCCGCTGTCATCGACCACTGCCTGAACGTGGCGGATGATTATGACGTGCAGGTAGCGATTCATACGGACACCCTGAATGAAGGCGGCTGCGTGGAGGACACGCTGGCGGCCATCGGAGGCCGGACCATTCACACCTATCATACAGAGGGAGCGGGCGGAGGCCACGCGCCGGATATCATCCGCGCGGCAGCGGCCCCCAATGTGCTTCCATCCTCCACGAATCCGACCATGCCGTACACGGTCAATACCATTGACGAGCACCTGGATATGCTGATGGTTTGCCATCATCTGGATAAACGGATTCCGGAGGATATCGCCTTCGCGGATTCCCGTATCCGCCCGGAGACCATCGCGGCGGAGGACGTGCTTCATGACATGGGCATTTTCAGCATGATGAGCTCTGATTCCCAGGCCATGGGCCGCGTGGGCGAGGTTATCGCCCGGACCTGGCAGACGGCCAGCAAGATGAAGGACGAAAGAGGCGCGCTCCCGGAGGATGAGGGCCACGGAAATGACAACTTCCGCGTAAAACGGTACATAGCGAAATACACGATTAACCCGGCTGTCACCCATGGAATCTCTCAGTATGTGGGCTCTGTGGAGGAAGGGAAGCTGGCGGATCTGGTTCTGTGGAACCCTGCCTTTTTCGGAATCAAGCCGGATATGATTATCAAGGGCGGCATGATTCTTGCTTCCAAGATGGGAGACGCCAACGCGTCTATTCCCACCACGCAGCCGGTGTTCTATCAGCCCATGTTCGCCGCCCATGGCAAGGCGAAATACGAAGCCTGCCTGACCTTTGTTTCCAGGGCGGCCATGGAAGAGAACGTGAAAGAAAAATATGGGCTGGAAAAGGCAGTGGTTCCCGTATCCGGCTGCCGCAGCGTCGGAAAGAAGGATATGGCATACAACAGCAGCACCCCGGAGCTGACCGTTGATCCCGAGACGTACCGGGTTACAGTGGACGGAGAAGAGATTACCTCAAAGCCGGCGGAAAAGCTGCCGCTGACCCAGCTCTACAGCCTGTTCTGACAAGGCAGGCGGCGGAAAACGGGGGCGGCTGCAGGCTGCCTGCAGCCGCCTGTGAAAAACCGGGAAGTGCCGGGACGGATAGACGCGGCCGGTTCCCGGGAGAGAGGAGATTATGAAATAAATGTTAGGAGTTTGTCTGTTATTTGTAGGAATTGTACTGATAAACAATGGTATGTGCGCCCTGTACAAGGTGGATGGAAAATCTGCGGCTGTCATGAACATCCTGACCGGCACGCTTTCTCTGTTTATCAATTTTGTAAATCTGGTAAACGGGGATTATTACGCGGCCGGAACGGGTCTTTTGTTCTGCTTTACCTACCTTTTTGTGGCTTTCAGCAGACTGCTGAACCTAAGCCCTGTCCCTTTTGCCTGGTTCTCCACGTTCGTGGCTGTCAATGCTCTGGTATTCGGAACCATTGAGGGTGTGACCGGGAGCGAGGCCCTTGGCATCACTGCAGATATCCGCTGGGCGGGCATCTGGTATCTGTGGGCCATCCTCTGGGGAACCTCTTTTGTAGAGGATATCCTGGGGAAAAAGCTTGGGCGCTTTGTGCCGCTGCTGCAGATTTTTGAGGGCGTGGTGACGGCCTGGATTCCGGGCGTTATGATGCTGCTGCAAGTATGGTAACGCCGGTACGTGGTGTACCAGGGGGCGTATTGTCCCCTGTGACATCGGCGCCGGAGAACGGAGAAAGACAGAGCAGAAGGAGAATACTATGCTGTGCGAACAGATTTATGGGAAATTAAGTGAGACAGATACAGCCGGAAGGGTTGTGGAATATGTGAATATTGAGTGGCACGAGGCTTTTAAGAAAATACACCGCAAGACTACGGATAAGGGCCGGGAGATCGGAATCCGCATGGATGATTCCGTACTGAGCCGGGGGCTTCTCCAGGACGACGTGCTCTACGAGGATGACAGGCTGGTGATCGCTGTGAACACGCCGCCCTGCGAGGTGATAGAGATATCCTTTGAGGAGGGGCATGGCTTCATGGCGGCGAAGGTCTGCTATGAGATAGGAAACAGGCATGCGCCGCTGTTCTGGGGAGACACTTACGATACCTTTACGGCAGTTTATGATGAGCCGATGCTTGCGATGCTCTCAAGGCTTCATGGAGTAAAGACAGCCAGAGCCGTGAAAAAGCTGGATTTTGACCGGAGAATTTCCGCCTCTGTTTCTCATCATCACTCTCACGGCGCATGAAGACAAGTACAGAGTGAGGCGGAAGGCTTATGAAAGAACGGGATTTTTACCTGCTTCAGGTCAATGACGCACTGTTTCCCATAGGGGGCTACTCCCATTCCCAGGGACTGGAGACTTATATCCAGAAGGGGCTGGTCCATGATGAGAAAAGCGCGGAAGAATATATCAGAAACAGGCTTCGCTGGAGCCTGACATATACGGATCTGCTGGCAGTCCGGCTGGCTTACGAATATGCACAGCAGGAGGAACTGGAAAAGCTGGAGGAACTGGAGGAGCTTCTGGAGGCATCGAGGGTTCCTGCAGAGCAGCGGGAAGCGGCCCGGAAAATGGGTTCCCGCTTTGCAAAAACCATAGAAAGGCTTGAGCTTCCTGTCTGTGCGATGGGAATCTTTCCTGATTTTCTGGAAAAGCGGAAGGGAAAGACGGTGAGCCACTGCTGTATCTACGGCGTATTCTGTGCCTGTCTGGACACAGGGGAGGAGGAATGCCTGTCTCATTATCTGTATGCGCAGGCCTCTGCCATGGTGACCAACTGTGTGAAGACCGTTCCCTTAAGCCAGAGCGCGGGCCAGAAGCTGCTGGCGGGCTTTTTCCGGGAATTTGAAGAAATCCTGGAGGAAGTAATGTCCTGCGGCGGGGAGAAGCTGTGCCTATCGGCTCCGGGCTTCGACCTGCGGGGGATTCAGCATGAGAGGCTGTATTCACGGCTGTATATGTCATAAGGCTATATGCCATAAGAGCATATGTGTCACAAAGAATGGGAGGAGAAACAATGTCATATGTGAAAATCGGCGTGGCAGGCCCGGTGGGTTCCGGGAAAACCGCGCTTATTGAGATACTGTCGCGTAAGATGGCAGGTGAGTACAGCATAGCTGTCATTACCAATGATATTTATACGAAAGAGGACGCGCAGTTTCTGGCCAGGAACAGTGTACTGCCCGAGGAGCGCATCATCGGCGTGGAAACCGGAGGCTGTCCCCATACCGCCATCCGAGAGGATGCTTCCATGAATATAGAAGCTGTGGATGAGATGCTGGAGCGGTTTCCGGATGTGGAAATCCTGTTCATCGAAAGCGGCGGGGACAATCTGTCAGCCACATTCAGTCCGGAGCTTGTGGATGCGACAATTTTTGTCATCGATGTGGCAGAGGGGGAAAAGATCCCGAGAAAGGGCGGGCCTGGAATTACCCGCTCTGATCTTCTGGTTATCAATAAGATTGACCTGGCGCCCTATGTAGGAGCGGATCTTGGCGTAATGGAACGGGATTCCCGTAAAATGCGGGGCAGTCGTCCCTTTATCTTTACCAACATTCGCGGAGACGAGCATGTGGATGATGTGGCGGTATGGATCAGGAAAAACGTGCTGCTGGAGGATATGTGAGGGGAAGAACAGAGAAAATGACGGAGAAGCAGATGGTCAATCAGTTTGGAAAAGTATCAAGGTTTGCAGTCCATGCACAGAAGCGGGAAGGGCGTACCATCCTTTCCGACGTATCCTTTACGGCTCCTTACAAGCTGATGGCGCCGTTTGAAAAGCCGGACGGGAGGATTCAGATTATGCCTCTCTGCGCTTCCGCAGGCATTATGCGGGGCGACAGACAGGAATTTTCCTATGAAGCAGGGGAAGGTGCGGATCTGGAAATTCTCTCACAGTCCTTCGAAAAGATTCATAAGATGGACGGCGGAGCCGCTTACAGGCATATCCGGGCCAGGGTGGAGAAGGGGGCCTCTCTTTACTGCTGTCCGCAGCCGGTGATTCCCTTCGCGGGATCGGCCTATGACAGCGAGACGGAGATATATCTGGCGGACAAAAGCGCCAGGCTTTTCTGGCTGGAAATCATCTGTTCCGGAAGAGTCGCTCATGATGAACAGTTTGCCTTCCGGCGCTTTTCTTCTCTTGTGCGGATTTACCGGGAGGGAAAACTGATCTACCGGGATAATACCTGCTATGAGCCGGACAGGATGCCCATGCGGGGGCTTGGTATGTTCGAGAGCTGTACGCATCTGGCAAATATCTTTCTTTCCGCTTCCTTCGGAGATCTGCGGGAGCCTATCTGGGATCTGCTTGAAAAGGAAACAGAATGCGAGGGAGGCGTAACTTTGCTTCCCGGAGAGGATCTGGCTGTGCGGATTTTCGGAAACCGGGCGCAGACACTTGAGAAGGCTGCGGAGCGGATCAAAGGGCTTGCCAGAACATGCGCTGCGTGTTAGAATAAAGAACCGGGAATGCAGGTAAAGCAGGTGTTCGCGGCTGACAGGCCGAAAGGCGTCAGGTGAGGAAAGTCCGGGCTCCGCAGGGCAGGACGCCGGATAACGTCCGGTAGAGGCGACTCTAAGGAAAGTGCAACAGAAATGTACCGCCAGGAAGCTGGTAAGGGTGGAAGGGCAGTGTAAGAGACTACCGCCCGCCTGGTAACAGGCGGGGCACATGTAAACCCCGTCCGGAGCAAGACCGAAACGAGACATAAGCCGGCCCGGCTGTCTCAGGTAGGTTGCTTGATTCTGCCGGCGACGGCAGAGCTAGATAGATGAACACCCACGACATAACCCGGCTTATCGCTTTGCCTGTGTATAACAGGAAGGGGGTCCTCAAAACCGCAAGTTCCGGTAACTGCGGTTTTGAGGACCCCCTTTCCAGGTTATTCTGCAGGCTCGTCTGCTTCAAGCCCGAAATCCCGTTCGGCTCCTATATCCTGCATATTCAGGGTCCGCCGCTTCATGCGCTGCTCCTCAGACTGTTCCAGAATAAAATCCTTGATTGTTCTGGCGTTTTTGATATGCTGAAGCTCCAGCCGTGGATGTGTCGTGTCACCTGTGCTGCAGATAACGGTGCCGAGACCGAAAATCCTTTCCAGAAGGCTGGTGTTCAGGGTCACGTCCTGAATCTTATACATATAACAGTCATTTTCCTTCCGGTTCAGAAGTCCTTCGTCTATCGTGATAAGATCGCCCTTTATCGTGTAGGTGGTAAAGGTAAAGGGCAGCCCTAAGAATACCCACCGTTTCCTTTCTTTAAATTCCATGCCAGACTCCTTTCCGCGCTTATCCGGCCCGCAGCTTCGGGCCGGATATTCCATTATGTGCCTACAGAAAAGTATACCGGAAAAATCGCAGATTTGCAAAATATATTTGTTGAAATTGAAAAGGTTTTGATGTAACATAGTACAGGAAAAGATCCGGCCTGCATACATTCAGTATCTGGCAGGCCGGAGAGCTCTTGATAGATAGAATAGTGGGAGGTAATTATGAGACATCTGATGAGCCCGCTGGATTTTTCTGTAGAAGAGCTGGATCGTCTGCTTGATCTGGCTGGAGATATTGAGAAGAATCCTGCAAAATATGCGCATGCCTGTGACGGAAAGGTTCTGGCAACTTTGTTTTATGAGCCGAGTACAAGAACAAGGCTGAGTTTTGAATCCGCTATGATCCACCTGGGTGGACAGGTCTTAGGCTTCTCCAGTGCGGCGTCCAGCTCTGCATCCAAGGGAGAAAGTGTTTCTGATACGATTCGTATGATTTCCTGTTATGCTGATATATGCGCCATGCGCCATCCAAAAGAAGGAGCGCCTATGGTAGCCACGGCTGTTTCATCGATCCCTGTGATCAATGCAGGCGACGGCGGACATCAGCATCCCACGCAGACTTTGACGGACCTGATGACCATCCGTTCGCTGAAGGGCAGGCTTGATCATCTGACTATCGGCCTGTGCGGCGATTTGAAATTTGGCCGTACCGTGCATTCTCTGATTAAGGCTCTGGTACGCTATGATAACATTGATTTTGTATGCATTTCCCCAGAGGAACTGAAGATTCCGGATTATATCCGGGAAGATGTGCTGGAAGCGAATCAGAAATCATACAGAGAGGTGGAACGCCTCGAAGACGTAATCGGAGATCTGGACCTGCTCTACATGACCAGAGTACAGAGAGAGCGGTTCTTTAACGAGGAAGATTATGTACGCCTGAAGGATTTCTATATTCTGGACAAAAAGAAAATGAAGCTTGCAAGGCCGGATATGCTGGTGCTGCACCCGCTGCCCAGAGTCAATGAAATTTCCGTGGAAGTGGACAGCGACCCGAGAGCAGCGTATTTCAAGCAGGTTCAGTATGGCGTGTATGTCCGCATGGCCCTGATTCTCACACTTCTGGAGGTGACTGTGTAATGGCAAAGAGCGTATTGAATGTAGGCCGGATTTCGGAAGGCTTCGTGCTGGATCATATTCAGGCTGGAAAAAGCATGGAAATCTATAAATATCTAAATCTGGACAAGCTGGATTGTACCGTGGCTATCATTAAGAATGCCCGCAGCGCCAAAATGGGCGTTAAGGATATTATGAAGATTGAGTGTCCGATTGATTACATTGATTTGGATGTGCTGGGCTTTATCGATCATAATATCACAGTCAATATTGTAAAGGATGATGAAGTGGTGGAGAAGTCCACGCTGACGCTTCCCAAGGAGATCCGCAATATTATCAAATGTAAAAATCCCCGCTGCATTACCTCCATCGAGCAGGAGCTGGATCAGGTGTTCATTCTGACTGATCCCCGCAAGGAGGTTTACCGCTGCAAATACTGCGAAGAGAAATACGAGAGAAAATAGACAGAAAACAAACAGAACATAAACAGCAGATGAGCAGGAAAGTATCCCGAAGGCCTGAAAAGACCGGAGGGATGCTTTTTTTGCTGAATAGCTGTTTGACAGCCAGATTCCGGTCTTAGCTTTCGGAAAGCAGGAGAATATCCACAGGGCCCGGGCAGGTGGAAAGATAAATTGATTGACAAGAAAACTTGGCGATGATAAGATAAAATTGACAAGAAAACTTGGCGGCAATCTGTATCTTATGGAGGGAAACCTATGGATAAGGAAGAAATTCTGGAGAGAAGCAGACAGGAAAACGTGGATGAGGGAATGATTGATGCGCAGAACAGGGGAAACAGGCTTGGAATTATCATATGTACTGCAGTTTTCTGCTTTTTTGCCATTTTCAACGCAGTCTTTGATCAGAATAACGATCTTCTTCTGGTTATGTATGGGAGCTTTATCGTAGCGGAGGCTTATGAAACATACAGATTTACAGGAAAGAAAAAGCTGTTTCTGTGGATTGCCTTGGGAATTCTTGTGATGTTACTGTTTTCCATTCATTATATAGGCAAGGTTGTGAGCGCGCTGTGAAGGAAGAACTGATACTGAAAAACCGTTTGAAAGAAGCGAGAGTGGAAAAGAATCTGTCCCAGGCCCGGCTTGCCCAGATGGTGGGAGTCTCCCGCAATACAATCAGTTCCATTGAGACAGGACAGTTTAATCCTACCGCAAAGCTGGCGCTGATCCTGTGCATTGCGCTGGATAAAAAATTTGAAGAGCTGTTTTATTTTTAAATACCCGGGAGGAGCAGAAAACTGTTATTCATAGAGGGATAATAAAAAAGCAGGGCGCCCGGTTGTGATAAGGCGTTCCTGCATTGATTTCGAGGGAGTGGGGCTTCCTCACGGAAGCCCCTGAGTGTTATGAATGAAATACTGATATGTGTTCCTGCTACGATTATTACTATACCAGAGAATTAAGGCTAAATTGTGTCCAGTCTATAAAAAAAGTATAACTATAATTAAGAAATTCTTAGGAATGCGGGAAGAAATGCAAAAGATGCTTCAAAGGCCCCAAAAGGCTTGAGAAGCGTCTTTTATTTATGGGAAATAGAAAGCCGGCAGGTACCCTCAGCTGACAAGGAGCGGGTGTGTTTTTTCCAACTGAGGGTATGAAAAATAAAAATAGCAGCAAACTTAAGAAGAGCGGCTCTGCCGTAAAAAACAACAGGAGGTACAGATTAGAATGGAAAACAGGTACATCACGGAAACTATGCAGAGGGATTACAGAGATTATCTGGAAGAGGAGGAAAAGAGCAGAAACACCATAGAAAAATATATGCGAGACATCCGCGCGTTTCGGGTCTGGCTGTCAGACCGCCCGCTTAGCAGGCAGGAGCTGCTGGCTTATAAAGAAACGCTGAAAAAAGACTATGCAGTACGGAGCATTAATTCTATGCTTTCATCTATTAACAGTTTTCTGCGGCATTACGGCTGGACAGACTGCTGCGTCCGTCAGATGCGGGTACAGAATCAGGTGTTTTGCGCGCAGGAAAAAGAATTGTCGAAGGAAGAATACAGAAGGCTGGTGGCAGCTGCCAGAAGAAAAAAGAAATACCGGCTGGAAGCGGCGCTGCAGACAGTCTGCGCTACCGGAATCCGAATCAGTGAGCTCTCTTTTATTACGGTGGAGGCTGTGTTCCGGGGAAGCGTCGAGGTATCTTGCAAAGGAAAATACAGGCAGGTTTTTCTCCCTCATAAGCTTCAGCTTATTTTAAGGCGGTATATTCGGGAAAGGAAAATCCGGAGAGGGCCGGTTTTCGTAACAGAAAGCGGGAAGGTCTGGGACAGAAGCAACATTTGGAGAGAAATGAAAGCGCTGTGTCAGGAAGCAAGGGTCAACCCGGAAAAGGTATTTCCGCACAATCTGCGCCATCTATTTGCAAGGACCTATTACAGCATGAAAAAGGATATTGCAAAGCTGGCAGATATTCTGGGTCATTCCAGCATCAATACCACGCGCATCTATATTATATCCTCGGGAAGAGAACACCAGCGGCAGATCAGCCGTCTGGGGCTTGTGATATGACATAAAAAAACAACATAATGGTGATTATGTTGTAC
>NZ_NFLI01000002.1 GCF_002160825.1 Lachnoclostridium sp. An131
AAACTTGAAAAAACGAACTCTCAGCTGTATGATTGAGAAAATGAGTCCGGAACCATTTTGCTTTAGGAACACTCTCTTTCATATCAACTGACAATTCGTTTACTTCATCCGCGGGTTGACAGCAGGGTGCGGGCCGCGCTAAGATAGGATACAGTGAAATAGGATAGAGTGAAAATTCCCGCGGAGGGCAGGGGCATATTCTCTTTTGACTGCGGGAACGGACGAATAAACGGCAGCAGCAGAAGATGATGAAAGGGATACCATGACAGAAACACTGACAGCCCGCCATACGGGAAACGCAGGAATTGTTTTTCATATAGAAAAAATAAATGCAGAGAAAAGCCCGGCAGAGAAAAATCAGGCAGAGAAAAATCAGGCAGAGAAAAATCCGGGGAAGGCTGTTCTTGGCATCGACGCCTTCTGCCGGGATCGGAAAGGGCTTTATATGGATACGCCGGAGCAGGAAAGAGTGCGGCTGCTTTCGGAGATTGAAAGTGGAGAGCTGAGGACCCTTGTGTTTACCCATGAGCATGGGGATCATTTCTGCCTGGAGGATGTGCTGGAGGCACTGAAAAGAAATCCCCGGCTTCATATTATATCCACGCGGAAGGTGATTCAGAGGATCCGGGAAAAAAGTCCGGACGGAATTCTGGAAGAGATCAGGCCGGAGGAAACAGGAAGCATAGATGTGGAGCTGCCGGGGGGCGGCATGCCGCGTATGAAGCTGCGGCTTTTCAACGCGCCGCATATGGGCGAACAGTTTGCGGATATTCAAAATCTTGTCTGTCTGCTGGAGGCCGGAGGCAGAAGGCTTCTGATTCCCGGAGACGCCAGGCCTGACGCAGCGCTTTTTGAACGGGCCGCAGCCTGGTCGCCGGTTATCGACTGGCTGATTGCACCGTTCCCGCTGATGGGGCTTCCTTCTTCGAGAAAGAAAATTGCCTCAGCTTTCACGGTCAGGCACGCGCTCGCCGTTCATCTGCCCCGGCCGGAAAAGGATGAGCATGGCTGGAGGGCGAGTGCGCTGAAGGTATGCGAAAGAGCGCGGGACGGGCTGCCCATGCCGCTGTTCGGCGATGTGATCGGAGAAACGTATCTGCTGTGAGCCGGCGAAGGGCGCAGCTTTGGCAGTCCTGCGGAAAATCCGGCCTTCTCAAAGCAGCATTCCGGCAGAGGCTCCGGATGCTTTGGGATGAATATGAAAAAAACAGGTAAAATCCTTGAAAACTTGCGGAAAAACCCCTTGACACAGGGGTTTTTCGTCTTTATAATACTATGGTGTGCGCGAAAGTACACAGGGTATTTTTGCGCGCTGATTTAAACTGTCGATTACCGACACAGCAGCCTGACAGGGCCGGCATCATGCCAGCCACTTATACAGGAGGTGAAAGGAATGCCAACATTTAACCAGTTAGTCAGAAAAGGAAGACAGACCTCTGTAAAGAAGTCTACTGCTCCTGCCCTTCAGAAAGGATTCAACTCCCTGAAGAAAAAAGCGACGAACACATCCGCTCCGCAGAAGCGCGGCGTGTGCACAGCAGTAAAGACCGCTACCCCGAAGAAGCCGAACTCAGCTCTTCGTAAGATTGCCAGAGTACGTCTTTCCAACGGAATCGAGGTAACGAGCTACATCCCCGGAGAGGGACACAACCTGCAGGAGCACAGCGTTGTTATGATCCGCGGCGGAAGAGTAAAGGACCTGCCCGGTACGAGATATCATATCATCCGTGGAACGCTGGATACCGCCGGTGTAGCTAAGAGAAGACAGGCCCGTTCCAAATACGGCGCAAAGAGACCGAAGGACGCAAAGAAATAATTAAGTCTGAATCGGTTTTGAATCAGAGAAACAGGTTTCACGCTGTGAAGACCTGAGCGGAGAAAACAAAAGCGGCCGCGAGGCCGGAGATGTCCCGCCGGGCATTCGCAGTAAACAGAACTATTCGTTGGACAGACAAAAGGACGTCTGTATGCCGGAATGAAATATCGTCCCTTGGGCTGCGGGTCGTATATAGAATTACCGTGCACAACACAAGTAGAGGACACATGTGAGTACCTGAGAATTAATTTTTGTTAAGGAGGGAAGTATTGTGGCACGTAAAGGACATACTCAGAAAAGAGATGTATTAGCGGATCCGCTTTACAACAACAAAGTAGTCACCAAGCTTATCAACAACATCATGCTGGATGGTAAGAAGGGTGTGGCTCAGAAGATTGTATACGGAGCATTTGCAAGAGTAGAGGCTAAGACAGAGAAGCCCGCTCTGGAAGTATTTGAGGAGGCTATGAATAATATCATGCCGCTTCTGGAGGTAAAGGCGAGACGTGTCGGCGGAGCGACCTATCAGGTTCCGATCGAGGTTCGCCCGGACCGCCGTCAGGCGCTGGCTCTGCGCTGGCTGACCATGTTCTCCCGTAAGCGCGGTGAGAAGACCATGGAGGAGCGTCTTGCAAACGAGATCATGGACGCTGCGAACAACACCGGCGCATCCGTGAAGAGAAAAGAAGACATGCACAAGATGGCAGAGGCAAACAAGGCGTTTGCTCACTATCGTTTCTAATTATTTGAGGAGGAAAATCCCGTGGCTGGAAGAGAATATCCATTAGAGAGAACCAGAAATATCGGAATTATGGCTCATATCGATGCTGGTAAGACCACACTGACCGAGCGTATTCTGTATTATACTGGCGTAAACTATAAGATTGGTGATACTCACGAGGGTACTGCTACCATGGACTGGATGGAGCAGGAGCAGGAGCGTGGTATCACGATCACTTCCGCTGCAACAACCTGTCACTGGACTCTGCAGGAAAACTGCAAGCCGAAGCCCGGCGCTCTGGAGCACCGTATCAATATCATTGATACCCCGGGCCATGTTGACTTTACGGTTGAGGTAGAGCGTTCCCTTCGTGTACTGGACGGCGCTGTGGGCGTGTTCTGTGCGAAGGGTGGTGTAGAGCCTCAGTCAGAGAACGTATGGCGTCAGGCAGACACCTATAACGTACCGAGAATGGCGTTTATCAACAAGATGGACATTCTGGGTGCAGACTTCTACAATGCAGTAGATATGATTAAGACAAGACTTGGCAAGAATGCCATCTGTCTGCAGCTTCCGATTGGTAAGGAAGATGAGTTTCAGGGAATCATCGATCTGTTTGAGATGAAGGCCTACATCTATAATGATGACAAGGGCGAGGACATCTCTATCACAGATATCCCGGATGACATGAAGGATGACGCAGAGCTGTACCGTTCTGAGCTCGTTGAGAAGATCTGTGATCTGGACGACGACCTGATGATGCAGTATCTGGAGGGCGAGGAGCCGTCCGTTGAGGATATGAAGGCTGCCTTAAGAAAGGCAACCTGCGAGTGCAAGGCTGTTCCGGTATGCTGCGGAAGCGCTTACCGCAACAAGGGTGTTCAGAAGCTTCTGGACGCAGTGCTTGAGTATATGCCTGCTCCGACCGATATCCCGGCTATCAAGGGCGTGGATATGGATGGAAACGAGATCGAGCGCCATTCCTCTGACGAGGAGCCGTTCTCCGCGCTGGCATTCAAGATTATGGCTGACCCGTTCGTAGGAAAGCTGGCATTCTTCCGTGTATACTCCGGAACTATGAATTCCGGATCCTATGTATACAATTCTACGAAGCAGAAGAAGGAGCGTGTAGGACGTATCCTTCAGATGCATGCAAATAAGAGAGCAGAGCTGGATAAGGTATATTCCGGAGATATCGCAGCTGCCGTAGGCTTCAAGTTTACGACCACCGGCGATACCATCTGCGACGAGCAGCATCCGGTTATCCTGGAGTCCATGGAGTTCCCGGAGCCGGTTATCGAGCTGGCTATCGAGCCGAAGACCAAGGCTGGTCAGGGCAAGATGGGCGAGGCTCTTGCAAAGCTGGCAGAGGAGGACCCGACCTTCCGCGCTCACACAGATCCGGAGACAGGCCAGACCATCATCGCAGGTATGGGCGAGCTCCATCTGGAGATTATCGTAGACCGTCTGCTGCGTGAGTACAAGGTAGAGGCAAACGTAGGAGCTCCTCAGGTTGCTTACAAGGAGACCTTCACCAAGGCTGTGGATGTGGACAGCAAGTATGCGAAGCAGTCCGGTGGACGTGGACAGTATGGTCACTGTAAGGTACACTTCGAGCCGATGGATGCCAACGGAGAAGAGCTGTTCAAGTTCGATTCCCAGGTTGTCGGCGGTGCGATTCCGAAGGAATACATTCCGGCAGTCGGCGAAGGTATCGAGGAGGCTGCACAGTCCGGTATTCTGGGAGGATTCCCGGTACTTGGTATCCATGCAACCGTATACGACGGATCCTACCATGAGGTAGACTCCAGCGAGATGGCTTTCCATATCGCAGGCTCCATGGCGTTCAAGGAGGCTATGCAGAAGGGAAATCCCGTACTGCTTGAGCCGATCATGAAGGTCGAGGTTACCACACCCGAGGATTACATGGGCGACGTTATCGGTGACATCAACAGCCGCCGCGGACGTATCGAGGGTATGGAGGACATCGGAGGCGGAAAGATGATCCGTGGATACGTTCCGCTTGCAGAGATGTTCGGATACTCCACAGACCTGCGTTCCAAGACCCAGGGCCGTGGAAACTACTCCATGTTCTTCGAGAAATACGAGCAGGTTCCGAAGAATATCCAGGAGAAAGTACTTGCAGCAAAGAAATAAGCAATTTATAAGCGATTTCCGCTAAATTTTGCTTGAAAAATAGGGCGCTTTGAAATATAATCAAAGTTAGCCGAGTATCTGATAAAACAGAAAATCAAATCAGCCCCAGAGGCATATGAATTAAGGAGGACATTCAAAATGGCTAAAGCTAAATTTGAAAGAACCAAACCGCATTGTAATATCGGTACCATCGGTCACGTAGACCATGGCAAAACTACTCTGACAGCAGCTATCACAAAGGTTCTGTCTGAGCGTGTTGCTGGTAACACAGCTACCGATTTCGAGAACATCGACAAGGCTCCCGAAGAGAGAGAGCGTGGTATCACCATTTCTACTGCTCACGTTGAGTACGAGACAGAGAAGAGACACTACGCACACGTTGACTGCCCGGGCCATGCTGACTATGTAAAGAACATGATCACCGGAGCTGCTCAGATGGACGGAGCTATCCTGGTAGTAGCTGCTACCGACGGTGTAATGGCTCAGACAAAGGAGCACATCCTTCTGTCCCGTCAGGTAGGCGTTCCCTACATCGTAGTATTCATGAACAAGTGCGACATGGTAGACGACGAGGAGCTGCTTGAGCTGGTAGACATGGAGATCCGTGAGCTGCTGAACGAGTATGAGTTCCCGGGAGATGACACACCGATCATCCAGGGTTCCGCTCTGAAGGCTCTTGAGGATCCGTCCAGCGAGTGGGGCGACAAGATCATGGAGCTGATGGATGCTGTTGATGAGTGGATTCCGGATCCGCAGCGTGCAACTGATCAGCCGTTCCTGATGCCGGTTGAGGACGTATTCACAATCACCGGACGTGGTACTGTTGCTACAGGCCGTGTAGAGCGTGGTGTTCTGCATCTGAACGAGGAAGTTGAGATCGTTGGTATCAAGGAAGAGACTCGTAAGACCGTTGTAACTGGTATCGAGATGTTCCGTAAGCTGCTTGACGAGGCTCAGGCTGGTGACAACATCGGAGCTCTGCTTCGTGGTGTTCAGAGAACCGAGATCGAAAGAGGTCAGGTTATCGTTAAGCCGGGCAGCATTACCTGCCACACCAAGTTTACCGCTCAGGTATACGTTCTGACCAAGGACGAGGGTGGCCGTCATACTCCGTTCTTCAACAACTACAGACCGCAGTTCTACTTCCGTACAACTGACGTTACCGGCGTTATCACTCTTCCGGAAGGAACAGAGATGTGCATGCCTGGTGACAACGTAGAGATGACTATCGAGCTGATCCATCCGATCGCTATGGAGCAGGGTCTTACCTTCGCTATCCGTGAGGGCGGACGTACTGTAGGATCCGGACGTGTGGCTTCCGTTATCGAGTAATCTATTTATACAGTAAATATAAGGCTTCTGGGAATTTCCCGGAAGCCTTTTTTATATCAAGAAAACCACGCGATAGCAGCGTGGTTCTATTCATTTCAGTGAATCTGTCAGTCCGTCAGTCTGGCGTCTAAACGTCAGCGTAAGGAAAGCTATTGACAAATATGCACTACTGTGGTAGTGTGAAAATAGAAACTACCACAGTAGTGCAAAAGGAGAGGATGCCTGTGCAGGTAAAGCTTTATGATTCGGAGCTGAAAATCATGGGAGTATTATGGCGGGAAGGCGATGTTACGGCAAAGCATATTTCGGATGTGATGAAGGAAGAGACAGGGTGGAACATGAACACAACGTACACTCTGATAAAGCGATGCATCAAAAAGGGAGCGGTGGAACGCTCAGAACCTCATTTTATGTGCCATGCGCTGATTTCCAAGGAAGAAGTGCAGGCCGCGGAAACGGAGGAGCTGATCAATAAGGTTTACGACGGCTCTGCAGATAAGCTGTTTGCCGCGCTGCTTGGCAGAAAGAAGCTGTCTGCCCGTCAGATTGAGAAGCTGAAGCAAATTGTTGAGGAAGAGGATACAGATACGGAGAAATGAGGTGGGGATATGAGCCTGATTCAGATGAGCTTTTCCGGTGCAGTCATGATTCTTGTCATTTTTGCAGTACGCACGGCAGCGATCAACGGACTGCCGAAGAAGCTTTTTATTTTACTTTGGGAGCTTGTACTGCTGCGGCTTCTCGTACCCTTTTCCATTCCCTCTGTGATAAGCGTATATACCTTTCTGGAGAGGGGACTCGACGCCGGAAACAGTCCGGCACAGGCTCTGCAGGTTCCGGCCGCATATCTGATCCCACAGGCTGCCGTGGAAGGAACAGGGGGAAGCAGCGGAGCGCAGCTGCTGCAGGAAAGTGTTCCGGGGACGCCGGAAGCGCCGGTCTGGCTGATTCTCTGGCTGGTCGGAGCGTCTGCATGTGCCATTTTCTTTTTGGTATCCTATCTGCGCTGCTACAGGGAATTCCGGACATCGCTTCCCGTACACAGCGAGATGGCTGTCAGATGGCTGAAACGGCATCCCCTCAGACGGACGGTGCGCGTCAGGCAGTCAGACCGGATCTCGGCGCCGCTGACATACGGGGTTCTGAAGCCGGTGATATTGCTGCCAAAGGAGATGGATCTGACCGAAAGCAGGCAGCTGGAGTATATTCTGCTGCATGAATATATACATATCCGCCGCCTGGATTCTGTTCGGAAGATGGTCATGGTGTCTGCGCTGTGCGTACACTGGTTTAATCCCTTTGTATGGCTGATGTACATCCTTTTTAACAGAGATATGGAGCTGGCCTGTGATGAAAGCGTCGTACGGAAATCTGGCACGACATCCAGGAGAGATTACGCAAAAACGCTGATCAGCATGGAAGAGAAGAAAAGCATGGCGCTGCCGCTTTGCAACAGCTTCAGCCAGAACGCGGTCAGGGAAAGGATTACGGCGATTATGAAGACGAAGAAAGTAACGATAGGGATCGGCATCGTGTGCGTTTTGATTCTTGCAGTTGTAATCATCCTGTTTGCGACGTCTGCGGACGGAGGACAGGAGACGGCAGGCCCGGAGGAGACGGAGCTTGCGGGTGACGCGGCGGAAGGCTCCGGTGAGGAAGCGGATACCGTGGACGGGAACGCAGGCCAGGATGCAGAGCAGGGAGATGAGACGGCATCCGACGATACAGTATCCATGGATGCGGCTACGGGACGCTACAGAGAGAGCACGACGGTGCTTCAGTGCACAGTAGAGGGCGAGCCGGAAGAGATGCCGGCCACGCTCTATGTGGGTGACAGATTTTCCATGTATATCCCGGATGAAGGCTGGCAGATCTATGATCAAAATCCGGTGGAATCGGAGAAAATGTCGGCGGTCTATCTGCCTGGAGAAGGACAGGTAGGGCTTTGGGTAGAATATCATCAGGAAGGTGTTGCTGATACAGGGGTGAGGCTGATGGAGGAAGGCTATTCTACCGCCACGGACACAGACAGGGTGCAGAGACAGGACGGGGAGATTCTGACGGAAGCCAGAATATTCGGAGACGGAAATGAAAGCTGGCTGGTGTGTACCAGACGTCCCGCCACATCGGAGGGGGCAGAAGGAATAGCCGCAAGGCTGGACGCCATCGCGGATACCTTCGAGGCGGCAACGGAGCAGGGAAGGCCAGCCAATCTGGTGAAGGTGCTTGGTACGGACAGCGCAGAAATGGCAGTGCTGGAGGAGCTTATGAAGGAGTTTTACACGGATTACTTCAACGGTGATGAAGAAGGGATCAGGCAGTATCTGTCTGTGGACTTCAGCGGAACGCCGGAGGTCTATGACGCGCCGGAGACTGCCGGGGAGCTTGAAATACGCGAAATCAAGAGCCTTGTTGATATGACGGAATCGGAGGACAATTCCTTCGAGCAATACAGCCAGTCTGTGGAGTTTGTGGCGCCTGGCGAGGACTCCTTTACTTATCTTTCGGTGGAGTTTGTGAAGGAGAACGGCGAGTGGAAGGTGAGCTCCTACGGGCTGGAGAAGTAGGGACGGTTTTCCGCAGACGTTTTTACAGGGATATAAGGGACATAACAGAAAATCAATTTGTATCGGACAGGATTCGGATACAGATTGATTTTCTTCTTTTTTCTGGATACAATGAAGAAAAGGCCTGAGAGGGGGAAAGGCGTATATGGGAAAGAAGAGACTGATACTTGCTTTGGGGCTGACAATCGCTCTGGCGGCAGGCTGCGGACAGGAAATGCAGGAGCCGGAGCAGGCAGACACAGAAGCTGCGGCGGAGCAGGAAGAACTGGTACAGGAAGAATTGGTGCAGGAAGAGCCAGTACAAGAAAGGCTGGAGCAGGAGGAAGAGGCGGAACTGGAAGCCTGGATGCAGCAGATAAAGGATGAGATCGAATCAGCGGAGGCAGAGGCGGACAGACTGGATGAGAAGATAGGGAGCATGGATCTGGCGACGCAAATGGACTTGAACCAGACGTCCTTTGAAATCTATACCGTGTGGGATGATGTGCTGAACACCATCTGGGGAATTTTAAAGGAAAACATGGAGGAAGCGTCCATGGAACAGCTGACGGAGGAAGAACAGTACTGGATTAGCAGAAAGGAGGCTGCAGTACAGGAGGCAGGAGCTTTATTTGAGGGCGGAAGTGCATGGCCTCTGGTCGTAAACTCGGAAGCAGCGAAATTGACCCGGTACAGAGTGTATGAGCTGGCGGCAGAGGCAGGTGTGCCTATGGATACACAGATCATCTATGACGGGTGCTATTTCAACTGGAGCGCGCATGTCTATAAGGTAAGTGTGGAACAGATGGATCCGTCTTTGAGCTACTGTGAAATCCAGATCAGCAATGTGCAGGATACGACCTTTGATTTTACTGTGGATGAGCTCATGATGACTACAGATGAGAGGACAACTATCTTACAGAGCAGTACAGCTGTGATTCAGGATGGCGGCCGGTCGGCGGTGTATGAAGGGGAAGACTTTACACTGACCTTTCATTTTGCTTCAGAGCCTGCGAGCTTTCCAAAGGAGCTGACAGTAACAGGATGGGACAAGCTGGAAGGAGACACGTTTATCAATAAAAATGTCCCTGGACATGAGTCAGGCTGAAGCTGCGAAAATGGCTGCCCGGCCCGCAGGCTTGCCTGCCGGGATTGTGGATAGCAGTTACAGGAAGAGGCTGCGGTCATGCAGCAGCTTAGAGACAGGATAGAGTAATCTGATTTATAATAGTTGCAGCTGGCGCAGGCTGCTGCCAGCAGAAAATAAGAATCGTATATGAGAGGAAACAGCAAATGGCACAGAACACAAGCAAAAATCTCAGGAATCAAATCATTTATTCCATCTATGTGCGCAATTACAGCGAGGAGGGAACCTTCGCGGCGGTGGAACGTGATCTGGAGCGGATCCGGGACCTGGGGACGGATATCATCTGGCTGATGCCGGTTCATCCGCTTGGGGTGAAGAACAGGAAGGGAAGCCTGGGAAGTCCCTATGCAATCCGGAATTACAGGGAGATTAACCCGGAATTCGGCACGCTTCAGGATTTCCGCTCGCTGGTGGACCGGATTCATGAGCTGGGAATGAAGTGTATGATCGATGTGGTCTATAACCATACCTCGCCGGATTCCTGGCTGGCAGAGAATCACCCGGAATATTTCTACCGGAAGCCGGACGGAAGGATGGGTAACCGTGTGGGTGACTGGACGGATGTGGTGGATCTGGATTACGGAAACCGGGAGCTCTGGGATTACCAGATCGAGACGCTGAAATACTGGGCGGAAATGGTGGATGGCTTCCGCTGCGATGTGGCTCCTCTTGTGCCGCTGGAGTTCTGGAAGAAGGCCAGAGAAGAGGTGGCAAAGGTAAGGCCGGACTGTATCTGGCTGGCCGAGTCCTCGGATCCGCCCTTTATTGTGGGGCTCCGGAAGGAAGGAATCCAGGTGCTCACAGACTCGGAGTGCTACCAGGCCTTCGATCTCTGCTATGATTATGATGTGTATCCGGCTTTCCGGGCATATCTGCGGGGCGAACTGCCCTTAAGCGCTTATGCGGAGCGGCTGAATATGCAGGAATACATTTACCCGGATAATTATGTGAAGCTGCGTTTTCTGGAAAATCATGACCAGGCCCGGGCGAAGGCTCTGATTTCGGATGAAAGGGTGCTTCGGAACTGGACGGCCTTTTCTTATTTCCAGAAGGGAGCGGCGCTGATCTATGCGGGCCAGGAGACGGAAAACACGAACTGTCCCAGCCTGTTTGAAAGGGATCCGGTGTCCTGGGATACCGGATATGATCTGACCGGGCTCCTGAAACGGCTGGCAGCGGTAAAGAAGAATCCGGTTTTTGCGGATAGCTCGTATTCTCTGAAGGCGCTGGATGAACAGGATATCCTTGTGGGAACCTATGAGGAGGGCAGTGGAAAGAGCGGCGGAAGCCTGGGAGAGGCCCATGGAAATAAAGGTATCCGGCTGGTGGGAATTTTCAGCTTCCGGGGCAGGGCAGCTGAGGTGGAGACAGAGCTGCCGGACGGCACATACCGCAACAGCGTGGACGGCACAGAGGTCACGGTGAGGGACGGAAGGCTCCTGTGCCAGGGAGATCCGATCATTCTGGAATGCTGAATTGCTGCCAGGGACATAAAAGGGCAGCGGAAGCGAAATACACAGGAATGTTAAATTTTTGCCGATCCCTTGAGAAATACAGGAAGAACCGTTATAATTGTAACCAGAGATTTATCAGCAGGAGAGGCGGCGGTACATGAGAGCCTGTGGCGGCTTGTGCACCGGCGCCGAAAATGGAGTTAAGAAGATGAAAATAGTATTGCAGAACCTGACGAAGACGTTTCCGGGCCGGGGCAGGAAGGACCGGAATGATGTGACCGCCGTAGACGATCTTTCCTGCGAGATACCGGACGGAGAGCTGATCGCCCTTCTGGGGCCCTCCGGATGCGGGAAGAGCACCACGCTGAACCTGCTCTGCGGGCTGGAAAAGCCCACCTCCGGCAGAATCTTTTTCGGGGAAGATGATATTACCGATCTGCCGCCGGAGCTTCGGGGCGTCGGTATGGTATTTCAGAATTACGCTCTTTATCCGCATATGACAGTAAGGCAGAATATCCTGTTTCCGCTGGAGAACCTGAAGGGAAAGGACAGGCCCTCCAAAGAGGAAATGCAGACCCGGGCCGAGGAGACGGCAAGACTCGTTCAGATTGAGGATCTGATGGACAGAAAACCAAAGGAGCTTTCCGGCGGCCAGCAGCAGCGCGTGGCCATCGCCCGCGCGCTGGTGAAGATGCCCAGAGTGCTGCTTCTGGACGAGCCGCTGTCGAATCTGGACGCCCGCCTGCGGCTGCAGACCCGGGAGGAAATCCGGAAGATTCAGAAAAAGACAGGGATCACAACCGTCTTTGTGACCCACGATCAGGATGAGGCCATGAGCATTTCGGACCGGATTGCCGTGATGCGTCTGGGTGAACTGATGCAGATGGGAAAGCCCCAGGAGGTCTATGACAATCCGGCGAATCTGTTCGTGGCAAAGTTCCTTGGCACGCCTCCCATCAATGTGTTTGAGGGAAGGGTTCGGGATGAGCAGCTTTATATCGGAGACGAGGCAGTGTTCTCCGTGAAGGGAACCGCCGACCAGGAGGTCTGGGCCGGCGTGCGCCCGGAGGGCTTTATCCTGCGGGAGGACGGCCCCTTAAGCTGTGAGCTGAACCGGGTGGAGATCATGGGACGCGACATCAGCATCATTGCCGGCCATAAGGCCTGCATGGCGCAGACGATACGGGCCATTATAGGCGCGGATACCGGTGTAAATACGGCTGCCTCTCAGGTGCGGTTCGCGCTGAAAGCCGGAAAGGTGTTCCTGTTCCGCAAGGAGACAGAGGAAAGAATTTTTTAATTTCCCGCCCGGGTCCATGAAGCCGGAAAAGCGGCCGGCTGTCCGGTCCGGGCATCAGAAAGGAAAATCGGTGTTATGAATGCGAATAACAAAAAGGCCTGGCTGTATCTTCTGCCTGCGACTTTATTTCTTGTATTTTTCCTGGTATATCCGCTGATTGACGTATTTATCTATTCGGTGGAAGAAGGATATAATTTTGCGTCGCAGACCTATTTCGGCACGGGACTTTATAATTTTTCCTATGTCCTGCATGATCCGTATTTTCTGCAGGCGGTAAAAAATACATTTATTCTGGTAATTATCACGGTTCCTGTCTCTACAGGGCTGGCGCTTCTGATTTCAGTGGGCTTGAGTTCCATCAAACCATTGAGGGAGCTCTACCAGACCGTGTATTTCCTGCCGTACGTGACGAATACGCTGGCAGTGGGCCTTGTGTTTATGATTCTGTTTCAGAAGACAGAGTACACGGACGGCCTGGTGAATCTGATGATAGGCTGGTTCGGCGGGGAATCGGTGGATTTCATCGACGGGCCTTACTGGGCGAAAATGTTCGTCCTCTGCTTCTATACGGTCTGGGTGGTCACGCCCTTTAAGATTCTGGTGCTGACCAGCGCCCTCGCGTCGGTGAACCAGGACTATTACCGGGCGGCCAGAGTGGACGGAACGCCGCGGCTCCGGGTATTTACGAGGATTACGCTGCCGATGATTTCCCCGATGATTTTCTATCTGGTGATTACGGGCTTTATCGGAGCGTTTAAGGCATACAGCGACGCAGTGGCGCTGTTCGGCACGGATCTGAACGCGGCCGGAATGAATACGATCGTGGGCTATGTCTATGACATGCTGTACGGGGACAGCGGCGGATATCCCTCCTACGCGTCTGCGGCGGCAGTGATTCTGTTTGCCATTGTGCTGACGATCACCTGCATCAACCTTATGGTAAGCAGAAAAAGGGTAGAAATTTAATAGTTACTGTTCAGACAGCCCCAGGCGCCATGCTGCGCAGGGGCGTAAGAACGTGATTCAGGTGTGAGTGAACAGTAGCGTTTAAGAGGGATAAGACATGGAACGACAAGCTGAGTATGAGAAGACCGGATATACGGAGGTCGGCCGCGGGAAAGCGGAATATGAAAAAATGCAGAAAAAAGCCGAAAGGCGGAACCGGATAAGGAAAGCTCTGACCTATACGGGATTAAGCATCTGGGCCCTGATTGTGCTGTTTCCTTTTTACTGGATGCTTCTGACGTCAGTGAAGAGCTACGGTGCGTACAACGCCGAGCATATTCCGGCTTTCTTTACACTGTCGCCGACGCTTCAGAATTATATCGACGCGTTTACCCAGGTGCCCCTGGTGGGATATCTTCTGAATACGGTGATCTTTGCCGTGCTGACCACGGCGCTGATGGTGGTGGTCAGCGTACTGGCCGCCTATGCGTTCGCGAGGCTTCAGTTCAGGGGAAGGAATCTGCTGTTTACGCTGTTTCTTTCGATGATGATGATTCCCAGCGAGCTGGTGGTGATTACCAATTTTGTGACGGCTACCAATCTGGATTTGAGAAATACCTTCGCCGGCCTGGTGCTTCCGTCTGTGACTTCGGTATTTTATATCTATCTTCTGAAGGAAAACTTTGAGCAGGTGCCGGACGAGCTTTACCGGGCGGCCAAGGTGGACGGAACCTCGGATTTGAAATATCTTAGGAAGGTTATGGTTCCCATCTGCCGGCCCACCATCGTCACGGTTACGATTCTGAAGATTATTGAGTGCTGGAATTCCTATGTGTGGCCGAGGCTTGTCACGGATGATCCGGCCTATTACCTGGTGTCAAACGGAATCCAGGAGATCCGGGAAAACGGCTTCGGCCGCGAAAATATTCCGGCCATGATGGCGGCTGTCGTGGTGATTTCCGTGCCGCTTATTATACTGTTCCTGGTATTCCGCAGGAAAATCATGGAAGGTGTGTCAAGAGGAGGAATGAAGGGATGAGAAAGCCTGGAAAAGGAATTGCAGCGCTTCTGGGCGTTCTGTGCCTGGGGCTTCTTTCCGGCTGCCACGGACAGAGGGAGCAGGCCGCTTTTACGGTGCCGGAGAGCTTTGACGCTTCCAGGGATTATGAGATTACGTTCTGGGCGAAGAACGACACCAATATTAACCAGACGGAGATTTATAAGCAGGCCATTGCCGATTTTCAGGAGCTGTATCCGAATATTACGGTGAATCTTCGGCTTTATACGGATTACGGAGACATTTACAACGATGTCATTACCAATATTTCCACGGGAACGACGCCCAATGTCTGCATCACCTATCCCGATCATATTGCCACGTACATGACAGGCGAGAATGTGGTGGTACCGCTGGACGGGCTGTTCGCAGATGAGAAATATGGGCTGGGCGGGAGCGAGCTGCTCTTTGACGGCCCGAAGCAGGAGGAGATCGTGCAGCAGTTTCTGGAGGAGTGCTCCATCGGGGGCTATTATTACGCGGTTCCCTATATGCGCTCTACGGAAGCCTGCTATATCAATAAGACTTACGTGGAAGCTCTGGGCTACACGCTGCCGGAGACGCTGACCTGGGATTTTATCTGGGAGGTGTCGGAGGCTGCTGCGGAGAAGAATGCGGACGGCACGTATAAGCTGAACGGCGGAGACGTCATGATTCCCTTTATCTACAAGTCTACGGACAACATGATGATTCAGATGCTGAAGCAGCAGGGGGCAGGCTATTCCACAGAAACCGGGGACATTCAGATTTTCAATGACACGACGGAGGAGATCCTTTACACGGCGGCGGAGCATACGGAAAGCGGGGCCTTTTCCACGTTCAAGATCTCCGGCTATCCGGCCAATTTCCTGAACGCGGGCCAGTGCGTCTTTGCCATTGATTCCACGGCAGGAGCGACCTGGATGGGAAGCGACGCGCCGCTGGTGGATATCGCGGAAGAAGCCCTGGTGGATTTCGAGATCGAGGTCATGGAGATACCTCAGTACGATCCGGAGAATCCTCAGATGATTTCTCAGGGACCGTCTATCTGTATTTTTAATAAAGAGGATCCCCAGGAGGTTCTGGCTTCCTGGCTGTTCACCCAGTATCTTCTGAGCAACGAGGTGCAGATCGCATACGCGCAGACGGAGGGCTATGTGCCGGTTACGACAAAGGCGCAGAACTCGGAAGAGTATCAGGATTATCTTTCCCGCGCAGGGGAGGATGACGATACGTATTATGAGGTAAAGATCAAGGCGTCCCAGATTCTCCTGGATCATATGGATGATACGTTTACCACCCCGGTGTTCAACGGTTCCACGTCTCTCCGCGACGCGGCGGGCCAGCTCATCGAAGAGGTGGTGAAATCTGTCCGGAGAAAAGAGACGGTGGATGACGCCTATATGGAAAACCTGTATGCAGAGGTTCAGGCTTTGTACCGTCTGAATGAGTATGGCGGGCCGGCGGAGGGCAAGGTGGATCTTGGCCCGCTGCCCGGAACGGCGAAGGCGCTGCTGGGGGCGCTGGCGGCTGCCTGGGTACTGATTTTGCTGTATCTGGCGGTATCGTCCCGATCCCGCAGGCGGAAATTATAAAAAAGCGGAAAATCTGTCAGCTTTCGCTCAATTGAAAGCTGCCGCTGCCGCGGAGTTGTTGACTTCTGGAGATTTTGGATTATAATAAAACTGTGCGTTTTCTGCGGAAGGGCCGGATCACTGATATCTGGACCGGCCTGTGTGAAAGCGCCGGCATGGTAAAACATACAAAGTGAAAAGGAGAATTATTATGAAAAAGAGTTTATGTGCAGCTCTGCTTCTCTCCATGACGCTGGCTCTGGCCGGCTGTGCAGGACAGGCTGATACCACAGCGGAGACAGAGACGACTGAGGACAGCACTGCCGCCGAGACAACGGAAGAGACCGCAGAGACGGAAGAGAGCACAGACACAGAGGCTGCTGCAGAGGAGACAGCTCCGGCTGAGGTGATGACCCATGAGGAGTACATGGCTGCAGACGTGGACACACAGGTTACCGTAGAGTCCTATGTTCAGGCAACGCAGTCCTGGTGGGATGATAACGGACAGGGAAAGATCACAGTTTATGCCCAGAGCGAGGATGGCGCGTATTTCTTCTATGAGCTGGCCTGCTCTGAGGAGGATGCCGCAAAGCTGACTCCGGGAACCAAGATCCGCGTAACAGGATACAAGTCCGAGTGGTCCGGCGAGATCGAGATTATGGACGGAACCTTTGAATTTGTGGACGACGGCGAGGAGTTTATCGCAGAGCCCCTTGATGTGACAGAGATGCTTGGAACAGACGAACTGATTAACCATCAGAATGAGCTTGCATCCTTTACAGGCCTTACGGTGGAGCCGGCGGCAGAGGGAAGCGACGCGGCTTTCCTGTACAGCTATGACGGTTCCGGTTCAGATGGGGACGATCTGTATTTTAACGCTTCCTACAACGGACAGACCTATACCTTTACCGTAGAGTCCTATCTGTGCGACAATACGACAGACGTATACAATGCAGTAGAGGCTCTGGAGGTGGGCCAGACCATCGATATGCAGGGCTTCCTGTACTGGTATGAGGGTGTAAACCCGCACATCACAATGGTGACTGTAGCAGAGTAAGAGGACAGCTATACCAGCAGGGAATGAATAAAAAGGCAACAAATAGAAAGTAATGATAGAAAATTGCCGCAGGCATACTTTAGGGAAAATTGGAAAGTATGTTCTGCGGCAGTTTTCGTATAGCGCAATGTTTTACGCAGTCTGATATTACAGCCCGGTCATGATTCGGAGAGCTATTCTGATTTCTTTTTCCAGCCAAATTCTTTCTCATTGGATTTTCCCTCCTTATTCCGGCAGGGGCATATTTTGCCAGCGTTCCATGACCTGCGTAAGCGACCGGACGCCCGTGCAGGCTCCGACGCTTTCTACTGCTATGGATGCCGTGGCGCTGGCGAAGCGGGCGCATTCTATGGGAGACATGCCCTCTGAGAGCGCATAGAGGAAGCCTGCCGCAAAGTTATCTCCGGCCCCGGTGGTGTCAATACAGCGTGTGCCGGGACAGGCAGGAATCAGGGCGGCAGTCTGCCTGTTTTTCAGGAAACAGCCTTTGCTCCCGAGCTTGAGGACAATGCAGGAAAGACCGCAGGCGAGAAAAGCGTCCGCGATCGCCTCTGGCGTGTCCTGCCCCGATACAGCCTTTGCCTCTTCATAGTTCGGGAAGAGGTAATCGATATAAGAGAGAATGGGGCGGATGTCCTCCAGGGTTTCCCCGTTTTTGCAGCGTGTCATGTCGGCGCACAGAAGGCCGCCGCTCTCCTTTACAGACCGGAACAGGGCTGCCATGGCAGGAACATCGAAAAGCGGTGAGACAAAGATGCTTGCAAAGGAAAAAATGGGGCTTTTCTTGAGAGCCTCATAGGGAATATCCGAAAGGGACAGCTTCCGGAGGCTGCCGTTTTTGTTTGTAATAAAGGAACGCTCCGCGTCCTCGTGGACGAGCACGATGTTGATGCCGGTATCCAGTCCCTTTTCAATGACAGAATCCCTGACAGAGACGCCGTTCTGCTCAAAGTGCGACAGGAGCAGGCGCCCGGCCATGTCGTCTCCCAGCTTGGTGATCAGGTTCACTTTTTTGCCAAGCCGGGCCAGAATTGTAGCCTCGTTCGCGGCATCTCCGCCTACCGTCATGGAGACGCCCTCTGCGGGCCAGGAGCGGCTGTTCAGATTGGAAGGGGATACGGGATGGGCCAGCACGTCAAGGATGGCTGCGCCGATTACAGTGATATCATACATGGAAAGTCCTCCTTTTCAGGCTGTTGGGCGTCCGGGACATCCGCAGACGCCCTGCAGGCTGGTGAAATATGTGAAAATACCGGAAAAAATGCCTGTCTACTTCGTATTATATACGGAGGACAGGCATTTTGAAAGAGATGAAAATCTTTATTTTGTCATTGGAATGCCGTGAACAATGCGGCGGTAAATCTTCCAGATAATCACTGCCGGAAAGCTGATGGTCAGATACAGGGTCGTTAAAAGCCCCGTGATTCCGCCTACGATTGCCACGATCCATAAAATGATATTATTCATAATAGCAACTCCCCTTTTCCTGCTGATGTAAGTAATTCCTGCTGACGCTGTTTTTATTTTAGCAGGATTGATGGAAAAGACAAAGAAAGCGCCCGGTTTCTTAACGAAATTTTAACGACTGAAGCTGTGCCGGAGAGCGGGGCAGAAGCGAAGCCTGACTGGAGATTCAGGCCTTTTCGTCCAGGTGCTTCAGATAATAACGTGTGTCTCTGGCAATTACGCCGGAGAGAAGAAGGATGGCAAGAAGATTCGGCAGGGCCATCAGGGCGTTCAGCGTGTCGGAGATATTCCATACAAGCTCCAGGCGGAGGACCGGGGCAAAGACAATGACAAGGATCCATAAAAAACGGTAGGGGAACAGAGAAAGCTTCCCGAAGAGGTATTCCAGGCAGCGTTCCCCATAATAGGACCAGCCAAGAATCGTTGCATAGGCAAAGGTGATGACGCCTGTCATCAAAACAGGCTGGCCGATACAGGGAATCTGCGAGAAGGCGGCGCTGGCAAGGCTGCCGCCGGAGAGAACGGCAGGTGCAGCCTCAGGGGCGGCGCCGGACGCAGAGCCGGAGAGCAGGCTGCTGACCAGGACAAGGCCGGTAATGAGACAGACGACGACCGTATCCCAGAAGGTGGCGGTGGAAGCGATGAGAGCCTGGCGGACAGGGTTGCGGCTGCGGGCGGCAGCCGCAACGATGGGTGCGGATCCCATGCCTGCCTCGTTGGAAAACAGGCCCCGGGAAATACCGTACCGGGCTGCCAGCATAATGCCGGAGCCTGCCATGCCTCCAGCCAGGGAGCCAGTCTCGAAAAATGCGCTTTTCAGAATCAGGGCCAGGGCGTCAGCGAGAAATGCACGGTTGATGTACAGGATTGCAAGACAGCCGAGCATATAAAAAAGAGCCATAAAGGGGACCAGCCTTTCACAGACCCTTGAGACAGAGCGGACGCCGCCGAAAATAACGGCGCAGGTAACGAGGCCCGTGACAAGGCCTATAGCCAGAGCAGGAAGCTGAGGAAAGTGCTGCACCAGGGAGGAAAGCCCCGGGAAGCTGCCGGCAGCTTCCCGCAGAGCCGGCTCCGCGACAGCGGAGATAGCATTTACCTGGACGCCGCAGCCTATGCCGAAGGAGGTCAGTGCGCCGAAAAACGCGAAAAGGACCGCGAGAGGCTTTAGATGAAGCCCCCGTTCCAGCGCGTACATGGCGCCTCCCAGCATGGTTCCGTCTTTGGCGCGGATCCGGTATTTGAGGGCAATCAGGGACTCGGCGTAGGATGTGGCTATTCCAAAAATCCCTGTAAGCCAGCACCAGAAGACAGCGCCGGGGCCGCCAAGAGCGATTGCGGTTCCCACGCCGATAATATTTCCTGTGCCGAGTGTGGAGGCCAGAGAGGTGGACAGCGCGGCGAAGGGGCTGATATCTCCTTCTGAATCCGGATCCCGTGTCAGTGAGAGACGGATAGCCAGAGGGAGCTTTTTTTGAATAAATCCTGTCTTCCAGGTCATGAAAAGATGGGTGCCTGACAGCAGAAGGATCATGGGAAGGCCCCAGAGGCAGTTGTTGACGCTTTCTATGAGTTGGCTCAGGTTTTCCATGATTTTCTCCATTTCAGGCCGAAATTCTGCTCTATTATATGTGAGGCGCCCGGGGGTTATACGTTTTGCAGCGGATGGTTGACAATCTCGATAATCGAGATTATGATAAGGGTAAGATAACTCGATAATCGAGAATAAAGGGCAGGAGGGAAAGGGATGGCGAGGGCGAGGTTTCAGACACTGACGGAGCAGATGTTTTACACTCTGCTCTGCCTGAAGGAGGAGTGCTGCGGGATAGATATCCTGGACCGGGTTCCGGCCATGACCGGAGGGCGTGTCAGCATAGGCTCCGGTACTCTTTATACTCTTCTGGAACAATTTCTGGAGGCTGAAATGATCCGGGAGACGAGGGCTGACGGCCGCCGCAGAAGCTATCTTCTGACGGAAAAGGGAAGAGAGCTTCTGGAGAGGGAATATGAACGGATTTGCGCGCAGGCGCAGGATTACCGGCAGATTTTTGGGGAGGAGGAAGGATGATGAAGGAGAGAAAACGAAGGCTTGAGCTGTACGCTTTTTATGATCATACAGGGATTGAAAGGCATCTGGAAGAAATGGCTGCCGATGGATGGCTGCTGGAAAGGGTGGAGAATAATATCTGGCATTACCGCCGGACACAGCCCTGCTGCCTGCGTTTTTCTGTGGTCTATTATCCGGGGGCCTCAGAGCTGGATCCGGAGCCCTCGGAGAAGCAGAGAACCTTTTATGATTTCTGTGAATATGCGGGCTGGCATCTGGCGGCGGCTTCGGCTCAGCTTCAGATTTTTTATAATGAGGATCCGGATCCGCTTCCCATTGCGACGGATCCGGCTCTTGAGCTGGAGGCTGTGCACCGTTCGGCAAAGCGAGGCTTCCTTCCGGCCAGCGGTGTAATGCTGGCTGTCAGCCTTCTGCTGGCTTCCATGCTGGTATCCAGCCTTCTGACCGATCCGATCGGCCTGTTTTCCAGCGCCTCAAATCTTTTTACCGGTTTTGTCTGGCTTCTGCTTCTGGTGTACTGCGCTTCAGAGCTGGAGGGCTATCTGGCCTGGTATGTGCGGGCGAAAAAGGCTGCGGCCAGGGGTGAATTTCTGGAGACCTCCAGCCGTATATGGCTCGCAAAGCTGGTGCTTGCGCTTGTTTTTCTGGGCTTTCTCTACTGGCTTATCAGCTGGGTGTCTGTGGGGCCGCTCTGGAGAAGAGGGATCGGAATCGCGATAAGCGCTTATATGCTGGGGCTTTTTTTCCTGGCGGGCTCTGTCAAAAGCTTTTTCAGGAGAAGAAAGGCATCTCCGGGGCTGAACAGGACGCTGACGCTGCTTGTCTTGTTTGCGGTATCCTTTGCCTTTATGGCGCTGCTGACCTCTGCGGCGGTACAGACTGCCCGGAATACGGGCTCACAGGGTGCAGGCGGTCAGGCAGAGGAGCTGCCGCTGACGGCAGCGGATCTGATGGAGGTTCCCTCTGACGGCTATCTGTACCAGACAAGGGAGAGCCGGTCGCCGCTGCTGGAGCAGCTTGAACTGAGCCAGACGCCGGAATTCGTCGCGGAGGACGCACAGGCGTATCCGGCTCTGGAGTACAGAATCACGCTGGTAAAGGCGCCGTTTCTTTACGCTATGTGTAAAAACCAGCTGCTGAAAGAGAGGGATGAGAGCGGAGACGACCGGGTTCCGGAAGGATACAAAAGGGTTTATGAGGAGCGGGACCCGGAAATCTGGAGCGCGGATGAGGCCTATGAGCTGACCGCCCAGGATACAGGGGCTGTGAACCGGTATCTGCTCTGCTATCCGGACCGGATCGTGGAAATCTGGTTTAGCTGGGAGCTGACAGAGGAGCAGATGAGGACGGCGGGTGAAAGGCTGGCTGGATGATGTGCCGGCAGAGATACAAAAAGCGGAACAGGTGGAGAAACAGCAGAGGGAACAATTACCTTTCTTTCTCCGGAGCATTATCTTCATTCATTAAAAGTGGGGGATGCGGCTTGTCTTTCAAGATGGAAGCAAAATCGCAGGATATGCTGAAATTCTTGAAATATACAATGAAATTCTAAAGATGTAGCTTAAAGAAAGCAGAAGAAATTTCTGTGCCGGCTTGCAACGGGTAATGTTTTCCAATATACTGGTTATAGTAATGAAATAGAAAGAAAAGAGAGGGAGACCGTTATGAAGAAAATCCTGAAAAGCCTGCCCTTCAAGCTGCTGGTGGGCGTAATTGTGGGTATGGTTCTGGGGCTGATTGCCAACGAAGCCTTTATGAACGTGATTGTGACGATCAAACAGCTTCTGGGGGAAATCATCAATTTCTGCGTGCCGCTGATTGTCATCGGATTTATCGCGCCGTCCATCACAAAGCTGGGAAGCAATGCCTCCCGTATGCTGGTGACAGCCCTGATCCTGGCCTATGTGTCGTCGATCGGCGCGGCCTTCGCGTCGATGGCGGCAGGCTATGCGATCATTCCCCACCTGTCCATTGTATCAGAGGTAGAGGGGCTGCGGGAGCTGCCGGAGGTCGTTTTCGATTTGAAGATACCGGCTGTCATGGAGGTCATGAGCGCCCTGGCGTTCTCGCTTCTGCTGGGCCTTGGAGTGACATGGACGAAGTCAAAGAGGATGGAAGAGCTGCTGGATGAATTCCAGGCTATCGTGCTTGCGATAGTAAGCAAGGTCGTGATCCCGGTTCTGCCCTTCTTTATTGCCGCGACCTTTTGTGGCCTGGCTTATGAGGGAACGATCACGAAGCAGCTTCCGGTATTTATCCAGGTGATTCTGATTGTAATGGTGGGGCATTATCTGTGGATGGCGCTTCTCTACATCCTGGCGGGCCTCTATTCCGGAAAAAATCCGCTGGAGGTCGTGAAGCATTACGGCCCGGCCTATATCACGGCAGTGGGAACCATGTCATCGGCTGCCACGCTGGCTGTGGCTCTGCGCTGTGCCGGCAAGTCTAAAGTACTGCGGCAGGATATGGTGGATTTTGGAATCCCGCTCTTTGCGAATATCCACCTCTGCGGCTCTGTGCTGACAGAAGTGTTCTTTGTGATGACGGTATCGCAGATTCTGTATGGCAGCCTCCCGGATCTGGGAACAATGATTCTGTTCTGCCTGCTGCTGGGCGTCTTTGCGATCGGAGCGCCGGGCGTGCCGGGAGGAACGGTGATGGCATCCCTGGGCCTGATCACGGGCGTGCTTCTCTTCGACGCTACCGGAACAGGACTGATGCTTACGATCTTCGCGCTGCAGGACAGCTTTGGGACGGCCTGCAATGTGACGGGAGACGGAGCCCTGACGCTGATTCTGACAGGATATGCGGATAAGCATCATATAGAAGCGGATTCATAGGAGACGTTGAAGGCGCCGGTGACTTCCGGCTGTCCAGGCGGAGGTCTGTGAAAAGCAGCTGAGGAACCGGTGTGCGGGAGGCAGAAAAGGCTTTCCGCACACCGGTTTTCTGTGCCGCCGGAGGCCGGATTCCTGCCATGCAGGGAGAAAGAAAAAATTTTTTTAAATTCCGCAAACTTTTTGCGGGCCCCCTGCCGTCTAATAGATAGAAAAGCAAAGGAGGAGGAAAGGATGAATGCAGACGCATTACAAAAGAAGGTAGAGGAACAGATTCTCGATTCCTACGAAGCGATGTACCGTCTTGCTTATACCTATGTGAGAAATGAAGAAGACGCTCTGGACATCGTTCAGGAAAGCGTCTATAAAGCAATCAAATATTCCGGACGCGTCCGTCAGGAAGCGCATATCCGCACCTGGCTGTGGCGTATCGTGATGAACACTGCCGTAGATTTTATAAGAAAGAGCAGCAGAGAGATCGCCACAGACGAGACGCAGGAGACGGGAAAAGAAGATATCTACCAGGATTTTGATACGCTGGAGGCGCTGAATATTCTGGATGAGAGAGAAAAGACCGTGGTCGTTCTCCGGTTTTTTGAGGATCAGAAGCTGGATGACATCGCAAAAATTATGAATGAAAACACCAGCACGATTAAGACGGTTCTGTACCGCAGCCTGAAAAAGCTTAAGGTAAGACTAACGGAAGGAGAGATTCTTTATGAAGGATGAGAGACTGGAAAAGATGAAACAGGAATATGAGGAGATCCGAATCCCGGCAGAGCTTCGCCAGAGAGTGGAGGCTGGAATAGAAAAAGGAAAAGAAGAAAGAGAGGAAGTGACACGTATGAAAAAGAAATCTAAGGTAATCACATTTGTCAAAGCAGCAGGAGGCGCAGTGGTGGCAGCGATGCTTGCGATCACAATCATGGCAAATTCCGGAGCAACCATTGCGAATGCGATGATGAAGATTCCGGTGCTCGGGGCTATCGCGGAGGTAGTGACGTTCCGGGAGTATAAGAATTCTACAGATAACGATAATATGTCGGCGGATGTGAAGATTCCCGAGGTCAGCGTAAAAAATGAGGATGGAACGGTAAATCAGGAGACAACAGAGCAGATTAACAAAACGATCGAGGATTATACCAATGAGATTATTGCCCAGTATGAGGCGGATGTGGCAGCCTTTGGCGGGGAAGGGCATCAGTCCGTGGAGCTGAACTATGAGGTCATTACGGATTCTGACAGACTGTTTTCCATCCGCTTTGACCAGCTGACTGTCATGGCCAGCGGAGCTGAGAGCGTGAGGATCTACCATATCGACAAGCAGACCGGGCAGATGATCAATCTGAAGGGGCTTTTCAGGGAAGACGCTGATTTTATCACTCCGATCTCCGATAACATCAAGACCCAGATGAAGGAGCAGATGGCAGCGGATGAAGGAAAGATGTATTTTATCGACAGCGACATGCCGGAGAGCGATTTCCAGTCTATCACAGAGGATACGACCTTCTATGTAAACGACAGCGGAAAGCTTGTCATTGTCTTCGATGAATATGAGGTGGCGCCGGGATCTATGGGCAGCGTGGAATTTGAGATTCCCACCGAAGTGATTCAGGACATCGTGCAGGACGGCTTTGTGAGCTGAGCAGCTGCAGCCGGTCTGATTAGGTGAAGAAGGAGTAAGAGGAAAGGAGTGCGAGTGGAGAAGAACCTGATATAGATGCGCCGATGACTGAAAAAGAGGCGGTTTTGAGAAGAGCCAGAATGATTAAGAGCTGGAGCATTCTCAAAACCGCCTCTTTTCTTTGGCTTGAAAGGGAAAGATTTCTGTCCAAGGGAGAGCATTTGTGTCAGTATGACAATGGAAACAGCCGCTGATATACTGGAAGAAAACAGAGGGCAAAGGAGCCCGGCTTCCTGCACGCGGCTGACATGTTCCGAGAGACACTGACAAAAGGGAGGATAAGGTAAATGAAGGGAAAAAGGAATGCAGTAATTACCGAACGTACTCTGAGTATGTTTCGGAATTTTTTGGTGGAGAACGAGAAGGCTCCTGCTACGATTAAAAAATATGTGCGTGAGCTGGAAAGACTGCAGAGCTTTTTGCATGGGCGCGGACTTTGCAGAGAGCTGCTGCTGGAATACAGGAGCGGGCTGGGACAATGCTGCAGTGCATTGACTGTAAACAATAGACTTTCGGCCGTGAATGCTTATCTTGCGTTTGCCGGAATTACAGAGTGCAGGATCCGCTTTTTGAAGGTTCAGAGGAAAGCATTTTTGGAGGAGAACCGGGAGTTGACGGAACAGGAGTACAGGCGTCTGCTTCTTGCGTCACAGAAAAGGAAAAACAAGAGACTGTACTACTTGATGCTCACTGTATGCTCTACCGGAATCCGTGTAAGCGAGCTTCGCTTTATAACGGTCGAGGCAGTCAAGAAAGGAAAAGCAGAGATCTGCATGAAAGGTAAGAACAGAACTGTCATTCTTTCGAAAGAGCTGAGAAAGAAATTACAGAACTATATCAGGACAGAGCAGATCCGGGAAGGCATCCTCTTTCGGACCAGAACCGGAAGGCCTCTTGACCGCAGCAATATATGGAGAGACATGAAGAAGCTGTGCGAGACAGCCGGCGTGGATAAAAACAAGGTATTTCCCCACAGCCTCCGGCATCTGTTTGCCAGGAGCTATTATTCGATGGAGAAGGATTTGGCTCATCTGGCTGACATACTGGGACATTCATCGGTTGAGACAACGAGGATCTATGTGGCGGAAAGTACGGAAGCCTATGAAAAAATATTGCGGAAAATGAAGCTTATTATATAAAAGGCTTACCCAGCAGATATCACGGAATGATGATTCTGTGGTAAGCATACTTTTAAAACAGAGAAATTATATCTGTTCACACAGTAGTATATAGGAAAAGCCTGTGAATTGCAACCTATTTTCCAATTCCACCCTTATTTTAAGGTAAAAAATGGTACAAAACCCAGGCCTGCGGAAAACAAATGACTGCAGGCTTCGTTTGTATGCGTTACAGAGCCGCTGCTCGTTATGGATTTCCTGAATGCTTTGCCGTTTTCCTCCAGTTTCAGGAATTCAAAGCCTGCTTTTAAAGGCATAAGGCTTACGAAGCCGGAGTGTTCCTGACAGGGTGCATCTGTGCTTACCACAGAATCATCATTTTGTAGTTTTCCTAAAGTGTTTTGTGTTTGAATGCTTTAGGAAGAAAAGGAGGGTATGAAAAAATCAGTAAGTCAGCAGAGCAGGATGAGTAAGCATAGGGAGACTTATCTATACAGCGGCAGCAGCTTGACTCATACAGAATATGTAAAAATGAGGTGTGAATTGATATGAAAAGGAAAGCTACAAAGCTACTGTCAGCAGCTATGTCGGCAGTAGTGCTTCTTTCAAACGGAGCGGTATATGCCAGTGAGGAACAGCAGAATAAGGAGAAGACGGTTTCCTCCTGGGAATGGACAGAAAATGAATATCTGTCAGAGACGGAAAATGGATGGGAGCTTCAGATTTCTGATCTCGACGGAGCGGAAAAGCTGACGCGGGAGACGCTGAAGGAGCTGCTGCCCACTTCTGTCATGGCAGAGATTCGGGAGGAAGCAGAGGAGAAGCAGGAGGCGGATCCGGCGCAGGAAGAAGAACCGGAAGCAGAGGGCGGCCAGGAGACGGAAGAGCCGGCGGCAGAGGGCGGCCAGGAGACGGAAGAGCCGGCGGCAGAGGGCGGCCAGGAAACGGAAGAGCCGGCGGCAGAGGGCGGCCAGGAGACGGAAGAGCCGGCGGCAGAGGACGGCCAGAAGACGGAGGAAGAGCCGGCGGCAGAGGACGGCCAGAAGACAGAGCAGGCACAAGCTTCTCCAGAGGAAGCTGCTGATTCCTCGGGACAGGCAGAGAAACCGGAGGAAACTGCGTCTGGAGTTCCGCTGGAGGCGCCGCTTCTGACAGAGCCGGTTTTGAAGACAGAAGAAAAGACAGAAGCAGCGGCAGAGGAGCTGCAGCTCACCTGGGATCTGTCTGCTTTCCCGGAGACGGGATGGTCAGCTGACAGCTGTACCGTGACGGCCTCTCTGCCTGACGGCTATGTGCTGGCAGAAGGTGTGCCGGAGCCGGCTGTCACTGTGAAAGCTTCGGAAGTGGCTGTGCTTGCAGATCCCGGGCACGCTGCTTTTGAGGATTATACTGTGGACGGCTTCACTCCTGCCGGCACATCTGTCGATCTGTTTGACTACTGGACAGCATCAGGGGATGCAGGGGGAAGAAAGGCAGCGGATGATATAAGCTATGGTGACGCAGCGCGTACTCAGCAGGGAATTAATAAGGGGCATGCCTTCAAATTTGGAAAAGGAATGGGACAACTGGCGGATGGTGGGACGCTGAAGGATCTCAGTGTTAATCACTGGACCGAGAGTACAGCCCCGCGTACTGGCATCGTAAAGGATACACTGGGAGATGATGGGTATCCTGTTTTTGTAGAAAATTTGCCTGCAGCACCGAACGATAGCGGGACGACAGATGAATCCACAGCTTACCTGTTTGAGCCCAGTGGTGGAGATGGAAAAAAAGCATTTTCGAATGTGGAAGGGCTGTTCCAGACAGACAGCGATGGCTATTATTATTATGACAGCCAGAAAAATTTCGCATGGTTCGATGAGGATGAGGGGAGATTTAAGCTTTATAATACCTGGGGCGTACAACCCGCAGGAGGCAGTTCTAATGGTCAGTTCTTTCCGTTTGACGGCCCCGGAGAGGTGTTCAAAGCAAATGCTTCAGGTAATCCGGAGTTGGAAGACGGGAATTTGACACAGAAAGAGGAAGGGGAGCTGGATTCACAGAGCAGTACCCTAAATCATTATTTTGGCCTTTCCATGACGACCCGGTTTATCCAGAAGAATGGAGGAATGATCCGTGAAAGCCAGCCTGTTACCTATCAATTTTCAGGGGACGATGACGTATGGGTATTCATCGACGATGTGCTGGTAGTAGACCTGGGAGGAATTCACGATCGCGCGAGCATGAGCATCGATTTTTCTACAGGAAAAATTCGGGTAAACGAAGGGGATGCCGGAACGATCAGAGGACGTTTTGAGAGCGCAGGGAAGGAGGGTGATGTAAGCTGGAATACGGAGAGTGATAAAGAGAATACGTTTGCTGACGGTACCATTCATACCTTAAAGTTCTTTTATCTGGAGCGCGGAAATACCGATTCTAATATGATGCTGAAATATAATCTGCAGCCTATCCCGGAAAGTGAGATCACTAAGCTCGATCAGGAAGGAAATCCGGTATCTGGTGTTGAGTTTGCGCTTTACCCGGCCGAAGTTTCAGGGGACGGCTACAAAATTAAAGAGGGATGTGAGAATACTCCGATTTTCACGGGAACGACAGATAGTAATGGTTTGCTGAGAATGCTGGACAAAGACGGGACGCCGCATACATTTGGAGACTTCTATGAAAAATGTAATACTCGCTACTTTATTCTTCGGGAGACATCCGTCTTGGACGGCTACCATGCAGCGGCGGACACCTGTCTGAGGTATGATCCGGAAACGGGCCTGATCTTTTCCGATCATTACTGGGAAACAGGCTCCTACGGGGAACCAAAGGTCACAACGACTGCGTCAACAATTCTGTATAAAGCGGAGGGCGCAAATCAGGGACAACAGCTTGTAGATCTCAGTACTACAGAGCCTATGCCTGATATGTATGCGGTGGTGTTTAAAAGACTGGACATGTCAAAGCCTTACAAAGATGAGAAGAATTGGGCGCCAGTGTCCGGAAGCGCCGCTGAGGGCTGGACGATTCACAACAGCTCCTCCATGGAGGATAATATTCTGGAAGCGGTGCAGGCTAATGGAGGAAAAAACAAATTTGAGCTGGCTACCGGAGGCGCGTTTCAGGTCACCGTGGAGGATCTCCCGGGCAGTATTGAAAATTATTACTGGTATCTGGAACAGAAAGGCAATAGCGCCGTAGAGGCTTCCAAGGTCGAATACACGGTCAATTATTACTACAAGGACAAAGATGGCAGCCTGATTCGCCTTTATACCGATGAATTCCAGAGGGAGTTTGCTGTACATATCTATGTCTCTAACATCCGGAACTACCTGATTGTAGAGAAGGTAAACGAGAAGGGACAGGCTATGAACGGGGCAGGCTTCGCACTGTACCTGGCCGAGGATGTGGAGAAGGCGGGAGCAGTCAGCGGAGATGGCACTGTGGATTATAACCGTCTGGCGAACCTTACCCCATACGATCAGGGAACCACAGCTTCCCTGCACCGGGAGCCGGACGGTACGGGCGATAAGGTCACCGGAGAGGGAATGCTGGTGTTTCCAAGTACAAAGGATTTCCTTAAAAGGGGAACCTATTACCTGATTGAAACCAGCTCAGGGGATACAAATTATTTTAAAAACCCCAAGGCGGTTCAGGTAATTGTAGATGAGACCGGGGTCTATGCGGACGCCGGAACTGCCGATGACGGCATCACGACCGGACGGGCAGTGGGAAGCATAGTCAAGGGAATGCTGAGATTTGTACGGGACGATGGAATCGATGCGTCTCTTCACAATATCCGGATACAGCTCCTGACGTCTCCGGATTATTCCTACGGCGGAGCAGGGGCGAACTGGAGCAGCTGGGAGGAAAATCCGGATCCTTCTGAGGAACAGCATCTGTATTATAATGGAAATCGGAGCGGGGATGGCCTGGGTCTGGAGTACAGTCCGACAAACGGCCAGGTGACGCTGACTGCGAGGACGGAAACAGGCTGGAACAGACTGGCAGTCCGGCAGTGCCTGGAGCACTATGAGAGTACGACCCCGGGGACTGATGGTGCCTGTTATACAGAGAACGGAAGCAAGGTACAGGATCTGAAAACACAGGATATCTCCGGCGTATTCTCCTCCGTCATGTATGTGACGGTGGAAAACCAGCCAGTTCATCCAGATCCGGAGAACGGGAAGCTGGCGGTCTCCAAGACAGTGAAGAGCGCTGCGGAGGATCCGACGGAGTTCCGTTTTGAGATAAGTCTGCGGGACGGCGGAGGGAACCCTCTGTCAGGAAGCTATTCCTATGTGGGAGAAACAGTGGATTCTGTGAAGGGAGCGGAGAAGCCTCAGGATGGAAGCTTGACGTTTGACGCACAGGGAAAAGCCTCATTTGTTCTAAAGCATGGACAGAAAATCACCATCCTGGATTTGCCTGCGGGTACGCAGTATCAGATCCGTGAGATTGAGAAGGGCGGCTATGTGGTATCCTCCGAAGGAGCATCCGGAACCATTGAAAGCGGAAAAACATCGGAGGCCGTGTTTGTGAACCAAAAGCAGGAAGCTCCGTCTACCGATAACAACAGTGGCGGAGGTTCATCCTCAGGAGGAGGCAGCGCAAGGTCGCAGGTAGTCAGCGCGCATACCGGGGACAGCAGCCAGCCGGTACTGTGGCTTGTCCTGATGCTTCTGGCAGCAGGAGGCGCAGGCATTGCAGTCCTTTATATGAGAAAAAAGAGATTTTGAACAGGCTGGATTTGACGGAAGCCCGGAATGACAGAAATGAGGTGCATGATTTTGGAACAGAAAAGACAGCTTTACAGCAGAACCGCAACAGGAGAAAGAATTCGCCGGCGCAGAAAGCTGCTTGGCCTGTCACGAAAGGAATTAGCGGGCAGGGTGGGAAAGGCAGAGAAGTATTGCGCAGATATTGAACGGGGATACTGTGGAATGTCATTGGAAACCATGATAGGATTGGCGGAATGTCTTGGAATGTCTCTGGATTACCTGATTCTGGGGAAGGATGGGGAGGAGAGAATAAACAGAGAGGTAGAGCGCATCTGGTTTCTGGTAAAGGATTGTGATGAGAGAAAAAGAAAAAAAGCGATGGAATTATTGAAGGTTTATCTGAACGAGTAAAAGACCGATTGATGAAAAGGAGACGCCACATGCTTTCGTGGGTCTCCTTTTTCGGCAGAATTCCATTTGTTACATGCTGCCATGCTCCTTCAGCCATTCTACAATCTCAGGGAACTCCATAAAATGCGAGGCCTTCACAAGAATCGAGTCGCCCCTCGTCAGAAGGAGCGGCAGAGCCTTTATCAGCTCCTCCTTTGTATCAAAATGGCGGCAGGTGATGGAAGGATTCTTCGCTTCTACGCCGCGGGCAGTCTCCTTTGAAAGCTCTCCGACCAGGAATACCGCGTCGATTCCAGCATCGGCTGCATGGCAGCCGACATTGTAATGAAGGAGCTTTTCATTTTCGCCCAGCTCGCCCATGTCGCCCAGGATGGCGACCTTGCGGCCCAGAGCGCAGGAGAGCACGTCCAGGGATGCGGCCATAGAGACTGGATTTGCATTGTAGCAGTCGTCAAGAATATCCCATTTTCCAGTGCGGATCAGGTTATTCCGGCCGCTGACGGGGGTCAGGCTCTCGATACCGGCGCGGATTTCCTCTGTGGTCAGTCCGAGGGAAAGGCCCACGGCGACACCTGCCAGGGCATTGTGCACCATGTGGCGTCCCGGGATCGGAATCAGCGCCTGGAAGGAACCGGCTTTGGTGACAAAGGTGCAGCGGGTGCCTTGAAGACCGAGGTTTTCGATGTCCTCTGCGTAGAGATCAAGCTCAGGATTCAGACCAAAGAAAAGAGGCCGCGGGGAGCGGATGTCCTTCAGGGTGATCAGCTTATCGTCGTCGCCGTTCAGAATGATCTGGGCGCCGGGCTGAGCCTCGTCGAACATCTCTGTCTTGGCCTGCAGGATGCCGTCCCGATTCTTCAGATTTTCCAGATGACAGAGGCCGATATTGGTCAGGACACAGATGGTAGGCCTGGCCATGCGCGCCAGCCGGGTCATCTCTCCGAAATCACTGATCCCCATTTCCAGTACGGCGGCCTGATGCTCTTCCCGTATGCGGAAGATGGTCAGAGGAAGGCCGATTTCATTGTTGTAGTTTCCCTCTGTCTTCAGCACACGGCAGCGCTGACTTAAGATAGCAGCGATCATTTCCTTAGTGCTGGTTTTTCCGACACTGCCGGAGATACCGATGACAGGGATGGTCAGGGTGCTGCGGTAATATTCTGCAAGCCGCTTGATGGCCTCCAGACAGGAATCCACGACGATGCAGGGGCCTGCCGGATGCTCAGGCAGCCGCTCGCAGAGAACGGCTGCGGCTCCCTTTGCGAAAACGGCAGGAATAAAGCTGTGACCGTCCACCCGGGCGCCTTTTACAGCCACGAAAAGGTAGCCGGGCTCTATCTTCCGGCTGTCGATGTCGATGCCAGTTACCTCACGGCTCTTTTGTTCCTCACTGCCCACGTAGGTCCCCTGACAGGCGCGGGCGATCTGGTTTAATGACATTTCTTTCATTTTAACGAAACCTCGATTAATTTTTCGCAGAGATCTTCAAAGGACATTCCGATGACTGCGGCTTCCTGGGGCAGGAGGCTGGTGGGCGTCATGCCGGGCAGCGTGTTGGCCTCCAGGCAGTAGATAGATCTGTCTTCGGCGCTCATCATAAAATCCATGCGCGCGTAGGAGCGCATATGGAGTGTCTCGAAGGCCATCTCCGCGTAGCGCTGCATCTGGGCTGTCAGCTCCGGAGACAGCTCAGCAGGACAGGTCTCGATGGTGCTGCCGGGCTGGTATTTGTTTTTATAATCGTAGAAGCCCTCCAGGGGGGCGATTTCAATGACGGGAAGCGCCTTTCCATCGATGACTCCCACAGAAAATTCCCTGCCTGTGATAAACTGCTCGACGATCACGCTGTCTCCGAAGGAGTAGGCGTCATCCAGAGCCTTCTGCAGATCCTCCGGCCGGTCTACCCGGTAGGCTCCCACGCTGGAGCCGCCGCAGACCGTCTTTACCATGCAGGGATAGGGCACGGAGGAAGGATCAGCCTTTTCTCCGCATTTCAGCGTGATTCCTGCGGGCGTAGGGATTCCTGCGCTGCGGAAGAACTGCTTGGAAATATGCTTATCCATAGCCAGGGCGCTGCTCAGGTAACCGGTTCCTGTGTAAGGAATTCCCATCAGATCGAAGGCGGCCTGGATGCGTCCGTCCTCGCCGTTCGCTCCGTGCAGTCCGAGAAATACGACGTCTGCCATGTCACAGAGAGCCAGCACATTGGGGCCGAACATACTCTTGCCCCCATCCTTGCGGAGCTCCTTCAGATGGGAAAGATCCGGGTGCTCCGCAGAGACAGCCTGGATATCCTTCGCCCAGTCAAGCTCAGAATCAAAAAGCTCTGCGGTTACAGGGGCTTCGCTTTCATATCCCAGATAAACGTCCAGGAGAATCACCTGATGGCCGCGGTTTTTTAAGGCACGGTAGATCTTGCTGCCGGAGCTTAAGGATACGTCCCGCTCCGTGCTCGTTCCTCCTGCCAGTACTACAATTTTCATAATAGCCTCCTCGGTTTTATTCTATACGCAGTAAGCTCTTGTTTTTATCCAGCATTTCCTGAATTTTCTGCTGTGTATATGCGCCCAGAAACTTTTTCTCCTCTTTGGAGAGCTCTCCGGGCAGAATCGGTTTTCCATATTCCAGAATCACGTGGCAGCGGCGGACAAAGGGAATGTGGTTCTCAAAAATTTCTGCAGAATTGGTGATCGCCATGGGAATGATCGGGCAGTTGGTCTTTTCCGCCATTTTCATGCTGCCTTCCTTGAAGGGCAGCATGACGTCGGAATGGTTTCTGGTACCTTCCGGAAAAATGCAGATAGAGATTCCATTCTTAATATATTCAATTCCCTGCAGAATCGTTTTCAGTCCGGCCTTGATGTCGTCGCGGTCCAGAAACAGGCAGTACAGGGCCTTCATCCAGTCGCGGAGCAGCGGATAGCGCAGCATCTCCACCTTGGCGATATAGCCGGTAAGCCTGGGGCAGCGCGCGTAGGTCATAATCACGTCGAAATAGCTCCGGTGGTTGCCTACATAGAGAACTGCCTGATCCTTTGGAACATTTTCTTCTCCGATGACAGTAAGCTTCGTGCCGGCGGCAAACATGATAAGCTTGAATGCGGCCTGTACGAGCCGCAGGCAGCTGTAGTCCTTCGCTCTGGGATTAAATTTTCCGATCACCCATTCGATGAGCAGCACCGGGATACCCAGAATCAGATAAGCCAGAACGATGATTACAATGATGAGAGTCCGTATCATAAGCAGCCTCCTTATCTTCCAAACAGTTCGGTCATCTGGCGCAGCCCCTGCGCCATGCCGGAATTCAGATCGTCGTCCCGGTAACGCCATGCCCAGTTGCCTTCCGCCACACCGGGAACGTTCATCCGGGCCTCTTCCCCAAGCTTCAGCACATCCTGGATCGGGAAAATCGCATAGCGGGCGATGCTTCCCAGGCAGATGCGGATAAAATCCCAGCTGATGCTGGAAGCGTCTGTATTCATGTAGCGGCGTACCTTGTCGCGGGAGTATTCCGATGCATTCTGGTACCAGCCGACGGTTGTATTGTTGTCGTGGGTTCCAGTGTAGCAGATACAGTTACGGGTATCAAACTGATGGGGAAGAAAGGTGCTCTCCCCTCCGTCGAAGGCGAACTGAAGCACGCGCATGCCCGGGAAGCCCAGAGAATCCCTTAAGCTTACGACCTCCGGCGTGATCAGTCCCAGATCCTCGGCAAAGATTGGCAGATCCTCTCCCAGAGCCTTGTGAATGGCCTGGAACAGCTCGGCTCCCGGCCCCTTGCGCCATACGCCGCAGATGGCATTCTCGGCGTCAGCGGGCACCTCCCAGTAGGATTCAAAGCCGCGGAAATGGTCGACACGGACGTAATCCGCCTGCTCCAGCAGATGGCGGACGCGGGCGATCCACCAGCGATAGCCCTCCTTTTTATGGGCGGCCCAGTCGTAGAGCGGGTTCCCCCACATCTGTCCGGTCGCGCTGAAATAATCGGGCGGAACTCCCGCCACTGAGGAAGGATAGCCCTTTTCATTTACCTGAAAGAGCTCCCGGTTGGCCCAGACATCGGCCCCATCCGGGGATACGAAGATAGGAATATCACCGATGACGGCGATGCCGCGGTCATTGGCATACTCCTTCAGGGAAGCCCACTGAAAATAAAAGCAGAACTGCAGGAAGGTGTGGAAGCCGATCTCGTCCTTCAGCCTTTCTGTCCAGAGGGAACGGCTTTCGTCCTCCATGTTGCGAAGAGCCTCCGGCCACTCGGTCCAGGGAAGCCCCTTCTGCTCTTCCTTCAGGGCCATGAAAAGACAGTAATCGGACAGCCAGTCCTGGTTGGCTGTGCAGAAGGCGCTGTACACCTCCTGAAGCTCCGGATCATTTCCCTGGCAGAAGGCCTTGCAGGCCTTTCGGAATAAGGGATATTTATATTCACGCACTGCATCGTAGTCCACGTGAACCGGATCAAAATCAGGAATTTCCTTCAGATCCTCTTCCGTTAAGAGCCCCTGCTCCTTTAAAAGCTCCGGGCTGATGAGAAGAGGCTCCCCCGCAAAGACAGAAAAGCCCTGATAGGGGGAATTTCCATGGGAGGTGATAGGATTCAGCGGAAGAATCTGCCACAGATGCTGTCCGGCTGCCTCCAGAAAGTCTATAAAATCATAAGCTCCCTTTCCGAAATCTCCGATTCCATAGGGAGAGGGAAAGGAAGTGGGATGTACCAGAATGCCGCTGTATCTGTAGTTGACAGAATCGTCGGCCGATGTGTTTAAACGCATGCCTGTTCCTCCTTGAAGGCGGAATTCTCCTGAACCTTTTGCTCCGCCTTACCTCATTATAATCAAGTCGCATGTAAAAAACAAGGATCAGAGTCACTTTTCGCAGGCATGACAGGGAAAAGTGCACCATACATATAAAGTAAGACCGGATAGAAGGAGAATGTCAGAACGCGATGTGGAAACGCGTATTTTTTATCGGCGCCATCCTGATTTTCCTTTCGGGCTGCAGCGTGCAGACCAATAAGACAGAAAAGCTTCGGGATCTGGACTATACGATCGTGGAGGAAACAGAGATTCCCGAGGAGCTGAAGGGAATCCTGGAGGAAAAGAAGGCGGAGAGCTTTAAGCTCACCTATGAGGCGGAGGACAGCCTCTATCTCTGTATCGGATATGGAGAACAGAGCACAGGCGGCTACAGTATCTCCGTAAACGAGCTGTATCTGTCTGAAAACGCCGTCTATTTCGATACGAATCTGATCGGCCCGGACGCATCAGAGTCGGTAGCGGAGGCTGTGAGCTATCCGTATCTGGTGGTGAAGACGGAGTATCTGGAGAAACCAGTAGTATTTCAGTGAAAATGCGCATAGACTGATAGAGAAAAAAGGAAAGCAGGTGTGTGTTGTGGAGCTTGTCCGCAGAACCATTCATATGATCCGGCAGAAGGGAAAAGCCGTCAGCCAGATGACGCTGGATGATGATTACAATATTCCGGAAGCAATGCCGGACGCCGGCATGATTGTTCAGGAAAAAGGAAAGATAGAGATCGAGGAAGTCAAGGCGGAGAACGGCCGTGTACTGATCCGGGGAGCCCTGCGGTTTTTTATCCTGTATATGGACGACGCAGAGGAAGGCAGCCTACATAGCGTAAAGGGGCAGATTCCCTTTGAGGAAAACATGAACGTAGAGGCAGCTGACGACGGTGACAGCCTGAAGCTGGACTGGATGCTGGAGGATGTGTCCGCAGTCTTAATCAACTCACGGAAATTCGGCATCAAGACGGTGGCGACGCTGGAGCTGACCGTGGAAGAGCTGAAAGATGAGGAAGTACCCATAGCCGTGGAAGGGACGGAAGGAACGCAGGTGAAGACCTGTCCGCTGTCTGCCGCTGCCCTGGCAGTCCGGAAGCGCGACACCAGCCGGATCAAGGACGAGATCATTCTTCCGGCCAATAAGCCGAACATCCGGCAGGTGATCTGGCAGGATGTAGCGATGCAGGGAACAGAGCTGCGCCTCGCAGAGGGAGAAGTGGTGATGAAGGGCGAGCTGGTAGTCTTCCTGCTGTATGAAGGGGAAGAGGGTGCGAAGGCAAGCTGGCTGGAACAGGTGCTTCCGTTCAACAGCCGGGTGGATGTGAGCGGCTGCCAGGAGGGAATGCTGGGAAGCCTGAAGCTGGAGCTGGCAAATGCGGATCTGGAGATCAAGCCCGACTACGACGGAGAGCTGAGGGTCATAAATATTGATGCGGTTCTGGAGCTGGATATCCGCATCTACCAGGAAGAGAAGCTGGATATGATCTGCGATCTGTATCATCCCGGACTTGAGATTACCCCGGCGGTGTCTTCTGTGGAGTATGAAAGCCTTCTGGTGAGCAACGCTTCCAAATGCCGTGTGTCGGAACGGCTGAAGACCGGGAGCCAGGAGCCGCCGATTCTCCAGCTCTGCCATGGCAGCGGGGAGGTTAAGGTAGATGACTGTACAGTCACGGAGGATGGAATCCGGGTGGAAGGGGCTGTGCAGGTCCAGATCCTGTATGTGACTGCAGATGACAGCCACCCTATGCTCTGCCTGAAGGGCAGCGTGCCCTTTGAGCATCAGATCGAGGCGCCGGGCGCGGGAAAGGACAGCGTCTATTACCTCCATGCATCCCTGGAACAGCTTTCTGTGGATATGGTGAGCAGCGGAGAAGTGGAGGTAAAGGCAGTCATTCAGATCAATGCCCTGGTCTTTGCCGGCAAAGCTCTGAAATGCATCACGGATGTGACAGAGAGCCCTCTTGATCTGGAGGCTTTAAAGGCGCTTCCAGGCTTTCTGCTTTATGTGGCGCAGCCCTCCGATACGCTCTGGGAGGTGGCAAAGGCCTACCGGACTACGACGGAGCGGATCTGTGAGCTGAACGGACTGGCGTCGGAGGAGCTTAAAGCAGGCCAGAAGCTGATTCTGGTGAAGGAAATGGGAAAAAGCAGGGAATAGCAGGCACAGGAGGGATGCGGGAAACCGCTCGGAAGAGGAGACTGTCCAGGAGCTGTGAAAGCCAGGATTTCATGGGGAAGGACGGCCTCCTTTTTTGCGGCCTCTGTTGCATTTTTCTTATGTCTCTGCTATACTTCTCTATATATGTATACAAAAAACACAGGAAGTACAATACTATGGATAAGATGCAGTTAAAGGCGCTGGCAAAAATCAATCTGGGACTGGACGTCCTTAAGAAACGGGAAGACGGGTACCATGAGGTACGGATGATCATGCAGACAGTGCGCATTTTTGACAGAATCCAGCTGATGCGGCAGGAGCGGGGAGGGATCCGGGTACGGACGAATCTATACTATCTGCCGGCGAATGAAAACAATCTGGTATATAAGGCGGCAAAGCTTCTGTTTGATGAGTTTGACCTGGAAGGCGGCCTTTTCATCGATTTGAAGAAATACATTCCGGTAGCAGCGGGAATGGCAGGAGGGAGCTCTGACGCCGCAGCGGTGCTGTACGGCATGAACCGCATGTACGGACTGGGGCTGTCCCAGGAGGAGCTGATGAAGCGGGGAGTAAAAATCGGCGCTGATGTGCCTTACTGCCTGATGCGCGGGACGGCGCTGGCGGAGGGAATCGGCGAGATCTTAAGCCCGCTGCCGCCGATGCCGCCCTGCAATATTCTGGTGGCAAAGCCGGGGATCAGTGTGTCTACAAAATTTGTGTACGAGAATCTACATGCAAACGAGCTGCGGGAGGATCAGCACCCGGATATCGACGGGATCCTGGAGGCGCTCGGCCGGCAGGATCTGAAGGGAATGGCAGAGCGCATGAAAGACGGGAATGTGCTGGAGACCGTGACCATCCCGGCGCACCCGGTGATTCAGAAGATTAAGGACGTCATGGAGGAGCAGGGAGCTCTTGCGGCGCTGATGAGCGGAAGCGGCCCGACAGTGTTTGGCATTTTTGAGGACAGGGACAAGGCGCGGCGCGCGATGGCGGTCCTGCGCAGAAACCGTCTTGCGAAGCAGCTGTTCCTGACGACGCCGTATAACAACAGGAGGGGAAAGCCATGAGTCAGGATATCAACGCAATTATGAATGAATACCTTCCCCTGCGGGATGTGGTTTTTCAGACGCTCAGGCAGGCAATCCTGCGCGGTGAGCTGGAGCCGGGCGAGCGCCTGATGGAGATTCATCTGGCGAACCGGCTGGGCGTGAGCCGCACGCCGATCCGTGAGGCGATCCGGAAGCTGGAGCTGGAGGGGCTTGTAGTCATGATCCCCCGCCGGGGAGCCATAGTGGCCAGCATCACGGAAAAGGATTTGAAGGATGTGCTGGAGGTGCGGCGGACGCTGGAAATCATGGCAGGCGAGATGGCCTGCGATCGGATCACGCCGGAGCTTCTGGAGCAGCTGAAGGGTGCGGGAGAGGAATTCCGGAGGCTGAAGGATACGAATGATTTCACAAGCCTGGCGGAGGTGGACGTAAAATTTCACGATATTATCTATGCCGCCACGGACAACCAGCGCCTGATTACGATTCTGAATAATCTGCGGGAGCAGATGTACCGCTACCGCCTGGAATATTTGAAGGATACAGGCAGTCATGAGCGCCTGAATTCGGAACACCGCGAGATTTATGAGGGCATTAAAAAAGGCGATAAGGAAGCTGTGAGCGCAGCCATCGGCACGCATATCGACAATCAGCGGGATGCGATCCTTGCCGCCATTCGGGATCATAGAAAGGAATAGAAACGGAAAAAAACGGCAATCCTTTAGAAGGGACGCCTTCCGGACAGAATATTTTGGAGGGAACCGGAAGGGAGAAGGAGGATTGCCATGAAATGGATGAGACGTTCGGAGCTTGCAGTGCTGATTTTGTCGCTGGCGTTTGGATTTGCGGGAACCTGCCTTTATGCAGAGTATGCAGGGCTTCCGGATCCGGTCCGCACGGAGCAGGCGGCCTGGTGGGGCGGCCTGTACCCGGAGTACTGCCTGCCGGAAGCCATGGAGGCAGAGGCTGCGCCGAAAAATCCGGAAGCGGCAGAGACGGGCGCGGAGGATGCAGGGAAAGCGCTGGAGGCTTTTGGGGAAGAGCGCGGGGAAGCTGCGCCTGTGAGGATCCGTTTTAAATATCTGACATTTTTTAATGAAGCTTTTGAATAAAGCAATGAACTGGGAGGAATCGATGAGTATGTTAAGAGAGGCCCCGATCGGGGTATTTGATTCCGGAATCGGCGGCCTGACTGTGGCGCGGGAGATCATGCGCCAGATTCCGCAGGAGAGGATCGTGTATTTCGGAGATACGGCCCGTCTGCCCTACGGCAGCAAAAGCCGCAACACGATTATCCGGTATTCCCGCCAGATCGTCCGTTTTCTGCGCACCCGGCAGGTCAAGGCTATCGTCGTGGCCTGCAATACGGCCAGCGCTTATGCGCTGGATACCCTGCAGCAGGAATCGGACATCCCGATCATCGGCGTCGTGAAGCCGGGGGCCAGGATGGCGGCGGAGGAGAGTCCGGGAGGGAATATCGGCGTCATAGGGACTGCGGGAACAGTAGGAAGCCATATTTACCGGGATTACATATGCAGCCTGCGGCCGGACGCCCAGGTCTTTGAGAAGGCCTGTCCGCTGTTTGTTCCGCTGGTGGAGGAGGGCTGGAGGAAGGATCCGGTTACGGAGACCGTAGCGCGGCGCTACCTGGAAGAGATGATAGAGCGGAAGGTGGATACCCTGATTCTGGGCTGCACCCATTATCCGCTGCTTCGCTCCACAGTCCGCGGAATCATGGGTGAGAAGGTGATTCTGGTGAATCCGGCCTACGAGACGGCCATCGAGCTTAAGGAGCTTCTGAAGCGGGAGAATATCGAGAACCAGGGACACAACAAGACAGACGAGAATCCCTATGAATTTTTTGTGAGCGACGAGGCGGAGAGATTCCGGGCTTTTGCAGATTCCATTCTGCCGGTGGATATCACCGCCGCGCGCCAGATTCAGATAGAGGAGTATTGATACGCATGACAAAAGAAATTCTGCTCAGCATCGCGGGCCTTCACCTGGCGGATGGAGAGGATGGAAATATCGAGGTAGTGACTGCGGGCGATTATTACAACCGTGGCGGGAAGCATTATATTCTGTACGACGAGGTGACGGAGGGTATGGACGGGCATACCAGCAATGTCATAAAGATCGGTGAAAATTCCCTGGAAATCACCAAAAAGGGACTGATGAACACCCGCCTGGTGGTGGAGAAGGGAAAAAGCCACCGGACGGTGTACCAGACGCCCTTTGGAGATATCGAGCTCAGCCTGACCGGGCAGGAGCTGACGGTCACCGAGACAGAGGAAAGGATTGACATCCGTGCAGAATATGTTCTGGCGGTCAATGAAGAGAATCTGTCGGAATGTACAATTGAGATGAATATCAGGCCCCGGGAGGCCGGAAACCTGAATCTGCAGGGATAGCGCAGCAGTGGGGATCAAAAAGGAGAACAGCCGGACAGCTGTTCTCCTTTTAAAAATAGCTTATTTATCCTTCTTTCCGAAAATCCTTTTGAAGAAGCCCTTCTTTTTCACCGGGACCTCAAGTCCGCCTCTCGCGCTCTTGATCTCTGTGATATAAAGTCCGCTGACTACGACCTTGACCTCCTTCTTTACAGGCAGAACCTCAAATACATTTGCGTCGCAGGCAAGGGTCATGATCTTCGGTCCGATCTTGGCCTTGACGATGGGAAGCTTATTCCAGCGGAGCCACTTCGGAGTTTGGGCGATGACCTGAGCGGGCAGGCCCGACTGGGAAATCTTCAGCTTCTTTTTATCGATGACCAGCATGCTGACTGTCTGAGCGATGGCTGCCATCTGTTCCTGCTGTGCGACCTGGCGCCGCTGAGCCTTCTTCCCGAAGAAATAAAGGGCGACCAGTGCCGCGATCAATATGACAATAATAACAATAAATACAATAGTTGATGTAGACATACTATTATGATTCCTCCTCGGTATTTCACGTAAGTCACATTATAGCAGTTTTTATGGTAAAGCGCAAGGGAAAATGGTATACTTCAGGTAAGGAGGAGCAGGTGATGGAGATACTGACAGCCGTATGGAACGTGATAGCGGAAGCGGCAGGCTTCTGGATGGATCATCTGATTTTCATTAATATTCTTCTGTCTGTTGTGATAGTCTTTTTCGAGCGCCGGGATCCGAAGACAGTCTGGACCTGGCTGCTGGTGCTGTATTTTATTCCGATTCTCGGAATCTTTCTGTATTTCATGATCGGGCATGATTTCCACAAGCAGCATATGTTCCGGACGAAGGAGATCGAGGACGCCATGTATTCTGCGGTCAGCCGCCAGGCGGAGACGATCATCCGGGATGAATTTGCGCCTTCGGATCCGAGGCTCCGGAAGTTTGCCGATCTGGTGCTGCTGAATCTTGAGGCCGCCGACGCCGTGTATACGGCCGACAATGAGGTAGAGATTTACACGGACGGCAAAAAGAAATTTGAGGCCCTGTATGAGGAGATCAGGAAAGCAAAGAAATTTATCCATATTCAATATTATATCATCCGCAATGACGAGCTCTGGCAGCCTATAGAGAGGCTGCTGGTGGAAAAGGTAAAGGAAGGCGTGGAGGTGCGCCTGCTTTACGACAGCATGGGCTGCCGCAAGATGAAAAGAAAGGACTGGCAGCGAATCCGCGGGGAAGGGATCCAGGTAGGGGAATTCTTTCCGGCACTTCTGGGGCGGCTGCAGCTGCGCATGAACTACCGGAACCACAGAAAGATTGCGGTGATAGACGGAGAGACTGCCTTCGTGGGAGGCTTTAATATCGGCAGGGAATATCTTGGACTTGATCCGAAGTTTGGATACTGGAGGGATACGCACCTGCGTCTCCGCGGATCGGCGGTGCTCTCGCTGAATATCCGGTTTATTCTGGACTGGAATTATGCCACAAAGCAGAACCTTTTCATGTCGGACAGGTATTTTCCGCAGTCTGGCGAAAGGAGAGCCGGGGATGAGGCCGTACAGATTATCTCCAGCGGGCCTGATTCCAAATGGCAGAATATCCGGAATGTCTATCTGAAGATGATCAGCAAGGCGAGAAAAAGCATCTATATTCAGACTCCGTATTTTATTCCGGACGAATCGGTGCTGGACGCCATCAGCATCGCGGCGATGTCAGGCGTGGATGTGCGTGTCATGATTCCCTGCAAGCCGGATCACCCCTTTGTCTACTGGGCGACCTATTCCTACATCGGGGATCTACTGGAAGCAGGCGCCAAATGCTATACCTACGACAATGGGTTTCTGCACGCGAAGGGCATGGTGGTGGACGGGCTGGTGAGCTGCTATGGGACTGCGAACATGGATATCCGGAGCTTTAAGCTGAATTTTGAGGTCAACGCGGTCATTTACAGCTCGCGTGTGGCAAAGCGCTTGGAAAGTATCTTTATGGAGGATTTGAAGCATTGTACCAGGGTGACGCGCTATCTCTATGGGCGGAGATCCTTTTTGATACGCATCAAGGAGCAGTTTTCACGGCTGCTGTCGCCGCTGCTGTAGGCATGGCAGCGGGCCTGTGCCGTATGGCTTGCCCTGGAGCGGGAAATGTGGTATGGTGTCTTTGACAGTCAAAAAGAAAAAGCGCCGGAGCAGGGGAGCAGCTTCCCCGGGCGGAGGTGTGAGAAAGCTTTTTAAGAGGAGAATTGGATTATGAAAAAAAGAAGGATTGCAGTGCTGGCTTTAAGCGGCATGCTGGCTCTGGCGGCCTGCGGAAACAGTGAGGACGCTGCGGAGCAGGACAATACAGCTCAGGAAAGCGCCGGAGAGGGGATTGCGGCCGAGTATCCGGACAGCAGGCTGGTACGGCTTGGAAAGTACGACGGCGTAGAGGTTCCTTCGATCAGTACGGAGGTGACGGACGAGGAGATTCAGGCTCAGATTGACAATCTGCTGGCGTCTTATCCGGAGTCTGTGCCGATCGAGGACAAGACGGTGGTAGAGGACGGCGATATCGTAAACATTGATTTCACAGGAAAGCTGGACGGCGAGGCCTTTGAAGGAGGGAGCTCCAACGGCGAGGGCTTTGACCTGGAGATTGGCTCCGGCTCCTTTATCGACGGCTTTGAGGAAGGGCTGATTGGAAAGGAAGTAGGCACGAGCTTTGAGCTGCCTCTGACCTTCCCGGATCCCTATACGCCGAATCCGGATCTGGCAGGCCGGGACGTGGTTTTTGAGGTGACGGTAAATGCCATTGTTGAGCATGTAACGCCGGAATGGAATGATGAGTTCGCGAAGGAGTATACCGGCTTCGACACAGCGGCGGCCTATGAGGAGGACCTGAGGAGCTCTCTGCAGCAGCAGAAGGAGACGGATGCTGCCGCCCAGAGGGAGTATGAGGCCATGCAGGCAGTGATTGCGGATTCTGAGTTTGAGTGCTCTGAGGAAGAGCTGCAGAGCCTGCGCGACAGCCGTACCCAGGAGTATGAGACCTACGCCTCCTACTATGGCCTTGGCCTGGATGATTTTCTGGTTCAGGCCATGCAGATGACGCGGGAGGATTTTGACAGCGAGGTAGAACAGTGGGCAGACTTCCAGCTGAAATGTACGCTTGCTGTAGACGCAATTGCGAAGGCAGAGAATATTACCGTGTCCGAGGACGAATACCAGACAGGCCTTCAGACGCTGGCTGACGAGTACGGCGCGGAGTCTGCGGAAGCCTTTGAGGAGCAGTATGGGCGCAGCACAGTGGAGAACAGCCTGATTTACGACAAGGTCGTTGATTTTGTGACGGAGCAGGCAGTGGAGATTTAAAGATATGCTGAGACTTAAGCCCTATGCCAGGCAGGATGCGCAGGCAGTCTGCAGCTGGTTTACGGATGAAAGGGCCTTTCACCTCTGGAGCGCCGGGAAGCTGGAGCGGTTTCCGATGCGTCCGGAAGACCTGAACAGATATTACGACGAAAACGAAGGCAGCAGCCTGTGGGCCATGACAGCCTTTGATGAGGAAGGGATCGCGGGCCATGTAATGATGCGGTTCCTGGATGAAAAGCGGACAGAGCTCCGGCTGGGGCTGATCGTTGTGGACGGCAGCCGCCGGGGGCGGGGCTATGGACGGGAAATGGTATCTATGGCGGCCCGTTATGCCTTTGATTATGCCGGGGCGAAACGCGTTACGATCCTGGTTTTCCTGGAAAATCCGGCAGCCATCCGCTGCTACGAGGCCTGCGGCTTCCGTATGACTGCCGGCAGATCGCCTGAAAAATTCCCCTGCATGGGAGAAGAATGGCGTCTGGCAGAGATGGAACTCGTGAAGACAGACGTGTAAGAGACGAAGGACAGCTATGATCGATACTGTATTTTTTGATCTGGACAATACCATTTTTGATTTCAACAAGGCAGAGCATATTGCTCTGGCAAAGACGCTGGAGGAGCTGGGAATTCCTCCGTCGGAAGAGACCTGCGCCCGGTACAGCGTGATCAATCTGGCTCAGTGGAAGCTGCTGGAAAAGGGCGTGATTACCCGCCGGGAGGTAAAGCTGCGCCGGTTCCGCCTGCTGTTTGAGGAGCTGGGGTCAGACGCTTCTCCGGAGCAGGCGGCAGCTACATATGAATCATATCTGGGAATCGGCCATTATTTTATGGAGGGAGCCGAAGAGCTGCTTCAGTCGCTTTACGGACATTACCGCCTGTATCTGGCCACAAACGGAACGGCGGCGGTTCAGAAGAGCCGGCTCTCAAGCGCAGATCTGGAAAGGTATTTCGACGGGATCTTTATCTCGGAGGAGATTGGCTTCAATAAGCCGGACGTCCGGTATTTTGAAAGCTGCTTTGCCCGGATTCCCGGGTTCTCCCGGGAGAGCTCAGTGATTGTGGGCGACAGCCTGAGCTCGGATATTCAGGGCGGCGCCGGCGCCGGCCTTCGGACGATATGGTTTAATCCGGCGGGCGTACCCTTAAGCGAGGCGTCCGGCGGGGAGAACATCATGCCGGACAGGGAGATTCGAAGGCTCTCAGAGCTGCCGCAGCTTCTCGTGGAGATGTGAAGCATAAAAAGACGCGCGGCAGAGAAGAAGGAGGCAGAACCGGGCCGCGGCGGGCAGCCGCGGCCCGGAGACCTGAAAAAGGATAACAGGATGAAAAGGAAGGAGATTGTCATGGATTTTCTGGAGCTTGCAAAGAAGCGTTATTCTGTGCGTGAGTACACGGACAGACAGGTGGAACAGGAAAAGCTGGATCGGATTCTGAAAGCCGCGCAGGCGGCGCCTACGGCCTGCAACAGGCAGCCGGTTCATCTGCTGGCAGTGCAGAGCAGGGAAGGGCTGGAGAAGATCGGAAAGGCGTCCAATCTTCATGGAGCGCCCACAGCGATTCTCGTGTGCGCAGACAGGGAGAAGGCCTGGACACGGCCCTATGACGGAAAGCAGACCACGGATATTGACGCCTCGATCGTGACGGATCATATGATGCTGGAGGCGACGGATCTGGGCCTGGGTTCCCTGTGGATCTGCAGCTTCAAGCCGGATGTGCTCCGTCAGGAATTTTCCCTGCCGGATAACCTGGAGGTCATCAATATTCTTGCGCTGGGCTATGCTGCCTGTGAGCCTGCGGATCCGGAGCGGCACGGGAAGCTCCGCGTGCCGGTGGAGGAAATGGTATCCTGGGAGAAGCTGTAGGGCTCTTGCGGGAAAAAGACACAGAAGAGGGGCATACGTATGACGTTAAAGGAATTACCAATCGGAAAGACGGCGACTATCGTATCAGTCGGCGGAGAGGGGGCGCTGCGGCAGCATTTTCTGGATATGGGGCTGATTCCCACAGGAGATGTGACCATGGTGAAATACGCTCCGATGGGCGATCCGGTAGAGCTTCGCATTCACAGCTATGAGCTGACGCTGCGTCTGGCGGACGCAGAAAAGATAGAGATTGAAAATATACGGGACGCGGAGGAGGCGCAGAAGAAGGAGCTGAAGCAGTCCGTGCCTCATCCGGGTCTTGGAGAGGGCGGGAAATTTCACATGAAGGCGACGGAAAATCCGCTGCCGGAAGGGACGGTGCTGACCTTTGCCCTGGCGGGCAACCAGAACTGCGGGAAGACGACGCTGTTCAATCAGCTCACCGGATCCAGCCAGCATGTAGGAAACTTTCCGGGTGTGACTGTGGACCGCAAGGACGGGCAGATCCGGGGAAAAAAGGATACCCTGGTCACGGATTTGCCGGGCATCTATTCTATGTCGCCCTATTCCAGTGAGGAAATTGTTACAAGAAATTTTGTGCTCAACGAGCATCCGAAGGGGATCATCAATATTGTGGATGCTACCAATATCGAGCGGAATCTGTACCTGACCATGCAGCTGATGGAGCTGAACATTCCCATGGTACTGGCTCTGAACATGATGGATGAGGTCCGGGAAAACGGGGGCTCCATTCTCATTAACCAGATGGAGGAGATGCTGGGAATCCCGGTCGTGCCGATTTCCGCTGCGAAAAATGAAGGCATTGACGAGCTGGTTTCCCATGCGCTTCATGTGGCAAAGTATCAGGAGCGTCCCCAGGAGATTGATTACTGCGACGCAAATGATGACGGCGGCGCCGTACACCGCTGTCTGCACGCAATTATGCATCTGATAGAGGATCATGCGGAAAAAGCAGAGATTCCGGTGCGCTTCGCGGCCTCCAAGCTGGCGGAGGGCGACAGACTGATCCTTGATCTGCTGAATCTGGATGAAAATGAAAAGGATGCGCTGGAGCATATTGTAAAGCAGATGGAGAAGGAGCGCGGACTGGACCGCGCCGCAGCGATTGCGCATATGCGCTTTGATTTTATTGAGAAGATCTGCAGCGAGACAGTGGTGAAGCCAAGAGAGAGCAGAGAGCATATCCGAAGCGTGAGGATCGACCGGATTCTGACCGGAAAATACACGGCGATTCCCTGCTTTGTGGTGATTATGGCGCTCGTCTTTTTCCTGACCTTCAGCGTGATCGGCGCTTTTCTGTCGGATATTCTTGATATGGGAATTACGGCCCTGGCAGATCTTGTGGATCAGCTTCTGGCAGCAGGAAACGCTAGCAGTGTCATCCGTTCTCTTGTGATGGATGGCATTTTCGGCGGCGTAGGAAGCGTCTTAAGCTTCCTGCCGGTGATTGTGACGCTGTTTTTCTTCCTGTCTCTGCTGGAGGACAGCGGATATATGGCAAGGGTGGCGTTTGTGATGGACAAGCTGCTGCGTAAAATCGGCCTGTCCGGCAGGAGCATTGTGCCGATGCTGATAGGCTTTGGCTGCACGGTTCCGGGCGTCATGGCGAGCCGGACGCTGCCTTCGGAGCGTGACCGGAAAATGACGATTCTGCTCACTCCGTTTATGAGCTGTTCGGCCAAGCTGCCGATATACGGCTTTTTTACAGCGGCATTTTTCCCGAATCAGGCGGCTCTGGTTATGATACTGCTTTATTTTGGAGGAATCCTGATGGGAATTCTGATGGCCTTTCTCCTGCGGCATACCATGTTCAGCGGAGAGGCCGTGCCTTTTGTCATGGAGCTTCCGAATTACCGGATGCCCGGGGCGAAAAATGTGGGGCATCTGCTCTGGGATAAAGCAAAGGATTTCCTGCAGAGAGCATTCACGGTTATTTTTGTGGCGACGATTGTGATCTGGTTCCTTCAGACCTTCGATCTGCATCTGAGCATTGTTTCGGATTCCAGGGACAGCCTTCTGGCCATGGCGGCAGGTGTGATTGCTCCGATCTTTGCGCCCATGGGCTTTGGTGACTGGAGGGTGTCTACGGCTCTGATCAGCGGCTTCATGGCGAAGGAAAGCGTCGTGGCGACTCTCTCTGTGCTGTTTGGCAGCACGGAGGCTCTGGTGGCGGCGATCACTCCGGCCGCGGCGGCAAGCCTTCTGGCCTTCTGCCTGCTCTATACGCCCTGTGTGGCTGCGATCGCGGCGATTAAGAGAGAGCTTGGCGGGAAATGGGCGGCAGGCGTGGCAGTCATGCAGTGTGTGGTTGCGTGGATTGCGGCCTTTGTGGTATATCAGCTGGGAATGCTTCTGTAGCAGCCGGGCATGGCGCTGTCAGAATGGAAAACAGAAGAGGAAAAGCAGAAGAACCCTGTACTGAAAAATTTTTGTAAGAATCTTGCACAGAAAAACTTTCTGTGCTATGATATCAAAAGCAGATAAGAAAGGGAGGTGGCTTGATGTCCGCTATTCGCTGAAACCGGGACAATAAAATGATTTTATTCTCATCTATTCTATTATGATGGGTTTTTTGTTGTACCTATTTGCGAATAGCTTCATCAGGCTGGCTCTGTCGTGTGGGCAGTTCTATTTGGACTGCCTTTTTTCACCATTTTTCTCCGGCAGTTCAGGCTTGTATATACCTTAGAGGGCAGAACCGCCGCAGAGGAGCTAAAATAGCAGAACAGGTATGCGGATAACTCGAAATAATGGGTTATCCGTTTTTTATTGTCTCCATAGAAAACAGAAACGGTTTAAATTCATAGAAGGAGAGAGTATATCATGAAAAAAGAAAAAGAAGCATACAAATGTCCCATTTGCGGCTGGCTGCCTCAGAGAGGAGAGAAAGGCAGGAGATGGACGCACTGTCCGAACTGCCTGTCAGGAATCCATAAAGAAAACGGGGAAGGGCTTGAGTGCGGCGGTACGCTTGAGCCGGTGGGCGTCTGGGTGAAGTCAGACAGGGAATGGGAAATCATCCAGAGATGCAGCCTGTGCGGGGAGATGGTATCGGATCCGATGTCGGAGGACGACAGCCCTGTAAAGGTTTTATCCATCGCGTCAAAGCCCCTGTCAGAGCCTCCGTTTCCGGTAGAAAGGATGGAGGAGCTTACCAGGATGATGGGCGGACGCGGCGATTTGGGAGGTTATTATTATGAACAGAGAAAATAAAAAACGAAAATATGACAGGAGGTATTTCCGTACACATCCATGTACGGACGCCTTCACCTGCAAGGTCTGCGGCTGGCCGGTAGTCTCGACAGGAGCAGGCAGCAGCCACAGAAACCACTGTCCGAACTGCCTGTACAGCATTCATTTGGACAACAGCCCGGGTGACAGGGAATCCGGCTGCCATGGGCGGATGGAGCCTATCGGCGTATGGGTGAGAAAAAACGGGGAATGGGCGGTGATTCACAGATGTACCGTCTGCGGAAAAATCAGCTCTAACCGGACGGCGGCCGACGACAATCCCATGAAGCTGATGGCGCTTGCCATGCGCCCGTTTGGCAGCCCTGCGATTTCTCAGAAGAATATTAAAAATATGACGATCACGATGGAAGGGTGAAAGAAAAGGCAGACGCTGTCAGACAAAGATCTTAAGAATACGCATTTTGTCTTCCGCATAAGATGTAAAAAACAGTTCTTATGGGGGAAGACCTTGAAGGATTATATTGAGGAGCGTGCTGTCAGCATTGCAAATTACATAATCGACAACAATGCAACAGTGCGCCAGACTGCGAAAAAATTTGGAATCAGCAAAAGTACAGTACACAAGGATGTGGCCGAGCGTCTTCTGCATATCAATCCCAGTCTTGCCAGGCAGGCCCGGGTTGTGCTGGATATCAACAAATCAGAAAGACACATCCGGGGAGGAATGGCGACTAAGGAAAAATATCTGCATCAGCATGGATAAAACAGGAAAATGTAAAGCGGAAGCAGACTGTACGGAAAACGTACAGCTGCTTCTGCTTTTTTGTGAGAAATCTGAGATAACCTGACTGCCGCATCATACATAAATTCTGGTCGATTGATGCGTTTGCTCCAGAATTAGTAGTGTACCAAATGCAAAAACACAAATAAATTATTGCCATTGGATTATGTTATTAAGCCTGGATAGTGATATACTATTAAATAAAAAAGAAACGATATAATGACATTATGGCATGCACAAAAACACTCCCGGACATGTTATATTACTATATGATTTCCTATAGCTTATTTTCAATTTTATGATTTGATATACAAATTTTATGGTGTAAGATATAATGAAAGTGACATAGAGCGAAAGAGATATTTTAATTATTGTGAAGAAAGAGGTGAGGTTGTATGCCAGTTCATATATTAGATATAATGCAGGATTTTGCAAAGAATGTAAGAAAAATGTTGGGTAATTCGCTTGACAGTGTTATTGTGTATGGTTCCTATGCAAGGGGGGATTATTCCGAACTTTCGGACGTTGATGTAATGCTTCTGGTCTCTTTGGGAGAAGAAGACATAAAGAAGATTTCAGATCAGATTAGTGATCTTGCTTTTGATTTCATGATGAAGTATGGAGTGGACATTTCTCCGGTAATAACTAATACCGATCATTTTAACTATTGGGCAGATAACCTGCCATATTATCGTAATGTCAGAGATGAGGGGGTAAGGCTCAGTGCATGATGTAAATAAGGACATGGAATTATCGAGATACAGATTTTCTCTTGCGGAAGAAACTTACAAAAGTGCAAAAATGTGTTTTGATAATGGATTTTATAGAGACTGTATTAATCGTTCTTATTATGCGGTGTTTTACGGAGTACGTGCTGTCCTTGCGTTAGAAAGTATTGATTTCAAACGGCATAAGGATGTTGTGGCACATTTCAATAAAGAATTTGTTGCCACTGGTAAGTTTCCGGGAGAAATGGGCAGACGCCTGGCAAGATTGAAAATGAAAAGAGAAGAAAGCGATTATAATGATTTCTTCATAGCATCCGCGGATGAAGCAAAAGCACAGCTGGAGTCTGTAGAATATATATTGCCATTAATAGGGAAATATCTGGAGGCCTGTAATCCGAAAATCCATGAATATAACGATTTATAAATGACACTTGTGAAAAGAAATAAAGGTAGAAGGGAGATTTATTGAGATGGCATATAGGAACAAAGTATATGTATCAATGGATGCCGATAATGATTTGAGGTACTATAATTTGATGAGAGCATGGAGACAAAATGACTATACTCCATTTGATTTTTATGATGCCCATGATATCAATAACATATACGATAAAAGCGAAGCATCAATCAAAGCTGGGCTTCAGGAACGATTTAGAAATACAAAAGTATTTGTGCTTTTAGTAGGTGAACATACAAAGTATTTATATAAGTACGTAAGGTGGGAAATTGAACAGGCTATAAAAAGAGAACTTCCATGTATAGTCGTGAATTTGAACGGGAAGAGAAGTGCAGATGCAGATTTATGTCCTGCATTAATGAGGAATAATCTTGCTGTGCATATCAGCTTTAATGCAAAAATATTACAATATGCTTTAGAACATTGGCCAGCTTCAGATGAACGTTACCGAAGAGAAGGAAAGACAGGAGCATATTATTATAATGAAAGTGTATATAAAGAACTTGGAATTTAAAATCTATCACAAATTTATCTTACCGGTCCGCAAAGAACCGATGGATTATATTTCTGGAGTTTTCGCTTTAATTGGAGGTTATTTTACATTAAGTGAAATAGAACTAGCAGTGTTAAAGACGCAAGTTTTGCTTGAGGTGTTTAGAGGACATAAATTAATAGTCCCATTATTGGCTATTATTCTGGTGCTATTGTTGCGGGGAAAGAAATTGGAACATCTTGAATACTTAGGCGAAAAAGATACCATTATTTCTTTAAAGATTGCAGACATACTGGATATAAAAGATTCAGCTGTTGTAATTCCGACCAATACTACATTCGATACAATAATGGATAGAAGTTTCATTAGTGAAAAGAGTGTACAGGGAAAGTTCCAGAAAAAGTTTTATGGAACCGATTTTTCGGCTTTAGATGCTGAGATTAAACAGTCTCTTGATGAATGTTTCCCTGATTGTTTTGAAGTTTTGTCCGACAGAAAAAGGACAAATACAAAAAGGTATAAGATTGGAACAGTAGCTAAAGTTACTCATCACGGTCAGCATTATTATTTTTTGGCAGTTGCGGACATTAGCAAATCCGGTAAAACTGAAAATGTAACCATGGAGAATATGACAAAAGCATTGGTAGGATTGTGGGAGTATCTGTCAAAAGAAGGTCATACAGAACCCATTACTGTACCAGTAATAGGGACTGGACGTGCTGGCTTAAGTGATGGAACATTTGAGGATGTTGTTCATGAAACGATATTTTCATTTGTTACAAAATCTCAGGATGAATTTGTGTCGAGAAAGATGACAGTTTGTATGTATCCCCCGTCGCTTTCGGAAGCCAATGTTACTTGGGAAAGGCTATGTGACTATCTTGATTGGCAATGTCATTTCTTTTCGGAAAACAGAAAGAGATTACAAGCGTCAAGAATAATGGGAAATGCTGTTGATTAATATTTCTACATATGGACAGATTATATGGCATTGTTTTAGGGAGAATTCATCATATAATCAATTAGAAACATAGTACACCACTTTAAATAAAATATTTATTGGTATATCAGTTAGTATTTTTGCTCTATTTGCGAAAAATGCTTTGTAGTAAGCAGGGCAACTGAGTGAGAATTATATTTTTCATATGAGGCTATTTTTTATTCTTACCTTGATACCAGCAGATGTAGCCGAGCGTCTTCTGCACATCAATCTCAGCCTTGCCAGGCAGGCCCGGGTTGTGCTGGATATCAACAAATCAGAAAGACACATCCGGGGAGGAACGGCGACTAAGGAAAAGTATCTGCATCAACATGCATAAAGGAAATAAAGAAAAGAAGCGGAGCATCTCACTTTGGGAAAGGCGGATGCGTCCGCTTTTTTCTAAATGGCAGAATAATGATGCGTTCCCATTTCTGCGGATTTGTTGTGCCTGCGGGTGCGCAAGAATATGCTTGGCTGATTGATGCGCCTGTGCAGTTGGGATCTTATACAATCAGCTTCCGGTAGCGGTTCACACAGGCCAGGATCTCCTGCCGCCTGGGCCGCGCCAGAGAAGCCCGGACATCCAGCCGGGAGAAATCGGTTTTTCCGGAGCCGGTTCCCTGAGCGAACAGGCTCTCCAGTCCTTTTTCATCCAGCAGCTTTTCGACGAGGTCTGCGAGCTCTGTCATGCTGCGTCTTCCGTCCATGACAGAAAGCTCCAGATATTTGAGCAGATAGGCCAGGGCCATGGTCTGCTCGCTGTCACGGAGCTGCTCCAGATAACGGAGCTCTACGGCGTCATGGTTCAGAGAAAGCTCGCTGGTTCCGAGAGCTTTCAGTTTCAGCCGGTCATCCTTTTTCAGCGCGGCGTTTGGACGCGGGCAGCGCTTTTTCGAGTATTCCGGGAAGCGGCCCTGCGGCGCGGAAAATACAGGGAAGGCCGTAGCGGCTTTTTTGGCCTTTTCTGTAATATCCAGGGGCGTGTACTCTTTCATCTGGATAATGTGATCTGCCACATGGAAATAGGAGCCGGAGCTTCCTGCCACGATGATGGATGAGATCCCGAAGTCCTCGTAGAGGCTCCGTACCCGCTCAATAAAGGGGATGATGGGCTCCTCCTCGGGGGCGACCACCTGCTGCATCAGCTTGTCGCGGATCATAAAGTTGGTGGCGGAGGTATCCTCGTCAATGAGAATCAGAGAGCTTCCGCTCTCGATGCTCTCCATCAGATTTGCGGCCTGGGAGGTGCTGCCGCTGGCGTCCTCCGTGGAGAAATGCCGCGTATCCTTCCGTCCCGGAAGCTGGCGGATAAACGGGGAAATATCCACGCCGGAAATACTGCGCCCATCCTCCGAGCGGAGCTTCCAGGCGCTTGCGTCTGCGATGACAAGCTCTCTTCCGTCTCCGCTGATGTGATTGTATACTGCATTCTGCAGGGCCTGCAGAACTGTGGACTTGCCGTGGTAGCCGCCGCCTACAAAGAGGGTGACGCCTTTGGGAATGCCCATGCCGGATATCCTTCCGCGGTGTGGAAGCTCAAGGCTGACTTCCAGAGAGGACGGGGAGCGGAAGGGAACCGCATTCTCCATGGGGCGGTCCGAGACGCCGCTCTGTCGGGGAAGGACGGAGCCGTTGGCGATAAAGGCGCAGAGGCCGAGCTCTGGCAGCATTTTCCGGATATACTGCTGATCCTCGCACAGCTCGATGGCTTCCTTCAGCTTATTCTGATTGATTTTCCGGTAGTACAGGCTGTTCAGCACGCAGCCTGGCAGAATGTCAAAGAGCATTTTTTCCAGCTCTCTGGCGTCGATGGTCCGGCCGCGCGCCGGAAAGCCAGCCTCAAAGCGCAGGATGACGCTGCCCGGAGCGAAAGCTGCGGGCCCCGGCTTTCCGGAAGCGGAAGCACTGTCCGCTTTCCCGGCCGTGCTGCCGGATTGTTCCGCCATGCTGCCGGTTTTCCCTGCCGCACCCGTTTCCTTCTCCGCGCCGGCTGTGCCGACGCGGCAGGCAGTCCTCTCGAGGACCTCCTGACCGCAGCGCGAGGCGGCTAAAAGTCCGCTTTTGCCGGAGCCTCCGGTCTGCTTGCTGCCTCTGGCAAGCTGGGCGCCAAACAAGCGCGTCAAATGGTCCTGCAGGGTAATTCTTTTTTCAAAGGTATTATAATATTCTGCGGGGAAACCGGCCCTTCTTCCGGACACATGGACAGAAAGCCGCGAGGGAGCGGCAAAGGGATCGCCCTGTACATGGTCGATGGAAAGCACATAGTCTCCAAAATCATATTGTCCTCTTAAATCCTTATATGCCGGATAGCCCCGGTGATCGATTGCACGGAGCCTGTTTCTTAAGTCTGTAGCCGACTGCACGATAATTCCTCCTTATTCCTTCGTCTTTCCCGCCCCCAGGATATCCGGATCCTGGCCTGTACCGGGAAGAACTCTACTGCTTATTTTAAAACAGAAATAAAAAGAGATCAATCTGTTGTCTAAGTAATAAAATCGTATATACTTATTAAGAAAATAATAAGAAAAGACGAGTCATACTCTGCTATAACTAAAGGCAGGAGAGATATGCCATGCAAACACAGAAAGGGGACATAAGGAGAGGGGGAAATGGCATGGAAAGAGACAGAAGAGAAGTACGGGAAATACAAAGGAGGAGGACAGGAAGTCCTGACAGAAGGGAACGCCCGGCCTCTGGGCAGAGAAAGCGAACCGCTGCGGAGCCTGGACAAAGACCGCGGCAGTCCGGGCGGGAACGAGAACCTGGCAGCCAGCGAAACAGGGAACGGGAGCCCGGCAGCCAGCGGAACAGAGAACGGGAGCGGCGGATGAGGGAACGGGAACAGCGGGAGCAGCGGAAGAAGCGCCGCCGCAGGGCGCGGCGCCGTTTTCTGGGAAAGCTGGTTTTGGCGGTGGTATTCTGCATAGCCGTTGTCTTTCTGGCCCGGGCAGGGTGGAAGTACCTGCAGAGCCGTATGGAGGTCAGTCCGGAAAGGCTGGCGGAGGAAGGGTATCCGGAGAGCCTGATTGAGCTGCTGGAAAAAAATCCGGAGACAAAGGATTTTGTATTGAATTATCGGAATTATCCGGGACTTCAGGAGATAGATGTCTCGGGAGAGGTGAAGCAGGGAGAGATTCCGCTGTTTCTCCAGTGGGACGAGCGCTGGGGCTATGAGACCTACGGAAGCGACTTTCTGGCGGTCACGGGCTGCGGGCCGACCTGCCTGTCCATGGTTCTGTGCGGCCTTACGGGAGAGTCCAGATGGAATCCGCTGGAGGTGGCCCGGTGGGCGGACGAGCAGGGATATTACGTGGAGGGCTCCGGCTCCTCGTGGGATCTGATGATGAGCGGAGCCCAAAGCCTTGGCCTGACCGTCTCGGAGGTAATTTTTGATGAAGAGCATATTCGTTCGACCCTGGAGGAGGGAACGCCGATCATCTGCGTGGTAGGCCCCGGAGACTTCACCACGTCAGGACATTTCCTTGTGCTCACAGGAGTGGACGATTCGGGAAAAATTCTTTTAAAGGATCCGAACAGCCGGATCCGCACGGAGAAGGCATGGGACGTGGAGGATCTGATGGCGCAGATCCGGAATCTCTGGGCCTATAGCTATTAGGAGGGAATGGAATGAAACGAAGGAGGACAAGGAAAATAGTTTCGTTTTTGGCGAGCTTCGGTATGTGTCTCGCGCTGGCGCTGGCAGGCTGCGGAAGAGATGAAGGCCCGGCCAGTCAGGAGATAAATACAGAGGAAGAGCAGCTTGAAGGAGGCAGACAGGAGACAGAGACACAGGAAGGAGAGCCGCAGGGAGCGCAGGGGCAGGGAAAAACGGATACGGCAGACTCAGGCGGGGGCCGGCAGGAAAATGTCAGCTATCCCAGAGAGCTGCAGCGGGGAGAGCTTAAGGCGTTTACAAACTGGATTGATAAGGAAGACAATTACGGAAATTACGGCCTCCTCCTTTCTGAATATACCGATCCAAAAGCGGCAGATTTGAATCAGATCTTTTATACTGGAGCGGGAATGGAGACAGAGCCTTTGACGGAAGGGGAAAAGCAGGCTTATCTGGAAATCACGGGACAGCCGGAGATTTATACGGACATGACCCGCCTGACCACATCCCAGATCAATGACTTTCTGGAAAGCAGGCTGGGGTATACGCTGGATGAGATGACAGGAAGCCTTGACTGGACCTATCTGGAGGAGACGGACGCCTGGGTGCACCAGCACGGAGATACAAATTATACGCCCTTTACCTGTGTCGGCGGCAGGGAGATTCAGAAAGGAGTCTATGAGCTGGAATGCGTGCAGGGAGACGGACAGTCGGATCCGTCCATCTATCCGCCCTGCCGTCTGACCCTGACAAGGCACGGGGACAGCTATCGGGTTTTGTCCAATGTTTATGATGAAAGCATTCAATATTCTAAGGATGTCTGGAAAATGGAGGAGCAGAGCTTTGACGTAGACCTGGGCGGAAGCTGGGGGCAGGTGACCTTCACCTCCTACGGACCCAACACAAGTGTCTACAGCACCCAGGATGTGAGCTTTGCGCTTGTGAAGGACGGAAGCGTGGTTTATGAATTTCCGGATGTCATGGACGGTAATTTCCGCTCCCATGAGACCTTCCTCAATATTCTTGCGGTCAGCTTTCAGGACTACAGCGGAGACGGGGAAAAGGACGTGATCGTGATCTGTGAATACGCGCCGCTGATCACGACAGCCAGCGGAGGCACCCTGAAGGAGGTTCGTCTCTACCGGAATCTGGGCGACAGCTTTCAGCTTGACCGCGATAAGATGGACTGGCTTCAGGTCAACGATTACTGCAATACCATCGATCAGGTCATGGAGCATGTGAAGGAAGCTGCTGCGGACGAATGAGAGAAAGGCTGCCGGCGGGACGGCGGAGCACGGCTGTGGCATTAAGACAGCAGAGGTATAAGACAGAAGAGGTATAAAACAGCAGAGATACAAGATAGAAGAGGTATAAAGCAGCAGAGGCATAAGACAGCAGAGACATAAATGCAGCCGGGATGTGGAAATCCCGGCTGCGCCTGTATGTGCGCCCGGCAGGCGCACGTTCTGACAGCTTGCAGCGGTTCAGCCAAGCTGGGCCTGTCCGCGGCACCAGGTCTGATGAACCTTGTAATCCGGTTCCAGGACTACCAGGTCAGCGTCATATCCTACGCCGATCGCCCCCTTATGATCGTCGATGCCAAGGCAGCGGGCAGGGTTGATCGTGCAGGCGTTGATTGCATAGTTAAACGGAACCATAGCCTCCTCTACAAGGATCCGGAGACCATCGTTCAGCCGGAGCGTAGAGCCTGCCAGGCCGCCGGTGGAGGTCAGATGGGCGCTGCCATCCTCGTAGATGATGATTTCGTTTCCGCCGAAAATATATTTGCTTCCTGCCGGAGATCCCTTAGCCATCAGGGCGTCAGATACCATGATGGAATAATCCGGTCCCTTGGACATGAAGTAATTATTCAGGGCAGCGTACGTGGAGTGATTTCCGTCGCAGATGATTTCGCCGTACATGGTGCGGAGGCGGTAAGCGGCTCCCACCAGGCCGTTTTCACGGTGCTTGAAGGGAGTCATGCCGTTGTACACGTGGGTCATGGAACGGGCGCCGTGCGCGTAGGCCATCACGGCCTGCTCATAGGTAGCTGCAGAATGCCCGATGCTGACGACTACGCCGTTTTCAGTCAGATAACGGGTCAGGGCAAAATCGTCATCTGTCTCCGTAGCCATCGTGATGTATTTGATGTGTCCTTTGGCAGCCTCCTGATAATGCTTGAACTGTTCAATCGTAGGCTTTACGATGTACTGCTCCGGCTGGGCTCCCTTATATACCATATCCAGATAGGGACCCTCAAAATGGATGCCCAGGATTTCCGCGCCTTCGTAGCCATCATCCATGACCTTCGCCACATTGGCGACGGCGTCTGTCAGAACCTTCTCGCTCTGAGTGATTGTGGTAGCCAGAAAGCCGGTTACGCCTTCTGTTACGATGTTTTTCGTCCAGTTGCGTAAGCCTTCTTCATTCGCGTCGTTTGTATCGAAACCGAACGCGCCGTGGCAGTGGATATCCAGAAAGCCGGGCACGATGCGCAAATCCCCGTAATCCACGTCCGCGGGACGGCTTCCATAGGGAAGGATGTCCGTGATTTTACCATCGGTTATCTCAATCGCGGCAGCGATAAACTGATCCGCAATCCATACCTTTTTGCTTTGAATCAGCATAAAAAGTTCCTCCTGTTCTTTTGATAATCTTATTATATCACCGGGAATGGAAAAGAAAAGGTAAAGAGTTTGCATTTTTTAAGCCAAAAATTATGAGTTTCAGCAAGGCCGGCCGGTACACGCGCTTCTGCGTGTGTACCGACCGGCCTATATGGCTTTTTGTATGCCCGTGCTATGCTTTGTACAGGGTTTTGGAATACTCGCTGGGCGCCATGTGATATTTCTGGGTAAATGCCCGCGAGAAGTAGTGAATCGAATTGAAGCCGAGCATCAGCGCTATCTCGCTGATCGTATATTTGTTCTCGCAGATCATCTGGCGGCTTTTCTCCAGCTTCATTTCATTGATGTATTTCTTGGGCGAGATGTCCATGTTTTCCTTAAACAGAATCTGAAGCGAGGAGCGCGACATGGAAAATTTCTGACAGAGCTCTGCGATAGTCAGAGGCTCGTAAATCGTCTCGTCGATGTACGCCAGAATCTTTTCCAGCAGCTCGTCCTGATAGTGCTGCCGGGCTCCGGTGACAGGCCGGTCGTTCTTCTTCCCGATAAATTCCGACTGAAGAAGGCGGATGACAGTCTCCTGCAGCAGGCAGAGCATCAGGCTGTTCATATAGGGAATCTGCGAGGTACTTTCCGTGACAAAGGTTTTGATCAGGGTATAGATTTTTTTGTCGTAGCCGAAGACCTTGTTTAAAAGAAGCTCATAATGGGAGCTCTCTGCGTCGTAAACGACAGTTTCCATATCGAAAATGATCGTTACGTAGGAGCAGGAGTGGCCTTCAGGAATGTCCTGCGTATGGAACTGTCCTGGGCCGTAAATAATAAGCTCCTTTTCCTTCAGCTCGTAATGCTTTCCTTCCACATCTGTATTCAGGGTTCCCCGATCTACATAGGTGAGCTCGAAGTAATTGTGCTTTTCCCCTTTAAAATGGTAGCCGGAATTGCGGATGGAATAATAATATCCCAGGATCTCACTAATCCGGATGCGGGGAAGAATGCGCTCAAACAGATAAGGAGGGCTCAAGGTTTCCAGAGAATAATTGTAGTCTGCGGTCGTAATCAGCTTGCAGGTAATGTTGGATGTAACGGCTACGAGAGCAAAGTAAACCCCTGGATGAAGCTTTACAAGCCGGTGAACCGCAAAGACCTGCAGCTGTCCGGAATCCGGCGTATCGCCGACGATCAGGGCCGCCATGCCGCTCTGCATTTCCAGGCAGACCTCACAGTCAAAGTGATAGAGCTGGCTGACACTCCGCTTGGCAATCAGATGCCAGTCGCGGCTGATCATACCACACTCTTCCGGAACGATGGGCTGCTCATAGACAGAACCGAATTTTTCAAATTCCAGACTGGATGTCTTTAACTGCATAAAATACCTCCGTAATGCTAACATTATAACTTTTTTTGCTAAAATTGTCCAGACAAATGGAGATATATATAAAAAAAGAATAAAAAGAATAAACAAAAACTAAAGGACAGCTTCAAAATCTGGAAATGATTTTGAGGCTGTCCTTCTAAAGGCCTTCCGTGCTTATTCTCTGCCGTCCCAGCAGTAGGTACAGAGCTTTTCGCGGGGAAGTCCTGTGGATGCAATCAGGTCATCCAGCCGGTTGTAACGCAGCGTCGTGAAATTCAGCTGCCTGCGGATTTCCTCAAGCATGGCTTCATAGCGTCCGGTCTCCGGATCCGCATATTCCTGCAGGACCTCGTCCGTCACCGGGCCGCCCTCCAGCTTCTCGATCACTCTTCTTGCGATGAGATCCATTTCGGAAGAGGAACGGGAGAAATTCAGGTATTTGCAGCCGAACAGAATCGGCGGGCAGGCCGGGCGGATATGAACCTCCTTTGCTCCGCTCTGATAGAGAAATTCCGTAGTCTCTCCAAGCTGGGTGCCCCGTACAATGGAGTCGTCGATCAGGAGAAGGCGTTTCCCTTCGATCAGATCGTGCACAGGGATCAGCTTCATCTTGGCGATCAGGTTCCGTTTGCTCTGGATCGTCGGCATAAAGGAACGGGGCCAGGTCGGCGTGTATTTGATAAACGGGCGGGAGAATGGAATTCCCGAAGCGTTTGAATAGCCGATGGCTGCGGCCAGTCCGGAATCCGGCACGCCTGCTACGGTATCTATCGTGTCGGGGCCGAGCTGATCGCGCCCTGCCATCAGCTCTCCGCTGCGGTAGCGCATCTTTTCCACGCTCAGGCCCTCATAGGAGCTGGAGGGATAGCCATAGTAAACCCAGAGGAACGTGCAGATTTTCATGTCTTTCCCGGGAGCGGCCAGGGTCTTCACGCCTTCAGGCGTAAGAATGACGACCTCTCCGGGGCCAAGCTCCCGCTCTGTATGGTATCCCAGATTCAGGTAAGCGAAATCCTCGAAGGATACACAGTATGCCTCTTCCTTGCGCCCGATGACGAGAGGTGTCCGTCCGAGACGGTCTCTGGCGGCATAGACGCCCTTTGGAGTCAGGATCAGGAAGCTTAAGGAACCGTCAATCAGCTCCTGCGCGTAACGGATGCCGTCGATCAGGTTCAGCTTCTGGTTGATGATGGCGGCGGTCAGCTCCGTGGGGTTAATGTCGCCTCCGCTCATTTCCAGGAAATGAGCGTTCCCCCGCTCAAAGATCTGTTCCGCGATAGCGGCCGCGTTGTTGATCCGGCCCACGGTTGTGATGGCGAAGGTGCCATGATGGGAACGCACAATCAGCGGCTGGGGCTCGTAATCCGAGATGCAGCCGATCCCCAGATTGCCTTTCATTTCCTGCATGTCCTTGTCAAATTTCGTACGGAACGGACTGTTTTCAATATTGTGGATAGCCCGGTCAAAGCCCTTTTCCCCGTACACGGCCATACCTGCCCGGCGGGTGCCCAGGTGAGAGTGGTAGTCTGTTCCGAAAAATAGATCAAATAAACAGTCGCCCTTGGAGGCGACGCCAAATATTCCGCCCATAGATTCTCCTTTTCCAGTCTGCGGCGCAGAGAATATTCTGTGGTCTGCGTCAGATATCATAAATCGATTTTTTTACAGTATAACCCTATCACAGAACCCGTTTAAAGTCCAGAAGGAAAGCCCCGGCTTTTGTAAAATTTTCAAAATACGCATTGATGATTAGGGAAATTTGTAGTATACTAAGCCTGATCCTAAAAATAATCATGTAAAGTGAGGATGATACCAATGGCATTAGTAACAACAACAGAAATGTTCAAAAAAGCATATGAAGGCGGCTACGCAATCGGCGCTTTCAATGTGAACAACATGGAGATTGTACAGGCTATCACAGAGGCAGCAGGCGAGCTGAAGTCCCCGGTTATCCTTCAGGTATCCGCAGGCGCAAGAAAGTATGCGAACGCTACCTACCTGAGAAAGCTGGTTGAGGCTGCAGTGATCGAGAATCCGGATATTCCGATCGCTCTGCATCTGGATCACGGCGCAGACTTCGAGATCTGCAAGTCCTGTATTGACGGCGGATTTACCTCCGTTATGATCGATGCTTCCAAGTATCCGTTCCAGGAGAACATCGAGATCACAAAGAAGGTTGTTGAGTATGCACATGCTCACGGCGTAGTAGTAGAGGCTGAGCTTGGAAAGCTGGCTGGAATCGAGGACGACGTAAACGTATCCGCAGAGGATTCTTCTTACACCCAGCCGGAAGAGGTTGAGGAGTTCGTAAGCAAGACTGGCGTTGACTCCCTGGCTATCGCAATTGGTACAAGCCATGGCGCATTCAAGTTCAAACCCGGCACAAAGCCGCAGCTTCGTTTCGATATCCTGCATGAGATTGAGAAGAAGATCCCGGGATTCCCGATCGTTCTTCACGGCGCTTCCAGCGTACCGCAGGAATACGTAAAGATCATCAACGAGCACGGCGGAGCACTGAAGGACGCGATCGGCGTACCGGAGGAGCAGCTGCGTGAGGCTGCAAGATCTGCAGTGTGCAAGATCAACATCGACTCCGACCTTCGTCTGGGCCTGACAGCAGGTATCCGTCAGGTAATGTTTGAGCATCCGGACTACTTCGATCCGAGACAGTATCTGACTGTTGCACGTCAGAACGTAAAGGACGTAGTTGCTCACAAGATCAAAGACGTACTTGGCAGCGAGGGCAAGGCTTGAGCCCTGTAAACCATAGGAATGAAGAAAGACCGCAGCATTGTCTGCGGTCTTCTTTGCGTGAAGCTCTGCATAAGAGGGCTTTGGCCGGAGAAGCGCGGCAGGCAGGCCCGGAAGGGAAGCTGCCGCGCAGGAAGACAGGTCTGCCCCTTTTTCTGGATGATATCCGGATGCTGGCGCCTGCGATAGGAGCGATTCTGGCATACGGCCTGGTTACGCACCTGATTTTCGACCGCTTCTGTCCGATGCTGATTCTGACAGGCTGTCCCTGTCCCGGCTGCGGGATGACGAGAGCGCTGTTTCTGGCGCTGACAGGACAGTTTTCCAGGGCGTGGGAGTTTCAGCCTCCGGTCTACGGATGGATTCTGTTTGGGCTGGCGTTTGGAATCCGGAGGTATTTTATCCGGAAGCCATTTTCGCCCAGAGAAAAAAGCGGCTGGCTGCTGCTTCTTTCTCTTCTTCTAATCAGCAGCCTGGTTCTTTATGGATACCGGATTTTCCATGGATTCCCGGAAGGGATAGCGGAACCGGGACGGACGCTCCCTGAAACGGTAAAAGCCTTGTGTGACAAATTTATGTAAAATTTTATGACGGCGTCTTGAAGATGGACACGGAACATGGTACACTAAAAAGCATAAAATTTCTGCCGGCATGGCAGCTTCCATGAGGAGGGAATGTACAATGGACGATATGTACAATAACAGCAATACAAACGAGGAAAACGGCGGCAGCGCATACGAGGAGGCCGGTACAGCCCAGGAGAACGGCGGTTACCAGCAGCCGTATCAGCCGACTGTGCAGGAGCAGCTTCAGTACCAGTATCAGCAGCCTGACGACGAGCGGGAAGAGCCGGTTACCATGGGCGAATGGGTGATTTCGCTCCTGATCATGATGATTCCCTGCGTGAATATTATCATGGCCTTTGTGTGGGCCTTCAGCAGTAAGGAAAAGAAGAGCAAATCGAATTATTTCAAGGCTTACCTGATTTTTATGGCAATTCAGATTGTGCTTGCTGTGGTGCTTATGATAGTTTATTTTGTTTTTCTTGGCGCTGTGATTAGCAGCGTGGGCGGCTATTCTTATTAATTTCCGCCGATATACGGACAATCAGAAAAGATGGGAGAGCTGTTTTCCTCTGGAGACGGGGAAAACGGTTCTCCTTTTTAATGCCCCGCCAGCTTGCTGCGGGGTATTTGGCTACTCTCGTAAAAATTACGTTATGAAACAATGCTTTCTGTTGACAGTACATATATTTTGCAATAATATATATTTAGTAATACTAAATAATAAAACTGTGGGCATGAAATGTGAAGGTAAGGAAGTAACAGAGTGAATGCTAAGTATGAACGGCAGCTGAAAAAGGGAGTGTTTGAAATCCTTGTGCTGAAGCTTCTGAGTGAAGGGGAGAAGTATGGATATGAACTGCTGATGGAGCTGAAGGAAAGAGGCGGAGAGATGTTTGCGGTAAAGGAGGGAACCTTGTATCCAATTCTTTACCGGCTGGAGGATGACGGCCTGGCGAGCAGCCGCTGGAGCCGGACGGAGGGAAGAGAGATTTCCAGAAAGTATTATTCAATTACCCCAAAAGGACGCGGGGAGCTTTCAGAGCTTATGGAGCTTTGGCGCAGCTTTGAGAAAAACGTATCAGGGATATTGGAGGAAAAACGATGAACCAGGAAAGCTATCTGAAGGAAGTAGAAAAATATCTGAATTGCAGGAAGGCACAGAAAAAACAGATTCGAAGGGATCTGGAGGCGGATATCTGTGCGGCGTCGGAGCGCGGCGAAAGCTGGGAAGAGATTCGTGACCGCATGGGCGGGCCCAGGGAGCTTGCGCAGGAATTCAATGAAAATATGGGCAGCGGGAGCACGGGAAGGAAAATGAAGCGCTCCAGAAAAATTCTGTTGATTTGCGGGATTGTGGCCGCGGTGCTGGCTGTTCTGATTGCAGCGGCATATTGGTTCCTGCCTAAGAGCTATCTGATAGAAAACAGCGAGATTTTCGATGCGGAGACGGTGGCGGAGGAATCGGAAGAAATCGTGCTGCTTCTGAATGAGGACAACTATGAAGAGCTGCAGGAGAAATCTACCGATCAGATGCGGACAGTGATGACAGAGGAATTTATGCAGAACGCCAAGGCGCAGCTGGGCGGAGACTGGGGAGAATTCCAGGACTTCACGAACAGCATTTCTGTGGAGGTCGTCCAGCAGGGGAAGCATTTTGCACTCACAGAGCTGACGGCCCTTTATGAGAACCGGAGCGTCACATATCAGATCTCCTTTAATGAAAATATGGAGCTGTCAGGAATCTACATGAGATAATAAGAGATATCAGGGCCTCAAGCAAGCCTCATACCATACAGGGCGGTGCCAGGAAAATAAGACAGCTTCCCTGTCACCCCGAGGATTGTCAGAATATCATAATAATAAAAAACAGAAGGTATCCCGAAAGTGAAAGCTTTTAGGGATGCCTTTGCTATTTCTATGGTGATATTATGACAGTTTTATTTTGGGAGACAGGGGCTCTGGTGATTGCCCTGTCTGTAGATTCCTTTGCCGCGGGCCTGGCGTACGGCGCAGGCGGGATCCGCATGCCTGCCGTCTCGCTTCTGACTGCTTCTGCGGTATCAAGCCTGGTTTTGGCCTTTTCGTTTCTGCTCGGGGGAATGGCGGGCGGTTCGCTTCCGGAGGGGGCCGTGAAAGCCTTTGGCTTTCTGACGCTTTCGGCGATTGGCGTCTGGAAGCTGTTTGATGGTTCCGGCGGGGAAAGCGCGCAGAGCGCTGACAGGAACCAGGACCGGCTGGTATCGCCGGCGGAAGCGCTGGCACTTGGCGCAGCGCTTTCCGCCGACAGCCTGGCAGCCGGAATCGGGGCCGGCGCACTTGCCATGCCCCTTATCCCGGCTGTGACGGCTTCCTTTGCGGCCGGGTCGGCAGCACTTTTTCTTGGGTGCAGACTCGGACATCGTATGGCGGGTATGTCGAAGTCCCAAAGCCTTGGCGGCAGGGCCGCAGGCCGCGTCAGCGGCCTTCTGCTGCTGATTCTGGCGATTTCCAAGCTGATGTAGACGAGGTGCGGCGCGCCGTTTTCCCGGGAGCGAGCAGCAGGAGCTCATGAGCCAGAAGCGGCGCTGCAGCCAGCAGAATCAGCCGGGTCCACTCGGAGAGGGAAAGACGGCAGGTTCCAAAGGCTGCCACAAAATACGGAAATTCTGTAACCAGGATCTGAAGCGACAGACCGATGCAGAAGGCGGCAAGCATCAGCCGGTTTTCCAGGTGATTCTTGCGGAAAATACTGGTTTCCACATCGCGCATGCCGATGGCATGGAAAAGCTGGGAAATGCCGAGCACAGTGAAGGCGTAGGTCTGGCACCGGGTCAGGATCTCCGGCACGTCCAGGAGAATTTTTAAATTTTCCAGCGTCAGCGGCAGTTCGCCTGCAAGCAGCAGAGACACCGGGAGCTGCAGGAAGGCGGTCGTGCTGATAAAAGCGATCAAAAAGCCGTAAAACAGGGTGCAGCCAAGGCCGCCGCCCGCAAACAGGCTTTCATTCCGGGGACGCGGAGGCCGGCTCATGAAGTGGCGGGAATCATTCTGATCGACGCCCAGAGCCAGAGCGGGCAGGGAATCCGTGATCAGGTTGATCCACAGAATATGGCTGGGCTTTAAGGGGGAGCCGAGTCCCAGCAGAATGGCTGCAAGCATCGTAATGATCTCTCCGAAATTGGAGGAGAGAAGAAAGAGCACGGCTTTTTTGATGTTTTCATAGATGCCCCGCCCTTCTGCGATGGCCTTTGCGATGGTGGCGAAATTGTCGTCGGTCAGAATCAGATCGGCGGCGTTTTTTGCCACGTCTGTTCCGGTGATTCCCATAGCGACGCCTACGTCGGCAGCCTTCAGGGAGGGAGCGTCGTTGACGCCGTCGCCCGTCATGGCCACGATTTTGCCGGAAGCCTTCAGCGCTTTTACGATGCGGACCTTGTGCTCGGGCGATACCTGGGCGAATACGGAGAGACTGCGGGCTGCGGCGCGGAATTCTTTGTCAGACAGAGCGTCAATCTGCGGACCGCTCATACAGTCTGAGGGCTTTTCTGCAATGCCAAGCTCCTGGGCGATGACAAAGGCGGTATCGCTGCGGTCTCCCGTGATCATGACCGTCTTTACCCCGGCCTGGCGGAAATCCTGTACGGCCTTGACTGCCTCGGGACGGATCGGGTCAATCATTCCTGCCAGGCCTATGAAGGTCAGCCTGTCTTCGGAGGGCGTCTTATCTCCTGTGCGCATAGCGAGAGCCAGCAGGCGCAGGGCGCGGCCTGAGAGCGTGTGAAGGGCAGCTTCGATGCTTTTGCGCTCCATGCTGTCCAGAGGGCGGATACGCCCGGAAGAAAGGATTGTGTCGCAGCGTTTGAGGATGATATCGGGCGAGCCTTTGGTATAGGAGACGGAGCCGCTGTCTGTTTGATGAAGGGTAGTCATCATTTTCCGGTCCGAGTCGAAGGCGATCTCACCGATGCGCGGACAGGCCTTTTCAAGCCCGGGACGCTCCAGGCCAAAGCGGCGTGCCAGGTCAAGCAGAGCCAGCTCGGTCGGATCCCCCAGCCGGTTCCCGGGGTCTGCGACAGCATCGTTGCAGAGGGTAAGGCCCTCGAGAAAACGCCTGTCCCTGCCAGGCTCCAGCCGGGAGGCTTCCAGAATCCTCCCATCCAGGTAACAGGCTGTCACAGTCATCCGGTTCTGGGTCAGAGTTCCTGTTTTGTCTGAGCAGACGACGCTGACACAGCCAAGCGTCTCGACGCTTGGCAGGCGCTTTACAATGGTGTTTACCTTTACCATCCGGGAAACGCTTAAAGCCAGCACCATGGTTACGACGGCCGGAAGGCCTTCCGGCACGGCGGCTACAGCCAGGGAGATGGCCGTGATCAGCATTTCCATTACGTCACGCTTCTGGAGCACGGCGATGCCGAAGAGAAAGGCGCAGAGGGCGACTGAGACGGCGCTCAGCAGCTTTCCCAGATCTGCCAGCCTGTGCTGCAGGGGCGTGGTCTCGGAGGGAGTCTCGCCGATCATTTGCGCGATACGCCCGATTTCTGTATCCATGCCAATGGCGGTGACGATGCCTTCTCCGCGGCCATAGGTCACATTCGTGGACATATAGGCCCGGTTGTGCTGTCCCAGATCCTTTTCCACCGGCACAGACTCCCCGGTCAGGGCAGACTCCTCGATTTTCAGGCTGTTTACGGAAATCAGCTCCAGATCGGCAGGCACCTGCCGGCCCGCGTCCAGGCAGACGACGTCGCCTGGAATCAGGTCGCGGGCCGGAATCTCCACCTTCTTTCCATCCTTCCTTATCAGGGCGGTGGGACTTGTCATCTGTTTCAGGGCGTCCAGGGCTTTCTGGGCTTTTCCCTCCTGAATCACGCCCACCAGGGCATTGACCAGAATCACAGCCAGAATAATGGCTGTGTCGCTGACTTCACCCAGAAGCATGGAAATAGCCGCGGCTATAAACAGAATAAAAATCAGAGGGTCGTTGAGCTGCTCGAGAAAGGTTTCCGGCAGCGTCTTGCGGCGGGCGTCCTTTAAGACGTTCTGGCCGCGCTGGATGCCGGTGGAGGCGTCGTGGTTATTCATAGATTATCGGTCCTTTCTATTAAAGGTTATGGAGGAATACGGTTTCGCACCGGACGGGAAGGCCGCAGGGCTTTGTCCTAAGATATGAAAACAGGAGGACAGGTATGCCTCCGGAGAAATATTTGTGGCGCGCCGGGGCGCCAGATACAGGAATTTCCCTACTTGTCAAGGATTGGGGTATCACTTATAATAGAGACAGTGGCAGTGAAAGCACAGAAAAATTTGAGGAGGAAGATACGGCTTGAATAGAGAAATGGTTATCGTACTGGACTTTGGCGGGCAGTATAATCAGCTGATCGCGCGCCGGGTCCGTGAGTGCAATGTGTACTGTGAAGTGCACCCCTATACCCTGAGCCTTGAGAAAATAAAAGAAATGAATCCCATGGGAATCATTTTCACGGGAGGCCCAAACAGCGTATATGATGAGGCGTCCCCCCATTACCAGAAGGAGATCTTCGATCTGGGAATCCCGATTCTCGGGATCTGCTATGGCTCCCAGCTGGTGGCCTACACCCTGGGCGGTCAGGTAAAGACTGCGCCGGTCAGCGAATATGGCAGAACAGATACGACAGTTGATCAGACAAGCGTCCTCTTCCACGATGTGGAAAAGGAAACCGTGGTCTGGATGAGCCATACAGACTATATCGCGGAAGCGCCTGCGGGCTTCCGTGTCACGGCGCACACGCCGGTCTGCCCCGTGGCAGCCATGGAGTGCCCGGAGAGAAAGCTCTATGCGACCCAGTTCCATCCGGAGGTTATGCATACCCGCGAGGGACAGAAGATGCTGCGCAATTTCGTCTATGACGTATGCGGCTGCTCCGGCGACTGGCAGATGGGCTCCTTTGTGGAAGAAACGATTAAGCAGATCCGCGAAAAGGTAGGCGGCGGAAAGGTGCTCTGCGCCCTGTCAGGCGGCGTGGATTCTTCCGTAGCAGCCGTCCTGCTCTCCAAAGCAATCGGAAAGCAGCTGACCTGCGTTTTCGTAGATCACGGCCTGCTCCGGAAAAACGAGGGCGATGAGGTAGAGGCAGTTTTCGGCCCCGACGGTCCCTATGAGCTGAACTTCATCCGCGTCAACGCCCAGCAGCGCTACTATGACAAGCTGAAGGGCGTGACAGAGCCCGAAGCAAAGAGAAAGATTATCGGCGAGGAATTTATCCGCGTATTCGAAGAGGAAGCGAAGAAAATCGGCGCTGTGGACTTCCTGGTACAGGGAACCATATATCCGGACGTCATCGAATCCGGCCTTGGAAAGTCGGCCGTCATCAAGTCCCATCACAACGTGGGCGGCCTTCCCGACGTAGTGGATTTCAAAGAGATCATTGAGCCTCTGCGCATGCTTTTTAAGGACGAGGTCCGCAAGGCCGGCCTGGAGCTTGGCATTCCCGAGAATCTTGTTTACCGCCAGCCCTTCCCCGGCCCTGGCCTTGGCATTCGCATCATCGGTGAGGTGACGGAGGAGAAGGTGCGCATCGTCCAGGACGCCGATGCGATTTACCGCGAGGAAATCGCAAAAGCAGGTCTCGACAAGGGGCTTGGACAGTATTTTGCTGGCCTGACCAATATGCGGTCCGTAGGAGTTATGGGGGATTTCAGAACCTATGATTATGCGGTAGCGCTCCGTGCGGTGAATACGAGTGATTTTATGACTGCTGAGTGTGCGGAGATTCCTTATGAGGTTCTGTTTAAAGTGACCAGCAGGATTATTAATGAGGTTAAGGGGGTTAACAGGGTCATGTATGATTTGACCAGTAAGCCGCCTGGAACGATTGAGTTTGAGTGATGAAATGAGTTGTAAGAACCCAGTGTTTATGCGTGCTTCAAGCAAGTTTGTTTAAGTGCTGGCAACGATTTGGCAACATTTTGGGTATCACTCACTAAATAACAGAATACTTCAATAACAGAAAACCTTACTGATTTTCAGAAATGAAGCTGAAAGTCGGTAAGGTTTTTTGCGTGAATAAAGAACTGATAGGCGGTAGGAATAGTGTGTGTTTTAAGGTTGAAAATCAATTAGTTTCGTCTTTTAAAGCCTGTGTAATCAAGTCACTTAATCTTTGTGAGGGTACAGTTTTCTTCCAGTGATTTGAAGTATCTAATTCGGGATATTTGTATCGCCATTGGTCGTATTCCTCTTTGGTTATCTCTCCCCGTTCCAGACGGGCAGCCTGCTCCTGCCATGCGTGGAACATATCAAACATAGTGGAGTAGGTGGAGCCGGTGGACTTATCCAGCCGCAGGCATACTTCTCCATCAATCTCTCCGATTTTCAGCCCGTACATATCTTCCAGTGCAAAGAGTGTGTGCATAAGACCTATATAGCTGTCTATTTCCGGGACAGTGATTGCACGAGGACTTACATCAAGGATATGTGCCATTTCTTTTACAAGGTCTTGTTTCGGCGTTCTGGCTTCTGATTCGTACTGCGCCATACGAACATCAGAAGTTTTTCCGAGAAAACCGAGGATTTCGCCTAGCTGCTTCTGCGTCATGCCTTTTCGATTGCGGAAAAAGCGTATTCGTTTGCCGATTGCCATAATAAAACCTCCGTTGCAGTTATAGTGATACAACCATTCTTGACTTAAACAAATTTGTTGAATTTAGTATAACACGGCACAACAGGAATAGCAAGAGAAACTTAAATAAAAAAAGTTAATATTTTTCTGCAAACCACTTGACTTAACGGAATTTATTTAGTATTATAAATATAACTTAAACAAAAAGAGTTAAAAACTGAATGACCGTCCAAACTGAACAAACGCCATGACTTCCAGAAATGGAACGAGCGGCTCTCATATATGAGGGACTGGCACAGCGCCGAACAGGGTTGCCTGCCAGAACAGGGAGGCAGAACGGCGAAGATTTTAAAGGAAAGGGGGACGATAACGGAATGGCAGAAAAATCATTTATGACTGTGGAGGAAGTGGCAGCGGAATTGCGGGTGTCAAAGTCAAAAGCCTACCAGATTGTGCGGGAACTGAACGCAGAATTACAGAAACAGGGCTATCTGACGGTGGCGGGACGTGTGAACGCTACATTTTTTTACAAAAAAGTCTGTTACAGCGATTAAGCGGAAAGGAGATGATTTGAATGGCTGTATACAAAGACAATGCTACGGGAACGTGGCGGGTAATCTATCGCTTCACGAACTGGAAGGGGGAGCGGAAGCAGACACAGAAACGGGGATTTGCTACGAAACGGGAAGCGCAGGCATGGGAGCATGAGGTCATGCTGAAACAGAACTCAAAGTTGGATATGACGTTTGCCAGCTTCTTTGAGGTTTACGAAGCCGACAAGAAACAGCGCGTCAAGGAAAGCACATGGGAATCCAAAAGCCATGTAATCCGCACAAAGATTTTACCGTATTTTGGGAATCGGAAGATAGCGGAGATTGAGGCAAAGGACGTTATCGCATGGCAGAATGAACTTATGACGTACCGGAATGAGAAAGGAAAGCCTTATTCATCTCACTATCTGAAAACCATACACGCTCAGCTAACGGCGATTTTCAATCATGCTGTGAACTTTTATAACCTGCCGTACAATCCGGCAAGACGGGCAGGAACAATGGGAAATGAGGTTCCGAAAGAAATGAATTTCTGGACGAAAGAGGAATATCTGAAATTCTCCGAAGCCATGATGGATAAGCCACGTTCCTATTATGCCTTTGAAATGCTTTACTGGTGTGGAATCCGCTCCGGCGAACTGCTGGCGCTTACTCCGGCTGATTTTGATTTTCAGAAGCAGACAGTCACAATCAGCAAGACATTTCACCGCTCTAAAGGGCGGGATATTATCACAAGCCCGAAAACGAAAAAGAGTAACCGTACAATCAAAATGCCGCCGTTTCTCTGTGAGGAAATGCAGGAATATATCAAAATGCTGTATGACATTCAGCCGGACGAGCGTCTATTTACGGTCACGAAATCCTATCTCAATCACGAAATGGAGCGAGGGGCGAAGCAGGCGGGCGTAAAGAAGATTCGCGTGCATGATATTCGTCATAGTGCGGTTTCTCTGTTAATCGACATGGGATTTTCAGTGCTGGCGATTGGGGAGCGCATGGGGCATGAAGCGGAGAAGATCACCTATCGTTATGCTCACTTGTTCCCTACGGTGCAGACAGAAATGGCGGAGAAACTGGAAATGGAGCGAATGACAAAGGAGGGTGCAAATGGAAAGAACACTTGATTACAAAGGACGGTGGCGTAATCATACGGTAGCGTTTCGGGTGTCTGACGAGGAATCAAAGCTGCTCAATGATTTGGTGGCGCTGTCGGGCTTGACAAAGCAGGACTATATCACAAGGCGGCTGCTGTGCCGGGATGTAGTGGTACAGGGCAATCCGAGGGTTTATAAGGCGCTGAAAAACCAAATGGTGGCTATCTACGAGGAATTGAAGCGGCTGGAAGCGTTAAGCCCGGACAATGACGAACTACTTTACACGTTGCAGGTAATAGCAATCACATTAGATGGTCTGAAAGGAGAAGATGAATGACAGAAAAAATGAAAACGACTGCTCCCTTATCATCTGTTGACGCAGATGGGGCGCAGCCGCAATTAAAAAATCACAGTGAAATTATAGCAAATGAAACAGCACAAATCAATCTGCAAGCCGCACAAAACCCGGAGAAATCCGGGAACGGCGGGCTTCAAACCGTTTCTATGACGGAACTGTATGATACCGTCTACCCGCCGAGAACGCCGATTGTGGACGGTTTTCTCTATGGCGGCACTTATCTCTTTGTGGGTGCGCCGAAAGTTGGAAAATCGTTCTTTATGGGGCAGCTTGCCTATCATGTGGCAATGGGGCTTCCTCTGTGGGATTATCCCATCCGAAAGGGGACGGTATTGTATCTGGCACTGGAAGATGATTATGCGAGGCTTCAGCGGCGGCTCTCCGGTATGTTTGGTGTGGAATGTGCGGATAACCTGTATTTTGCGACACAGGCAAAGACATTGAATGAGGGCTTAGACAGGCAATTAGAAGAATTTCTGAAAGCGCATACGGACGCGAGGCTGATTATCATTGACACGCTCCAGAAAGTGCGTGAGGTCGGCGGGGACAGGTACAGTTATTCCAGCGACTACGAGATTGTGACAAAATTAAAGTCGTTCAGCGATAAATACGGTATCTGCCTGCTGGTGGTTCATCACACACGCAAGCTGGAATCTGAGGACAGCTTTGATATGATTTCCGGCACGAATGGGCTACTTGGAGCGGCAGACGGGGCATTTATCATGCACAAGAAAAAGCGCACTGACAATGAGGCAGTCATGGATATAGTGGGGCGTGACCAGCCGGATCAGGAACTGACTATAGAGTTCGACCGGGAGCGCTGCGTCTGGAAATTCAAAAAGGCAGAAACGGAACTGTGGAAACAGCCGCCGAATCCCCTGCTGGAAGCAATCAACAATTTTCTGACAGAAGATAAGCCGGAATGGGAGGGGACAGCAACAGAACTTGTGAGCCAGTTGCCGGATATGCAGATACAGGCAAACGTGCTTTCCAGAAAACTGAATGTAGTCAATAGCCAGTTGCTTAATGACTATGGAATTTTTTATGACAATAAGCGGGGGCATGAAAGGAAGATTATTCTGAAACGGCTTGAGCCGAGAGAGTAAAAGCGACGATATGCGTCGGTTGCGACGGTATTTTTTACAGTGGGCTGGTATAGAAAATATCGACGCTATCGACGCAAACCGACGCAGAAAGGATTTTTATGAAAAACGTGCAAATCCCTTATGAATTATTTGTATCTCTGCTCCGCTATCATCTAATGGAAGAAGATGATTGTCTGAATGAAATCCGGCAGGGGTTGGAACAGAAATTGGATTCTCTGGTTCGCCATGAATTATATGCGAAATATAAGACTGCTCCCACACAGGAAGAACGGGAAAAAGCCAGACAGGAATATCTGGAAAAACGTGGAGTGCTGGATAGCTTCCGCTGGTAATTTTTCTTTGATAATAACAGACAGGAGCGTGTCACGCTCCTGTGGATAGCAGACAACGAGAAAGGTGTGATTTGATGATAATTCAGCCGGAATGGGGAACCCGAAATGTGAACAAATATTTTTACGAAAGTGAAGCCCGTAGGATTGCCGCACTCAATGAAATCTTTGGAGATGTGGAACTGACTGCGGCAGAAATGCGGACGCTGGTATGGCTGTGCGGGTGGGAGGAATGTACGGTAGAAAACGTACTTTCCGCTATCCGAAAAGCTATGGCAGCGGAAGCAAAGCGGCGGGAACAGCCGCTCCGTCCGTAGGACGGAAAAGCCCCCGGCAGGGCGCAAAGGCAGCTTTTGATGGACGGAACGGCTGTCAAAAGTGCTTTTGAGTTACTTTCGACGAAAGTAACAAAGCCTATGCGCCGTATCCGGCGCTGATTACCCGGACAGGGAGAAAGGATATTGATTGAAGCGAACTATCAGCTTTATGACAGGGAAAGGCTCTGTCAATCATAACAGCAGAAAATTCCATGCAAAGAACACTGACCCGGAACGAAGTTATCTAAACGTAGAATATTGCAATAAAAATGTTAAGGATGTATATCACGAATTGTTTGATGAAGCACTCGCCCGGTACAATGAGAAGCAGACCAGAAGTGACCGCCGGATTGACGATTATTATGAGAAAATCCGTTCCGGCAAGCAGGAAAAGCCGTTCCATGAGATTATCCTGCAAATTGGGGATAAGGACAATATGGGAGCGAAAACGGAGAACGGACAGCTTGCCGCAAAGGTGTTGGATAAATATATGCAGGACTTCCAGCGGCGAAATCCTACGTTGAGGGTATTCAGCGCCTATCTTCACATGGACGAAGCGACGCCCCACTTGCATATAGATTTTGTACCGTATACGACAGGAAGCAGGCGGGGACTTGATACAAGAGTATCACTGAAACAGGCGTTATCTGCTCTCGGATTTAAAGGCGGCACAAGACGGGAAACGGAATTAAATCAGTGGGTGGCTTATGAGAAAGAACAGCTTGCCGCTGTCATGCTGGAACAGGGGATTGAGTGGGAGAAGAAAGGCACACATGAAAAGCATTTATCCGTTCTGGATTTTGAGAAAAAGGAGCGGGCAAAGGAAGTCGCAGAGTTGGAAGCAAAGAAAGCGGAATTGCAGGAAGAAAATGCTGCTTTTCAAGAAATCAACGAAGATTTGCATGAACAGTTGTTACAGGTTGATGATGAGATTCGCTTCTTGCAGGAAAATTTACAGGAATCCCGGCAGGAAGCAGAGAAAGCGCAGAAACAGGCGGACAAATACCAGAAACGCATGAATGAACTTGCCCCTATGGTAAAGAACATGGAGAAGCTGGCGGCAGATTTTTCCGCAGACCCGGAACAGACGCTTCCAGAAGCGGCGGTTATGGAATCTGCAAAGTCGTATCGGGAGAAGAAAGCAAAGCCGCTGGTAAAAAAAATCGTACAAGTCATGCGCTCTGTTTATTCGGCATATCTGGATATTTCAAATAAGTTTACAAAGCTGCAAGCGGCATATAATAGGGAACGGAGTGGAAATGAGCGGTTGACAAACAGGCTGGAAGAAGTCTTGGCGGAAAATCGGGAACTGCGGATAGTGGCGGCGGATTTTGGGCGTATAAAAGCTGTGGTCGGCGCTGAACAGGTTAATGCTGTGATTGACCGGGCAAAGCAACAGGAACGGATAGAAGCCGAACAGAAACGGGTTACAAAGAGAAAACATAATCGGGAAGCCCGTTGACAGATGGAGGGCTGTTTAAAGCCCTCTTAGCCGCCATGAAGCGAATCTCCGTCAGTTAGTCAAGAGCGGCGTAGCCCATTTAGTTTACTCTTGACTGGCTGGTGGGGATTTGCTATTTCTTTTGATAATGTGTGGAAAGTAATGGCGGCTTCTGGTAGAATAGCTGTATGGTAAATAAAAAATGTGCTTTAAGAGGATTGGACGATGAAATCAGCAGAGAGAATAAAATACTTTTATGAAACTATCATATCTGAAAATGAAATTGAGAGAATGGCAGAGTTTATATCGCCAGAATGCTGTGTAAAAATGGGAGAAAAGCTGATTCCAGTCGGTATTGACGGTATGAAAGAACACATAAAGGCAACTAAGCAGACATATCCCGATTATAAAATGAAGATTATCAAACAGTTTTGTGATGGGGATTATGTCATTTCAGAATTTATTATGGAAGGTACACATAAAGGGGAATGGATTGGAATAAAACCAACTGGCAAACGATTAGTGTTTACAGGCGTTGACATTGATAAAGTAATCGACGGTTTAATTGTGGAGCATGGCGGTGCGGTAAATACATTTGAAACTTTGTTTGAAGCAGGTATGATAGGAGCAAAATAATTTTAGAATAGTGAAAATCGAAATTTATGGAGGGATACAATGCTTGAAAATATACCGTCTCAATCAACTATGACTGAATTGATTGGCCAATCTTTGTTTGAAGTTTGGCAAGAGTTATGTTCGGCTATTGATGAAAAATACGAAATGGAACGATTATGGAATACTGGTGGTAAGAATTGGACTTATGAGTATAAATATCGTAGAGGTGGAAAAACACTTTGTTGTTTATACGCAAAAAGTAATTGCGTTGGTTTCATGATTATCTTTGGAAAAGACGAAAGAACAAAATTTGAAGATATAAGAAGTACGCTTTCTGATTCCGTTTGCAGGCAATATGATGAAGCAAAAATCTATCATGATGGAAAATGGGTAATGTTTGAACCGACTGATACGGCAGAATTTGATGATTATATGAAATTGTTGGCTATTAAAAGAAAACCGAATCGGAAATAAGAACTGTCTGTTTATTGGAATTTTTGAAGAGGATATTGCGCCACTTAATCTTAATATAGCAGAAACAGTTGAACTATTTCGGAAATTATAGTAAAATATTGCAGGTATAATATACATTAGGAGAAATCATGTTTATATTAAAGAAAAATGCAAAAAAATATGTTTATACGAATTTAAAAACAATAGCATCTGTAGAAGAACAAAGAATAGATTTGAGAATAAAAATACCAAGAGAAACTATCAAGGTTTGCGTTATTGACGATGAAGGTTTTGATATAAATATGCTGTATGATTTGGGATATAAGAATATTCGAAAAAAAATACAGTTTGAGAGTATGGATGAATATGAAGACTATGATATAATACTATGTGATATAGAGGGAATTGGAATTAATGTAGATGTGGATAAGCAAGGTTTGGCAGTAGCAGAACAAATAAAAGATGTATATCCAGAAAAGGTTGTATTATTGTATTCTGGGAAAAATGTTGAGACTTTTGGGGAAATGCCAAAGAATCTTGACGGGTATTTGAGAAAACAATCCTCAATGAGTGAACTAGCTAAAAGCCTAGATGCCTATTATAAACAATCGATCGATCCAATTAATGTTTGGAAAAAAACTAGAGATGAGATGTTAAATAATAAAGTTTCCACAAAAACAGTAGCATTTCTTGAAGATAGGTATTGTAGATCATTACTTGAAGGGAAAGGGTACTTATACAACAATGCTAATTTAAATGAGACGGAAATATTTTCGGCGGAGAATATTTCAAAATATATTGAAATATTAGCAAAAGTAGTAGAAGTTGTGAGGAGATTATCTACAGATGTTTAATCAGTATTCAATAGAGAAAAAAGAGTTGATTGTATCTACAGAAATACCATATTTTTGTGAAAAGTTCTTTTACGATGAAAATAAAAAATGTAAAAAGTATTATGAAGAAATTAGTAAAGATGAGTACATAGATGGTTTATATCAATGTCCATATGGATTTAGTTGCTATAAAAGTAATGGTAAAATCTATAGTTGTTTAATTGTAGGAGGACATTCTGATTTATCAAAAGTAAATATACATTTAAAAACTTATAAACAGAGCTTAAAAGATTTCACTAACTATACTATAAGTCAATTGCGAATGATAATAGGATATAATGAGAGTTTAGAACATAAACAAAAAATATTACGCTTAACAATACATGATTTGAAAAATGCAACAAAACATTTTATGGATTTGGCGGAGAGTGTAAAACAGAGTACGGATTTATCAAAGAAGATTGAAGAAGATGAAGAATTGTTTTCTGCAATTGAAGGATATAGTTTAATACAATATCGTTTGGATTATCATGATCAACTATTAAATAATGGAGTAGTTTATGGAAATGAAAAACGGAATATAAATTTTCATAAAATGATTATGAAATTATGCAAATTAATGCAGTATAGAGGAAAGAAGAAAGATGTTTCCATAGAATTTCATGGATATACTAATAATAGATTTTTGTGTAGTCGAGATATGTATTTAGCTAGTTTTATTTTTATTGAAAATGCAATTAAGTATGCAGAGCAATTTTCAGCAATTGATATTGATTTTAATGATTATGGACATGATACAACAGAAATTAAGATAGTAAATATTTGTAGAAATATTTCGGCTGATGAGATGGAAAAAATATATAATGATGGTTTTCGAGGAGGACAGGCTCAAGTTACCTCAAAGGGGAGCGGATTGGGTTTGGGATTGGCCAAAAAAATATGTGATAGGTCTGGAGTTCAATTAAAAACAACGTTTCAAGAAATCGATTCGGATGTAGGGAAATTTGCTGTAGAACTGATTATTCAGAGGGATATAGTTGAAATGATATAATTTGCCAATCAAAACTAAAAAAACTCTGTGGCAACATTTTGGCAACAGAAAATCAGCAAGCTAGAATAAATGATGTAATTAAAGTAAAGAATGGCATGTATTTATATAAAAATTAAACAAATATAGTTAATAAAAACAAAGGACACGCCGAGTTTGAATAACGGACGAAACGCCGGGAATGCTGATAAAATGAGGCATTTCCGGCGTTACTTTATGCCCTTTGACTCTAAAATGGCTCTAATTGTTTCCTGTGAAGTTATTTTCGTAATAATAGCGGAAGGCTTTTACAATATATTCACTGCTTCCCGCGCCATGTTTTGTGTCAAATACCTTGCTAAGATAATCATTAGAATAGGTGTCAATCATCATTCGGCAGTAATTTTCCGCACTTCCAACCAGTAGTTTTGAGGTAGTGGTTTGTATGCTGGCTATAATTTCCTCTACAATGCTTTGAACCAGTTCCGAAGCCACATCTTCTCCTTTGTGAGAAGCCAGCTTAAGAAATTTATCTTCTTTCAGCATTTCTTCTGGCACTTGTGAATACCATTCATCCATAATTTCAGAGAAATGCTCCAGATTGTGCTTCATTTCTTCGGTATATTTTTCAATACTGCCAAACTGCTGGATGGCGAGCTTTGCCACGTGTTCTTCATCATCTCTGATTTTCTGGATGAACATATCAAAATTTTCAATGCTTCCCCAGTGCTGAATGACAGTTTCTGTCTGATTGGATTTAAAATCTTCCAAAGCGTTGATATAATCAGACAGATCAAACTCTTTAAAGCTCATACATGGTTCTCCTTTCTCTAAGCGTTCGAGAAGCTGTATAAGCCGGTCAAGACGACCCCGTTTCAGCAGGAAAAGTTCTTTTTGCTTTTTGAAAGCAGCAATCCTGTCAAAATCTGGTTTTTCCAAAATCACTTTTATTTCTCTTAGTGGAAATCCAAGTTCCTTAAAAAATAAGATTTGTTGTAAGGTCTGCAATGCGCCATCATCATACATTCGGTAACCGGCTGCAGTGAGTTCGCTTGGTTTCAGCAGCCCGATTTCATCATAGTATTGAAGTGTCCGTATGCTGACGCCAGTCAGCTTGGCAACCTGACTTATACTTTTCATCAAAACAGCTCCTCTCAGTACAGGGAAACGGGAGTGACCGGTCACATTTGTTATGCTTCCCTTGAGAAAAGAATACAATATCACGCAACGTGAGAGTCAAGTAAATTTGTAAAAATCATAATGCAAGGCCGCATTCAAAAGCTAGTACCATGCACTTTTCAGCCTTGGAAAGTCCATAAGAAGTTAAATTTCTGATATTCCGTATTTCAGAAAGCAAGGCATCTCCCATCCCTCATTTTTATAGCTAAATTTCCGATAATATGTTAAAATCAGAAAGCAAAGATAAAAACACAACGTAAGGGATAAGCTCTCTTACAGAGCCGGTAGGTAGTCCGGCCGCACCGTTTCGGTGTAAGTAACCCTCCCTCCTTAGGGTCGTCCGTTCTTTGTTCATCACAATCATTTAAGGAGGAATTGTCATGGACAAAGTATCGGGCAGGCTGACAGTATTTTTTGAGGAACCATTTTGGATCGGTGTGTTTGAACGCATATCGGAGGGAAAGCTATCTGTATGTAAGGTTACGTTCGGAGCGGAACCGAAGGAGTATGAGATATACGATTTTATCCTGAAAAATTACTACCGGCTGCGGTTTAGTCCGGCTGTGGCAACTGCTGTAAAAGAAGCTGGCCGCAATCCGAAACGGGTACAGAGAGAAGTGCAAAAGCAGGTACAGAATACCGGAATAGGCACGAGGTCTCAGCAGGCTTTAAAATTACAGCAGGAGCAGTTGAAAACTGAACGTAAGGCTGTGAGCCGGGAACAACGGGAAGCAGAGAAACAGCGGCAGTTTGAACTGAAACAGCAGAAAAAGAAAGAGAAGCATAGGGGCAGGTGATTCTTGCCCCGCTTTTTCTTAATTAAATTACCATAGTCCATAATTACGCTCGGGAATAACGCTCTGGAATATTTGCGATGCTTACTTTACCGGAGCTTGGAATGGAAAAGGAGACATAAAATTGCGTACAGACACAGAAATTATGAACTTAATTATACATACGGCTGAAGTGGATGACAGAGTCCTGGCGGCTTATCTGAAAGGTTCGAGGACTAATCCACATGCCCCGAAAGATCGATATCGGGATTTTGACGTAATGTATGTGGTCAGGGAGACAGAAAGCTTTATTTCTGATCCGGCATGGCTGAATGAATTCGGGGATATTATGCTCAGGCAGGAGCAGGATGATGATTTTGGTTATGGGGAACGGTTTGGAATACGCAGCCACTATGAGGAAAGCTATTCCTGGCTGCTGCTGTTTGAGGATGGGAGCCGTATTGATATTGGAGTAGAGACGGTGTCGGCGATGGAAAAGGGCAAAAATCGAAACAGGCTGTTTCTTCCACTATTGGATAAAGTGGGATGCCTGCCGCAGCTGCCGCCGCCGACAGATGAGGAGTTTTATGTGACTCCGCCGACCGGGAAGAAGTATCGGGGCTGCTGCAAGGAGTTTTTCTGGTGCCTGTGTGATGTGGTGAAAGGGATTGCCAGAGATGAACTGCCCTTTGCCATGGGTACATATAACATGCTTGTGCGCAGTATGCTGGAGCAGATGCTGAACTGGTATGTGGGAATTCGGACCGATTATTCTGTATCCTGTGGGAAAATGAATAAGTACTTTAAAAGGTATCTGCCGGAAGACCTGTATCTGCAGTATCTGAAAACGTATTCGGACAGCAGCTATGAGCATTTCTGGAAGGCGATTGACACAGCCTGTGAGCTGTTTCATCAAACGGCACAGTTTGTCGCGGAACAGTCCGGCTATACGTATCCGCAGGAAGATGAGAATGGCTTTCAAAAGTATGTTGAAATCATAAAAAAGATATAAGCTGTGTCGGTCTGTCTAGATAGAAGAAGGATGATTGAGGCAGCCTTATTTCTTTTTACGCAATTTTAGGATAATATTTTTCTTCTCGGCGGCTTCTTGCAGTAAACCGGACGCAAGAGCCGCTTTTTCTTTCAAAGATAAATTTGAAGCACGTTCATCTAATTCGGCTATAACGTTTTCCAAATCCTCCAACTCCAGCAAATTGACTGCCACGCAAAAAAGGGTCTTTTTTCGCCCGTCATTATAAGAATTGAGCAGGTGGTTTAGAAGAATTCGCTTATTCTGCTGTACGGATGAATAGGTCTCTGCCCCTTGTTCTATGAATTTCTGTATATCCAGCTTCTGATGCTGGTGCGTGATAAAAGAATCGAATTCATCTATATGGTCATATTTTGGACAGGGATAGTTTTCGCACTGGAAACAATACTCTATTTTTCCGTGCTGCAGACTGCACCTTGCCAGGGAACAGGATTGATTTCCTTCTCCGCCGCCGCAGCCGGGACAATACTTATTTAAGTTCATAGGACATAGACCGCAGTTCAGCCCACACAAAGAGAAAAGCAGATTAGTTCGTTTGAAATTTTTCATATCCAGTCACCTGTGAAATTATTTTTTGCTGCCCGCTTTAAGAGCTTTTAGTTATTTGTGTGCAGGAAATATACAGAGAGGTTTATATTTTACCATATTTGTATGAAAATCGGGTGGATTGTGAACTTGAAGCTTGAAAATAATTATACTATAATATTACATAAAGGGTAAATAAGGAAATATCTTAAATTTGCATGATTTAAGAGAAGCTGAGGTTTATAAAAGGAGAAAATTATGGGATTGTTTAGCCGCTTTAAGAAAAAGGATGATGAATCGAACAAAAAGGAGGTTCAGGCAGCCGGCTGGGATGCTATTACAAATGCTTGTGAAAAAGTATATCCAGACCAAAAAGAACCGAAACATTACGGGACCATAATCAGCTGGGATTTGGGTGGAAATGATCCGCTTGAAGGAATTAGTGTGTATGACGGAGGAGACTATTGGCATTTTGTGACTTATGGTTTGTCAGAAATCTTCGAAAAAGAATCTGATAATGAAGCTGTCAGCGGTTACGGGATGGAATTTACGTTCAAGCTGAAAAAAGATTGCTGCGAAGAGGAAGAGGCAGAAATAAGATGTATTTGTGGAATTTTGCAGTCTATTGCCAGAATTACTTTTACACATGGCGAGCTTTTTAAGGCTTATGAAACGATATATACGGGGCAAACGCAAGGCATCGATGCGAACATGAAATCGGATATAACAGGATTTGTCACGGTGCCGGATGACAAACTGGGTTCCATAGATACTCAAAATGGAAAGGTTGATTTTATAGAATTTATAGGGGTTACGAATGATGAATTGATGGCGGTGAGAAATAAGCAAATGAATGTGAAAGCGTTGGTTGAAAAGATTGGAAGCGATGTGACTGATTATAGTAGAAAATCAGTTATATAAAGCTTGAATAAAGCATGATTCGCAAACGGGCTCTTCGGAGCCCGTTTGCTATTTTCGACCATAAAAAGGGATAACAAGTACCCCCGCGCCGTTTATCCCAGACAGAAAAGCTAAAGTTTGTATCAAGAGCTGGATCGAAACACTTTTGTACCCCGCTGCGTTTGCGCTGCAGCGAAATGCTTCTACAATGCAGCTGCAGCATCCAGTTCCATGCCCCTCCTCATTCCGGATTTTCCAGATAAGTATCACGAAATTTTTTGTAAAGCTGCTCTCAAATAGTATAAGTGAGAAAACGATCTCATATAGTCGTTGACAGATCTGTCTCTGCGTGATAACATGAAGTCAACTTCACAAGAAGCAAACTTCACATTGATAGGAGAGCATATTGATAGGAGAGGAGTGCATGAAAACAAGGGTGAGGGAATTGCGGACGGCGGCAAATATGACACAGCAGCAATTGGCCGATCTGGTTCATGTATCTTCGAGAACGATTATTTCAATTGAGAAGGAGCAGTACAGTCCGTCACTTATGCTGGCGTACAGGATGGCGCAGGTGTTTGGCGTTACAGTAGAGGATTTATGCTGTCTGAGGGAAAATAAGGAATTCGAGGATAAGCAGTATGAAGATTTACAATAAGAAGGCACTTGCATTTACTATATCATTGTTTGCAGAGATTTTTACTTATATGTACTATGAATCCAGAAATTAGGAGATACTGCTGGAGGAGAACTTATGATTCTATATTTTTCAGGAACCGGAAACAGCGAATACGCAGCGGAAAGAATTGGAAAAGCGACGGGTGACAAGGTCTTGAATCTGTTCGAGAGGCTGCGTGACGGCGACTGTTCCGGAATAAATTCAGAAAAGCCGTGGGTGATCGTGACACCTACCTACGCATGGAGAATACCGCGTATTTTACAGAAATGGCTGGAAAGGACAGAGCTGTCGGGAAACAGGGATATTTATTTTGTGATGACCTGCGGCGACAGCATTGGGAATGCAGGAAAATACCTGAAACCGCTGTGTGCGAAAAAGGGGCTGAACTACCGTGGATGTGCAAAGGTGGTGATGCCGGAGAATTATATTGCGTTGTTCCGGACTCCGTCAGAGAAAGAAGCCCTGGGGATTATCAGACAGGCTGAAGAGGCGATTGACCAGGCGGCTTCTGTGATTAAGAGAGAGGGAGCGTTTCCGGAGCCGGGTGTTACGCTTGGAGACAGAGTGAGCAGCGGAATTGTAAACGACATCTTTTATCCTGTAATTGTGCATTCGAAAAAATTTTATGTGACGGATGCGTGTATTTCCTGTGGGAAATGCGAAAGGGTCTGTCCGCTTCAAAATATTCATCTGAATCAAGGGAAGCCTGTGTGGGGAAACAGCTGTACTCATTGTATGGCCTGTATCTGCCGCTGCCCGAAGGAAGCGATTGAGTATGGAAGGCACAGTAAGGGGCTGCCCCGGTATACGTTTCCGAAGGAAAGCTTTAAAATGGAGGGCGAATGTGATGAAAAATAATAAAATCGCTGTAGTATTTCCGGGAGTGGGGTATCATGCAGATAAGCCGCTTCTGTATTACAGCAGAAAGCTGGCCGTGCAGTATGGCTATGAAGTAATCTGCGCGGAGTATGGGAGACTTCCGTCTGGAATCAAGGGAGACGCGAAGAAAATGTATGAGGCCTATGAGCAGGCGTCTGCCTATGTGGAAGAGCAGCTTTCAAGGATAGATTTTTCTTCCTGCAGCCATGTGCTGTTCCTGTCCAAGAGCATCGGGACGGCTGTGGCAGCGTCCTATGATAGGAAAAAACAGATTGGCGCAGGACATGTCTATTACACTCCGGTGGCAGCGTCGTTTCAGGCTATTGGGACGGAAGGGATCGTGTTCCATGGGACGGGCGACGACTGGGCAAAGACAGAGACCATCAAGGAGGAGTGTGCAAAGAGGGGACTGCCGCTCTTTTTGACGGAGCATGCGAATCATTCGATGGAAACCGGAGACGCGCTGCAGGATCTGGAGACCCTCAGGACAATTATGCAGGAGACAGACAGGTATATTCGGGAATTCTCCGCACGGCAATAAGACTGCCGGAAGGATATGTTCTGTGACTGTGCACGACAGCTTATAAAACGGAAAAAACGTCTTAAAGACAGCGGGCGATGTGCCGGAAATGTTGCTTTAAGGCGTTTTTTTATGTCTCATTTTCTGCAGCTGAGGTGTCTAATATGATGTAGATATCTTGATGGATATGCTGCTACAGGATACGGAGAACAGAAGGGAGGGAGCCTATGAATGAGCAGGAAAAGCAGCTGACGGAGCTGTACCACAGATACGGGACAGAGCTTCAAAGGCTTTGCTATCTCTATTTGAAGGATTATCATCTGTCAGAGGATGCAGTATCGGAGACCTTTCTGCGGGCCTGGGGAAAACTGCCCGGTTTTCGCGGACAGGCCTCGATGAAGACCTGGCTGACCCGGATCGCCATAAACGTCTGCCGGAACCGACTCAGATCTCCCGCTTACAGGGAACGGAGCATAGAGGAATTGACGGAAGCGGGAAACATATCGGAAGGGCTGAGGTCCTGCAGACCGGAAGAGACAGAGGAGCGTCTCTGGGTCAGCGGCGAAATTATGGCGCTCCCTGTGAAGTACAGAGAAGTGATTCTTCTATATTATTATCAGGAACTGACCGTGAAGGAGATTGCGCGGCTTCTCCATGTTCCTGCCAGCACTGTGGGAGGAAGGCTGAAACGGGCGAAAGCGATGCTAAGATCCAGACTGAAGGAGGGATATTTTGATGAAGCGTAATATAAAAGAAGAGATTGACAGGGAGCTTTCCTATATTCAGGCGGATGAACAGAAGCTTCAGAATATATTGGAAAGACGTCCGGAACAGCACAGGGGAATTTCGAAGGCGAGGGTTGCGCTCTGCGTGATGCTTCTGGTGCTTCTTGCATCTGTTCCCGTGTCGGCCAGCGTGCTGCGGACTATCCGGGGAACTACGCGTATCACAGAGGAAAACAGGGAGCTTGTAGGACAAAAGCAGTATGCAGTATCAGAGGATGCAGAAGAGGGAATCGGGCAGGAGCACGCAGGTACAGAGATGCCGGAGGTTTCTCCATACATGACGGCGGAAGCGGCGTCTGAGCAGACAGATGGAATTATCCGGGAGATCGGGCTGGACCGGGAAGGAAATCCCTGCCTTTATGACGGACAGATTATCACGGTGATTGAGCTGAACGAGGCTTCAGAGGGGAAAAGCTGGAAGATAGAACCGCTTCTTTCCGGCAATGGCGATGTCACTGTTTTTGCCAGGGGGAATGGAGAGGGGTGGTATCTTAAGGAGGGGCAGACCTTGACTCTGCGCTACCGGATAGATCCGTCAGAGGTCTTTGGGGGAGATGTGGAAAACGGAGAGACTATGAGTGTAGGGTATATCTGCAATCACACATTCCAGAGCGCACAGCTGCATGTGAAGGCCAAAGAGTTTTCCTATACGCTGACGGCGCCGGAGGATGGCGTTTACTACTTCTATAATGAAAATTTCTCCGCAGGATATATCTATCTGTCAGAAGGAGAGATAGCAGCAGGAGAGCAGGGCCGTTAAGGCCCTCTCCTGCCGCAGAGGTCTAAGAAAGCTTCCCGAGTCCCGGGTACCCATAAGCGCTTACAGCGCTTTCTACTGCCCGGATAACAGCCTCGCTTACAGCTTCGGCTGCCAGTGTTCCGGTCAGATCCTGGTCTGCCGGTATGTCTCCGACAGAAACGGCGTAGATGCTGTCCCCGTCGGCGGAGGTGTGTACGGGACGTATGGAACGGGCGTACCCGTCGTGTGCCATGCCCGCGATTTTGCACAGGGAGGATTTGTTGAATTTTCCGTTGGTGATGACGACGCCCAGGGTGGTGTTTCCTGTAAACTTGTTTTCTATGATTTCCGTATTGGCATACATCAGCTCTTCTGTGGAACGGAAGGACCTTTTATCTTCAGCCAGAAGCCCTGCTATTTTTCTGCCGGTTTTCCAGTCATAGATGTCGCCAAGAGCATTGACAGCTACGACAGCGCCCACCTGCAGCCCGCCGATTTGAAAGGCGCAGCTGCCGATGCCGGATTTCATGCAGTAATCCATGCCTGCAAATTTTCCCACGGTAGCCCCGCAGCCGGCGCCGAAATTTCCGTCCCGGTAGTTTCCTGTTCCGTTCGTTTCTGAATTCATACAGGCCTCGTACCCCATAGCACGATCTGGCCGCACATGCGGATCGCCTGTGGTCAGGTCAAACAGATCGGACTGGCATACAAGCGGCACCCTGAGGGAGGGGCCGACCTCAAAGCCGACCCCCCTCTCCTCCAGATACTGCATGACTCCGCCTGCCGCGTCCAGTCCGTAGGCGCTGCCGCCTGCCAGCAGAATTCCGTGGACAGCCTGTGCCGCCGCGAGGGGCTTCAGAAGCTCTGATTCACGCGACGCAGGCCCGCCGCCCCGGACGTCCAGGCCGGCAGCCATTCCCTTTTCTGAAAGAAATACGGTGCAGCCGGTTCCGGCTGCAGAGTTTTCGGCCTGTCCGATCCGGATTCCTTTTATTTCCTGAATGCTGATTTCTTTTTTTGTCATCTTCCCTTTCCTTCTCCTTTTCCCGTTTCCTTTTTGCGCTTTCCTTCCGTGTTTGCCGGAATTCCGGCTGTATCTGCTTATATGTATATCTAAGTATATCATTTGTGATGTTTGTTCACAATGGCAGGCAGCGGCGGATTGTTCCTGCCAGACGCTGTGCGCCAGCGGTCGCCACCTTCAAAGTGGAAATAAACTTTTCATTTCAGTGGAAAAAAGTTTTTGGCAAAATACAGAAAAAATGCTTGCATTCCAGGTTCTGTTATGCTAGACTACTATACGTATGATCTCTGCGGGGATTTTGCGCCTGTTTTTGCGCGCTTTTTTATGGGGCGCAGGACAGGAAAAAGTCCGAAAGCCGGATTTTATGCGGGATGTCCGAAAGAGGTCTGAAGCAAGAGACGCCTTGTTTTCCAAACCCCTTCCGCTTCAGAACCCAGTCGCCGGGAGGATGAGGAGAACGCAAGATGTGAAAGGAGGATTTTTACGATGAAGGTAAGATCATCTGTAAAACCCATTTGCGAGAAATGCAAAATCATCAAAAGAAAAGGTAGTATCAGAGTAATTTGCGAGAACCCGAAGCATAAGCAGCGCCAGGGATAATTCCGCAGACTGTGATTCTTGTGATAAAAATTTTGTGCGGCTGTGCATTGCGCGCTTGACAGGAGCAAAAAGGCCGGATTCAGCGGTCATGGCAGTCCCGGAAGGGAGAGCGCCAATGTATTTACAAAATAGATTTCACCAGGATTATTCACAATGATATTGCTTAAAACGGAGAAATGTGTATACAGAGTATCTGAAAGGCCGGGTCTTTATCCGGCTGGACGCGCGGGGAAAGCGTGTCTCATTTAGGAAAGTGTCAGCGGGCACCTATTAAAAAACGCCCGAACCCAATTTTTTCAAAATGGAGGAATAATCAAATGGCTCGTATTTCTGGTGTAGACTTACCGAGAGAGAAGCGTGTGGAGATCGGCTTGACCTACGTCTACGGCATCGGACGCGCAAGCGCCAACAAGATTCTGGAAGCGGCGAAGGTAAATCCGGATACCCGTGTAAGAGACCTGACTGACGATGAGGTCAGAAGAATCAGCGCAGTGATCGACGCTGACTATCAGGTAGAGGGTGACCTGAGACGTGAGATCGCTATGAATATCAAGCGTCTGCAGGAGATTGGATGCTACAGAGGTATCCGTCACCGTAAAGGACTTCCGGTTCGCGGTCAGAAGACAAAGACGAACGCGAGAACGAGAAAGGGTCCGAAGAGAACCGTAGCAAACAAGAAGAAATAGGCACCCCGCACTTAGCGAAAGCAAGCGCTTGGCGCGTCCCCCAGGGGACTTTCTCTTGGCCTTACGGCCAATTCACCTTGCAGCTTGAGGTTAGTGCGAAAGCCCACCCGGACACTTAATGAATGACGAGTGAAACGAGGAAATGAATTTAGTGACCGTGGTGTTTCCTGATTTTTTATTTTTAAGAAAGAAGAAAGTAGGTTAGTTTAAAATGGCGAAAGTTACAAAGAAAGTGACAAAAAAGCGCGTAAAGAAAAACGTTGAACGCGGACAGGCACATATTCAGTCATCTTTTAACAATACGATTGTAACGCTGACAGATACTGAAGGAAATGCTCTCTCCTGGGCAAGTGCCGGTGGTCTGGGATTTAGAGGTTCAAGGAAATCTACTCCGTATGCTGCACAGATGGCGGCTGAGACAGCAACCAAGGCAGCTCTGGTACATGGACTCAAGACTGTAGATGTAATGGTTAAGGGACCGGGTTCCGGCCGTGAGGCTGCAATCCGTGCACTTCAGGCATGTGGCCTTGAGGTAGTTAGTATCCGTGACGTGACACCCGTTCCGCATAACGGATGCCGTCCGCCCAAACGCAGAAGAGTCTAATTAGGAGGTAGAAGAGCAATGGCAGTAAATCGTGTTCCGGTTTTAAAAAGATGTCGTTCCCTTGGTCTGGAGCCGACCGTTTTAGGTATTGATAAAAAGTCAACAAGAGAGTTAAAGAGATCCAGCAGAAAGGTTTCCGAGTATGGACTGCAGCTTCGTGAGAAGCAGAAAGCAAAGTTCATCTACGGCGTTCTGGAGAAGCCTTTCCGCAATTACTATGAGAAAGCTGATAGAATGAAGGGCATGACAGGTGAAAACCTGATGATCATGCTGGAATCCAGACTGGACAACGTAGTGTTCCGTCTGGGCCTTGCCAGAACCAGAAGAGAGGCAAGACAGATCGTAGATCACAAGCACGTTCTGGTAAACGGCAAGCAGGTAAATATCCCGTCCTACCTGGTAAAGGCCGGCGATGTCATCGAGATCAAGGAGAAGTGCAAGAGCTCTCAGAGATACAAGGATATCGTAGAGGCAACCGGCGGAAGACTGGTTCCGGAGTGGCTGGAGTCTGATCTGGAGGCCCTGAAGGGAACTGTAAAGGAGCTTCCGTCCAGAGATGCTATCGACGTACCGGTAAATGAGATGCTTATCGTCGAGCTCTACTCCAAGTAAGCTGTAGCCAGACATTCGGCAGCGTAACACCCAGACCAAATATGAAGGAGGGGCCTTTTAGTGTTCGATTTTAATAAACCGAAAATTGAGATTGCAGAGATTTCAAATGATAAGAAATACGGGAGATTTGTAGTTGAGCCGCTTGAGAGAGGCTATGGTACGACACTGGGCAATTCCCTGAGAAGAATCATGCTTTCTTCGTTACCGGGTGCAGCAGTAAGCCAGGTAAAGATTGAGGGTGTTCTGCATGAGTTCAGTTCCATTCCCGGAGTAAAGGAAGACGTAACTGAGATCATTATGAATATCAAAAATCTGGCTATTCGGAATACAAGCGACAGCAGCGATCCGAAGATCGCCTACATCGAGTTTGACGGTGAAGGCGTTGTGACGGCGGCTGATATTCAGGCAGATCCCGATATTGAGATCCTGAATCCTGAGCTTGTGATCGCTCATCTGAACGGCGGCGCGGACAGCAAGCTGTACATGGAGCTGACGATTACGAAGGGCAGAGGCTACGTAAGCGCGGAGAAGAATAAGAATCCGGATCTTCCCATTGGCGTGATTGCGGTGGATTCCATCTACACGCCGGTAGAGCGCGTGAACATGACAGTTCAGGATACGCGTGTGGGTCAGGTGACCGACTTTGATAAGCTGACGCTGGATGTATATACGAACGGAACCCTGGTTCCGGACGAGGCAGTCAGCCTGGCTGCAAAGGTATTAAGCGAGCACCTGAGCCTGTTCATTGACCTGTCCGAGAATGCCAAGACCGCAGAGGTTATGGTAGAGAAAGAGGACAATGAGAAAGAGAAAGTGCTCGAGATGAGCATTGACGAGCTGGAGCTTTCCGTGCGCTCGTTCAACTGCTTAAAGAGAGCAGGAATCAATACAGTAGAAGAGCTTTGCAACCGTACTCCGGAGGATATGATGAAGGTCCGCAACCTGGGCCGCAAGTCCCTCGAGGAGGTACTGGCGAAGCTGAAGGAGCTCGGCCTGGAGCTGAACCCAAGCGAGGAGTAATACGCAGGCGCGGGTTTGCTTCCCGGATATCCCCGGGAGGTTCCGCCATTTCCGAGCAAAGAGTCTTAATAATTATGGAGGCTCCGGCCGTATAAGCATGACCGGAGCAGCCCTTCTCCAGTAAGACCGAAGATGCATGGGGAAGCGGTTCCACAGATGGAGGAAAAAGAAAGATGGCAAAGTATAGAAAACTGAGCAGAACATCCAGCCAGAGAAAGGCCCTGCTGAGAAATCAGGTAACGGCTCTTCTGGAGAACGGAAAGATTGTAACTACCGAGGCAAAGGCTAAGGAAGTACGCAAGATTGCAGAAGGCCTGATTGCCCTTGCAGTAAAGGAGAAGGATAACTTCGATACCGTTACTGTAACAGCTAAGGTAGCGCGCAAGGACAAAGACGGAAAGCGCGTGAAGGAAGTCGTAGACGGCAAGAAGGTAACCGTATACGATGAGGTAGAGAAGACGATCAAGAAGGATCAGCCTTCCAGGCTGCATGCAAGACGCCAGATGCTGAAGGTTCTGTATCCGGTAACTGAGGTTCCGGCTGCAGCTGCCGGCAAGAAGCGTAATACCAAGAAGGTAGATATGCCTGCGAAGCTGTTTGATGAGATTGCGCCGAAGTACGCAAACCGCAACGGCGGATATACCAGAATCGTAAAGATCGGCCAGCGTAAGGGCGATGCAGCGATGGAAGTGCTGCTGGAGCTGGTATAAGCAGAACGAAAAATCTATGATTTAGTCCGCGCTGGTCGTGGGCCGGCGGATGAAATACCCCCAGGGCAAAGGAGAAATCCGGAGCTCTGGGGGTATTTTTGCTGGAGATCCGGCACTTATTCCCATACAATTCTTGTCCTGAGGCTCTCGCTGTGCTACAATAAAAACAATATTCAGGTGATGAAGCAGATATCTGGGTTTATTTTCTGCTTTTCGGGAGACGATAGAGACACAATATATGGAAGAAGGAAACGAGGAGGATACAGAGTATGATTTCACAGGAGTGTTATGAATTGGGAAGCAAAAGCTCCATCATCAGAGAGATATTCTCGTACGGGCTGAAGCGGAAAGCCGAGGTGGGAGAGGACAGGGTTTATGATTTCAGCCTGGGAAATCCCAGCATCCCGGCGCCGGTGTCTGTGAAGGAGGCGATTCTGGAGCTTCTGAAGGAGCCGGCAGAGAATCTGCACGCCTACTCTCCGGCGCCGGGCGATCCGAAGGTCCGTGCTGCGATTGCAGAGTCTCTGAACAGAAGATTCGGAGAGTCCTTTACGGCGGATCATATCTTTATGACCTGCGGGGCGGCAGCTTCCTTAAGCATCTGCCTGAAGGCCCTGTGCAATCCGGGGGATGAGGTGATTACCTTTGCGCCCTTTTTTACGGAATACCGCTGCTGGGTGGAAGCCACGGGCGCTTCCCTTCAGGTGGTACCGCCGAGAATTCCGGATTTTCAGATTGATACGGATGTGTTTGAGGGGATGATCAGACCAAAGACGAAAGCTGTCATCGTAAATACGCCGAATAATCCTTCCGGAGTGGTGTATTCTGAGGAGACCGTTCAGCGCGTAAGCGAAATCCTGCGGAGAAAATCAGAAGAGTACGGCGCGCCGATCTATCTTATCACGGACGAGCCCTACCGGGAGATCGTATATGACGATATTCCGGTGCCTTATCTGACAAAATATTATGAGAATACGCTGGTCTGCTATTCCTACAGCAAGTCGCTGTCGCTGCCGGGCGAACGGATCGGCTACATTGTGATTCCTGACCGCATTGCGGATCATGAGCATGTAGCGCCCGCGATCGCGGGCGCGGCCAGAGTGCTGGGCTATGTATGTGCGCCGATCCTGTTTCAGAAGGTGATTGAGAGGTGTGTGGAGGATACGGGAGATTTGTCTGCGTACCGCCGCAACCGGGATCTTCTGATGGGCGGCCTGGAGAAGCTGGGATATACCTGCGTGCCGCCTCAGGGTGCGTTCTATCTGTTTGTGAAGGCTCTGGAGCCGGATGCCGTTGCTTTCTGTGAGCATGCGAAAAAATATGATTTGCTTCTGGTGCCGAGTGATGATTTCGGCTGCCCGGGCTACGTACGCATTGCCTACTGTGTATCTGAAAAAACGATTGTGAATTCAATGCCGGCCTTTGAGAGGCTGATGGAGGACTACAGAACGAATGCTGTTTAATTCCCTGCAGTTTGCTGTCTTTTTCCCGGTGGCAGCGTTAATCTATTTTATCATTCCCAGGAAGCTGCGCTGTATCTGGCTTCTGGCAGCCAGCTATGCTTTTTACATGAGTGCAGGCCCGAAATACGCGGTGCTTCTGCTGTTCTCTACGGCAGTAACCTTTTGCGGAGGGCTTTTGCTTGAAAGAGCGCCGGAAAACAGGAAAAAGACGGTGCTGGCTCTGACCTTTGCGGCGAGCCTGGCGGTGCTGGTTTTCTTTAAATATTTTGATTTCCTGCTGGGAAATCTGAATACGGTTCTTGGCATGCTGGGAGCCGGGCCTGTGTCCAGACCCTTCAGCTTTGCGCTTCCGGTAGGCATTTCCTTCTACACGTTTCAGGCGCTGGGGTATCTGGTGGATGTGTACCGGGGTGATACAAAGCCGGAGAAAAATTTTGTGCGGTACGCGCTGTTTGTCTCCTTTTTCCCTGTGATTCTTTCCGGCCCCATCGAACGTTCCACGAATCTGCTGCGCCAGATCCGGGAGCTGCCGGAGAAGAAGCTCTGGAATTTTGACCGTGTGGCGGGCGGCCTGGTTTTGCTGCTTTTCGGCCTGTTTCAGAAAATGGTCATTGCAGACAGAGCGGCGATTCTGGCCAATCAGGTTTTTGACAACTATCGGATGTATGAAATGTTTGGGCTGCTCGTGGGAGCCGTGGCCTATACGATTCAGATATACTGTGATTTTGCCAGCTATTCGATGATGGCGCTGGGTGTGGCTAAGGTGCTGGATTTTGGTATCATGGAGAATTTTAACACTCCTTATTTTGCGCGTTCTATGAGAGATTTCTGGCGAAGATGGCACATATCCTTAAGCAGCTGGTTTCGGGATTATCTCTATATTCCGCTGGGTGGAAACCGCTGCGGAAAGCTGCGCCGCTATTTCAATCTGATGGCGACCTTTCTGGTGAGCGGACTCTGGCACGGAGCCAGCTGGAGCTTTGTGGCCTGGGGAGGCATTCACGGCCTGTATCAGATTATCGGGTATGAGCTGAAGGGTGTGAAGGAGAAAATCAACAAAAGGCTCCATACAAAGACAGAGGCCGTCAGCTACCGCCTGGGACAGGTGCTTGTGACCTTTTTACTCACGGCCTTTGCGTGGATCTTCTTCCGTGCCCCCAGTATCGGGGATGCGCTTGGTTATATCCGGCGTATGCTGACGAAACCGGATCTCTGGTCCTTCTTTAACGGAGAGCTTTACAATCTGGGACTTGACCGGACAGAGATAAATGTGCTGGTTGTGAGTCTTGCGGTACTTTTCCTTGTGGAGCTTGTCCGGTATTTCAAACAACAGCTGCCGGATGCGTTTCTTGCGGAGCAGAATCTCTGGTTCCGCTGGGGAGTGCTCCTGGCGCTGATCGGCGCTGTGGCGGTCTTTGGCGTTTACGGGCCGGGTTATGATGCCCAGCAGTTTATTTATTTTCAGTTTTAGGAGTGTGCGATGAAGAAGAAAATAATCGGCACAGTGATATTTCTGGCGCTCGCGGCAGCGCTTCTGTGGAAGCTGAATGATGTGTTCCGTCTGAAGCAGGAGGACGGCGTGATACCGATGGAGCTTTTTTATGAGCAGGAGCCGGGAAGCATCGATGTGATGTTTTATGGAAGCAGCCATACGTATTCCGACATCAATCCGGCTGTTCTCTGGGAGGAAAAGGGGATTCCCTCCTATGATCTGGCCGGCAGCCTTCAGCCACTCTGGAATACCTATTATTATATGAAGGAGAGTCTGAAATACCAGCGTCCGAAGGTCATGGTAGTGGAGCTGGTGCGGGCGATAGAGAGCCGGGAATATATAGAAGAGGCCAGAACGATCACGAATACTCTGGGAATGAAGCTTTCGAGAGAAAAGCTTGAGGATATCCAGGTCAGTACGGCAGAGGAGAATGTGCTGGATTATCTGCTGGGATATCCGGTGTATCATTCCCGCTATACGGAGCTTTCACGGGAAGATTTTGAGCCGTATCTCGGAGATCCCCACGGCAGCGCTTCCAAGGGCTTTTATCCGCTTTTTGTGACGAAGTCCTTTGACAGCATGCCTGATATGAGCCAGGTGACGGAGAGCGATCCTCTCTCGGAGAAGACGGAGGAATATCTGAGAAAAATCATTGCTCTTGCAAAAGAAGAGGGAATCCCTCTTGTGTTTATGATTTCCCCTTATCAGGGAATCATAGAAAGTGAGCAGAGGATTTTCAACCGCTGCGCAGAGATAGCGGCAGAGGAAGACATACCGTTTTTGGATTTCAATCGGATGTATGAAGAGCTGGGAATTGATCCTGCCACAGACTTTGCGGAGGCTTCCCATCTGAACTACCGGGGCTCCGAGAAGCTCAGCTCCTGGCTGGCGTCCTGGCTGCAGGAGGAATATGGACTTCCGGACAGGCGTGGCGGCAGTCTTTACGCAAGCTGGGATGAGAACCTGGCCGACTGGAAGCAAAAGTATGAAAATCAGCTTGTCTATGAGGAGGAGGGCTGGTATGATCTGCTGCATCTCATTCCGGAAAGCGGAGACGGTCATTATACCTACGTGATTTCCCTGAATGGAAGCTATGACAATGGCGAACAGCCCCTGAAGGAGACGCTTGTCTCTGTCGGCGTGCCGGAAGTGATCGCGGAGCAGGGGGGCGTGTACGTCGCAGGAGCGGACGGTGAGACTGCGCTGCCGTCGGGAATGGACGGCTTTCTGCATCTGGAATTTGAGCATTCCGATCTGGAGCTCACAGTCAGTCCGGGAGGAATGGAATTCATCTATGAGGGCGAAAGCCAGATTCGCGCTGCAAATGGCCTGAATATCCTGGTGTATGACCATTTTACAGAAAGCCTGGTGACGGCTCTGGGCTTCGATGCAGATAACGGATACGCCTGTGTCCGGTAGGCCGATTGGATACCAGATCTGCCTGCGCCGATTTTACAGAATATTAAGAAAAGCCCAATCTTATGTTAAAAAATATTTATTACAATAACAAAGGTATACTTGGAAGCTATGCGTTATGAAAAGATGGAACCGGCTGTATTTCTGGAACGGCCAAACCGCTTTGTGGCTTATGTGGAACAGGCGGGAAGGCGGGAAATCTGCCATGTAAAAAATACCGGGCGCTGCAGGGAGCTTCTGGTTCCGGGGGCAGAACTGTATGTCCAGCGGTCGGATAACCCGGCCCGCAAGACGGCTCTTGATCTGATCGCCGTGAAAAAAGGAAGCCAGTGGGTCAACATGGATTCCCAGGCGCCCAATAAGGCCGCAGCCGAATGGCTGCGCCAGGGCGGCCTGGGATGCCGGGAGATAACAATCCGCCCGGAATATAAATATGGAGATTCACGCTTTGACTTCTTTCTGGAGGCAGATGGAAGGAAGGCGTTTATGGAAGTCAAAGGAGTGACGCTGGAGGAAGACGGGATTGCACGGTTTCCGGACGCTCCGACGGAGCGCGGCGTGAAGCACATCCGGGAATTGATCCGGTGCCTGAACGCCGGGTATGAGGCATATGTCTTTTTTGTAATCCAGATGAAGGGCGTGCGGGCATTCGAACCGAACGACAGGACGCACCCGGCCTTCGGGGAGGCTCTCCGGGAGGCGGCAAAGAAGGGCGTGCAGATCCTGGCTTATGACTGTGTGGTAAGGCCGGATGAGATGAGTATTGATCAGAGGATTGAGGTTTGGTTATAAATGGAGAATTTACAGGAGATTCCCGCGCCTCTTCTGGCATGGTATGACAGGCACGCGCGTATCCTTCCCTGGCGTGAGCAGCCCACTCCATACAGGGTGTGGGTTTCAGAGATCATGCTGCAGCAGACGCGGGTGGAGGCCGTAAAACCATATTTTGAACGGTTTATCGGAGAGCTTCCCACGATCCGTGATCTGGCGGAGGCGCCGGAGGACAGGCTTTTAAAGCTGTGGGAGGGGCTCGGCTACTATAACCGCGTCCGCAATATGCAGAAGGCTGCCAGGCAGCTTGTGAGCGGATACGGCGGCGAAATGCCGCAGGATTTCGATGCGATTCTGGCGCTGCCGGGAATCGGAAGCTATACGGCCGGAGCGATCGCTTCGATCGCATTTGGCATGAGGCGGCCTGCGGTAGATGGAAATGTACTCCGGGTTTTGTCAAGGCTGGAAAAAAGCTATGATGATATTTTGAAGCAGTCGGTCCGCCGCCGGTTTGAGGAGGAGCTGCTGCAGGTGATTCCGGAAGAACGGGCGGGAGACTTCAACCAGTCTCTGATAGAGCTGGGCGCGATTGTATGCGTGCCAAACGGGGCGCCAAAATGCCCGGAATGTCCGCTGAAGGAGGTGTGCAGGGCCCATGCGGACGGCGTGGAGCTGGAGCTGCCGAAAAAGACGCCGCCCAAAAAGCGGAAAATGGAAGACAGAACCGTCCTGGTTCTCGTTTCAGATAATAAAGCAGGGCTCCATAAGAGGCCGGAAAAGGGCCTGCTGGCGGGCCTTTATGAGCTGCCGAATCTCCCGGGCCGCCTGAACCGGGAAGAGGTACTGGAATTTGTGAAAAAACAGGGTCTGTCCCCGCTCAGGATTCAGAAGCTGCCCGCGGCAAAGCATATATTCAGCCATATAGAATGGCATATGACCGGATATGCGGTGAAGGTGGAGGAGCCGCCTGCTTTCTGGGAAAACGGCGGAACAGAGCCGGAAGGAAGGGAGATTCAAAAGGCGCCTGCGCAGGAAGAAATTTTTTTCGTGGAAAAAGAACAAATGGAAAAGAATTACTCGATTCCGGCTGCATTTGGAGCCTATACGCAGTATTTTAAGGAGCGGTATTAGCGCTGGCAGATAAAGGGGCGAATTGCTTTTCGCCGGCCGGCGTAAAATATAAATACAAAAGACGGCCACAGAAGTGGCTGTAAACGAACGATATGAGGAGGAAGCCATGAAGCTGTTATCTGTTACAATTCCGTGCTATAATTCCGAAGCTTATATGCGAAACTGCATTCATTCGCTGCTGGCAGGCGGCGAGGAGGTAGAGATTATCATTGTGGACGACGGTTCCAGTGATGGAACCGGAGCGATTGCCGATGAGTACGCTCAGAAGTATCCGACGATTGTCAAGGCGGTTCATCAGGAGAACGGAGGACATGGAGAGGCTGTCAACGCAGGACTCAGGAATGCTACGGGACTCTATTTTAAGGTGGTAGACAGTGATGACTGGGTATCTATTTCCGCATACAAGGAAATTTTGAAGACGCTGAACCAGCTGGCGGGAGGCAGGCCCTCTGTGGATATGCTAATCAGCAATTTTGTATATGAAAAGGAAGGCGCAAAGCGTAAGAAGGTCATGAGCTACCGTTCGGCGTTCCCACAGGACCGTGTTTTTACCTGGGACGACGTGAAATTTCTTCACAAAGGGCAGTACATTCTGATGCATTCGGTAATCTACCGGACGAAGCTTCTCCGGGAGTGTGGATTGGAGCTGCCGAAGCACACCTTCTATGTGGATAACATTTTTGTATATCATCCGCTTCCGTATGTGAAATATCTGTATTACCTGGATGTGAATTTTTACCGTTATTATATCGGGCGGCAGGATCAGTCTGTGAATGAAAAGGTGATGATAGGGCGCATCGATCAGCAGATCAAAGTCAATAAGCTGATGATAGATGACTATAAGCTGACGGATTCCCGCCAGGTTCCGAATAAAAAGCTGCGCCATTATATGAAGAATTACCTGGAGATTATCATGGTGATCTCGTCGATTATCGCTATCCGTTCCGGCACGGAAGAAAATCTGCAGAAAAAATATGAGCTTTGGAAATACCTGAAGAAAAAAGACAGGAAGCTTTATTACGAATTGAAATGGGGAATTCTTGGGCGTACGATGAACCTTCCGGGCAAGAGCGGAAGAAAGATTTCGGAGACGGCCTATAAGATTGCGAACCGGTTTGTAGGCTTTAACTGAGAAGAAAGCAGACAGAAGGGATACGGCGGCTGCCGTATCCCTGAATTTATGCAGTAAAAAAATCTCTGGTTCCGTGCGGGGCAGCACGGGGCCAGAGATTTTTGTTTTGAAATTATCCAAGCTATGCGGCTTCTTCCGTCTGCGGCTTGCGTTTCCTTCCCCATCCGGCTCTGACGGCTGAGTAGTCCGTGCGGTATACGAGCTGATCCATCAGAAGCCCCAGCAGAATGCCGGAAACGACGTCCAGCACGGAATGCTGCTTCAGGAACATGGTAGCCAGAATGATCGAGACCATGAGCACAAAGGAGGCTCCGTGAATCAGGCGGTTTTTGCCGAGGGACTGATTGTTGGCGACAGCCCGGTGGGCCGCGATGGAATTGAATACATGCAGGCTTGGGAAAATATTCGTAGCGGTATCAATCTGATACAGAAGCGAAACTGCAAGTGTAAAAATATTATTCCGCTCAAAGCCTGAGGGACGGAGCAGATGTCCGTTCGGGTATATCGTTGAGACAATCAGAAACAGCGTCATTCCGGTAAACAGAAAGATACAATACTGATAAAATTCACGCCTGCTTTTAAAAAACAGGTACACAAAGACCACCGCCACATAGGCAAACCACAGAAGATAAGGAACGATGAAGTATTCCACAAAGGGAATCATATCGTCCAGGCGGACATGAATGACGTGATAGGGCAGGTCGGCTCTGCTTTCCAGCCACATGAACCAGGGCATATAGATCAGCCCGTAGAGCAGGACAAGAGCATGCCTGTACTTTTGAAATAGTGTCTTCATTATGCTCATCCTCTTTTCCACATATTATAAAATGGATTCCGGCGGCCAGGGGGCGTGAGCATATGCTGCGCTCAGGCCGGAAGTGCTTTTGTTCTCATTATATGAAACGGAGTATAGCACAATAATTCTTCATGTTCAACGAAGTTTATTTTATCTTAAGAAAATTTTCAAAAAGTTATCAGCGATTTCTACTATTTTTCAGCGGACCTGGCAATGACATACAGAGCGTCCGGAATACAGCGGATCTGCATTTTACCCTTCAGAAAATAGGGCTCTCCGTCTGTATGTACCGCGAGGCGGCGGGAACTCTGGAATTCCATGGAACGGGCCCGGAGCAGGTGCACACCGGGCAGGATTCCGTGGATACCCAGAAGAGAAAGAAGAAAAAGGGGTATGATTAGGAGTCTGGAAGGCCCTTCCACAACGCAGAGATCCAGAAAACCGTCGTCCGGCTGTGCTGAGGGACAAAATCGGACTCCGCCGCCTTCAAAGCGGCAGTTCATGGCAGATGCAAAAAACGTTCTCCGAAACCGGAGGGTCCGGCCTCCGTCGAGCGTAATGGTCATGGGCGCAGGCTTGCAGAGAATCAGCTCTTTTATGCCTGTAGCGATATAGGTCAGCTTGCCCAGGCGCAGGCGGTTCAGGAAATTTTTTACATGGGAGGAAAAGGCTGCGTGGCAGATGGACGCGTCATAACCGCAGCCGCAGCTTACCGCAAAATACTGCGTCCGTTCTCCCAGCTGCGCGCATCCAAGATCAATACGCCGGAAATAGGAAGGATGGAGAATGCTTCTCACTGCCTCCGCAGTGTCAGAGGGCAGGCCCAGAGCCCGTGCAAAATCGTTGCTGGAGCCTGTGGGAATATAGGCAAAGGTTACCTTTGAAAAATCCTGAATGCCGTTCAGAATCTCGTTCACTGTTCCGTCACCTCCTACAGCCACAAGGGTGACGCGTTCCTTTCGGGAAGTGATTTCCTTTGCCAGCTTCACGGCGTGATAGCGGTAAGAGGTGAAGAAAACCCGATATTCTACCTCCTCCTCTTCAAGAATTTCTTCTACCGCTTTCCATACGTATTTTCCGCTGCCGGAGCGTGAACCGGGATTTACGATAAAATAATACATATTATGAAGCCCTCCTGCCGCAAAATAATTTCTGCATGTAGTATACCATCAGGAATCAGCTGATTCAAGCAGGCAGGAGGATTTGGTATGATTAACGTTTAGGAGCGCATACTGAGAGCAGAGCAGTTTTTGCTGAAATAAATAAAATGGAGGAAGCAAGTGGAGACGAAAATAAGGATGGAAGTCGCAGAGATCACGGACTCGTCATTGGAAAGGTTCCGTGACAGCCTTTACGAAAAAGAAAAGGCTTACGCAACTGTAAAAAAATATGTGAGGGAGCTGAAATTTATTACGGCTGAGGCGGTATTGTCCGGGCGTGCCGAGATCAGCATGAAAGGGAAAAACAGAATTGTAATCCTGACTGAAGCGCTCAGAAAAAAGCTGAAGAGCTATATGAAAGAGGCAGGAATCAGGACAGGGGTCGTCTTCCGAACCAGAAGCGGGCGTCCGATGGACAGAAGCAATATCTGGAGCGACATGAAAAAGCTGTGCAAAACAGCGGAGGTGGACAGGAGAAAGGTCTTTCCCCACAGCCTGCGCCATCTGTTTGCCAGGAGTTATTACAGCATGGATAAGGATCTGGCCCGTCTGGCCGATATCCTGGGCCATTCTTCTATTGAGACCACAAGGATCTATGTGACAGCAGGCGTGAGTCTTTATGAAAAAACAATGCGGAGAATGAGGCTTGTCCTGTAAAAAACCACAGAATAATGATTCTGTGGTAGTGATACGCGTTCGACGGATAAGGAATATCTGTTTACATAGTAGTATAGCGGAAAAATTTGTGAAATGCAAATTATTTTTACAGCCTCGGCTGTGACGCCGGAAATATCCATACATGCCAAAGAGCCTGTAACCTATGGAGCTGGGTACAGGCTGTATTTTCTGCTGTCTTTTGTCAGATCAGACATTTTATCCCGCGTTTTACAGGAACATCCGATTGCTATATGAAGTATATATTTGTAATATATATCTGATTTTCTCTAAAAAATTCTGATAATTAACCACAGAATCATTATTATGTGGTGACAATGCGAGAGACGAAACGAGGACACACAATATTCAAACACTTTTCATGGAATTTTCATGGAATGAACATACTTTTTCTGGAAGATCTAAAGAGATACGTTTTGGACGGAAGAGAAAGGAGAAGTTGTAGATGAAAAAATATGCAAATCACAAGCTCAGATGGAAAGGCAGTATTCTGATAGCCCTTATCAGTGCTATTCTGCTTTATACACTGGCGACTGTATATGCAGAAGACGAGAAGGAGAGCCGGGCAGATGTGTCTGTAGAATGGCAGCCAGAGGCATCTGAGGCAAGGACGGGAGAGACGGTAGCGATTCGGCTTTCCTCTTACATAAATACGGAGACGGCAGAGTCTGCGGAGGTCAAAATTGCGCTCACAGAAGAGGAGGCGTCCATGCTGGGAGAGCTTCCGGAGGGACTGGCTCTGGAGAACGCGGAAGGCGGAGGAAGAACCGGAGGTCACAGAGCTACGGGAGCTGATACAGGAGAAAAAGGGTGGAACGCTGAATTTTACGGCGTCTTTTGGCTGGACGCTTGAGGCGGTGGGGAAGGGCAGTGTCACGCTTGAGACTGTTTTGAATGGTTCAGAGGACGGAACAGAGAGCGAAGCGCTTCTCGGTGACGCCGGTTTTGATGTGGTACTGCGTTCTCAGAACCGAGAGGATACGGGGACTGTATATACGCAGGATCAGTCGCTTCGCCTGACGCTGGCTCTGCCGGAAGGAATTACGCTTCCGGAGGGCGAGCTTACTTTTGATGCGCAGACCCAGACGCTGATGCTGGACGGCAGCGCTTTGATTCAGCTGTCCGGGCTGCCGGAAGGGATGACCCTGACAGAGTGCGCCAGGACAGAGGAGGGGCTGTCCTTCACACTGGAGCGTTCGGAGGCTTATGACAGCGGCACCGGACAGGAGCCGGAAGAGCTGGCAGATCTGGAATTGACGCTGACGGTCAGCGGCAGCGTCCTTGCGGCAGACGCGCAGACATCCGCCGGCGCGTCTGAAATCCGTCTGGACGCGGAGCTGGAGTCTGTGCCGCTGGCAGGCACTGCGGACAGCCGTACGGCGTCCGCAGCCTGCAGCATCTCTGCAGATGGCGAAAAAACGGAAAATGCGGAGGAAGCCGTGCCGGAGGAGGAAAGTCTTCCGGAGGTACAGAGCCTGGGAGACACGGTTGAGGTCGCCGCGAGGGAAGGAGCTCTTGAACAGACCATCGTCTGGTCTGATAACAACAATGAGAGCAGCACCCGCCCGGGTGCGGATGAATATGCAGAAAGCTATGCGCCCGGACTGAAATTTACCCTGACAGAGCTGAACGAAGCTGGGGAGCCTGTGGGCAGCGCGGAAGGCCCCACGGAGCTGACAGAGAGCAATATGGCTGATGTAGGACTTGAGGCGATGCCTGTACCGTCTGTGCAGGAGGATGGAGTAGACGTCTATGAGCTGGGCTATGACAGCCTGCCTTCCGTAATCACAGTGACGGATATCGATGGAAATTCTGTCAGCTACCAGGTGGACTGGGAGCTGGGAGATCCCGTGGAGGCGGAAGGATACACGCTGGTGGAGGTGACGAAGGAGGAGATAGAAAGCGGCGGGATTGCCTCTGTAACTACGCCAGGCTGGTATTATGTGCTGGAGACAGAATTTACTTTTGATGTTACTGTCCGCTGGGGAGATCTGGGCTCGGCACAGGGACTTACGGAGGCGATATTAAGAGAGCTTCAGCTTTATATAGAGATAGGCGGCAATTCCCAGACGTATTCACTTTATGAGATTCAGGATGTCCTTCAGATTGATACCTCCGGGATTACGGAAAATCCTACATCGGGTACGGTGACGATTTCTGGAATGTGGAAATACAATCTGGATGGAACGGAGGCTGTGTATTATATTACTTGCGATGACGGAGCAATTACCTCCGGAGATCTGCCGGATGCCGGGCTGGAGGAGGGAGATTCTTTCAGCCTCACGATTGACAATTCGAATGTTTCGAACGTCAGTTCTGTGACAGACCGGCTTTACAGCGGAGGATCGCTTTACCTGACGCTGACGGGAACGACGGATTATCATGCAGTCAAAATGTGGCTCGATGACGGAGAAGAGGAGACGAAAGACGAACGTCCTACAGGAGAATTCCAGCTCTGGCGCTATCGCGCAGGCTCTGATTATAGCACGGCTGCTCCTGTCAGAGATGAGGACGGCGAAATTTTGACAATCGATCTGACGCAGGAGGATACGATATCTATTGATTTTTCTGATTTGCCGAAATACGACTCGGAGGGTTATGAATATATTTATGTGGTCCGGGAATATATGGATGGGGACGGATACGAGCAGGTATTTGGAGCAGTCCAGGAGGATGGAAGCACAGACGATACGGTATGGGTTTCCGGGGATGACGGTCATTTGACGGAAGGAGTGCGGGAATCCGGAGATACCTATCTGTATGACGGAGGAACGCTTTCCAACCGTATTACGGACACCGTTCAGACGGAGGCGGTAAAGACCTGGGAGGCATCCGCTTTCCAGGCGGATTTTGAGGATGTGACAGTAGTGCTGACTCTTCAGTCGCGGCTGAAAAATGATCCGGATGCCGGCTGGGAGGATGTGGTTCAGAACGGAAGCACTGTCACGGAGACCATGGGGGATTTTACGGCAGAGAACCTGTCGGCCTCTGTCAGCCTTACCATGCCAAGATATGATGAGCTTGGGCGTGAGCTGGAGTACCGCTGGGTGGAGACGGCTGTCTACCAGGGAGAGGAACTGACGGATAACCTTCTGGAAACGGACGGAGAAGGGGGAGGAAGCTTTACTCTGGTTCAGGAGAATATAGAGGTACGGTATGATTCTGAATCTGTCATAGATGAAGGAGGAGACGGGTCTTCGGAAAACCCCTATTCCACAGATGTGACCAATTCCATCGCCAATACCATAGATTATCTGGCGGAAAAGATCTGGCTGAATGAAGAGGGAGAAGAATATGAGCCGGAAAATACAACAATTACCTTCAATGTGTACCGTATTTTGAGCGGCGGCAGCCTGTCGGAGGCCGATGAGCCGTACTTCACCTTTGAAATGGACGGCACAGCTGACGGAGAGCCCCGGGAAATCACCGTGGATGGTGAGACCTTCACAGTGGAGGAGACAAAAGCATGGGTGGTGACGGTATCAGATCTGCCCCAGTACGATTCGGAGGGCCGCGAATATGAGTATGTGCTGCTGGAGAACGCGGCAAGCGGGATTACGCCTACTTATGAGACGATTCGTGATGAAGATGGAAATTATTCTACGACGATCACCAATGCGCCGGGAACAGGCCACAGGATCACGGTCCGTAAGGAATGGATCGATGACAGCGATCTGCTCCACAGAGGGACGGTGGTGATCGGCGTCTACAGTAAAGTGGAGAAAGGCGGATATACACAGGATGAGCTGATTGCTGCGGTGGAGCTGAAGGATGGAATCTGGCAGGCGCAGGTAGGGATCGGAGAGCTTGATCCGGAGACGGAGGTATATGTCCGGGAAATCTCGGTAGATGGGAATAACGTGGTTTGGGAAGAGGGAGACCTGGTTTATGAGTCTGATGATGCTTCGGAATATACGGCAGATCAGGTCGAGACTGAAAACCACAGATATGAGGTTACCTATCAGGAGGCTGTGCAGATTGCCAGTGAGACAGTCCACACGGTAGTAAACCGCCGTCTGGGCAACGTGGATCTGACCGTTACAAAGGAATGGGTAGACGGAACCGGGGAAATCCGGGATCAAATTGCGGATGTTCTGGAGGGCCTGGCGGAAGAGGATAAAATTTCTCTGGCTGTAAGACTGGAATTCGCAGATGATATGGATGCGGATACGAACGGGTATGCCATCAATTATGAGGACAATACTGTAACCATCAGTCCGGGAAATGAGGTAGAGATCCGGAAGCCAGGCGCAGACTGGCAGGAAGAGGACGACAGGGATACTTTAGAGTATTCTGAGGCGATTCAGGCGATCGATTTGCAGGAGGAGTCGTCGACGTATTATTTCTGGAATCTGCCAAAATATGATCGGACTGGAAGGACAGTTCATTATCAGATAGATGAGGTCTGGGTAAAGGGCCATGAAGTTGTGTCACTCTCAGAGCTTGCGGCAAAGGATCCGGATACCTATGGTGAGCTCTATGAACTCTGGATCCAGTATCAGACTGCGATCACAGAGGAAAGCTACGAGACAGCTGCCCGGCATGATATAGATAAGCAGGAGATCTCCATCACAAACAGGCTGTCCGGAACCAAGACACTGCTCTGGCATAAGCAGTGGAATGACATCTACAATAATGAGACGGGCCAGAGGCCGGATATCTATCTGAATATCTATGCGGTCAGCCATGTGGAGAATGCGGACGGCAGTATTGCCGAGGTAACAGAGCTTTATCAGAGAAACTACAAATGGGAGTCTTCTCAGGGAGACGTAGATGGAGAGACAGGCGAGGATTACGACAGTACCCGCCACTGGCATGCTGTTTTGGAGGGTGTGCCGATGTACGATGAGCTGGGCTATGAGATCATCTATTACGCGGTAGAGAATATGGCTGTGGACGGAAGCTCCTTTGACTATCAGGACACAGCCTACCGTATGGATGGCACAGAGCTTGGAACAGTGAAGGAAGCCAGCGAAGAAGCAAAGGCAAACGGAGAGGTATTGTCTGTGACGGACGCCGACGCAGGGGAATGCTATGCCCTCAAGGAGGGAGGGACCTTTGTAAATACCATATCCGGAACGGTGACGATTCAGGGAAGAAAGCTCTGGACGAATCTCCCGGCCTCTTATCCGGCTGAGGATTTCCCGACGGTGACCTTCGCGCTCTGCAGGAAGGTTCAGGGAGAAGCGGAGTCGGAAGAGAAAGAGGTGGCCACACTGACCGTATCGGAATGGGCAGATATCTATTCCAACGGCTCCTATACCTTCGAAATCCTTTATGAAGGCGCAAATACGATGACCATCAGTACGGATCCGGATACAGGGGAAACAGCTATTGAAATAACCGGGGAAGCGGACGCAGCTTATCTTCCCAAATACGATCCGGCCGGAAGGCTCTATGAATATACGTTGAAAGAGAAGGAGATTCAATGGCCGGCCGGAGTAACGGGAAGCTATGATGAAGCTGCAGGAGAAGAGGTTCCTGATGAAGGTGATATTTTTGATACGTCTTCCGGTACGGCAGGCACCTATCAGCTCAACAATACATATCAGCCGGTGACAGGAGAGCTCTCCTTCCGGAAATATCTGTATTTGCCGCTTGACGAAACCGATACGCCTGAGGCCTATCCGGCAGTGACCTTTGAGATATCGCGGACCTATACGACGAATGAGGGTGCAACATCGGATAAGGAGGTTGTGGATACAATAACTTGGAGCTCGGCGGAGATAGAAGAGGCATATAATGCGCTTGGAGAAAGCAGCACGGAGAAGCATGACGGACTTGTAGAGTGGTTTTACACCGCAGAGGATCTGGCAGTCTATGCGCCGAACGGTTCCCGGTACATTTATACGATCACAGAAGTGAAGACAAATCTGCAGGGATACGATACCTGGGCTGTGAACGGGGATGTTGAGGCAGAAGATATAGACAGCATTACAGATCCTGCAGATCCAAATAAAAGCTATGAAGGTACAGAGGTCACCGGTCTTTATCCGGCAGAGTCCAGTGACACGGAGGAATCCGGCGATCCGGCTGAATCTAGTGATACAGCAGCGGCCACCTTTATCAACAGACAGGCGGATCCTGCGGAAACAGTGGAGATCACGGGCCAGAAGGTCTGGGAGGATTATGGAAATATCTTTCATCTCAGGCCTGGTGATATTACGTTGACACTGTACCGCTATGCGGATTCACAGCCGGGACAGGAGAATGCGATTGCAAGAGAAGAGGTTGCAGAGGAAAACTATGATCTTGAATGGAATAAGGATGCAGAAGAAAATGTCTGGACCTATACAATTACCGGAAAAACAGACAGCGGTGAGCTGGAACGCTACGCGCCTAACGGCATGGAATGGGTCTATGTAGTCGAGGAGACACTGGCTGAAGACAGTGAATACCAAAGTAAGCCTTCAAGCGGCGAGGTGTCCGGCGGGAGCTATTCTGAAAATGAGGGTACAGACACGGCCGCAGCCGCAGGCACGATCACAATGGACGATCTGACGAATACCCTCCAGACCGATATATCATATAAGAAGGAATGGCAGGATTCGGAAGGAAATGTCATAACAGAGGATTACCTAGGCTACGAGCTAAAGGTAGATTTCCAGCTCCAGGTAGCGGAGGTCACGGATAATGGCGGCACGGAAGAGATAAGCAACTGGAAGAATGCGGGTGAATATTTTGAAAGTGCGTTGTCTGAGGATAATTATACTGCGATTTTTGGCGGTGATGGCAGCGATGAATATGATTTCACTGCATCTATCCAGGGCAGCATTGACAGCGGCGCCTGGAGCAATGGCGGCAGCTTTACAGGCCTTCCGCTGGTGATTCAGAAAAAGGATGGTGGGCAGGTAAATCTGCGCTACCGCGTAGTGGAAACGAAGATTACCTATGGCATTACAGGAGATAATGTGAATACTGCGCCTTCTGTGACAGTCACAGTTTTGGACAGTGACGATAATACCACCTACACGTATCAATTCGATTCAGTGGCTATGTTTGAGCCGGGTTACGAGGATGAGGAGAATCGATATAACACTGCATCTACCGTGACCCACGTCAACGTACTGCAGACTACCGGCTTTACGATTGAAAAGGTCTGGGCAGGCGACGCGGACAACAGCTATGGCACCAGGTACGCGGCAGGCGGTTATGATTGGGAGGTATGCTTTGTAGTTCAGCGTACCACGAATGCAAATCCGGACGAAGACGACTGGGAAAACGTCGTGACCGTAGGCGATGACGGGACGGAGGAGGCTTATATCGTCCGGCTGCATGGGGACGATACGGTTTCCGGTCTGTCTGCGGAGATTACAGGGCTTCCGAAGACCGATGCCGCCGGGAATACCTATTATTACAGAGCTCAGGAGCTCGCGCCGGATGCGGACAGATATGCGGACAGACAGGTGGATGAAGAGGATGTGATTGCGGAAGGCGGCGAGTATAACACCGCTTATACTGCCGCATATACGGTAAATAATACAGCAGATCATATGTCCACGACAGTCACGAACACGATGACTACAACCCGCTTCTATGCGGAAAAATCCTGGCTGGGAGAGGAAGCGGCAGACAGTGTCACACTGGAGCTTCAGTATCAAAACGAGGCAGGAAGCTGGGGCAGCATCGGATCCGGAGCAGAGGTGACGCTGGATGGCGGCGCCGACACAGATGCAGAAAGGGATGGAGCTTCCTGGTATGAGTATGACGGCTGGAAGGCAGTCTGGATGAACGTGCCGGAAAGTATGCCTGGAAGCCTTCTGGATGCGGAAGGCAAGACGCAGTACCGGATCGTAGAGACTGTGCCGGGCGGCTATATCCAGGTTGATTCCGGAACGGACGTCGTAGAAGAAGGAGGAAATGAGTACACAGAATATACCTTAATCAATTCAAAATCAGTGACAGTGGCAGCAGAGAAGGTATGGTATGCGGATTCGGATCAGCAGAAGGAGGTAACGGCGGCCCTGTACCGTACCACGGGCAGCGCGGGAGACGGAAATTCTGAGCAGGTGACAGACAGTGACGGCAGTCCGGTTACGCTTAAGCTGAACGCGTCGAACAGCTGGAAGGCCAGCGTTTCAAACCTGCCCAAGTATGATGAAAATGGAGAGGAATATATCTATTACGTCCGTGAGACGGAGATCGGAGGAAGCGGGGAGCTTTCCGGCTTCCGGATTCTGTACGAGGATGAAGGAAAGGCCGGGGACAATGCGTTTTCCACGGTGATCACAAATATTCAGCGGACGGAACTGGAGGTGACAAAGATATGGAAGGATAATGCGGATCTCTATGGTACAAGGCCGGAGGACGTGGAACTGATTCTCTGGCGGAGCACGGAGGAAAATCCGGATCCGGAGAACGCGGGAGACTGGGAACAGGTGACAGAAGAGACACTGGACGCAGAAGGAGCCTCCCTGTCAGAGAGCTGGACGAAGGCGGATGATGAGTGGTATTTCAGCTTCACAGGGCTGCCTGCGTACAGCAGCAAAGGAGAAACCTATACCTACCGGGTGAGCGAAGCGGAGATTTCCCTGCCGGAGGACGCTGCAGCGGGTGCAGGAGACGGATATGAGTCCTCCTGGGATGCAGAGACCGGCACGCTTACAAACACCCTGACCGGAACCACGGAGGTGACGGTGACAAAGAAATGGGTGGACGGCAGTGACCGGCGGGGAGAGCGGCCCGAAAGCATTACCGTGATTCTGCTGGCGGATGGCAGCGAATACCAGAGAGCTGAGGTTTCAGCAGGCAGCCTCCTGGACCGGCTGGCAAAAGCGCTGACCGGACAGGATACGGACGTCTGGACCTATACCTTTACGAATCTGCCGAAATACAATGAAGACGGAAAACGTATCGAATATACGGTGGTAGAGGAGGAAGAAGAAGGGTATGACGTTTCTTATGACGGATACACGATAACCAATACAAGCAGGTACGGCGCTCTGAGTATCGAGAAAAACGTAACCGGTGATGGAGCCGAAAAAGACAGGTATTTTACCTTCACAGTCGTTTTGAAGGATGCGGATGGAAATACGCTGACAGGAGAATATGAATATACCGGCAGCGGCAGCGGAACCATAAAGAGCGGAGACGCCATTCAGCTGAAGCACGGTCAGAGGATCACTATCTGGGATCTGCCGGTGGGAACGCAGTATGAGATTACCGAGAGCGGCAATGACGGCTATGAGATGACAGCGGAGGGCGCCGCAGGAACGATAGAGGGCGGAAGCACTTCGGAGGCATCGTTTGAAAATTATAAGCCGGGCTCAGAGGACGGAGACGGAGGCTCTTCATCCGGAAGCAGCGGAAGCAGCAGTACGTCTCAGGCAGGCGGAGCAGAGACCGGAGACAGCAAAAGCCCCGGGATCTGGATTGCCCTGATTCTGCTGTCAGCAGGCTGCATAATCGGAATTCTCCTTTATACCAGAAAGATAAAATCTGAAAAAACACAAAATAGATCCGAATAAAACAGGAAAGACAAAAGGAGTGTTTGACCGTGGATCAGAAAAAACAGCTTTACAGCAGAATTGCGGCGGGAGACAGGATCCGAAGCCGCAGAAAACAGCTCGGCCTGACCAGAAAGGAAATGGCGGAGCAGATTGGTAAGGCAGAAAAGTACTATGCGGATATAGAACGCGGATATTGCGGGATGTCTCTGGATACAATGATAGAGATCGCAGACAGCTTAGGACTTACACTTGATTACCTCGTCTTCGGGAACGATGGCAGAGAGGAATCGGAGCGGGAATCCGACAGCATACAGCTTCTGGTAAGAGGCTGTGATGAAAAGAGGCGGAAAAAGGCCGTGGAGCTTCTGAAGATTTACCTGGCAGAATAAGAATTTGACGGGGCGGCGCAGATCGTGTACAATGTAAAAAATACCACCCGCGCCGCTCGTTGTCTGCGGGAATACATAAGTAGAAAATAAAGGAGCTTCAGATGAAGAAAGCATTGATTATCGGTGCCGGTCCGGCGGGCGTGACGGCGGCATACGAGCTGTTGAAGAAATCAGACGAGTACCAGGTGATTGTGCTGGAGGAGAGCCAGGAGATCGGTGGAATTTCCCGTACAGTGCGCTACAATGGGAACCGTATGGATATAGGAGGACACCGTTTCTTTTCCAAGGATGACCGCGTGACAGAGTGGTGGGATGGGATTATGCCGCTTCAGGGGCAGCCGTCCTACGACGACAGGAAGCTGGGACGCAGCGTTCCGTTGAAGGAGGGCGGTCCGGATCCGGAGAAGGAGGACCGGGTCATGCTGACCAGGAACCGGGTATCCCGCATTTATTACAATAAGAAATTTTTCGATTATCCGGTGAAGATGAATGCCAGGACGATCAGGAATATGGGCTTTGCCACGACAATGGCGGCAGGCTTCAGCTATCTGAAGACGGTATTTGTGAAAAAGCCGGTGGATTCTCTGGAAAACTTTTATATCAATTCCTTCGGACGCAAGCTCTATTCTATGTTCTTCGAGGGATATACAGAGAAGCTCTGGGGACGCCATCCGCGTGAGATTGCTCCGGACTGGGGCGCGCAGCGTACCAAGGGTCTGTCGATCATGGGCATTCTGAAGGATAACGTTCAGAAGCTTCTGCCCGGAAAGCAGGACAAGCATCAGGTGCAGACCTCTCTGATTGAGGAATTCAACTATCCGAAATACGGTCCCGGCCAGCTCTGGGAGACAGCTGCCGCCGAGGTGGAAGCCATGGGCGGAGAGATCCGTAAGGGCTGTAAGGTGACAAAGCTTCACACGGTGGACGGACGGGTGCAGAGCCTGACCTATGAGAAGGATGGAGAGGAATACACGGTGGAAGCAGATGTATTCATCTCATCTATGCCGATCAAGGATCTGGTAGCCGGCATGAATGATGTGCCGGAGGAGACAGCGGCCATCGCGGCGGGACTGCCGTATCGTGATTTTGTGACAGTGGGGCTGCTGGTTGACAGGCTGAATCTGAAAAACGAGACGAATTTGAAGACGTTGGGCAACATCGTTCCCGATTGCTGGATTTACGTGCAGGATGTGGGTGTGAAGCTGGGCCGTATTCAGATTTTCAATAACTGGTCGCCCTATCTGGTAAAGGATCCAGATCACACGGTCTGGATCGGCCTGGAGTATTTCTGTGCTGAGGGCGATAAATACTGGAACATGAGCGAAGAGGAATGGGTGAAGTTCGGCGTTGCGGAGCTGATCAAGATGGGCGTTATCACCAGCGAGCGGGATGTGCTGGATTCCCACCGCGAGCGGGTGAAGAAGGCATATCCGGCGTATTTTGACACCTATGCGCAGATGGACGATCTGATCGCCTATCTGGATACCTTTGAGAATCTTTACTGTGTAGGCCGGAACGGCCAGCACCGTTACAACAATATGGATCACTCTATGGCTACATCCTTTGAGGCTGTAAACAATATCCTGAGCGGCCGTAAGGATAAGAAAAATATCTGGAGCGTGAATACAGAAAAAGAGTATCACGAGGAGAAAAAGGAAGAAAAATAAAAAATATAAAACGGATAGAAGTGAGAAAAAGGGGAGACAGTCCTGTGCAGGCTCTGGGTCTTGAAAAAGCCCGGCCTTGCGGGACTGCCCCCTTTTTTGGCGCGGGTTTTTGGGGACGCCGTTTTTTAAGGCTGTCGTTTTTTGAGGCCGCCATTCCTGAAGGGCGCTGCGCCTCCCTTTGCCTAAACAGGCAGGAACCGGCAAAAGTCACAGCAGAGTTCCGTTTTGTACACAAAAAAATGAAACCTATACCGCAAAATAGAAGAAAAGCGGGGAAGAGATGGGTATTATAGACGAAGAGAGGTAACAAATGAGCAAAATAGAAGAGAAAATTGCACAAATGCTGATGGAACATTCCCTGAAGCTGGAGGTCCGGAACGCAGGCGTATTCCGTTTTTTGAAAAGCTACCGCTTTGAGCGGCACAACCACAAAGAGACAGAGATTGTGTACATAAAATCCGGTCACTGCATTATGGGTGTCGGAGAAGAGTTCGTGCCTCTGAAGGAGCGAGACAGCATTATTGTGTACAAGGGAGTTCCGCACTGGTTCATGGTGGATAAAGGAGAAGGCTGTCAGATCGCTCAGGTAGAATACTATGTAGAGGCGCCTGAGGATCTGCAGGAGAGTCTGGCGGTGTTCCGCCCGGCCCGCTACCACAAGCTGACGGACAGCGAGAACATCCGGGAGCTGATTGAAGGAATCGGAAAGCTTTACCGGATTGGCGGCAATGCGGAGCTTCAGGATACGGCAATGAAAATGCTCTTTCTGCTGCTGTTTCTGGAACTGTCCTCCCAGATAGAGAAAAATGGACAGAAAAAGAGCGGCAGGATGGAAAAGCTCATCGGTTACATCAATGAAAATTATGCGTATGACATCAGTATTGAAGAGCTGGCGGAGAAATTCGGGTACAGCTCCCGCTATATCCGCAAGTGCTTCAAGGAGGAGACGGGCATCAGCTGCAGTCAGTACATCGCCTCGCTGCGGGTTGAGAAGGCGAAGGAGCTTCTGTGGTCCGGAACCGGTACGGTGACCGAAATTGCGGCGGGCACGGGCTTCAACAGCTCCCAGTATTTCTGCCGGGTATTTCAGCAGTATACGGGTATGACGCCGATGGAATACCGGAACCTGTGGAAGGGCACCAGAGCCGAAGAGCGATGCACGATAGAAGAGGAGAAAGAGGAGGAAAATTTAAAATGACGAACAGAGAGAATTTCCTTTCCCTGCTGAGACGGCAGGGGTATGAGAGAGTCCCGGTGGAATTTGTACTGTGCCCTCATCTGCAGGAGGTCTGCAGAAAAGAGCTGGGCGCTGAGGATTATGAGGAATATTTTGGAATGCCCTGGCGCAGAGTCGATGACCTGAGACTGCAGGAGCATGATGTGGAGAAATACCGGAAATTTTATGCGAAGAAGCCGCTGGCTGAGGGGGCTGATATTGATCTCTGGGGCGTAGGCCATGAGAAATCCCCGAACAGCATGCATATGACCTATATGCGTCATCCGATGGAGCTGATGCAGGAGGTAGAGGAGATTGAGGCTTATCCCTTCCCGGATTTTGCCCATGCGGACGGTTCCCATCAGGCAGAGCAGGTGAAGAAGATTAAGGAACGGGATCTGATCGCCCTGGGCGACATGCAGATGACCATCTGGGAGTGCGCCTGGTATATGAGAGGAATGGAAAATCTCTTCTGCGACATGATGATGGAGGATGAGAAGGCCGAGTTCCTGCTGGATAAGGTGACGGAGCTGTCCATGATCCGTGCCCTGTCTTACGCGAAGGCCGGCGTGGATGTGCTGTTTCTGGGAGACGACATCGGCATGCAGCACACGATTATGATGAGTGAGGAGCTGTACTGTGACTGGATCAAGCCCCGGCTTAAGAAGATTATTGACGCGGTGAAGGCAGTGAATCCGGACATCCTGATTTTCTACCACTCCTGCGGTTTTATCGAGCCGCTGATTCCGCATCTTATCGAGGCTGGAATCGACGTGCTGAATCCGATTCAGAGCGAGTGCATGGATTTTGAAGAGATTTATAAGAAATACGGCGATAAGATTTCCTTCCACGGAACCATCGGAACCCAGACAGTAATGCCGAAGGGTACGCCCCAGGAGGTAAAAGAGACAACCTGGAGAAACCTGGATATCGCCGGAGAGAAGGGCGGGCTTTTCGTGGCGCCGACGCATATGCTGGAGCCGGAGGTGCCGCTGGAGAATATCCTGGCCTATGTGGAGGCCTGCCGTACCTATAAAAAATAGCTCGTTGCCTGCGGGAATAGAAGGAGAAGATGAAAATGAAATATAACATGGATGAGTGGCTGCAGGAGCAGCTGAAAGAAGGAGAAAAGAAAGCGCTTCCGATTCTGTCCTTTCCGGGGACACAGCTGATTGGAAAGAATGTGGAAGAGCTGGTAAGCGACGGACATCTGCAGGCTCTGTGCATGAAGGCGATTGCAGACAGATTTCCCACAGGAGCGGCGTTCAGCCTGATGGATCTCTCCGTGGAGGCCGAGGCCTTCGGAGCGAAGGTACTCTACAGCCCTGACGAGGTGCCAACCATGCATGGAGCCATGATCGAGGACGAGGATCAGGCGGAGGCGCTTCGGATTCCCGAGGTGGGAGCGGGACGGACCGGAGAATGCGTAAAGGGCATGAAGGAGGCCTGCGAGCTGATTACAGACCGCCCGGTGCTGGCTGGCATCACCGGCCCCTTTTCTCTGGCAGGACGCCTTCTGGATATGACGGAGATCATGATTCTCTGCCGCCTGGAACCGGAGATGGTGGAGACGGTGCTGGAAAAGGTTACGATCTTTCTGATTTCCTACGCAAAGGTCCTGAAGGAGTCCGGAGTGAACGGAATCGTCATGGCAGAGCCGGCGGCAGGGCTTCTGTCCCCGGATCTGATGGAGGAGTTTTCCAACCCTTACGTGGAGCGCGTGAGGGCTGCCGTGGAGGATGAAAGCTGCCTGTTCATCTATCACAACTGCGGAACGGTACTGCCGCTGAAAAAGCAGCTGGCTGAAATGAACGTGCGGGCGTACAGCTTCGGAAACGCCATCGATATTGAGGAGATGTTGAAAAGCCTTCCCTCAGACCGTCTGATCATCGGAAATATCGATCCGGTGGGCGTACTGAGAAACGGCGCTCCGGAGAAGATTCAGGCAGAAACCACAGAGTTACTGGAAAGATGCTCCAAATATAAGAATTTTGTACTGTCAAGCGGCTGTGACATTCCGCCTCTGACACCTATGGAGAATCTGGAGGCATTTTTCCAGGCGGCAAAAGAATTTTACGGCAGATAAATCTGCGGGCGAAAAAGATTGAGGAGGAATAAGGCTATGGCGATTATAGAGGAAATTTCTGAGCTTCTGCAGAAGGGAAAGGTAAAGAATGTAAAGGCGCTGGTACAGCAGGCAGTGGACGAGGGCTATGACCCCAGAGAGATTCTGAACGACGGGCTTCTGGCCGGAATGGCGGTCGTGGGCGGAAGATTTAAAAGAGAAGAGATCTTCGTGCCGGACGTGTTGATTTCCGCGAGAGCCATGAATGTGGGATTGACGATTCTGGAGCCGCTTCTGGTGGAAGTGGGAAATGAAGCGGTAGGAAAAGTCGTGCTCGGCACTGTTAAGGGTGACCTTCATGATATCGGCAAGAACCTGGTGGCTATGATGTATAAAGGAGCCGGCTTCGAGGTCATTGACCTGGGAGTGGATGTATCGGCTGAGACCTTTGTGGAAAAAGCGGAGGAAGTGGGAGCGGATATCATCGGAATGTCTGCGCTTCTGTCCACGACGATGGATAATATGCGGGAAACCATCGACCTTCTGAAGGAGAAGGGGCTGCGCGATAAATACATCGTGATGATTGGCGGGGCTCCGATTACCCAGGAGTTCGCGGACGAGATCGGCGCTGATTATTATACGCCGGACGCGGCGTCTGCGGCTGAGGTAGCGAAAAAGCGCGTCCTTGAGAATCGGGCATAAGTGACAGGTATCTGCGGCGACGGCTGCGCTGAATTTGGATAAATTGCCGTATTCAAATATATATAGCACAATTTTTTTAAACAAATAAGCAAAAAAAGAAAATGAATATTGGGCGGATTTTGGTTATCATATAGCAAGAAAGATAAATATACAGAAAGGAGAAGGACATGGAAAGCGTTTTGGAATTTAAACATATTTCCAAGTATTTTCCGGGTGTGAAGGCACTGGATGACATCTGCTTTAAAGCCTATGGAGGCGAAGTGCTGGCATTTCTCGGGGAAAACGGAGCGGGAAAATCCACTCTGCTTAAGGTGTTGAACGGAGACTACAAGCCGGACGCAGGCGAGTATCTTCTGAACGGCGAACAGAAGCATTTCCGGTCACCACAGGAGGCTATCGAGGAAGGCATCAGCGTCATCTATCAGGAACGGCAGATTCTGCTGGAGCTGAGCGTGGCTGAAAATATTTATCTGGGAAGAATGCCGTCAAATAAACTTGGGGTGATCAATACGGCAAAGGCGAACCAGATGGCGCAGAAAATCATTGATGATTTCGGCCTTCCGATTTCGCCGTCCACGAAAGTAAAGGATCTGAGCATTGCCTATCAGCAGATGGTAGAGATTATGAAGGCATACAGCCGTGACAATCTGAAGGTTATCTGTTTCGATGAGCCCACGGCCAGCTTAAGCGACGCGGAGATCGACAGCCTCTTTGCGGTGATTGAAAAGCTGAAAGCTCAGGGCAAGATTGTGATCTACGTATCCCACAGAATGGATGAGATTCGGAGGATCACAGACAAGGTGGCAATCTTCAAAGATGGACGCTACATAGACACGGTGGTGACGGCAGAGACGGCAGAGAAGGATATGATCAAGATGATGGTAGGCCGCGATCTTGGTGATATCTATGCGAAGCTTGATAAGAACAAAGAGATCGGAGATGTTCTTCTTGAAGTAAAAGACGTCTCTTCAGATTATGTAAAACCGGTTTCCTTCACTCTGCATAAGGGAGAGGTACTTGGATTTTCCGGTCTGGTAGGAGCAGGACGGACAGAGGTCATGCGCGCGATCATCGGGGCAGACCCCATGAGAACCGGAGAAGTCTATCTGGAAGGAAAAAAGATCGTAAACCACTCCCCGAAGGAGGCCATGGAAAACGGCATCGTGCTTGTGCCGGAGGACAGAAAGCTTCAGGGCATTATTTCGAACCTGAGCGTGGCCGGAAATATCAATATTTCTCTGATGAAGCAGAATTCCAATAAGCTTGGCGTCATCAGCGCGAAGAAGGAAGCGAAGGAGGCAGACGACGGTATCCGGAATTTCCGTATCAAGACCCCTTCTCCGGACAAGAAGATTGTGGAGCTGTCCGGCGGAAACCAGCAGAAATGTATCGTAGCCCGCGGTGTGGCGACTCATCCCAAGGTGCTGATTCTGGACGAGCCCACAAAGGGAATTGATGTAGGCGCAAAGTCCGAGTTCTACGAAATGATCTGTGAATTCGCGAAGCAGGGACTGGGTGTGATTCTCATATCCTCAGAGCTTCCCGAGGTCATGGGACTCTCCGACCGGATCATCGTTATGAAATCGCTGAAGGTATCCGGAGAGATCATGGCAGCGGATGCCACAGAGACGAAGCTCTTAAGTATGGGTATGATAGACGAGAAGGAGTGAAAGTGAGATGGAAAATACAAAAAAAGAAAATGTGCTGAAACGGTTTGCCTCCGCTGTGGGCGGAAACAATCTGGTGCTGATCGGCGCAATTATCGTAGTGTTTATTTTGTTTACGGCGATTAATCCCAACTACCTGACCTGGACGAACTTCGTCAACCTTCTGGTGGCGGCTTCTCTGGTCGGTATCGTGGCGGTAGGCCATACTTACCTGATTATCGCGGGCCAGAACGACCTGTCCCCCGGATCTCTGTGCGCTTTCTGCGGCGTGGCGGTGGCGTTGTTCCTGCAGTGGGGGCTGCCGATTCCGGTGGCGATTTTCCTTACCCTGTGCTGCGGCGTTCTCTGCGGACTGTTCAATGCCTGGATGGTAAACTGCATCAAGCTGGAGGCCTTCATCGCGACTCTGGTAACCCAGACCATGGTCAGAGGTTTCGCACAGCTGATCTGCGACGGCCGTCCGGTGGCCATCAGCAATCAGAGCTTTATCAAAATCGGAACTGCCCGGTTCTTAAGCATTCCGGTTTCTGTATGGATTACCATTATTGCATTTATCGTTTTCGGCTTTATTCTGGCGAGAACAAGATTCGGACGCAGCATCTACGCCATCGGCGGAAGCGCTGAGGCTGCAAGACTGGCAGGTCTGAATCCCAGAAGAATTGTAACGATTTCATTTATCATCATCGGTGTGCTTACCGCTCTCGGCGGAGTGGTATTTGCGGCCCGTATGAACGCAGGACAGCCTTCTGCGAACGTAAACCTGGAGTTTGACGCCATTACAGCAGTTATCCTGGGCGGCGTATCCTTCGCAGGCGGCGTGGGAAGCATGTTCGGAACCGTACTCGGTGTGCTGCTGATTCAGGCGTTCGGTACAGGACTTATCATGGTAAACGTGCCCAGCTTCTGGCAGAGCGTGGCAAAGGGAGCTCTGCTTCTGGCAGCTCTGACCTTCGACTACATCAGAAAGGAAAGACGTGAGAAGGAGCTTATCGCGGCAAGCAAGAGAAACGCGTAAGGCACAGGTCAGAAAAAGAACAGACAAATAATGAAACATTGCACGGGAGAGGTGCTTTGTATACAGCACGAAATGTGCGGAAAAAAGGAGGAAACTTAATATGATGAAAAAGGTAGTAGCAATGATGCTGGCGCTGACACTTTCAGCTGGTATGCTGGCAGGATGCAGCTCAGGAGAGACACCTGCAGCCACAGATGACGCAGCAGCTACAGAAACAGAAGACACAGCAGCTACAGACGATGCAGCGGCTGAAGACGATGCGGCAGCAGAGGATACCGCAGCAGCCAGCGGAGATTTGCTGGTTTACGGAATCTACAAAGCAGGCGACCAGACCTGGTTCCTGGATGAAGGCGACGCTGCAAAGGCAGCTGTTGAGGCAGCAGGCGGAGAGTTCGTATATGTAGACGCAAAGATGAACCCGGAAGAGTATCTGAAGGCGATTGACAACGCGATTGCAAACAACGCATCCGGTATCGTTACCTGTACACCGGACCAGACCATGTCTCAGGCTGTTGTTACCAAGTGTGAAGAGGCCGGAATCCCGGTTGTAGCTGCCGACGACGCTCTGCAGGATGAAGCAGGCGAGAAGCTGGCTCCCTGGGTAGGCATCAACGCTTACGTAATCGGCGAGGCAAACGGTGAGTGGCTTGCTAACTATGTAAAAGAGAATAACCTGGCTGAGAACGAGGAAGTAGGTCTTCTGATCATGACCATGGACACCGTATCCAGCTGCGTACCGCGTGCTGAGGGCGAGTATGACAAGTTCACCGAGCTGGTACCGGAGTTCGATACCGCAAGAATCTTCAAGGCTGACTATGACGGAACCACTGACAAGGGAAATACCGCTGCTGCAGCAGTAATCACAGGACATCCGGAAATCAAGACCTGGCTGGTAACAGGCGCAAATGAAGAGGGATGTATCGGCGCGGTTCGTGCTCTTGAGAGCGCTGGCCTGGACAAAGACGCCTGCGTAGTTGGACTTGGCGCATACATGGCTAAGGACGAGTGGAACAACAAGGGCGCTGACGGAACCTGCATGAAGGCATCCGCATACTTCCCGGCATCCGCAGTAGGCGAAGGCTCTGTAGAAGTTCTTCTTGGTCTGATCAACGGCGAGGATGTTCCGATGGAGACAGCTGTAGACGCAGTTGTTGTTACTCCCGATGACTACAAAGAGGTTATGGGCAAGGACGCTGAATAATACATACGGATCAAACCTGAACAGTAAAACATCACATCAGAACGGGGGACTGCCGGAAGGCAGTCCCCCGTTCTGATGTGATGCAGGAAATCAGTTCAGAATGGACTGGCGGTACTGGGAGGGAGTTACGTTTTCCCATTTCTTAAAGGTGGTGCAGAAGCTTGTCTCGCTGTTAAAGCCGGTGCTGAAAGCGATATTCTTGATGGACGTCTCTGTAGATTTCAGCAGATATTTTGCCGCGGACAGGCGGGTCTTGATCAGATACTGGTGGGGCGTAATTCCTGTTTCCTTTGTAAATACCCTTGAAAAATGAAAGGGGCTCATATTAGCTTCGGACGCCAGCTGTTCCAGAGACAGGTCGCTTTGAAAATGCTCGTTGATGTACGAGATGGCGTCAGCCATGGAAGTGCCGTATACCTTGTTTTTTCTGTTTTCCTCAGAAGAATACAGAAAATTGTTCAGGAGCTTTGTGATATAGCCGGACAGTTTTCCCTCAAGAATGGTGGAAGAGGTCCGGAATACATCATAAATTTTCTGAAGCTGGATAACGGGGGCGTCGGAACCTTCCGTGTCGAGGACCTGATCGTGACCTGAGGTGATTTCCTCAAAATAGTCCCGGGCGAGCCTCCCGTCGAAGTGCAGCCAAAGAGCGTCCCAGGGTTCTGCGCTTCCGTAGCTGTGGGGCTGGTAACAGTCCAGAAGCACGAACTGGCCGGCTCTGGCTGTGAAAGATTTTTCTGGAATAGTAATATTGCAGTTTCCCCTGGAAATGTACATGATGAGAAAGCTGTCGAAGCGGTTCCGCCGGATCCGGTAGCCGGCATCATAGTAAAAATATCCCACGGAGGTGGGGTAGAGATAGAGTCTTGCGGCCAGAGCGCTTGGTGCATATACGTAATAATCTGAGGCCGGAGAGACTTTGGCTTCCTGTGAACGCATATGAAATTCTCCTTAAAACGGGTTGTTGAATTTATTATAGGAAATCAAAAAGAGATTGTCAATTTATTTAAACGTCTAAGCAAAAAAAGCTAATGAATACAGGGAATCTCTCGGATATAATAAAACAAAAAAGATAAATAATTCTGAAAGAAAGGATGCGTGAAAATGGGTGAAGTAAAAATCTGGGAAGAGCGGGTGACGATCCCTACCTACGAGGTAGGAGAACCGGACAAAAATCCTATGTTCCTGGAAAAGAGAGTGTATCAGGGGAGCAGCGGAAAGGTATATCCCTATCCCACCACAGAGAAGATCAGCAGAGAGAAGACGGATAAGGAATATCAGGCAGTCTTTCTGGAAAATGAGTACATCAAAGTGATGATTCTGCCGGAGCTGGGCGGAAGAATACAGAGGGCCTATGACAAGACCAATGATTATGATTTTGTATATTATAATCATGTGATCAAGCCGGCTCTGGTGGGCCTTGCGGGTCCCTGGATCTCAGGAGGAATCGAATTTAACTGGCCCCAGCATCACAGACCTACGACTTACATGCCGGTAGATTATAAGCTTCAGGAGAATAAAGACGGAAGCAAAACCCTGCTGGTAAACGATGTGGATCAGATGTACGGAACAAAGGGAATCGCAGCCTTTACCCTCTATCCGGGCAAGGCTTACATAGAGATCCGCGGACAGCTTTACAACCGGACTTCCATGCCCCAGACGTTCCTCTGGTGGGCGAACCCGGCTGTGGCGGTCAACGATTATACCCAGTCGATTTTCCCGCCGGATGTACATTCGGTTATGGACCATGGAAAGAGGGACGTATCCCGGTTCCCTATTGCCAAGGGTGTATATTATAAGCATGATTACAGCGAAGGAGTAGACATCTCCCGCTATAAAAATATTCCGGTGCCCACCTCCTATATGGCGGAGCATTCCGACTATGATTTTGTGGGCGGTTATGATTATCAGAAAGAGGCAGGCCTGCTTCATGTGGCGGACCATCATATTTCTCCCGGAAAGAAGCAGTGGACCTGGGGCTGCGGAGACTTCGGAAAGGCCTGGGACAGAAACCTGACTGACGAGGACGGTCCCTACATCGAGCTGATGACAGGTGTGTTTACCGAGAATCAGCCTGACTTCACCTGGCTGAAGCCCTTTGAGGAGAAGACCTTCAAGCAGTATTTCATGCCTTATAAGAAAGTGGGAGCAGTAAAGAATGCGTCTATCCATGCGGCTCTGAACCTGGAGCCTGCAGAGGATCACATCCATGTGGTAGTCTACGCCACAGAGCGCTATGAGAATGCCCGTATCGTGGTGAAGAAGCAGGGCGAAGAGGTATACCAGGAAGAGACGCTGCTGTCCCCGGTAGATATCTATGAGAAGGATATCCCGGTGGGAGCAGAGAAGCCTCAGGATATTCATGTGCTGGTTTACGCGGGCGACAGACTTCTGGTAGAGTATCAGCCGGAAGAAGAGACCATTCCGGAGCTGGCAAAGCCTGCTGAGGCCGCAAAGGAGCCGGAAGAGATCATGACGAATGAAGAGCTGCTGCTGACGGCTCAGCATATCGAGCAGCATCGTCATGCCACCTATCTGCCGGATCCCTATTATCTGGAAGGCCTGAAGCGTGACAAATACGATATCCGTATCAACAATGCCTACGGTATGCTGCTGCTCCGCAGAGGCCGTTTCGCAGAGGCGGAAGTCTACTTCAGGAGAGCGATTAAGCGCCTGACCTGGAGAAGCCCCAACCCCTATGACAGCGAGTCTTATTACAATCTGGGACTGAGCCAGTTCTATCAGGAGAAGTATGACGAGGCTTATGACAGCTTCTATAAGGCGACCTGGACGAATGAGCAGCAGGAGATGTCCTGGTACTATCTGGCTGTTATCGCCTGCAGAAGAGGAGAGTATGAGCTTGCTCTGGACTTTGTGGAAAAGGGACTTATCAAGAACACCCACAACATCAAGGCACGCGGCCTGAAGGCGGCGGTGCTCCGGGTTCTGGGAAGAAAGGAAGAGGCCTGCGCATGGATCGCGGAGAACCTGAAAACAGATCCCTTTGATTACGTATCCAGATACGAGGCGGTTCTGAACGCGTCTGCAGAAGAAAAAGAAGCCAGACTGGAAGAAATGAAGGTGCTGATGCGTGATTTCCACGAAAGCTATCTTCAGACGGCCCGCGATTACGCAGAGGCAGGCTTCTATGAAGAGGCTGTGGAGGTTCTGGAAGGCTGTACGAAGGAATGGCCCATGCTCTTCTATTACAGAGGCGCGTATCTCCTGAAGCTGGGAAGAGAGGATGAGGCGAAGGAAGCCTTTAAGAAGGCAGAAGAAACCTGTCCGCGGTACTGCTTCCCGAACAAGCTGGAGGATATCGCAGTTCTGGAGACCGCCATTGCGGAAAATCCGGACGGAGCCAAGGCATATTATTATCTGGGATGCCTCTTCTATGACAAACTGCAGTTTGAAAAAGCTACAGAGCTCTGGGAGAAATCCATTCAGCTCGATGACAGCTATCCCACCGTACACAGAAATCTGGCTCTGGCTTACTACAATAAGCAGAATGATCCGGAGAAGGCGAAGAAAGAGCTTGAAAAGGCATTTTCGCTGGATGAGACGGACGCCAGAGTGCTTCTGGAGCTGGATCAGCTTTACAAGAAGCTGGGCGTCGATTTCGAGAAGCGGCTGGAGCTGTATGAGAGCCATAAGGATATTATTACAGAGCGTGACGACGTGATGCTGGAGTATGTGACCCTCTACAATCTGGCAGGAAAGCCGGAAAAGGCATATGAGATTATCATGGGCCATTCCTTCCGTCCTTGGGAGGGAGCAGAAGGACGTATCTCCGGACAGTATAAGATCGCGCTTCTGGAGCTGGCGAAGAAAGACATCGCGGCAGGCGATTACAGCAAAGCAGAAGAAAAACTGGAAAAGGCTCTGGTATATCCCGAGAACCTTGGAGAAGGAAAGCTGGAGGGAACCAAGGACAATAACATCTATTACTACCTGGGAACGGTAAAAGAGGCCCTGGGCAAGGAAGGTGCGAAGGAATGCTTTGAGCTTGCGGAGCTTGGAGAGAACGAGCCGGCCGGAGCCATGTATTATTACGATCAGCCGGCGGACATGATTCTTTACAAGGGTCTGGCAAAGCAGAAGATTGGAAAGACGAAGGAAGCCTTTGCCTGCTTCAATAAGCTGATGGACTACGGTGAGCGCCACCTGAACGATAAGGTAAAGAACGATTTCTTCGCAGTATCTCTTCCGGACTTCCTGATTTTCGAAGACGACATGGACAGAAGAAACAAGGCTCACTGCTATTATCTGATGGGACTTGCGAACATCGGACTTGCGAATCCGGAAGCTGCCGTGAAGGACTTTGATAAAGCTCTGGAGTATGACTTCAATCATCAGAACTGCCGGATTTATAAGGAGCTGGCGAAGGGAGAGCTGTCATGATAAGACTGGAGAGTATTACCGCGGAAAATTTCAAGGCTTACGGGACTGTGCTGGAATTTCCGGAAAATTATGGTGACACTTTTTATATTGTAGATACGGAAACAGACCAGCCATGGAGGGTAGCGGTATTCCGCTACTCCTCCAAAGAAATTAAGGTGGTAGAGAATCATCCCACTTCCAAGGAAAGCTTTGAACCCCTGAAAGGAATCACAGTGCTTCTGGCAGCAGAGCATGAGGATCCGGAAAACTACAGAGCTTTCGTGCTGGACAAACCGGTCTGCCTGAAAAAGGGCGTCTGGCATCAGGTGATGGCGCTGACGCCGGAGGCTCAGGTGAAGATCACCGAGAATCTGGAGGTGCCGTCCGAGTTTTACGAGTATGCGGTGCCCAAGTCTGTATTCCTGACAGACGACAGCGGTAAATAGCGGGTACATGCAACAAAGGCCGCCAGCAGTTTCAGCGCCGCTCCCCTTGAAGGATAAATTGACTTTATGGCATCAATGGATGTATAATTGTGCCAATAATTGTAATTTGGCTTTGGAATACAAAGCGGAGGGGAAGTTGAGTGATGAATTTATTAATAGCGATACTTATGGTTGTGGTTCTGGGCGTTATACCGGGAGCCGTCATTGGACGTACAATCCGCCGTACCTTGAATGGGGGAGACAAAAAGCCGCTTCCACCCGTGCGGATTGACCGGTCCTGCCCTTACTGCGGCGGCACTGCATTTCGCTTTGTCGACGCCGGAGAGCCCACTCCGCACCATTTTGTCTGCCCTGAGTGCCGCCGTGAGTTTGGTGATATTGCTCAGATGACGCCGGAAGAAGCAGCCAATGTGAAACGGATTAATGAAGACTGCGCGCGCGCAGACGCACTGCCGAACCTGCAGCAGATTAAGCAGGCGGTTCTGGAGTGTGTGAAAAGCGGACAGCCTGCCACCTTTGTCACGTTTACGGAGGATGGGAGAATTTTGTATAACGGCCAGGCCGTTGGAAGCTTTCATGGAGTGACGACTCAGGCCGGGCGGCTGCATCTGGCATGGATTTGCGGGGAATATTGCAGGCTTCTGTGTTCTGCCGGCAGATTCAACTGCTGGCTTATGGACAGCGGACTTGCGTGGGAATATTCATAAAACAGAAGAATTGACCAATTCAATATATTTTTGGCGCAGAAAAGCGGTTTGCTTTCTGCGCCTGTTTTTATTCTATCCTTCTCAGTTTTTACCGCGAAACGGTATGATTTACGCAAACTTCTGAATATAGCTGATGATCAGAATCGCGATTACAATAATCGGAAGAATATAAGTCACATAAAATCTGGCCCATTTCGGGAATTTAACGCCCTTTCCGGCGTCAGCCTCCGCAATGAAGCTCTTCCATCCCCATCCATAGCGGCTGGTACAGAAAAGCAGATAAAGCACGCTTCCGATAGGCAGCAGGTTATTGGAGATGATGAAGTCCTCCAGATCCTGAATGGTGGTTCCTGCGCCCAGCGGCTGAATGCTGCTTAATACATTAAAGCCCAGCACACAGGGCATGGACAGAACCAGAATGACAGCCAGGTTTACCAGGATGGCTTTTTTCCGGCTCCAGCCCCAGAGGTCAATCGCAAAGCTGATAATATTTTCAAATACAGCAATTACGGTAGAAAGGGCCGCAAAGCTCATAAATACAAAGAACAGGGAACCCCACAGGCGGCCGCCGGGCATCTGGTTGAAGACGTTCGGCAGGGTTACAAACACAAGGCCGGGGCCTTCTCCGGGATCCACGCCAAAGGCGAAGCAGGCCGGGAAGATAACGAGACCGGAAAGCAGTGCGACGGTTGTGTCCAGAATACAGATATTGATACACTCACCGGTCAGCCGGCGTTCCTTGCTGATGTAGCTTCCGAAGATAGCCATGGCTCCGATTCCGAGACTTAAGGTAAAGAAGGACTGCCCCATGGCTGCATAGACAGCCTCTCCGATGCCGTTTTCAGCCATTTTACTGAAATCAGGAACCAGGTAGAATTTCAGGCCTTCTGCAGCTCCGTCCAGGGTGACGCTGCGGATGCACAGGGCGATCAGGATCACAAAAAGCAGGCTCATCATGGCCTTATTGATACGCTCTACGCCGTTTCGAAGCCCCATGCTGCAGACGCCGAAGCTTACCACGACGGTTATCACCATCCAGAAGGTCATCTCTCCGGGATTGGCCAGCATATTATTGAAGACGCCGCCTACCTCGTCCGGAGTAAGATTCGTGAAGGTTCCTGCAGCCATTTTAACGATGTAGGAGAGCATCCAGCCTCCGACGGTTGTGTAGAACATCATCAACAGATAGTTGCCGGCAATGGCTACGTAGCTGGCCAGGTGCCATTTGGTTCCCTTCGGCTCAAGCACGTGAAAGCTTCTTGCGGCGGATCTCTGGCTTGCGCGCCCTACGGAGAATTCCATAACCATGATCGGAATTCCCAGAATGACCAGGAAGCACAGGTAAATCAGTACGAATGCGGCGCCACCGTACTTTCCGGTGATGTACGGAAAACGCCAGACGTTGCCGAGCCCGATGGCGCATCCGGCTGAAATCAGAATAAAGCCCAGCCGGGACGCAAATGTTTCTCGTTTTTCCATTTTCTCATTCTCCCTCAGTTTTCGGCCCGCAGCCAGTGGAATTCAAGCCCTTCTGCAGGCATAAATTAAGCGCTTTCTTCTTATAGAAAGACGTACATACGTATCTTAACAGAGAACAGAAACTTCGTCAATTCAGAGCTTTGACGCGGTGGCGCGATCAAGAGACGCTGTCACTGCCGCCAGGAGCTCTTGACTTTTCCCCTCCCCTGTGTTATTCTGTGACACGCAGATAAGCCCATGAAAACCAAGGTCTTTTCGGGCCTGCCGCCGATTTCCGGCGTTAAATGAATCGAGTGTTCGAGACCTTCCACTCGTAAAACAAAACTAAAGGAGAACTGAATATGAAGACAAACAAGGTGCTGTTTATTACCCAGGCGGCTATGATTGCCGCCATCTACGTGGCGCTCTGTGTGGCGTTCCAGCCTATCAGCTACGGAGCCATTCAGACACGGATCGCAGAAGCGCTGACGATTTTGCCGTTCTTTACGCCGGCAGCGGTTCCGGGACTGTTTATCGGCTGCCTGATTGCGAATCTGCTGGGCGGAGGAATCGTTGCAGACGTCATCTGCGGAAGCGCGGCGACTCTGATCGGCGCGGCAGGAACATATATGCTTCGCGGCAGGAGCAGGCTTTTAGCGCCCCTTCCCCCGATTCTTGCCAATGTGCTGATCGTGCCGTGGGTGTTAAAATACGGGTATGGTGAGCCTTTCAGCATCCCGTTCCTGATGGGAACCGTAGGGATTGGAGAGATTTTAACCTGCGGAATTATGGGGCTCATTTTGGTGGCTGTTCTGGACAGGTACCGCAGCGTGATCTTTAAGACGGCGTAGCTGTACAGGAGCTCCGGGCCCCATGGCCAGCAAATGCTTCGAGCTGGAACGGACAGGGGATCGGGAGTATGGGAGTCTATCCTGTCATCTGTATAGCGTATAGAAGAAACGAAGGGAAAAGAAGCTTCAGGCCAGATGGAAAACGGCCGGGGCTTCTTTTTTTGTGTGCGCTTCCGGCCGGGCTGCGATTTTGGCGGGCTGCCAGCGGCTGTGCCGGGAGACATATTTCTGAAAATTTTCTTAGAATTTCTTAGATAATCTTAGATTTTCTTTGATCGGGCAAATTTGTCTTGGCTTATTTCAGGGAATGGTTTACAATTAAGACAGCATCCTCCGGGGCTCATCCGGTGGAAATTTATGAAAGAAAACGAGGGTAGACGCATGAAAACGACAAAGGAATTGAAAGAGCTTTTTGCAGGCGGAGCGAAGGATGAACTTCTGAAGGACATTTATATTGACGAGGCAGTGATAGATTATCAGAGACAGCGCTATGTGGACGCCATTTCCAGGTATGAGAAGCTGTATGGCTGCGGAGACGTGGAGATTTACAGCGCTCCCGGACGAAGCGAGATCGGAGGAAACCATACGGATCACCAGAACGGAGAGGTGCTTGCCGCATCGATCAATCTGGACGCCATCGGAATCGTGGGAAGGCTGGACGGAGCTGTCAGGGTAGTGTCTGGAAACGCTCCGGAAATTGTGATTTCTCTGGATGATCTGGAGAAAAAGGAGTCGGAGAAGGAGACGACGAAATCCCTGATCAAGGGCGTGCTTGCGGGAATTCGGGAGCATGGCGGGCAGATCGGCGGATTCCAGGCTTACATTACCAGCGACGTGCTGATTGGGGCGGGCCTTTCTTCCTCAGCGGCTTTTGAGACGATTATCGGTACGATTGTTTCCGGTCTTTACAATGATATGAAGATTTCTCCGGTGGATATCGCTATCATCGGGCAGTATGCGGAAAACGTATATTTTGGCAAGCCCTGCGGCCTGATGGATCAGACGGCAAGCTCTGTGGGAAATCTCGTACATATTGATTTTGCAGACAAGAAGAATCCGAAGATCGAGAGTGTTGCCTGTGATCTGGAGGAATACGGGTACAGCCTCTGCATTACCGATACAAAGGGCTCTCATGCGGATCTGACGGATGACTACGCGGCTGTGCCGAGAGAGATGCGCGCGGCGGCCGCTGTGTTCGGAAAAGAAGTGCTGCATGATGTGACGCTGCCGCAGCTTCTGGAGAAGGCTGCTGAGGTACGTGAGAAGGCGGGAGACAGAGCCTTCCTCCGGGCAGTGCATTTTGTGACGGAGAATCCCAGAGTGCGGGAAGAGGTAGCAGCTCTGCGCGCCGGAGATTTTCAGGCGTTTCTGCGTGCGGTGAAGGCTTCCGGAGATTCCTCCTTCAAGTACCTGCAGAATGTGTATACAAATCATGATGTGCAGCACCAGAACGTTTCCGTTGCTCTGGCTGTCAGCGAGGCGGTTCTGGGCGGCAATGGAGTCAGTCGTGTGCACGGAGGCGGCTTTGCCGGAACGATCCAGGCTTTTGTAAAGAACGAAGCTGTGGCGGAATATAAGAAGGTGATGGATCAGACCTTTGGTGAGGGAGCCTGCAGCGTACTGCAGATCCGTAAATACGGCGGAATGAAGGTTTTATAACAGGCATCGAATAAAGAAAGCGTGAGAGAGCATGGAAAGAATAACGGACATTACTATACTGATAGGGGAACTGATGGCATACGGAATGGAGAATGGGCTGGTGGCTCCTGCTGATGAGGTTTTTGTGACGAATCAGCTGCTTTCTCTTTTCGGCCTGGATGAATATGAAAAGAAAGAGCTTCCTCCGCAGAAGCGGCCTGTTCATGAGATTCTGGACGATATGCTGGCATATGCGGTGGAAGAAAAGCTTCTGGAAGACGACACGATCACAGCAAAGGATCTCTTTGATACGAAGATTATGGGAATCCTGACGCCGATGCCTTCCCAGGTGCAGCAGAGATTTTGGGAGAAATACCAGGCTTCTCCGAAAGAGGCGACAGATGACTACTATGCATTCAGCCAGGCGACCAATTACATCCGCCGGGACCGCATTGCGAAGGACGAGAAATGGGAGACTGATACGGAGTACGGCCCTATTGATATTACGATCAATCTCTCCAAGCCGGAGAAGGATCCGAGAGATATCGCAAAGGCGGGCCAGGCGAAGAAAAGCGGCTACCCCAGCTGTCTGCTGTGCCGGGAAAATGAAGGCTATGCAGGACATTACGGACATCCGGCCAGGCAGAACCACAGGATTATTCCGATCCGGCTGAATGGGGAGGAGTATTTCCTGCAGTATTCTCCTTATGTATATTATAATGAGCACTGCATTATCTTTAATAAAGAGCATATTCCGATGAAGATTGACAGGGCCGCTTTTGTAAAGCTTCTTGATTTTGTGCGCCAGTTTCCACATTACACAGCCGGTTCCAATGCCGATCTCCCGATTGTAGGGGGCTCTATTCTGAGCCACGATCATTTCCAGGGCGGAAATTATGTATTTGCCATGGCCAAAGCTCCTTATGAGAGATACTTTACGATGTCAGGATATCCGGATGTGACGGCGGGCGTTATCCGCTGGCCGATGTCTGTGATCCGCCTTCAGGGCGCGGATGCGCAGCAGCTTGCGGACGCTGCCGATCATATTTTAAAGAGCTGGAGATGCTATACGGACGAGGCGGCTTTCATTTACAGCGAGACGGACGGCGTGCCGCATAACACGATTACGCCGATTGCGCGGATGCGGGACGGTCTGTATGAGCTGGACCTTGTGCTCCGGAACAATATTACGACAGAAGAGCATCCGATGGGAGTTTATCATCCTCATGCTGAGTATCATCATATTAAGAAGGAAAATATCGGCCTTATCGAGGTCATGGGCCTGGCAGTCCTTCCTGCGAGACTGAAGAAGGAAATGGCGCAGCTGGAGGAATATGTGCTGGCAGGAAAAGACCTTCGGACAGACGAAGCGCTGGAGAAGCACGCGGACTGGGCGGAGGACTGGATGAAGCGGTATGAGGTTACGCCGGAGAGCATCCACGGGCTCGTGCAGCAGGAGATAGGAAAGGTATTTGCAAGGGTGCTGGAATGCGCCGGCGTGTATAAACGGACGGAAGAGGGACAGGCGGCTTTCGACCGGTTCATCGAGACGATACGATAATTTTCAGATATACGGCAAAAATGGACAGAATCCCCGAAAAGAATGGGTTCTGTCCATTTTTTTGCGAAAAGCTCACCTGGAATATTATTCAAAATAGATAAAAGAACCATTAAAATTTTAATGAAAAGTGAAAAATATTCTATTTTCTATTTTCCAGATATCGTATATACTGTTCACATCAACGAAAACATCGTTAGATAAGGAGGAACAAGTTTTATGAAAAGGAAGTTACTTTCACTGACTCTCGCAGCAGTGCTGGCACTTTCCCTGACCGCTTGCGGCGGCGGAAGTGATACCGCAGACACAGCTACAGATGCTGCAGAGACCACAGAGGAGACCACGGAAGAGACCACAGATGCTGCAGAGTCTACCGACACAGCAGCTGGCGAGGTTGCAAATGCGGACAAGCCGCTGGTATGGTTCAACCGTCAGCCGTCCAACAGCTCCACCGGAGAACTGGACATGACAGCTCTGAATTTCAATGAGAATACATATTATGTAGGATTCGATGCAAATCAGGGCGCTGAGCTGCAGGGAACCATGATCAGAGACTACATCGAGGCTAATATCGATACCATCGACCGCAACGGCGACGGCGTTATCGGATACGTTCTGGCTGTCGGCGATATCGGACACAACGACTCCATCGCACGTACCAGAGGCGTTCGTTCCGCTCTTGGAACAGCTGTAGAGGTAGACGGAGCTATCGACAGCACTCCGGTTGGAACCAATACAGACGGTTCTTCCACCTATGTTCAGGATGGAACTCTTGAGATCAACGGAACTACCTACACCGTTCGTGAGCTGGCTTCTCAGGAGATGAAGAACTCCGCAGGAGCTACCTGGGACGCAGCTACCGCAGGAAACGCTATCAGCACATGGTCCGCATCCTTTGGAGATCAGATCGACATCGTAGCATCCAACAATGATGGTATGGGAATGGCGATGTTCAACGGCTGGTCCAAGGCAGAAGGCGTACCGACTTTCGGATACGACGCTAACAGCGACGCTGTAGCAGCTATCGCAGAGGGCTACGGCGGAACCATCAGCCAGCACGCAGACGTACAGGCTTACCTGACCCTTCGCGTTCTTCGTAACGCACTTGACGGCGTAGACATTGACACAGGTATCGGAACCGCTGACGAGGCAGGCAACGTACTGACTCCGGATGTATTTACCTACAATGAGGAGCAGCGTTCCTACTACGCACTGAACGTAGCCGTTACTGCTGAGAACTATCAGGATTTCCTGGATTCCACCGTTGTATACGCACCGGTATCCAACCAGCTTGATGCAGAGACCCATCCGACCAAGAACGTATGGCTGAACATCTACAACGCAGCTGATAACTTCCTGAGCGCTACCTATCAGCCGCTGCTGCAGAACTACGACGACCTTCTGAACCTGAACGTTGAGTACATCGGCGGAGACGGACAGACAGAGTCCAACATCACAAACCGTCTCGGAAATCCGAGCCAGTATGATGCTTTCGCAATCAACATGGTTAAGACAGACAATGCAGCTTCCTACACATCTCTGCTTAGCCAGTAAAATCCAGAAAGATTATTTAGTGAAATAAATAATTATAACGGACAAGATTATTGGGGAGAAGAGATTCTCCCTAATAATCTTTCAGAGGGAATCTGCGGCCGCCGGAGCGTGCGTGGCTCCTGCCTGCCGCGGGGAAAAGAGTGTTTTCAACCAATCTATAGATACAGGAGTAAAGAGAATGGCAGATAAGAGGGATGACGTTGTCTTATCGATACGCGGAATGTGCAAGTCCTTCGGCCGCAACCGGGTTCTCGATCACATCAATCTGGATGTGAAGCGCGGAACGGTTATGGGACTGATGGGCGAGAACGGTGCCGGCAAGTCAACGATGATGAAATGTCTTTTTGGTACCTATCAGAAGGACGAAGGGACGATCTTCCTTGACGGAAAGGAAGTAAGTTTTTCCGGACCGAAGGATGCCCTTGAGAACGGCATCGCGATGGTTCATCAGGAGCTGAACCAGTGTCTGGAAAGAAACGTGATTGATAATCTGTTCCTTGGACGCTACCCGAAGAATTCCATGGGAATCGTGGACGAGGGCAGAATGAAAAAAGAGGCTTCCGAGCTTTTCAGAAGACTTGGCATGACGGTCGATCTGACACAGCCCATGCGGAAAATGTCTGTGTCACAGCGGCAGATGTGCGAGATCGCCAAGGCTATCTCCTACAATTCCAAGGTGATTGTACTTGACGAGCCGACTTCTTCCCTGACCGTCCAGGAGGTAAATAAGCTTTTTGAGATGATGCGGATGCTGAAAGAGCAGGGAATTGCTCTGATTTACATTTCTCATAAGATGGATGAGATCTTTGAGATCTGTGATGAGATTTCCGTACTCCGGGATGGCAACCTGGTTATGACAAAGAGCTCAGAGGATACGAATATGAACGAGCTGATCTCCGCCATGGTAGGACGTTCTCTCGAGAACCGCTTCCCGCCGGTGGATAATACGCCGGGCGACGTGATTCTGTCCGTTCAGCACCTGTCCACAAAGTTCGAGCCTCATTTGCAGGATGTAACCTTTGATGTCAGAGAAGGAGAGATCTTCGGACTCTACGGTCTGGTTGGAGCGGGACGTACGGAGCTTCTGGAGACTATCTTTGGAGTGCGCACCAGAGCGGCCGGCCGTGTATATTTCAATAACCGCCTGATGAACTTCAACAGTGCCAAGGAAGCCATGGAACATGGATTTGCCATGATCACTGAGGAACGAAAGGCCAACGGACTGTTCCTGAAGGGCAACCTTACGTTCAATACCACGATTGCCAACTTAAACCAGTACAAGACAGGACCGGCTCTTTCCGACACGAAGATGACGAAGGCTACAACGAAAGAGATCAAGGTCATGCATACCAAATGTATGGGACCGGAAGATATGATCACAAGCCTTTCCGGAGGAAACCAGCAGAAAGTTATCTTTGGAAAATGGCTGGAGCGTGAGCCTCTGGTGTTCATGATGGATGAGCCGACGCGAGGAATCGATGTAGGAGCCAAATACGAGATATACGAGCTGATTATCCAGATGGCAAAACAGGGAAAGACGATTATCGTGGTATCCTCCGAGATGCCGGAGATTCTGGGTATCACGAACCGGATCGGCGTCATGTCGAACGGACATCTTTCCGGAATCGTAAATACGAAAGAGACCAATCAGGAAGAGCTGTTAAGACTCAGTGCAAAATACCTATAACGAGGGAGAACGATAGATATGGCAACAGGAAATGAAAAGATTCTTACGGCCGAGCGGGAAATGGAACTGCGCAAGCCGATTGACGATTATGTGGGCGGCATACAGGAAAAGATCAATGCCCTGAGAGTGGACGGCACAGACAGGGTAGTGTCCCTTCAGAACAGAATCGATTCTCTGAAGAGAGACAAGAGCCGCAGCAAGGCAGAAAACGAGGCTTCCATAGCAAAGCTTCAGGGAGAGCTTTCCAAGGCAAAAGAGATCGAGTCCAAGAATAAGGATGAGATCGCGAAGCTGATTGCAGACGCTGAAAACTACATCAAAGAGCATTTTGACAAAGAATACTATGAGCCGGTATGCGAGAGCGCGAAGTATGAGAAGGAAGCCGCGAAGGCAGCTTACGACGCGAAGCTGGCAGAGCTCCAGAAGGAGCATCAGGCTGCGATGTCCAAGCTCTCCGACCATCAGGAAATCAAGGACGAGAATTATGTATATAAGAATCGTCAGTTTGACGCGAAGATGGATTACCAGAAAGCCCTGCAGGAGATCAAGGACAGAAGACATGCCGCTTTTGCTCATAAGTATCATCTGATCGATATGCTGCGCATGTCGAAATTCACTTTCGGCCAGACCATGAGCCAGAAGTGGGAAAATTACAAGTATACCTTCAACCGCAGAACCTTCCTTCTGCAGAATGGTCTGTACATAGCGATTATCCTGATCTTTATCGTGCTGTGCGTGATTACGCCGGTTATCAAGGGTACTCCGCTTCTGACCTACAACAATGTGCTGAATATTCTGCAGCAGGCGTCTCCGAGAATGTTCCTGGCCCTCGGCGTGGCAGGCCTGATCCTGCTGGCAGGTACCGACCTTTCCATCGGACGTATGGTTGGTATGGGTATGACGACGGCTACGATCATCATGCATCAGGGTGTGAACACCGGCGGTGTCTTCGGGCACATCTTCGATTTCACCGGCTGGCCGATTCCGGCGAGAATGATTTTCGCGCTGTTTATGTGTATCCTGCTGTGTACATGCTTTACCTCTCTGGCGGGCTTCTTTACAGCCAAGTTTAAGATGCATCCCTTCATCTCCACGATGGCGAACATGCTGATGATCTTCGGCCTCGTTACCTATGCGACAAAGGGTGTGTCCTTCGGCGCGATTGAGCAGTCTATTCCGGCCATGATTATCCCGAGAGTGAACGGCTTCCCGACCATCATTCTCTGGGCGGTAGCGGCAGTAGCGATTGTATGGTTTATCTGGAACAAGACCACATTCGGAAAGAACCTGTACGCAGTAGGCGGCAACGCCGAGGCGGCAGCAGTTTCCGGTATCTCCGTATTTGCGGTGACAATTGGCGCTTTCATTCTTGCGGGTATTCTTTATGGCTTCGGTTCCTGGCTGGAGTGTGCGAGAATGGTTGGTTCCGGTTCTGCTGCTTATGGACAGGGCTGGGAGACAGACGCTATCGCAGCCTGCGTAGTAGGCGGCGTATCCTTTACCGGTGGTATCGGTAAGATTTCAGGCGTGGTAGTCGGTGTGCTGATTTTCACAGCCCTTACCTACTCCCTGACAATTCTTGGTATCGATACGAACCTGCAGTTCGTATTCTCTGGTATTATCATTCTGGTAGCAGTTATGCTTGACTGTCTGAAGTACGTACAGAAGAAATAAGACTTTTTGCGAAGGGAATCCACTCCTGCCGGTTACAGGCGGAGTGGATTCCTTTGTAATATCAGGAAAAATGAAAAATATTCCCTTGTGCGCTGATACGGATTTGCTATAATAGTAACCAGCCCAAAACGATACGCGGCATCAGAGATGGAGAAAAGAATGGACATTTATACAGTGCTTCTGGTTGACGATGAGGAAGAGGTCATCCAGGTGATTCAGAAAAAGATAAACTGGGAAGGGCTTGGCTTTTCTGTTATCGGCTATGCGAACAATGGAGTGAAGGCCCTGGAGATGGTGGAGGAATACCAGCCGGATGTGGTGATGACAGACATCAAAATGCCGTATATGGACGGCCTGGAGCTGTCCAAGCGCATCAAGACAGATTTCCCCGCCACAAAGGTTCTGATTTTTACGGGCTTCGATGAGTTTGAATATGCGAAAGAGGCCGTTCATCTTGAGATAGAGGAATATATCCTGAAGCCGGTCAATTCTGTGGAGCTGACCAACGTATTTACGTCGCTGAAAATTAAGCTGGATCAGGAAATCAGTGAGAAGAGAAGCGCGGCGGTGCTGAAAAACTATTATATGGAGTCGCTGCCCTTCCTGAAGGCAAATTTTTACACGACACTGATCGAAGGCCGGATCCGCGGAGACGAGGTGGAAAAATATCTGCGGGATTACCAGATTGAGTTTGAAGGCCCGTATTACTGCTGCCTGGTGATTCATACCTCGTCTACGCAGGTGGAAAAAAATATGAATCCGGTGCTTCTTGCTATGTCGGTACAGAAGCAGGCAAAGGAATATCTGGGAGAGAAGTGGAAGGCAAAGCGGTTTACCTATCTGGGAAATATGGTGATGCTGGCTCAGCTTGAGAATGAAAACGACGTCTCTGAGCTGACAGACGAGTGCGACCGTTTCTGCAGGTATGCCCGCCGTATCATTGGAGCGGTAGTGACCGTAGGCGTCGGATGGGTCTGCTCCAATATTCTGGAATTGTCTCAGTCCTACAGCAGTGCAAGGGAGGCTGTCTCTTACCGTGCTATTTATGGCACGTCCAGAGCAATCAATATCAGAGAGATTGCGCCTCAGGAGACGGGCGGCTTTGAGACGGTGAATGATGCGGAGATTTCCAACCTGTTTAAAATGATCCGTCTCAATTCCAAGGAGGACATTATTGAAGAGGCAAATAAATATATGAACCATATTTTTCTGCCGACCAAATCCCTGCAGTATCATCATATTGCCGTGATGGAGCTGGTGAGTCTGCTGTACCGGTTTGCCGCGAACAATGATATTCAGACAGATGCGTTTTCCGGCGATATGGGAGAGCTCTACAGCAGGCTGATTGAGATGGCGCCGGACGCCTTGCGAAAGTGGTTTGTGGATATCTGCCTGGCTTTTCAGGAGAGCCTAATCAGCACCCGGAACAAATCTACGAAATCCTTTGTGCTGCGGGCCCAGGAATATGTCCATGATAATTACGCGGATGCCGGTCTTTCCCTGGACAGTGTCTGTGAAGAGCTGGGAGTGTCAAACTCTTACTTTTCTACGATTTTCAAGAAGGAGACAGGAAGCTCCTTTATCAGCTATCTGACGGACTACCGTATGGACCAGGCGGCCCGGTGGCTTCTGGAAACAAATGAGAAAAGCTATATCATAGCGAAGAAGGTCGGTTATACCGACGCCAATTATTTCAGCTATGTGTTTAAAAGACAGTTCGGCGTGTCGCCTTCCAAGTACAGAACGGAGCATGGAGAGAGTGAAAGATAAGCTTCTAAAGAATGTGAGAAGGCTGGAACCCCGTGGAATCCAGTCAACGATTATGTTCAGCTTTTCTGTGATTTCGATTTCGATCATGCTGATCCTGGGAATCGTGCTGTATCTGCGTTTTTCGACCTCGACCAGGGAGGAGACGATCCAGAGCACGCGGAGGCTGATGGAGCAGACGGGGGAAAGCCTGGAGGATTATCTGGTGAATATGCGCCAGATATCAGATACAGCCTATTACTATCTGATCAAAGAGAACGATTTTTCCAGCTATGGAGAGGATATTCAGAGCAGGATCAATCTTCTCTATGAGGCAAACAGGGACAGTCTGCAGAGTATTGTGGTCTATAATAATTACGGAAGCCTCCTGGCGGCAGAGCCGGTAGCTACCCAGAAGGAAAATCTGAATGTTACGGAGCAGGGATGGTTTGTGCAGGCCATGGCTGAGGTAGAGAATATGCATTTTTCGACTCCGCATATTCAGAACCTTTTTGACGACAATACCTTTCGTTACTATTGGGTGATTTCTCTGAGCCGGGCCATAGAGATCACAAGGGATGGAAAAACAGAGCTGGGCGTCCTGCTTGTGGATATGGATTATTCTGTGATATCCAGAATGCTGGATCAGATCAATGTGACGGAAAACGGACAGTATTATTATCTGTGCGACAGCAGCGGGGAAATCATCTATCATCCGCGCCGGATTCAGATCAGTGATAAGATCAGCAGTGAAAATAATGAGATTGCGGCAGGCTACAAGGATGGAGTTTATGATGAGACGTTTCAGGGCGAAAGACGTAAGATAGTTGTGAATACCATCAGCTATACAGGCTGGAAGCTGGTAGGCGTGATTCCGTATTCCGCATTTACGTACGGCATGATTGATATCCGGTATTTTATCATTCTGCTGATGCTTCTGATGCTCATGATGCTGGCTGTAGTCAACCGCATTGCATCCCAGGGGATTTCCAGGCCTATTTTAAGGCTGAACGATTCGGTCAGAGAGTATGAGGCTGGAGAAAAGCCGGAGATTTATATCGGCGGGCCCCAGGAGATTCGCCATCTGGGCCATTCTATCCAAAAATCCTATGAGCAGATCGAGGAATTGATGAAAAAAATTGTCCTGGAGCAGAATGAGAGGCGAAAGAGTGAGCTGGATGCCCTTCAGAGCCAGATTAATCCGCACTTTCTTTATAATACCCTGGAATCCATTACCTGGATGGTAGAGGGAGAGCGCAATGACGATGCGGTCTTTATGATCTCTCAGCTTGCAAGGCTCTTTCGTATCAGCCTTTCCAAGGGACGGACGATTATCAGCATCAGGGACGAGATCCAGCATGCGCAGAGCTACATGAATATCCAGAAGATCCGATATAAAAACACGTTTTCTATCGAGTTTGATGTTGAGCCGGAGATCTACTCCTACAGCACTGTAAAGCTGATTCTGCAGCCGCTTCTTGAGAATGCGATCAATTATGGAGTCAGCGGCCTGGATGAAAATGGGGAGATCCGGGTAGAGGGAAGAAAAGAGGGAGAGCAGATCCTGCTTTCTGTGACGGACAACGGAATCGGGATGTCTGAGGAGGAGGCCAGTCTGGTGCTGACGGACAGCAGCCGGATTCACAAGCGCGGATCCGGGGTAGGACTGGTGAATGTGAACCGGCGTATCCAGATTTATTTTGGAAATGAATACGGGCTTTCTATCGAAAGCGAGCTGGATGAGGGAACCAGAGTTCTTATCCGTATTCCGGCGGTTCCATATACAGAAGAGGGAACGAAGCTTCTGGAAGAAGGAAGGGTGGAATGAATAAAAGTAAAAAATATTTTATCATAACGGAGACAGCTCTGGGCATACTGGTTCTGATTCTTGCTGTGATGATGCTGGGAGGAAGGGACAGGGACACGATCGGCAGGGTATCTGTGATTATCCGTGATTCTGACGATGCCCAGTGGGCGGCCTTCAAATATGGAATCCGGAAGGCGGCCCAGGAGCGGGGGGTCGAAGCTGTGGTAGTCGGCACCGAAAGCGTATTGACGCTGGAAGAAGAAAAGGAGCTGATAGAAGCTGAGATTGACAACGGGGCAGATGCAGTCATCGTACAGCCTGTACCGGAGCAGGGAGCAGAGGAGATGCTGGAGAAAATAAAGAAAAAGGTTCCGGTAATGCTGGTGGGAAGCCATGCTTCGGCGGATGGCGGAGACTCTGCGCTTCCTGTGACGGAGGCGTCTCCCTATGAGCTGGGTGCTGCTTTGGCGGAAGAGATTCTGAAGGATTACAGCAGGAAGCTGGAAGGCAAGACGCTGGGGATCGTCTCATGGACGACAGATTCTGTGATGACAGCTGAGCGCATGGAAGGCTTTACGGACACTCTTGAGGATACGGGAGTAACCGTAAGCTGGCATGTGGCCGGAAAATTTGACGGCGGAGAAGAGGCCTACCTGGGAGCGCAGGCGAAGGTGGATGTTATAGCGGCGCTGGATGACAGCAGCCTGACGGCGGCAGGGGAATACTGGGCAGAGGAAAACGGAGGAGTACCGTTGTACGGGATTGGTCATTCCACACAGGCGGCCTACTATCTGGACAAGGGAATTGTGGAATGCCTGGTGATGCCGGATGAGTTCAGCGTAGGCTATCAGAGCATGAGCGAGATAGCGAACAGCCTGGAGGAGCTTTTTTATAAGACGCAGGACAGAAGGATTTCCTATACGGTTCTCCGCAGAGAGTCACTGTTTTCACAGAAGGGCCAGGAAATTCTGTTTACGATGAGCCAGTAGCAGAAAGAAGCGGGCAGCTTCCCGGGCAGCCGGAGAACAGGAGAGCATGAAATATGAGGAACAGACGGAATATTGCTGCGGGGCTTCTGATAGCCGTGTGCGGGTTATTGTGCGCGTGCGGCGAGCAGAAGACAGAAGACCCGGGGAAAAACTACATCGGTGTGGCTTACTATAATCAAAGCGATACCTTTTTGAACGAGCTGCTTGACAGCTTCAGAGAACAGCTGAAGGAGCTTCAGGGAGAAGGAGCGGAGACGGTGGTCATGGTTCGGGACGCGGCAGGCTCGCAGAGAACCCAGGATGATCAGGTAAAGGAGCTGATAAGCGCCGGCTGCGATGTTCTCTGCGTCAATCTGGTGGACCGGGCAGATCCGTCAGAAATTATTGATATGGCCAGGGAAAATGATGTGCCGATTATTTTCTTCAACAGAGAGCCGGTTGCGGAGGATCTGATGCAGTGGGATGGCCTTTATTATGTAGGCGCAGAAGCGGAGGAGTCGGGAGCCATGCAGGGCGAGCTGGCGGCGGATCTGATAAGAACGGACAGCCAGGTGGACCGGAATAAGGATGGAAAAATTCAGTATGTAATACTGGAGGGTGAGGTAGGGCATCAGGATGCCATCATCCGTACAGAGACCGTGGTAGAGACCTTGACCAGCCAGGGAATTGAGCTGGAGAAGCTGAGCTATCAGGTGGCGAACTGGAACCGCGCGCAGGCGGAAAATCGTATGGAGCAGCTGATTGGACAGTACCACAACCAGATAGAGCTGGTTCTTGCCAACAATGACGACATGGCTCTTGGAGCTATTGATGCTTATAAAAGCCTGAACTATACAGAATCGGCGCTGCCTGTATTTTTTGGAATCGACGGAACGGACGCCGGACTGCAGGCAGTGAAGGACTCTGAGCTGGCAGGAACGGTTTACAACGACAAGGAAGGGCAGGCGGGGGCGATGGCCAGGATTTCTGTGGCGCTTCTGACAGGAGAGGGCATGGATGAGATTGAGTTCCAGAATGAAAGATGCGTGTATCTTCCTTACGATAAGGTGACGAAAGGGAATGTGAGTGAATTTTTGTTTCGAAGCAGATAGGCCCTGAGACAGAGGCCCTGAGACAGAAGAGAGCGCCGGAATTTCCGGCGCTCTCTTTCGTTCCCTGTCAGTCTGCAGCAGGGATTCGACTTAAAAATATATGTTGACTCGGATGTTATAAAATGTTATAATCTGTTACAGAAAACGGGATGATCATAACAAATCATAACAAGAGGGTACGCGCTATGAACCAGCTTCGGCGGGAGAAGATAGGTAAGTATATTCAGGAAAAAGGTGCTGTGACAGTGAAGGAACTCAGCGCTCTTTTTCCTGATGTCAGTTTAATGACAATACACCGGGATTTGGAGAAGCTGGAACAGGAGGGCGTCATTAACCGGACCCGCGGAGGAGCAGTGTCGGCCGTTCAGGGAAGCAGCATTACAGAAGCCAAGCTGGAAGCCCGGATGCACACGAACATGAAGTCGAAGCGGGAGATGGCAGCGAAGGCTCTGAAGCTGATAGAGCCGGGAAGCGCGGTTTTTCTGGATGCCGGTACATCAAGCATGGCGCTGGCTCAGGCGATGCCGGATATGGATGTCAATATTTTTACAACGGGACCGAATATTGCCCTGGAGCTGGCGAGACTGTCGATGCCGGCTATCCATATGTGCGGCGGAACCTTGAACCGCTTTAACCAGGCGGTATCGGGACAGAGTACTCTGCAGATGCTGGAGCAGATTAACATAGCCACGGCCTTTCTGGGAGTGTCCGGCTATACGGACGAAGGCGGTTTCACCTGCGGCAAAGAGGATGAAATGCTGGTCAAGCGGCTGATGATTCAGAAGGCTGGGAAAAAGGTGATCCTGATGGACAGCTCCAAATGTGGAAAGATTCTTCCCTATACCTTTGGAAATGTGGAGGATGCAGATTACATCGTCAGCGACGGCAGGCTTCCGGAGGAGCTGATGCAGCGCGCGGAACGGGCAGGAACCCGGATCCTTTGAAAAAGTGAGCAATATAAATAATTATAAATGAAACTAGAATGATGGAGGTAAGAAAAATGGCAGTAGGTGTAGTGATGCCAAAAGCAGGAATCACAGTAGAGGAATGCGTGATTACTGAGTGGCTGAAAAAAAAGGGCGACCACGTCAATGTGGGCGACGTTCTTTTCACTTATGAGACAGACAAGGCGTCTTTTGAATGTGAATCCACGGCGGAAGGCGAGCTTCTGGAAATCTTTTATGAGGATGGAGACGAGGTTCCTGTATTGACCAATGTATGTGCAATTGGCCAGCCTGGAGATGACATTTCCGGACTCCGCGGCGCGGGAACAGAGACAGCGGCAGCGGCCCCGGAAGCAGCGTCTGCACCCGCCCCGGCAGCACCGGCGTCTGCGCCTGCAGCAGGAGGCAATATGGCACAGGCTGTCATCATGCCGAAAGCGGGAATCACGGTAGAGGAGTGCGTGATTACCGAGTGGCTGAAGAAAAAGGGAGATCATGTCAATGTGGGGGATGTGCTCTTTACATACGAGACGGACAAGGCTTCTTTTGAATGCGAGTCTACAGCAGAAGGTGAGCTTCTGGAAATCTTCTATCAGGATGGAGATGAGGTTCCGGTACTGGCTCCTGTGTGTGCGGTAGGCCGGCCTGGAGACAGCATCGAGGGCTTGAAGGATGGAACGGCGCCTGCAGCCTCTGCGGCGGTACCTGCGCCTGCGGCAGCCCCGGCTCCGGCAGCGGCAGCGGCCCCTGCGGCGGGAGGACATGCGGCACAGACCGTTATCATGCCGAAAGCGGGAATCACGGTAGAGGAGTGCGTGATTACCGAGTGGCTGAAGAAAAAGGGAGAACACGTCAATGTGGGCGATGTACTCTTTACATATGAGACAGATAAGGCTTCCTTTGAATGCGAATCTACAGCAGAAGGTGAGCTTCTGGAAATCTTCTATCAGGATGGAGATGAGGTTCCGGTACTGGCTCCTGTGTGCGCGGTAGGCCAGCCTGGAGACAGCATTGAGGGCTTGAAGGATGGAACGGCGCCTGCAGCACCCGCACCTGCGGCGGCATCTGCAGCAGCAGCAGCGGCTCCGGCAGCACAGACGGCAGTTCCCGCACCTGCGGCGGCTCCAGCAGCCACCGGCCCGGCAAATCCGGACGCAAAGGTTTCCCCGAGAGCAAGAAAGACAGCGGGAGAGCTTGGAGTAGACGCTACGGCGGCAGCCGGAACAGGCCCGCACGGACGGATTATCGAAGCAGATGTAAAGGCATACGCAGCCAGCGCGCCCGCGCCTGCGGCAGTTCAGCAGGCAGCCCCGGCAGCGGCGGCACCTGCGGCAGCAGCGCCTGCACCTGCAGCGGCTCCCGCAGAGGCTGCTCCGGAGGCAGAATACGTGGATGTGAAGTTCTCTGGCGTCAGAAGAGCGACGGCGAAGGGTATGACGAAGTCTTTAAGCACGATGGCTCAGCTGACGAACTGCCATTCCTTCGACGCGACAGCGATTCTTGCGCTGAGAAAGCAGATCAAGGCCAATGGCGAAGCGATGGGAATGCCGAACATTACGCTGAACGACATGATTCTTTTCGCTGTATCACGCGTGATCAAGAATCATCCGGATTTGAATGCGACTATGCCGGAAGAGAATGTACTGCGTAAATATACACATGTAAATCTCGGTATGGCTGTAGATACTCCTAAGGGCCTGTTTGTTCCGACGATTTTCCATGCGGACGAGATGAGCCTTGCAGAGATCAGCGTAGAAGCGAAGCGTGTCGCAAAGCTCTGCCAGGAAGGAAAGGCGACCCCGGATCTGCTGGCTGGAGCTACCTTTACGGTATCCAATGTGGGCTCTCTCGGAGTTGAGATGTTTACTCCGATTATCAATCCGCCTCAGGTGGGGATCCTGGGCGTATGCGGAACGATTACCCGCATCAAGGAAGTGAATGGGGAGATTAAGCCCTACCAGGCGATGCCGCTGTGCCTGACCTATGACCACAGAGCGGTGGATGGCTCTCCTGCCTCCCGCTTTATGAAAGAGCTGTGCAGTGCACTGGAGAATTTTTCACTTCTGATGATGAAATAAACAGAAGCTTCCCGCGGCGGCCTGCTCGGGAAACAAAAATGCCAACCAACTTCCGGGCCGGGGGCGGATACGTCCCGTTCCTGGCCCCTGCCATTTTAGTGAAACAACGGGCTGTACAGGCAGCCTGAAATTTATAAAAAGGAGATAAAGAACATGCCAAAGTCAATATTTGTTGATCCGGACAAAATGCGTGCTGAAGGAAAAATCACATTCAAAGACATTCCGATCAACGTGTACAAAAAATCCGTACAGGAAGAATTGGATGAAGGAAACTATACAAAGGAAGATCTGCTTCGTATTTTCCGTGATATGACGATCTGCCGTGAGTTCGAGGATATGTTGAACCAGATTAAGACTCAGGCGAAATACGCTGATGTGGAGACTACATATCCGGGTCCGGCTCATCTGTCTCTTGGACAGGAGGCTGCAGCGGTAGGAGAGGCTTATCTGCTTGGCAAAGAGGACTTCACATTCGGAAGCCACAGAAGCCACAGTGAGATTCTGGCCAAGGGCCTGTCCTGCATCCAGAAGCTGGAGGATAAGGAGCTTCTCGATATTATGGAGAACTTCTTTGATGGAAAGACCCTCAAGGCCATTAAGACTGTCAGCAAGGCAGAGGGCGATGTGAAAGAGCTGGCTATTGAGTTCCTGGTATATGGAGCGCTTGCAGAGCTGTTTGCCCGCGAAAACGGTTTCCATAAGGGATTGGGCGGATCCATGCACGCATTCTTCCTCCCCTTTGGTGTATATCCGAACAACGCTCTGGTAGGCGGTTCTGCGACGATTGCTACGGGCGCTTCCCTGTTCAAAAAATGTAATGACAGAGAGGGTGTAGTTGTAGCAAACCTGGGTGATGGTTCTATGGGACGCGGTCCCGTGTGGGAGGCTCTTTCTTTCGCGACTATGGATCAGTACCGCACGCTCTGGGAAGAGGGAAGAAAGGGCGGACTGCCGTTGATCTTCAATATCAATAATAACTCCTATGGCATGGGCGGCCAGACCTGCGGCGAGACTATGGGCTACGGCGAGCTTGCGCGTATGGGCGCAGGCGTGACGGAGAGCCAGCTCCACGCAGAGCGTGTAGACGGCTATAATCCGCTGGCAGTCATTGACGCATACCGCCGTAAGCTTCCTCTGGTTAAGAGCGGTGAGGGTCCGGTATTCCTGGATGTGGTGACCTACCGGCTGCTTGGCCATTCTACCTCCGACCAGAACGCATACCGTACCAAAGAGGAGATTGAGGCATGGAAGGCTCAGGATCCGCTGGTGACATACCGCAAGGCTCTGGTAGAGGCGGGCGTAGCAGATGACAGCGTATTTGAAGAAATCTGGGCAAAGACAAAAGAGAGAATGGCACGCATCTGCCGTCTGGCAGCTGACAAGGAAGCGTCTCCGTACCTTGATTTTGACAAGGACCCGGCTATCATCGAGCGCGTAATGTTCAACAACGGAAAGCAGCGCAACATGGATCCGGGCAGGGAACCGTCTGTTATGGGACCGAAGGAGAACTGCAAGCGTTACCGGGATATCCAGAAAAAGATCCGCACGCATTATATGGACGGACAGGAAGTAAGCTCTATGAAGCGTTATAACATCCGTGATGCAGTTTTTGAGCCTATGCTCAATAAATATTATGAGGATCCGACCCTGATTGCCTATGGTGAGGACGTGCGTGACTGGGGCGGCGCGTTTGCCGTATACCGTGGATTTACTGATGTAATCCCCTACTCCAGACTGTTCAATTCTCCGATTTCCGAATCAGCCATCGTGGGAACCGGCGTAGGCTACACCATGTGCGGCGGCCGCGCGGTAATCGAGCTGATGTACGGTGACTTTATCGGCTGCTGCGGCGACGAGATTTTCAACCAGATGGCGAAATGGCAGGCCATGAGCGCCGGAATTCTGAAGATGCCGCTGATTCTGCGTGTATCGGTAGGCTCCAAGTATGGCGCGCAGCACTCTCAGGACTGGACCTCCATGTGTGCTCATGTACCGGGACTGAAGGTATGCTTCCCGGCCACACCGTATGAGGCGAAGGGACTGATGCAGGCGGCCCTGAACGGAACCGATCCGGTTGTCTTCTTTGAGAGCCAGAGAATCTATGACGTAGGCGAGAAATTCCACGAGGGCGGCGTTCCGAAGGAAGAGTATGAGCTTCCCTTCGGTGATGTGGATGTTATTACGACAGGATCTGATATTACAGTCCTGACTATCGGCGCCACATTGTACAGAGCTTATGACGCAGTACAGGAGCTGAAGGAGAAATATGGCCTGTCTGCAGAGCTGATTAACCTGTGCAGCCTGGTTCCGCTTGATTACACCAAGATCATTGAGTCTGTAAAGAAGACCGGAAAGGTTGTGCTGGCTTCTGACGCCTGCGCAAGAGGAAGCTTCCTGGATGAGGTGGCAAAGAACATCACTGAGCTTGCCTTCGATTACCTGGATGCACCGCCTGCAGTAGTAGGAGCTCAGAACTGGATCACACCTCCCTTTGAGTACGACAAGTATTTCTTCCCGCAGAAGGAGTGGATCCTGGATGCCATCAACGAGAAGCTGGTTCCGCTGAAGGGGTATACACCGGTGACGAATGTGACGGCTGAGGAGCAGATGAGAAAGCTGAAGCTGGGTGTGTAAGGGAAAACGGGTGTATGACAGCTTGTGCAGCTGAATAAAAAGGCAGACAGGCAAATGGCTGTTGGCGAATAAATAGAGGGCAAGGGACAGAACGGCTGGCGGAGGCCAGAGTTCAGTCCTTTGCCCTTTTTTCTGCAAAAATAAAAACTTTGCAATAAGATAGTTGACTTGTCAAAAAGAAAATGATATTTTCTTTTATATAAACAATGTGACCTATAAAGACGGAATTAAGGAGAAAGACTATGAAAGCAGAAGCAAAGGCGGCTGCCCTGGCAGCGTATGAGATTGAGAAGACGTGCATTGAAGAGATGAAGGCATATTTTGATGAGGAGCAGTTTGGCAATGCGGTGAGGCTGCTGGCGTCGGCTGAAAGAATTGGAGCCTCTGGATGTGGACATTCAGGTATTATCTGTCAGCATTTTGCTCATCTGATGTGCTGCATAGAAAGGCCTGCGCGCTTCATATCGCCAGCGGAAGCGGTGCATGGAGCAACAGGCTTTCTGCAGAAAGGCGATGTGATGGTGTTTGCTTCGCGCGGAGGTAAGACGAAGGAGCTTTTGCCGATTCTGGAGATTTGCAAAGCAAAGGGAGTATCTGTGATCACAGTGACAGAAAATTTGGACTCTCCTCTGGCCGGCGGAGCGGATGTGGTGTTGAAGCAGCATGTGAACAGGGAGACCGACAAATACAACGCGCAGGGAACGACCAGTACGACTGCTTTGTGCATGATTTTTCACGCTTTGCAGGCGGCCCTTATTGAGGAGACGGATTATCAGGAGGAGCAGTTTGCCTTAATCCATCCGGGTGGAGCTGTAGGAGAAAGACTGAATCATAAGGCGCTGTAGAAGGAGAGATAAAATGGCAGACGGGAGACTGAAAATTGACATCAGAAGAAACAGGATTCTGGAGATACTGAAGGAAAAAGGAAGGGTACTGGTCACAGAGCTGAGCCAGGAGCTGGGAGTGACACCTGTAACGATACGTACAGACCTGGATGCACTGGAAGCGGATGGACGTTTGGAGCGTGTCCAGGGAGGGGCTATCATGAAGCCGCGGCCTGCTGCGCAAGGCTGGGATGCAGGCAGTGAGGACGAGGAAAAATGGGCGATAGCGAGGTATGCGGCGGAGCAGCTTCCGGATGGATGTACATTGTTTATCAATTCCGGCTCAACAACGCGCTGCCTTGCGCGGGCGCTGAAAAAACGGAGAAACCTGAATGTCGTTACCAACTCTCTGGCTGTAGCGGCCGAACTGGGAACGCTTCCCTCCGTACACGTGATACTTCTGGGCGGAGAAATTAACGTGCAGAACGGATTTACGTTTGGGGAGGACGCGCAAAAGCAGCTGCAGCGGTATCAGGCGGACTGGGCGGTGCTTTCTGTAGATGGAGTGAGCGTTTCCGGCGGTATCACAACGTTTCATGCAGAGGAAGCGTCGGTCAACCGCATTATGATGGAACGATCGAGAGGGATCCTGATCGTAGCTGATCATACCAAAATAGGGCGTACGGGATTCACATACCTTCATGGAATTGATGCGGCGGTCCGGCTTGTCACCGACAGAAATTGCAGTGAAGAGAGCCTGCGGGAGCTGGAGTACAAAGGAATGCACGTAGAACGTGTGTGAAGTGCATTCCTTTGTACTCTGAAAGCCGCCTGTCAGGATTGTTTCCGGAAATGATATTAACGGGAAAAGTTCACGCAAATATCAAAGCCTCCAAAGAGCAGTTTCCTGATGTCCTGGAAGGATGCCTGGTTTAATTCATAAAAAGGTCTGTGTTCCTTTTAGGTAAAGATTTTCTTGTTTTAATTATAAAAAAGGAAAAACGATAGTCAATAATATTTTCTGTATATTTTTAAAAACACAAATATACATAATAAAATACGGTATTTTTTAGTAAAAACAGAGTGAAAAAGAAGAAAAAGAAAAAAATATTTTCCTTAAAGAAAAGTGCGGCCGGGAGGTGCGAAAAACGCAGCCCCCCCCCGGGACAGAGTTTGTTGTGCTCAGCTTTCGAGAACTCCCGGTTTTTTGTCTTTGTGAAAAGGACAGATATATTTTCCGGGGGTAAGCTGAGAAAACTCTTTTTGGATTTCTGTGAGCTTTTTCGGTGATTGGTATAGCTTGGCGGCGGTAAGAGCGAGAACCTTTCCGGCTGTTATAGAAGCCTTATGCGCAATGGAGGTAGCTGATTGTCCGGCCGCCTGCCTGGGCGCGGCGATGATAGCGGCAGCAGGCGAAGGGGCGGATGCGGAGAAATACAGGGAGCTGGCTGCCCTGGGAAACAGAACGGAAAAAAGCTACGTTCCCTGTGAATCGGAGCGGTATGAGCGCAAATACCGGCAGTTCTGCCGGCTGTACCAGTCTATGCTTGAGACGGCCAGACTGCTGTAAGGCTTAAGATAAGGTGCCGGAGGCTTTCCTCTTTTGCGGCAGTGAGGGAAAAGGATAATTAAAAGTTGTGTTAGTCCTGAATTTCATGTAAAATGAACAAAGGGCCGGAGAAAACAGGAGTCTGGTTTTCACCGGCCCTTCTGCCTTTTGCCTGCGGCTGGCAGAAGGCGGCTGGTCCTGCTGCCAAGTAACCATAGAAATCGGCATATGCTGAAGAAGCTGACAAAGGAGAGACAAAAATGGCGAACAATTATTTTCTGCAGACGTATACCTGGAACCCCTGGCGGAATCTTGCCGTGGAGAAATACCTGGCGGACCGTATCGGAGAGGGAGACATGGTTCTCTATCTCTGGCAGAATGATCATACGGTAGTAATAGGAAGGAACCAGAATGCGATTCGGGAGTGCCGGGCGCAGCTCCTGGAGGAGGAAGGGGGCTTTCTGGCCCGGAGGACGACGGGCGGAGGCGCTGTCTATCAGGATTTGGGAAATCTGTGCTTTACCTTTCTGGCGTCACCGGAACGGTATGATTTGGATCGGCAGCTTCGGACGGTGCAGGCAGCCTGCCGTAAATTTGGCATAGAGACGAAATTTTCCGGACGGAATGATATTATTACAGAGGATGGGTTTAAGTTTTCAGGCAATGCCTTTTCCAAAAACTCGAGATGTAATATTCAGCACGGCACGCTGATGGTGGATGTGGATGTGTCGCAGCTTGGCCGTTATCTGACGCCTTCCAAAGAAAAGATGAAAGCCAAAGGTGTGAAATCCGTCCGGTCCCGGGTCTGCAATCTGAAGGACTTAAATCCTGCGGTTACGGTAGAGGCAATGCGCCAGGCGCTGAAGGAGAGCTTTCTGGAGGTTTACGGAGATTTTACAGAGCTTGATCCGGCACAGCTTGACAATCCTGAGGTGCAGGAGACATATGAGCTTTATGCCTCCTGGGAATGGAGATATGGCAAATCTCCGGAGTGTGAGAGCTCCTATACGCACCGGTTTGACTGGGGAGAAGTAGAGGTCTGGCTGAAGCTCCATGCGATGCATATCAGTGAGATTAAGGTGTATTCGGACGCCCTCGATGTGGACCTGCCGGAAAAGCTGGAAAGGCTCCTTGCGGGAAAACGATATGACATGGCAGATTTGAATCTGGCGCAGGAGACTGCAGACTGTACAGAGGAGCAGAAGGCCAGGCTCCGGGAAGCGGTGGAATGGCTGGCCGGCCTCTGGGCAGCAAATTAGCAGCAGAAACACCTGGAAGCCGCTTAAATACGCCTGGAACCTTAAGAACTGCTTAATTTTCCCCGCTTAGAAAAAAAGTGCTTTTCTTTTTGGCAACTATTGTATATAATATAGATTGGCGTAAATGCAGGGGTCTTCTGCGGCTGAAATACAGGGCCGGGACAGGCTGTGAACGACGCGCCTTCTATATAAAGTCATAGACAGATGGGACGGTTTCCGGCAGAGAGCCATGGCTGTTTTACAGGAAAGAGGCCGGATGCCTGAATAACTGCTGATAAATGTGAAAGAATGTAATCATAGGAAGAAACTGAGAGAAAAGCGAGAAAGGGGATTGTGAATCATGGCAGGGACTGATATCGGAATTGATCTGGGTACCGCGAGTATTCTGGTGTATATAAATGGAAAGGGCGTTGTGCTCAAGGAGCCGTCCGTAGTAGCGTTTGACAGAGATACGAATAAGATCCGCGCCATCGGTGAGGAGGCGCGCCTGATGCTGGGAAGAACGCCGGGCAATATTATTGCAGTGCGTCCGCTTCGCCAGGGCGTTATTTCTGACTACACGGTGACGGAGAAAATGCTGCGTTACTTTATTCAGAAGGCTACCGGAAAGAAGACCTTCCGCAAACCGCGCATCGCGGTCTGCGTGCCCAGCGGCGTTACAGAGGTGGAGAAGAAGGCCGTGGAGGACGCGACCTACCAGGCGGGAGCGAGAGAGGTTCTGATCATTGAAGAGCCGATTGCGGCCGCTATCGGAGCCGGCATCGATATTTCCAGGCCCTGTGGAAACATGATCGTGGATATCGGAGGAGGAACCAGCGATATCGCTGTGATTTCTCTGGGAGGCACGGTAGTCAGCACATCGGTAAAGGTGGCCGGCGATGACTTTGACGAGGCGATTGTGCGCTACATGCGTAAAAAGCACAATCTTCTGATTGGTGAGAGAACCGCAGAGGATATCAAAATAAAGGTGGGAACCTGCTATCCGAGAGCAGAGGTGGAGCGTATGAATGTACGCGGCCGTAACCTGGTGACGGGTCTTCCCAAGACCGTGGAGGTGACCTCTGAGGACTGCGAGGAGGCTCTCCGCGAGACGACCATGCAGATTGTGGAAGCGGTTCACAGCGTGCTGGAGAAGACTCCGCCCGAGCTGGCGGCGGATATCGCGGACCGCGGCATCGTTCTGACCGGAGGAGGAGCGCTTCTGCGCGGCCTGGAAGAGCTTCTGGAGGAAAAGACCGGAATCAATACGATGACGGCGGAGGATTCCATGAAGTGCGTGGCGATTGGAACAGGAAAGTTTGTGGAATTTATGGCGGGCAACCGTGAGGATCTGCATGCGTAAGCTATCCGTATTCTCATGACTGAGAGCATGGGGAAGCTTACACGGGAGGTACTTACGCAGGACGCGCATGTCTGCCGTGGAAGCTGCACAGAAAAAGATACAAATGAGGGGCATGACGGAGGATTCTTCTGTCATGCCGTTTTTATAGGTGTATGATGAAACTGGAAGGCTATGTAGAACATATTATCTATCGAAATGTGGACAACGGTTATTCGGTGCTGAACCTCGCGGCAGATGAGGAAGAGATCACAGTGGTGGGAACTTTTTCTTACATAAGCGAAGGGGAGCTGCTGGAACTGGAAGGCGAATATACAGAGCATCCCCTGTATGGACAGCAGTTTCATGCAGAGAGCTCCCAGGTGAAGGCGCCAAAGGATGCCCTTGCCATGGAACGTTATCTGGGAAGCGGAGCGATCCGGGGGATTGGCGCGGCGCTGGCGGCTCGGATCGTCAGGCGCTTTGGGGCCAAAACCTTTGAAATCATGGAGAGAGAGCCGGAACGCCTGGCTGAGATTAAGGGAATCAGCGAGCGCAAGGCCAGGGAGATTGCGGAACAGATGGAGGAAAAGAGGGATCTGCGCCAGGCGATGATCTTTCTTCAGGAATATGGGATTTCCGTAAATCTGTCTGTGAAGATCTATCAGCAGTATGGACAGGAAATATACCATATCATAAAGGAAAATCCCTACTGCCTTGCGGATGATATTGCGGGGGTAGGCTTTCGGACTGCGGATGAAATCGCGAAGAGAGTGGGAATCCGGGAGGATTCGGATTTCCGGATTCGGAGCGGAATTTTGTACACCCTGCTTTTTGCTGCCGGAGAGGGTCATACCTGCCTGCCGGAGCAGATGCTTCTGTCCAGGACGTCCGAGCTTTTGGGCGTTCCTCTGGAAGCTGTGGAGCGGCATCTGTCAGACCTGAACATGGATCGAAAGCTGGTGCGCAAGCTTCTGCCAGATGAAAATGGGGAAGAGGCACCGTTTGTGTACAGTGCCGCGGCATACTACGCCGAGCTCAGCACGGCGGTGATGCTCTGCCGCCTGAATCTTTCCCTGGAGACCTCCGATACAGAAATTGACACAAGGCTCCACAGGATCTCTCAGCAGTCCCAAATTGAGCTGGATGAGCGTCAGAAGGAAGCAGTGTCGGAGGCTGTAAAAAACGGCGTGCTGATTCTGACCGGGGGGCCGGGAACGGGAAAGACCACGACGATCAACGCAATGATCCGGTACTTTGAGGCGGAGGACATGGAGATTCTTCTGGCCGCCCCCACAGGGAGAGCGGCAAAGAGGATGACAGAAGCCACGGGCTGCCAGGCGCGAACGATTCACCGGCTGCTGGAGCTTGCGGGCGGCCCGGATAATCTTGCGGGAGCGTCAGGAAGGGCAGTCTTCGCGAAAAATGAGGAGAATCCGCTGGAAGCAGATGTGATTATCATTGATGAAATGTCGATGGTGGATCTCTATCTCATGCAGGCGCTTTTAAAGGCGGTGGTGCCGGGGACCAGGCTGATTCTGGTGGGTGACGTCAATCAGCTTCCCAGCGTCGGCCCGGGCAGCGTACTTCAGGATCTGATACGCTCCGGAGCCTTCCCGGTGGTGCGGCTGACGAAGATTTTCCGCCAGGCGGCTAAGAGCGATATCATTGTAAACGCACATAAGATCAACAGAGGGGAAAGGATCACCCTGGATAATAAGAGCCGGGATTTCTTTTTCCTGAAACGCCAGGATCCGAACTTGATTCTGCGGGTGGTGCTGGCGCTGGTGCAGGAAAAGATGCCCCGGTATGTGAACGCGCAGATCTCGGATATTCAGGTTCTGACGCCTATGCGAAAAGGAGTGCTGGGAGTGGAGAACCTGAACCGTGTGCTGCAGCGGTATCTGAACCCGGAGGCGCCGGACAAGCCTGAGATTCCCTTCGGGCACGGTGCTTCGGGCGGAGAAAATGGAGAAAATGGAAAAGGCGTTCTGCGGACCGGAGACAAGGTCATGCAGATACGCAACAATTATCAGCTGGAATGGGAAGTGCGCAACCGCTATGGAATAGCAGTCGACAGAGGACTGGGCGTGTTCAACGGGGACATGGGAATTGTAAGGTCAGTCAATGACTTTGCGGAAGAGGTGACGGTGGAATTTGATGAAGGACGCATGGTCTCCTATCCCTATAAGCAGCTTGACGAGCTGGAGCTGGCCTATGCGATCACAGTACATAAATCCCAGGGAAGCGAGTATCCGGCCGTGGTGATCCCGCTTTTGTCAGGGCCCCGGCCGCTGATGAACCGGAATCTTCTGTATACGGCGGTTACGCGGGCGCGGTCCTGCGTGACGCTGGTGGGAAGCGCGGAGACCTTCCAGGCTATGGTGGACAATGGAACAGAACAGAAACGGTATACAGGCCTTTGCGAGGCTGTCAAATCTTATCTATCCTCGCAGATGCCCGATCTGTGACGGACTCACAGGCTCACATAAGATACTGGCCTGCGGAGAATGCAGGCAGAGACTTGTCTATGTCCGGGAACCGGCCTGCAAAAAATGCGGGAAGCCTCTGGAAAAAGAAGAGACGGAATACTGCGCTGACTGCGGGCGCAGGAAGCATTCTTACATACGGGGAAAGGCAGTGTTTCCTTATGACAGGCTGCTGCGGGCCTCGGTCGCGCGGTTTAAATACAGAAACCGCAGGGAGTATGCAGATTTTTACGCGGAGGAGCTAATAAAAAGCTGCGGGACGGCGCTGCTTTCCTGGGAGCCGGACGCGCTGATTCCCATTCCGCTCCATAAAAGCAGAATGAGAAAAAGAGGCTTTAACCAGGCGGAGCTTGTGGCCCGGAGAATTGGAAAAAGTCTGGGAATTCCTGTGGAAACCGGCCTCCTTTTCCGGGCAAAAAGGACCAGCCCCCAAAAGGAGCTGAGCGACGCACAGAGAAGGTCCAACCTGAAAAATGCTTTTCAAGTGCGGAAAAATGATGTAAAATTAAGAAAAATAGTGCTGATTGACGATATTTATACGACAGGGAGCACGATAGACGCGGCCGCCGGCGTGCTGCTTGAGCATGGGGCGGAAAAAGTGTATTTTTTGGCGATTTGTATTGGAAGAGGCTTTTAAATATGTCTGAGACATGATATACTGAAGTCTGAAAAGTCAAAATACTGCGTGAACAGGATATGTGCGCAGAGAAAAGACAAGAGAGGTACACATGGTTAACGAAGAAAAAGTCAGACTTATGGCGAAGGCTGCCTCGTTTGAGGCGGGGGAAGGAAAGCAGGCTTTGTCCATGAACCGGTTTTTCCGCGGAGATTATATCAGTCTCCGGCTGATTGGCGCATGGGTTTCTTTTACTGCCGCCTTCTGCCTGTGTGTGGGGCTGTGGGCCTTTTATAAAATGGAATACCTGATGAGCAACATCAACAGGCTGGATCTTCCGGCCATGGGAAGAGGGCTGGGGCTCCTCTACCTGAGCCTGCTGGGAATCTTTCTGCTGATTCACTATGTGGTATATTACAACCGCTATCAGCAGAATAAGAAGCGCCTGGCGGCATACAATCATATTCTGAAGCAGCTGTCGCATATCTATCAGACAGAGTCCAGAAGCGCGGGCAGCGAGCTTACATCAGAAGGAGCGGAAGAAAATGAAGACTTTACTGGAATATAGAGAAAAGATGAAACTGTTTCTGGGAAAATACGATATTTATATCTTCCCGGTACTGAAATTTGCCCTTGCGCTGATTACATTTCTGGTAATCAATGCCAATGTGGGCTTTATGCCGAGACTTACGAATCCCGGGATTGCCCTGGTGCTGGCGCTGATGTGCTCGTTCCTGCCGCTGAATATGACAGCTGTCTTTGGAGCGCTTCTGATTCTGGTGCACATGTATTCTCTTTCTCTGGAAGCGTTTGCTATCACCTTTGTGCTGTTTGCGCTGATGTTCCTGCTGTTTTTCAGGACAGCGCCGAAATATGGATATCTTCTGATTGTGACCCCGCTGGCCTTCGGCCTGCGGATTCCGTATGTGATCCCCCTTGCGATGGGGCTTGTGGCGACGCCTGTGGCAGCGGTTCCTGCAGCCTGCGGCACAGTCGTCTATTTCCTGCTGCACTATATTCATTTGAATACAGCGATCCTCGGAAATACAGAGACCAGCACGATGGCAGAGAAGATCACCTATCTTCTCGACAATGCGGTAAACAATAAAGAGATGCTTCTGACTGTCGCGGCTTTTTCTCTGACACTCATCATTGTCTATGTAATCCGCAGAATGTCTGTGGATTACTCCTGGACGATTGCGGTTGTCGTGGGTACGGTAACAGATATAGTCGTTCTTCTGTTCGGCAGCCTGGCCCTTGATATTTCGCCGAGAATCGCAGGGGTTCTTGTGGGCAGCCTGATTTCCGCGGGTCTGGCCCTGATCCTTCAGGTGTCCATATTCAGCCTGGACTACTCCCGGACAGAGTACGTCCAGTTTGAGGATGACGAGTATTACTATTATGTGAAGGCGGTTCCCAAAATCACGATTGCGGTTCCGGAGAAAACCGTGAAAAAAATCAGTCCGCAGAAAAAGACTGCCGCAGTCCGGAAAAAGGAGAAGCAGGGAAGAAGACCGGCGGCGCGGCCGGCAGAGAGACAGGACAGACAGAACAGATAGACATGGCAGAAAGGAAGGAGTACGATGAAATTTTCCATTCCTGAAGTTGTAACTGAATTATTTGACACCTTCCGTATGGCAAATATCCGCGTTACGGATGTGGTGGAGATCATCATCTTATCTTTCCTGATATATGAGATCATGCTGTGGATCAAGAAGACCCGCGCCTGGGTGCTTTTGAAAGGCTTTGGTGTGCTTCTTGTCTTTATTTTGATTGCTATTTATTTTGAGATGAATACAATCCTCTGGCTGGCGCAGAATGTGTTCAGCCTGGGTGTAACAGCCCTGCTTATCGTGTTTCAGCCGGAGCTTCGAAAGGCGCTGGAGCAGCTGGGGCAGCAGAACATCATCAGCTCTATCTTTAATTTTGACAGTGCGAAGGAAGGAGAGGCGCGGTTCAGCGACAAGACGGTCAATGAGATCGTAAAGGCTGTATATGAGATGGCCAAGGTAAAGACCGGAGCGCTGATCGTTATAGAGAAAAAGACGCCCCTGAATGAATACGAAAGAACGGGAATCACGCTGGATTCGGTACTGACTAGCCAGCTCCTGATTAATATATTTGAAAAAAACACACCGCTCCATGACGGGGCTGTGATTGTGCGCGGAGACCGGATCGTCTCGGCTACCTGCTACCTTCCGCTGTCGGATAACCTGTTCCTGAGCAAGGAGCTGGGGACCCGGCACAGAGCGGCCGTCGGAATCAGCGAGGTGACGGATTCTCTGACGATTGTGGTGTCTGAGGAGACCGGGGCTGTGTCGACAGCCTCCCAGGGTGAACTGAAGCGGAATCTGGAACAGGAGGAGCTGAAGAGGCAGCTGGCAGCGGCGCAGGATAAGACAAAGGATACGGGAAGATTCAGACTGTGGAAAGGACGGGTGAAGAAGCATGAAAAAGCTGCTGACGAAAAACCTGGGGCTTAAGTTCCTTTCCATTGTTTCGGCGGCGATGCTCTGGCTTATCGTGCTTTATCTGGAGGATCCGGTGGATTATCAGGATTATTCGCCGATTCGCGTGACGATGCTGAATGAGAATGTGGTGACGGATCAGGGACTGGTTTACCAGATTGAGGATAACAGCGATGTGATCAGCGTCCGCGTAAGAGCTCCGCGTTCTGTGCTGAATGAGCTTTCCGCAGATGATTTTACCGCGACGGCCGATATGGAAAAAAATATGAAGTACGGCAATCTGGTGGGGATCGAGGTCACCTGCAGCAACCGCAAGGTGGAATCTGCAAACATCACCAAAAGCAGGGAAAATGTGGTCCTGAACATTGAGGATGCTTCCACAGAGAGATTTAATGTAGTCGTGGACCAGGAAGGAAGTCCGCCGGATGGATATATGGTTGGCACGGCGGTTCCCGAGCAGAGCATGATTGAGATCAGCGGCCCGGCTTCTGTGGTATCCAAGATTCGGAGGGTAGAGGCTGTGCTGCCGGTATCGACGCTTACCTCAGACAGCACCGTGCACTGCAGCTTAAGAGTGATCGATGGAAACGATGAACAGTTAAGCACTGCAGAGCTGAATACGTTGGAGTTTACGGGCAAAGAGGAAGGAATGGATGTAGTGGTCACGATGCTCCGGACCAAGACGGTGCCGTTGCAGGTGGGCTATTCGGGTACCCCGGATGAGGCCTACAGCTTCGGTTCTATTTCCTACAGGCCTGAAACTGTAGAGATAGCAGGTACCTCGGGGGCCATTGCAGATGTGACTGAGATTGTGATACCGGATGAGGCAGTCAATATAGATGGAATCACGGAAAATCTCCAGATGACGGTGGATATCACACCATATCTGCCAGAGGGAATCCGTCTGGTGGACGATACTGAGGCCAACATTGCGGTGGTCGTAGAAATAGAAAGAAAGCAGGGGAGAACGGTAGAAATTCCCGTTTCAGATATCGGCCTGCGGAATGTTCCCAGAGGCTACGAGGTAGACTTTGGTGATTTGGAAAGCGTTGAGCTGGTCGTAATGGGCACGAGCGCCGAACTGGCTGAGCTGAATACGGATGAGATAGCGGTGACGCTTGATCTGACAGGGTATTCCAGAGAAGAAGGGGCCTATACGGAGACACTGGACGTCACTCTGCCAGACGATGTGTACAGCTTGATGAATGATGTAGAGATAGAATTTGAGCTTGTGCGTGCTTCAGAGAGCTCTGGAACGACGGCAGGGGGCAGCACCGGCACGGGAACGTCAAACGGAAGCTCCGGCGGTTCCGGGACGGGTGACAGTTCCGGCGAAGAGGAGGAGCCGGGAACCGGCGGGGACGCTTCCTCCGGTTCTGAAAATTCCGGGGGGACCGGAACCTCCGGGTCTGGAGGCGATTCCTCTGCGGGAGGCGGATCCGGAAGCAGCTCTTCTGGAGGAAGCTCCGGAGACAGCACTTCTTCGGGGAGCAATACAGGCGGAAGCGGCAGTTCATCTGGAAACACTTCTGCGGAAGAGTAGGATACATACAAAAACTTGAAATACAAAAAACAGCATGAAAACAGGAGGTATGCGGCATGGTAAGTCAGAAAGTAGTTATTCAGAACCCAACGGGGCTGCATTTAAGACCGGCGGGAATCCTCTGCAAGACCGCGATGCAGTTTAAGTCTTCGATCACCTTTACCTTTGACAGGACGACGGCGAATGCCAAGAGTGTATTGAGCGTACTTGGCGCCTGCGTAAAGTCGGGGGATGAGATCGAGATTAAGTGTGACGGCGTGGATGAGCAGGCTGCGCTCGCTGCAATGGTAAATGCCGTGGAGAATGGACTTGGTGAGTAATAAGAAAAAATGGGCGATAGGGTATGCGGTGCTCTGCATACTCTATTTCGTCATATCTGTTGCGGTTCCTCATGACCGGCTGGAATCACAAGGGCTTGAAGGGATCGGAAAGCCTTCCTTAAAACTGAAGACGGAAGAGATAACTGACGGAACGGAACTGCGTTTTGAATATCAATCAGAAGGACAGGCGCTCAGCCAGCTTTCTTTTTATTTTACAGCTGATGGAAAAAGCTTAAGCAGCGGAGAGATCCTGATTGAGGCGTACGACAGCCAGACGGAGGAGCTTCTGGCTTCAGAAGCCTATGAGCTGGCAGATTTGGGCGTGGAAGCCTTCTGGGGAGTTACGTTTGACAAAGAGCCGGTAAACCAGGAGATTACGGTGGTGATTACCGGGGAAAATATAGAAGAAGGACCGTATGTCTGGCTGAATACAGAACATGAGACCAGCGGAAGCTCTTCTCAGGACGGACAGGCATTGGAGCAGAACCTGATCTACAATGCAGTGTACCGGACTCAGGTGCATTATGTGAAGCAGCCGCTGCTGATCACAGCGATGCTGGCTGTTCTCGGGGGCATGTTTTTCCTGCTGTATGGAAGAAAAATGCCGGAACAGCCCGGTGCGGAGACGGAGGCGGGGCTTCTGCATGCCGCAGAGGCAGGCGGAAAGAGCGGCGCCCTCCGGCGAAAGGCGCAGGCTTTTTACAAAAAGTACAGAAAGCTGCTGGGGCTTTTGCTTCTGCTTCTGATCGTGGCGCTGGTATTCTATTATGTCTATGACGTGCAGATCCGGGAGGCGATGAACAGCACGCACCGGGAAGTAGTCATGAGAGATAATGGAGAGCTTCTGCCTGTGACTGCGGAGAGCTGTGAGCTGACACAGTATTATACGACAGAAGAGGACGAGCTGGTTGGGCTTGGAGTCCGTATGGACTTAAGTGAGGATTTTAACGGAGAAGGCACAATCCATGCGGAGATTCGGGATGTGACAGAAGCAGGGGGCGCGTCCGGAGGCCAGGGAGAGAGCAAAGCGGGAGGAGAGCTTCTCTGCGCGGCCGACATCGATGCCGCGACGCTTCTTGACGGCCAGTATATGGGGCTCATCTTTGACAATTCCCAGAGCGGCGTGAAGGGGCATACCTATGAGATTACGCTGCAGTTTTCGGAAGGCCTGCAGGATTCGGGACTTTCGGTGATTGTGACACCTGCGGGATATTATGAGGAAAATACCTTTTATGTGAACGGAGAAGAGAGTGAGAACCGGCTGAGCATGAATGCACATACGTATTTCAATCTCTTCCTGCAGAAATATTTCTTCGTCATGTTCCTGTTTGCGGAAGTGGTGGCAGCCGGTTTTTATTATCTGGCCTTTCTGCGCCGCTGCCGGATTGAAAAGGTCTTTGTCTTTACGATCCTGTGTCTGGGCGTGATTTATAACTTTGTCCTGACGCCGTACATGGCTCCGGATGAATCCTATCATATCGATATGTCCTACCGGCATTCCAATGCGCTTCTTGGAATTGAGTCGGCAGGAGAGAATAAATGCTACAAGCGGAAGGACGATACGCAGCTGGAATTCACCTCGAGTCCCAGCCTGGAAAACTATAAGCTTATTTATGACGGCCTGTTTACGCTGGCTGAGGACGATACGCTGGTAGAAGCGGACGCGACCTCCACGACAGAAGCGCCTGTGATTATTTATCTGCCGGCGGTTCTGGGAATGACGCTCGCCAGGCTTCTGCATCTGGGAACGGTGCCAATGCTGCTCCTGGGCCGGTGGTTCAACCTTCTTGGCTTTACGATACTGGCATATTTTGCGATGAAAAAGCTGCCGTTTGGAAAAACGACGCTGTTTCTTCTGTCGATTCTGCCTATGAATCTTCAGCAGTGCACTTCTTTTTCCTATGATGCGGTGATTACAGGAGTAAGCTTCCTGTTTATCTGCTGGTGCGTGTCCCTGACCTTTGGGGAGAAGGCGGTGAAGCCTGTGGACATGCTGGGCCTTGGAATACTCGGAATTATTCTGGTGTATGGAAAGAGCGGGGCCTATCTGCCGCTGGCGCTTCTGGTTTTCCTGATACCGGCGAAGCGGTTTGGCGGGAAGCGGGTCAGGAACCTTTGCATTCTGGGACTGTTCCTGCTGCCTGTGCTGTGCTTCCTGAACCAGAACACAGATACTGTCAGCTACATTGCGACGACGACAGAGGCTACAGCTACTGTGGGCTCTTCCATGACAGCGGGATATACGATTCATTATTTCCTGTCCCAGCCTCTGGAGCTTATCCGCATGCTGGCGAATACCCTGAGCGATAAGACGGCCTTTTACCTGGAATCTCTGGTAGGGCAGAAGATGGGATGGGTGGAAATCGAAATTTCCGAAGTGATCTCCATGCTTTTCTGGCTGCTGCTGATTCTGTCCGCACTGAAGCCAAAGGAGGAACCCATGTACGTCCGGACAGGACAGAAATGCTGGATTGCTTTTGTCTGCGCGGTCTGCGCGGGGGTGATTCTGGCAGGCATGCTGCTGACCTGGACGCCCTACGGGAATGTGTCTATCGAAGGCGTGCAGGGACGTTACTTTATTCCGTTTATGCCGGCGCTGATGCTGCTTGCGCGGAATACGAGGCTTACCTGGGACCGCAGTGCGGAACGGGGGCTTATGTACGCAGGCTTTATCGGTCAGCTCCTTGCAGTCATGTATCTGATCAAGGCTGTGCTTGTGCTGTAGCGGAACGGAGAGAACATCATGAATAAAAAACGTGTCGCAATCAATATGACGGCCCAGCTGATGGCGTTTGGAATCAGTATGCTGCTTAGCTTTCTGCTGGTGCCGGCTATTGAGAGTATGATTCCGAATGCCTATGGCTTTACGGACGTTGCGAATAAATTTGTGTCGGCGGCTCAGATTGTAGTATCGGCCTTGAATACCATGGCGAGCCGCTTTATTACCATCCGGATTCACAGAGACGAAAAGGAAGAGGCTGGACAGTATTTTTCCTCTGTTTTCTTTGCGAATGTGATTATGGCGGCGGTCTTTATGATTCCGGCGCTGGTAGTGATTGTCTATCTGGGAAGGATCTTTCAGATACCTGAGGGAGCCAGCCTTCCGGATATTCAGCTGCTGTTCCTTTTCATTTTTCTGAACTTTACGATCAGCATCATTACCTCTGTATTCAGTGTCGCTTCCTACAGCAGGGATCGGCTGGAGCTGAGCTCTATATCGACTGTGCTGGGCGAGATCGTGCGCCTGGCTGTGCTGGCGGTATGCTATCTTTGCTTCCGGCCCTATCTGTTTTATGTGGGATGTGCTTCCGTGGCCTCTACGGTGATTCAGGCAGCAGCCAATGTGCTGTTTACCAGGCGCCTTCTGCCGGACATGAAGCTTCGGCTGCGAGACTTCCGCTGGAAAAAGGTCTGGGAGCTGGTATCTCTGGGAGCCTGGAATTCTGTAACCAGGCTGGGGCAGCTCCTTTTGGACGGATTGAATACAACGATAGCAAATATTATGATCAGCGCGGCGGCTATGACTACGGTGTCTATTTCAGGCCAGGTTCCTTCTGTGATCACCAATCTGATGGGAACGATTGCAGGGGTATTTAATCCGCAGATGACGATAGCATATGCCAAAAAGGATAAAAAACAGCTGTTGGATATTATTGCCAGCGCCGATCGGATTATGATTTTTATTATCAGTATTCCGATTGCCTTCCTTACCGTATTTGGAAAGAGCTTCTTTGAACTCTGGGTAGGCGGGACGCAGGATTCCACAGAGCTGTATATTCTGGCGCTTCTGAATGTGGGAACTTATTTTGTCAGCGCCAGCATTCAGGTTCTTTACCACGTGTTTCTGATTCTGAAACGGGTAAAGCTGAACTCCATGGTCATTATCTTAAGCGGGATACTGACGATTATATCGGTCTTTCTTATTTTGGATACAGCGCCGGAACTGGGAGTCTATGCGATTGTAGGCGTCAGCACGATCTTCAACCTGCTGCGCAATCTTTTCTTTACGCCGCTGTATGCCTCTTACTGCCTGAAGGTAAAATGGTATACCTTTTACGGAGATATTCTGCTGGGGCTTGTGTCGATCGGGGCCGTCTGCCTGGTGGCGCTGCCTTTTGAACTGTTTGTCAATATCGACAGCTGGATAAAGCTGTTTGGCATTGGAATTGTTGCGGGTCCGCTGGCCCTGCTGGTGAATTTCTTTATAGTTCTGAGAAAGACAGAGAGAAGTATGGTTATTAACGTAATCAAAACAAGAGTCTTCCATCATCAGAGCGGACAGGAGGGCGATAAGTCATGATAAGTGTGATCGTACCGGTCTATAACAGTATAACGACTCTGGAGAGATGTGTGAGGAGTCTGTGCGCGCAGACGTTTGAGGATCTGGAAATTATCCTGGTGGATGACGGATCGACAGATGGCTCCGGGGCTCTGTGCAGCGCTCTGTCCAGGGAGGATGCCCGGATTCGCGTGATCCGCAAGGAGAATGGAGGGGTATCCTCCGCCCGGAACGCGGGAATCGAGGCGGCAAAGGGAGAGTACCTGATGTTTGCAGACAGCGACGATTACGTGGAACCGGACATGGCGGAGAAAATGCGAAAAGAAATAGGTGAGGGAGATATCGCAATCTGCGGCTTCCATCACCATTATCAGGGAAGAGACGTGGTGCGTATCCCGGAGGTACCCGGGCAGAGCGGGGAAGAAAATTTTCTGGCCCTCCACGGACAGGGCTTTTTGAACATGCCCTGGAATAAATTATACCGGCTGGAGCTGGCAGGAAGATTTGACGAGAGCTTAAGCCTGGGGGAGGATCTTCTGTTTAACCTGGACTATCTGAGGCGCACGGATGGAATCACAGTCGTGAAGGAAGCGCTGTGCCATTACATTCAGGATGATACGGGAACCAGCCTTTCCTCACAGAAAAGAGCGGACCGGCTGGAGCTGGCAAAACGGATCTGGAAAGAAACAAAGGAATTTTACCGGGAGCTGTCAGGACATGAGGATGAAAGCGGCGTGATCAATGCCCGGCTGTTTCAGGATGTGCTGGATGAGGTAGAAGCCCTTCCCTTTGATCAGGAGAAAACGAAAAAAGAGAAGCTGGAGGTAATCGAGGGCTACTGCAAGGACAGGGAGCTTTCAGACGCGGCAGGGAAGGCCGCCCTGAAGGCGCTGGATTACAGGGTGATTCATTTCTGTATGCGCAAAGGCTGGGTGAGGATGGCCTATGATCTCTGTGAGCTGAGAGCAGCTTTGGTACAGAGCAGACAGAAAATCGCAGAGAAGGAAAACAGAGGGAAGGAAAGCGAAGAACCGCAGGACGGAAAGCATGAGTGAAAACAGAGAGGAAAACGAAAAATCTTTGATTTCGGTTATCATTCCGGTTTACCGGGTAGAGCAATATCTGAGGCGCTGCGTAGATTCGGTGCTGGCCCAGATATATTCCAGGATACAGGTGATTCTGGTGGACGACGGTTCCCCGGATGACTGCCCGGCGATCTGCGACGCATATGCGGCAAAGGATGACCGGGTACAGGTGATTCACCAGGAAAACGCCGGTCTTTCCGGCGCGCGCAACGCAGGGATAGAAGCGGCGGAAGGCCAATATCTGGCTTTTGTGGACTCGGATGATTATCTGGCGCCGGAGTTCCTGGAATGTCTGTACCGGGCCTGCGTGGACACGGGCAGTGACCTGAGCGTCTGCCGCTGGGAGTATGTAAAGGGAGAGCCGGTACCGGAGCGCGGAAGCGGCAGTGTGAGTCTGTACAGCGGACGTGAAATGCTGGCGAATCTGTACCGGCCGGACGGGGCCTATTTCGTAGTGGCCTGGAACAAGCTGTACCGGAGGGAGCTGTTTGAGCAGATCCGGTATCCGCTGGGCCGGATTCATGAGGATGAGGCCACGACCTACCGCATCTATGATCTGGTAAAACAGGCGGCCTTTGTGGACTCCTCCCTGTATGGATATTTTGTCACCCCTTCCAGTATCACAAGGGGCTTTAACCCCAAGCGCATGGACTGGGTGCGGGCGAATGCGGAGCGCCTGGACTTTTTTGAAGAAAAGGGCTACCGGGAGCTGATGCTTCCCGGGCTTCAGGCATTTGCAGACGGGAGTATTGATATTTATTTTGGTCTTCGGGACTTTCTCCCGGGAAGCGAGGAGCAGCAGGAGGAAATACGTTTCCTTGTCCGGCAGGGACTGCGCCGGGTGCGGCCCTACGGCAGGTTTCCGCTGCGCACAGAGATCGGCTACCGCCTTTTTCTGGCCTGCCCTGGAATCTATCGAAGGCTTTTGAATCGGGTGAAGAGTGAAAATGGAAAGCAGTAATTACAAAATCAGTGTGATTGTTCCTGTCTATAATGTAGAGCAATATCTGAAGCGCTGTGTGGACAGTATTCTGGCGCAGACGGAAAAGCGGCTGGAGATTATCCTGGTGGACGATGGTTCTACGGACAGCTCCGGAGCCATCTGCGACGCGTATGCGTCGCAGTATGAGCAGATCCGGGTATGCCATAAGGAAAACGGCGGGCTGACATCCGCCTGGAAGGCCGGTCTGGCCCTGGCCATTGGGGAATATACCGGCTTTGTGGACAGCGACGACTGGATCGATCCGGATATGTATGAGAGGATGCTGGCCCTGGCAGAGCGCGAGCAGGCGGATATGACAGTCTGCGGCCTGGTTTTTGATTTTGAGGATCCGAAGATTCCAAAGCGCGAGGAAATTTCAAATTTCAAAAAAGAGGTTTACAACCGGAGAGAACTGGAGAATCTTTTCCCGGCCCTTATCAACGACGGCTATTTCTTTGGGCGGACTCTGCAGCCGGCCCGGGTCACGAAGCTGTTCCGGACGGAAATCCTGCGTGCAAATGTAAAATACTGCGACGACAGTGTGGCTCTGGGAGAGGATATGCAGATTACCTTTCCGGTGCTTCTGGACACGCAGAAGCTGTGCGTTCTCCAGAATTTTTATCCTTACCATTACTGGATTAATCATAAATCCATTACCGGAAAATATGACGGAGCTTATATGGACAAGGTACGGCTTTTGTCGGAACGTCTCCTTGCGATCAGCAAAGATAAGGATGCCTATGACTTCGAGCCTCAGATTCGCAACGACTTTCTCAGCATGACGGTTCTGGCCGTCAAAAATGAAATCTACCGGAATTACAAGGCCGGGCGCAGAACAGTCACAGCCCATGTCCGTGCGATCTGCGAGGACCCGAAGGTTCGGGAAGCCATGGAGCGCCATACGATGGATAAGCTGTCAGCTTCCATCCGGCTTTATATCTGGCTGATGAAAAAAGGGCATTATACAGCCTGCTACTGGCTTGTGCTTGTATTTTTTAAGCTGAATTATTATTTGGGAAGAGAATATAAAAGGCAGTAGGGACAGGGTTCCTGTAGAAAATAAATCAGAGAAGCGTCATAGAAGAACAGGCGGCTGAAGCGGTTTTATACCGCATCAGCCGCCGCTTTTATCATATCAGGTATGAGGATGGACTATCAGATTTTTCCTGACATTAACATTCTTCTTGACATTAACATTCGGCAAATGTAGAATATAAGAAATGATATCCTGCATTTGCCGAATAAAATTGGAAGGCGGTGCGGAGCACAGCGAATTTCAGGCAGGGATATCTGCAGGAAATATAGGATCGAAAAGGGAGTGATAAGATGAGACGGCTGCCGGATTCAGAGCTGGAATTAATGATGATTATCTGGGATGCAGGGCGGCCTGTGACCAGAACAGAGATTGAGGAGCGGATGCCGCGTGACAGGCAGCTTTCCGCCACGACGATTCTTTCTTTTCTGTCCAGGCTGGAGGAAAAGGGCTTTGTCCGGATTCGAAAGGAAGGCCGGAGCAACGTCTATGAGCCTTTGATCGAGAAGAAAGCATATCTCAGAGAGGAAAGCCGCAGTATCTGGAAGCGCCTGTATCAGAATTCCGTAGGAAATTTTGTAGCCGCTCTGGGACAGGGAGAGGAGCTGACAGATCAGGATCTGGATGAGCTTCAGAATTTTCTGAATCAGAAGAGAAAGGAGAGAGGATGAAAATGCTGCAGGCAAAGCACCGAAAGGTTCTGTGGGTTCTTCTGCTGCTCTGGATGCTGTATCTGCATAAATGGTTTTTTGACAGGTTTATTTACATGGATATCAGCATTGATGTGCGGATGGGATTTTATATGGTGAAGCCGCTGCTTCTGGTGATTTGGGTGCTGGGTGTGCTGGTTATGGGAATACGGCAGCTTGCCTCTTATCAGCATTTCCGTAAGAAGGCTCTCGAGAGAATGTATCCGGTACAGGCATCCTGGATGCAGAGCGCCTGCCAGCAGGCAGCAGAGGAGGCGGGGTGTACGGATGTGCCGCCGCTGTATCAGAGTAGCGCAGTCAGCACGCCTCTGGTTCTGGGCTTTGCCGCTCCGGTTATGCTGGTTCCAGAGCAGGAGTACACCTGGGCGGAGCTTCATATGGTATTTCTGCATGAGTGCACACATGTAAGGAAAAAGGATCTCTGGTATAAGCTGCTTTTTGCGGCAGGTACCTGCCTGCTCTGGTTTCAGCCTCTTTTTTATCTTCTGAAGGCGGCGGCCTTCCGGGATGTGGAGGTGGCCTGCGATCAGAGCGTGATAGAAGGAAAGGCAGAAGCCGACCGGAGGGCCTATGCGGATTTTCTGCTGGAATCCCTGCGGAAAGGAAAAAGAAAAGAGCTTCCGTACTCTGCGTATTTTTACAACAGCAAGGCTGTGATGAAGGCAAGGCTTGCCGTGATCGAGGATACGCGGGAGCGTTCTGGCATTCCGGGAGCGGCGGTCTGCCTGATATTGTCCGCTGTGACGGTTGTGATGGCGGCGGATTATGTAAATGAGTGGCGCCAGAGGGCGCAGGCGGAGTACGAGGCCAGTCAGCCGCAGAATATCTATGAGGGCTATGGGCTGCCGGATAACTTTACGGAGGAGTCCGGTCAGCAGATGATAGAGATCATTGCGCAGAGCCAGGGAGCGCAGACCATGGATTCTGCGGACGAGGGAGATTCTGGAGAAGCCAACGGGGAAGATATCCGGTCTTCTTCTCAGGATGCAGGGGAAGAAGAGGCCCGGGACGCCGGCGCTTCAGGCCCCTGGCAGGTGGAAAACGCGCAGAGTACGGAACAGGCGGCATTTGCTCTGGCATACCGCTTTGTCATGTATTTTGGAGACCAGGAGCTGGGAAGCCGGATGAATTCTGATTTGGCGGATGGTATAGACTGGGCATGGATAGACGGGAGAGACATAGCGCTCCTCGGGGAGAATGAGAAGGAGGCCGTGTGTGCAGTCCGTTTCCGGTATCTGACGATGGACAAGGACGACGTTCCCGAGGTGAGGGCGCTTCCGGGAGTACAGCGGGGATATGACGATGGGACAGAATATCTCTACGTTGAATGGGCAGTACGAATCAGCAAAACAGGGAATATCAGCGAGCTGACAGGAATCGCAGAGCTGGAAAAGGTTCTGGCAGGCTGTGAGGCGGCAGGCATTCCGGCTGATACAGGCTTTCAGGAGCTCGATCTCTGGAACCAGCCGGTCTGCCGGGCAAGGACCCGGGACGGCGTGACGGAGGCTACCTGGGACGACGGGGAGACATGGAAGGAGGTTCCGATTGAGCTGGAGGCGCTGACGGCGCGGGGAGATCAGCTGGATGGGGCGCTTACAGGCGTACAGGAGAAAAGCTATGTAGTCTCGGAAGAGATGACCGCTTTCGCTTACGGCGGCTCTCCGGAGGTGCCGGTGACAGTGACCTGGTCGAAGGATCAGGGCGAAACATGGATGACCAGTGTCGTGACCTATGAGTATCCGGATGTGCGCCGGCTGTTTTTGAGCTTTCCGGATGCGGAGCATGGTTTTCTGGTTCTCACAGCAGGCAGAGCCATGCGGCAGGAAGGAGATATCCTGTACCGGACGGAGAACGGAGGAGTTACCTGGACCAAGGTGGAGCGAGAGACAGCTCTCGGCGCGGGAGGCTCTCATTCCCTGCTTACAGGATCGGAATTCATGACTCCGGAGGTGGGCTTTATTTCGATTCAGAGCTCCCAGCGGCCATTGCTGTACCGGACAGAGGATGGAGGGGTGAACTGGAAGCTGTGTGCCCTCCCAGGATCTGACGCAGAGAACGCGGAGTATTATACAATGGCCTATGTGCCGGAGCAGAAAGAGGACCGCCTTTGCGTGTACCTGAGCATGGAGGAATATTCCGAAATGGGAGGAGTCAAGCTGCGATATGAGTCGCAGGATTTGGGCGCGACCTGGAATTATACGGGAGAGGTGTTAAGAAAGTAGAAAGGACAGGTATATGAAAGGAAATCGGAAAACCCGCCGCCCGGATCAGGCGGTGCGCCGCTGGAAAAGGAAGCTGAGAGGGCTTCTGTGGACCCGAAGACTGTTCAGTCCACTGTTTCTGGTTGTTTATGTGACAGCCTGGGGAGCCCTTCTGCGGCTGTGCCTGCACGGCGGAGTCCGGAGAAATCTATTCCTTCTGGCAGCCTGCCTCCTGTTTTTCGCTGTTTATCTGGGCGTGTACCTGGCTGAGCTGCACGTGTATGGAAAGCGAAGCCTGAGACAAGTCTTCTCTGAATTTGAGATAGAAGGAAACTGTATAGCGGTGCTCCAGGAGAAGAATGGGGCGGAAGAACAGAAGGTATTTGATCTGGGTGATGTGCGCTGGTACAGGAAGAAAAGAGGCCATATTTTTCTGTTTCTGAGGCGGCACCAGTTTGTATGGCTGGATACAGAGAGTATTTCCGAGCAGAAGCGGGAATTTCTGGAGCTGAAGCTGACGCAGAAGGGGATCCTTGCGGTGCAGTTTTGGCGGATTCCTGCAGCGCTTCTGCTGGCTGCGGTGACGGTGCTCGGCGCTGCGGGGACTTCCTGGAGCGCGGTTCCATTCAATGGCCGGCTAGCCTGGGCTGTAGACGAGCTCAGACGCAGCCGGAGGGTCCGCCTGGTACACGATAACATTTATGAAGACGGGCTGGACGGAATTCTTCAGGATATCCGGACAAAAATAAAGCTCCCGGAGACACTCTGCCTTGTGAACAGCTTTAATCTGCATTTTCGGGCGGACGGTACTGTGGAGGCGTTCTATACCTTTATAAAAGGATACGATGAGGAAGGAAATTTTGTGGACAGCTATCTGATTGATTATAATGCGGCCCATTCGGACAGGATAACGATCTGGCTTGGCGGAGCCGCGAGCATGGAATTTGAGCGGGAGAAGGACTTGAGGCCTCTTCTGGAAGCCATGCGTGTGCTGCCGCTGCAGGAAACTGTGGAAGGCTGGAATGAGGATGTCTATGGAATTCTGTATTATGGAGAGCGGAGCTGGGGCTACAGTACCGAGGGCATCCGTTATCTTGATGCAGACGGCAGCGTGTCCTTTCCGGGAGCCCACGTATCGGAAGAGGTCAAAGGGTACAGCGTCTCTGTATTCTGTCCGGAGAATGAGGCGGAAACGCCCGTAAGGTATCTCTACAGGGGAATTTTGTGAAAGAAAAGCTGCGGTGAATAGAAGTACGATAACAAACGGACACAGGAGCGGCGGTATTTGACAAAACTGCCCTTGTAATACAGACAGGGCACATGTTACACTGAGGACAGGAAAGCTTTTCCGGCGGGCGGGCCGGCTGGAGGCTGATCATCTGTCGGAGACAGAGGGAGAAGAGAGCATGAAAAAAGGAAAAGCAGGGAAAGGAAACATGAGAAAAGCAGCGGCGGCAGCCGGAATCCTGACCGGCTTCTGCCTTTTGGCGGGGTGCGGAAAGGAACAGGTACAGCCGGAACAGCTTCTGACAGAATACATTCAGCTTTTGAACGAGGGAAATTATGAGGAGATGTACTCCTACCTTTCCGAGGAAGCAAAGGCGGAGACGGACGAGGAGACCTTTGTAAACCGCAACCGGAATATCTACAGCGGAATCGAGGCTCAGGATATTGCAGTTACAATTTCAGAGGATGAAGAAAAAGAGAAGGATGCGGATACGCAGCGGGTGGAGTATTCGATTACCATGCAGACGCTGGCAGGCGAGCTGTCCTTCGATCATATGGTGGCTATTTTTAAAAAGGATGAGGAAGGCGCCTATAGGATGGAATGGGACAGCCAGGATATCTTCCCGGATCTCCAGAATACGGACAGGGTCCGCGTGGTAACTACGGAGGCGAAACGGGGAAATATCTATGACCGCAACGGCGTGGAGCTGGCACGGGAAGGCGTAGCGTCCTCTGTGGGGCTTGTGCCCGGAAAGCTCCCGGAGGATCGGGAGGCTGCCTTCGAGCAGCTTTCGTCCCTTTTGGAGATCAGTGTAGAGAAGATAGAAAATGCTTTGAGCGCGGGATGGGTCCGGGACGATACCTTTGTCCCTCTGCGCACGGTCTCGAAGGAAGCAGGAGAATTGAAAACACAGCTTCTGGAAATCCCGGGAGTGATGATCACGGATACGGTTGTGCGCTACTATCCGTTTGGGGAGAAAGCGGCCCAGCTGACAGGCTATGTGCAGAATATCACGGCAGAGGAGCTGGAGGAGCGGCAGGGACAGGGGTATAATCAGAACAGTATCATCGGAAAGGCGGGAGCCGAGCGTGTCTATGAAGAGCAGCTGCGTCCGAAGGACGGCTATTCGATTCAGATCCTGAATGAGCTGGGAGATGTAAAGGAAATAGTACTGGAAAAGGCTCCTGAGGATGGAGAGGATGTGGTGCTGACTATAGACATCACATTGCAGCAGTATCTCTATCAGGAAATGGAAGGAGACGAAGGCTGCGCAGCAGCCATGGATCCTGTAAGCGGGGCTGTGCTGGCGCTGGTGAGTACCCCGGCCTATGATCCCAATGATTTTGTGATGGGCTATACTGCAAGCGCCTGGGAAGCGCTGAATGCGGACGAGGCCCAGCCTTTATACAACCGCTGGCTGGCTTCCTGGGTTCCGGGTTCATCCTTTAAGCCGGTGACGGCGGCGCTCGCGCTGACAAAGGGAACACTTGACCCGGAGGCGGAGGTTCCAAATGACGGGCTCCGCTGGCAGCTGGATTCCAGCTGGGGCAGCTATTATGTGACGACGCTGGAGGATTATTCTGTGAAAAATCTGGAAAATGCGTTGATTCACTCTGACAATATTTATTTTGCCAAGGCGGCTGTAGGCATGGGCGCCGAGAGCTTTGGAGAAGGCTTGGATTCCCTCGGGTTTGGAGAAGAGCTTCCCTTTGACTTTGCGCTGACGGCATCCTCCTATGGGACGGACGGGGAAATCACCTCGGACATGGAGCTTGCGGACAGCGGGTACGGACAGGGAAAGGTGCTGGTAAATCCGATTCATCTGTCCTCCATGTACTCGGCTCTTGTAAACGATGGAAGTATGGTGCGCCCATACCTGACAGAAGGGCAGGAAACTTCTTATTGGAAGGAACATGTCTTTACGCCGGAAGCGTCTCAGATTGTGTTAAATGATTTGTACCGGGTGGTCGAATCAGAGGAGGGGACAGCTCATGAGGCATACCGGAGCGGTTACCGTCTGGCTGGCAAGACAGGAACGGCAGAGCTCAAGGACTCTCAGGATGATACGACCGGCACGGAGCTTGGCTGGTTTGTGGGGCTTTGTACGGAGGACACAGACAAACCGCTGCTGATTACCATGATGATTGAGGATGTGAAGGGACGGGGAGGCAGCCACTACGTGATTCCGAAGGTAATGGCAGGCTTTGACGCATGGATGCTTGGAAAGGCGCCGGAATACCAGGCAGATCCAGGCGCTGCGGATGCGTCCCTGGAAGGAGTAGACTGATATGATACTGGCAATTGATGTGGGAAATACAAATATAGAAATCGGCTGTATTCAGGGAGACGACATTGTCTTTGTGGAGCGTCTCCATACAGACGGGACAAAATCGGAGCTGGAATATGCCATCAGCATTAAAACGGTGCTGGAGCTCTATAAGATTGACAGAAAGACGCTGGACGGAGGAATCATTTCCTCTGTGGTTCCGCCGCTGACCAATGTGATCCGCCGTGCGGCTGCAAAGGTGACGGGACGTGAGATTCTGGTAGTCGGTCCCGGTGTAAAGACAGGACTGGATATCCGGATAGACAACCCGGCTCAGCTGGGAACCGGCCTGGTAGTGGGGGCTGTGGCAGGAGTGGAGGAGTACAGCTGTCCGCTGGTCATCATCGATATGGGAACGGCGACCACCTTTACCGTAGTCAATGAAAAGAAACAGGTCGTAGGCGGTATGATTATGCCGGGGGTAGGAATCGCTCTGGACGCCCTGATCAGCAGAACCTCACAGCTTCCGAAGATCAGCCTGGATCCGCCGAAGAAGTTTATCGGAAGCAATACTGTGGAGTGCATGAAGAGCGGCGCCCTCTATGGAAATGCAGTCTGCCTGGACGGAATGATTGCCCGGGTGGAGGAAGAGCTTGGGCAGAAGGTGACGGCTGTGGCGACAGGGGGCATGGCCAAGTACATCATACCCTACTGCCGTACGCCGATCGGCCTGGACGACGCTCTGCTGCTGAAGGGGCTGAAAATCATTTATCGGAGAAATGCCTAGGAGATGGGGAATATTCAGGAATCCTTTGTTCTCAGGCTGCCCCGGTGCACCGCGTTTTCGCCGTACTTTCTGCGGATTTTTTCCATGGCAGCGTCCAGTTTTTGAAGCTTTTCAGAAGAAGGGGCTTGCGTGGCCTCTTCTTTTTTTGGCTCTTTTCCTGCAGCCGGCGGAAGATCAAAAATGGACAGCTGAACGGGCTCATCTTTGGCAGTAAGCTTCGAGGAACGGATGCCAAGAAGGCGTACAGGCCGGCCGTCCCACAATTCGTCAAACAGGGAACAGGCCAGACGGCAGATATCCTCCGCACGGTTGACAGGGGAAAAGGTCTGCGTCTGATGTGAGGCTTTGGTGAAATCAAAATATTTGATTTCCACGGTCACCGTTCCTGCCAGCTGGCCGGCCTTCTGGAGGCGCCGTGCCACGCTTTCTGACAGAGAGAACAGGATTTCATTGGCCTTTGCGGCTTCTGTGACATCTTCCGAAAGCGTAGTGGAGTTCCCGATTCCCTTTGCCTCCTGTTTTTCTGTGACAACAGGAGAGGGATCGATGCCGTTTGCATATTCCCACATGAGCTTCCCATGGCTTTTGAAATGTGCGGCCAGAAAGGCGGGATCTGCCTGTGCCAGCTCTCCGATTGTGCGAAGCCCCAGCCCTTCCAGCTTGGACGCGCTTCTGCGGCCGACCATGAAGAGATCGGACACAGGAAGAGGCCACATTTTTTCTCTGATTTCTTCAGGATACAGAGTATGTACCTTTCCGGGCTTTTCGAAATCACTGGCCATCTTTGCCAGAACCTTGGCTGTGGAGATTCCTACGTTTACAGTGAAGCCGAAGGCTTCCAGGATCCGGTCCCGGATGAGCGCGGCAGCCTCTTCGGGAGAGGCATAGCGGGAAGAGACGGAAGTAAAATCCAGATAGCATTCGTCGATGGATACCTGCTCCAGCTCGGAAGAAAATTCTTCGGAGAGAAGCTGGATCATAGCCTGGCTGTAACGCCGGTAAAGCTTGTGGTTGGGAGGCTCCATGACGAGGCCGGGACATTTGCGCAGGGCGGCTGCTACAGGCTCCCCGGTCTGAATTCCATATTTTTTTGCAGGGATAGATTTAGCCAGCACGACGCCGTGGCGGCTTTTCTCATCTCCGCCTATAATCGAGGGAATGGTCCGCAGGTCGGTTTCGCTTCCGTTTTTCAGCTTTTCCAGGGCAGTCCAGCTCAGATAAGCGGAGTTGACGTCGATGTGAAAAATAAGGTGCTTCTGTCCGGCCATCTGCAGCGCCTCCTTTCCGTCTGGGCAGCGCCGGCGCATGAGGAGCGCTGCCCCTTTGGCGCCGGCGCGGAGTAAGACACTTACCTATGTTAATTAGAGATAACAATATTATACCTAACAGAACGTATGTTTGCAAGGAGTAAATGGTACAAAGTGACGGTTTGACAGCCTGTGCCGAACGCGGTACACTGGAACACGAAAGCAGGCAAACCATATGCAGAAAGCGTCCAGACGCATCTGCGCCGGAAGAACAGGAAAGAGGGTATTATCATCATGTATAACGCAGCATCGAAACGCGCAGAGGAGTTTATTGACCATGAAGAAATCCTGGCATCGATTCAGTTCGCCCAGGAAAATAAGAATAACCGTCCCTACATAGAGTCGCTGATAGAGCGTGCGGCGGACTGCAGGGGGCTGAATCACCGGGAGGCCATGGCGCTTCTGGAATGTGAGGAGCCGGATCTGGTGGAGCGGATGTTTCATCTGGCCAGAGAAATCAAGCAGAAATTTTATGGCAACCGGATTGTCATGTTTGCCCCTTTGTATCTTTCCAATTACTGCGTGAATGGATGTACCTACTGCCCCTATCATGCAAAAAACAAGCATATTGCGAGAAAGAAGCTGACACAGGAGGAAATCCGAAGGGAGGTCATTGCCCTTCAGGATATGGGGCATAAGCGGCTGGCACTGGAGACGGGGGAGGATCCGGTCAATAACCCGATCGAATACGTGCTGGAGAGTATTCAGACGATCTACAGCATTCAGCATAAAAACGGCGCTATCCGCCGGGTCAATGTAAACATTGCTGCGACGACAGTGGAAAATTACCGAAAGCTGAAGGAAGCAGGCATAGGGACTTATATCTTGTTCCAGGAGACGTATCATAAGGAAAATTACGAGAAGCTTCATCCCACAGGCCCGAAGCACGATTATGCATGGCATACCGAGGCCATGGACCGGGCCATGGAGGGCGGGATTGACGATGTGGGCATCGGAGTTCTGTTCGGCCTGAATATGTACCGTTATGATTTCGTGGGGCTCCTGATGCATGCGGAGCACCTGGAGGCGGCCTGCGGCGTCGGTCCCCATACGATCAGTGTCCCGCGTATCCGGAACGCGGATGATATCGACGCCTCCACTTTTGAAAATGCTATTTCCGATGACCTGTTTGCGAAGATTGTGGCAGTGATACGCATCGCAGTTCCCTATACGGGAATGATTATTTCGACCCGGGAGTCCAAGGCCACGAGAGAGAAGGTTCTCGAGCTGGGAGTATCTCAGATAAGCGGAGGATCACGCACCAGCGTCGGCGGCTATGTGGAACCGGAGGAGGAAGAGGAAAACTCCGCACAGTTCGATGTGAGCGATACGCGCAGCCTTGACGAGGTGGTAAACTGGCTGCTGGATCTGGGCTGTATTCCGAGCTTTTGTACAGCCTGCTACCGGGAAGGACGGACAGGAGACAGGTTTATGTCTCTGGTGAAATCCGGGCAGATAGCCAACTGCTGCCAGCCCAATGCACTGATGACGCTGAAGGAATACCTGGTAGATTATGCGTCTGAGGATACAAAAAGAAAGGGAGAGGTGGTCATTGCGGAGGAGCTGAAGAAGGTATCCAGCGACAAGATCCGCGCGATCGCAGCCCGCAATCTGGAGGAGATTGAGCATGGAAAAAGAGATTTCAGGTTCTAGTCAGGACTTCTGGGCCTCTTCAAGAAAATACCGGCAGGCAGCAGGAGCTGTTCCCGGGCAGGAGCAGGAAGAGGACGACAGATATTATACGCAGAAATTTGACTCCCGCTGTCCGGTGGACGCCTCAAAGGTCGTCCACACGGTACGGTTTATGAAAGCAACCTGCACCCGGGTGGATGATATGGTAGATGATTTCCGCTGCAGCAGGGACAGCAAGTGCGTGAAATGCACAGAAAATTACCGGTGAAGTCCTCTGTGGGGAAGCAGCGCTGCTGCGGGGAGGTACAGATGCAGGGAGGCACGGAGCAGTACGGGGCGGGCCGCCGCAAAATGTTGCGGCGGCCCGTTGCTTTTTTAGCAGTGACCCATTATAATAAATGTAATATTTGAAACAGCCTGGCCAGGCGGGAAGCTTAATCTGCCGTCTGGCCGTTTCTGTCATACTATGAAAACGCCGGCTGTTTCTGTCATACTATTAAAAAACGAATGAGGTAAATGGATATGGAAAAGAAAAAAGTAGTACTTGCTTTGGGACATAAAGCGCTGGGCACGACGCTGCCGGAACAGATGACTGCCGTAAAAGGAGCTGCGAAGGCTGTAGCAGATCTGGTAGAGGAGGGCTGCCAGCTGGCAATCTGCCACAGCAATGCGCCGCAGGTAGGCATGATCCATACGGCGCTGAATGAATTTGGAAAGGAGCACCAGGATTATACCTTTGCGCCTATGTCCGTCTGCTCTGCCATGAGCCAGGGATATATCGGGTATGATCTGCAGAATGCTATCCGGGAGGAGCTGCTTTCCAGGGGAATTATGAAGACGGTGAGCACGATTATCACGCAGGTGGTAGTGGACCCGTATGACGATGCTTTTGCGGAGCCTATCAAGGTGATCGGACGCTATATGACGGCAGAAGAAGCGGCTGCAGAGGAAGAAAAGGGCAATTTCGTCGTGGAAGAAGAGGGCAAAGGATTCCGGAGAATTGTCGCAGCCCCGAAGCCGAAGGAGATTGTAGAGATTGAAGCCATCCGCACGCTGCTTGACGCGGATCAGATTGTAATTGCCTGCGGCGGAGGCGGCATTCCCGTGCTGCGCCAGCGGAATCATCTGAAAGGGGCCAGCGCAGTCATTGAAAAGGATTACGCCAGCGGAAAGATGGCGGAGCTTCTGGATGCGGATATGCTGATGATTCTGACCGGACAGGAGAAAATGGCTATCAACTACGGAACGGAACGGGAAAAGCAGCTGGATGTGGTAAGTCCGGAGCAGGTAGAGGAATATGCGGCGGCGGGCCAGTTCCCCAGAGCTTCCATTCTTCCGAAGATGGCGGCAGGAGCCTCCTTTGTATCGGGCAGAGAAGGCCGCGTGGCGGTTATCGCAGAGCTTACGAAGGCCAGGGAAGCCTTCCATGAGAAGGCCGGAACCATTATCAGATAACGCTGGAAGGATAAAACATGGAAGAAAAGATACAGAAAAGCCTGCTCCTCATATTCTCTGGAGTTTTTGCAGTAATATGGGCGGTTCTCTGGCTTACAGCGGCATCCTATATGAATCACAGCAAGCTTGTATGCCTTCTGGCGGCAGCCTTGCTTGTCCTGATGCTCCTTATGGTATATCTGACCGGAAGAATTTCCCGGAGTCTCCAGAATCCGGGACGGTTCTGGAGAGGCCTCTCCTGCCTTCTCCTGCTTCTGATGGCGGCGGGCCTCTTTTACGCAGGCATGGAGCTTAAGGTATATCCGAGCTGGGATTTCGGTTCGGTTTACCAGGGGGCTGTAGAGATAGCTGAGAATGGGGCCTTTTCGGACAACAGCAACTGGTACTTTACGACGTACCCCAATAATGTGGCTGTCTGTATGCTTCTGGCAGGCTTTTTCAAGCTGTTCGGCGGCCTGTGCTCCTATATAACGCTGGGGATTCTGCTGAATATTGCGCTGATTCTGCTGGGAATGGTTTTCACCTTTTTTCTGGCGGAGAAGCTGTATGGGAGCAGGACCGCTTTTTTAATCATATTCTGCTGCGTGCTCTTTATGCCGTTCTATATGCATGCTCCGATTTTCTATACGGATACCTTTGCCCTTCCCTTTGTGACAGGCACTTTTCTCTCTTATCAGTACCGGAAAAAGGATGCGAAGTGGCTGCTTCTGACAGCGGCGGTGCTTGCAGTCGGTTATAAGGTAAAGGGGAGTCTTGGAGTAATTCTGGTGGCTCTGCTGATTCATCTCTGGCTTCAGAAGGAAAAAGTGTCAGAGCGGCTGAAGAAGAGCCTTTATCTGGTTACACCCTTTGTGTGTCTGGTTATGCTGCTGACCGCTGTACCCGCCAGAATGCCGTTTTTCGACGCCTCAGACAGAGAGAAAAATGAATTTCCGATGGAGCACTGGCTGGCGATGGGGCTGGTAGACAGCGGCGGTTACAATGCGGGTGTGTACTGGATGACTGCCTCCACAGAAGGAAAAGAGGCCAAAAAAGAAGTAGACCGGCAGTTTATCCGCGATACGCTGGAGGAATACGGCGTCTCCGGAATGCTGGAGCATTTAAAGGACAAGATAGAATTTACCTGGGGTGACGGTGTGTACTTTGCACCGGAGAAGCTGAAACGGGAGCCGGTAAAGGAAAGCCCACTTCATTCCTGGGTACTGTATGACGGGGCAGATTATTCAAAAACTTATCTGTACTGCAGTGCGGTTCAGCTTCTGCTCCTGGCAGGAATCCTGCTTTCTGTGCTGCGCAATTTCCTGGAAAGGGGAAAAATCCGGGAGATTCAGGCAATGCAGCTGGCAGTATTCGGCTTATTTTTGTTCCTGCTCGCCTGGGAGACCCGGTCCCGGTATCTGCTGAATTTTGTGCCTGTCTTTCTGCTGCTGGGCGTGGACGGCGCGCAGGGAGCAGCCGGCTGGCTGAAGCGTATAGTTCCGGTGCGCCGGAAAGTGTAAGGTAGATTCTGAGCAAAAGCTATCCCCGGTCAAGGACCGGGGATTTTTTCTTGCCTAGTATACGATAGACAGATGAACTATTTTCTTGCCATACCACTCCGCAGTAGCCTGATTTCTCCAATTTTCCGGATCTGTCGAGATGTCCTCCAAATCTAGAAGATGCGGCCGTACTGAAAAATTGGGAACCCAGACTTCATCGACACCTTCCATAGTAAGAAGGGCAATGCGGTGCAACACTTCCTGATGATAGGACTGGGCGTAGCCTTCTGAGAGATCATGTACAGCAGATTTAGTGGCCAAATCTTGATGATAAGTGAAAAATATCATGAAGATCAGACTGGCAGAAATGGACACCAGAAACACCTTATGGTATTTTTTTGTGAACGATTGCCAGAAACACAGCAGTGAATCTCTCTGGGATACGTCGTAAGCCTGCAGCCTGCTGTGGAGCCAGCCAAACAGATAGAAAAGGTTTAAGATGACAAGCATATAATAGGTCATCATGATAATGTTAAGCGTGCGATCGAAAATAACCGAGGTTCCCAATGCGTAGGTGTTGGGAGCGAAGGCGCTGGATAATACACAAAAGGAAGCAAGCAGGATAAGTCCTGGCAGCGGAAAGGAGGCCTGAATATGGGAAACGGCATTCCACAGGATCGGAATCAGGAAAAGCAGGGCGAGGATAAAAAAGGAATTATTCCATTCACCCATATAATTCAGGCAGTACCGGAAGGCCTGATAGATGGAGGAAAGAGGTTCCATAAGGCCGGCAGTACCCTCTTCACGAACCAGATTTCCAGGTGCTGATACACAGATAAAAAAGCTGGACAGGTTGATGCACCATGGAAGGACCAGCCAGCAGGCTTGTTTTTTCTTATAATAAATACAGAAAACGGCAAAGACGACAAATAGCACAGCCGTAAGAAGGCCTGTGACAAAATTGGCTCCGCCTGTCATAAAGGCCAGAAGACAGGCGCAGAGCATATAGATGATTTTTCTGCTCTTTTTTGTGGTTTTCAGCCATGACAGCATGTAGGCAAAAAGCAGAAGCATGCAGGAGTGCATGAAAATATAATGTACAGCGCCGCAATACCAGTAAAAGGCCTCAGAAGCAGCGGGAAGGAGCTGTGTACACAGAAAAAGAAGCGTAACCGTAATGATACGGCAATATTCTTTTCGAATCTGATACCAGTCCCTGAGAAGTACCTTTAAAAAAATGCTGGTGGAAAGGATCAGAGCACCCAGCATAATGAAGGTAGTCAGAGGGTACAAGCGTTCGCTGATAACTGCCGGCTGTAAGGCCATAAAAAAAGCAGATACGAAAGGTCCCTGATAGCTGAACCAGGAGTCCCGGGCGGTAGTTAGAGCCGCTTTCACTACCTCCAGAAGGGAATGAGAGGATTCCCATGCGAAATGCGCCGCCATTCCATAGGTAAAATCGTCTCCTACAGGATGATTATAAAATGCCATGACCAGCAGGGGAATAAGACTCAAAATAAACAGGATTTCAAGCACAAGGCAGATTCTTCCTGCCAGTGAATCAGGAAGCTTTAATTTTAAATTTTTCATATATACCTCTTCTGCATTATATAAATTTAGAAAATACTATTGTCAGAATAGACCAAATCAACATTCCGGTCAAGTAAAAAAGCGAAGAGAGACGGAATGGAGCTCTTAAAAATGTTGCCCTTCCGGCCGTTTAATGATATACTACTGCTGAAAGTACCATAATTACGCATATTATACGGTGATAATCTGCGCAATTATGGCTAATGAACGAATCAGGAGGGAAATTTTAAATGAGAACCTATCTCGTTACCGGTGGAGCGGGCTTCATCGGTTCCAACTATATTCACTATATGTTCCGTAAATACGGAGATTCTATCCGTATCATCAATGTGGACGCTCTGACCTACGCGGGTAATCTGGAAAACCTGAAGGATGTGGAGAATCGTGAAAACTATACCTTCATTAAGGCTGATATCCGTGACCGCGAGGCGATTGAAAAAATTTTTGAGGAAAATGATATTGACCGGGTCGTACATTTTGCAGCGGAGAGCCATGTGGACCGCAGCATCCGCAACCCGGAAATTTTTGTGGAGACGAATGTACTGGGCACGCTTGTGATGCTGAACGCTGCGAAGAAGGCCTGGGAGCTGCCGGACGGAAGCTATAAGGAGGACAAGCGGTTCCTGCATGTGTCTACGGACGAGGTGTATGGCTCCCTGGAGGAGGGAGATACCTATTTTTATGAGACGACTCCCATCGATCCCCACAGCCCCTATTCTGCCAGCAAGGCCTCCTCGGACATGCTGGTGAAGGCATACTGGGATACCTACCGCTTCCCGGCCAATATCACAAACTGCAGCAATAACTACGGTCCCTATCAGTTCCCGGAGAAGCTGATTCCGCTGATTATTAATAATGCGCTGCAGGGTAAGAAGCTGCCCGTTTATGGCGACGGAAAGAATGTGCGCGACTGGCTTTATGTGGATGACCATGCGAAGGCCATTGATATGGTTCAGGAAAAAGGACGCCTGGGCGAGCGTTATAATATTGGCGGTCATAATGAGAAGCAGAACATCGAGATTATCCATATCATTCTGGACACCCTCCAGGAGATGCTTCCGGACGACGATCCGAGAAAGAAGCTGGTGAGCACGGATCTGATTACGTATGTGGAGGATCGCAAAGGGCATGACCGCCGCTACGCGATCGCGCCGGATAAAATCAAGGAGGAGATCGGCTGGTACCCGGAGACCATGTTCAAGGATGGCATCCGTCTGACGATTCAGTGGTTTTTCGAGCATGAGGACTGGATGAAGAACGTAACCAGCGGGGATTATCAGAAGTATTACGAGGAAATGTACCAGGAGAAATAGCAGGCAGGAGGAAAGGGCGCTCAGCCCTTGGAACTGTTGAATACGGAGGTTATGTGATGAAAGGAATTATTCTGGCAGGAGGAGCCGGCACAAGGCTTTATCCGCTTACAAAGGCGATTTCCAAACAGATTATGCCTGTTTACGATAAACCGATGATTTACTATCCGCTGTCTACGCTGATGCTGGCAGGGATCCGGGAGGTGCTGATCATTTCCACACCCCGTGATCTGCCGGTGTTCCGTGATCTTTTTGGCGACGGTTCACAGCTTGGCATGCAGATGAGCTATGCGGTGCAGGAGTATCCGAGAGGGCTGGCGGACGCTTTCCTGATTGGGGAAGAGTTTATCGGCGGCGACAGGGTTGCCCTGGTGCTGGGTGATAATATTTTCTACGGACAGAGCTTTTCCCAGGTGCTTAAAAGAGCTGCAGAAAGGGAGCATGGAGCGACGATTTTCGGATATTACGTGAAGGATCCCAGAGAGTACGGCGTAGTGGAATTTGACGCGGACGGCAGGGCGCTTTCCATCGAGGAAAAGCCGGAGCATCCGAAGTCAAATTATGCCGTTCCGGGCCTGTATTTTTATGACAATGATGTCATCGAGATTGCAAAGGGCGTGAAGCCTTCCGCCCGGGGAGAGATTGAGATCACAAGCATTAATAACGAGTATCTGCGCAGAGGGACGCTCCAGGTGGAAACCCTTGGGCGCGGCTTTGCGTGGCTGGATACCGGAAATCACGACGCTCTTCTTGATGCGGCGGATTTTGTGGCGGCGTTTCAGAAGCGCCAGGGGATGTACATTTCCTGTATCGAGGAGATCGCTTACCGCCGGGGCTTCATCGACCGGGATCAGCTGCTGGAGCTGGCACAGCCTCTTTTGAAAACTGCTTATGGCCAGTATCTGGTAGATGTGGCCAACGGTTTATAATTCTGCAGAGAGAGAGAAAGAAAAATGGGAAAGATAACAGTGGAGATCTGCCCGATTGAAGGGCTGAAGGTCATTACACCCGCTGTCTTCGGAGACGAGCGCGGTTATTTTATGGAAACCTACAATTACAACGATTTTAAGGAAGCAGGCATCGATCTGACCTTTGTGCAGGATAACCAGTCTTCATCCAGGAAGGGCGTACTGCGGGGACTGCATTTTCAGATCAACCATCCCCAGGACAAGATTGTCCGCGTAGTCAGCGGAGAGGTTTTTGATGTGGCTGTGGATCTGCGGGCGGGCTCGCCTACCTACGGACAGTGGTACGGCGTGCGCCTTTCTGCCGAGAATAAAAAGCAGTTCTTTATTCCGAAGAATTTTGCCCATGGCTTCCTGGTGCTTTCCGATTATGCGGAGTTCGCCTACAAATGTACGGACTTCTATCACCCGAACGACGAGGGCGGCATCATCTGGAACGATCCGGATATCGGAGTGGAATGGCCGGTTCCCGAGGGAATGCAGCTTATCATGTCAGAGAAGGATCAGAAATGGGGCGGCTTAAAGGAGCTCAGGAACTAAAGGAGTTGAATCGATAACATGGAAGAAAATATACAGCTGACTGCGGAGGTCTTTATCGATACGGGAAAGGATTTTCGGCCGGAGGACTCTCTGACGGTTCCTTATACCTGCGTTCCCGGCGAAACAGTAACGCTGGATTTTGATCTGAGCGTTTTTGAGCATACCTGCGGGTTCCGTTTTGATCCCCTTCTGGAAGACAGCAGCATGGTGAAGCTGGTGGATATCTCCCTGACCTATGAGGATGGGGAAACAAAAACGATTGATTTTTCCAGAATCAAGACAAACAGCGACGTGGATTTTGAGCCGATTTTTGTGTATCTGCATAAGGATCCGAAGTTTTTTGTGGACGAGGCTCTCTGCCTGAAGCTGACCGGAGCGAAGGTGAGCTTCAGGGTTCTGGAGCTCGGCCTGGCTGAAAAGGAATACTGGCAGGAGATTAAGAAGCACAGCGTGTCCGAAAAGGAAAAGGAGCAGCTGCTCGGCAAGCTGGATGCAGCCATGAAGGAGAAGCATGCACTGGAAAAGGAGAACCGCAGGCTTCGGATAGAAGAGGAGGATATTTATTCTTCCGGCCTCTGGAAGCTGCAGCATGATGCGAGAGGCCCTTTGAAGGTAATCCTTGGGAAGGGAAATATCCTGACTTTTCTGGCCTCTCTCTATATCGCGCTCTGTACGGAGCTTTTCATCTTTAACAATGCCTATTACTCCACGCCGCGTCCCAATGACCAGGTGCTGACCTTCAGCTTTCTGCGCTTTGGCCTGATCTGGCTTGGAGCCTTTGTGCTGATTGCCGTCATAAACCGTGTGATTCAGAAAGGATACCGCCGTGAGCTTGCTTAGTGTCTTTGTCAAATACAGGGCCCTCATCAACCAGCTGGTGATGAGGGATATTAAAACCAAATACCGGCGTTCCATTCTGGGCTTACTCTGGACGGTGCTGAATCCTCTTCTGATGATGGCAGTGCTGTCTATTGTCTTTTCCTATTTTTTTCAGCGCTATGGAGAGGTGGAGAACTTTCCTGTATACCTGCTCTGCGGACAGCTGGTGTTTAACTTTTTCAATGAATCCACAAGCATTGCCATGGGTTCCATTGTCCACAGCGGAGAGCTGATCAAAAAGGTCTATGTGCCCAAATATCTGTTTCCCATCACCAAGGTGATGTCCAGCGGCGTCAATCTGCTGGCTTCCATGATTGCGCTGGTGATTGTGATGGTGGTGACCCGGTCGAGAGTGACGCCGACGATTCTTCTGGCGGTTCTTCCTCTGCTCTATGTACTGCTGTTTTCCACGGGAGTCAGCCTGTTTCTGTCGGCGGTGGCGGTGAGCTTCCGGGATCTGATGCATCTGTACACGGTGATTACTACGGCCTGGATGTATCTGACGCCGGTGATCTACCCCATGTCCATTCTGGAAGACGCGCCCCGCTGGGTGGTCTTTATCATTAACGCCAATCCGCTGACGGCGTTTATCAAAATTTTCCGCGCGGTGGTGCTGGACGGGGTGACGCCTCCTGCCATTCTGCATGTGCAGAGTCTTATCTGGTGCGCGGTGGCACTTCTTGTGGGCTCCCTGGTATTCAAAAAATCTCAGGACAGCTTTATACTGAAAATATAGGAGAGAGCTATGAAGATAGAGAATGCGATAGAAGTAAATAACGTGTCCATGTGCTTCAACCTCTCCAAACAAAAGGTGGACAATATCAAGGAATATGTGATCAAAGCGCTGAAGCACCAGCTTTTCTATGAGGAATTCTGGGCCCTGAATGATATCAGCTTTGAGGTGAGGAAAGGCGATTCTGTGGGGCTGGTGGGAATGAACGGTTCCGGAAAGAGTACGATGCTGAAGATCATAGCCGGCGTGCTGAAGCCCACAAAGGGCAGCGTGGAGACGACGGGAACCATAGCGCCCATGATTGAGCTGGGAGCGGGTTTCGACCACGATCTGACGGCACGGGAAAATATTTACCTGAACGGAGCGCTGATTGGTTATCCCCAGGAGATGCTGGAGGAGCGGTTTGACGATATTATTGCCTTTGCCGGACTGGAACGGTTCGTGGATGTGCCCATTAAGAATTTTTCTTCCGGTATGCTGGCAAGGCTTGGCTTTTCCATCGCAACCATCGTAGATGCGGATATTCTGATCATCGACGAGATTCTGTCAGTGGGAGATTACCAGTTCCAGAATAAGTGCAAGAAGCGTATCCGGGAGATGATGGATCGGAATACGACGGTGCTGTTCGTGTCCCATAGCATTGAGCAGGTGAAGGAAATCTGCAACAGAGCTATCTGGATCGATAAAGGACATATCCGGATGATGGGCGAGGCCGAGGAGGTTTGCGACGCCTATGAGGATCCAAGCGAGAAACTGATGTAAAAGGCTGCTTTGAAAAGGAGCGGCGGCATAAGCAGGCCGTCTGCCGCGGAAATGGATGCAGCAGTGAGGGAGAACATGGACAATCAGGAATTACAGAATGATTATAAAAAGCTTTACGAAGCGGAGAGAGAAAAATCTGAGGTTCTCGTAAGCAAAATAGAGGAATGTGAAAAGGAGATAGAGGAGCTGAACTTCAAGCTGGACCGGATTAAGGGAAGCTTTGCCTGGAAGCTTGCGACGCCGCTCCGTAAGGGGCTTCACTTTTATGAGAAAACCCGGGACCGGCTGACGCGTTACGGCTCGATTCCGGGCCTGATGCGGAAAGTCAGAAGCAAGATGCAGGAGCGCAAAAACATGAAGCGCCATGGCACGGCCAGCTTTCCTTCGCCGGAGGAGGCAAAGCGCCAGAGAGAGGCAGTCTTTCCGAACATGGTGAAATTCAGCATCCTGACCCCCCTTTACAATACGCCGGAGAAGTTCCTCACGGAGCTTCTGGACTGTGTAAGGGCTCAGACCTATCAGAACTGGGAGTTGTGCCTGGCAGACGGAAGCGATCACGAGCATGCCTATGTGGGAGAGATCTGCAGAAAGTACGCGGCAGAGGATCCGCGTATTATCTACCATGTGCTTGATCACAATGAGGGTATCTCGGGGAATACAAATCAGTGCCTGAAGCTGGCGACAGGAGACTATATCGCCCTTCTGGATCATGATGATATCCTGCATCCTGCTGTGCTTTATGAATATGCGAAGGCAATCAATGAGACGGGAGCAGATTATCTCTACTGCGACGAGATTACGTTCGAGGGAGACAGCATCGATCACATGATCGTGCTTCATTTTAAACCGGATTTTGCGATCGACAATCTGCGGGGGAATAATTATATCTGCCATTTTTCTGCTTTTTCGAAGCATTTACTGGATGAGACCGGTGTATTCCGGAGCGAATACGACGGAAGCCAGGACCATGATATGATCCTGCGGCTGACAGCCAAGGCAAAACAGGTGTATCATGTGCCGAAAGCGCTTTATTACTGGAGATCCCATAAGGCGTCTGTCGCGCAGGACATCAATGCCAAGACCTATGCGGTAGATGCGGCAAAAAGAGCTGTCCACGACCATATTATGGACGTCTACGGCATGGATGCGAAGGTGGAGAGCACCAGAGCCTTCCCGACGATTTTCCGGATTCGGTATCCGCTTCTGGAGCGTCCGCTGATCTCTATCGTGATTCCCAATAAGGATCATATGGAGGATTTGTCGCGCTGTGTGGAGTCGATCATCAATAAATCCACCTATGAAAATTATGAAATTGTCATCGTGGAGAATAACAGCGAGACAAAGGAAATCTTTGATTACTACAAGGCGCTGGAGCACAATCCGAAGGTACGGGTAGTGAAATACGAGGGCGATTTCAACTATTCCCGTATCAATAATTTTGGCGTAACCTTTACCAACGGAAAATATGTGCTGCTGCTGAACAACGACATGAAGGTCATCACAAGAGAATGGATGGAAGAGATGCTGATGTACGCCCAGCGCCCGGACGTGGCGGCTGTGGGGGCAAAGCTCTATTACGCAGATAATACGATTCAGCATGCAGGCATTGTCATAGGGCTGGGAGCCCACCGGGCAGCCGGACATACGCATTATAAGGATGACAAGATGCACCTTGGCTATATGGGCCGTCTCTGCTACGCGCAGGATGTGACCGCAGTGACAGGAGCCTGCCTCCTGGTCAGCCGCGCCCAGTATGATGAAGTGGGCGGTCTGGATGAGACCTTCAGCGTGGCGTTCAATGACGTGGACTTCTGTCTGAAGCTGCGCCATGCGGGTTATCTGAATGTGTTCACTCCCTTTGCGGAGCTGTATCACTATGAATCCAAGACAAGAGGCATGGAGGAAGGCGAAAAGATGAAGCGGTTCCAGCACGAGGTAGATCTGTTCCGGACGAAATGGAAGGCAGATTTGGATGCGGGCGATCCCTACTTTAATCCGAATTTCTCGCTGGATTATTCAGATTATACGATTAAATAACGGACAGGAGAGAGCATGACGGAAAAACGGTCTTGGACAGGAAATATCATAGCGGCGTTCGCAGCCTTTCTGGCTGTAAATGGTTTTAACCTCCTGTATCAGATACGCGGTGAAAGCACGATGCTTTCAAACAGCGTTCTTGGAATGGCGGTCTTTGGAGCTTTTCTGTATCTGGGAGTACGTTTTTTTGCCAGTCATGTATCGGGGCGGCTGATTCTGTTTTCTCTGGCAGGCGGCCTCCTGTTCGCAGCGATGACAGCTTTTGGCTTTTCGCTGAATTATACAGATACCATTTGGAATTCATACGTCTTCCCGGCTGTGCTGTGCCTGACTCCGTTTTTCGGAATCTGCACAGGCTTTGGCTTAAGAGGCCTGACGCGGCAGAAGCCAGACAGAGCAGCAGGGGCAAAAGGGGAAGAAGCCGGAGACCTTAAACATGGAGCTTCCGGCTTATCCAGGAGCCCTGCCGGCTGGCTTTCCGGGCTTTCTGACAGGCGTTTTTATTTGCTCTGTGCAGGAATCCTGTTTCTTTCCTGGGTTCCGGTGCTTCTGGCGGCCTGGCCGGGGATTTTCTCCTATGATTCCGGCTGGCAGCTGGCGGCTTTTGTGGATGGAGATGTGACAGGCCATCATCCGATTCTGCACACGGCTCTGCTGGGCGTGACCCGGATGCTGGGCCATGCCTTGGCCGGTTCCGGCCAGGCAGGAAATCAGGCAGGGGCTCTTCTTTATTCGCTGGTACAAATGCTTGCAATGGCGGCTCTCTATGCTGAGGTGTGCCTGTTTCTGCGGCAGAGGAAGGTCCCACGCTGGCTTCTTGTGGGAACCGCGCTGTTCCTTGGCTTCCATCCGGTGAATGGGCTGATGGCGCTCTGCGCCACCAAGGATTCGCTGTTCACGGCTGTGTTTGCAGTCTTTATTGTACAGCTCTTCCGCATGGCGGAAGATAAGGAGGCGTTTTTCGCTTCCTGGAAGCGGCAGGCCCTGTTCTGTGTGAATGTATTTTTCCTGTTTGCCCTGCGCAATAATGGATTTCATACATTTCTGCTCTGCGCTCCCTTCCTGATTTTCGTGTTTCGGCGGTTCTGGAAGAAAACGCTGCTGCTGATTCTGATTTGTCTGGGATTGTATGGAATTTATAATGGCCCTGTGTACAGCGCCCTGGATATTGAAAAAAGCGATCCCAGGGAGATGTGCAGTGTGCTGATGCAGTCCGCTGCCCGGGTCTATAATCTGGACTACCTGGGCCTGACGGAGGAAGAAAAGGAAGCCTTTCTTTCGATTATAGATGAAGAGGGGCTTGAGTCCTACCTGTCGCGGTTTGCCGATCCGGTGAAGGCATATTTTCACGGAGAAAAATTTGCAGAGGATCCCTGGCCCTTCCTGCGTGCCTGGCTCTCTGCAGGCATGAGACATAAAAAGATTTATATAGATTCCTTCCTGGCGAATACCTTTGGATACTGGTATCCCGGAAATTCTATAGAGGATACGGAAAATGGAAGGGATTATTTTGAATATTACTGCAAGGATTTCCGGGAGGATGTGGATGTGGAGATGGAATCGAAGCTTCCAGCTCTTTCGGAGTTTTACAGGAGAATCGGAAACGAAGCCTCCTTTCAGAAGGTACCGGTTGTGGCGGCAGCGTTTAACCTTGGGGTTTACACATGGCTGTGGATTTTTGCCTGCCTGCTGGCCTTTTATGGAAAACAGTGGAAAAGGGCATTGGTGCTGGTTCCTTTTGGAGCGTATTTCCTGACAAATCTGCTCGGCCCTGTGGTGAAGATGCGCTACCATTATCCGTTCATCGCCTGCGCGCCTCTTCTGCTTTATCTGATGTGGACGGTATGGAAGGAAGCAGGCGGCCGGGAAAGCGGGCCGGAAAACGGTAATCTGGAAAGCGGCAGACTGGAAGGCAGCGGCCCGAAAATGGAACATCATAAACGGAGGACGTATGTATGGATAAGATAGCGGTGCTTGTCCCCTGCTACAATGAGAGCAAAACAGTAAAAAAGGTTGTGGAGGATTTCCGGCGGGTGCTGCCTGAGGCGGCAGTCTATGTCTACGACAACAATTCGACGGACGGGACGGCCGGACTGGCGCGGGAGGCCGGCGCCATCGTGCGCCATGAATACCAGCAGGGCAAGGGAAATGTCATCCGCAGGATGTTCCGGGAGATTGACGCGGAGGTCTATCTCATGGTGGACGGCGACGACACCTATCCGGCGGAGGCAGCGCTCGAGATGGTGCGAAAGATCGTGGAGGAGCAGGCGGATATGGTAGTGGGCGACCGGCTTTCCTCTACCTATTATACAGAGAATAAGCGTCCCTTCCACAATTTCGGCAATTCCTTTGTGAAAAACTGCATCAACCGGTTCTTTGACACGAACATTCAGGATATCATGACAGGCTACCGGGCCTTCAGCTATCAGTTTGTGAAGACCTTCCCTGTGCTCTCCAGAGGGTTTGAGATAGAGACCGAGATGAGTATCCATGCGGCGGACAAGCACATGCAGGTGGATCATGTGGTGATTGATTACCGGGACCGCCCGGAGGGCAGCGTCTCGAAGCTGAATACGTTTTCTGATGGGCTGAAGGTGCTGAGCCGGATTCTGAGCCTTTACAAAAATTATAAGCCTCTGGCTTTCTTTTCTCTGCTTTCAGGGATACTGGCCGTGCTGGCGGTGGTTTTCCTGATTCCGATACTGATAGAGTATTGGCAGACGGGCCTTGTGCCGCGTTTTCCGACTCTGATTGTGTGCGGCTTTGTGCTGATTGCTGCTCTTCAATCGCTGTTTGCTGGGCTGGTGCTTCAGAGCATGGAGCAGAAGAACAAGCAGGATTTTGAGATGCGCCTGCTTCAGGCAAAGGACAGCTTTGAGAGGAAGAGAACGGAGACGGCGGCAGAGAATGTAGAGTAAGTGCGGAAAGCCCGGAGGGAAAGATATGCGGCGGATGGGAACAAAAGCCCGAATGGCGGCAGCTTTTTTGCTTGCGTTTCTGATAACGGCAGTGTATTTTATTTTGGTATATCAGAGCCTGCCATTTATCTATGACATCAATGATGATGTGGCCATGCGGAATGTGGCGGCAGGTGTCATCACCGGCACACCGGATGCGCACCTGATTTTTGTGAAATATATATTGGGCCTTCTGATCAGTGGGCTGTACCATGTCCTGCCGGGATGGGACTGGTACGGAATTGTCATGATAGGAATCGTCTTACTCTGCCTGACGGTGATACTGTACCGGGGACTTGTGGAGAAAAAGTCTCTGGTTTGGAAGCTCGTCTATACGGCGGCGGCGCTGCTTTTGTTCACCTGTATCGGGCTTAGGCAGATGGTCATATTTCAGTGGACAGTGACTGCCGCCTTTGCGGGAGTGGCAGGAATTTTCCTGTTTTATACTTCAAAAACAGAAAACAGGTTTCAGAATTTGTGCGAAGAGGGAGTCTCCGTGTTTCTCCTTCTTCTTTGTCTGTCCGTACGTGATTCTGTATTTATGATGGTGCTTCCTGCAGCGGCTTTGTGCTTCTGGTTTAAATACGGCTCTTTTCAGTGGAAAAGGCTGGGGGCCCGAAAATGGCCCTTTGGTCTGCGGCACTGGGGCATTCTGCTGGCTCTCATACTCGGATTCATCGGGGTTCTGGGAACAGAGCGGATGGCTTACCGTTCTCCGGAATGGCAGGAGTTTCTCTCATATAACAGTGACCGTTCTACGATCATGGATTACTACGGTCTGAAAAACTATGAGGAAAATCAGAAATTTTATGAGTCGCTGGGATTATCTCCGGAGGAGGTGGAGAATCTTCAGAGGTATTCTCTGTATCTCTGTGATGATCTTTACAGTGAGACAATGCATGAACTGGCAGTCAATGCGCAGGAAGAGTATAATCAGCAGTATTCGGCCCGCGACCGCCTGTACATGGGCGTGCAAAAGGTGAGGGAGCATCTGACCAATGAACTGTATGCTCCTCTAAGCTGGCTCGCTTATCTCTCTGTAGCTGCAGTGCTGATACTGGGCCTGCGGAAGAACCGGAGAGAATTTGCGCTGGCATTCTGCATAAACGGAATTATTGCTCTGTTCTGGCTGTATCTGGGATTTCGCGGAAGAATCGTGGAGCGGGTCTGCTATGGAATGTTTCTGCTGCAGCTTTTAAGCATGCTGGCAGTTGGATGGAATATTCTGCACGGCCTGGCCTCGGGCCGGCCTGAAGGGGTAGCTGAAATGGATCAGGCAAAGGCGGCGAAAGTGCCGGAAGGTACAGACCGCTTGAGAAAGAGAACAGGCTGGATCGGCTGGGCGGCGTGGGCCGCATGTCTGCTGATTCTTGCATCAGGAGCGGTGAAGGAATGGAAGACTGTGGAAGGAACTGTGGGCTGGCGGAGCAGCTACAATGAAGAATTCCTCGATGTCAACCGGTATATGGCAGAGCATATGGAAAACGTCTATTTTATGACGACCTTTTCCATAGAGACCTATACGGACAATTTTACGCTGCGCCGGGATTTTGATTTTACCAATCTTCTGTCTGTGGGCGGCTGGCATACGTTTTCTCCGCTGGAAGATGAAAAGTGCCGGGAGCTTGGGATATCTGACCCCAAGACAGATATTGTTGAAAAGGATTATGTATATGTGATATCATTAGAAAATGTAAATATGAGGTATATGGACCGCTATTATACCAGCATCTATGGAGACGATTATCTGGGCCGGGAGCTGGTGGACACCCTGGATTATGGAGAAAGGGTGTTTGAAGTGTATGATTTTGAGGTAAGGAAATGAATAAGAGTGTGAAGAGGGAAAAGATCATATCTTTTGGCCTGTTTTTTATTTTCCTGGCAGTTGTTTTTCTGATGATACCGGTGACTTATGCCATCAACGATGATGTAGCCATGCGGGATATTGCTTCGGGGGCTATGTCTGGGAGCCCTGATTATCATCTGGTGTTTGTGAAAGCGGCGCTTGGAGCGCTGCTGAGTGCGGTTTACAGATATTTTCCAGGGATCGACTGGTATGGCCTGATGTGGATGGGATTTGTGATTTTATCAGCAGCGTTGATTTTGTGGAAGATTCTTTCTATTTGTGAAAAAAGAGGAAGAAATCTTTTGGCGGCGTCCATCCTGTTCCTTTCGGTGTTTGCACTGACAGGCCTGGGACATCTGGTTAGTTTTCAGTTTACGGTAGTAGCAGGAATTGTGGCTGGAACCGCGGTGTTTCTTTACTGTCTGGATGACAGCAGCGGGAAAAAGGAATATAGGATGGCGGCTCTGGTCATTCTGCTGATTTGGATTTCCTTCTGTGTCAGAGAAAATGTATTGCTGATGGCAGTGCCATTTGGCGGTCTGATTATCCTTTACAAAAAGGAGCCTGTTAAAAAGAAAGCGCTCATGGTTTCCATCGCCTGTGTGGGTCTGGCTGGAATCATGGTTCTGGAAATGTTTTCTTATTCCAGCGCAGAGTGGAAATCTTACAAAGACTATAATACTGCGCGTTCGGTTATTTATGATTATTATGGTGTGCCTCCATATGAGGAGAACAGAGAGTTTTATGACAGCATAGGACTTCAGGAATATGATGTTGTCAATTTAGAGCGCTATCAGCTGGTATTTGTAGACGATCTGGAAAATGGGAAGATGCAGCAGATAGCTGATTACGCGGAGCAGCGTTACAGAGAACAGAACAGTCTGACTGCCCGGGTGATGGCGGGAGTCCGAATTGCAGTTCAGGGAGAGCTGGGAAAAGAGACGTTGGTTCTGAACCTTCTGGCGAAAGCTCTGGTCCTGCTGAATATCATTACAGGTATTCGGTACCGGAAGAAGGCGCTGTGGCTTGTCAATGCCGGGTTCCTGCTCTGTGAAGGCGCTTTGACCTTTTATCTGGGATATGAAGGAAGACTGCCTTCCAGAGTAATGGCGGCGCTGCTGATAATAGAATTTTTGGCGGCTCTTGCAGTTTTTTTCTCGGAACGGAGAAATACAGTACCGGAGACGGCAAAAAAAATCCCAGGGTGGACCGCGGGACTCCTGATAGTGCTGCTGGCAGCTGCAGCGTGGCAGTTTACGGTTATTCGTGAAAGGCAGCTTCAGAGTACAGCGGCAAATCAGGAATATGAGCTTTTACAGTCCTATTATCGCGAACACCCCGGACAGGTGTACTTTATACCTGCTACCTGGACAGCCGGGTATACAGAGAATTTCCATATTCGAAAGGAAGCGCGGCTTGATAATGGTTTCAGTCTGGGGGGATGGACCACGTTTCTTCCGGTACATGAACAGGGATTGAAGAAATTTGGAATTGAAGATGAGAATACGGCTCTGATCGAAAATGACAATGTGTATCTGATTTTCAATACACCATCAAGCAGAATTACCGCATACTATGAACAAAAATACGAGGATGTCCAGTGGACAGAGACAGATACGGCCCCGGTTTATGGAATGGAGGTCCCAGTATTTAAAATATCAGGAGGAGAAAGACGATGATTCCTTTTAATGTACCCCCTTGTGTGGGAACAGAATTACAGTATATCAAAGAAGCGATTGAGTCACATAAGATATGCGGGGACGGGGCGTTTACAAAAAAATGCAACGCCTGGCTGGAGGAGAGATTTGGGGCTCAGAAGGTTCTGCTGACGACCAGCGGAACTACAGCTCTTGACATGGCGGCTCTTTTGTGTGAACTGAAAGAGGGAGATGAAGTGATTCTCCCGAGCTATACTTTTTCCAGTACAGCTACCTCAGCAGTGCTGGGAGGAGCCAGACTTGTGTTCGTGGATATCCGGCCGGATACGATGAATATTGATGAGAAAAAGATAGAAGAAGCCATTACGGAGCGGACCAGAGCCATCATCGCCGTGCATTATGCAGGGGTAGCCTGTGAAATGGATACGATTATGGAAATCGCCCGCAAGTATAACCTGGTTGTAATTGAAGACGCGGCTCAGGGTGTTATGAGCACATACAAAGGCCGTGCGCTGGGGACCATAGGAGATTTTGGCTGCTATTCCTTCCATGAGACAAAAAACTATTCCATGGGAGAAGGCGGAGCTCTGGTGATCAACAATCCGGAATACAATGAGAGAGCAGAAATTCTTCGTGAAAAAGGAACAAACCGTTCCAAGTTCTTCCGCGGACAGGTAGACAAGTATACTTGGGTGGATTTTGGAGACAGCTATCTTCCGAGTGAGCTGAACGCGGCTTATCTGTGGGCTCAGCTTTGTGCTGCGGATGAGATTAATGAGAACCGTATGGCCAGCTGGAATCAGTATTATCAGGAACTGAAAGGTCTTGAGGAATCCGGCAGGATAGAGCTGCCTGTGATACCCGAAGGGTGCGTACATAATGCGCATATGTTTTATATCAAGTGTCGGGATCTGGAGGAGAGAACGAGTTTTATCTCGTACATGAAAGAAGAAGGAATTCTGACAGTGTTTCATTATATTCCGCTGCACTCTGCGCCTGCGGGCCTGAAATATGGGCGGTTTTCCGGGAAAGACCTGTACACGACGAAAGAAAGTGAGCGGCTGGTGCGTCTGCCCATGTATTATGGACTGGAGCAGGAGAAAATAGCATTCATCTGTGAAAAAATCAGAAACTTTTATAGATAATTCACTGTCTGAGAAGGCAGAAAGAGAAAGGCTGAAGAAAATGAAGATAACAGATGCGTTCTGGGAAAAGCGAAATCTGGGTGTGGATGTGACAGAGATTCAGTGTGCAGCATCGGACAGCAGAGAGGAACTGAAGGAAGCGCTTGCCGGAATTAAGACTCCTTATTCTGTATGTAAGGTTCCCGGAGGAGCCGCGGGGCTGCTTTTATGTGCGCAGGAGCAGGGATATCAGGTAATAGAGATGAGTATTGGGCTGGAAATTGGGCTTAGAGAGCTGACTCTTCCTGCTGTATACAGGCGATTTGAACAGGAAATTGTTGTAAAAGAAGCCGACAGAGAACAGAGGGAGAGTATTCTGAGAGAAATAGAATCGGGAGATATTTTTGAGACTGACCGCATAGCTTTAGACCCTTATTTCGGAAAAGAAATGGCTGGAAAACGGTACGCGAACTGGTCCCGGGATCTTCTCGAGCAGAACGGACATGTATGTGTTGGATATTATAAAGATACGCCAGCTGCTTTTGGAGTAAACATTGATAAGGAAAATGCAGTCTGTGACGCTGTCCTGGGAGGAATGCTGAATCATGGAGGAAGGGCTGGACTTGGCTTTCTGTCTCTTTTTACGAATCTGTATTCTGCCAGAGAGCGCGGGAATGTAAAAGTGAAGACACATGTTTCGTCCAATAACCAGGCAATTATTCATCTGCATCTGCAGTTTGGCTACCGGATTAATGAGATGCAGTATGTGCTGATTCGGCATCAGTAAACAGATACCCGGAGATAGCGACCGGTATGAATTGACATCAGGGATAATAGCGGTTAAAATCATACTGAGTTTGTGAGAAAGAGAATTCAGGAGAAGAGGCCTATGCTTACAGGAAAGAATGTTCTGATTACAGGTTCAAACAGAGGAATTGGAAAAGCTTTTGTAGAAGCTTTCGCGAAGCAGCAATGTAATATCTGGGCATGTGCGAGAAAGCACAGCGAGGAGTTTGAGACCCAGATGGCTGAAATTGCGTCTCAAAATGGAGTATGGATTAGACCAGTTTATTTTGAACTGACAGACAGTGAAGAGATGAAGGCGGCAATAAAACAGGTGCTGAAATCGGGAGAAAATATAGATGTCCTGATTAATAATGCAGGGATTGCCCATGGCGGATTGTTTTCAATGACTAGAATGCAGACGATCCGGGAGGTATTTGATATTAATGTATTTGCGCCGATGGAGCTGACACAGCTTATTCTGAGAAAAATGATGCGCCAGAAATCTGGAAGTATTATTAATATGTCGTCTGTTGCGGCACTCAATGTCAGGGCGGGAAATTCTGCATACGGAACCAGCAAGGCTGCGGTGAAAGCCTGGACGGCGGTGCTGGGGGCAGAGACAGCCCAGTATGGAATACGGGTAAACGCTATTGCGCCAAGTCTGACCGATACGGATATGGGACGAGCGGTACAGGAAAATGCAGGAGAAAACAGGCTTCTTCCCTCTGCGATGGGACGCATGGCAAAGGCGGAGGAGATCGCCAATGTGGCTGTTTTTCTTGCATCGGATGAAGCCTCTTTTGTAAATGGAGAGACCATTGTAGTGAATGGAGGTGGTGACTGTGATTGAAATGAATACAGAATTATATAAACGGATAGAAACTGCTGCGCATAATATGCGGGAGAATATGCTGGAAATGACTCTGCATGCAGGAGCCAGCGGGGCTCATATAGGCGGCGCTCTTTCTTCGGCTGACATAGTTGCTGTGCTCTACTGCGGAATTATGGACAGACCGGGGAAGCAGGATCATTTTGTGTTGAGCAAAGGCCACTGTGCCCTGGTTCAGTATGCGGCTCTCTGCGAGACCGGCGTGATTTCCAGAGAAGAGCTGATGACCTTTGAAGACAATGGCGGGATGTTCCCGGCTCATCCGGTGATGCATGATGAGATAGGAATTGAGCTGTCAAGCGGCAGCCTGGGGCTTGGCCTGGGATTCGGCATCGGCCTGGCACTGGCGGATAAAAAGAAGGAGACACAGGCAAAGACATTTGTCCTGCTTGGCAACGGAGAATGCAACGAAGGCAGCGTGTGGGAAGCCGTCATGCAGGCGCCCAAGCTGGGTCTGGACAATCTGATTGCGATTATGGACAATAACCACCTGCAGCTGGATGGGGAAGCGGAAAAAATCGTTCCGCAGGCACATATTGCGGAAAGCTTCCGTTCCTTTGGCTGGGAAGTCTTTGAGGTAAACGGACATGATATCCGGGCTGTCTATGAGACCCTTGCCGGACTTGCGGCGGATGGCAGGCCGAAAATGATTGTGGCGGATACGGTAAAAGGAAAGGGCGTTTCCTTCATGGAGAATCAGGTGAAATACCATCATGCAGGACTTACCCAGGAGCAGTATAATCAGGCGATGGAGGAATTGAAAAATGATTGATATTTCGGCGGAAAACGTTGCCCTCTGGTCAAGAATAAGTTCAAGAAAGACATTTGGCCTGGTTTTGGACGAACTGGCCTGTGAGCATCCGGATCTGATGGTGCTTGTGGCGGATGTGGCGGACTCCGCGGGTCTGGGAGATTTTGAAAAAAATCATCCGGATCAGTTCCTGAATGTGGGAATTGCGGAGCAGAATATGACTGCCATTGCTGCCGGACTGGCGAAGTCAGGATATCAGGTTTTTGCAGTATCCTTTGCGCCGTTTGCTTCCATGCGGTGTTTTGAAGTGCTTCGCACCTATCTGGGGTATATGAATCTGAATGTGACAGTAGTGGGAATCGCCAGCGGACTGAGCATGGGAACAGCGGGAAATACCCATTACGGACTGGAAGATCTGGCGCTTGCAAGGACGATTCCGAATATGACTGTGGTATCGCCGGCGGACTGCACGGAGACCGCAAAGGCTGTGGAAGCTCTTCTGGAGCATAAGGGACCGGCGTATCTGAGGCTGACGGGTGTGAATGGAAACCAGCCTGTGTATAAGGAGAATTATGATTTCCGGCTGGGCAGAGCCACAAAGGTCAGAGAGGGAACGGATGTGGCGATTGTGGCCACGGGAACCATGGTGTATGAGTCTCTTCGTGCCACAAGAAAGCTTCAGAAAGACGGAATTTCCTGTACAATTATAGATATGAGCACGGTGAAGCCGCTGGACGAGGAGATTCTGGAAGAAGTGTTCGATTCGCACAGACTTGTTGTGACAATTGAAGAGCATACAGTCATCGGAGGACTGGGTTCTGCTGTGGCTGAATATAAAGCAAGGTACAATAAGGATACCCGGCTGGAGATGATGGGACTTCCGGACAGCTTTGGAAAAGCGGGAACCTATGCGTGGCTGCTGGACTATCATAAATTGTCAGCCCGTCACATTGCGGACAGAATCACGGACGCGTATAAAAAGTTGGATTAAATTGCAGGAGGAAAACAGCAATGACAAATAAAGAAAAATATGTAAATGCTTTTACGGAGACCTTTGATATTACGGAGGAAGAGACACAGGGACTTCAGTATTCCGGGATCGCAGCCTGGGATTCTGTAGGCCACATGTCTCTTGTGGCAGCTCTTGAGGATGCTTTTGATATTATGATGGACACAGATGACATTATTGATTTCAGCTCTTTTGAAAAGGGAATGGAAATTCTGAGTGAAAAATATGATGTGGAATTTTAATGAGTTTTTGGATAATACTGCGCTGCGTTCTGATGATGGAACGCAGCTGACATACAGAGAACTGGGAGAAGAGACAGGGCGGCTCGCGTCGGCGATTGGGAAACGCTGCCTTGTTTTTTCCATGTGCAGCAATACGGAAGGCTCTGTCATCGGATATGTGAGCTTTATACAGAACAGAATTGTTCCGGTTCTTTTGAATGCCCATCTGGATCAGGAACTGCTGGAGGCGCTTCTGGAAAAGTATAATCCGGCATTTCTGTGGATGCCTGATGCAATGACGGAAAAGTTCCACGAATTTCAGTGCGTTTATCAGAGCAGAGGATACTCTCTGCTGAAGACGGACTATGAAAAGTCCTGGCCTCTTTATGAAGAACTGGGTCTGCTTCTTACCACGTCAGGATCTACAGGCAGTCCCAAGTTTGTCAGACAAAGCTATAAAAATATTGAAGTAAATACCCGTCAGATCGCGGAATATCTGGAACTTGACCAGGAGGAAAGGGCGATCACCACGCTGCCTATGAATTACACCTATGGTCTGTCCATTATCAACAGTCATCTGCTGGTGGGCGCAGAAATCCTGCTTACGGATAAGACCATGATGGAGAGAGGATTCTGGTCCTTTATGAAGGAGCAGAAGGCGACTTCTTTCGGAGGAGTGCCTTATACCTATGAAATGCTGGATAAGCTGAGATTTTTCCGTATGGATCTTCCGGATCTGAAGACAATGACACAGGCCGGCGGCAAGCTGATTCCGGAACTCCACAAGAAATTCGCGGAATATGCGGCGGAAAAGGGCAAGCGTTTTATTGTCATGTACGGCCAGTGTGAGGCTACGGCCCGGATGGGATATCTGCCCGCGGATAAGGCTGTGGAAAAATGCGGGTCTATGGGCATCGCCATTCCGGGAGGCGTGTTCCATTTGATTGATGTAAATGGAGAAGCGGTCACGGAACCCCATGTAACCGGGGAACTGGTATATGAAGGGGAAAATGTGACTCTGGGATATGCGGAGTGCGGAGAAGATCTGAGTAAGGGAGACGAAAGAAACGGCTTCCTTCAGACAGGAGATATGGCGCAGTTTGACGAGGACGGCTATTATTATATCGTCGGACGCAGAAAGAGATTTCTGAAAATATATGGAAACCGTGTAAACCTGGATGAAGTGGACCGGATGATCAAGGGAAAATTTGAAAATCTGGAATGTGCCAGCGCCGGAGTGGATGACCACATGTACCTCTTTGTGACAGACGAAGCTTATGGGGAACAGGTGAAAGAGTTTGTGGTTGCGAAGACCGGACTGAACCAGGCGGCATTTAAGGTGATTGTCGTAGACAGCATTCCGAAAAATGACGCCGGAAAAACGCTTTACAGGGAACTGGAAAAATATTATAAGTAGTCAGATACAGCCCTGTATCAAAGGTAAGGGAGCAGAAAGATGAATTTTGAAGACATGCTGCAGACAAGTCCATATTCTTTAGATAAGGAGGAAAAAGGCCGCTTTCTGACAGAGAGGCTGGGAGAGCTTACAGAAAAACACAGAGAAAGCTGCCCCCAGTACAGAAACATGCTGGAAAGCGCAGGCTATGACAGCCAGAAGCTTTGCAGCTATAAAGAGCTGCCGTTTCTTCCGGTGCGCCTCTTTAAAGAACTGGAACTGCGAAGCGTTCCGAAGGAAGAGGTGGTAAAGACCATGACCTCTTCGGGAACGACCGGACAGGCCGTCTCGAAAATCTATCTGGATCGGGTAACATCCGCAAATCAGCAGAAGGTTATGGTAAAAATCGTTTCTGATTTTACAGGAAGCAGCAGAATGCCCATGATTATTCTGGACTGTCCATCCGTGGTAAAAAACCGTCAGATGTTTTCCGCCCGGGGAGCCGGGATTCTGGGATTTTCCATTTTCGGCGCAAAACGAATCTACGCTCTGGATGATGATATGAAGCTGGATGTGGATGGTTTGAAGGCTTTTCTTGAGAAGTATCAGGGCCAGAGAATTTTTCTTTTTGGCTTTACATTTATGATCTGGCAGCATTTTTATAAGGAGCTGGTGCGTCTGAAAGAGGAAGGCATTACTTTCGATCTGTCGGAGGGAGTCCTGATTCATGGCGGCGGCTGGAAAAAGCTGATAAACGAAGCTGTCAGTCCGCAGGAATTCGGGCAGCGTCTGCAGGAGGTCTGTGGTCTCCGCCATGTACACGATTATTACGGCATGGTAGAGCAGACAGGCTGCATTTACATGGAATGTGAGTGCGGACATCTTCATGCGAGCAATTTTTCTGATGTGATTGTAAGACGGCCGCTGGATTTTGCAGAATGTGAAATGGGGGAAAAGGGAATCATTCAGGTGGTTTCCACCCTTCCGGAATCCTATCCGGGACATTCGCTTCTCACAGAGGATGAGGGAGTGGTGCTTGGAGAGGATGACTGCCCCTGCGGCAGAAAAGGAAAATATTTCAAAGTAATCGGCAGGCTCAAAAATGCTGAGATACGGGGGTGCAGCGATACCTATGCAGAAAAGTTTAGATAAAGAAAATTTGCAGGGAATTCAATACCTGGCAGGCAGTGAAGAGATTCTTGCACACATGCCGGAAGTGGAAGCGCGGGAGCCTTTTTGCGGAGAAATTGAAGAGTTCCTGAATTTCCTGTCCAAAACACTTCTTTCCATGCCGGAAGCAAAGCTGTATCCGGATGTGGTAACCTTTGCCTTCTGGATTCGCAGATCGTCAGTGAAAAAGCTGGCAGAGCGTTTCCAGGCAGAAGAGAACTGTATACACCTGGGAAGAGGAGTGGCTTTCCACATTGCTCCGTCCAATGTGGCAGTCAATTATGCCTATTCCTTTGCGGCAGGTTTTATGACGGGGAACGCCAATGTGGTCCGCATTCCGTCTAAAGATTTTCCGCAGATTTCCATTATCAACAAAGCGGTAAATATGGCTCTGGAACAGTATCCGGCCTGCCGGCCCTACATCTGTTTTGTGCGTTACGGGAGAGAGCAGAGAATTAATGATGCGCTTTCTTCTATTGCGGATACCCGGATTGTCTGGGGCGGCGACCGTACAATCGCAGAGCTGAGAAAATCACCGCTTGGCCCCAGAGCGTCGGAAATTACTTTTGCGGACAGATATTCTCTGGCGGTAATTGACAGCGACGCCTATCTGGCAGCGGATAATCAGCCGAGGATTGTGGATGATTTTTATAACGATACTTATCTGACGGACCAGAATGCCTGTACCAGTCCAAGGCTTGTAGTCTGGTGCGGTTCCCAGACTGCCCGGGCCAAGGAACGTTTCTGGAGCCTGCTTCTGGAGAGAGTTCAGAAAAAGTACGAATTTCAGTCTATTCAGGGAGTCAACAAGCTGACAAATGCTTTTCTGGCAGCGGCAGCCCAGGAAGGCACACATATGATATCCTGCGGCGATAACCGGCTTGTCAGGATTTCCCTGGACCATCTTTTCGAAGGATTGATGGATTTCCGGGGAGATTCCGGATATTTTTATGAATATGACTGCCAGGATATCCGCGATTTAAAAGCTGTCTGCGATGACACTCACTGCCAGACGGTTTCCTACATCGGTGATCCGCAGATGTTTCTGCCGCTTTTGAAGACAGGAGTCCGCGGCATTGACCGTATCGTTCCGGTGGGAAAAACCATGGACTTTGATCTGATCTGGGATGGATATAATCTGTATGAGAGGCTGACCAGAACTATCCATATTTCATAAATGGAAGGAATTGTGATATGAGGCATAAAAAACTGCAGACAGCATTATATGCTGTTTTAGTCCTGCTTCCCCTTTTGTGGGTTTTATGCATTCTGTTTTGTAATGGATTTAAATTTGAATTGTCTATTCTGCAGCCTGTCTGGAACGATGAAATTGGATGGTACAATCAGGTAGCCGCAGTGATTGAATATGGGAAGCCTCTGGGGTATTATGGGTATAATGGCACGCATGCCCAGATAGGTACCTGGGGAGCCTGGGGGATTGCGCCGCTGCTGCCTTATGCGGCTTTTGGGAAAATATTCGGCTGGGGACTTTCGTCAATGGCTTTGGCAAATATTTTCTTTCTGTGTCTGGCGATGCTGCTGTTAGTTATTATGACGAGGCCTTCTGTTACACAGACCCTGTGGTTAATTTTGTTATACAGCTGCAGCTTTATTACTATCGGATACTCCCTGACTTCTATGTCGGAAGGACTGCGATATTCTCTGGCTGTTATTTTGACAGGGGCATTGCTATGGCTGGAGCGCTGTACAAGAGAAAAAAAGCGTTTTTCCAGAAGGGAATTGTGCGGATGTATAGCCTTTGCGCTGTTCCTTTTTTATGCAATCCAGGTGTATCTGGTTTTTGTACTTGTAGTTCCGGTGTATTGCTGGTATATTTTCAGGAAAGTACAGTTTGACAATGCAGATAGAAAAAAGCAGATTTTGTTATTTTCAGGGAAAATCGTGGCAATTACAGCTGTTACCGGTGTTGTAACAGTTATTGCAAACAGGCTGGTAACAAGCGTCTGCGCGCCTTATGTTGATTCCACTATTACAACTATTTTCAAACAGATTTCAGAAAATGGAATTTATCATGGTCTATGCTTTTTCCTGGAAAACTTTATGCAGAATCTGAGAACGGCAGACTTGTTTTCCATACTTTCGGTATCCTCGGATACTTACGGAGTCTTGTCCTGGTTCTTTATCAACTACCTGGTAATCCTGTTTATTCTGCTGTTTGATTTGATAAGAAAAAGAAGGCAGCTCAAAGAGAACAGATCTTACTGTTATGAGGCGGCATTTTTTATGACCGGCTTTCTGATAGGATATTGTGCGCTTTATACAGGTCAGGAGTGGACATTGTGCAGGGGAATCAATACTGGATTGATTATGGCGCTGATCTATCTGAGCTTTGTAAAAAAGGAAAATTTGAAAATTCTTATCCTGTTGATGACAGTGTTTGAGATTACAAGTGTTTGGGGATATTACAGCTCTATGGCAGATGAAAGGTTTGCAGCTTCTCAGAATGAGAATATCATCGAAGAAGAGAAAGCAGCTTTGGCAGAGGTGATTGAGCTGGATGTAAACGCGGAACCCTGGGAAAATACAGTGGCCACTTATGGAGATGTGGATTTCAGATATCTGGCCCTGCCTGCCGGTTACGGTTCAAATTATATGCTTGATCTGGAAATCAATAAAACGGCAGGATACGCAGTTATTACACAGGGAGAAGAGTATACTGGAGAGATGAAAAACAAGCTCGAGGAGGAAGGGCATAAGGTCCTTTTGGAAGATGAGTATTTTGTGGTCCTGAAAAATGAGAGGCAGCGCAGCTATGAAGAATGAAAAAAGAAGCCTGATTGCAGCAACATTTTTTGCAGTATTTCTTTTTGTAATTACCTATCAGGTGATTATGGGAGCAGTAAGAAATCCATACAGCGATTATTTGGGACATGCAGAGAATGCGGAACTGCTTCTGCAGTCCGGGCTTGGACCTGTATTGAAGGAAATCGGATATCCTTTTTGGGCCTTTTTGGTGGCCGGAATTATGAAATTGTCTGGAGCTCCGGCTTATGAGGCATCTGCGATTGCAGGAGGTCTTTTAAATGCTTTCACTTACGTGCTGGTATTTTCTTATCTGGCAAAGGAGTGTAAAGAAGAACGCCTGGGGACTGCAGCGCTCACCTGGTTTTTACTCCTTGTGGGGCCCTTTTATATTCCATGGTACAATCCTGATGTATACAATGGCCAGGTGACACCGAATATCTGGCACAACCCTACGACGATTTGTGTCAGACCCTTCGCTTTTCTGGCTTTTCTGCTGATTCTGAGAGTTTTAAAGGAGTATGAAGAGGAGCAGAAAAGGCTTAGTGCCAAGACATGGCTTCTGCTGGCGGCGTGTCTGGTGCTTTGCAACCTGGCCAAACCGAGCTTCGTTCAGATTGCTGTCCCGGGACTGGCAGTTTATCTGCTTATTCTTCTGATTCGAACCAGAGGAAAAGCATTTGGCTTCTGTTTTCAGACGGCCTCTGCATTTGTACCGTGCGTCTGTGTAATGCTGTGGCAGATGATCGTATCCTTTGGCACATCCAGCTCAGCAGAGGGCGGGATTGAAATTGCCTGGTTTGATGTTATGGGAGCGTCTTCTCCCAGCATCCCCTTTTCCATGCTTTTGGGATACCTGTTCCCGCTTTATATTATTCTGACCAATCTGTGTATCATGAAAGAGCGGGATATGCAGGTGACGTTTTTTATGTGGCTTGCCGGTTTTCTGGAGGCGGCGGCGCTGGCGGAGACAGGCTACCGGCGCTATCACGGGAACTTTGGCTGGGGATATGTGCTGGCGACGTTTCTGGTGTATGTAATGACATTCCGGTATTTTTTGAAGCGCAACCGGGAATATGACTATCAGAATCTGAAGGACCGAATCCTTGTCCTGGGCGGCTGGGTGATTTTTGCGCTGCAGCTGTTTATAGGGATTTATTACATAAGCACTTTTTTTATTCCGGTCGGATAGATCGGTGAAGGAGAGAAAGAAATGGACGTATCGTTTGTAATACCATGTTATGGCTCAGAGCATACCATAGAGAAGGTTGTGGATGAGCTGAGGACTACGATGGCGCAGAGGCCGGAATGCAGCTATGAGATTGTTCTGGTCAATGACAATTCTCCGGATCAGGTCTGGGGAGTGATACAGAAGCTTGTAAAGACATATAGCAATATGAAGGGAATTTCCTTGGCCCGCAACTTTGGACAGCACGCCGCGCTGATGGCGGGATACAGAAGCTGCAGCGGCGATATTGTGGTTTCACTGGATGACGACGGACAGACGCCGGCGGACGAGGCTTTTCTTCTGATCGATAAAATCAAAGAAGGATATGACGTGGTATACGGATGTTATCCGGAGATCAAGCAGTCCCATTTCCGAATCTTCGGAAGCTGGGTCAATGAGAAAATGATAGAGGTGCTTCTGGGAAAGCCCAGGGAACTGAAATGTACCAGCTATTACGCGGCGAGAAGATTTATCATTGAAGAGATGCTGCGGTACAGAAATTCCTATCCGTATGTAGGCGGATTGGTTTTGAGAAGTACAAAGAATATAGCGAATGTGCCAGTACACCACCGGGCGAGAATGGAAGGGAAATCCGGATATTCTCTTGGCAAGCTTCTTGCTTTGTGGTTTAACGGTTTCACCGCTTTTTCGGTCAAGCCTCTCCGGCTGGCTACAGTGGTAGGATTTTTGTGCGCAGCTGCAGGCTTTATCTATGGCGTAGTTATGGTGCTGCGCAAACTGCTTGGCTATACGACAGTGCTTGGCTACAGTTCTCTGATCACCGTGATTCTGTTTATAGGCGGAATTATCATGGTTCTGCTTGGAATTATAGGGGAATATATCGGAAGAATCTATATCAGTATCAATAATGCGCCGCAGTATGTGATACGGGAGACAATCGGAGGCAGCGATGAAAAAACTGACTAAAAGCGAAAAAATGACATTTCTTGGACTGCAGCTTCTTCTGCTGATTTATTCCCTGAGTGGAATCTTCTCAAAAATGGCGGCAGGACAGCCGTTTTTATCCAGAGAGTATGTCCTGTATTATGGAGGGGTGCTTTTCATTCTGGCTCTTTACGCGCTTGGATGGCAGCAGGTCATCAAAAGACTACCCCTGATTACTGCCTATGCGTCTAAAGCGGTTACAGTAATCTGGGGAGTGGTATGGGGCGCTTTGGTGTTTAAAGAACATATCACAGTAATGAATGTGATAGGAGCAGCCGTCATCATTGCGGGAATTCTTTTGGTGGTATCGGAAGAGGAGAAATAGTATGGGAATTGCAATCTTTCTGGGATCGGTGCTGGTGGCTTCGATCTCGCAGATTATGCTGAAAAAGAGCGCCGACCGGAAATATGACAGGTGGATAGATGAGTATCTGAATTTCAGGGTAATCTTTGCGTATGGCCTCTTTTTTCTTTCAAGCCTTCTGACCGTATATGCATATAAATTTGTACCTCTTTCGCTGGGACCGGTTCTGGAAGCCAGCGGGTATGTGTTTGTTTCGGTGATGGGATATTTCATCCTGAAAGAAAAAATCGGAAAAAAGAAGCTTCTGGGACTTGTGATTATCATTGCAGGTATTGTAATTTTTAACCTGTAAATTTATTTACGGGTTAAAAAGAAAACGGAGAAAAATCATGAAAAAACTATTCGCACAAATCATCAAATTCGGAGCTGTAGGCTTTTTGTGCTTCTTCATCGACTATGCCATCATGGTCGGCCTGACAGAGCTGGTGGGAATTCCGTCGCTGATCTCCAGCGGCTGTTCCTATACGATTTCGACGATCGTGAACTATATTTTAAGCGTCACAATTGTGTTTGACGCGGACAAAGGAGCCAACAAGGCCGTACAGTTTATTGTCTTTGTAATCTTAAGCCTGATTGGCCTGGGCATCAATCAGCTGTGCATGTGGGGAGGCACCGCCTGGCTGGAAAGCCTTATGGAGCAGAGCCAGGCCCTCGCGTCGTATTCACAATATGCTTATATGGTTGTAAAAATCTTTGCGACAGCCATAGTTATGGTATATAATTTCATTACGAGAAAGATTTTTATTGAGAAGCATTGAAAACCGGAGAAGGAAAGGAGTGGATATGCGGAATAGAAGGACAGCGCTTGGAATCGGACTGCTTCTGCTTATCTGCGGATGCCTGCGGTTTGTGTTTTTTCCGCTGAAGGAGCCGGATATGGGGACGCAGGCGCTGACCGGACAGGAAGCAGAAGCGCTCAAGGAGCGCCGGACAGAGACGGAGGAGGAGCTGCTTTCCGGGCTTTTATTTGCCGGAGAGGAGCTGCCCTGGGATAAGGCTTCCGGAACCTTTTACCTGCCGGTGGATATGGAGAACCCGGCCTGGGAGACAGGCACGTTTCTCGCGAAGGATTCCGGTGTAAAGGTATATCTGCTGGACAATCCGCTGGAGGATGACAAGCAGGAGGCTATACGGACAGGGAAAAGCTACCGGCTGCTGGCAGCGGACGGGGAGAGCTATCGGGAATATGCGCTGGTGTTTTCCGGGCTTCCGATGCTGGTGCTCGATACGGATACGGGAGAAGAAATCCGCTATGATGAGATTTATGGAAGCATGCGCTTTTATGAGGCGGATTCGAAGACAGACTGGGTGACGGAAAGCGTCATGAGCGCTCATATCCGTGGCGGAAGCAGCAGGCTGAATCCCAAAAAATCATATAAAATCACGCTGTACAAAAAAAACCAGACGGGAAGCGGAGCTCTCAGGGAGAATAAGGTCTCTCTTCTGGGAATGCGGGAGGATGACGAATGGCTTCTGTATGCCATGTACAGCGAAGACAGCAAGGTGCGTGATAAGCTGTCTCTGGATATCTGGAATGAATCCGGAGCTTTGGAGATTGACGAACAGGGCTTTTACGGATATCATATGGAATATATCGAAGTGTTCCAGAACGGAGAATACCGGGGGATCTACGGGCTCATGGAGCCGGTGGACTACAAGCAGCTGGATCTCACCAGGGAGAATGAAGCGCAGCCGGTGGAATATCTGTATAAACAGAAGGATCCGGAGGTGTTTGAGCTGAAGGGAAGCTGGACGGCTCAGACAGAGGAAGATTTTGAGGTGCTGAATACGTACCTGGCATATCTCGACGCAGATGACGAGGTCTTTGCGGAAGAGATGCCGAAGCTTATTGACGTGGACAATGCGCTGGATGTCTGGCTGTATCTGCAGGCGGTCATCGGCATGGATAATATACAGAGAAATATTTTCTATCCGGCAGTCTGGGAGGACGGACAGTACCGGATACGGTTTATGCCCTGGGATATGGATTATACCTGGGGAAACGTACATGATTTTGACGCGGGAAACCGGACCCGTTTTTCAGAAGAAATCCTGACCATGCGGATAGCCTGGAAGCTGGGAGACCGGCTGATCCGGCTGAATGTGGACAATGCGCAGGAGAAGGTGAAGGCCCGGTGGAAGGAGCTAAGGCAGACCGTCTATTCGGACGAGTGGCTTACGGAGCAGATCGATTCGTACGCACATCAGGTTGTGGATTCCGGAGCCTTCGCGCGTGATGAGGCCCGGTGGGAAAACGGGGGACATAATGACGATTATGAGAGCCTGAAGGAGCTGGCCTGCGGGCGGATGGCGTTTCTGGATGAACAGATGGAGGATCCGCTTGCTTATCTGGATTTGGAGGAATATGTAGAGTGAGAAGACGGAGGGCTCTTTTCCTGAATTTGATACTGGCGGCATTCTGCCTGGCAATCTTGTTTTTATGGCCGCTGATTCGGGGGCCTGTAATACTGGACCGCGGAAGCTCAGAAGAGCTTTCGCAGCTTTTGGCGACGCATACAGAAGCGGAGGAGCCCTTTTTTACGGAGCTGAGCTTTTCCGGGGAAAAGCTCCCCTATGATAAAAACACCTCGACCTTTTATCTTCCGCTGAACATGGAGACGGAAAGCTGGGAGACCGGCGAGCTGGCCAGCGCCGCTCCGGATGTGACGCTTCTGTTCGAGGAGGATTTCACGGATTCGGATAAGCAGGAAGCCATACAAAACGGCACAAAATTCCGGTTCTACGCTGTGCGCGGCCAGGAGTACCAGGAGTGCTGGCTGACAGCCACCGGGCTGCCTGTCATTTCGATTGAGACGGAAGCCACGGCTGACATGGAGGTCTTCGGCGGCAGCGTATATTTCTGGGACAGCGAAACCAAGACGGACTGGACGTCCTCCAGCATCCTGGAGGCGAACATTCGAGGAAATACCAGCCGCACCTACGAGAAGAAGGGGTATAAGCTGAGCCTGAAGAAGCAGAATAAGGACGGGGAGATTGTAGAGGATAAAAAATCCCTGTTTGGCCTCCGGAGGGATGATGAATGGCTGCTGAACGCCATGTACAGCGATTCCTCAAAAATCAGGGATAAGCTGAGCGCCGATATCTGGCAGCAGATAGGTGCTTCTCAGGAGGAATTTCCGGAAGCATATTTCGGCACGCGGATGACCTATGTGGAGGTCTTTTTCAACCATGAGTACTGGGGGCTTTATGTCCTGATGGAGCCGGTGGACTCCAAGCAGCTTGACCGGACGAAGGAAGGAGAGCCGGCACAGGAGGAGTATTCCTATAAATCTGTGACCCCTCAGAGCGAGTCCACAGAGGAGCTTTTGAACCAGGAGGAATATGGGGAGACGCTGTCGGGCTACGAGCTGAAGGGCAGCCATACAACGATTGACAGAAGCTCCTGGGAAGCGCTTTTGTCCTATCTTGAGCTCCGGGATCTGGCAGACGATCAGGAATTTGCCGAGAAAGCGTCGGAGCTTACAGACCGGGAGGGAGCGCTGGATGTCTGGATTTACCTTCAGGCAGTGCTGGGAATTGACAATCGTGGAAAAAACATGTATTATGTGGCAAAAAACAGGGGAAATGCCCAGAAAATATATTTTGCCCCCTGGGATATGGATATCACCTGGGGAGACGCCCTGAGCGCCGGAACGAGCGGAAATGTGTGGGATGTGGGGCTCAATACAGCCCTTTACTCCGAGCGGATCAACTGGAGCTTTGGGGACCGGCTGATCGAGCTTGATGTAGATGGCTCCCGTGCCTACGTGGAGGAGACATGGAAAGAGCTCCGAAGGGGCGTCCTGTCTGATGAAAGCCTGACAGAGGCCACCCGGGAGCTGGCGCATCAGGTGCAGGATTCAGGAGCGCTTGCGCGTGACGCGGGACGCTGGCCTGACAGCAATTCCGGACAGGATTATGAGCTGTTTGTCCGGATGGCGCTTTACCGTATGAAAATTCTGGATTACTATTTTGATGGAAATCTGGAAGAATATATGGGCCTGGGCTATGAATAAGGGCAGGCCTTGGAGAAGGGAGAGTGTGTGAGTGGATTATCGGAATGAGATAAAATACCTGGTATCGGAGACGCAGCTTGTGCTCCTGGAAAACCGGATACGAAATCTGATTCAGCCCGACCGCCATGCGGGGGCGGATGGAACCTATCAGATCCGCAGCCTGTATTTTGACGATTTCGAAAACACTTATTACCGGGAAAACGAGATGGGGACGGACCCCAGGGAAAAATTCCGTATCCGGATTTATAATGGGGATCCGGGGCGTATCAGCCTGGAGTTGAAAAAGAAGCAGCACGGCATGACGCAGAAGCTTTCCTGCCTGCTGACGGAAGAGCAGTGCCGGGAGCTGATGGCGGGCCGGCCGCTTCCGGCGGATCCCTCTTATCCCCCGGTGCTTCAGAAGATGAATTTACTGATGAAGACGCGGCTGCTTAAGCCAAAGGTGATCGTAGAGTATGACAGAACGCCTTTTGTGGAAAAGCTGGGAAATACGCGGGTGACGCTGGACCGCAATATCCGGTCTTCGAACGCGGTGGCCTCCTTCCTGGAGAAGAGGGTGCCGGCAAGGCCGATTATGCCGGCAGGGAAACAGATTCTGGAGGTCAAATACGATGAGTTCCTTCCGGATTACCTGTACCGGAATCTGCAGCTTTCGCATCTGCGGCAGACAACTTTTTCAAAATACTATCTTTGCAGGCGGTATTCTCTTTCGGGGATCCGCGCTTAAATACGGGAATAACGGCTGCAGGCAGACGCAGCGGATATTCATATATAGAGAAATTGGAGGAATAATACATGGGATTTCAAGACGTATTTAAAAACTCATTCCTGGAGGGCTTTACAAGCATGGACATTTCGGCCGGCCGGATTATGGCGACCTTTACGGTGACCTGCATCCTGGCCTGCTACATCTTTCTGATCTACCGGCTGATGACCCGGAAGTCCTTCTATTCCAAGGGCTTCAACGTATCCCTGGCTGCGATTTCCGTAATCACGGCAGCGATTATCCTGGCTATGCAGTCCAACCTTGTGATTTCCCTCGGTATGGTCGGCGCCCTTTCTATCGTTCGTTTCCGTACGGCCATCAAGGATCCGATGGATCTGGTATTTCTGTTCTGGTCCATCAGTATCGGAATTATCTGCGGCGCGGGACTTTACGAGGTAGCGCTTCTGACCTGCCTTGTCGTGACGGTGCTCGTGCTTGTGCTGGAGAACATTCCGGCGTCAAGAGCTCCCATGATGCTGGTGGTAAACCTGTCCGACACGGAGGCAGAGTCTCAGGTGCTGGAGATTGCAAAAAAATTCAGCCGCTTTTATAAGGTGCGTTCCCGCAACATTTCCGGCAGCAGCATGGACATGATTGTGGAGGTCCGGGTGAAGGATGAGAGCGCCTTTGTCAAAGAGGTCTGTGCCCTTGGCTCTGTACAGTCTGCGTCTCTCATCGCTCATGACGGCGAAGTGACGTTCTAGAGGTGGATGTATGCGGAAGCTGATCGGGTCCCTGGGACGCGCCTGGCGCTTTGTAAGACAGTATGGATTTGTTCGGCTTTACCGGAAGGTGAAGGAGAGAAGAGAGAGGAATCTGGCGGAAAAGGGATACGAAGAGTGGCTTTTCCACCAGCTTCCCGACCAGGAGGAGGACAGGAGACAGCGGGAAACGGAGTTTCCCTTCTCTCCGCTGATCAGTATCCTGGTACCGGCCTATGAAACGCCGGAGCCTTTTCTGCGGCAAATGATAGAATCTGTACTGAAGCAGAGCTACGGGAATCTGGAGCTGTGCATAGCGGACGGAAGCCCTTCTGAACAGGTAAAGAGGACAGCGGAAGAGTATGCGGCGCGGGATTCCCGGATCCGCTATCAGAAGCTGGAAAAAAATCTTGGAATTTCTGGAAATACAAACGCGGCCCTGGCAAATGCGGCCGGGGCTTATGTGGGCCTTCTGGATCATGACGATCTGCTGCTTCCGGGGGCCCTTTTTGAGATCGTGCGGGCGCTGAACGACGGACAGCCGGCAGACGCTGTTTATACGGATGAGGATAAGCTGGATCCGGAGCAGAACCGGCATTTCCAGCCCCATTTCAAACCGGATTTCAATCCGGAATATTTGAGAAGCAATAATTATATCTGCCATTTCTTTGCAGTGAAGCGGGAGATCGCGGCTGCGGCAGGAGGCTTCCGTGAAGAATTTGACGGGGCCCAGGATCATGATTTCATATTCCGCTGTACGGAGAAGGCACAAAAGATCGTCCACATTCCGAAGGTACTGTATTCCTGGCGCTGTCATGCGGCTTCCACAGCGGCAAATCCCGAGAGCAAGCTCTACGCCTATGAGGCGGGGAAACGCGTGGTGGCGGCGCATCTGGAGCGCACAGGAAAGACGGGAACGGTCCTGGATACGGAAAATTATGGATTTTACAGGGTGCAGTATCCGGGCAGTTCGAAATTATTAATAAAATCTTTTGAAAATTTTGATGGACAAACGGGAGTAAACGTTGTATATTATGATAAGGCATGTAATAATTCTGTAACAATTTTGGGGGAGGAAGATTATGTGCTTTTTACCTGTGTCCGCAGAGCGAAGGTAAACGCAGGGTTCTGGAGAGAGCTTTTGGCCTGCTGCGGGAGGCCGGAGACAGGTATGGCCTGCGCGCGGGTCTACGGGAAGGACAGAAGGCTCTGCGGCGATATTCGCATGGCTGGAGTGCAGGATCCGTTTTCGCAGGGAACCAAAGGACTGAAGGCAGGGTATTCCGGGTATTTTCACAGGGCTCTTCTGCAGCAGGAGCTGGAAAGCCCCACGGACTGCTTCCTGATTCGAAGGGAGCTCCTGGGAGAAGAAAGCACCGTGTCCATTCCGGAGCTTTGCAGGCGGATGAAGGAAAAAGGGTATCCCATTTATTACGAGCCCTGGGCGGTGATGTATGAGAGCAGATAGGATGGTATCTGTCGTGATACCCAATTACAATGGAAAAAGATTTATAGAGGCCTGTCTGAAGGCTTTGCTGGAGGACGCGCCCGGAGCAGAGATCCTGGTGGTTGATAATGGTTCTGAGGACGGGAGCAGAGAGCTTGTGGAAGAAAGCTTTTCCCAGGTAAAGGTCATCGCCCTGAATCAGAATTACGGATTTCCACGGGCGGTGAATGAAGGAATCCGGGCAGCTGCGCGCCCTTATGTGATTCTTCTGAACAATGACACAGAGGTTCTCCCTGGCTTTACAGACGCGCTTTCGGATGCGCTTTCGCATGACAGCCGGGCCTTTTCCGCTCAGGCGAAGCTGATTTCTCTTTATAATCCGGAAAAAATTGACGATGCAGGCAATTTTTACTGTGCCCTGGGCTGGGCTTTTGCGAGAGGAAAGGACCGAAAGACGGCATACTATGAAAGACCGGGAGCAGTCTTTGCGGCCTGCGCGGGCGCGGCTATCTACCGGAAGGATATTTTTGAAAAAATCGGGTATTTTGACGAAGCGCATTTTGCATACCTGGAAGACATTGATATCGGATGGCGGGCGAGAATCGCGGGATACCGGAACCTGTATGCTCCGGCGGCAAGGGTTCTTCATGCGGGGAGCGGCACAAGCGGTTCCCGATACAATGAGTTCAAGGTTCGTTTAAGCTCCCGTAACAATGTATATCTGATTTGGAAAAATATGCCGGCTTTTCAGCTTCTGGTGAATCTGCCGTTTCTTGCTGCCGGATTTGGGCTGAAGCTGCTTTTTTTCGCAAAAAAGGGAATGGGCGGCGTCTATGCCTGCGGCCTGCTGGAAGGCCTGCGGATGGGCCGGAAAGGCGGAAGGGTAAAGTTTTATTGGAAAAACCTGCCCTCATATGTTAGAATTCAGATAGAATTGTGGGTTAATATTGCAAGAAGATTTGGGTGAGAGAGTGTGATTAAGGACAACCAGCGTCATTTTAACCGGCTGCATGTGATAATAGACGCGTTTATTATCGCAGTGTCTTATATGCTGGCCTGGACAGTGCAGTTCCAGGTGCTGAACAGGGTATCGGGATTTGTGTTCCGGCATTATATGAGCATGCTGGTATTTCTTGTCCCGGGCTATCTGATCCTTTATGCCGTATTCGGACTGTATACGACGAAGAGCGTGCGCCGGAAGCGCGTAGAGGTGGAGAAGATTATTCAGGCGAATACCATCGGTATCGTTCTGTTTATGACGGCCATGTTCCTGGCAAGGGATAATGTGGAGTTTACGACAAACTTCTCCCGTCTGATGCTGGTATGGTTTTATCTGATTAATATCGCTCTGGAATGTCTGTTCCGCAATTTTATCCGTCTGGCGCTTCAGCATATAAGGGAAAAGGGCTTCAATCAGAAGCATATGATTCTCGTGGGCTACAGCCGGGCGGCGGAGGAGTATATCGACCGCATTAAGGCCAATCCGGAGTGGGGCTATGATATCATGGGAATTCTGGACGACAACGTACAGTCTGGAATGAAATACCGGGGAGTCGAGGTCTTTGGCCGGACAGAAGAGATAGCGGAGGTGCTGGAGGCGGCGAAGCCCGACGAGATAGCGATTACGCTGGGATTAAGTGAGTATTCCAAGCTGGAGCATATCGTGGCTGTGTGCGAAAAATCCGGTGTGCATACAAAATTCATTCCGGATTACAATAACATCATTCCGACCCGCCCCTATACGGAAGATCTGATGGGACTCCCGGTCATTAATATCCGCCATGTGCCACTGACCAATACCTTCAATGCGTTTATGAAGCGGTCGATGGATTTGGTGGGAAGCGTTTTCGCAATTATTCTGTTTTCACCTGTTATGCTGGTGACGGCCATCGCGATTAAGCTGACATCGCCTGGGCCGCTTATTTATACTCAGGAGCGGGTAGGGCTTCACAATAAGACGTTTCGGATGTATAAATTCCGCTCCATGGACGTACAGTCGCCGAAGAAAGAGCGCGGCGCATGGACCGTGCCGGATGATCCGAGGGTTACAAAGGTAGGAAAAATCATCAGGAGGACGAGCATTGACGAGCTCCCTCAGCTGTTTAATATTTTAAAAGGGGATATGAGCCTGGTAGGGCCGCGTCCGGAGCGTCCGTTTTTTGTGGAGAAGTTCCGTGAAGAGATCCCGCGTTATATGATTAAACACCAGGTGCGTCCGGGTATGACCGGCTGGGCACAGATCAACGGTTACCGCGGAAATACTTCGATTCGAAAGCGGATCGAGTATGACCTTTATTACATCGAGAACTGGACGCTGGGGTTTGATATAAAAATCTTATTTCTGACAATTTTCAAAGGCTTTATCAACAAGAACGCCTATTAAATGTTGGGAAACAGAAAGGGTTATATGCTATGGCAACCAATACGAAAGGCAGAAATGCAGGAAAAAGAAACTCGGGAAACGGAAGATATAAGGCCAAGGAACGCGGCACGAGAAAAGACCGGGACGACTATGATGAGTATAAGCTGAGCCGGAAGGAGCAGAAAAAAATCAAAAAGGCAAAGCGTAAGAGAAAGCTGATTCTGATACTCTCTGTGGAATTTCTACTGATTCTGGTGCTTTGCGTCGGCGCCTTTGTGCTGAGTAAGCTTGGAAGGCTGCAGAATCTGGGCGTTGACCCCGGTGACGTCAGCACAAATGAGGATATGGATGAGAACACGGCAGAGCTTTTGAAGGGCTATACGAATATCGCCCTCTTTGGTCTCGGTTCCAGAACGCCCGGAAGCCTTGGCGAAGGTGAACTGAGCGACACCATTATCATCGCCAGCATCAACAATGAGACCAAGGAAGTGCGTATGGTATCCGTCTACCGTGACACGTATCTGAACCGGGCAGACGACACCTATGGAAAATGCAACGCCGCTTATTCCAAGGGCGGTCCGAAGCAGGCCATGGAGATGCTGAATACCAATCTGGATTTGAATATTAAGTATTACGTGAGCATAGATTTTACCGCGCTGATCAAAACAGTAGACCTGCTGGGCGGCGTGGAGATAGATGTCAAAGAGGAAGAGGTAGAGGCGATCAACAGCTATATGTATGAGACGACGGCGATCGCTGAGAAGGCGGACGGCGAAGTCAATCCCTACAACAGCTTTATAGAGGAGCCGGGCCTGCAGACGCTGTACGGCGTACAGGCGACTGCCTACTGCCGTATCCGTAAGGTCGGAAACAATGATTATGAAAGAACAGAGCGTCAGCGCCGCGTGATAGAGCAGATTGTGGAAAAGGCCAAATCAGCAGGCCTGGGAACGATCAATTCTATGATCGATGAGGTCTTCCCGCTGGCAGCGACAAATATTCCGAAGACTACGCTGATTGGAATGGCGGCCAGCATGATGTCCTATGAGCTGGGTGAGACAAGCGGTTTCCCAAGCATGCGGGAAGGCGGAATTATAATAGATGGGCAGGATATGGTAGTCCCGGCAGATCTGGTGGCAAATGTGGAAGAGCTGCATCGCTTCCTGTTTGATGAGGATGATTATTATCCGTCGCCGACTGTGCTTGAGATCAATGACAGAATCATTGCAGATACGGGCGTGACGGCAAAGGAGACGGAGGGCAGCAGCACAGAATAAGGCCGGAGAAGGATCTGGGTCTTCCGGCTTTTCGGAAAGAAACTTCAGCGGCCGAGACGAAGGGATAAGAAATGGACGGGGAAGGAATGCGCCTCGTCCATTTTTCTGGAATGGAGAATATCATGAAGATCGATGTGATTATACCGGTATGCAATCCCGGAGCGGAATTTGAAGCATTGCTGGAAAGACTTGGACGGCAGACGCTGCCGGTTCATAAGCTTCTTGTGATGAATACACGTTCCAAAACGGATGTGGAGAAAATGCTGGAGGGCCGGCCGGGGATTCAGACCGTTTCGCTGGAAAAGGAAGAATTCGATCATGGGGGCACGCGGGATCGGGCGGCCAGGCTTTCGGACGCAGATTATCTGCTGTTTCTGACCCAGGACGCGCTTCCGGCGGATGAATATCTGGTGGAACGGCTTTTTTCCCCTTTTTCGGATAAACGTGTGAAGGCGGCATATGCAAGACAGCTTCCAAAGCCGGACTGCCGGGAGCTGGAGCGTTATACGAGGGCCTTCAACTATCCGGAGGAAAGCAGGGTTAAGACAGCGGAGGATCTGCCGGAGCTTGGAATCAAGACCTTTTTTTGTTCCAATGTGTGCGCGATGTATGAGAGGGAGACCTATCTGGCGCAGGGCGGCTTTGCGAAGAGAACCATTTTCAATGAAGACATGATCTATGCGGGCGGCCTGATAAAGAATGGATATGCGGTTGCCTATGCGGCGGATGCAAAGGTAATCCATTCCCATAATTACAGCGGCCGGGAGCAGTTCCACCGCAACTTTGATCTGGCGGTGTCTCAGGCGGAGCATCCGGAGATTTTCGCGGGAATCGCTTCAGAGGGAGAAGGAATCCGTCTGGTGAAACGGACGGCGGCCCACTGCCTGCATATCGGGAAGCCCTGGCTGCTTGCGCAGCTGGCCTGGCAGAGCGGCTGCAAATATCTGGGCTATCGTCTTGGAAAGGCCTGGCGGAGGCTTCCGCGCTGGCTGGTGCTTCGCTGCACAATGAACAGGGCCTACTGGCGGCAGGAGGAAGATTTTGGCTGAACTGTATGAAAATCAGGATTTGGAGGAAAAGGTGCTCCTGCTTGGCGTAAGCACGCAGGAGGAGGATATGGAGGCCTCCCTGGACGAGCTGGCGGAGCTGGCCGATACGGCTGGCGCGGTGGTTCTGGGGCGCGTGATTCAGAACCGGGAGTCTGTGCATCCGGGCACTTACATCGGGAAGGGTAAGATAGAGGAGGTACGCGCCCTGGCAGAGGAGCTGGGCGCGGACGGAGTGATTTGTGACGATGAGCTGACGCCGGCTCAGCTCCGGGGCCTGGAGAAGGAGCTGGAGCTGAAGGTAATGGACCGGACGCTTGTGATCCTGGATATTTTTGCAAAGCATGCTACGACACGGGAAGGAAAGCTTCAGGTAGAGATGGCGCAGCTGGGCTACCGCCTGGCCCGGCTTTCCGGGCTTGGAAAATCCCTCTCCCGCCTGGGCGGAGGCATCGGAACGAGGGGACCGGGAGAGAAGAAGCTGGAGACGGACCGGCGGCTGATCAAAAGCCGTATGGCATGTCTCCGCCGGGAGCTCCGCCAGATGCAGCTTCACAGGGACACGGCAAGAAAGCAGAGGCTGGAACGCTCTATTCCGGTGGCGGCTATTGTAGGCTATACAAACGCCGGGAAGTCTACGCTTCTGAATGCTCTGACAGGGGCGGATATCCTTGCTCGGGATAAGCTGTTCGCCACGCTGGATCCGACGACCCGGCGGACGGTTCTGCCGGGAGGGCAGGAGCTTCTTCTGACAGATACGGTAGGCTTTATCCGGAAGCTGCCTCATCACCTGGTGGAAGCCTTCAAAAGTACACTGGAGGAGGCGCGCTATGCAGACCTGATTCTTCATGTGGTGGACAGCGCCAGCCCCCAGATGGAGACGCAGATGGAGGTAGTCTACGAGACCCTTCAGGAGCTGGGGATCACCGGAAAACGGGTCATCACTCTTTTTAACAAGCGTGATTTGGCGAAGGATATGGAGCTTCCCAAGGATCTGAAGGCCAGCCGCATTCTGGGAATCTCGGCAGCTTCCGGCGAGGGGCTCTCTGAGCTTCGGGAGCTTCTGGAGGAGACGCTGCTGGAAAGCTGTGTGCTGGTAGAGAAGGTCTATCCTTATGCCCAGGCAGGCGATATCGCGCGTGTGCGCCGCTATGGGCAGATTATTGAAGAGGAGTACAGGGAGGACGGGATCTATATCCGGTATTACGCGCCTTCCGGGGATGCTGGAGGAAAGAAGCAGCCCGGGGACGCAGGAGCTTGACTATCCGGAGGGTTTAAGGTACATTTATTTTATGATGGTAATAATTCCAAGGAGGATATCAATATGATTAACAAGCTGATTGCGAAGATACAGAAGACGAAGGCTCCCATTGTAGTGGGACTGGATCCCATGCTCTCCTATATTCCGGAGCATATTCAGAAGAAAGCCTTTGAAGAGTACGGCGAGACGCTGGAAGGCGCGGCGGAGGCTATCTGGCAGTTCAATAAGGAGATCGTGGACAAGACTTATGACCTGATTCCTGCTGTGAAGCCTCAGATTGCCATGTATGAGCAGTTTGGCATCGAAGGCCTGAAGGCATATAAAAAGACGATTGATTACTGCAAGTCCAAGGATCTGGTTGTGATCGGGGATATCAAGCGCGGCGATATCGGTTCTACCTCCGCAGCCTATGCAGCAGGCCATCTGGGAAAGGTGCAGGTAGGAAGCAAATGCTACGTGCCCTTTGATGAAGACTTCGCGACAGTGAATCCTTACCTTGGAAGCGACGGTGTGAAGCCGTTTATTGAGGTATGTCAGGAGGAGGGAAAGGGCCTTTTCATTCTGGTGAAGACCTCCAATCCCTCCAGCGGCGAGTTCCAGGATCAGCTGGTAAACGGACGGCCCCTTTATGAGCTGGTAGGAGAGAAGGTAGCCGAATGGGGCGAGGAGCATATGGGAGATACCTACAGCTATATCGGCGCTGTTGTGGGCGCGACCTATCCGGAGATGGGCGCGGCGCTCCGGAAGCTGATGCCGAAGACCTTTATTCTGGTGCCGGGCTACGGCGCCCAGGGCGGCCAGGGAAAGGATCTGGTGAATTTCTTCAATGAGGACGGGCTGGGAGCTATCGTAAATTCCTCCCGGGGAATCATTGCCGCCTATAAGCAGGAGAAATATGCGTCCTTTGGGGCGGAGAGCTTTGGCGACGCTTCGAGAGCGGCTGTGGAGGATATGGCTGCGGACATCCGCCAGGCGCTGGAAGCAAGGAGGCCTTTATGAAATACAGGGAGACAGCTGTCATCATAGAACAGCGTGAGATTGCGGAGCATATCTACAGCCTGTGGCTGCATGCGGACGATATCGCAGGAGAAGCCCGTCCCGGGCAGTTTGTGTCAGTTTACTGCCGCGACGAGAGCAGGCTTCTGCCCCGTCCTATCAGCATCTGCGAGATTGATAAGGAGAGCGGCAGGATCCGGCTCGTGTACCGGACTGCGGGGGCAGGGACGAAAGAGTTTTCAGGCTACGGCTCCGGAGACAGTCTTGAGCTTGTCGGCCCTCTTGGAAACGGCTTTCCGCTGGACCGGGGATATAAAAGGGTGCTTCTGGTGGGCGGCGGAATCGGCGTTCCGCCTATGGTGGAGCTGGCAAAGCAGCTCCCGGGAGAGAAGATGGTGGTGTCCGGCTACCGGAACAGCGATTTGTTTCTGAAGGAGGAGCTTTCCCGGAACGCGGCCCTCTATATAGCTACGGAGGATGGAAGCGTGGGCACGAAGGGAAACGTGCTGGACGCTATCCGGGAGAATAAGCTGGAGGCAGAGGCGATCTTTGCCTGTGGTCCTTCGCCCATGCTGCGGGCTCTGAAGGCTTACGCCGCAGAACAGGGAATGGACTGCTACCTGTCCCTGGAGGAACGGATGGCCTGCGGAATCGGCGCCTGCCTGGCCTGCGTCTGCACCTCTAAGGATGTGGACGAGCATACGAATGTAAAGAATAAGCGGATCTGCAAGGACGGTCCCGTCTTTGCGGCGGAGGAGATCGAGATCTAGGAGGTGTGTGTCTGCGGCAGGCGAAGGAACTGCGCGGACAGACCGGAAGGGGATAAAGAGATGGAATATAAGACAAGTGTAAATCTTGCAGGCGTGGAGCTGAAAAATCCTGTGATGACCGCATCCGGAACCTTCGGATCCAGCGCGGAATACGGAGAGTTTTACGATCTGGGCTGTCTGGGCGCTGTCGTTACCAAGGGAGTGGCGAACGTACCCTGGCCCGGAAATCCGGTGCCCCGTATTGCCGAGACGAAGAGCGGCATGCTGAACGCCATTGGCCTGCAGAATCCGGGGATTGATGTGTTTATCAAACGGGATATACCGCTCTTAAAACAATATGATACGAAAATTATCGTCAATGTCTGCGGAAAGACTACAGAGGATTACTGCGAGGTGGTGGAACGCCTTTCAGATCAGCCGGTAGATATGCTGGAGATTAACGTATCCTGTCCCAATGTAAAGGAGGGCGGGATCGCCTTCGGCCAGAAGCCGGAAGCCCTGGAGGCCATCACGAAGGAAGTAAAGCGCCATGCGAAGCAGCCCGTTATTATGAAGCTCAGCCCGAACGTGACGGATATCGCGGAAATGGCCCGCGCCGCCGAGGCCGGCGGCGCAGATGTGCTTTCCCTGATCAATACGATCACGGGAATGAAGATAGATATTCATAAGAGAGCCTTTGCTATCGCCAATAAGACCGGCGGCCTGTCCGGCCCGGCGGTAAAGCCTGTGGCCGTGCGGATGGTCTACCAGGCAGCCCAGGCGGTATCCCTGCCCATCATCGGCATGGGCGGGATCATGAACGGGGAAGACGCCATGGAGTTCATCCTGGCGGGAGCCACAGCCGTGTCGGTGGGCACCGCGAACTTTGCGAATCCCTTTGCGGCAAAGGAGACGGCGGAGGGAATTCTGGATTACATGAAGAAATATCAGGTGGAGGATATCCGGGAGCTGATCGGAGCCGTTTCCGCAGGGTGAGCGGACGGCAGCTGTGCGGAGCTGCTGAGGATGGAATATCTTGCTTCAATTGAAAATATATGAAACTTATGATAGAATTGGAAAATAGAACAGGAAGCAGGAGGAGAGGAAGGCTATGGAACAGTATAAGCAGGAATTTATTGAATTTATGATAGACTGTCAGGCGCTGAAATTCGGTGACTTTACGCTGAAGAGCGGGAGAAAGTCCCCGTTTTTCATGAATGCGGGCGCCTATGTGACGGGTTCTCAGCTGAAAAAGCTGGGGGAATACTACGCGAAGGCCATTCACGGTGTCTACGGGGATGACTTTGACGTGCTGTTTGGACCGGCCTACAAGGGGATTCCAATCAGCGTCGTGACAGCTGTGGCCTACAGCGAGCTGTACGGAAAGGAGGTCCGCTACTGCTCCGACCGGAAGGAGGAAAAGGATCACGGCGCGGACAAGGGAAGCTTTCTGGGAAGCAGCTTAAAGGACGGCGACCGGGTGATCATGATTGAGGATGTAACCACCTCAGGCAAGTCTATGGAGGAGACGGTGCCCAAAGTAAGGGGAGCCGCCAATGTGGAGATCCGGGGGCTGATGGTCTCTTTGAACCGTATGGAGGTAGGAAAGGGCGGAGAAAAGAGCGCTCTGGAGGAAATCCGGGATCTCTATGGCTTTGATACAGCTGCCATTGTAACGATGGCAGACGTAGTGGAGCATCTGTATAACCGTCCATACAAAGGAAAAGTCATCATTGATGATGCATTAAAGGAAGCGATTGACGCATACTACGATCAGTATGGAGTGAAATAGCAGGAGGTATGCAGATGAACGAAAAAGCATATAAGACGATGACGAATACGGGGGCGGGCAGCCTGGTTCTTGGAATTATTCTGCTGGTGACAGGTCTGGCCGCCGGCGTGTTGATGATTATAAATGGAGCAAAGCTGCTGAAGTCCCGATCCGATCTGATTTTTTAGAGAAAAGGCGGATAGAATGAGCAAAAATTCCATAAAGAAGCTTAAGGCAGGGGGGAAGGTTCTGCTGGTTCTTTATCTGGCGTGCCTGATTTATTTCATGTTTTTTTCGGAAAGCTACGGGAGAACGGAATTCCATGCAGAGTACCGGTACAATCTGGTACTGTTCCAGGAGATCCGGCGTTTCCTGCGGTATCGCGACATTCTTGGCCTGCCGGCGGTGCTGATCAACGTGGTCGGAAACGTTGTGGTATTTATTCCGTACGGCTGTGGCCTGCCGCTGCTGTTTGAGCGCCTTCAGAGCTTTTTTCGTGTCCTGATCCTTTCCTTTACGACAAGCCTGCTGGCAGAGACGATGCAGCTGATATTCCGGGTAGGCAGCTTCGATGTGGACGATCTGCTGCTGAACACCATCGGCGGGTGCATCGGATACCTGGTATTTGTGGCGCTCCGGCAGTACTGGAGGGGAAAGCATGGCGAGAAGAAGCTATAAATTTACAGATAAAAAACATACCAGACAGGGGCTTGTGTCCCTGGCACTGGCAACGGCATCCATCATTCTCACGGCTGTCTGCCTGATGATGGCTTACAGAATGTCGGGCGAGGCAGGAAGCATGGTGGGCCTTTTGGGAATTCTGTCTTTTCTGGCCAGTATTACAGGGTTTGTCCTGGCGGTCAGAGGCTTTCAGGAAGAGGACGTCTATTATCTCACCTCCCAGGTGGGAGCGGTTCTGAACGGCGTTCTGTTTATCGGATGGGTGCTGGTTTGCATGATAGGAATGTAGGAGGCAGTGAAGATGGAGCTGGAGAGAAGCCGTATGGAGGAAGCGGAAGAGATACGGGAGAGATATGAGCTCTCTATGGAGCGGATACAGGCGATGAAGGAGGAGACCGCCGTGTCGGCTCCTTTTTATGATTATTTTCAGAGGACAGCAGATTTTATTCTGGAAGCGGGGCGCCTGGCGGCGGATGTGAAAGAAGGGCGGCTGGAGCAGATGAGCCTTTCGGAGCTTCAGGAGCAGAACCGGAGGCTTTATGGAGACATTGCCGGGGAAGCATATGAGCAGAGCTATGCCAGCCCAGCGTATGCGGTCCGGCTTCTGGGAGAGGATTACGGACAGATTCTAAGCTTTCTCTACACGGAAATACGCGGTATGACCGCCTGGGCGGCGGAACAGCGGTACACAGATATAACGATAGCAGCGGAGCTGTTTATCGAAGTCTACAATGCATTTGAAGAAGAGCTTCCGTCCGGGAAAAGCCTGCGTGAAATGGTTTACTGGTATGTGAGCGATTACTGCGACCGGCTGATTCCAGAGCGGATCCGGGAGCAGCTGGATCCCTCTCTTTCCTTTGCAAGAGATATCATCTGTGGGGCGGATCTGGACGATCCCAGATATCTGTACCGTTTCGGAGAATACATTTCAGAAAATGAGCTTGGGACGAGCCGGTTTCTGGCAGGGCTTCCCCAGGAAGAGATTGACGCCATGGCGTCTACCTTTACAGAGGGGTACCGGATAGGGTTTGAGAATGCAGGCATCGATCTGGGCAGGAAAAAGACCGTGAATATCCGTTATTCGCTTGGATTTGAACGGGTGGTCCGCGCTGCGGTGGCTCAGTTTGAAAAAATGGGGCTTCAAAGCATTATCTACCGGGAGGCCCGGCACAGCGTCAGCCGCAGGCCCCAGGGAAACCCGGGATACTGCAGCACTCCGCCCAGCAAGCAGTATGTGTTTGACCACAAGGAGGATGCGGCCCTTTACCTGGACAGGAAGCTGGCAGAGCGCCGGCTGTCTGTACTCCACGCGGCCTATGAGGAATATAAGGAGCTGGCGGCGGTCCATGCGGGGCCGGCTGTCATGGAGATCTTCGGAGAACGGCCGTTTCTGCCCAAAAGCTGCAGCGAGGCTCTCCGCCTCAGCGAAAAGCAGCAGGAGCTGAGCGTCTGGTACAACAATGAGGCAGGGCAGCTGGTGAACCGGTACATTCCGGGAGATGAGAGGAGCTTTACAATTATCGCCTGGCCGATTCCGGAGATAGGGGAGAATTTTGAAGAGATTTTCGCTGAGACGGTGAAGATCAACAATCTGGATTACCGCCTGTATCAGGGGATTCAGCAGAAGCTTATCGACGCTCTGGATCAGGGAGCCTATGTGCATATCAAAGGGGCCGGGAAGAACCGAACGGATATGAAGGTGCAGCTCTGGAGCGTGGAGAATCCGGAAAAAGAGACTATTTTCGAAAACTGCGTAGCGGATGTGAATATTCCTGTGGGAGAGGTCTTTACTTCACCGAAGCTTACAGGTACGGAAGGCACGCTGCACGTAAGTGAGGTTTATCTGAATGATCTGAAATATCTGGATCTGGAGCTTACCTTCCAGGATGGGCGGGTCGCTTCCTATTCCTGCGCGAATTTTGAAGAGGAAGAGGAAAACCGCAAGTATATCAGGAACAATGTGCTCTTCAATCATGAGACCCTGCCGCTTGGAGAGTTTGCGATTGGCACAAATACGACCGCTTATATGGTGGCCGGGAAATATGGAATCGCTTCCAAGCTCCCGATTCTGATAGCAGAAAAGATGGGGCCTCATTTTGCGGTGGGGGATACCTGTTTTTCCTGGTCGGAGGATAATCCTACTTATAATCCGGACGGAAAGCGGATCATTGCCAAGGACAATGAATGCTCGATGCTCCGGAAGGAGGATGTGTCAAAGGCATATTTCAATTGTCACACAGATATTACGATTCCGTATGACGAGCTGGAAAGCATCCGGGTCGTCCGGGCTGACGGAAGCGGGATCACGCTGATTGAGAACGGACGCTTTGTCCTGCCGGGAACGGAGGAGCTGAACCGGCCCTTTGATGAAAAATGAGCTTTTCCTGTTGACAGATGAAGCCCGGGCCTGTAAACTCATTTATAAGTGTGACATGATAAAAAGCAAGAAGTTATAAGTAAAACTAATAAATATTTATAGGGAGGTATCTGTTATGGCAAAGGTAGGTATTGTAATGGGCAGCGATTCTGATATGCCCGTGATGAAAAAGGCGGCTGAGGTGCTGGAGCAGCTGGGCGTAGAGTTTGAAATGACGATCATTTCTGCTCACAGGGAGCCGGATGTATTTTTTGAGTACGCAAAGAGCGCGGAGAGCAAGGGCTTCAAGGTGATCATCGCCGGAGCAGGCATGGCGGCTCATCTGCCGGGCATGTGCGCGGCTATCTTCCCGATGCCGGTAATCGGAATTCCGATGCATACCACATCTCTGGGAGGACGTGATTCTCTGTATTCCATCGTGCAGATGCCTTCCGGAATCCCGGTAGCGACTGTGGCGATAGGCGGCGGCGTAAACGCCGGGCTTCTGGCGGCGAAGATTCTGGCCACCTCGGATCCGGAGCTTCTTTCCCGTCTGAAGGCCTATTCAGAGGGATTGAAGGAGCAGGTGGAGAAAAAGGCGGAGAGGCTTGCGGAGGTAGGCTACAAGAACTATTAATGGAGGGATAGAGAATGGATTACAAGAATGCAGGTGTAGATATTGAGGCCGGATACCGGTCTGTGGAGCTGATGAAGGAGCACGTAAAGCGGACCATGCGCCCGGAGGTGCTTACAGGACTGGGCGGATTTTCCGGCGCTTTTTCTATGGAAAAGTATAAGAATATGGAGAAGCCTACACTGGTGTCCGGTACGGATGGAGTGGGAACGAAGCTGAAGCTGGCGTTTTTGATGAATAAGCATGATACGGTGGGAATCGACTGCGTAGCCATGTGTGTAAACGATATTGCCTGCGCAGGAGGAGAACCCCTGTTTTTCCTGGATTATATTGCCTGCGGAAAAAATATTCCGGAGCGGATCGCAACCATCGTGAGCGGCGTAGCAGAGGGCTGCCGTCAGGCAGGCGCGGCCCTGATCGGAGGAGAGACGGCAGAGATGCCTGGCTTCTATCCGGTGGACGAGTATGACCTGGCCGGCTTTGCGGTGGGCATCGTGGATCAGAAGGATCTGATCACCGGTGCGGATATCAAGGCGGGAGATGTACTGATCGGTATGGCTTCCTCAGGAGTTCACAGCAACGGCTTTTCCCTGGTGCGCAAGGTCTTTAACATGAAGGAAGAGTATATGAATACATATTTCGAGATCCTCGGAAGAACCCTTGGGGAGGCACTGATTGAGCCCACCAAGATCTATGTGAAGGCTCTTGAGACTGTGAAGAATGCAGGCGTAAATATCAAGGGCTGCAGCCATATTACGGGCGGCGGCTTTTATGAGAATATTCCGCGTATGCTGCCGGATGGTATGCGCGCTGTGGTGAAAAAGGACAGCTATGAGGTTCCGATGATTTTCCAGATGCTGAAGATAGACGGCCGCATCGAGGAGCAGATGATGTACAATACCTTCAATATGGGGATCGGCATGGTGCTGGCTGTGGATCCGTCCCAGGCAGATTCCTGTATGGAGGCCATCCGCGAGGCTGGTGAGACGCCTTACGTGCTGGGCGAGGTTCAGGCAGGAGAAAAGGGAGTGACGTTATGCTGAAGGTAGCGGTACTGGTGTCCGGCGGCGGCACGAACCTGCAGGCGATTCTGGACGCGGTGGATGCAGGACGCATCCGGAACGCGGAGGTTGTGTCTGTCATCAGCAACAACCCGAAGGCTTATGCCCTGGAGCGGGCGAAAAAGCACGGTGTACCGGCTGTGTGCATCACCCGGAAGGAGTGCGGGTCAAAGGAGGCCTTTGACAAAGCGCTTCTTCAGGCGCTGAAGGACAGCGGAGCCGATCTGGTGGTTCTGGCCGGCTGCCTGGTGGTGATTCCGGAAATCATCATTCAGGAGTACCGGGGACGCATCATCAACATCCATCCTTCCCTGATTCCTTCCTTCTGCGGGACAGGCTATTATGGGCTGAAGGTCCATGAAGCGGCTCTGGAGCGCGGCGTGAAGGTGACGGGAGCCACGGTACATTTTGTGGATGAGGGAACGGACACCGGTCCGATTCTTCTGCAGAAGGCAGTGGAGGTAAAGGAAGGAGACACACCGGAGATCCTCCAGCGGCGTGTGATGGAGGAGGCGGAATGGGAGCTGCTCCCGAAGGCCATCGACATGCTGGCAAATCAGGAGACCAGATAAGAGAACAGTACGGGGAGGTACGGCTATGAAGATTTTGATTGTAGGCTCCGGCGGACGCGAGCATGCCATTGCGTGGAAAATCGCACAGAGCCCCAAGGCGGAGAAGATATACTGCACTCCGGGAAATGCTGGCATAGAAGAGTACGCGGAATGCGTTCCCATCGGGGCCATGGAGTTTGAAAGGCTGGCGGCGTTTGCGAAGGAAAAAGAGATTGATCTGACAGTGGTGGGCATGGACGACCCGCTGGTGGGCGGTATCGTAGACGTCTTTGAGAAAGAGGGCCTGCGTGTCTTTGGCCCCCGGAAAAATGCGGCGATTCTGGAGGGCTCCAAGGCATTTTCCAAGGATCTGATGAAAAAGTACGGAATTCCTACGGCAGCTTATGAGAACTTTGACGATCCGGACAAGGCTCTTGCCTATCTGGAGACGGCGGACCTCCCGATTGTGCTGAAGGCGGACGGCCTTGCGCTTGGAAAAGGCGTTCTGATCTGCAATACTCTGGAGGAAGCCAGGGAAGGCGTGCGGACGATTATGCTGGACAAGCAGTTTGGCACAGCTGGAAACCGCATGGTAATCGAGGAGTTTATGACAGGCCGGGAGGTTTCTGTCTTAAGCTTTGTGGATGGAAAGACGATCAAGTGCATGACGTCCGCCCAGGATCACAAGCGGGCTCTCGACGGCGATCAGGGCCTGAACACCGGAGGTATGGGTACCTTTTCTCCCAGCCCCTTCTATACGCCCGAGATCGATGCATTCTGCCAGGAGCATATCTATCAGGCTACGGTAGACGCCATGGCGGCGGAGGGACGCCCTTTCAAAGGTGTGATCTTTTTCGGCCTGATGCTGACGCCGAAGGGACCGAAGGTGCTGGAGTATAATGCCCGTTTCGGAGATCCGGAGGCTCAGGTGGTGCTTCCGCGCATGAAGAATGATATTGTGGAGGTATTTGAGGCCTGTATCGACGGCACGCTGGATCAGATCGACCTGCAGTTTGAGGACAATGCGGCAGTCTGCGTGGTGCTTGCGTCCGGCGGCTATCCGGTTTCCTATGAGAAGGGCTTCCCCATCGAGGGACTGGAGAGCCTGAAGGACAAGGACGGCGTCTACGTGTTCCATGCGGGAACAAAGAAGGAGAACGGAAAATTCGTCACAAACGGAGGCCGTGTCCTTGGCGTGACAGCCACAGGCCCCGATCTGAAGGCAGCCCGGGCCAATGCCTATGAGGCAGTAAAGCAGGTGACCTTTGAGAAGGCCTACTGCAGAAGCGATATCGGAAAGGCCATTGACGAGGCTTAAAAAAAGAAGCTTATATGATCTATGAGGGAGAACCCCGCGGAAACGGCTGTTTTGACGGCACAGCTGGCGTCCGCGGGTTTTTTTTTTCTGATTTTGCAACTTTTCCTGGCGCCTGATCATCTATATAATGAAAGAAGAAAACAGCGCTGTAGACACACAAGGCAGGTGATAACTGTGACACAGGATTTGTATGATAAGGTTGTCGTTTATATTATAGAAAATCAAAATAAATTTTACAGGCTGGCCTTCAGCTATGTCCAAAATCAGGAGGACGCTCTTGACGCGGTGCAGAGCGCAGTATGTAAGGCTCTGGAGCACTACGGGGAGCTGAAAAACAGGGCGGCTATCAAGACATGGTTTTACCGGATTGTGGTAAATGAAAGCCTTTCCATTCTGCGGGAACGCGGCAGAACGGTTCTGTCGGGAGAGGAAGCGCAGAGGGAAGAGGCCTATGAGGAAAAAGGATTTGAGCCTCCGGAAGAGGATCTGTACCTGCATATCAACCGTCTGGAGGAGGACGTGCAGGAAATTATCAAGCTGAGATTTTACGAGGAGCTGTCTCTCCAGGAGATCTCTCAGATTATGGAAATGAATCTGAGTACAGTGAAATCAAAGCTGTACCGGGGACTGAAAGCGCTTAGGGTGTCTGTTCAGGAGGTGGACGTATGAACCGAATCAAGAATGCAAAAAAGAGGTACGACGAGACTCCTATTCCGGAGGAATTGTCGGAGCGTGTCATGCAGGAAGTGGAGAAAGCAAATGTCAGGAGGGGCAGGATGAAAAGAAGAAAACCAAGATACTGGGCAAGAGGCCTGGCTGCAGCCGCAGCCGCCATGGCAGTCTTTGTGACGGCACTGAATACCAGTACTGCTTTTGCACAGAGTGTTAGTGAGATTCCCGTAATCGGGACGATCGCGAAGGTTTTGACCTTCCGCTCTTACGAGACGGAGACAGAAGATGATCTGAAAATTTCCGTAGAGATTCCCAGCATAGAGATGATTGCGGAGGGAACCGGAAATCTGGCAGAATCCGTAAATGAAGAAATACTTGCGATGTGTGAGCAGTACGCAGACGAAGCGGTGCAGAGAGCCAAGGAATACCGGCAGGCATTCCTGGATACCGGTGGAACAGAGGAGGAGTGGGCAGCCCACAATATTGAGATTAAGGTCTGGTATGAGGTGAAAGCGCAGACCGACAAGTATCTGTCCGTAGCTGTAATAGGGGCAGAGAACTGGACCAGTGCATACAGTGAGACGCGCTACTATAATTTCGATCTGGAAAAAGGACGTCAGGTGACTCTGGAGGATCTGCTGGGAGAGGATTATGCGGCAATTGCAGATGAGAGTATTTTAAGCCAGATTCCGGAGAAGGAAGAGGAAGAGGGCCTGGATTACTGGGAAGAGGACTTTACCGGCGTAACAGAGGATACGAAGTTCTATATCAACGAAGCGGGCAATCCGGTCATCGTCTTCGGTGAGTATGAAATCGCGCCGGGAGCTGCGGGAGAGCCTGAATTTGAAATCGCGAGGTGAGCGGTATGGCGGGGGCAAGATGGAAAGGGCTCCTTCTGGTCTGTTCCGTAGCCTGCCTGCTGTCCGGATGTGCACATCCGGACAGCAGGATTTTAGCTGAGGTTCTTCTGACAGAGGTGGAGCATGTGGAGGATGACAGCGGAAATTTGAAAGAACTGATGCAGCTCCCGGGAATGACGGACCAGGAAACGGCTGATCTGCTGGGAGGCGGAGAGGAAAACTGGACAGAGGATAAGCGCTTCTATATTGGAAGAATCTATCATACAGAGCTTTATGGAGAGAGCTGTTCTGTATTTACAGCCTGCGGCGAAGACATCGGCAGGACTGTAGAATCCGTATCTGTATGGGTTGCAGACGGAGAGCGGGAGGTTACAGAAGAGGAAGTACAGCTGTGGCTGGAGCGGCTCTCAGAAACGATGGATTCACAACCGTTCAGCGAATATCAGTCTGTAGAATCAGGCGCCAGAAGCTGGAAATGGGTAAAGGGTGAAATGGCGGCCAGTATGTACAGAATGAAAGATATATTGACAATAAGCTTTCAGCCGGCAGCCGGCGGGCTTGTTTAAAATTTTGATGCAGGAGGATTTGGAAAATGAAATTCAGAAGGTTGCTTTTGGCAGCAGGACTTACAGCAGTGATGGTGATGGCAGGCTGCGGTCAGGATTCCGCAGAGGATACGGCCGCACAGGAAACAGAACAGACGGAGGAGGTCTCCACAGAAGAGACGGAGCAGACAGAGGATGCAGCAGAGAGCGCTCCGGAGGATGAGAGTACGGCAGAGTCGGATTCTCAGACAGACGCAGGCGATTCTCAGGCGGAAAATGCCGGTGAGGAGCAGACCTATGAAGACAACTTCGCAGTAGACAGCGAGGCAGTGTCAGCATTCGCAGATAAGATAAAAGAAGCGGTTGCGGCAAAGGATATGGAAGCACTGGCAGACCTGACTTCCTTCCCGGTCTATGTGGGAATTCCGGATACGGACGGCATGGTGGAGACAAGAGATGACTTTCTTGCACTTGGAGCGGATCAGGTACTTACGGATGAGCTGCTGGAATCCGTGGCTTCAGCGGATATGAGCGGACAGGAGCCCAGTATGGCAGGCTTTGTGGTAGCAGGTGAAAGCGGCAGGCCAAATATTATCTTTGGCGTCGTCGAAGGAAAGCTTGCGATAACAGGAATTAATTACTAAAAATCGAATAGCTGATGTAAAAGAGGCTGTCACACTATACAATGTGGCAGCCTCTTTGCATGAGGATTTAAAGCGTTGCTCCGGAATATCAACAGGATACAGATATCAGAATACAGGGCATCAGAATACCGACGTCAGGAGCGCGCTTCCCTGAGCGATCAGAAAGCAGAGCGCCAGCCCTACGGCTGCCGGAAGGACTGCAGCCAGAAGCGTCCAGCGCAGAGAGCCGGTTTCCTTCCGGACAGTCATCAGTGTTGTGGCGCAGGGCCAGTGAAACAGCATGAAAACCAGAGTGCACAGAGCAGTGACAGGGGTCCAGCCCTGTGATACCAGAAGCTCCCGCAGATTTGGCAGCGCGGCTGCTTCTGCCAGCACGCCCTGCTGGAGGTAGGCAGCCAGCATGACGGGGATCACGGTTTCGTTCGCTGGGAGCCCCAGGATAAAAGCCAGCAGAATCACGCCGTCCAGGCCAAACAGAGCCGCAAACGGCTCCAGGGCTCCGGCGCACAGGGAGAGAAGGCTGGCGTCCCCGATCCGGACATTGGCCAGCACCCAGATCAGGGCTCCGGCTGGCGCAGCAGCTGATATGGCTCTTCCCAGCACGAAAAGTGTCCTGTCGAGGAGGGAGCGCACCAGGATCTTTCCTGTCTGCGGACGCCGGTAAGGGGGAAGCTCCAGCGTAAAGGAGGAGGGCAGTCCCCGCAGCAGTGTTATGGACAGCAGGCTTGAGACCAGAAGAGCGGTTCCTACAGCTGCGGCAATCAGCAGGGCAAGGAGCAGAGCCGGAACTGCAGAAAAAACAAGAGCGCCGCTGGAGTCCGTCCCCGCAAGGAACAGCATCAGCAGGGTGATGAGGGTGATAAGGGCCGGAAAACGCCCGTTGCAGGGCACAAAGCTGGCAGTAAGCATCGCAATCATGCGTTCTCTGGGAGAATCTATAATCCGGCAGCCAGTCACTCCGACGGCATTGCAGCCAAAGCTCATGCACAGGGTCAGCGCCTGCTTTCCGCAGGATCTGCAGCGCTGAAATGCATGATCCAGATTGTAGGCGATCCGGGGAAGATATCCCATATCCTCCAGAAAGGTAAACAGCGGGAAGAAAATCGCCATCGGAGGGAGCATGACAGAAACCACCCAGGCAAGGACACGGTACGCTCCTTCCACCAGAAGCCCATGAAGCCAGTCAGGTGCTCCAAGGCGTACAAATGCAGACGTCAGTACGTCCTGAAAACGGAACAGAAGCTCGGAGAGCAGCCGGGACGGATAATTGGCTCCGGCAATCGTAAGCCAGAGAATCAGAGCCAGCAAAAGGAGCATGGCCGGATATCCGAACAGGCGGCTGGTAAGGATCTGATCCAGGAACCGATCTGTTTTCCGGGCTTTGTCCGGATCAGCCTGCACAGTTTGGCAGGCAAGCTTTTCTGCCTGGGAAAGGAGGCTTTCGGCAATGGTGTCCGAAAGGCTGGACGTATTCAGTACTGCGTGCGCCTCTTTAAGAGCCTGCCGGACAGAAGGCTCCTCCTTTAAATCATACCCCAGATAATCCTGGAGACCGGCCTCCAGGGAAGCGTCCTCTTCCAGCAGGCGGAGTGCGAGCCAGCGGGCTGGGAAAAGGCCGTTTACCGATCTTTGAATGACAGGCTCCAGAAGCTGTATGGAAGCTTCCAGTGAAGCCGGATACGGCACGGGAGCAGGCACAGGGCGGGGGCCGTCCAGCAGCTTATCCAGAGCTTCGGTAAGAGCATAAAGAGACTGCCTGTTGCGTGCGGAGACTCCGATTACAGGAACGCCAAGCCCACGGGATAAGGCATGCAGATCGATCTGAATTTCGCGTTTCTCAGCCTCATCCATAAGGTTGACGCACACGAGGGTTCGGGGAATCAGCTCGAGAATCTGGAGCACCAGATTCAGGTTCCGTTCCAGGCAGGAGGCGTCGCAGACGGCAATGACAGCTTCCGCCCCGCCGAAGCACAGAAAGTCCCGGGTAATTTTTTCATCGGGAGACTGTGCCATGAGAGAATAGGTTCCGGGCGTGTCAGTGAGCCGGCAGGTATGAAGGGCCGTCTGAAAGGCTCCGGCAGCCTGTTCCACAGTTTTGCCCGGCCAGTTGCCGGTGTGCTGGTGCATTCCGGTCAGGGCATTAAACAGTGTGCTTTTTCCCACGTTTGGATTTCCTGCCAGCGCGATGGACCTTGGCGCGTGCTTTTTGGAAGCGGTTCCCTGCCGGAAAGCCTCTCCCTGCGGTTCCACGAGGACATAGCGGCTGTCCCGGTCTCGGATAGCGATGACTGCTCCGCGGATCAGGAAAGCGCCGGGATCGCCGGACGGACTGCGGCCCACGCAGGAAATTTTTGTATTCACTCCAAGTCCCAGATCCAGGAACCGCCTCCGGAGCTGTTCGGGACAGGAAAGCTTTCGGACGCGGGCGCTCTGCCCGGGCTTTAATTCATTTAAGGCACTGTATTTGGAAATCAAGGAATCCCACCTCCCGTAAACTCTGTGCCGAGACTGAACACAAACCGTTCTGTGCGGCAATTTTTGCGCATCTGAGCCTGCTTCAGGCTATTCCCATACCTGCGCCGCGCAGGCCTCCGTATGGCGGGGATGTGAAAAAAGAGCTGCCGCAGTGTATTATAGAATATGCCAGTAATCTCTAATTTGACAAACAAGGGACTTTGCTATTATAATAAGGGCAGTGTAAGGCGGCTTTGGATGAGATACGCCATAAAAACAGGGATAACGCAGGATATGTGATGATGGAGGATAAAAGGATGAAGAAACTTTACCGGAGACGGGGAGTTGGAAAATATGTTGGAGGGCTGGTTTTATGCGCGGCCTGTGCGCTGTTTCTGGCAGCTGGCTTGAATGGACGGGCAGCCCGGACAGGTACAGTGTCTGTGGAAAGCGCCCGTGTACGCCAGGAGGCGTCGACGGACGCAGGAATTGCAGGCTCTCTTTCTTCAGGAGATACGGTAGATATTATCGATGAGACAGAAAGCGGCGGTTCTACCTGGTATCAGATCAGCTATACCCAGGACGGCGAAGAAGTGACAGGCTGGCTTCGTTCCGATCTGCTGACTGTCGCGGAGACAGAGGAGCCGGAAGAAACGGCAGAAGAGCCGGAAGAGACGGCAGAGACGGAGACTCCGGCGGCGGGCTATACGATTCAGGAGCCGTCCGAGGCTCCTGCGGCAAATTATCTGACACAGACTACGGTTCAGTCTGGAGATACGAGCTATACGGCCTGGCAGGCGGATGCGGACACAGCCCTTTATCTGGTTTGGGCTGCGGCGCCGGACGGAAGTACAGGATGGTACTGGTATGATCCTGCGCAGAATACCTTTCAGCAGGATCTTGGACAGTTTTCCTCCCAGGGTCTGGTTTCCGCCCTTCAGAATGAGCTGACAAGCCTGAAGGAGTCCAGTGCAGATGACTTGAGCCTGCGTCTGTACATTATCATCGGGCTTGGCGTACTCAGTGTGATCCTTCTGGTTCTCGTTATTGTCTTTGCAGTAAAGAGCCGTAATGTGGAGTACGAATATTACGATGATGACGACGACGTGGATGACGATGACAACGACACGGAGTACGATGATGATGACGGCTACGGGGAGGAAAAGAAGAGAAAGAAGGGCGGCCTGTTTTCCAAACGCAGAAAGGATTCGGAGGAAGAGGACGACGAGGATGATTTCGATGACTTCCTGGCAGCGGTGAACCGGAAGCGTTCCGAAGGCTCTGGCTTTGATTCTGGCGAGGAGGAAGACGAGGCAGAGGAGGGTGAAGAAAAGGTAGATTTGACGCTTACGGCAAACCTTCCCCAGATTGATATGAGCGCTGTGGAGGAAGTAGAAAAGAAAGCTGATAGGGCTGCAGGAGAGAAGAAGGCTCAGAAAGCAGAAGAAAAGAAGCTTCAAAAGACAGAAGAGGACGACGAGGATTTTGATATAGAGATTCTTGATTTTGATGATCTGGATCTGTAGAATACAAAAGTGGAAAAGGTCTTGAGTCAAAAGCCCGGCTGTATGCAGGGGCAGAAATCAGGAGAAGAAAAAGGGCGGGGTGACAAACCTCGCCCTTGCAACAGGAGGAATTTATGTTTGAAAATTATACGGAGAGGGCTGCGAGGATACTGAAGCAGGCCGAAAGGATCTCAAAGGAGCTTGGGCAGAATTATACCGGCACAGAGCATATTCTGATTGCAATGCTGAGGGACAGGGACTGTGCTGCCGCGCAGCTTTTGGAGGAGAGAAAGGTAGAGGAAAATACGGTAAAGGAGCTGATTCGGGACCTGATTTCCCCGGAAGGCGGTGTGGCGCTGGCAGAACCGTCCGGATTCACGCCCAGGGCAGAGAAGGTGCTGAGGGAAGCGCAGCAGGAGGCGGCGCGCTTTCATGAGAGACTGGCAGGCACAGAGCATATTCTGATTGCGATGCTGAAGGATATAGAATGTGCGGCAAGCCGGCTTTTGAATACGATGAACGTCAATGTCAAGGAGCTGTATTCTGCTATGCTGGATTCCATGGGCAGAACGGGGCAGGAATACCGGGAGGAGTTTGCCCGTGCATCCCGCGGCCAGAGCCGCGGCACCCAGACGCTGGAGCAGTACAGCCGGGATCTGACACAGCTGGCCAGGGAGCGGAAGCTGGAGCCCTGCATCGGCCGGGAGGATGAGATCCGCCGCCTGGTTCAGACCTTGAGCCGCAGAACCAAGAATAATCCCTGTCTGATCGGCGAGCCCGGAGTAGGAAAAACGGCGATAGTGGAGGGCCTGGCAGAGCGCATTGTGGAAGGAGCAGTTCCCGATTCTGTAAAAGGAAAGCGGCTTTTGGCCCTGGATCTGTCCGGCATGGTAGCGGGGACGAAATACCGGGGTGAATTTGAGGAGCGAATCAAAAATGTCATGGATGAGGTGATGCAGGCAGGGGATGTGCTTCTGTTTATTGATGAGCTTCACACATTGATCGGAGCGGGAGGAGCAGAAGGGGCCATGGACGCGGCCAACATTCTGAAACCGGCTCTCTCCAGAGGCGAGCTTCAGGTCATCGGCGCCACGACAGTAGAGGAATACCGGAAGCATATTGAGAAGGATGCCGCCTTGGAGCGCCGTTTTCAGCCAATCATGGTAGAGGAGCCCAGTGAGGAGGAGACGGTAGAAATCCTGAGGGGCGTCCGCAGAAATTATGAGCGCCATCATCAGGTGGAGATTCAGGATGAGGCGCTGGAGGCGGCAGTAAAGCTGTCCAAGCGTTATATCAGCGACCGGTTCCTTCCGGATAAGGCGATCGACCTGATGGATGAGGCCTGTGCACGGGTACGCCTGGGAGGGACCCGGACGGTTCACGCGGCGTCCGAGTTGGAGCAGAGCAGTGCAAAGCTCCTGGAAGAGATGGAGCAGGCTGTCCGCAGGCAGGACTTTGAGCGCGCTGCCGGTCTGCGTAAGGAACGCGCCCAGCTTGAAGAGAAAATTTCTAAGGAGCGGTCCAAGGCCGGGCACAGCCGCGGCAGGAAGGTCTTGTCGGTAGGGGAAAACGAGATTGCGCAGATCGTTTCTGACTGGACCAAAATTCCGGTCAGCAAGCTGGAGGAGACGGAGACGCAGCGGCTGCAGAAGCTGGAAAAAATTCTGCATAAGCGCGTGATTGCTCAGGATGAAGCCGTGACTGCAGTCGCAAGGGCAGTCCGCCGGGGCCGCGTAGGCCTGAAGGATCCGAACCGGCCCGTGGGATCCTTTTTATTCCTCGGCCCGACCGGAGTCGGAAAGACAGAGCTGTCCAAAGCTCTGGCAGAGGTGCTGTTTGGCCGGGAAGAGGCTATGATCCGCGTCGATATGTCGGAGTATATGGAGAAGCACAGCGTTTCCAAGCTGATCGGAGCTCCTCCCGGATATGTGGGACACGACGATGGAGGCCAGCTTTCCGAAAAGGTGCGGCGCAATCCCTATACGGTGATCCTGTTTGACGAAATTGAGAAGGCGCACCCGGATGTGTTCAACATTCTGCTTCAGGTGCTCGATGACGGACGTATCACGGATTCCCAGGGCAGAACGGTGGATTTCAAAAATACGGTGATTATCATGACCTCGAACGCGGGAGCAGGCTCCATCATTTCGCCCAAACGGCTTGGTTTTGCCTCGAAGGATGATGAGAAACAGAACTATGAGGCCATGAAGGGCAGCGTGATGGAAGAGGTGCGCCGGATGTTCAAGCCGGAGTTCCTGAACCGAATCGATGAGATTATCGTGTTCCATGCACTGAATAAGGAGCAGATGAAGCAGATCGTCTCGATCCTGTTCCGGGAGCTTGCGGCCCGGTGCAAGGAGCAGATGGGAATCTCGCTGAAAATCCGTGACAGCGTGAAGACGCATATTGTGGATACCGCCTATGATGTAAAATACGGCGCCCGGCCCCTGAAAAGAGCGATTCAGACCCAGGTGGAGGACCCGCTGGCAGACGCTCTTCTTTCCGGAGAGGTCCGCAAAGGCGCGGAAGTGACGGTTACCGTGCGAAAGGGAAAGATTGTGTTTGTTTAGTCTGCAGGAAAGGCCGGCGCTTTGAAGTCCGGGCTTGCCGGGGACGGCGGAACTGGTGAAAAAAGATCTGGAAATAAGAACAGGGATCGTTTATAATCAAAGCATCAAAAGATCCATCGGGAGGACGAAAGAAAATGGCAGCAGTAAAAGAATTAATCCGTGCAGAAGAAGACGGCAGCATCAGCTTTGGCGACTATGAGCTGGCATCTAAGACAAAGAAGCAGGATTTTGAATATCAGGGAGATCTTTACAAGGTAAAGACTTTCCGCGAGATCACGAAGCTGGAGCGGAATGACATGTTTGTGTATGAGTCTGTGCCGGGGACAGCAGTAGAGCATTTCCGTGCGGATGCAGACAGTGTGGAGTTCCAGGTGGAGGGGCCGGAGGACGCACAGATTACCCTCGGCATGGAGGATGATACGGAGTATCTGACAGTCGTAGACGGTGTGAGCACAGGCGCGATCAAGACGGGACTGGGCGGAAAGCTGGTTTTGAGTGTAGAGCTTGGAAGCAAAGAGGCCGTAAGCGTAAAGGTATTGAAAGCGTAGGAAGCAGTATGGCAAAAGGCAGGACGACGGTATTCTTCTGCCAGAGCTGTGGGTATGAGTCGCCCAAATGGCTGGGGCAGTGTCCGGGATGCCGGGAATGGAATACCTTTGTAGAAGAAACTGTTGAAAAAAAGAGCGCCGGAAGGGCGAGAGAAGAAAGAAGGGCAGCCGCAGCGCCGGTCTGCCTTTCTTCTATTGAGATGAAGGAAGAGCAGCGGATCCGAAGCGGGTCGGAAGAGCTGGACCGGGTCTTAGGCGGCGGGATTGTGCCCGGCTCCCTGGTTCTGGTGGGAGGAGATCCCGGGATCGGAAAATCTACGCTGCTTCTTCAGGTCTGCAGGACGCTGTCCTCGGACGGGCACGAGGTACTTTACATCTCAGGGGAGGAATCCTTAAAGCAGATCCGTCTCCGGGCAGATCGGATCGGAACCTTTTCTGACAGGCTGCGCCTGTTCTGTGAGACGAATCTGGATATCATTCAGGATACGATTCGGAGCGGCAGGCCGGAAATCGTGATCATCGACTCGATTCAGACCATGTACAGCGAAAATATCAGCTCCGCGCCGGGCAGCGTATCCCAGGTGAGGGAAGCTACTTCCGTGCTGATGCAGCTGGCTAAGGGGCTGGGAATCTCCGTGTTTATCGTAGGCCACGTGACCAAGGAGGGAACTGTGGCCGGCCCGAGAGTGCTGGAGCATATGGTAGATACGGTTCTCTATTTCGAGGGCGACAGGCACGCTTCCTACCGCATCTTAAGAGCTGTGAAAAACCGCTTTGGCTCTACCAATGAGATTGGCGTGTTTGAGATGCGGGAAAACGGTCTTGTGGAGGTGGAAAACCCTTCGGAATTTATGCTGAACGGGCGGCCGGAGGCTGCTTCCGGCTCCATTGTAGCTTGTTCTATGGAAGGGACGCGTCCCATTCTGCTGGAGATTCAGGCGCTGGTGGCGAAAAGCCCCCTGGCTATGCCCAGGCGGACAGCTGCAGGTATGGATTATAACCGGGTAAATCTTCTTTTGGCGGTGCTGGAGAAGAGGCTGAAGCTTCCTCTTTCAAACAGTGACGTCTATATCAATATCGCAGGAGGCATCCGGATCAATGAACCGGCTGTCGATCTGGGGGTTGTGCTGGCGATTGTATCCAGCGCCCGCGATAAGGTGATTGATGAGAAGGTGCTGGCGTTCGGCGAGGTAGGCTTAAGCGGCGAGGTGAGGGCCGTCAGCCAGGCTGCGGGCCGGGTGCAGGAGGCAAAGAAGCTGGGCTTTACTACGGTGATTCTTCCTGAGGTATGCCGGGAGCAGATTGGCAGGATAGAAGGAGTCCGGCTGTGCGGCGTGCGCACGGTGGCGGATGCGGTGGGAGTGATTTTGTAATGCGGTTTCGTCCGTGTATTGATATTCACAATGGCAGAGTCAAGCAGATCGTCGGGGGAAGCCTGAGAGATCAGAGCGATTCTGCGGAAGAAAATTTTGTATCGGAGCAGACGGCGGCCTGGTATGCGTCTCTGTACCGGAGGGACGGCCTGAAAGGTGGGCATGTGATCCTGCTGAACGGGGCAGATTCCCTGTATTATGAGGCGACCCGGCAGCAGGCGGAGGAGGCGCTTGGAGCTTATCCCGGCGGGCTTCAGCTGGGAGGCGGCGTCAATCCGGAAAATGCAGAAGGCTGGCTGAAGGCAGGGGCTTCTCACGTTATTGTGACCTCTTATGTGTTCCGGGACGGGCAGATTCAGTATGATAATCTGGAGAAAATGAGGAATACTGTAGGAAAAGAGCATCTGGTACTGGACTTAAGCTGCAGGAAAAAAAATGAGGACTATTATGTGGTCACAGACCGGTGGCAGAGGTTTACGGAGGTCAAGGTGACGCCAGAGCTTTTGACGGAACTGGCGGGAAGCTGCAGCGAATTTCTGCTCCATGCAGTGGATGTGGAAGGAAAGGCTTCCGGAATCGAACAGGAGCTGGTCCGGATGCTGGGAAGCTGGGAAGGAATTCCCGTTACCTACGCCGGAGGCGTGGGAAGCATGGGAGATCTCGAGCTTCTTAAGGAGCTTGGAAGGGGCCGCGTGGACGTGACAATCGGGAGCGCCCTGGACCTTTTTGGCGGTTGTATCCCCTACCAGAATGTGGTATACTTGAACTAAGTTCCAATCGGCTGAAAAGAGGCTGCGCCGCCTGCATGTATGACCGGCTGCGCCGCTGTTTCCGGCAGCTGGATGGCAACGCAAAAAAGCGTAAAGGAGTTGAGTCTATGCGTTATATTATCAGCGGAAAGAACATTGATGTGACAGAGGGGCTTCGGACAGCGATTACGGACAAACTGGGGAAGCTGGAGCGCTATTTTACTCCGGACACGGAAGTACAGGTAACCTTGAGTGTCGAGAAGGAAAGACAGAAAATTGAAGTAACGATTCCTGTGAAGGGGACGGTGATTCGCTCCGAGCAGGTGAGCAATGATATGTATGTATCCATAGATTTGGTAGAAGAGGTGATCGAACGCCAGCTTCGCAAATATAAGAACAAGATTGTGCAGCGCGAGCAGGGAGGCGGGAGCTTCCGCCAGGAATTTATCGATAAAGAGGCAGAGGATGAAGAGGTACGCATCATCCGTACCAAGCAGTATGATCTGAAGCCTATGTATCCGGAAGACGCCTGCGTGCAGATGGAGATGCTGGGACACAGCTTTTATGTATTTGTGAATGCAGAGACCGATCAGGTTAACGTCGTTTACAAGAGAAAGGGCAATACCTACGGGCTTCTGGAGCCGGAGAAATAAAGGCAGGATAAAAAATAAACCGTCAGGCAGGAAGCCTGAGAGGTCTTAAAAGAAAAAATACAGCGGGGATGCCGGGACGGCCAGGAGAGTCAGCCGTCCGGCATCCCCGCTGTCTGCGGCGCTTTTCAAAGGCTGGACAGCCGGCCGCAAAACGCCGCTCTTCAGGCCAGGCTTCCAGGCCTGAGAATTTCTTTTCTTGAATAATCCTCCATATAGTGTTAAAATACAAAACAGAGTATTGCCTGAAGCAAAATGCGGGGGCAAGGTGAATTGACCGAAGGTCAAGAGAAGGCCCCCTGGGGTGCAAGGTGAATTGACCGAAGGTCAAGAGAAGGCGGCCTGGGCCGCAAGGATTGGAGTAATCAGATGGGTTTTTTAACAAAGGTATTTGGAACACACAGTGAGCATGAATTAAAGAGAATCTATCCTATCGTGGATCGAATCGAGGCGCTGCGTCCGGAGATGATGAAGCTGTCGGACGAGGAGCTGAAGGGAAAGACGAAGGAGTTTAAGAAGCGCCTGGAAAATGGCGAGACACTGGACGATCTGCTGGTGGATGCGTTTGCGGCAGTCCGCGAGGCAGCCAGACGTGTGCTTGGCATGGAGCATTACCGGGTACAGCTGATCGGCGGAATCATTCTGCATCAGGGCCGTATTGCCGAGATGAAAACGGGTGAAGGAAAGACGCTGGTATCTACGCTTCCCGCATATCTGAATGCGCTGGAAGGAAAGGGCGTTCATATTGTTACAGTAAATGACTACCTGGCCCACCGTGATGCAGAGTGGATGGGAAAGGTGCATGAGGCTCTGGGACTGACCGTGGGCGTGGTGCTCAATGGCAGCACAGGCGATGAGCGCCGGGCAGCCTATGCCTGTGACATCACCTATGTGACGAATAATGAGCTTGGATTTGATTATCTGCGTGACAACATGGTCATCTACAAGGAGCAGCTGGTTCAGAGAGAGCTGCATTACGCGATCATCGATGAGGTAGACTCTGTTTTGATCGACGAGGCCAGAACGCCTCTTATTATTTCCGGTCAGAGCGGAAAGTCTACGAAGCTCTACGAGCTTTGCGACGTGCTGGCAAAGTCCATGAAGCGCGGCGAAGCCAGTGGTGAGTTCAGCAAGATGAATGCTATCATGGGCGAGGAAATCACGGAGACCGGAGATTTCATTGTCAATGAGAAGGATAAGATTGTAAACCTGACGGCAGACGGCGTGAAGCGTGTAGAGGACTATTTCCACATTGAAAATCTGGCGGATCCGGAAAACCTGGAGATTCAGCACAATATCATTCTGGCTCTGCGTGCGAACTATCTGATGCACCGGGATCAGGATTATGTGGTAAAGGACGATCAGGTTCTGATTGTAGACGAGTTTACGGGACGTATCATGCCCGGCCGCCGGTATTCTGATGGTCTGCATCAGGCCATCGAGGCAAAAGAGCACGTAAAAGTGAAGCGTGAGAGCAAGACGCTTGCAAATATTACCTTCCAGAATTTCTTCAATAAATACGAGAAGAAGGCCGGTATGACCGGTACGGCTCTGACAGAGGAGAAGGAGTTCCGTGAGATCTACGGTATGGACGTTATCGAGATTCCCACGAACCGTCCGGTTATCCGTAAGGACCTGGATGACGCTGTATATAAGACGAAGAAGGAAAAATTCCATGCGGTAATAGAGGCTATCAAGGAAGCCCATGCAAAGGGGCAGCCGGTTTTGGTAGGTACGATCACGATTGAGACCTCCGAATACCTGAGTGGTCTTCTGCGCAGGGAAGGCATTCCGCATGAGGTGCTGAATGCGAAGTTCCACGAGCGCGAGGCGGAGATCGTGGCCCTTGCCGGACAGCATGGAGCCGTGACTATTGCCACGAATATGGCTGGCCGTGGTACAGATATCAAGCTGGATGATGACGCCCGCGCCGCAGGCGGACTGAAAATCATCGGTACCGAGCGTCATGAGGCAAGGCGTATCGACAATCAGCTGCGCGGCCGTTCCGGACGTCAGGGAGATCCGGGTGAGTCCCGTTTCTATATCTCTCTGGAGGACGATCTGATGCGCCTGTTCGGATCGGAGCGTCTGATGGGTGTATTCAATACTCTGGGCGTGCCGGAAAACGAGCAGATCGAGCACAAGATGCTGTCTGACGCCATTGAGAAGGCCCAGAAGAAGATCGAGAGCAACAACTTCGGTATCCGTAAAAACCTGCTGGAGTACGACCAGGTTATGAACGAGCAGCGCGAGATTATCTACGCGGAGCGCCGCCGTGTACTGAACGGTGAGAGCATGCGCGACGCCATCTATAAGATGCTGACGGATACGGTGGAAAATGTGGTAGACAGCCTGATCGGCGACGACCAGGACAAGGCAGACTGGGATCTGCGGGGACTGAATGAGACGCTGCTCCGGACAATTCCGCTGGAGCCCATTACACCGGAGCGCATTGCAGATAAGAAAAACAAGAATGAACTGAAGCATATGCTGAAGGAGGAGGCTGTGAAGCTCTACGAGCTGAAGGAGGCCGAATTCCCGAATCCCGAGATGCTCCGCGAGCTGGAGCGCGTGTTCCTGCTGAAGGTCATTGACCGGAAGTGGATGGATCACATCGACGACATGGATCAGCTCCGCCAGGGCATCGGCCTGCAGGCCTTCGCCCAGCGCGATCCGCTGGTAGAGTACAAGCTGAGCGGCTATGAGATGTTCTCGGCTATGACAGCCAGCATCCAGGAGGAGACTGTCCGGATTCTGCTTCACGTGCGCGTGGAGGAGAAGGCTGAGCGTGAGCAGGTAGCCAAGGTAACCGGAACCAATAAGGATACGTCGCTGGCGAGCGCGCCGAAGAAGCGCGAGGCCGCCAAGGTATATCCGAATGATCCCTGCCCCTGCGGAAGCGGAAAGAAGTATAAGCAGTGCTGCGGAAGAAAGGCATAAGATGAAAATAATCCCTGTTGGATGTTTACAAAATTGAATGTTAACTCCAACAGGGATATTATTTTTGATATGGTTAATTAGCGGCTTTTAGCAGCCTATTATTGCAGTATGGTAATAGTACTATCTACGGCAATTATGCATAGTATCAACATAGTGCTTTAATGGAGCGAGTTTTTCGGGAGAAGCTTCATTTAAGTAGTCAGCTCCAAAGAAAACCCAATCAGCACCTTGTTTCATTGCTTCGATTGCCTCTTCCAATGTGTCAGCAGCACAGCTTACAGGAATTTGTACAGCCTTTTTTACTTCTCTAACGCCGTCAGACTGACGGCGTGTTTTGTTATACTGAGATTCGTCAAAACCAAAGTGTATGCATATTCCATCTACTCCTAACGAAGCAACTTCTTGGGCTCGTTTAGGAGCATCAGCGACACTTACTCCAAACAGGTCGGCTAACACTTTAATACCACAGTCTTTTCTTGCTCTTAATGCTTCCAAGGTTCCATAATCATTATTAACTACAGATACAACTGCATAATCAGCACCTGCTTTTTTTGCTTCCATGAAATAGGAATAACATCCATCCTGGGCCTTAAAATCTGCCACAACAGGACGGGAACCTGCAACTTCTTTTAAAGCAGCAATAGCTTTATATCCTTCTCCATATAGTAATGGCGTACCGGCTTCAATCCAATCGCATCCGGCTTCAACAGCCATTTTTGCAATTGCAACAGCTGATTCTAAATCAGGTACATCAATTGCTGCCTGCACCCATGGCATTTGATTGTAAGTATTTTGTTCCATAAGAAAACCCTCCTTTTATTCGCATAATGCTGTATTTGTTATCAATAGTGTAAAATAATAAGTATAAAAAATCAAGTACTTTTATAAAAGTTATTAAAAAATAATTGACAGACAGATTTTTCTGTTGTAGAATATAATCTATAAAATAAAGAACTTTAATAAAAGTATATTAATAATAAGCAAACAGGAGGTTGGGTGTATGAAAAAAATGAATTGGGAGATTGCTCAGGTATGCCTTGTGGTCAACGATTTGGATGCGGTGTTGAAAAATTACTGGGAAAAGCTGGGCATAGGTCCCTGGAACATTAGACGACTAAATAAAGATATTTGTCGGGAATATGTGTTTCAGGGTAAAGAGGAAACAGAAGATTTTGCTTTTGACTGTGCGTGTTGCTGGGTAGGAAATGTAGAGCTTGAAATATGTCAGCCTGTTACGAAAAATAATCCAGCGTATTTGTGGCTGGCCGATCATGGTGAAGGATTACATCATATAAAATTCCGATTTAAAGACGAAGAGATAGGAGAAGCAATTTCCTTTTTCGAAAACCAGGGAATGCCGATCCTGCATTCTGGTAAAGTAGACAAAGATTGTTGGTACTATCCGGATACACATGAAAGCTTGAGAATTAATATTGAAATTGGAAATTCTGGAGAGATTGATTTACCGGCACGTTATTTTCCGGCTAAAGAGGAAATGTGATATGACATTGGGGTGTCTTGAAAAGCACAGGCAATAAGGAGGAAAAGCATTATGAAAGCTTCAAGTAAAAATAAACAAAGCATAAGTTTAAAACAATTCCTTTCAAGACCTGAAATAACAATGACGTTTGTACTTATAATATTTTGTCTTGCTTTAACTTTAGCTAGTGATGTTTTTGCTACGCCGCAGAATATTTTAAATATATTACGTCAGATCGCAGTATATGCAATTCTGGGCATCGGAGAGGCTTATATTATTATTACTGGTGGAATTGACTTATCAGTAGGCTCTCTGGTGGGATGGTCTGCATGCGTTGGCGGGGTGGTTGCTGAATGGGGATGGAGCCCAGGAATGGTTTTGATTGCAATGCTGGTTGCAGGTATTATCCCTGGAATAATTAATGGAATTTTGGTTGCCTGGGTAGGACTTCCTCCGTTTATTGCTACACTGGGAATGCTGAATATTGCATATGGGGGAGCTTTAATGATTACAAAAGGTTTCCCGATCAGATATAGAGGGACATGGCTTCATCAGTTTGGAGGCGGATATATAGGAATTGTACCAATATCGGTTATAGTAACGATTGTGCTTGTCATAATAGGATATGTTATTGCTGAACATACGATTTTTGGAAGGAATATTTATGCTTTAGGTAACAGTGAAAAAGCAGCCAAGCTGTCGGGAATAAAAACAGATTATGTAAAAATAATGACTTATGCGATAACAGGATTGCTGGCAGGAGTCTGTGCGGTTATTCAGGTGGGGCTTCTGGGCACTGCCGATGCTTCACTGGGGCAGGGAGCAGAGCTTGATGTGATAGCTGCCGTTGTTATTGGAGGAATCAGTATGTCTGGAGGTGAAGGGAATATCTTTGGTGTTCTAGTGGGAGCTATGATAATGGGAGTATTAAGAAATGCGTTTGTTCTGCTTGCTGTTTCAGGGTATGCGCAGATAGTTGCACTGGGTGTGGTTGTTGTCATTGCTGTTGCGGTAGATAGCTTGCGTAGGAAGAAGGCAACCGTGTAAAAGGGGAAAAGAATGTATTGGGAAATCCCAATAAAATAAAAAGAAAAGGAGAAAAAGGTATGAAAACAAAGAAAAAATGGATTGCTATGATGCTGGCAGCAGTTCTTGGAGTGTCTACAATAATGGCCGGATGCTCCAGTGGGGGAGGAGATACGCAAACAACAGGGGTTGACAGTTCTACAGATGCGACAGCAGAGACAACGGAAACAACAGAGACGGCAGAAGCAGCAGAAACGGCAGATTTTGTGCCTGCAGCAGAAATTGAGGTGCCTGAGGGCAAGAGGCTTGCTGTGCTCCCGGTAGATCAGGTAGCAGATGAAACGGTAAGAATTGCAGTTGTGGGGATGAATACCAATACGTTTGATCTATACGTGTACGAGGGCGTGGAATATGCTACTCAGGTCCTTGCAGATAGAAACTGTGTAGTTGATTTTATTTCCATTAAGGAACACAACATTACGGAATATGAGTCTAATATTCGAAGCTGCATGGTAGCAGGATATGACGCAATCTGTTGCAACGGATTTGGCGAACAGCTACAGGACATTATTTCTGAATGCACGGCTAATGGTGTTCCAGTGTTTATATTCAACAATCCAGCAGGAGAATCAGAATCCGACAGTGAAGCTTTAAGCTTCTGGGGACAGAGTGGTTTTGAAGGTGGAAAAGCGTTAGGTGAATTGGCTGTTGAAGAGTTGGGTGGAGAAGGAAAATATGCAATTATTACAGGAAACTTTTCACTTTCGGGTCATGAGGCAAGAAGATTGGGCTTCCGTAGTGTCATGGATGAATATGAAGGGATGGAATTAGTAGGGGAGTATGAGAATAACGATCTATATGAAACAGCATATGAGTTGACGACGAATCTTATCACTGCAAATCCTGATATATCCTGTATCTATGTAACCGCAGGAGGTCCCGGCGGTGCTGCACAGGCAATTGAGGATGCGGGACTTTCAGGAGAAATTGTTATGGTGTGCCATGATTGGATGCCTGATACAATGCCGTTTGTAGAGAGTGGAGTTATTAGTGGTGTGCTGGATCAGGAACCGTTTACTCAGGGGTATGCGCCAGTAATCGATGCCTTTAATTATTTAGTAGGCGGAATTACACCTGAGAAAGTAAATCTGATTGAGGGACAGATTGCAACGCCGGAAAATATTGATGAGGTTTATGTTGCTGAATAAACAGAAATTTTGAGATGCTAACTGTACAGGGAGAAGAGTAGTAAGTGGAATATTGAGAAAATAGAAAAATGGTGAAGCATGGGGCGTATAGCCCCTGCTTCACAGACATTCCGGAGGAACGGCCATGAGTGAGTATATATGTAGAATTAAGAATATTACAAAGGAATTTCCGGGTGTAAAAGCATTAAACAATGTATCTTTTGATATAAAACGGGGAGAAATTCATGCCATTGTAGGAGAAAATGGAGCAGGAAAGTCGACGTTAATGAATATTCTTTCCGGAGTTTACCAGCAGTCGAGTGGAGAATTAGAATTCGATGATGAGCCGGTTCGTTTTACCTCTACAAAAATGGCTAGGCAAAAGGGAATATCCATGATTCATCAGGAATTGTCCTTAGCCCAGCATATGACGGTGGCTGAAAATGTATTTCAGGGACGTATGCTCAAAAACCGTTTTGGGTTTGTAGACAAGAAGAGTATGCATGAGCAGACTAAGACAGCTCTGGAAAGGCTGGGTGCTGGATATATTGATGCGAATGGATTGGTAAGCTCTTTGGGAATTTCTCAGAAACAGCTGGTAGAGATTGCCAAAGCTATTTCTACAAACGCAAAGCTTTTGATCATGGATGAGCCCACGGCTTCTTTAACGACAAATGAAATTGATTTTCTTTTAAATGTTATGAGAGGCTTAAGAGAAGAAGGCGTGTCCATCTTATTCATTACGCACAAATTGGAAGAGGTATTGGCAGTAGCAGATACAATTTCTGTGTTGAGGGATGGCGAATACATAATTCGTTTAGATCCGAAGACTACAAGTATGTCTGAAATGATTCATCATATGGTGGGCAGAAAAAGTGATTTTAATTCTGCTCGGGAATTTATGGACAGCGACTCTTCTAGCCCTGTAATATTGGAGGTAAAAAACCTGAGTGTTCCTGGATATGTAGATGATGTAAGCTTTCAATTGAGAAAAGGTGAAGTCTTGGGACTAACAGGACTTGTGGGAGCAGGGCGTTCTGAACTTTTAAATGCTGTATTTGGATATTATGGACAGGTCAAGGGAGAAATTTTCCTGAAAGGAGAAAAAGTAACAATTCGAAGCTGTACAGATGCCATCAGCAAAGGGATTGGACTGGTACCTGAAAATAGAAAAGAAGCAGGTTTGTTTTTGAAGATGGCTGTACGTGATAACATGGTTTTAGTCTATGCGAGGACTCATTCCAAAGGTCCTTTTATGAATATGAAATCCACAACAGATCTTGCAGAGGAGTATATAGAAAAAATTTCTATTAAGACTCCAAGTATTATGCAAACGATAGTAAACCTAAGTGGAGGTAATCAACAAAAGGTGATTATTGCCCGCTGGCTGCTGCAAAAGCCGGACATTTTGATGCTGGATGAACCTACTCATGGGATAGATGTTGGGGCAAAAGAAGAAATCTATGCTTTGATTAATGACATAGCTAAACAGGGGATATCAGTAATCCTTTTATCTTCAGAGCTGCCTGAAATTCTTCGAATGAGTGATCGGGTCATGGTTATGCACAGGGGAAAATTAAAAGGAATTTTGGACCACAAAGAAGCAGAACAGGTAAAAATCATGAATTTAATCTTTGATCAGGAAATAGGAATGACTACTTAGAGGGATACAATATGAATAAAGAAAGAATACGCGAATTGGAAAAAATAGCAGCACAACTGCGAATTACCGGATTAAAAATGGTTCAATCGGCTCATTCCGGACATATTGGCGGTGCTTTTTCGCTATCAGAAATTATGGCGGTGTTATATTTTGAAAAGATGAATATAAAACCTGAGGAGCCAGACTGGGAGGACAGGGACAGATTTGTTTTATCAAAAGGACATGCAACAGTTGCACTGTATCCCACATTATCCCTTAGAGGTTTTTTTCCGAAAGAACGTCTTGACACATTTAGAAAAATAGATGGACATTTGTCTGGTCATGCAGAAATGCAGTATGTTCCAGGTGTAGATATGTCGACAGGCTCTTTAGGACAAGGGTTTTCTGCTGCAGTTGGAATGGCTTTGGCAGCAAGACAAGCACATAAGGATTATATGGTGTATGCAGTCTTGGGAGATGGAGAAATAGCAGAAGGGCAGATTTGGGAGGCCTGTATGTTTGCGGCTGCAAACCATATCGATCATTTAATTGGAATAGTAGATTCGAACAAGGTACAGCTGGATGGAACGGTTAAAGAAATTCTTGACACAGGAGATTTAAAGGAAAAATTCGAAAGCTTTGGTTTTTTTGTACAGACAATCAACGGGCATAATGTAGAAGAAATTGCGGAAGCAATAGATAACGCAAAAAAGGAAAAGGGAAGACCCTCCATGATTCTGGCTGATACGATAAAGGGAAAAGGTGTTTCGTTTATGGAAGGAACATGTGAGTGGCATGGAAAGACACCTAATGATGAACAATTTGCCAAGGCATTTGAGGAGCTATATGCAAAAGCTGCGGAATTGGAGGAGTAGAATATGGCAGAACAAATTGCAACCAGGCATGCATATGGAGAAGCTTTAAAGGAAATTGGAAAAAACACTTCGATTATTGCTTTTGATGCGGATGTTTCTACCTGCACGATGTCATGTGTATTTGGGAAAGCGTATCCAGAACGTTTTTATAATGTGGGAATTGCTGAAGCCAATATGATTGGAATGGCTGCAGGAATGGCAACGGCAGGATATATTCCGTTTGTTCATGCTTTTGCGATGTTTTGTGCAGGAAGAGGATATGAGCAGATTCGCAACAGCATTGCATACCCCAATTTAAATGTAAAAATAATAGGAACACATGCGGGGCTTTCAGTAGGAGAAGATGGGGCTACTCATCAGTGTTTGGAGGATTTGGCATTGATGAGAGTAATACCAAATATGATGGTTATATGCCCGGCGGACGGAAATGAGACAAGGGAAGCTGTAAGAGCGATAGAGAGACATAAAGGTCCTGCATATTTAAGATTGGGCAGAATGTCCGTAGATACAGTAACAGATTTCCCCTCGTACAAGTTTGAAATTGGAAAAGGAGTACTGATGCGAGACGGAACAGATGTTACAATTGTGGCTACAGGTTGTATGGTACAGGAGTCTCTTAAGGCGGCAAAAGCTTTGGAAATAAAGGGAATAAGTGCAAGAGTTATCAATGTACATACAGTTAAGCCTCTGGATAATCAGCTAATACTTAAGGCGGCAAAAGAGACGGGAGCTGTTGTGACTGCGGAGGAGCACCATATTTCAGGGGGACTGGGAGGTGCTGTGTCAGAATTCCTTGGCGAAGAATATCCAGTTCCTGTAATCCGTGTGGGGACTCGTGATAAATTTGGACGCTCAGGGGATGCCTTGAAGCTGATGAACATGTATGGACTGAATGCAGTCACGATTGCGGAAGCAGCAAAAAAAGCAATAAATATGAAAAGAGGGTGACATGTGCTTATGGATTTGGAAAAGAGGTATCAAGAATTAAGCAGTACAATAACAAAAGAACACAGCGAAGTCTTTAAGCTGCTTAGCATGGATGAACTTCAGAAGGCCTTAGATATAATAAAAAAGACAGAAAAAATTTTCGTTTTTGCAGCGGGAAGAGAAGGAATTTCTTTACGGGGCTTTGCTATGCGTCTGGCGCATTTAGGGAAAAAAGTATACTGGGTTTTCGATGATACAACTATAGGAATAACCCCTGGGGATTTGTATATAACATCTGAGGGCTCAGGAGAAGTAGGTTCGTTTGACTATTACTTAACAAAAGTGAAACAGGCTGGAGGAAATGTTTTGATGTTTACAGGTAATCCAGATGGAGCACATGTTAAAAAATATGCAGATTATACTGTCTTTGTCAAAGCTACGGCATACCTGGCTCACAGAACAGATGTAATACCTACAGTGCAGATGATGGGAAACCAATATGAGCAGCATCTATATATGCTATGTGATATTATGATTATGCTTTTGACTGAAGAATTGGGGCTGACATATAATGATTTGGAGGCCAGACATAGAAATGTCGAGTAGATAACAAGGGGTAAAAGTAAGGAAAAGATACTTGTTTTTGCAAGGAGGATTTTGTATAATATACGGTAAGGTATTGGAAATTGATGCCAGTTAAATATACAATTTATGGGGGAAAACGGTCAGCATAGGAGAAACATGAAGGGACAAGAGGTCGGGGTAAGTAACGTAAATGTAAGAATAGAAAACAGAAAAAAATTAATTAAGTTACTGTATCTTCACGACGGAATGACAAAACAGGAAATAGCACGTAACTTGTGCCTGAGTCTTCCGACAGTAAATGGATTGGTTCAAGAGCTTGAAGAAGAGAATATAGTTTATTTTCAAAAAGGTGTCCGTTCTTCTGGAGGAAGAATTCCTACATTAGTCTGGTTCAACAAAGATGTATTTGCTGTAGTTGGAGTAGAAATTACAGAAACAGGGACAAGAATTGCATTGATGAATATGGCGTGCAATATTATTGAGGAATGTTATATGAAAATTCCTTTTTCCGTAGAAAGCGATTACTGGAAAGAGATGAATTTTGAAATTCAGCAATTATTGTCGTCTAATCAAATACCAGAATCGAAGCTTCTCGGCATTGGTATCTCTATGCCGGGGCCGGTCGACAGAGAAAAAAAACGGGTTGAATCTGTACGTGATTTTCACATAGAGATACGTGATTTTAATTATGAATATCTGGAGCAGATTTTTGATTGTCCGTTTGTGTTCTGTAATGATGCTAATGCTGCAGGGTTTGCAGAAGTTTGGTTGAAAACAGATATTTACGATGCAGTATATTTGTCGGTATCTAAAGGTGTGGGAGGAGCGCTGATTCGTTCAAACAGCATTGTGCTCGGTGAAAACTGTAATGCAGGTGAAATTGGTCATATGGTTATCCAGGTTAATGGAAAACCATGCCAGTGTGGGAGAGCAGGATGTTTTGAAACGTATTGTTCAACCCGAGTGCTTTTAAAAGCAGCTGCAACAAAGAATCTAAAAGTTTTCTTTGAAAAAAAGAAAACAGATGATGGTCTGCAGAAGGTCTGGGAAGAATATTTGGACTATCTGGCTTTGGGAATCAGCAACTTGTCCTTAATTTTAGATATGCCAATTATTTTAGGAGGTGAAATTGCCCCGTATATTGAGGAAGATTTTGAGCGCCTGACAGGGAAAATATCAAAATTGATTCCTTTTGAACGTTCTTCTCCCGTGTGTATATTGAGTAAATTTCGAGCCAATGGATATGTGGTTGGCAGTGCCTTGCTTATTATAACAGAATATCTTGGAATTGCATAAATGTCTTTTGTTTAAAGCTTTTATCCGAATTAAAATGTATGATAACCGTGTAATTGAGCATTAAGAAGCATTCTAATATTGGATATTTGCAGATAAACAGAGAGTGTGAAAGGCTGTACTGTGAATATCTGTACAGCTTTTTTATTATGGAGAAAGACATATGCAAAAATATATACTTAGTGTTGATAATGGAGGAACTAATATAAAAGCGGTTTTATTTGATGTCAGAGGGCATCAGATTGTGACAGAGAAAATCCCCAATAATGCCTTAAACATAGCAGGAGGGCGAAGAGAGTTTGATGAGGAGGCCTTATGGAAAGCAAATTCAGCGTGTATAAAAAATCTTATAGAGAAATCAGAAATTAGACCAGAGGATATTTGCTGCATAGGAGTTTCGGGGCAGGGAAAAGGTTTATATATGGTTGATTCAGATGGAAAACCCATTAGAAATGCCATTACATCATCAGATTTGCGTGCAGATTCGTATTGCGTAAAATGGGAAAATGATGGTACATCGGATAAAGTATTTGATAAAATATTGCAACATCCTATTGCAGGGCAGACAGCACCTTTACTGCGGTGGCTGAAAGATGAAGAGCCAGAAAATTATGAAAAAATAAAATGGGTATTTTCTATGAAGGATTACCTGGTTTATAAAATGACTGGAAAAGCTGTAGCTGGAAAGGGATGCCAGTCAGGAACATGTCTGGTTAATTTACTTACAAAAGAATATGACAGGGAACTGCTTGAGGCTTTTGGAATAACGGAAATAGAAGATAAGCTTCCTCCTCTCGTCTGGGATACACAAATTTGCGGGTATATGACTAACGAAGCAGCTGTAGAATGTGGCTGCCGACCGGAGACTCCGGTCGCAGCTGGAATGTTTGATGTAGATGCGGGTGTCCTTGCTATGGGCATTACAGATGAAAAGAGTCTGTTTATGATTACAGGAACTTGTGGAGTGAACGGATATGTTTCTTATTCACCGGTAACAAATGGTTCTGTAATGTTTAATTCGTTGTACTCTTTACCAGATACATATTTGATTGAAGACTCAAGCGCGGCATCAGCAGGAATTTTGGAGTGGGTAAAAAAAATATTGGTAAAAGGAAAAATGGACGGAGCAGAGTATCATGAAATAAATGAGATGGTTGACAGTATAGAGCCGCAAAACAGTAAACTGATTTTTCTGCCAACCTTTCATGGATTTAAACATGGAGGAGGAGAAGGTTCAGGTATCAGCAGAGGGGCATGGATTGGCTTATGCGCGGAGCATACAGACAGAGAATTGTTCAGGGCAGTCTATGAAGGAGTAGCTTTTGTACATAAGATGCATTATGAGCATTTGGTAAATAATCGAGAGGAGCCCTCCACCATAAAAGTAGCAGGAGGGGCAGCAAATTCAAGAGTTTGGATGCAGCTATTTGCAGATGTTTTACAAATGCCGGTGGAGGTTTTTGAAAATAATGAAATGAGTGCGAAGGGAACTGCAATTGCCGCTTCCGTTGCTGCTGGAATTTATTCGGATATTGAAGAGGCAATTGAAAAAATGGTACAGCCTGGAAACATCATTTACCCTAGAAAAGAGTATGCACAAATATATGCTGAAAAATATGAGCGTTTTAAACGGGTATTAAATTTAATGGAAGCAGTATGGCCCTTATTTTAAGATTTGGAGGAGAAAAATGAAACTGCAGATAGCATTAGATTTTTTTAGTATAAATACTGCACTGCAAATGATGAAAATATTACACCCTTATGTTGATATTATAGAAATTGGAAGCCCTTTAGTATATGCAGAGGGTTTTCGAGCAATTACGAAAATGAAAGAAGCATACCCGGATTTGATGGTCTTGGCAGATTTAAAAATTGTAGATGGGGGATATGAGATTGGCCGGGAGGCATATAAAGCGGGGGCAGATATAGTGACTGCTGTTGGAATGACGAATGATATAACCCTGAAAGGGGTGATAAACGCAGCTAGAGAAAACAAAAAGCAAGCTATGGCAGATGCGATAGGAGTCGCAGATTTGTCTGGAAGGGTACAGGAGCTGGATAGAATGGGGTTTGATTATATTCTTTTACATACAGCTCATGATACCTTGGGACATTTTAAGACGCCAGTTGAAGATATGAAAAAAGTAAAAAAGTATGCAAAGAATTCTCAGATAGGAATATCAGGCGGAATAAACGAGACATTAATGGGTGAAGTAAAAAGTGCATTACCAGATTGGATCGTTGTGGGAAGTGGAATTACAAAGGCACAAAATCCGTTAAAAGCGATACAAACAATAAGAGAATTGATGTAAGAGGTATTGTTGTTTCAAGTAATTTTAAGGAGAATAGAAATGAAGTTTGGAATGGGATATGCTTACTGGGGAACTACCTGGAAATCAGACTTGGAACATTATAAGAAGGTTGCAAAAAAACTAGCAGACATGGGATTTCAGATGATGGAGCTCAATGCAGATCATATTTATCACATGAGTAATAAGGAACTACTAGAACTTAATGCTGTTGGAGAAGAGTATGGGTTGATTTTTTCTATTAACAGTGGGCCTGCAAAGCAATATGACTTGTCATCTCCTGATCCTGAGGTAAGAAAACGGGGCTTGGGCTACTTTATAGACATAGTAAAGAAAATGGGTGAAATCCATTCTCCAGTACTTGTAGGAGCAATCTATTCTTTTTGGCCTTCAGATTTTTCGGAAACAAATAAAATGACTGCATGGGAAAGAAGTATTCCGATGCTGAGAAAACTGGGAGAGGCTGCGGAAGTGTTTGGAATAGACTGTTCGCTGGAAGTGTTGAATAGAAATGAGACTTATATTATGAACAGCTGTGAAGAAGCAATTATGTATTGTAATGAGGTTGGAAAAAAGAATGTTAATATTTTACTTGATACCTATCACATGAATATTGAAGAAGATAATATGTGCGATGCGATTCGCCTTGCAGGGGAACGTCTTGGTCATTTTCATGTAGGAGAGGCTAATAGGAAGCTTCCAGGAATGAATGGTACGATAGATTGGGATGCTGTGGGCTACGCACTCCAAGACATTAATTATGAAAAAGGAGTAGTTATGGAACCCTTTTTAAAGTGTGGTGGGGAAGTAGGAAGAGATATTCGTGTATGGAGAGATCTAAGTCATGGTGCAGATGAAGATGCGCTTGATAAGTACTTAAGACAAGCTTTGTCGTTTTTAAAAGATAAATTTATTTTTTGATATTTTTAATATAAGTAAGCGAAAGGAAGGAATATAAGATTGAAAATGAAAAGTAGAGGGTATCCATTCCTTTAATCGCATGACAAACAAGCCATCTTTCGGTGGCTGCTTTAAAAATTGAATATTGAAAAGTTAAGGTTATGC
>NZ_NFLI01000020.1 GCF_002160825.1 Lachnoclostridium sp. An131
ACACAATAACATAAAATAACATACTAAAAAGCAAAAAAATTGACACAAAAAAAGCAGGTTTTATGCGGCCTGCAAGGTATTTTTCGATTATTCAACTGTCAAACTCCCGCGTTTATGACAGCCTGCCTGCAAAGGGCTATGTAATCCTTGATGGAGCCTTGATAGACAGCAGAGATGCAAAAAGCCGCGCATTGACAAACAACGGGATACAACCTATAATATATAGGATTATGTGCGGCGTTTTGGGAGAACGGCCCGCGAGTATGCAGGATGGGAGAAAAATCGGACTGGTTTTCCGTATATTCCGTCCAAAAACGCTGAGAAATACAAGAAGGTCCGCGGATAAGCAGCGGGCCCAGGAGGGAACAGATGAAACAGTATGGCGTAAATGAACTTCGCAGAATGTTTTTGGAATTTTTTGAGAGCAAGGGACATCTGGTGATGAAGAGCTTTTCTCTCGTGCCTCACAATGACAAGAGCCTTCTGCTGATCAATTCCGGTATGGCTCCGCTGAAGCCTTATTTTACAGGAGCAGAGATTCCGCCCCGCAGGCGTGTGACTACCTGCCAGAAATGTATCCGTACCGGCGATATCGAAAATGTAGGAAAGACAGCCCGCCACGGCACCTTCTTTGAGATGCTGGGCAATTTCTCCTTCGGAGATTATTTTAAGAAGGAGGCAATTACCTGGACCTGGGAGTTCCTGACCGAGGTAGTGGGACTGGATCCGGACCGCCTGTATCCGTCTGTCTATCTGGACGACGACGAGGCGTTTGATATCTGGAATAAGGAGATTGGAATTCCTGCAGAGCGGATCTTCCGCTTCGGCAAGGAGGACAACTTCTGGGAGCATGGCGCAGGTCCCTGCGGCCCCTGTTCCGAGGTTTACTATGACAGAGGAGAGAAGTATGGCTGCGGCAAGCCGGGCTGTACGGTAGGCTGCGACTGCGACCGTTACATGGAGATCTGGAACGATGTATTTACCCAGTTCGACAATGACGGACACAACCACTACACAGAGCTGGAGCAGAAGAACATCGATACAGGCATGGGCCTGGAGCGCCTGGCCAGCGTAGTGCAGGACGTAGATTCCATCTTTGATGTGGATACCGTGAGAGCGCTCCGTGATAAGGTCTGTGAGTTCGCTCATACAGAATATAAGACAGATGAGACGAAGGACGTTTCCATTCGTCTGATTACCGACCATATCCGTTCCGCGACCTTTATGATTTCCGACGGAATCATGCCGACGAATGAGGGACGCGGCTATGTGCTGCGCCGTCTGATCCGCCGTGCAGCCCGTCATGGACGTCTGCTCGGCATCGAGGGCAAGTTCCTGGCGCGCTTGAGCGAGAGCGTAATCGAGGGCTCCAAGGACGGTTATCCGGAGCTGGATGAGAAGAGAGCCTTTATCTTCAAGGTGCTTGATCAGGAGGAAGAGAAGTTTAATAAGACCATCGATCAGGGCCTGAATATTCTGGCAGAAATGGAAGCCCAGATGCAGGCGAAGGGAGAAAAGACTCTTTCCGGAGAAGATACCTTCAAGCTGTATGATACCTATGGATTCCCGGTGGATCTGACAAAGGAGATTCTGGAAGAAAAGGGAATGTCCGTGGACGAGGAAGGCTTTAAGGCTGCCATGGAAGAGCAGCGTGTGAAGGCAAGAGAGGCCCGCGCTGTGACGAACTATATGGGTGCGGACGCTACGGTCTACGATGAGATTGATCCGAATGTCACCACAGAGTTTGTGGGCTATGATAAGCTGACTCATGAGTCTGAGATTACAGTTTTGACCACAGATACTGAAGTAGTAGAGGCTCTGACAGACGGCCAGACAGGTACCATCTTTGTAAAGGAAACCCCGTTCTATGCCACCATGGGCGGACAGCAGGGTGATACCGGCGTGATCCGCAGCGCGGACGGTGAGTTTGAGGTACAGGATACCATCAAGCTGCTGGGTGGCAAGGTAGGCCATGTGGGACGTGTGACGAAGGGCATGTTCAAGGTGGGTGACAAGGTGAATCTGGAGGTGGCTTCCAAGAAGCACGCAGATACCTGCAAGAATCACAGTGCGACACACCTTCTCCAGAAGGCGCTGAAGACAGTGCTTGGCGACCATGTGGAGCAGAAGGGCTCTCTGGTTACGCCGGACAGACTGCGTTTTGACTTCTCACACTTTGAGGCCATGACGGCAGAGGAGATTGAGAAGGTAGAGAATATCGTAAATCAGGAGATTCAGGCAGCGCTTCCTGTTGTGACAGATATCATGAGCATCGAAGAAGCGAAGAAGACAGGAGCCATGGCTCTCTTTGATGAGAAATATGAAGAGAAGGTACGTGTGGTTTCCATGGGAGACTTCTCCAAGGAGCTCTGCGGCGGAACCCATGTGTCCAACACAGCCCAGATCATGGTCTTCAAGATTGTATCTGAGGCGGGAATCGCGGCAGGTGTACGCCGTATCGAGGCTCTGACAGGCGACGGCGTGTTTGCATATTATAAGGAGATTGAGCAGCAGCTTCATCAGGCGGCGAAAACTGCGAAGACGACGCCGGCAGGACTGAATGAGAAAATTGAGCATCTGCAGGCAGAGATTAAGGAGCTGCACAGCGAGAACGAGTCTTTAAAGAGCAAGATGGCGAAGGATGCTCTGGGCGACGTGATGAATCAGGTGCAGGAGATTGGCGGCGTCAAGGTTCTGGCAGCCAGAGTAGACGGCGTGGATATGAACGGTCTGCGGGATCTGGGTGACCAGTTGAAGGAGAAGCTGGGCGAAGGCGTTGTCGTGCTGGCAAGCGCCGTAGACGGCAAGGTAAGCCTGATGGCGACGGCTACAGACGGAGCCCAGAAGAAGGGCGCTCACGCCGGAAACCTGATCAAGGCTGTTGCAGGCCTTGTAGGCGGTGGCGGCGGCGGCCGGCCGGGCATGGCCCAGGCCGGCGGCAAGAATCCGGACGGCATCGACGCGGCGATTGCGAAGGTGGCCGAGGTGGCTGCAGAACAGATAAAATAAGTTATAAAAGAAAAGCAGCATTTGGGGAGCAGCAGGCAATTCCTGAATAAAGAGCAGGAGGCACCTTTGAAGCGTGGATATGGCTTCAGGGCGCCTCCATTTTCTTGATTGTTTTTCGGGGATCTGTTTCCAGGACTGTGTGAAACGGCAGCGGTTCAACTGGTGCAGAGATCTGGAAAAATTTCTTCAGTAACGGCATGTTTTTGTTACCTTTTCTCTTTCTGAAACGTGTTATAAGTGAAAGGCCTTTTAAAGCAGTAAAGAAAACCGAGGAACCGTTTATGAGACAATCGCTGGAGGAACTGATTGCATGTCATCAGAAAAGTCTGTACACGGCGGCGTTCAGTGTCTGCAGAAACGTGGATGACGCAAATGACGTGGTGCAGGATACATTCATTCAGTATTATACATCTAAAAAACAATTTCGTGACAAGGAGCACCTGAAAGCCTGGCTGCTGCGGGTGGCAATTAACCGGGCCAGGGATATTTCCCGATCGTTCTGGAAAAGGAACCGGATTTCCATAGAAGAATGTATGGAGGAAATTCCTTTTGAGAACCAGGAAGAGCATGATCTGCTTGAAACAGTCATGAAGCTTCCTGAAAAATATCGGGAGGTGATTCATCTGTATTATTACGAAGAGCTTTCAGTAAAAGAAATTTCCGAAATTCTCCGAATCACGGAAGGCAGCGTAAAAATGAGGTTGTCCAGAGGACGGAAATTCCTGCGGGACGTAGTTAAGGAGGAAGAATCATGATGGACAAAGAACAGTATAAAAAGACTTTTGACACAGTGGCTTCCTTCGGAATGGAACCTTTGGAGGTACGCAGAATTATGAAAAATTCAAGAAAACATGCTTATATGAATAAGATTGCAGCAGCGGCAGCCGTAGTGGCTGTACTTGCAGGCAGCACGGGAGTGGCATACGCGGCAAATGTCGGCGGCATCCAGCGCACCCTTCAGCTCTGGCTTCATGGCGATCAGACGAACGCTGAGCTTGTCATTAATGAAAACGGAGAGTACAGCGCTGTTTATCAGCTTGAGGATGGTTCGACTGAGACCCGTTCGGGCGGCGGCATAGCCATAGAGGCGGACGGCACAGAGCGCCCGCTCACGGAAGAAGAGATTATGGCTCAGCTCTTCATGCCGGAGGTGGAATATAAGGATGACGGAACCGTCTGGGTCTATTATTACGATCAGAAGATCGACGTCACAGATTTATTTGAAGACGGTGTCTGCTATGTGAAGCTCGTAAATGGGGACGAAACTCTCTACATGACGATCGAGTATGACAATGGCTATTCTGTGAGCAGCGATAAATATCCGGAGCCGGAGAGCTTCAATTAAATCCGGAAATCCGGCAGAAATTGCTCAGAAAAATCCAGGCTTGATCTTTCTCTGTGATTCCATTATGCTGAAGGTAACAGTATTATAAATACAGGAAGGAATTACATTGCACATGTATGATTATCTAATCGTCGGAGCAGGCCTTTATGGCGCTGTATTTGCAAGGCAGGCAAAGGAACGGGGAAAGACAGTCCTGGTCATTGATAAAAGGCCGCATATCGCCGGAAATGTCTATACAGAAGAGGTGGAAGGCATTCAGGTGCATCAGTATGGAGCTCACATCTTTCATACGAATAACCGGCAGGTATGGGAGTATGTGAACCGGTTTGCGGAATTCAACCGTTTCACGAACTCGCCGGTGGCGAACTATCACGGGGAGCTTTATTCCCTTCCCTTTAATATGTACACCTTCAATAAAATGTGGGGTGTGGTGACACCGCAGGAGGCAGCTGAAAAAATCGAGGAGCAGAAAAAGGCTGCGGGGATCACAGAGCCAGAGAATCTGGAGGAGCAGGCCATCAGTCTGGTAGGTACGGACATTTATGAGAAGCTGGTGAAGGGCTATACCGAGAAGCAGTGGGGACGGCCCTGCACAGAGCTTCCGGCCTTTATCATCAAGCGTCTTCCGGTGCGTTTTACCTTTGATAACAACTATTTCAATGCGCTGTATCAGGGGATACCAGTGGGCGGCTATACCGGAATGGTGCAGAGGATGCTGGATGGCATTGAGGTGCGCCTGGGTGTGGATTATCTGGAACAGAAGGAGGAGCTGGAATGGCTCGCCCGGAAGGTGGTATATACAGGGCCTATTGACGCCTATTTCGGATACCGCCTGGGATATCTGGAGTATCGTTCGGTGCGGTTTGAAACCGAGGTGCTGGACACCCCGAATTTCCAGGGAAATGCAGCAGTCAATTACACGGATCGGGAGACTCCGTGGACGAGAATCATTGAGCATAAATGGTTTGAGTTTGGCAGGGCTGCGGATGGCAGTGAGCTTCCGAAAACTGTGATTAGCCGGGAATATTCTTCTGAGTGGAAGCCGGGCGGCGAACCCTATTATCCGGTCAACGATGAGAAGAATGGGAAGCTGTATGCGGAATATGAGAAGCTGGCCGCACAGGAGGACAAGGTGATTTTCGGAGGCCGGCTGGGCGAATATAAGTACTATGATATGGATGCGGTGATTGCCAGCGCACTTGCGAGGGTGGAAGAAGAGCTGTCAGTGAAATAGGAAAAGGCAGAGAAGAAAACTGCAGAGAAGAAAAAAGCAGAGAAGGAAAACAGCAGGGACCGGTAACAGGCGGAAAATGATATCTGCCAGTTCGCAGGTGCCCTGCTGTATTTTGATGCCTGAGGCAGTCAGGGGGAGTATGCTCCGCACGAAATACCTTTACATTTAAAACAGAAGAAATCAGAAAAAAAGAAATCAGAACAGCTAGAATAAAAGAAAAAAGGCATATATTTCCGACTCTACATCCGATTGATGAATTGCTCGACAGTTTGAACCTGACGCGCCAGAAGAAACCAGCGTTTTAGCTGAAAAAAATTTTTCTGATCAAGGATTTTTTCCTGAACTCCAAGAGGAATTCTTCCATAATCAGATAAAGTTTCCAAAATACATTCTGCTTTCGCCTCCGCCATCCCGAGTTCACGGGCTTCGGCGTGAAAAAGGCAGCAGGTGTCTCTGCGAAAAGCAGGCTTCAATTCCATTCGTTTCCCTCCTTTCCCTGGCGTGGATTTTGTACAGAAGGGGTATGTGCCAGAGCAGCGCTCGATTGCGACATGCCTCGTATACGGAAGCTCCCGATAAAAGGGATTCGTTCTATATGGATATTATAAATGGCTTAAAACGTAAAATCAAGTAAAAAAATGGAAGAGACAAATTCAGACAATAAAAGATAAAAGGCAGACAAAGGAGTGTTGGGGAGAAAGTATGATGAAGACAAACAGGGACGCTGGGATACCTGATAATTCCGCGTCCCCTGTTTGTTGTTGATAATTTTAAGATTTATGGAACCGGATGCTCGGAAGGCTACTTCAACTCGCCTACAGCTGGCTGAAAATACAGTGACAGAGTATCTTCCATGCGGTAGATGGCTGCCGCGAAGCCGTCAGCGTTCCATTTCCAGTTCTGGCTTCCTGCTTCTGAGGATTCGCCGTCAAAGACAGGCTCTGTACCCATCAGCTCTGTAACTCTGCCCACCCATGTTTCAGTCTCTTCATCGGTTACGGCGCGCTCTCCGCTGACGATCCAGACGGAAACAGCCTCTACGATGCCGTCCTCACTGCAGGTGGTATACATATTGTATTCTCCGCCGTAAAGATTTACATGGAAAATACGTCCGATGAAAAACTGCTTGTCTTCTGTCCAGTTTTCTTCCCCTCCTCCAAACATATCAGCGGTTTCCTCGTCAGACATTCCCGGAAGAGCTTTCAGCTGTGCGAGATCTGCTTCTGCGGTTTCCGGGGCCGGTCCTTGGGCAGTACAGCCGCCGAGAAACAGAAGGGTGATGCTCACTGCTAAAATGATGTTCCATTTTTTCATTTGATTCAGCTCCTTTCCTGTGGAGGAGTATCCCGGTAGTTGATTTTCCTGGATTTTCCTTGCTATATAATATGGACGTTTTACACAGAAGAAAAGTTTCGAAAAAACGGAAATAATTCCGGTTTCAGATTCCTATCAGCCTTTCTGCCTTTCTTCGGGTGAAAATCTGTAACCTGGTATATGCATGTTCCCCAAAAAATACAACAATAAAATGGACAATCATCAGTCATTATGTTACAATCAACTATGTATGAAGATATCATAAACGCCTTGCCAGGGCTGCCTTCAGTTTACAAGGCCACACACGTTTTCGGAACGGGCTTTCCGGAGGCCGGAAGTGTGTATGCTCTTGTAAACTGAAGGTAAAAATAAGGAGGAAAAAACAAATGGCTAGAAAAATGAAGACCATGGATGGAAACCATGCAGCGGCGCATGTATCCTATGCGTACTCCGACGTTGCAGCTATCTATCCGATTACCCCTTCATCCGTAATGGCGGAAGCCACAGATGAGTGGGCCACACAGGGAAGAAAGAACATCTTCGGACAGACCGTACAGGTAACCGAGATGCAGTCTGAGGCTGGTGCAGCAGGTGCCGTACACGGCGCGCTGGCAGCAGGTGCTCTGACGACTACATTTACTGCATCCCAGGGTCTGCTGCTGATGATTCCGAACCTGTATAAGGTTGCCGGCGAGCAGCTTCCGGGTGTATTCAATGTATCTGCCCGTGCTCTTGCAAGCCATGCACTTTCTATTTTCGGAGATCACTCCGACGTGTACGCATGTCGCCAGACTGGAGCTGCTATGCTCTGCGAGTCCAGCGTACAGGAGGTTATGGACCTGACTCCGGTTGCTCACTGCGCAGCGATCAAGGGAAAGATTCCGTTTATCAACTTCTTCGACGGATTCCGTACCTCCCATGAGATTCAGAAGATCGAGACCTGGGATTATGAAGATCTGAAGGACCTGGTAGACATGGATGCCATCGACGCATTCCGTAGAAACGCGCTGAATCCGGAGCATCCCTGCGAGAGAGGTTCCGCTCAGAACCCGGATATCTTCTTCCAGGCAAGAGAGGCATGCAACCCCTACTACGATGCAATGCCCGCTATCGTACAGGAGTACATGGACAAGGTTAACGCAAAGATCGGTACAAACTACAAGCTGTTCAACTATTACGGAGCAGAGGACGCAGAGCATGTAATCGTTGCTATGGGTTCTGTCTGCGACACCATCGAGGAGACTATCGACTACCTGATGGCAGCAGGCGAGAAGGTCGGCGTTGTAAAGGTACGTCTGTATCGTCCGTTCAGCGCAGAGGCTCTGGTAGCTGCGATTCCGGAGACGGTAAAGAAGATTACAGTTCTTGACAGAACCAAGGAGCCGGGAGCTCTCGGAGAGCCGCTGTACCTGGATGTAGTAGCAGCTCTGAAGGGAACGAAGTTCCATGACACACCGGTATACACCGGACGTTACGGCCTTGGTTCCAAGGACACCACTCCTGCTCAGATCGTTGCTGTATACCACAACGACAGCAAGGAGAAGTTCACCATCGGTATCGTGGATGATGTGACCGGACTTTCTCTGGAAGTAGGCGCTCCCATCGTTACGACTCCGGAAGGAACCATCAACTGCAAGTTCTGGGGACTTGGCGCAGACGGTACGGTAGGCGCGAACAAGAACTCCATCAAGATCATCGGTGACAACACTGACATGTATGCTCAGGCTTACTTCGATTATGACTCCAAGAAGTCCGGCGGTGTGACCATGTCCCACCTTCGTTTCGGAAAGAGCCCGATTAAGTCTACATACCTGATCCACAAGGCAAACTTTGTAGCATGCCACAATCCATCCTATGTACGCAAGTACAACATGGTACAGGAGCTGGTAGACGGCGGAACCTTCCTGCTGAACTGCCCCTGGGATATGGAAGGACTGGAGAAGCATCTGCCGGGCCAGGTAAAGAGCTTTATCGCGAACCACAACATTAAATTCTACGTGATCGACGGTATCAAGATCGGTAAGGAGATCGGACTTGGCGGACGTATCAATACGGTTCTTCAGTCTGCGTTCTTCAAGCTGGCGAACATCATTCCGGAGGAGCAGGCTATTACGCTTATGAAGGCTGCCGCAAAGGCTACCTACGGAAGAAAGGGCGATGCCATCGTTCAGATGAACTACGACGCTATCGACGCAGGCGCAAAGCAGGTAGTAGAGGTTACTGTTCCGGAGAGCTGGAAGAATGCGGCTGACGAGGGACTTGACTTCACACATGCAGAAGGCGCGCGCAAGGACGTTGTAGATTTTGTAAACAACGTACAGGCAAAGGTAAACGCTCAGGAAGGAAATACTCTTCCGGTATCTGCGTTCAAGGATTATGTGGACGGCACGACTCCCAGCGGTTCCTCCGCTTATGAGAAGCGCGGCATCGCAGTGGATATCCCGATCTGGAATCCGGAGAACTGTATCCAGTGTAACCGCTGCTCCTATGTCTGCCCGCACGCTGTTATCCGTCCGGTAGCTCTGACAGAGGCTGAGGCTGCTGCGGCTCCCGAAGGAATGAAGCTGCTTCCGATGACCGGAATGGCAGATTACAAGTTCTCTATCGCTATCTCTGCTCTTGACTGTACCGGATGCGGCTCCTGTGCAAATGTCTGCCCGGGCAAGAAGGGCGCAAAGGCTCTGGCTATGGAGAACATGGAAGCAAACCAGGGCGAGCAGAAGTACTTCGACTATGCCGTTACACTTCCGGAGAAGGCAGATGTCATTGCGAAGTTCAAAGAGGCTACTGTAAAGGGAAGCCAGTTCAAGACTCCGCTGCTTGAGTTCTCCGGCGCATGCGCAGGCTGCGGCGAGACTCCGTACGCGAAGCTGATCACTCAGCTCTTCGGAGACAGAATGTATATTGCAAACGCAACAGGATGCTCCTCTATCTGGGGTAACTCTTCACCGTCCACACCGTACACGGTAAATCAGAAGGGACATGGTCCTGCATGGTCCAACTCCCTGTTTGAGGACGCCGCAGAGTTCGGTTACGGCATGAGCCTGGCTCAGCGCGCTGTAAGAGGCGGACTGAAGTCCAAGGTTGAGGCTCTGATGGAGAAGGCAAATGATGATGTAAAGGCAGCAGCTCAGGAATGGCTGGATACCTACAATGTAGGAGCAACCAACGGCGCTGCTACAGATAAGCTGGTAGCTGCTCTTGAGGCATGCGGCTGCGACGAGGCGAAAGAGATTCTGAAGGATAAGGATTTCCTGTCCAAGAAGTCTCAGTGGATCTTCGGCGGCGACGGCTGGGCATATGATATCGGATTCGGCGGTGTAGACCATGTTCTGGCAAGCGGACAGGATGTAAACGTAATGGTATTCGATACCGAGGTTTACTCCAACACAGGCGGACAGTCCTCTAAGGCTACTCCGACCGGCGCGGTTGCTCAGTTCGCTGCAGGCGGTAAGGACGTGAAGAAGAAAGACCTGGCTTCCATCGCAATGAGCTATGGCTATGTATATGTGGCTCAGATCGCTATGGGCGCTGACTACAATCAGTGCGTAAAGGCGATTGCAGAGGCAGAGGCTTATCCGGGACCGTCCCTGATCATCGCTTACGCTCCGTGTATCAACCACGGCATCAAGAAGGGCATGAGCAAGGCTCAGACCGAGGAAGAGCTGGCTGTAAAGGCCGGATACTGGCACTGCTTCCGCTTCAACCCGGCTGCTCCGGCAGAGGGCAAGAGCGCGTTCACGCTGGACAGCAAGGAGCCCACTGGAGACTATCAGGAGTTCCTGGACGGCGAGGTGCGTTATAACTCCCTGAAGCGTGCAAATCCGGAGAGAGCAGCGAAGCTGTTCGCACAGTCCGAGGCTTCCGCAAAGGCTCGTTACGAGTACCTGAAGAAGCTGGGCGATCTGTATATGCCGACCACAGTGGAAGAATAAATACGATATCCATCAAGCCTGTCTGATTCCTGGACAGGCTTGGAGAAAAAAGGATCCCGTATCAATGGGGTCCTTTTTTTGAACAGAAATTGTCAGAAGCTGAAGTGTTTAAAAAATAAAAATCAGAAAAAATTCCATCTCATGTCATTTTATACTTGACATTTTGCCTGAGAATAACTATAATAAATTTAGAATTATTCTAAAGGATGTGAGCGCTTATGACAAAATATGAAAAGCAAATCTATGAGATTGTCAATAAGCTTGCCGGTCATCTGACGGCGGATCAGATTTTTACAGAGCTCAAAAAAATTTACCCGTCTGTTTCGCTGGCTACTATATATAATAATTTGAATAAGCTGTGCGAAGCGGGGCTGATACGGAAGGTTTTGATAGAAGGCTCACCTGACCGGTATGACCGGATTGCGAAGCATGATCATCTGGTCTGCACAAAATGTGGAAGGCTTACAGATATCTGTTTTGAGGATTTGACGGCTTCGTTAAAGGAGCAGCTTGGCAGCAGCTTCTTTGCCTATGATTTGAAGGTCTTTTATATCTGTCCGGAGTGCCGGGATCTATCTGCTGCGGGAAACGCTATGCAGCATGTATATAGATAAAATCAGCAGGAGAAAGGAGAATGCGAATGAGATATGTCTGTTCTGTGTGCGGGTACATTTATGACGAGGGAAGAGAAAAGCAGGCCTTTTCAGAGCTTCCTGATTCGTGGAGATGTCCCGTATGCAAAGCAGCCAAGGCTGTGTTTGTTCCCGAGAGCGGAGGGAATGAGCCTAAGGCTGCAGCAGCTCCAGTTCGGTCAGAGGCAGCAGAGGCAGCAAAGTCTGCCGGTATTTCTCAGGTGGAAACGCCACTGGCTGGCGGTCCGTCTTCGGCAGGGGAAGGACTGGTAAAGCTGTCGGCGGGGGAGCTGTCGGCGCTCTGTTCCAATCTGGCCCGCGGCTGCGAAAAGCAGTACAGGGAGCATGAAGCCGCTTTGTTCCGGGAGCTGGCAGATTACTTTGCGGCTGTGACGCCTGCGGTTCCGGATGCTGATACAGCCGGCCTGGCGGCACTGCTTCAACAAGATCTGGAGGAAGGCTATCCGGCTGTGAACGCTGCCGCTGACGCTGCCGGAGACCGCGGCACCAAGCGTGTCTGCGTATGGGGAGAAAGGGTTACCAATATGCTGAGCTCTCTGCTTGCCCAGTATCAGCAGGAGGGAGAGGCTCTTCTTGCAGATACGGAGATCTGGGTCTGCACAGTCTGCGGCTTTACTTATGTGGGGGATAATCCTCCTGAGCTTTGTCCGGTATGCAAAGTCCCTGCATGGAAATTTGAAAAAATGGAAGGGAGGGATTCGGCATGAAACAGATAGCAGTAAGAAATCTGCGCCTGTGCACGAAGGACTGCCTGTGTCTTTATGTCTGTCCTGTGGGAGCCACGGACACAGAGAACAGCATCATTGATGTAAATAAGTGCCTTGGCTGCGGGACGTGCGCGGCTGCCTGTCCAAGCGCAGCTATATCCATGGTGCCGGTGGAGTATCCGCCTCAGCAGAAGAAGGAGAAAGAGGTGCTGGCGGCGTCTTTTGCTCTGGCAAAGAATAAAGCGAAGCAGGAAAAGACGGCGATGCAGCTTGCCGAAGCGGCAAAAGAAGACGGCCTGTACCGTTTGATGACAGCTGTGGCCAAATCCACCCGCCTGGTTCATGAGGATCTTCTGCGGGAGTCTGGCTACATGCTGCCCCAGAGCGCCAATACCCATAAGCTTTTGGAGGAGCTTATCGCAAATCCTCCTACAGCGGAATTTCCGGCAGAGGCTGCAAGAAAGCTGCTGGAGCTGATTCCCTGCAATGAAACAAAGAAAATAAGCAAAGAAAATGAAGAGAGAAAGGAAGAAAACAAGATGAGCAAATATGCTGGAACACAGACAGAAAAGAACCTGGAGGCTGCTTTCGCCGGAGAATCTCAGGCACGCAACAAGTATACATACTTTGCGTCTGTAGCAAAGAAGGAAGGCTATGAGCAGATTGCAGCGCTGTTCCTGAAAACCGCTGACAACGAGAAGGAGCATGCGAAAATGTGGTTTAAGGAGATGAACGGTATCGGTGATACCGCTGAAAATCTGCTTCATGCAGCAGAAGGCGAGAACTATGAGTGGACTGATATGTATGACGGCTTTGCCAAGACTGCTGAGGAAGAGGGCTTCCCGGAGCTGGCGGCAAAATTCCGCCTGGTAGCTGCTATTGAGAAGCACCATGAGGAGCGTTACCGCGCGCTGCTTCACAATGTGGAGATGGCGGAAGTGTTCGCGAAGAGCGAGGTAAAGGTATGGGAGTGCCGCAACTGCGGACACATTGTTGTAGGAACCTCCGCTCCGGAGATTTGCCCGACCTGCGCGCATCCGCAAAGCTACTTTGAGGTTCATGCCGAGAATTACTAAGATTGTAAAAACGCGGGAAAATCATAAAGAGGGCTGAAAGGCTGTAAGAACAGGGAGGCTGCTTTTGGGGCGGCCTCCCTGTCTCAGGCTCAGAGCTTATCAGAAGCTTTGACAGCCTGTTTCAGGCTCTGGCATTGTTTCAGGCTGGAATCTCATCCCGAAGGGTTTTTTTCAAAAGCCTCCGGCAGTATTTTTCCAAAAGCCCAAGGGTGTTTCGGATGTCCTCCTTCGTGGTTTCCGGATGGATGAAGCAGAGCCGCAGCACCTTTTTCCCATTCAGCTCCGTCGTGAAGACGCCAGCATATCCGCTGGATACGATCTGCTTTGAAATCTGCAGATTCAGGGAATCCTTTTCCTCCTCTGACAGTTCCTTGGGGCTGAAGCGGAAATTGATCACGGCCATCTGTGCCGGGGAGAGAATTTCCGTCTCCGGAATCCGGGCAAGAAGCTGTTCTGCGTATTCGGCCATCTCAAAGCCATGGTCGATGGATGCGGCTATAGCGCCGCTTCCCATGACCTGGAGCGTGAGCCAGAGCTTGAGTCCGCGGGCCGGGCGGGTCAGCTCCGGACCGAGATTCCACGGATTCAGGTATTCCTCCTCCAGCTCCAGATCCTTCAGGTATTCAGGGTGGGCATGGAAGCTGTTTGCCAGATTCTTTCGATCCCGTACCAGAACCATGCCGCAGCCATAGGTTTGGAACAGCCATTTATGCGCGTCCCAGCTCAGGCTGTCAGCCAGCTCGATTCCGCTCAGAAGGTCTCTGTGACGGCCGGAAAGGAGCACGGAGGCGCCAAAAGAGCCGTCTACATGCATCCACAGGTGATAACGGCGGCAGATGGCTGCGATCTCAGAAAGCGGATCGACGCTGCCGGTATTGGTAGTTCCGGCGCTTGCGATGACGGTGAACGGAAGCAGTCCTCTGTCAAGATCTTTTTGTATGGCAGCTTCCAGAAGCGCAGTATTCATCCGGAAATTTCTGTCTGTGGGAAGGCACCGGATTCTGTCTGTGGAGATGCCGATCAGGTGAAGGCTCTTGGCTACAGAGGAATGAGTCTGCTCTGATACATAGGCGACGCCCCGGCTCCAGTCCGGTTCCGAAAGGAGAGCGTCCCTTGCGGAGGCAAGGGCGGTCATATTTGCCATAGAACCCCCCGAGACAAAAAGCCCTCCGGCTGTTCCGGGGAAGCCTGCGCTGTCACAGAGCCAGCGGATCAGTTCGTTTTCGGTCTGGCAGCCCCGGGGAAAATTGGCCAGGCTGCCGGCGTGGCGGTTGTATGCCGAGGTCATGATATCCCCGAGCCAGGAAAGGCGGGAGGCAGTGCTGGGAACAAAGCCGAAAAACCGGGGGTGGCTGGTTTCATAACCATAGGTGAAGATCTCATTTTTCAGCTCCCGTATTACTTCTTCCAGGGAGCGCCCTTTCTCCGGAACTACAGAGCGCGCTGCATTCTGCTCCGGGTTTTCCAGGCCGTCTGCCGTAAGCTCCCGGACAGCCGGACATTGGGAAAGAGCGCTGTTTTCTGACAAAAATTCATGGATAAAGGTTTGAGTGATTTTTTCAAAAGACGGTTCAGTCTGTGTATGTATTCTGGTGGTCATTTGTATGCTCCTCATCTGGCATGTTATCTGCGTGTTTCAGCGGGCCCTGCTTGACGCCTTCTGCTGACTATAGTAACATGAAAACAGATATATGTTAAATTTATGATTTTTATATTTACATCAATAAATTTCATAGGTGAAGAAAATGGAGTTTAAAAACATTACAACATTTTTGAAGGTGGCTGAGCTTCGAAATTTTTCGAAGGCAGCGGAAAAGCTGGGATATTCCCAGTCGGCGGTGACGATTCAGATTCAACAGCTGGAGCATGAGCTGGGCGTACAGCTTTTTGAGAGGATAGGAAGGGGAGCGGCGCTGACGGAAGAGGGGCAAAGCTTTGTGTTTTATGCCAATGAGATTCTGGGAGCGGCAGAAAAAGCCAGAGACAGCATACGGAAAGGGCGGGGAGGAGCAGGACCGCAGGATATCACAGGGCAGCTTCGGATTGGAAGTGTGGAATCGGTTGCGACGGCTCTTCTGCCAGGCCTTTTGATGAGATATCATGAGATTTGTCCAGGAGTAGAGATCGTTGTGCAGACCTCCGGAAGGGATGAGCTTCTGGAAAAGGTCCGAAGCAACCGCCTGGATCTGTTTTTCAATCTGGAGGCAAAGGCCCAGTATCCGGGAATGGAACGGAGGCTTCTGAAGAAAGAAAGGATCATTTTCATAGCTCCGGCTGACGAAAAAGCGGCTGGCTCCTGGATGGACAGCCGGCTGAGGAAAGGAAAACTCAGTGCGCATTCCATAAGCAGCTTTCCTTTTGTGCTTACAGAGCGGGGGGAAAGCTACCGCTATGAGCTGGAGAGGATTCTGGCAGAGTCAGATGTGGAGCTTCGGGCACAGCTGGAGATTGCGAATACGGAGACGATTGTGCACATGGTGGAGAAGGGCTTCGGACTTTCCTTTCTTCCGGCATTCTCGGCGGAACGGGCTATAAAGGCCGGAACCGTGCTTGAGGCGGCGACAGAGCTTCCTTTGGTTTATATGTGGCTCCAGCTTTTTTATCATAAAAATAAGTGGCTCTCTCCGCAGATGGAGGCGTTTTTGAAAGTGACGGAGAAATATTTCGGATAGAGTCAGGAGGGAAGCTCCAGGCTGAGGCATGGGCTTTTGGGTAAGCAGAGATTATACTGGGGGACGAATATGAAAGGAAAGCTTTTCACAGGTCTGGCGGCGCTTCTGTGCTTCGCGGCTTTAAGCGCCTGTAGCCAGGGAAGAAACGGCGGGGAAGAGAGCGTTTTGCAGCAAAGCGTTTCGAAGCTTTTTAAAAAAGAGACGCAGGCAAGGCTTACAGAGATCGAAAAGGAACGGAGCAGCGCAGTGCTCACTCGGATAGACGCAGTTCCCGTGCCTGGCGAAAATGGAAGCCTGGATTTTGGAGGGCTGAAGCTTCGCCTTCCAGAGGGAGTGACAGCGGCCTTGTGGGAAGGAAAGGGTGTCAATCCAGAGCATGGAGTGGTACTGGAGCTTGCAGGCGCTGAGCCGGAGGAATACGTGCTGCCGCCTCTTGTCTGTCTGGAGCAGTATCGGGCGGAATATGCGGGAGAGCTTTCTCTGGCAGCGGCCATATTGAAGGAGCTTCAAGGGGATGAGCTCGTCCGGCGCTATGCGGATGAAAAAGCTGGAATTTACACGTTTCAGCTGACAAAGGAGAGCTTTACCTGTTATCTGCTGGTGCGTGGAGGGGAGGCTTATGCGCTCTGGGAGATCACGAGCGAATCTGACTACAGCATCGGAGATTTGCTGCAGAAGGGAAGAGTCTGCTGGGACACACAGGAAAATGCATGGAAGGAAGCAAAACAGGAAAAGGTGAAATATGGGATGGCAGAGATTGAGCCGGGCTTTTCTCTTGTGTTCTGCCTGCCGTCCGGGGAAGGCATTGGAGAAGAGAACAGGCTTTGGCTGTACCGGGAAGGAAAATTTGCGGTTCCTGTTCAGAAGCTGGAAAGCAGGCTCCTGCCGGAAATTCATGATTTTGTAGATGTGAATGGAGACGGCGCTCTTGATTTAAGGCTTGTCCCGGAAGATCCATACGGCAGACAGGGCAGGGAAAGCTTTTATATCTGGAACCGGGAAAAACAGCTTTATGAGCCTGAGGATATAGCAGCTGAGGATTGGGAGGCGGCCAGGAAGGAATACGACAATCCTTTGACAGAATCCTGGGAGACAGTATCCGAAGGCGTATGGGAAAGCCCTGCGGATGGGCTGCCGGAGGAAGAAAAGGAGAGTCTTCGGATTCCGCAGGCGCTGCTGGATGAAATCAGCATAGCCTTCCAGGAGAGGCGTGAACTGGAAGTCCTCAAAGCCATGACAGATGACAGAATGCTCAGTGACGAGGAAGTAAGGGAGCTTGGAGCAGAAGATATGGAAATCCGCCTGGAGCTTACAGGCAGCAAGGGGCTGTATGCAGGAGTGCTGGAGATGCCCTACGCGGTCATGGAAGCGGATCTGGATAACGATGGAATTTTAGATCTCTGGATGGAAACGAACGAGGGAGGGAGCGCAGGATACCGAAGCTGCAGCTTTTTTCAGGGACAGGCAGACGGTTCTTACCAGATGACGTATCGGACTCTGCATGACAAGGAAGAGGTGGCGGCGATATGCTTTGAGGGGAAGTATTATCTCTGCCGTACTGCTTATGACTACGGCCTGAAACAGTATCATGGTGTGGATTTATACTGCTATGAGGAAGGCAGCTGTGTGGAGCAGGCGTCTGTGAGGATGACAGAAGAGGGGTATCAGGTGGAGGTGGCGCAGTGTACGGATTCCCGCTGGGAGGCGCTGGCGGAGCAGACGGCCTCCCGGAGCGCGCAGCTCCGGAGACAGGCGGACAGCTGGGAGAATTGGACGGGCAGCGCAGAACAGGAAGCCGGGGAGGAAGATCTGTATATCTGTGATCTGGATAACGACGGGACAGAGGAGGAGTATGAGAAATATGTCTGGATGACCAGCAGCGATCACAGCTTTAATCATCTTTCCTTCGTCTGCGAGGGCCATGAGCTTCTGGAGGAGATGATCTGGAGTGGAGAAGGCTTCCCTCTGATGCTTTGGGCGGATGAGGCAGACGGGCAGAACATCCTCCAGGTTCTGACGATTACAGGTATCTATGATTATGAAATTGACGCTTATCTGGTGACCGGCACAGAGTATGAGCGGATCTATCGCGTTACCGGCACAGCTGAGATAGGGACAGAGCAGGAAAGGAAGGTATTTATAGACGGAAATAAAGGGGAGTAACCAAAGCCTGGCGCAGAGGATATAGACAGGGACTTGCCATACAACCTGTTTTCCGCTATAATTGAGAAAACTCCCGCGCGGATCTGCGCGGGATTCCTATGGCCTTTAGTCCTTAGGCAGAATAAAATTATGAGGAGGTAACGGAATGAAAAAAGACGACAGAAACGTAGACGAGAAGGTTCAGAAGCTGGTGGAATACAGCATGAAGTCCGGCAAGATTGATGTGGATCTCTATGCGGAATATGACGTAAAGAGAGGACTTCGCGATTCCTCCGGAAAAGGCGTTCTGACAGGCCTTACGGAGATTTCAGACGTAGTTTCCTTTGGATATATAGATGGAGAAAAGGTTCCGATCGACGGCGAGCTTTATTATCAGGGCGTTAATGTAGAGGATCTGGTACGCGGAGAGGCAAACCGGCGCTTTGCCTTTGAGGAGACGACCTACCTGCTTTTGTTTGGAAAGCTTCCCACAAAAGCACAGCTTCGGGAATTTATCGACATCCTTGGCGTTTACCGGGAACTGCCGGATACCTTTGTGCGGGATGTTATTATGAAGGCTCCCAGCTCCAACATGATGAACACGCTGCAGAAAAGCGTGCTGACCATGTATTCTTACGATCCGAAGCCGGAGGATATCTCTGTGGGCAATGTGCTGCGCCAGTCTCTGCAGCTGATAGCGCAGTTTCCTCTGTATTCGGTTTATGGCTACCATGCGTACCGCCATTATCATCTGGATAAGAGCCTTATTATCCGGAATCCGAAGCCGGAGCTTTCTACGGCTGAGAATATCCTGCGGCTTCTGCGTAAGGACGGACAGTATACAGAGCTGGAAGCGAAGGTTCTGGATGTGGCGCTGGTACTCCATGCAGAGCATGGCGGCGGAAACAACTCGACCTTTACGACCCATGTGGTATCTTCCACAGGAACAGACACCTATTCAGCGATTGCTGCCTCTTTGGGCTCCCTGAAGGGCCCCAAGCACGGCGGCGCGAATCTGAAGGTACAGGAGATGTTCGCAGATATCAAGCAGCATGTAACCAACTGGAGGGATGAGACGCAGATTCAGTCTTATCTGGAGCGGATACTGCGCAAGGAGGTGTTCGATCACGCAGGCCTGATTTATGGAATGGGCCACGCGGTATATACGGAATCAGATCCCCGTGCTGTGATTCTGAAAGAATATGCGAGAAGGCTGTCGGAGGAAAAGGGCACGGAGGAAGAATTCGGGCTTTACGAGCGTGTAGAGAGAATCGCCGGAGAGTGCCTGATGTCCGGCCGCAGGCTTTTAAAGCCTGTCTGCGCCAACGTCGACTTTTACAGCGGCTTTGTATACAGCATGCTGGATCTTCCGGATGAGCTGTTTACGCCGATTTTCGCCATATCGCGTATTTCAGGCTGGTGCGCGCACCGCATCGAGGAGCTGGTAAACGCAGGAAAGATTATCCGTCCGGCCTATAAATATGTGGGACATCATGTACCCTATGTGGATCTGGATGAGAGAGAATAAAAAAAGAGAGAATACCGGCGGCCGGGAAAGCGTATGCTTCCGGCCGCCGTTTGGCTGTCTGTATCTGGGAATAGGTAGCATAAATCCTGCTTCATCTGCTTACAATTTAGTAATTGCAGTATGATAGAAGAGGGATTATATGAAAAAAATTCTGGCCCTGTTCCTGGCTTTTTCTGTGTCCCTGCAGATTTTCGGCTTTTCCGTGTATGCCTCTGATTCGGGAGAAGAGACGGCAGAGACGCAGGAGCTGACAGAGGAAGGCGCAGCACAGGCATTCACGGCGGAGGAATTGGCAGAAGGGAGTGCAGCGGAAACGCCTTCAGAGGAAGTGCAGGATTCTCTTGGCATCACGGCTCCGTCAGCTATCCTGATGGAAGCGTCTACAGGGACGGTAGTTCTGGAAAAGAACCCCCATGAACAGCTTCCTCCGGCCAGCGTCACAAAAATCATGACGCTGCTTCTGATTTTTGACGCCCTGTCCCAGGGAAAGATCCGCCTGGAAGACACGATAACAACCTCTGCCTACGCGGCGTCCATGGGCGGCTCCCAGGTTTTCCTGGAGGAGGGGGAGACCCAGAACGTGGAGACGATGATTAAGTGTATCGCCGTAGCTTCTGCAAACGATGCGTCGGTGGCGATGGCGGAACATATTGCCGGGACGGAGAGTCTGTTTGTGGATATGATGAACGAGAGGGCGAAGGAGCTGGGCATGAATGACACGCACTTTGTCAACTGCTGCGGCCTGGATACGGACGGTCATCTGACGTCGGCCTATGATATCGCTCTGATGTCACGGGAGCTTATTACAAAATATCCTCAGATCCATACATATTCTACGATCTGGATGGAAAATATTACCCATACTACGAAGCGGGGAACAGAGGAATTCGGCCTGACCAATACAAATAAGCTGATCCGCCAGTATCCCTATGCTACCGGTCTGAAGACAGGATCTACCAGTCTGGCGAAATATTGCGTCTCTGCCACAGCGGAGAAGGACGGCATCGAGCTGATTGCGGTCGTGATGGCTGCGCCGGATCCGGCGGGAAGATTCGCGGATGCTACGGCGCTTCTGAATTACGGCTATGCCAAATGCAGCCTTTATCAGGATTTGGAGGAGCAGCCCCTGGTCACAGTTCCTGTCCGCGGCGGCGTGCAGGAGGAGGTTCTGGGCGAATACGATGGAACCTTTTCCTATCTGAGCACGACAGGCGAGGATCTGACGGCTGTGGAAAAGAAGTGGTACGCAGTGCCGGAGCTTACAGCCCCGGTGGAAGAGGGACAGGAGATTGGAAAGCTGACCTATACGCTTGGGGGGCAGGAAATTGGCAGCATTTCGATTCTGGCAGGAAGCGCGGTGGAAAAGGCCGGTTACGGGCATTATCTGGGGAAGGCTTTTCAATATCTGCTTTTGTAAATTAAGAGGTAAAGGAATAAAGGATGAGGCTTACGAGGATCCACGAAATGTTCAGATATCGTCGACAGCCTCACCCTTTACCTTGCAATCCCCCAGATTTTGTGTTACTCTGTTCACATGTCTGATTTTAGAATCTTTGAATACGAAATAAATACGGCAAAGCTGCCGGCCGGGACCAAAGGACCGGTTTTCTGTATGCTTGCGGATCTGCATAATAAGAGCTACGGGGAGGAAAATGTCCGCCTGGCGGAAGCGATCCTTGCACGCAGGCCGGATGCGGTTCTTGTGGCGGGCGATCTTGTGACAGGGCATCCCGGAGAAGCTTTCCTTCCGGCAGCGGCGCTTCTGCGCCGCCTGAGAGCGGAGGGACTGCCGGTTTTTTATGGAAATGGGAATCACGAATACCGGATGCGCCTTCATCCGGAGGCCTATGGAAATTTGTATATAGAATACACAAAGACGCTTCGGGACTGCGGTGTGATCCTTTTGGAAAATAAAAAGGCTTCTTTTGAGGCAGGGGGGCTTTCCATGGAGATCTATGGCTTCGAGCTGGACGAACTTTATTATCGGAAATTCTGCCGGGCCAGCCTCCAGGAAGAAGAGATAGAAAAAGCTCTCGGAACGCCGGATGAGAAGCGCTACAATATTCTGCTGGCGCACAATCCGGTCTATTTTCACGCTTACGCGCGCTGGGGCGCGGATTTGACGGTGTCCGGGCACCTGCACGGAGGAATCATCCGGATTCCCGGGATCGGCGGCGTCATTACGCCTCAGGCCAGGCTGTTTCCGAGGTACGATGCCGGCCAGTTCCGCTTTGAGGGGAAGGATCTGGTGGTGAGCCGGGGACTGGGAACTCATACGGTAAATCTGCGTATTTTTAATCCGCCTGAGCTGTCGGTGATACGGCTGAAAGGAAAGTAAACAGAAAGGGAGAATCAGCATGGGAATTCCTGTGAAGCTGCCCGCGTTCGAAGGTCCTCTCGACCTTCTGCTGCATCTGATAGAAAGCAATAAGATAGATATCTATGATATCCCGATTGTCACGATTACCGATCAGTATATGGAATATATTCAGGCCATGGAAAAAAAGGATCTCAATATTATGAGCGAGTTTCTTGTCATGGCTGCCACTCTGCTGGAGATCAAAGCGAAGATGCTGCTTCCGGCTGAGGTCAACGAGGAGGGCGAGGAGATAGATCCAAGAGCGGATCTGGTGGAGCGTCTTCTGGAATACAAGCTCTACAAGTTTATGGCTGCGCAGCTTAAGGCGCGCCGGAACCAGGCAGGGCAGTCCTTTTACAGGGAAGCGGATATTCCCAAGGAGGTGGCGTCTTATATTGAGCCCGTAGATATGGAGAAGCTGATAGGGGATTTGACGCTGGCAAAGCTGGACGCGGTTTTCCGCGATGTTCTCCGCAGATCTGTAGATAAGATCGATCCGGTGCGGAGCGGCTTTGGAGAGATTGAGATGGAAGAGGTCAGTCTCGAAGACCGGATTTCTTATGTAGAGGAGACGCTGAAGAAGGAGCCGCGTACCAGCTTCCGGAAGCTGCTGGAGGGGAAGAAGCGCCGCGGGAAAATGCAGGTGATTGTGACCTTTCTTGCAGTGCTGGAGCTGATGAAGACAGGAAAGCTTACGGTAAAGCAGGAGGAGACCTTCGGAGAGATCTATATCGAATGGGAGAAGACTCCTGCCGGAGAGGGAAATGATAAGGCTGTGCCGGCGGCAGGCGCAGGGGAAACGGAAGAGCAAGGAGCGTAGAAGTTGGAAGAGAAGAGAACAGAGGCTGCCATACGGGCGGCTGTAGAGGCGATTTTATTTGCGGCAGGGGGGTCCGTGGAAGCTGCAAGACTGGCGTCGGCCCTGGAGCTGGATCCGGGCGAGATGGAGGATATTCTGCGGCGTATGGAGCTCCGTTATGAGGAGGAGGACCGGGGAATCCGCCTGGTGGAGCTGGAGAATTCCTGGCAGCTGTGTACGAAGACGGAGCATTACGAAGAGCTGATCCGCGTCGTGAAGCAGCCAAGAAAATATATTTTGACAGAGGTGCTTCTGGAGACGCTGTCTATTGTGGCCTATAAGCAGCCGGTGACGAAGCTGGAAATCGAGAAAATCCGCGGCGTCAAGAGCGACCACGCGGTCAATAAGCTGGTGGAGTACGGGCTGATCGAGGAGGTAGGGCGTCTGGACGCGCCCGGCCGTCCGATTCTGTTTGGTACGACAGAGGACTTCCTGCGCAGCTTTGGCATAAGCTCCGTGGAAGAGCTTCCGAAGGCTTCTCCGGAACAGATAGAGGATTTTAAGGAAGAGGCGGAGGAGGAGCTGGGACAGAAGGGAGCAGGGCAGAAGGAAATGGGACAGGCTCCGGAAAAGGACTCTGATGAAGCATGAAAAATAGAAAATCAAAAGATGGAGGATAAGTATGGGACATCTTACAAGCAGAAACGCCTACAAGAACCTGGAAGACCGTATTAACTGGTTTACCCAGGGAGCCCCTGCGTTTTCGGGCACACTTTACAAGATCCTGCAGGTGCTTTACACGGAAAAGGAGGCAAAATGGGTATCGATGCTTCCGGTGCGCCCCTTCACGGCAAAAAAGGCCGCAAAAATCTGGAACACCAGCGAAGCAAAGGCGGAAAAGTTTCTGACGCATCTGTGTGAAAAGGCCCTTCTGGTGGATTCCTTCCACAACGGCGTGCGTAAATTTGTGATGCCGCCTCCTATGGCGGGCTTTATCGAATTTGCCCTGATGCGTACCAGGGGAGATATCGATCAGAAGTATCTGAGTGAGCTTTATTACCAATATATGAATGTGGAAGAGGACTTTGTAAAGGAGCTGTTCTACGCTACCGAGACCCAGCTGGGCCGTGTCTATGTGCGGGAGCCTGTGCTGACCAACGAAAATACGCTGCACATTCTGGATTATGAGAGGGCCACGCATATCATAGAGGAAGCGGAGTATATCGGTCTGGGATTGTGCTACTGCCGTCATAAAATGTATCATGCGGGTCATCCCTGCGAGATAGGGGCGCCTCTTGATGTCTGTCTGACCTTTGGAAATGTGGCCCGTTCCCTGGCAGAGCACGGAGGCTATGCGCGGCTGATTGACAAGTCGGAAGCCATGGATGCTCTTCAGCGCTCCTACGATCACAACCTGGTGCAGATTGGGGAAAATGTCCGGGAAAATCCGGCTTTTATCTGCAATTGCTGCGGCTGCTGCTGTGAGGCGCTGCAGGCTGCCAGACGGTTCAGTCCCATGCAGCCGGTTGCGACGACAAATTACATTCCGGAAGTAAAGGAAGCCTCCTGTGTGGGATGTGGAAGGTGTGAGAAGGCCTGTCCGATCCTGGCGATTTCCATGAAGGAGGATGAACACGGAAAGAAAAAGGCAGTGATCGACACTGAGATTTGCCTGGGCTGCGGTGTCTGTGCGGGAAATTGCGCGAAAAAGGCCATAGAGATGAAGCGCAGGCCGATCCAGGTGATCACGCCCGTGAACAGCACCCATCGCTTTGTGCTTCAGGCCATTGAGAAGGGAACGCTGCAAAATCTGATTTTTGATAATCAGGCCTTTGCGAATCACCGGGCCATGGCGGCTGTATTTGCGGCGATTCTGGAGCTGCCGCCCTTGAAGCAGGCACTGGCCAGCAAGCAGTTTAAGTCTATCTATCTGGATAAGCTGATTTCCAGCCAGCTGAATAAAAATAAGAAGAAAAAGAATGTGTAAGATAAAAGATAAGAAAAAGCGGTACAGCCAGTTTTGGCTGTGCCGTTTTTTCATTGGAGCGGCTGGCGGTATACGTTTGTGAAAATAGTATGTTGAATTTTACGTTGATTTTCGTGTTGATTTTATGATATTTATATTGACTTGTGTTGAAATAATGCTATAATAAAACTAGAAATCAAGGGAAAGTCAAGCTGAAACGCAAAAAACAGCGACAATTTCAGGAGGGATTCAAGATGAATTTGGCAGAAGCAAAAGAGTATGCAAAGAAAAACATTCACAACAGGCCGCAGACGGAAGGCCGTCTGGCCGGAAAGATCGCCATCGTCACAGGAGGAGCCCAGGGCTTCGGACTGGGAATCGCGGAAGAGATGTACCGGGAGGGCGCAAGCGTGGTTCTGGCGGATCTGAATGACGCTCAGGCCAAGGAAGCGGCGAAAGGGCTTGGAGAGAGGGCTGTCGGCCTGAAGGTAGATGTGTCTGACGCAGCGTCCATGGAGGCCATGGTCTGTGCGGCTGTGGAGCATTTCGGCGGCATCGATATCTTTGTGTCGAACGCAGGCGTGCTCAAGGCTGGAAGCCTGGAGGATCTGACTCCGGAAGCCTTTGCCTTCGTGACAAAGGTAAATTACATAGGGTATTTCAATGCTGCAAAATATGCTTCCGCAATTATGAAAGCGCAGCACGAGGCAGATGAAAGCCTTTGGTTTGATATCATCCAGATCAATTCCAAATCCGGCCTGGAGGGCTCGAAAAACAACAGCGCTTACGCTGGCGGAAAATTTGGCGGCATCGGCCTGACCCAGAGCTTTGCGCTGGAGCTGGTAGGCTGGAACATTAAGGTAAATTCTATCTGCCCGGGCAACTTTTACGACGGGCCGCTCTGGTCCGATCCGGAAAGAGGACTTTTTGTACAGTACCTGAACGCCGGAAAGGTGCCGGGAGCGAAGACGGTGCAGGACGTGAAGGATTACTATCTGTCCAAATCTCCGATTCACAGGGGCTGTACGCCGAAGGATGTGTCAAAGGCGCTGTTCTACGCGGTGGAGCAGGAGTTTGAGACGGGACAGGCGATTCCGGTAACCGGCGGACAGACGATGCTGAATTAACCGGTATAAGACGGGAGGCGGCTTATGGATAAATTTGTAGAACGGCAGGAGGTGCTGAAGCTTCTGAATGCGCCGACGCCGGAGGAGCGTCTGGCAAATCTGGCGATCGTCATTGGAAGCGAGAAGCAGGCCCCCGAGGCAAAGCCTCAGTATGCCAATAACCATATCCACACCATTTATTCCTTCTCGCCCTACTCGCCTGCGGCGGCTGTGTACTGCGCCAGGGACGAGGGCCTTCAGACGGCGGGAATTATGGATCATGATACGATTGCAGGCGCGGTAGAATTCCGGAAGGCCGGAAAAATTGCAGGCATCGGAACGACCTGCGGCATGGAGTGCCGCGCGGATCTGTCCGGGACCAGGATGGCGGGAAGAAAGCTGAACAATCCGGATCAGGCGGGGATCTGCTATATGGCGATTCACAGTGTCCCGGAATCCGGTTTTGCACGGCTGAACGAGGTCTTTGCGCCTCTGCGGGAAAAACGCAATGTCCGGAACAGGAGGATGACGGAGAATATCAACCGTCTGATGGAGCCTTATGGCATTGTGCTGGATTTTGACAGGGATGTCATTCCCATTTCCCAGTATGAAAACGGCGGTTCTATCACAGAGCGCCATCTGCTCTGCGCTTTGAGCCAGAAGATTCTGGATAAGGCAGGAAGGGCTGCTTGCGCGGAATTTGTGGAAAAGCAGCTGGGAATCGCCCTGAACGAAAAGGCCAAGGAACGCCTTTCCGATCCGGAGAATCCCCACCAGCTTTATGATCTGCTCGGCGTAATGAAGGCTGAGCTGGTGGGCAAAATCTATGTGCCGGCCACAGATGAGTGTCTGCCCTTTGCAGAGCTTGTGAAGCTGGCAGATGAGGTGGGCGCGATCCTCTGCTATCCTTATCTGGGAGATGTGACGGATTCTGTCACAGGCGACAAGAAAGCAGCTAAATTTGAGGATGATTTCCTGGATGAGCTGTTCGAGATGCTGAAGGAGGAAGGCGTGCATGGCGTGACCTATATGCCGGCCCGCAATACGAGAGAGCAGCTTACAAGGCTTCAGAAGCTGTGCCGGGAATATCATATGACAGAAATTTCAGGAGAAGATGTGAATTCTTCCAGGCAGAGTATGATTTGTCCGGAGCTTTCGGATCCGCAGTTCAGACATCTGGTAGATGCGGCATGGAAGCTGGTGGAACGCGAAAAGGATTGAGCATCATGGAGAAAAATATGGAAGCTGTCCGGGAGCTGATGGCGGCGGCAAAGCATCTGGATGAGAAAGGAATTTTAAACGCGATTGAGGGCAACGTTTCTCTGAAGCGGGACGGCCTGATTTATGTGACGCCCAGCGGAAAAAATAAGGCGTTTCTGACGGAGGATATGATTGCTGTCGTAGACGAGGACGGCAACCAGCTGGCAGGCAGCTGCAAGCCCACTTCCGAATTGAAGCTGCATCTGCATGTATACAAAACGCGGAAGGATGTGGGCGGCGTCGTACATGCCCATCCCACCTGCCTGGCTGCGCACGCAATCTGCGGCCTGCCGGTCAGGACGAAGGCCTATGCGGAGCTGATGACAGTGTACGGAAGCTTTGAGGTGGCGCCCTACGGGCGGCCGGGAACGGACGATATCTGGAAGGGGATCGGGCCGCTTCTTCAGAAAAGCGATGTCATTCTGCTGGAGAACCATGGGGCTCTGGCGGTAGGGCCCAGTGTACTGCAGGCTATGAATCACATGGAAGCGGCGGAAGCCATTGCCAGGGTAGTGACGACTGCGAAGCTGATAGGCAGGGAAAAGGAGCTTCCGGAAGAGGAATGCAGAGCGCTGCTTTCCATGCAGGAAAAGAATCAGAAGGAATCGATTTCATAAAAGGAAAAGGAGAGAAATTATGAAGACAAAGGCACTGAGACTTTACGGCAAAGAGGATCTGCGTCTGGAGGAGTTCGAGCTTCCGGAACCGAAGGAAGATGAGATTCTGGCAAAGGTAGTATCCGACAGTATCTGCATGTCCTCCTACAAGGCGGCGATGCAGGGCGAGGATCACAAGCGTGTGCCGGATGATGTGGCAGAGCATCCGGTGATTATCGGACATGAGTTCTGCGGCGAGCTGGTAAAGGTAGGCTCCAAGTGGGCCGATGAATTCAAGGCGGGAGAGAAATTCTCCATTCAGCCGGCGCTGAACTATAAGGGAAGCCTGGCGGCTCCGGGATATTCCTATCAGTATATCGGCGGAGACGCTACCTATGTGATTATCCCGAACGAGGTTATGGAGATGGGCTGCCTGCTTCACTATTCCGGGGAGAGCTATTTCGGCGGTTCTCTGACAGAGCCCCTGTCCTGCGTAGCGGGAACCTTCCATGCCATGTACCATGTGACCAGAGGAAAATACGAGCATGACATGGGAATCAAGGAAGGCGGCAAGATGGCGATCCTGGCAGGCGTAGGCCCCATGGGCCTTGCGGCGATTGATTACATCATCCACTGCGACAGAAGGCCGTCTCTTCTGATTGTCACCGATATCGACGACGCAAGACTTGCCCGGGCTGAAAAGCTGCTTTCTCCCAAGGAGGCTGAGGCAAACGGCATTAAGCTGGTATATGCAAATACAGGTAAGGTAGAAAATGATCATGATTTCATGATGAGCTTCACAGACGGAACCGGCTATGACGATGTGCTTGCGTTTGCCCCGGTAGCTTCTGTGGTAGAGCTTGCAGACAGCATTCTGGCGCAGGACGGCTGCCTGAATTTCTTTGCAGGCCCCTCCAATCCGGAGTTTTCCGCAAAGTTCAATTTCTACAATGTGCATTATTCCGGAACCCATGTAGTGGGAACCTCCGGCGGAAATACCGAAGATATGAAGGAGTGCCTGCAGATGATCGGAGAAGGAAAGCTTGATCCGGCTATCCTGGTAACCCATATCGGCGGTATGGATGTGGCAAGAGAGACTACGCTGAATCTGCCCCATGTACCGGGCGGAAAGAAGCTCATTTATACCCACATTTCTCTGCCGCTGACAGCGATCGCAGATTTCGAGGAAAAGGGAAAGACCGATCCGATGTTTGCAAAGCTGGCTGAGCTGGTAGCAAAGACAAACGGTCTGTGGAACGCGGAAGCTGAGAAATATCTGCTGGAGAACGCTCCGGCGATCTGAAAAACCGGAACTTAAATACAGAGGCGGCAGGCGGCATTCCATGCCGCCTGCCCGGGCCGCCGCAGGACAAAGCGGTCAAACGTCTGTCCTGCGGCGGTTCTTTTTTTGGAGACGGAAAAGCCATCGAAGGAGCAGAGCTGCAGGCGGATATTTGGGGACTTGCCACAGGCGCGCCATCCAGATATAATAGAGGCAGATAAAGGAGAAAAGATATGAACAGTTTTGAGCAGCTGATAGGAAACAGAATACTGGTGAGCGCGGTGACAGGCTGGTTTGTGGCCCAGATTTTAAAGACTCTGATTTATACCCTGATGACAAAGCGGTTTGAACCGGAACGTCTGGTCGGATCGGGCGGTATGCCCAGCTCCCATTCTTCTACCGTCTGTGCGATGGCTGCGGCTTCCGGGCAAATTTATGGCCTGGGCTCCTTTGAATTCGCGGTGACAGTCATAATTGCGATTATTGTCATGCATGACGCCATGGGTGTCCGCCTGGAGACAGGAAAGCAGGCCAAGCTCATCAACGAAATTGTAGAGACCTTTAAAACTATGAACGGAAAGACGCTTGCCGAGGAAAAGCTGAAGGAATTTGTGGGACATACTCCTCTGCAGGTTTTGATGGGGGCTATTCTGGGGATTGCGATAGGCATCCTTATGGTATGATTTTGAAATATGGAAATACAGGAAAGACTGCTGAGAAATATATCTGTTTCCGGCAGTCTTTTTTGCATGGAAGCTGCATAAAGCTGCTGCTGCGGGACATACTGGCTACTGTCCGTACAGAATCATGCGTCTGCTGCAGCGGTCGTATGAAAGCGCAGCTAAATGATATTATTTATCATTTAAATGTCTTGAACAGCAGTGGATTCTATGGTAAGATAGCATCATGAAAGTTAGCCAAAGCTAACCAAGAGAGTCCTGATACCTGCGGACTCTTTTTGAAACTAAAACGGTTAGAAAGTACTAACTTCGAACAAAAGCAGCTGCCGGTGCCGTGTTTTATCGCAGCAGCCATCAACCAGTTTTCATAAAGAGAGGAAAGATGCCTATGAGTATTGTGATTATCGGAGGACATGACCGTATGGTCCGCCAGTACCATGACATTTGTAAGGCCTATAAGTGTAAGGCAAAGGTCTTTACCCAGATGACCGGAGATTTGAAAAAGCAGGTTGGGAAACCGGATCTGTTTGTACTGTTTACAAATACAGTGTCTCACAAAATGGTGAAATGTGCGCTGGAAGAGGCAAAGAAGAACAATGTCGAAGTGGTACGCTGTCACACCAGCAGCCGCGCGGCCCTTGAAGAAATCCTGGGGAGCTATTGCTGATGGACAGCGCGCGGGAAAGGCTTGAAAGACTTCTGGCGAACCATTGTGCGCCTGTTTTCTGCGGGCAGAAAACGGCGAATCTGGTGGCAGCCCCTCAGGAGCTGGCGCCATATCTTCCGGAAATCCTGATGGGGAGCAGGATTTGCTGGGTAAAGCTCTGCGGCTGCAGAAAATACTGCCATCTGCTTTTTTATGAAAAAGAACGGATGGAAAGGTACCTGGCAGGTGAAAAGCACCAGGACTTCTTGAAGGCGTACGGATATGAAGGCGGGGAGCTTTCGGGAAAGCTTCAGCTTCTGGCGGAGCGCTATGAGAGGTATCAAAAGAGGGGCGGGAAATTTCCACATGAAATAGGCCTCTTTTTGGAATACCCGCTGGAAGATATCGAAGGATTTATTGTGCATCAGGGCAGGAACGCGTTAGAGTGCGGCTACTGGAAGGTGTACGGAAATGTGGAACGGGCAAGAGAAGTATTCCGTCTTTATGACGGGCTCCGGGAAACGCTGACTGCGATGGTGGCGGCCGGCTTCAGCCTCCGGGAGGGCGTGGCAGAAGCTGTATGGCGAATGGCATGATACAAGGCAGACGCAGGAGCGGCAGCCTGCAGCCCGTGCGGCAAAACAGAATAAAAGACCTTCGGGCTTTTATATAAAAAACATGAAAAAGAGTGCAGGAGGAGAAAAATGAAGATAGTATATTGGAGCAGCACAGGAAATACAGAGCGTATGGCACAGATGCTGGGCGAAGAGCTTGAAAAGCTCGGAGGAAGCGCAGAGGTGGCAGAGGTCTCTTCTGTATCCCCAGCGGATTTGGAAGGTGAGGCTGTCTTTGCTCTCGGATGCTCAGCCATGGGTGACGAGGAGCTGGACGAGGGAGAGATGGAGCCCTTCGTGCAGGAGGTGGAGAAGTTTGCTTCCGGTAAAAAAATCGGTCTTTTCGGCTCCTATGACTGGGGTGACGGTGAGTGGATGCGTAAATGGGAAGAACGCATGAAGGAAGCGGGAGCAGAGGTAGCCGGAACTGTAATTGCCAACAATGAGCCGGACGATGAGGATCAGGCAAAGCTGGCGGAGCTGGCCAAGGCGCTCTGCGGTTAAAAAATTCTGGTTAGTATTAACAAATTAGTTATTGACAACTCTGGGAAAAAGTGCTTTAATACTTATTGGAAATGATAGTTATTCTCAATTGCTTAAGAGGAGAAAGGATGGAGAGGCTCATGGCACTGGCAATGATGGAAGTTGGAGAAACGAGGACGATTCAGGAATTCCATGGAAAGGAAGAAGTGAAGAGGCATCTTCAGGATCTCGGCTTTGTGAAAGGGGAAAAGGTGCAGGTGGTAGGTGAGAACCCCAGCGGCATGATTCTCCTGGTAAAGGGCGTGAGAATCGCGCTGAACAGAGGCCTGGCTTCTCAGATTATGGTAGCGTAATCCGGGCGTTGAGAAACGGAAAGAGAGGGCAAGGGAAGGAATGACACTGAAAGAAATGAAACCGGGTCAGTCCGGAAAGGTGGTATCCATCGGCGAAAGCGGGCAGCTGAAGCGCAGAATCATGGATATGGGGATCACTCCCGGCGTTGAGGTCAAGGTAATCAAGGTGGCGCCGCTGGGCGATCCGGTGGAAATCAATGTGCGCGGCTACGAGCTCAGTCTCCGCAAAGAGGAAGCGGCGCGTATCGAGGTGCAGTAAGCAAAAAACAAGGAAAGCAATGCAGGGTTAAGGTCCGCTTAACCCATAATTTTACGCATGGCGTTAGCTAAAACTAATTATTGTAAACTAACCGTGCGGGACGAGTGGAGGAAGACAAAAATGTCATATGTAATTGCGCTGGCGGGAAATCCCAACTGCGGAAAAACAACTTTATTCAACGACCTGACAGGTTCCAGGCAGCGTGTCGGAAACTGGCCGGGCGTAACGGTTGACAAAAAGGAAGGTACATATAAGAAGAATAAGGAAATCAATATCATGGACCTTCCGGGAACCTATTCCCTGTCCCCGTACTCTGCCGAGGAGATTATCGCCAGAGATTATATCGTCATGGAGAAGCCGGATGCGGTGATCGATATTGTGGACGCAACCAGTATCGAGCGCAACCTGTATCTGACGCTTCAGATTATCGAGACTGGAATTCCTACGGTTGTCGCCCTGAACATGATGGACGAAGTGGAAGCCAGAGGAGACAGGATTAACGCAGAGAAGCTGTCAGAGATTCTCGGCGTTCCGGTCGTTCCGATTGTGGCCCGTAAAGGCAAGGGCGTTCCGGAACTGATGGCCCAGGCCGTGGAAGTGGCGAAGGCGAAGAAGGCCCCAAAGAAGCTTCCGATTTTTGACGACAAGCTGGACGCGACGGTTGCAAAGATCAAAGAGGCTCTGGATGCGGCCGGCGAGGCTGACAGCGCCTGGAAGGCTGTCAAGCTGCTGGAGAACGACGAGAAGGTTGGCGAGAAGGTTTCCGCCGAGCTGAAGAGCCAGGCGGAGAAGATTGTGGCTGATGCCTATGGCGCAGGCGCGGATCTGGAGGCTGTGGTAGCGGACCAGCGTTATCAGTATATTTCCAAGGTCGTGAAGGACACAGTCAAGAAAGGAAAGACCGGTCATGTGGAGACTACCTCTGACAAGGTGGATAAGATCCTGACCAACCGGATTCTGGCCCTTCCGATCTTTGCGGTGGTGATGTATATCCTGTTTGCCTGCACGAACAGCGAAAACTTCCTGTTCCTTGGCATCAACAGCCCGGGTATCTGGCTGGCCGGCGTGGTGGAGACTGCCTGGGGCTGGGTAACCGGTCTGGTGGAAGGCCTGGTAGCAAACGCTTCTCCGTGGGTGTATTCCCTTGTGATTTACGGCATCATGGGCGGTATCGGCGCTGTGCTCGGCTTCCTGCCGCTGATTTTGGTGCTGTACGTACTGGTGTCCTTCCTGGAGGACTGCGGATACATGGCCCGTGTAGCCTTCGTGCTTGACCGTATTTTCCGTAAATTTGGTCTGTCCGGCCGCGCGTTTATTCCGCTGCTGCAGGGCTTCGGCTGCTCTGTTCCGGCTGTTATGGCTACCCGTACCATGGAGTCTGAGAAGGACAGAAAGATTACGACTATCCTCTGCGGCTTTATGCCCTGCGGCGCGAAGCTGCCGATTTTCGCCCTGATTGTTTCCACCCTGTTTGCGGACAGCAATCAGACGGCTGTTACTTACTCTCTTTATGTGTTCAGTATTGTGGTTGCGATTATCGTGGCGCTGCTGCTGAATAAGCTGGTGTATAAGGATGACACCTCCAACTTTATCATGGAGCTGCCCCAGTACCGTATTCCTACCGTAAAGACGATTGCACTGCACGGCTGGGAGAAGGTAAAGGCCTATGCGCAGAAGGCCGGAACCGTAATCTTCGTTTCCACGATTCTGATCTGGTTCCTGTCCAACTTTAACATCGATTCCTTCAACGGAAACAATGCGGCCGCCAATGAAGACGGAAGCATCATGTGCGAGATGGACGACAGCTTTATGGCTTCCCTGGGCGGTGTGCTCGCTCCGATCTTTACGCCTCAGGGCTTCAACGAGTGGAGACCGGCGGCAGCTATCGTGACAGGCTGGATTGCGAAGGAGAACGTAGTAGTTACCTTCTCACAGCTGTACAGCGAGGATGTCACGCCGGAATATCTGGAAGGCTTCTTCTCCCAGTACAGTCCGGAGGAGCTGGAAGAGCTGGGCTTTGAAGGAGGCGTATACGACGCGGAAGCGGCTCCGGACATTTATTCCGAAAGCATCCTGTTTGAGGGCGCTGACGAGAATGCGCTGCCGACTCTGCATGAGGATATCCCGACCAAATCCGCGGCTTACGCCTATATGGTATTCAACCTTCTGTGTATGCCCTGCTTCGCGGCAGTGGGCGCCATGAAGCGTGAGCTGAAGACCTGGAAGGAGCTTGGAAAGGCGGTAGGCGTACAGATGCTGACCGCGTATGTAGTCTCCCTTCTGGTAAATGTGGTCGGCGGACTGTTTATGAACTGAGTCTTTTAAACTGACAGAAACGAAAGAATGGAAAAGAGCCGGCACAGAATATGCTATATCCTGTGCCGGTTTCAAAAAAAGTATGGTATAATGAATGACAGGGAAGGAAAGTCAGAGCATGAGTCAGGAAATGATTATCAACCGTTTAAAGGAGCGGGGGTTCCGGATTACGAAACAGAGAAGACTGATTATCAGCACCATATTGGAAAATGACTGTTCCTGTTGTAAGGAGATCTATTATCAGGTCCGGGAAAAGGACCAGGCGGTTGGAATTGCAACCGTGTACCGGATGATAAAGACCCTGGAAGAGGCAGGCGTCATTGACCGGAGAAACATGTATCGAATCGGAGATGTGAAGGAGGAAGATTGATATGACAGATATCATTGTACTTTTAGTAGTTGCGGCAGCGTTGGTTTTCTGTATCCGTTCTATTATCCGCAATAAAAAGCGCGGAGGCTCTTCCTGCGGCTGTGCAGGCTGCAGCGGCTGCAGCAGCGCCTGCGCCTGCGGGGATAAGAGGAAAAATCCGTAATACAGGCTAGGGTCATCTTTTCATCGTATAGATTTCTTTATCATTTTTATCGATTTCAAAGCTCTCCGGGGATATTCTAATCAGCCTGGTTCCGACGGGCATATCAATATACTTAAAAATATCCGAATCTAATTGCTGCCATACGGCGCCTACGCTCAGGAGGCTGATATTCTGATAGTCTGAACAATATTCATCGTCTTCGTTTCCGGCGGTAAAAACCCAGCCGCTGTCTTTTTCATCACAGGGCTCCTGCCTTTCCATATAGCCGACCTTCCAGCCCTCCTCCGTGATCCTTTTTGAAACGCAGGCATTTAAAGCTAAGATTTCTCTTCTGTTTATCCAAACCATGTAATCCCTGCGCCTGTCTGTGAATTCGCGGAGCATGTCACTGCCGGGCTCAATATCTGTACAGATATCCTCCACGTCTGCGTCCCATATTCCTTTATCATCTGCTTCGTTTCTCAATATAGCGGCCAATGCAGCGATATCCGCTTCCGCTGCCTCGATACAGATGCTTACCTCCTTGAGGAGCCTTTTCCCTTTTTCATCGTAAAGATATAATACGGCGTTTCCATCCGGAAAAAGCATCAATTTGGCAGCGCCCAAATTGTCTGCGTCATTATAAAACACCATAAAAGCCGGCAGTCTGTCGTTTACATACCAGTCAAATTCGGTGCCATTATTTCCATTCATATAAAAAACGGCCCCATTTTTTTCTAAATCGCTTTTTTTAACATGAGGCAGATAGAAGGCCATATTCTGCGCCATGATTTTCTGGATTTCCTTCACTATTTTGTTCATAGCGGTTTCCTCCGTCATTTTATTTCGCTGTTGAGGTCTGAGGGTTCCTGTCAGCTTATGGTAGCATATCGGCAGGCGATTTTCAATTTCCTCAGGATTTTCCTGTAAAAAATTTTGCGGTTATGTGAAAATAGCAGGAGGCTGAGAAAATTGCAAGCAGAGGATAGAAACTTCTATTTAGCTCTGTGCCGGAATAAAATGAAAGGAAATCAGGTACAGGTCGTGTTGAAGTGAAGAAAATGTTCCGTATTCTGCTCATGGCAGCCCTCGTCTTAAGCCTTTCTCTGCAGGCCTACGCGCAGACAGAGACGGCTGGGCAGGAGACGCCCTCTGAGCTTCGCCAGCTTTACGCGCAGTCCGCGGTTCTGATGGACGCGGATTCTGGGCGTATTTTGTTTGAGAAAAACGGGTATGAACAGAGGCCCATGGCCAGCACTACCAAGATCATGACGCTGATCGTTACACTGGAGAATGCCAATCTGGACGAGATTGTGGCCGTGTCGGAGTATGCGGCCGGAATGCCTGATGTGCAGCTTGGCATCCGGGCGGGAGAACAGTACCGGCTGGAGGATCTGCTCTATTCCCTGATGCTGGAATCCCACAATGATTCCGCCGTGGCGATTGCGGAGCATGTGGGAGGCTCGGTGGAGGGCTTTGCGGCCATGATGAACGCCAAGGCCAGAGACATCGGCTGCTACGACACCTATTACATAACGCCTAACGGCCTGGACGCTGAGGATGAGAACGGTGTCCATTCCACCACAGCGGCGGATCTGGCCCGCGTGATGCGCTACTGCATCTGCCAGTCGCCGAAAAAGGATGAATTTCTGAAAATCACCCGGACAAATGCCTACAGCTTCGGGGATGTGGAGGGGCTTCGGAATTTTACCGTGGGAAACAAGAACGCTTTCCTGGGTATGATGGAAGGAGCTCTTTCGGGAAAAACAGGCTTTACGAATAATGCGGGCTACTGCTACGTGGGAGCACTGGAACGGGACGGCAGGACCTTTATTGTGGCGCTTCTGGCCTGCGGCTGGCCCAATAACCGGAGCTATAAATGGAGCGATACCAGAAAGCTTATGAGCTACGGGCTGGAAAACTACCAGTATCAGAATGTATGGCAGGATGTGATGCTGGGGAGCATTCCGGTGGAAAACGGGATTCCCGAGAGCGGGAATCTGCAGGATGAAGCGTATACGGGGCTGAAGCTGGCGTCAGAGGAGCCGGACCTTGCGCTTTTGCTGGCGGAGGGTGAAGAGGTTCAGGTAAAGACAGAGCTTTCGGAAAGCCTTACGGCTCCCGTGGAGCCGGGCATGATCGTGGGGAGCGTCTGCTATTATCTGAATGGGACGGCGGTGAAGGCTTATCCCATAGAAGCGGTGGATGCGGTGGAGGAGCTGACGCTGCGGTGGTGTTTTTTCAAAACGGCAGAAAAGCTTTTTCTGTAGCATGTATTCTGTGTGCGGCGGATTTCAGAAAACCGGATAGGGCGGGAATGCCGGGACATAATCCCCCGGATAGGCATTCCTGGCACTGAAGCCAGAAGAAAATTCTCAGTATTGGAGAAAACATCCCCGGGGGCGGCTTGTGCGGAGAAAAAAGTGGCCTTAAAATAGGCTTGATAAAAATACAGAGACTTATGAAGGCGTTTTATACTGCAGGAGGGAATGAAGAATGAAAGGTACAAAGAAGATTCTGGCGCTGCTTTTGTGTCTGGCTATGGCCGGCACACTGCTTTCGGGCTGCGGAGGAAGCGAAGACAGCGCGGATGGAACAGGCAGCAGGGGAGGAAGCAAAAGTCTGGTCATCGGAACAGGACAAAGCTGCGGCACCCTGGACCCTCTCCAGAGCTACGACGGCTGGTACGCGGTTCGTTTTGGCTTTGGCCAGACGCTCACAAAGCTGAATGACGATTTTTCTGTATCTGGCTGGCTTGTGGAGGATGACTATACGGTAAACGAGGACAATACGGTCTGGACCTTCACAATTCGGGATGATGTGACTTTTTCCAATGGAGCGAAGCTGACGGCAGAGCTGGCAAAGGCGTCTCTGGAGAATGTTTATGAGAATGGTACGAGAGGCACGGAGTATTTCACGCCTGCGTCCATAGAGGCAGAGGGCCAGACGCTTACGATCACCACGGAGAACCCCGAGCCGATTCTGCCGAACAAGCTGGCGGATCCGTATTTTACGATTATCGATACCACGGTGGATATGACGAATATCGCGGATGAAGGTCCCATAGGGACAGGCCCCTTTGTGGTGGAATCCTTCGATCCGACCACGAAGGAGACTGTAGTGGTGAAAAATGAAAACTACTGGGGCGGTGAGGTCCTCGTGGATCAGATTACCTTTGTCTATACGGAGGATCAGTCCACGCTGACCATGGGGCTTCAGTCTGGAGACTTTGACGCGGTGTACAATGTGAGCATGACCAGCATCGGAGACTTTGAGGATAACGACGACTATATCATCGTGAGAACTGCCAGCGGCCGCACTACCCATGGCTTTATGAACCAGAACGGCGTGCTGGGAGACGAGACGCTCCGTCAGGCGATCATGCGTTATATCAATAAGGAATCCTACTGTGAGGATCTTCTGAACGGGGAGTACGTGGTGGGCAAGACGCTCCTGACTTCCGCGTCGGCCTACGGCTATGACGAGCTCACCGATATCAACGCCTATGATCCGGAGAGCGCGGTGCAGCTTCTGGACGAAGCCGGCTATGAGGATATCGACGGGGACGGCTTCCGGGAGACTCCTGACGGGGAAGAGATCAATCTGCGTTTTGTATACTACACCGGACGGCCGGAGCAGCAGATTGTAGTGGAGGCCACACAGCTTGAGCTTGCCCGGCTTGGCATTCAGGTGACGCCGGAGGTACATGACACCCAGACGGTTATCGACATGCTGGGAAGCGGCGACTACGATATGCTTTGCATGAGTATTAACGTGCTGAACTGTGGCGATCCGGAGAACCATATGACGACCTACTTCAAAACGGGCGGCAGCTACAATGCCTCCGGCTATTCCAGCGCGGAATTTGACGCGATCATGGACGAGCTGACAGTGACGGCAGATCCGGAACAGCGGGTAGAACTGGTCAAGGAAGCAGAGCAGATCCTGATGGATGACAGCGTCTGTATTTACTACTGCTATCCGATTATGAATTTTGTCACAAAGAGCAGTGTGAGCGGAATCACAAGCACGCCCGCAGATTTCTACTGGGTAAGCGAGGATACGGATGTTCAGGTATAATCGGAATAATTCAGTACCTTCACAGCAGTTGCGCATAATCTGAAATCATTCAGCTGACGGAGGCCAGCGACATCGATTCGGTCCGGGGGAGACTTGAGGTGAGAGTATGAGAATCGGAAAGACAGAGATACAGGCAGGAGAAAAAAGAACGGGCTTTCTCCCGGTGGAGGGAAACGGGGCCTCTCCGCCCTTTACCGTGATACGGGGAGGCGAAGGAAAGACGGCTCTTGTGACGGCAGGAGTGCATAATGCGGAATATCCGGGAATCCAGGCGGCCATAGAGCTGGCGGAAGAACTCGTGCCGGAGCAGGTGAAGGGGACGGTGATTATCGTTCCCCTGGTGAATGTCAGCGGCTTCGAGCGGCGGACTATGAGCACGGTGTATGAGGACGGGAAAAATCTGAACCGGGTATTTCCCGGCGCAGTCCTTGGCACGGCGGCGGATCGCACGGCGGCCGCCGTGGTATCGGAGCTTTTTTCCAGGGCAGATTGCTATATCGATCTGCACGCGGGGGACGGCTACGAGGATCTGCACCCGTACGCGTATTATGTGGGGCCTGTGGATAAAAAGGTCCGGGAGACGTCGTTTCAGATGGCGCGCCGCGTGAACGCGGAGTATCTGGTAGAATCCTCCTGTACTACCGGGGGAGCCTACAACTATGCCAGCGCCGCCGGGATTCCCAGCATCCTGATTGAGAGGGGAGGCCGGGGACTCTGGAGCCGGGAAGAGGTGGAGGAAGATAAGAATGACGTCAGGCGGGTTCTTTCTTATTTTGGCATTCTGGAGGGAGAGGCGGAGCCTGTGCGGGAGCAGACTGTGTTCCGGGAGGTTGTCTATGAGAACGCTCCGGAGAGCGGCTGCTGGTATCCGGCTTTCCGTCCGGGAGAGCGCGTCAGAAAGGGCGATACGCTGGGGGAGATCCGCGATTATTTCGGAAGGACTGTCCATGTATGTACGGCAAAAGGGGACGGTGTTCTTCTGTATCAGACGGTCAGCCTGACGCTTCTGAAGGGCGGTCCCATGGCGGCCTATGGCCTCTGGCCGGAGGAGGGCTGAATGTATTCTGACGGAAAAGAAGGGAGAGAGGCAGCATGGAGACAGCGGCCAGGAAAGGGGATCTGACGAAAGGGCCTGTCGGGAAGCAGCTTCTTTTATTCGCCCTGCCGCTTTTGGGAGCGAGCCTGATCCAGCAGCTTTATAACACGCTGGATCTGCTGTTTGTAGGAAACCTTTTGGGAAAGGGAGGAATTTCAGGATGAAGAAGAGAAAGGCGCTGGCATGTCTGCTGGCTTTGGGAATACTGGCGGGAGCCGCAGGCTGCGGACAGTCTGCGCAGAATGGAGATACGGCTGCGGAGGATACGCAGAGCGCGGAGACAGACGCGGCGGAGACAGCGGAGACGGAAACGGCGGAGGCAGATACAGACGCGGCGGGAACCCGGCTCATCACGGACAGCGAGGGACGGGAGGTGGAGATCCCCGAGAAGGTAGAGAGCATTGTCTGCCTGAATGTGGGAGCCCTGCGCTATACCTGCTATATGCAGGCTCAGGATCTGGTGATCGGAGTGGAGGATTATGAGAAGGAACAGTCCATTTCCAGAGGCTACAATTATGTGAATTTCGAGCTGTTCCAGGATCTGCCGGTGGTGGGTAATAACGGGGAGCACTACCCGGAGGAGATTATCTCTGCGGATCCGGACGTGATCGTCATGTCTGCCTATGATGACAGCGACGCAGACAGTCTGCAGGAGAAGACCGGGATTCCGGTGGTAGTGGTTCCGGGAAGCGACAGTATGATGGACGAGGGAGCCTACGAGACCTTCCGGGTCATGGGAGAGCTGTACGGAAGGGAAGACCGCGCCCAGGAGCTGATCGATTACATGGACAGCATAAAAGAGGATCTGGAGACGAGAACGGCGGATGTGGCGGAAGAGGACAAGCTGACAGCCTATGTGGCAGGAGTCAGCTATAAGGGAGCCCATGGCTTTGAGGGCACGGAGGCCGGATATGGCCCCTTCGCGGCGATAAACGCAAAAAACCTGGCGGATGAGACGGGACAGACAGGCCCCTTTGACATTGATCCGGAGCAGGTGCTTGCCTGGGACCCGGATGTGATTTTTGTAGATTTTAACGGGCTTGATCTGGTGAACGAGGATTATGCGTCGAACCCGGAGTATTATGAGCAGCTTACCGCCGTGCAGGAGGGCAGGGTATATTCCCAGATCTCCTTCCGTTCCAGCGCTTCGAATCTGGACACGGCGCTGGCGGACACCTATTACGCTGCTTCGGTTCTTTATCCGGAGCAGTTTGCGGACGTCGATCCGGAGGAGAAGGCGGCGGAAATCTTTGAAATGCTGCTGGGAGAGAATTTTTACGAGGACCTGAAGGCGAATGGCTATGAATTCAGACAGATTACCATTGGAGAATAAGAAGACTCAGAATGTGGATTCCCTGTATCTGAAAAACCAGAGAAAGAGCCGGATATTTCTGGTGATGCTTGTCGTCATCCTGCTGCTTTCCATGGTGCTTTCCCTCTGGGCGGGCTCCTATGAGACGCCTGTGGCGGAACTGATCAGAGGAATTTTCGGGAAGGCTTCTGATGAGAAAATCAACATTGTCGTGCGCAATGTGCGGCTTCCGCGGATTTGTACGGCAGTCGCCGCAGGGGCAGGGCTTGGAGTTACAGGCTGTATCCTGCAGGCGATCCTGAACAATCCGCTGGCCTCCTCCAGCACCCTGGGTGTATCCCAGGGTGCCGGCTTCGGCGCGGCCTTTGCGATCATTGTTCTGGGAGCGGGAACCTCCGGAAGCGGAATCGGGGTTTCCCTGTGCGCCTTCATCGGCAGCATGGCGGTGGCGGCGGTTATCTTCGCCCTGTCGAAATTTAAGCAGGTGTCGGCGGAATCCATCGTGCTGGCAGGCGTGGCCATCAGCTCCATGTTCACGGGAGCCACGACGCTTCTGCAGTATTTTGCCGACGAGGTGGAGCTGGCCACGCTGGTGTTCTGGACCTTTGGCGATCTGGGAAGCACGGACTGGGGCGAGATTCGTTTTATGTCGGTGATCGTGCTGGCGGCATTCCTCTATTTTCTGTTTCACCGCTGGGACTACAATGCGTTACAGAGCGGCACGGAGACGGCGGTGAGTCTTGGAATCCGCGTGCGCAGCCTGATTATCATCAATATGCTGCTCTGCTGCTTTACGGCATCCACCATCGTATCCTATATCGGCCTTATCAATTTCATTGGTCTGGTGGCCCCGCATATGGTCCGCATGGTGGTCGGCAACAACCATGTCTACCTGATTCCCGGCTCCCTTCTGGCAGGAGCTTCCTTGCTGCTTCTCGGGGATCTGCTTGCGAGGACAGTGATAAGCCCGGTGATTCTGCCGATTGGGGCGATTACCTCCTTCCTGGGCGCGCCGCTGTTCCTGTATCTTCTGTTCCAAGGAGGGAAGCGGAAATGCTGAGCGTAGAGAACCTGCAGTTTCATTATCAGGGCGGGCCGAAGGTCTTAAAGAAAATCAATTTCTCGCTGGGGGACGGAGAATTCCTGGCGATTCTGGGAAATAACGGAGCGGGAAAAAGCACGATGCTCAAATGCTTCAACCATATTATCACGCCGGACGCGGGAGAAGTGCTGCTAAATGGAGAGAACCTGCTGAAAATGTCCGCAAAAGAGGTGGCCAGGCGGATAGCCTTTGTGGCCCAGAATGTGCCGGACACCCAGATGACGGTACACGATATGGTGATGCTGGGAAGGAGGCCCTATATGAGCTGGGCCTTTACGGAGCGGGATCACGAGATTGTCCACGAAGCGATGGACAGACTGAAGGTTTCAGAGTTCCGCGGCCGCTTCCTGAACCGGTTAAGCGGCGGAGAGCGCCAGAAGGTCATGCTGGCCAGGGCTCTGGCTCAGGAGCCGAAGCTTCTTCTTCTCGACGAGCCTACCAGCAGCCTGGATCTGAAGAATCAGTATCAGGTGCTGCAGATCGTAAAGGACATCTGTCATGAGACGGGGATCTCGGCCATCGTGGTGATTCACGATCTGAACCTGGCCTTACGCTTCTGCGACCGCTTCCTGCTGATGCAGCAGGGGGAGGTATACCGGTACGGGGACGCCGGGATTCTGGACCGGGAAGCCATCTGGGAGGTCTACGGGGTGCACGGCGAAGTGGTGTCCGCGGGGAATCAGAAGGTCGTGATTGTGGACGAATAAGCCGGCCGGAGGGAGGAAAGAGTATGACGCTTCAGGAACTGGAAAGAACGTGGAAAAATGAAAAGCCGGAGAGCGGACGGCTTCAGGAAAAAATCTGGGATGAGCGGGCGGAGGATTTTGCGGCAAAGCCCCTTCCCGGGAAGGAGACCCATCCGTTTCTCCGTTATCTGTATGAGAAAGTGCCCCTCGATAAAACCATGTCTGTACTTGACATCGGCTGTGGAGCGGGGCAGCTCTCACTGGCCCTGGCGGGCGAAGTCCGGGAGGCGGTGGGAACGGATGTCTCCGGAAAGATGGCAGAGGCGGCCGGACGTCTGGCAGAGCGGGAACAGATTGCGAATGTAAAGTTTTTTCAGCAGGACTGGCAGGCGGCAGATCTGGACGCACTGGGCTTCCGGGGGCGTTTCGATCTGGTATTTGCCCATATGACGCCCGCTGTGGCGGATTATGAGACGCTGGATAAGATGAACGCCTGCGCAAGGGAGCACTGTATTCTCGTAAAGCCTGCGAGACGCAGCGACGCAGTGCAGGACGCGGCCTTTGCGCAGGCAGGAATTTTCAGCCAGAAGGAGCAGCTTGACGATGCCATAGCGAATACCTTTACCTATTTGTGGCTGAAGGGTTATGAGCCGGAGTTGTCTTACCGGAGGGAAGAATGGAAAAGCGAACGCTCTCTGGAAAGTATGAAAAAATGGTGCGTGGACCGGGCGAAGCTCCAGAAGGAGCTGACCGGGGCAGAGGAGGAAGCCATCTGCCGCTATCTGGAGGGAATCAGCAGGGACGGACAGATCGAGGACCGGACGCTGACGACGATCGTAACCATATACTGGAATGTAAAAGACAGATAGGAAAGGAGAGGTATCAGGAAAATGGAAAAGGAATTGTGGGAAAAATGCGCGGCCTTTCACGGTCATGAATGCGGAGGTCTTACCATCGGATACAAGGCGGCTCTTTACGCCATAAAGCTTCTGGAGCTGGATGCGGAAAAAGCGGGAAAGGGCTGCTTTTCCACGGATGAGGAGCTGGTCTGCATCTGCGAAAACGACGCCTGCAGCGTGGACGCCATCCAGGTAATCCTGGGCTGCAGCATCGGAAAGGGCAATCTTTTGTTTCACATGACAGGGAAGCAGGCCTTTTCCTTTTATCACAGAAAGAGCGGAAAATCTGTGCGCCTGGTATTAAAGCCAAGACCCGAAGGGATGACAAAGGAGGAATCCTTCCGCTATTATCAGGGCTGCGAGCCGGAGGAGATGTTTGAGGTCAAAGAAACGAAGCTGCGTCTCCCGGAGCCGGCCCGGATCTTCCGCTCGATCCGCTGCAGCCGCTGCGGGGAGAGCACAGCGGAGCATCTGATCCGTCTCTGTGGGGATGAAAAGCTCTGCCTGGACTGCTATCAGGCATATAACCGGTTTGATGTATAGATTTTGAGGTATAAATATAGAAGACGTCCCGAAATCTGAACAGGTTTCGGGGCGTCTTTTCCATGATATACGTCACGGAATGGCAGCGGATAACGCCCAGGGATCCAAAAGATTCCTTGACATTTTCAGACGCAGTCTTTATTATGAATAGCAAGAGAAAATTCAGATATTTGCTGGTTTTCGAACCAGCCGCTGCAAGTTCCGCAAGGATTTAAAGAGAAATCGGTGAGAATCCGGTACGATCCCGTCACTGTATGAGGGAGCTTCGAAGCAGAATGCCACTGGGAGACGCCTGTCTGCCGGCAGAGATGCCTGGGAGCGGAAGGAAGGCCTGGGAAGGCGCTTTGAAGCGGTGAGCTTAAGTCAGGAGAACTGCTTGCAGGCGCTTCAGGTGTGATTCTTACGGAGGATGAGAAGCAGCTTTTTTTGTGCGGCAATATCAGGTTATTCTGTGACATTCTGCAGCAGGAGCCTTTTCTTCCTGCGGTTCCCGTAAGTGTTACCTTAAAATTGAAAGGGGAAAGGACAGATGAGAAAGAGCGGTCTGTTAAAAAGAATACTTCAGATCGTGATTGTGCTGTTCGGAATCAGCTTTCTGACCTTCGGACTGACCTATATGGCGCCCGGAGATCCGGTGCGGGCCATGTACGCGGCCAGCGGCACGATTCCGAGCGAGGAAATACTGGATCAGACCCGGGAGGCGCTGGGCCTCAATGAGCCTTTTCTGGTGCAGTATTTGAGCTGGCTCACAGACTGCCTTCACGGGGATTTCGGCACGTCCTATTCTCTGAACAGGCCGGTGGCGGAGCTCCTGCTTGCAAGGCTTGGACCTACGCTGAAGCTGGCGTTTGCTTCCCTGGTTCTGATGCTGCTGGTATCCGTCCCTCTGGGGATTCTCTCAGCAGTCCATAAGGGAGGCGTCATCGATTATATTGTGCGGGGGCTTACCTTTCTCGGGGTATCCCTGCCTAATTTCTGGGTGGGCCTGCTCCTCCTGTATGTGTTTGGAGTAGTGCTGGGCGTGCTTCCCGTGGTGTCGTCAGGCCAGGGCTTTGACCGGCTGATTCTGCCTGCAGTCACGCTGGCCTTTGCCATGATGGGAAAATATACCCGGCAGGTGCGGACGGCGTTTCTGGAGGAGCTGAATCAGGACTATGTGACGGGCGCCCGCTGCCGGGGAATCAAAGAGCGTGTGATTCTCTGGAGGCACGTGCTGCCAAACGCCATGCTTCCGTTGATTACAATGCTGGGTCTCTCATTGGGCTCTCTGCTTGGAGGAACGGCTGTGGTGGAAGTAATCTTTTCCTATCCGGGGCTTGGAAGCCTGGCGGTAGACGCGATTACTTCCATGGACTATTCTCTGATCCAGGGCTATGTGCTGTGGATTGCCCTGATTTACATGGTTCTGAATCTGCTGGTGGATATCTCCTACAGCCTTCTGGATCCCAGAATCAAGAAAGGAGGCAGGTGAGACCGTGGACAGGCTGAAAGCATTTGTAAAGAAAAACCCGGCTTTTACCGTGTTTTTTCTTCTGACGCTTGGCGTGATCGCCGTGGCGGTCTTTGCGCCCCTTCTGGCGACACACGATCCCTATGAGGCAGTGCTGGCCGACGCGGTGCAGCCGCCAAGTACAGAACACTGGTTTGGCACGGACCGGATGGGACGGGATCTTTATTCCCGTGTGATTTACGGAGCCAGAACTTCTCTGACGGCTTCCCTGGCTCTTGTATGCATTATTATGACTGCGGGAACTCTTCTGGGAATTCTGGCCGGATGGTTCGGCGGGATTCTGGACGCGGTGATTATGCGGATTTCGGATATGATGATTTCTTTCCCGGGCATGGTGCTGGCGCTGGCTGTGGCGGGAATTCTGGGGGCGAGCATGACCAATGCGGTGATTGCGATAGCGGTTGTGAGCTGGACCAAATATGCCCGTCTGGCCCGCAGCCTGGTGCTGAAGATCCGGGAACGGGATTATATCGCGGCTGCCCGGGTGACGGGCTCGACGACCTCCCATATTCTCTGGAAGCATCTGCTGCCGAACGTTCTCCCTACGATTCTGATCACGGGGGCGACGGATATCGGAAGCATGATTATGGAGATCGCGGCCCTTTCGTTTCTGGGCTTTGGAGCAAAGGCGCCCACGGCGGAATGGGGACTGATGCTCAACGAAGGCAGGGCCTATCTGACGGCGGCGCCCTGGCTTATGATTTTCCCGGGGCTTGCCATTTTTATTACCGTGGTGGTGTTTAATCTTTTAGGAGACAGCCTGCGGGATGTGCTGGACCCCAGGGATGAATAGGATGACGGAAGGGCGGATAGACGAAGAGAAAGGCGGAGAGGAAATCAGATGCTGGATATAAAAGCGATTTCAGTTGTATATGGGAAAAATCCGCTTCCTGCGGTCCGGGATTTCAGCCTTCAGATGAAGCCAGGAGAGATCGTCAGCATCGTGGGCGAGAGCGGCAGCGGGAAGACGACCCTGATCCGGGCCGTGCTGGGCTCGCTTCCGGGCAGCGGATACATCAGCCGGGGAGATATTCTGTTTGAGGGAAGGTCTCTGCCCGGCCTTGGAGCGGAGGAGTGGCGGGATTTAAGAGGAACCGGGATTTCCATGATTTTTCAGGATTCCGGGGCAATGCTCAACCCTGTGCGCCGGATCGGCTCTCAGTATGTGGAATACATCCGCACCCATCAGAAGATGACAAAGAAGGAAGCCTGGGCCAGAGGCGTGGAGATGCTGGAGCGGATGCGCCTTCCGGAGGGAGACCACATCATGCGAAGCTATCCGTTCCAGCTTTCCGGCGGCATGCGCCAGAGGGTGGGAATCGCCATGGCTATGACCTTTCAGCCGAAGCTTCTGCTGGCGGATGAGCCTACCAGCGCTCTGGATGTCACCACGCAGGCCCAGATTGTCCGTCAGATGCTGGAGCTGCGTGACAGCTGCAATACGGGAATCATCGTGGTGACGCACAACATTGGCGTGGCGGCCTATATGGCTGACCGGATCGTGGTAATGAAGGAAGGAAACATTGTGGACGCGGGAACCAGGGAGCAGATCCTTCGCAGTCCCTCCGGCACCTATACAAGAAGCCTGCTGGACAGCGTTCCTTCGATGGGAGGTGAGCGCTTTGTCTGAAAACCATGAGCTGATTCTGGAAGCGAAGCATATCACCAGAAGATATCCGGCTCCGAACGGGCGGACGCTTACCGCCTGCCAGGATGTGAGCCTGAATTTTTACAGAGGACAGACGCTGGGGATCGTAGGCGAGAGCGGCTGCGGCAAGAGTACGTTTATGCGGATGGTGGTTTCTCTGGAACAGCCGGACGAAGGAGAGTTTCTCTTTCATGGCAGGGATATTACGAAATTAAAGGGAGAAGAGCTCCGGCAGCACAGGCAGAAGATTCAGATGGTGTTCCAGGACCCGGCGGAGGCATTCAGTCCGCGGATGAGGGTGATGGATATTATCTGCGAACCGCTTCTGAATTTTAAGCGCATCCGGAAGAGCGAAAAGGAAGCGGTAGCCAGAAGGTATCTGGAAATGGTGGAGCTGCCCGGGGATTTTGCCCTGCGCTATCCCCACAGCATGAGCGGCGGTCAGAGACAGCGGGTCGGGATTGCCCGGGCCCTTGTGCTGGAGCCGGAGCTTATCGTATATGATGAAGCCACGTCCGCCCTGGATGTGTCGGTCCAGAAGACGATCATAGAGCTTCTGGTAAAGCTTCAGAAGGAAAAAAACATTTCGTATGGCTTTATCTGCCATGATATGGCGCTGGTGCAGTCCCTGTCCCATCAGGTGGCGGTCATGTATCTTGGACACATTATGGAGCTTCTGCCCGGAGACAAGGTGGCAGACGGCTGCGTGCATCCTTATACGAAGGCCATGGCGGAAGCTGTCTTCGATCTGCATATGGATTTTGGAAAGCCTATTGAAAGTATCGAGAGCGAGGCGCCCAGCCCCCTTGACGTACCGCCCGGCTGTCCGTTCCAGAGCCGCTGTCCTAAGTGCATGGATATCTGCAGAAAGGAAAAGCCGGTTCTGAAGACCATAGCCCAGGGGCATCAGGCGGCCTGCCATTTATATGACCTGAAGTAATCGGGAAATATTTTTGCCAAATCGTATCCCCCAGGGTGGCTTGCGGCCTCTCTGGGGGTATGCTATACTCCTTTCTGGAATTTCAAAATGAGAAATTGTTTTCTGTCTGCGGACTGCGGAAACGCGCCCGGGCAGAAGGCTTTAAAACAGATGGAGTGACAAACAGATGGGCAGAATACTGGGACGCATACAGACATACTGGACAAACAGAGCGGAAGGCTACTCAAAGGTGAATCAGGAGGAGCTGGCAGGAGAACAGAAAAACCGTTGGCTGCGCGTCCTGGAGGAAGAATTTCCAAAGAAGGAGCCATCCGGGATCCACGTGCTGGACATCGGCACAGGCCCCGGCTTTTTCGCGATTATTCTGGCGCGGGCCGGTTACCGGGTGACGGCTGTGGATTATACGGAAGAGATGCTTCGTAAGGCAAAGGAGAATGCGGGCCGGTATGCGGAGCAGATCCGCTGGATGCAGATGGACGCCCAGAGGCTGGAGTTCGCGGACGAGCAGTTCGATGTGGTGGTGTCACGGAATCTGACCTGGAACCTGGAAGATCCGGACAGGGCATATCAGGAGTGGAAGAGAGTGCTGAAAAAAGGCGGACTTCTCCTGAATTTTGACGCCAACTGGTATGCGCACCTGTTTGATGAGGAAAAGCGCCACGGCTATGAGGAAGACAGAAGGAATGTGGAGAACCTTAAGCTTGAGGATCATTATATCGGCACGGACATAGACGAGATGGAGCGGATCGCGCGGGAGGTCCCTTTAAGTCCGGTATCCCGTCCGGCCTGGGACGTGCGGGTGCTGAAAAATGCCGGTTTCCGCAGCGTCTATACAGATGAGTCCGTGTGGAAACGGGTCTGGAGCGAGGTGGAGAAGGTCAATTATGCCTCTACGCCCATGTTCCTGGTGAAGGCAGTCAAATAGAACGCTGCCGCGGGACAGGGAAATGTCACAAAAAATCAGGAAAGGTTCCTTTTCCGCCGGCAGGGGATATACTCTGTCAGAGGAAGAGGGTAGGAAATCTATATGGAAGCAATCAAGGAAAGAGTCTCCTCCTACTGGACGAAACGCAGCGCGGATTTCGCGAAGCTCCGGGAGAAGGAGCTGGAAAGCGAGCTGGCCGGGCTGTGGCTCTCTGAGATTGAGGCCCAGCTTCCCAAAGAAACGGGCCTGCGGATTCTGGACGTGGGAACAGGGAGTGGTTTTTTCGCGGTCCTGCTTGCAAAAAAAGGACACAGAGTGACGGGAATCGATCTGACGCCCGCGATGATTGACGAGGCGGGGAAGCTTGCAGAAGAGAATCAGACAGAAGTGGAGTTCCGGGTCATGGATGCGGAAAATCTGGAGTTTGCGGACGGAGAGTTCGACGCGGTGGTATCCCGGAATCTGACCTGGACGCTGCCTCATCCGGATCAGGCGTACCGGGAATGGCTGCGGGTCTTAAAGCCCGGCGGCGTTCTTCTGAATTTCGACGCGGATTACGGCATGGAGCGGTTTGCGAAGGAAGACGGCCTTCCGGAAAATCATGCCCACCGGCAGATGAGCTGCAGCCAGCTGGAAGAGTGCGACTCCATCAAGGACACCCTTGACATCAGCAGAAAACGCCGTCCGGGCTGGGACGCGGAGGCCCTCCGGAATCTGGGCTGCCGCCGGGTGGAAGCGGATACGGGAGTATCGGAGCGAGTGTACCGGAAGGAGAGCCCTTTTTACAATCCGACGCCGCTTTTTCGGATACGGGCCGTGAAGCAGGAGCCGAAGGCAGAGAAAAAGACTTGCAAACAGTGACAAAATTCGGTATGATAAATAGCAAATGTGACAGCATGACAGCCTGCCCGTTTTGGGCGGGCTGTTGCGGTCCAGAGAGGAGATGGAAAAATGGCGAAGGAAGTGATCCATACGGACAAGGCTCCTGCGGCGGTAGGTCCGTATATTCAGGCGGCAAAGACAGGCGGAATGGTATATTGTTCCGGACAGCTGGGACTGATTCCGGAGACGGGCGTGCTTGCGGAAGGCGTGGAAGCCCAGGCACATCAGGCCATGAAGAATATGGGCGCAGTGCTGGAGGCGGCAGGCTCCGGGTATGACAGGATTGTAAAGACTACGATTTTCCTGGCAGATATCAATGATTTTGCAGCGGTAAATAAAATTTATGAATCCTATTTTACAGGAAGCTTCCCGGCCAGATCCTGTGTGGAGGTGTCCAATCTTCCCAAGGGCGGCCTGGTAGAGGTCGAGTGCATCGCCGAAGCCTAGAAAGAGGCGGGGGAGCGCTCAATGAAGGCGCAGGCGCAGGATCAGGAGCGGCACAGGCCGCGTCTTTCCCGTCTGCTGTCTGCGGAAATAAAAAGATAACGGAGGAACATGTGTTATGAAGAAGCTTTTAAAGAAACTGGCGGCTCTGGCAGCCTGCCTTACCGTGACAGCGTCTCTTGCGGCCTGCGGCGGCGGAAGCAAGGGAATTACGATTGCAGTCCCGAATGATACGACCAATGAGGCCCGCGCGCTGCTGCTTCTGCAGGAGCTCGGCTATATTACCCTGGATGAGGGCGCAGGAATCACAGCGACGGTTTCTGATATTACAGAGAATCCCTATGACCTTTCTTTCAACGAGGTGGAGGCTGCCCAGCTTCCCAATGTGCTTCAGGATATGGATTACGCGGTGATCAATTCCAACTATGCGATTGACGCAGGCTTAAATCCCATGGAGGACGCTCTGGCGATTGAGGGATCCTTCTCTGCTTACGGCAACGTGCTTGCGGTGAAGGAAGGAACCGAGAACAACGACAACATCAAAGCTCTGAAAGCGGCTCTGGAGAGCCAGCAGGTGGCAGATTTCATCACCGAGGAATACGGCGGAGACGTGGTAAGCACAGTGGATAACCCGACGAACGGCTATGACGACTCCGTAGATTACGACGCGCTGGCAGGAACGACCATCACCGTGGCGGCTTCCCCGGCTCCCCATGCGGAGATTCTTCAGGTGGCAAAGGAGATTCTTGCGGAGAGAGACATTACACTGGATATCATGGAGTTCACAGACTATGTACAGCCCAACAACGTGGTAGACACCGGAGAGGTAGATGCGAACTATTTCCAGCATCAGCCCTATCTGGATGATTTCAACGCAGAGAACGGAACCCATGTGGTATCTGTCGCTACCATCCATGTGGAGCCCATGGGCATCTATGGTGGAAAGCAGACCTCTCTGGATGCGATTACAGAGTAACAGACAAAAGCAAAAAGCGGACGGGCGCCGAGACGAGTCTCCCGGCGCCTGTTTTGTCCGGAGGTAGTTATGATAGAAATCAAAAATTTGTCCAAGGAATTTCAGACGGCGGACGGAACGGTGGAAGCGCTTAAGGATGTAAGCCTTACGATTCATGACGGAGACATCTATGGAATCATCGGCATGAGCGGAGCGGGAAAGAGTACGCTGGTCCGCTGTATCAACATGCTGGAGCGTCCCACGGAGGGACAGGTCCTGATAGACGGACAGGACATCGGAGCCCTGTCCAAGGCAGAGCTTCGCAAGGCCCGCCGGGAGATCACGATGATTTTCCAGGGCTTTAACCTGCTGATGCAGCGTACCTGTCTGAAGAATATCTGTTTCCCCTTGGAGCTTGCGGGCGTAAATAAGACGGACGCGAAAAAAAGGGCCATGGAGCTCCTGGAGATGGTGGGACTGCCCGATAAGGCGAACGCTTATCCGGCCCAGCTTTCCGGCGGCCAGCAGCAGAGAATCGCGATTGCGAGAGCGCTTGCCACAGAGCCGAAGGTTCTGCTCTGCGATGAGGCTACCAGCGCCCTTGACCCGAAGACGACCCATTCTATCCTGGAGCTGATTCGGGATATCAACCACAGGCTTGGCATCTCTGTCATCATCATCACCCATCAGATGAGCGTGGTGGAGGAAATCTGCAGCCATGTGGCGATTCTGGACGAAGGACGGGTGGCAGAGGAGGGGCTGGTAAGCGAGATTTTCTCCAGCCCGAAGTCAAAGGCCGCAAAGCGCCTGGTATTTCCTGAGGGAGCAGATGAGATTCTGCTCGATTCGAAGGGAGAGCGCCGCATCCGCGTGGTGTTCAGTGGAGCTGTGGCTTCCCGCACGCCTCTGATCGCGAAGATGGCCATGGAGGAGCATATTCCGGCGAGTATTCTGGGAGCTTCCACAAGAAGCATCGGAGACAAGGCCTACGGCAATATGCTGCTGGGCATTACCGGGGATGACGATATGGTGCGCCGCGCGATGGAATATCTGAGAAGCATTCCGGATGTTCTGGTAGAGGAGGTAACGGACAATGTTTGATAAGCTTCTTTCTCCGGAGACGATAGAAGAGACACTCCGGATTGTACAAAATGAATTTCCGCTGGCGATCTGGGAGACCATCTATGTGACACTTATCGCTACAGCCTTTGCTATCGTGATCGGCCTGCCGCTGGGCGTGCTTCTGGTGGCCGGAGAGAAGGACGGCGTACTGCCCCTTCCGAAGCCGGTGATGCACGTGCTGAATGTGGTGATCAATCTGCTGCGCTCCGTACCGTTCCTGATTCTGATGATCATGGTATTCCCGCTGTCGAGACTGATTGTGGGAACTGCGGTAGGAACCGTCGCCTCCATTGTTCCCCTTGTGATTGCGGCCTTTCCCTTTGTGGCCCGCCTTGTGGAGAGCAGCCTGCGCGAGGTGAATCCCAATATCATCGAGATGGCGCAGAGTATGGGAGCTTCGCCCTTCCAGATTATCATGAAGGTGATGATTCCGGAGAGTGTACCGTCCCTGCTTTCCAACTTTACGATCGCGATTACGACCATTCTCGGCTACTCAGCCATGAGCGGTATCATAGGCGGAGGTGGTCTTGGAAAGATTGCGATTAATTATGGATATTACCGCTACATGTATCTTGTCATGCTGCTTGCGGTGATTCTGCTGATCATTCTGGTGCAGATTTTCCAGAGCGTGGGAACCCGTCTGTCTGTAAAGTCCGATAAGCGCCTGAAAGGGAAGTAGAATTTTATATTGACAAATATCGGAACAGGAGTTAGTATAAAGAAAATATAAAAATTTTGCATTGATGAGGAAGAGTAGCTGGAGGGAAGTTTGCAGCGAGCTGCCGATGGTGAAAGGGCGGCAATGGAGCTTCAGTGAAAATCACCTCGGAGCTTCCGGGTTGAGAGGAATATCTGCGTAGGTCCGGACGGTTAATAGCCGTTATCCTGTTTCTCATTGTCAGATGAGAGTAGAGAGGCCATTTGTATATGGCAATTAGAGTGGTACCGCAGAGGTTCAGCCTTTGTCTCTTATAGCAGGGACAAAGGCTTTTTTTGATCACGCCGGCGCCATCAGATTTCCGGATAAGAGAGCTTCTTTGCGACCGGAGAATACGGACGCTCCTGCAAAAATTCAAAGCGAAGGAGAAAAGGGAATGAAAGTACTGAAAAAAATCACAGCATTTGTCAGCCGCTACATGGCAATCATCGTCATCCTGGTGGCAGCTCTGGCGCTTTTTGTGCCGTCATCGGTCAGCTTTCTCAAGACCAGCTATGTAAACCCGCTGCTCGGCATCGTTATGTTCGGCATGGGACTGACACTGAAGCCTAATGACTTCAAGGTTGTGTTCAGCCGCCCGAAGGACGTCATCATCGGCTGCATTGCACAGTTTACGGTTATGCCGCTTCTGGCTTTTGTCCTGACAAAGGTCTTTAACCTGAGTCCGGAGCTGGCTATTGGAGTCATCCTGGTGGGAACCTGCCCCGGAGGCACCTCCTCCAACGTCATGACATATCTCTCTAAGGGTGATGTGGCCCTCTCCGTAGGCATGACGGCATGCTCCACGATTCTGGCTCCGGTTCTTACGCCGGCTCTGACGTATCTGTACGCAGGCCAGACCGTAGACGTGAACGTATGGAGCATGTTCCTTTCTATCGTTCAGGTGGTTATCCTTCCGATTGTGCTGGGCTTCCTGATCAATCATTTCTTCAAAAAATTTACGGAAGCGGTTGTTGAGATTCTGCCTCTGATTTCCACGCTGGCAATCGTAGCGATCGTAGCGGCAGTCGTATCTGCAAACTCCGCAAATCTGATGACATCCGGCGTGCTGATCATTGTAGTGGTAATCCTGCATAATGTGCTGGGCTATCTGCTGGGGTATGTGATCGGAAAGGTGCTGAAGCTGGATGAGACCAAGTGCCGTGCCATTTCCATCGAGGTAGGCATGCAGAATTCCGGTCTTGCCACCTCTCTTGCCACCGTGCATTTCGCCCAGTATCCGCTGGCTACGATTCCGGGAGCGGTATTCAGCGTGTGGCATAACGTGTCCGGAGCGATTCTGGCGAATTTCTTTGCGAGGACGGCAGACAAAAAATAGACTTGGAAAGAGGAAGGCTGCTGAGAGCAAAGCCGGCAGCGGAAAAAGTCTGCGAAAAAGTTTTACATATGCGGCGGCGGTTACCGGTTGACGGTAACCGCCGTTTGGTGTTAATATAAGGATTGCGGGCAGAATATCCGGAGCCCTGGAGAAGGTCAGGATACGATGTCCAATCTATGCGAAAAAAGGATGTGAAGAGTCCGTGGACGGGCGAGGTCGAAGTTGTAGCTTAAGACAGAACAGAATAGGTACGGGCATGGACTCTTCTGAGAAGGCTTCCGGTTTACTATAGAGAAGGCTTCAGAGGATAGAGTTGTCATGCCTGTTCCCGACGTGAGGAGGAGATTGGCATGGCAATGGGAAATTTTGATCGGGAGGAGCTGAACTCTCTTCTGGAGAGCCGTCAGTTCCGGAAGCTCCGCGAGACGATGTCTGAGATGAACGAGGTGGATATCGCGGAGTTTGTGGAAGAGCTGGAGCCGGAAAAGAAGGTTCTGGTATACAGGATGCTGCCAAAGGAGCTGGCGGCAGACGTATTTTCGTTCCTGGAGGTGGAAGACCAGGAGCATATCATCAACAGCATTACAGACTATGAGCTGGGAAAGATTATAGAGGATCTGTATGTAGACGATGCGGTAGACATGCTGGAGGAGCTGCCCGCCATCGTTGTCAAGCGTGTGCTTCAGAACGCGACGCCGGAGACACGGAATCTGATTAACCAGTTTCTGCAGTATCCGGAGAACAGCGCGGGAAGCATTATGACGGCTGAGTATATCGGCCTGAAGCGGAATATGACCGTGGAGCAGGCCTTTGCCTATATCCGGGAAAATGGCGTGGATAAGGAGACGATTTACACCTGCTTTGTGACGGACAGCAAGCGCCGCCTGCAGGGAGTCGTCACGGTAAAGGATCTGCTGATGAGTCCTTACAATACGATTATCAAGGACATTATGGATGAAAATGTCATCTACGCCGTCACCACGGAAGACCGGGAGGACGTGGTAGAGACCTTCAATAAATACGATTTGCTCTGTCTTCCGGTAGTGGATCACGAGGATCGGCTGGTGGGCATCGTTACGGTAGACGACGCGGTGGAGGTCATGGAGCAGGAGGCCACAGAGGACTTCGAAAAGATGGCGGCCATGTTTCCGTCCGAGAAGCCCTATCTGAAGACGGGGGTGCTGGAGCTGACGAAGAACCGTCTTCCCTGGCTTTTGATCCTGATGTTTGCCTCGATTCTTACGGGAAGCATTCTGATGGATTATGAAGAGGCGATTCAGGTGCTGCCTCTGCTTCTGAGCTTTATTCCGATGGTCATGGATACCAGCGGAAACTGCGGCAACCAGAGCAGTACCATGGTGATCCGCGGTATGGCGGTAGGCGATATCGAGCTGAAGGACGCGCTGCGGGTCGTGTGGAAGGAGTTCCGGGTAGGCATTCTCTGCGGCCTGGTGCTTGCGGCAGCGAATTTCATTCGTTTGCTTCTGCAGTTTCCGGGGCAGCCGCTTTTAAGCCTTTCCGTAGTGATTTCGCTTCTGCTGGCAGTGGTTCTGGCAAAGATTATCGGCTGCCTTCTGCCGATGCTGGCAGAAAAAATGAAGCTGGATCCGGCTATTATGGCGGCTCCGCTGATTACGACAATTGTAGATGCCTGCAGTCTGCTGATCTTTTTCAGAGTGGCCTGCTTGCTTCTGAATATATAGGGAGGAATAGGAAATGATAGGTGATAAAAAGGTTCTGTTCAGCGGAATGCAGGCGACAGGAAACCTGACTCTGGGAAATTATCTGGGAGCCCTGAAAAACTGGGTGACCTTAAGCGATGAGTACGAGTGCTTTTACAGCGTAGTGGATATGCATTCCATTACGATCCGCCAGGATCCGGCGACGCTTCGGAAAAGAGCGAGGGCGCTCCTGACTCTGTATATTGCAGCCGGGCTTGATCCGGAAAAGAACTGCATTTATTATCAGTCCCATGTGTCGGGCCATGCAGAGCTGGCCTGGATTCTGAACTGCTTTACTTATATGGGTGAGCTGAACCGCATGACCCAGTTCAAGGATAAGGCGGCAAAGCATGCCGATAATATCAATGCGGGACTGTTTACCTATCCGGTTCTGATGGCGGCGGACATTCTGCTGTATCAGGCGGATGTGGTTCCGGTGGGGATCGATCAGATGCAGCACCTGGAGCTGACACGTGATATCGCCCAGCGCTTCAACGGCATCTACGGGGATGTATTCACCGTGCCGGAGGCTTATATCGGCAAGGTGGGCGCGAAGATTATGAGCCTGCAGGATCCGGCGAAGAAAATGTCCAAGTCGGATGAGAACCCTAACGGAAGCATCTATCTGATGGATGATCCGGATACGATTATGCGCAAGTTCAAGCGTGCAGTCACCGATTCCGAGGGGCAGATTCTCTACCGTGACGAGCAGCCGGGCATCAAGAACCTGATTAATATTTACTGCGCCTGCACAGGAAAGGCTCCGGATGAAGTCGTGCGCGAGTTTGACGGAAAAGGCTATGCCGAGTTCAAGCCCGCGGTAGGTGAGGCCGTTGTGTCAGTCCTGAAGCCCCTGCAGGATCGGGTAGAGGAGCTTTCCAGGGACAAGGCTTACATTGATTCTGTGATTAAGAATAACGCCGAGAAGGCTCAGTATTTTGCAAATAAGACTCTGCGCAAGGTGCAGAAGAAGGTAGGCTTCCCGGAAAGAATCCGGTAAGGAGCAGTAGTAAGAAGATTGCGGGCTGTTTTTGTGGATAGATGCTGCAGAAAATTCCCGGGATATATCTGAAAGGAAAGAAAGCGATGAAAATCATAAAGCCGGAAGAGCTTCAGAAAAATGTATTTTCCATGATAGGAAAGGAATGGCTGCTTGTCACAGCCGAAAAGGATGGCAAGATCAATACCATGACGGCTTCCTGGGGCGGCCTGGGTGTCATGTGGGGAAAGAATGTGGCTTTTATCGTGCTGCGTCCCCAGCGCTATACAAAAGAATTTGTAGACGCGGGCGAGACCTTTTCCCTTTCGGTACTGGACGGAGAGTACCGCAAGACTCTGAATTATCTTGGAACCGTATCAGGACGTGATGAGAATAAGGTGGAAAAATCCGGCCTGACTGTGGAGCATGAGGACGGTACGCCTTATTTTGGCGAGGCGAATACGGTGCTTGTCTGCCGCAAGCTGTATGCGCAGCCCTATGATCCTTCCTGCTTTATCGATAAAGCCTGTGACGAGAGATGGTATCCGGAGAAGGATTACCATACCATGTATATTGCGGAGATTGAGAAGGTGCTGGTGCGGTAATCTTTTCATATCAAAACAAAATAGAAAGCCTGTACAGACTAGCCTTTGCGCGTGCACAAAAGGCTAGTCTTTTTTCTGCTTCCTGCACATATACTGTCCTAAGAGGTGAGAAAATGAAGGACAAAGAGGAGATTATGCGCATCCTTTCCCTGCATATTCGGCAGATTCTGGACCGCGCAGACCTGGACTTTGACAGGCTCCAGGAAATCAGGCTCCGCGTGGGGCGGCCGTTTGTCATCGTACAGGGCGGCCGGGAAGCGTTTCTGACGGAAGAAGGAGCGCGGACGGGGGATTTCCGGAGAGCCTGGCAGGTGACGGCGCAGGAGCTTCGGGAGACCATGGAGCTTATAGGGAAGTATTCGCTTTACGCATATGAGGACGAGCTCAGGCAGGGATACCTGACGCTTCGGGGAGGCCACAGGGTAGGAGTGGCGGGAAAGACTGTTCTGGAGGGGGACAAGGTGAAAAGCATCCGTTATATCTCCTGCATCAATATCCGGCTGTCTCACGAGGTGCCGGGCTGCGCGGACCGGGTGCTTCCTTATCTCTATGGAGAACACGGTCTATGCCACACGCTGATTATCTCGCCTCCACGCTGCGGCAAAACCACACTCCTGCGGGATTTGGTGCGGCAGATTTCCAACGGAGATGAGAGGCACAAGGGACACACGGTAGGGGTAGTGGATGAGCGGTCGGAAATCTGCGGCTGCTATATGGGAATTCCGGGAAATGATGTGGGGATCCGTACAGATGTGATGGACGCTTGTCCAAAAGCGGAAGGCATGATGATGCTCGTGCGCTCTATGGCTCCTGAGGTCATTGCGGTGGATGAGATCGGCCGGTATGAGGACATTCACGCGATTGAGACGGTGCTGTACAGCGGCTGCCGCCTAATCGCTACGGTACATGGAAGCGACCTGGCGGATATACAGTCCAAGCCGCTGTTTCAGAGACTGATGGCGGAGCAGGTGTTTGAACGGTACATTATTCTGGGAAACAGCTTTCAGACAGGGAAAGTGAAGGAGATTCTGGACGGAGGAGGAAAGCCGCTTTGCTGAAATTAGTGGGAGCATGCCTGATTATGGCGTCAGCGGCAGGGATTGGCGTGAGCTTCAGCACAGATCTGAAGCGGCGCTGCCAGGAACTGCGCATCTTAAAGCAGCTTGCCTATATGCTGAGGGGAGAGATTAAATTTACAAAGACTCCGCTTCCGGAAGCCTTCTCGCATATTTCCGTGCGGCTTCCGGAACCTTTTGGGAACTTCCTTTCCAACGTGGCGGAAGCGCTTGGAACAGCTGACGGAAGAACCTTCGGTGAGCTGTGGAGGGAAAAGATAAAGGAGTCTTTGGCTGGTTCCCATTTAAGCCGCATGGACAAGGAGCAGCTGGGAACGCTGGGAGAGGTGCTGGGATATCTGGATCTGGAAATGCAGCTGGCTTCCATCGATCTTTATCTGGAGCAGCTGGAGCTCAGCATTCAGGAGGCGGAAAGCAGCATGTGCTCCAAACAGAAGCTGTATCAGAGCCTGGGGGTAGCAGGCGGTATTTTTCTTGTGATTCTTCTGATATAGGGCTGTCAGCGGGCAGAAGAAGGCAGAAAAAGTCTGCGGCAGAAAAACAGCGGTCAGACCGCATTGGACAGGGAGGAAGCATGAGCGTCAATCTCATATTTAAAATTGCGGCGGTAGGAATCCTGGTCTCCGTACTGAGTCAGGTGTTGAAGCACAGCGGACGGGAGGAACAGGCATTTCTGACAAGCCTGGCGGGGCTGATGCTGGTTCTGTTCTGGATTCTGCCTTATATTTTTGAACTGTTTGATTCTATGAGAAGGCTGTTTACGCTGTAGGGCGCTGGAACAGACGCGGCAGATGGCGGGAGTAGGAAGCTGCTGCGGACAGAGCGGATGGCAGTGAGGAAAGGGGGCGGTTCTGTGATTGAAGCGGCGGTTATAGGAATTACAGGCGTGCTTCTGGCTCTTCAGATTAAGCATACGAAGCCGGAATATGCAGTGTACCTGAGTGTGGCGACAGGAGTCTTTCTGCTGCTGCTGGCGGCGCAGCGGCTGGAAGTAGTGGTGGAAAGTGTGAGAATGATTCAGAATTCCATTTCTATTCAGTCCTCCTATATCCAGGTTCTTCTGAAGATTATAGGAATTACCTATATCTCTGAATTTGCGGCAGATATCTGCCGGGACGCAGGGTACTCTGCGATAGCCAGCCAGATAGGAATCTTTGCCAAGCTGTCGATCCTGGCCGTCAGCATGCCCATTGTCACTGCGCTTCTGGATACGATACACAGCTTTCTGGGCGGCTGAGGGCAGGAGCATGGGACGACGCTGTGGTTTGAAGGCACTGTGGAGGGCCGCGCTTTTTCTGCTCATAGTGTCCGTGCTGCCTGCCCTGGTTCCGGGACAGGTACAGGCTGAGGAAAATACAAAGGAAGAGGCTTCTTTTCGTTATGAGGACGTGGAAGAGGCGGCAGAGGAGCCCGACGCCTCTCTTTTGGAGGAGCTGGATTTTTCAGAGGTACAGCAGACGGTAGATGAGATTCTGGGCGGTGATTTCCAGTTTGAAAATACGGTTCTGGATCTGATTACAGGAAAACAGGCGTTCACGCTGGAGAGCTTTCTGGAGGCGCTTATTGCTCAGGCGGGGAACAACTGGGAGACGGAAAAGCAGATCCTTCTTTCTATCCTTATCCTGGGAATCGCAGCTTCACTTTTTTCGAGCTTTGCCACAGTATTTCAGAACCAGCAGATTGCGGAGGTGAGTTTCGAAATTACTTATATGCTGCTTTTTCTGATTCTGCTGCAGGTATTTACAGGGGCTGCAGATCTGGCTGCCAGTGTGATCGGATCCTTAAGGCAGTTCATGGACGCATTGATTCCGGCTTACTGCCTGGCGGTTACTATGGCTTCCGGCACGACCACAGCGGTTGTCTTTTACCAGTTTCTGCTGGGATTGATCTATGTGCTGGAATGGCTGATTCAGGAGGGGCTGCTGGGACTGATTCAGGTGCATGTGATACTGGTGTTTATCAACCACCTGTCGAAGGAGGAATACCTGTCTCAGATGTCAGAGCTTGTGGTCAAAGCGGTGGGCTGGGTGCTGAAATCCGTTCTTGCAGTGGTGATAGGCTATAACGCGATTCAGGGAATCATCAGCCCGGTGATAGATTCCCTGAAAAGCACGGCCTTCAGCCGTGTGGCCCAGATGATTCCGGGGATTGGCAACGTCGCGGGCTCTGTCACAGACGTTCTGCTTGGTTCAGCCGTGCTGATCAAAAACGGAATCGGAGCGGCGGCACTGATTGTGATTGTCCTTTTGTGTATGGCTCCGCTTTTGAAGCTGGGACTTCTGGTTGTGATTCTGGAGCTTGCAGCAGCCTTGATTCAGCCGGTCAGCGACAAGCGGATGACCGGCTGCGTGGCAGGCGTGGGTGATGGGATTAAGCTTTTGTTCCGGGCAGTTTTTACAGTAGCTGTGCTTTTTGTGATTACGATTGTGGTAGTAACTGTGTCAGTGCGCGGCAGCGTGTAGCAGGAGAGAATCATGAAGGAATTTATCTATGGGTGGATTCAGGATATTGCATTTTATACGATTCTGATGGAAGTGGTACTCCATGTGCTGCCGGAACAGGGGCAGAAAAAATATCTGCAGTTTTTCATGGGAATTGTACTGATTATACTCGTAATTTCGCCGGTGCTTTCGGCGGCGGGGCTTGACGGGCAGCTGGATGAAGCCTATGCGCGGCAGACCTATGACCAGGAGCTTCAGGAGTTCCAGAGGCGCCAGCAGATGATAGAAGAGAGCTACGAAAGCCGTCTGGAGGAAAGGGTAGAGAAGGCTGCCGAAGAGCTGGAGAAGCTGGAGCAGGAGCCTGGCGGGACAGGGGAGGAACAGCCGGCAGAGGAGCAGGAGGAGGAAAAGAGTGTTGAAATTCCTGAAATCAGAGTCGAAATCGGAGAACCCGAAGAAGGTTAAAGGGCTGAAAAAGGATCAGCTGGTGATTCTTCTGCTTTTCGGGATTCTGCTGGTTGTAATAGCGATTCCCGTATCGCCGCAGGGAGACGGCAGCAGCGCGGAAGAGGGAGCGGAAAGCAGCGGGATACAGACGGAGGAAGGCAGCGCAGGCCTTTCAGGCGGAACCGCAGAGGAAACCTACGAGCAGAGACAGGAGAGAAGGCTTGAGGAGGCCCTGCGCCTGGTGGAGGGAGTGGGGGAGGTGGAAGTGATGATTACGCTGGAGGCGGGCAGCGAGCTGATAGTGGAAAAGGATCAGCCGGCGGCCAGCCAGACTGTGGAGGAGACGGATTCTGACGGCGGAAGCCGTACGACCACGGAGGAGAGCTGGTCGGAATCCACCGTGTACAGTGAGGGAGAGGACGGAAGCAGATCCCCCTATGTAGTAAAAGAGCTGGAACCAAGGGTTCAGGGGGTAATCGTGATCGCTGAGGGCGGAGGGAATGCGGCTGTACAGCAGGATATTCTGGAGGCTGTGCAGGCATTATTTCCGGTAGAGGCACATAAAATTAAAATAATGAAGATGGAGGGTGAAAAGTGAAAAACATATTCAAGAAAAACCAGATGATCATTACCGCCCTGGCGATCATGATCGCGGTAGCCGGGTACTTAAATTACTCCGGGAGCAAGCTGGATTCCGCAAAGGTAGAGACGGATGCGGACGCCTCCCTGACAGAAGAGGACGCGGAAGCGGCGGCAGATATTTCGGCTGAGGACATTTACGCACAGACGGGGCTGGAGGAGCTTCAGTTCGCAGACGGTGATATCGAGAGCCTGGACCAGGACGCGGAGGATCTGGCAGCTGCAGACGCGCAGGCCGCCGCAGAGACGGATGGCACGGAGACGGCTGACGCAGGTACGGAAGAAACCGAAACAGCCGACGCTTCCGGTACAGAGACGGCTGCTGTGGATGAAGATGAGGAGCCTGGAGAGGCGGTGCTTGCGAACAGCTCCACGGCCGGCGTCGGCATAGCCGCGGAGGCGAAGCTCACAAGAGAGCAGCTGCGCTCCAAGAACAAGGAGACGCTTCTGGAGGTCATCAACAACACGAATATCTCTGATGCCCAGAAGCAGGAGGCCATCGACAGCATGGTGGAGCTGACAGACATCGCAGAACGGGAGGCCGCCGCCGAGATACTGCTGGAGGCCAAGGGCTTTGAGGATGTGGTGGTCAGCATTACCGACGATCAGGCCGATGTGGTAGTCAATATGGCGGAGGTAGACGAGGCAGGCCGCGCCCAGATTGAGGATATCGTCAAGAGAAAAACCGGGATTTCCGGGGAAAACATTATCATTACGCCGGTGGCGGCCCAGGAATGAGTTACGGGCTGCGCTCTGGCCGGTATATGCGGCAGGAGCAGCGGCAGGAAAGACTGCGGGACAATTGAATATGGGAAGGAAAACAGGCAGCACGGGAATTCCGAAAGGAAGCTGTGCTGCCTGTTTTTGGCGTGCGCCTGACAGCGCCGGAGCATATGAGGCCGCGTTTCCCTTTGGCACATTGGCGCTATGCCTCGTATGCCTCGGACAGAGTCCTTTGAAGCTCCGGCAGGGTGTAGATTCCTCCGGCTTCAAGCCCTGTCAAATCCGGCCGTGTCGGATAAGTAAGAAACAAATCCCCATCGTCTTTGCGGATCCACACGAAGACGGCGTCTATAGTTTGGGACCAGGCAGCGACATAATCCTCGTACTCGATTCCGGCTTCAGAAAGCACATTTTCTATGATCTCATCGGTCAGGCCATAAAAGCCGCAGGGAACAGCCTGATCTTCGGAAGAACCGGACAGATGTGAGCCGGACGAGCTGGCTTTCCATTCAAGGACGCCGTTTTCATCAGCTGCATAGAGGGAATAGGCATGACCGGGATTCCCGCCCTGTTTATCTCCCGGGATGGCATATATGGCTTCCGTTGTGAGCGCCTGGCTGAAATCTGACAGCTTTTCGGATAGAAACCAGGTTCCTGAAAGCATCAGGTATGCTTTTATGGTTTTGGAGGGATCGTCCAGCTGCACTGCGATATTCTGTTCGATATCAGGAGAAAAGTCCTCACGGTGAGGCTGTAAAAGTGAATAGCCCTCAGTTCCAAGCGGGCTGGAATTGCGCGCGGAGCGCAGCCGGAAGAAGGCAAATGCCGAAAGTGCAAAAAGGGACAGAAGGAGAATGGCGGCAAGCCATCTGGCGGGCAGGGGAAGCCTGCGGAAAAACTGTTTTCTCATACTTTCCTCCTCTTTCAAAATAGGGTAGTGTCAAAACTACCTTCTTTTTTTATTGTAAAAGTTACGCTTTACCTTGATTTTTCGGAGGTTTGCAAATAAAAAGAGCATTGACCTCCCTTTTCTGGTATAATG
>NZ_NFLI01000021.1 GCF_002160825.1 Lachnoclostridium sp. An131
ACATAATGGTGATTATGTTGTACCAGGTGCGTTTCCCGAAATTTGACTATACATAGTTTACCATTTCCTTTCTAAGAAATCAACAGCTATAACGAAGGTTATTCGGTGTTTTTTAACGTATTTTTGAGAAAAAGGGCAGGAAAATTCGGAGAATCAGAAAAATGTAAAAAAATGTATAAAAAAACAACCGGTCAAAGACCTGCCCGGCCCTATCCACATACAGTACAGACTGTATGCGTCTTTTTGTTTTGGCTTCCTGTATCTGGAAGCTATTTATCCCGATAAAACCATGCAGCAGCTTTTGCAGGCAGCATATTTCCCTCATGTCATATTGTTCTTACGACTCTGCGTTTAAAACGTACAACATAATCACCATTATGTAGTACTTTCGTGCCTCATTTTCGGAACCTGACAAAGCACAAAGAAGGAGAGTTGTGAAAATGAAAAAGAAAGCAAGCAGGGCGTGGAAACGTCCGCTGGCCGGTCTGCTGACACTGGCAATGGTGGTGTGCCTGTTGTCGTCTGCGCCGCTGAGTGCGAGTGCGAGTGAGATAGTGGAAGAGCCGGAAGTGGAGGTAGCCACAGATGTGCCGAATCCTGAAGGGGATGCGGAGGGGGCTGAAGAAGCAAATTTAGCACAAGAAGTAAAGCCGGTTGACGAGACTATGATGCCATCCGGGGAAAACACCTCTAAAGTAGAGGAAATTCCAGATGGTATGAACACGACAAACGAGTTGGATGACAGCAAGAAATCAGAAAATGAAAATGTTTCAGACGGTATGAACACACAGGAAGGCAATCCTGTAACTCCAGAGGGAGAGGGTGGCGCTCAACTGGGAACAGAAAATCCTACATTGGAAAAGCCGGATGAGTCAGAGGAGACGCCAGAAGCTGCGGCAGATGCAGAAGAAATTACAGAGGAAGAGAAAGCGGAAGCTTTGGATGCTGTGAATGGAATAGACTTTTATACAGAGGGAAGTTCTGACGATATTGAACTTCCTGAGGATGTTCATTGGGAAAAGTCGAAATCTAAGACAGCTACAGAGCTGGATGAGAATTTTGAATCTCAGGTGACACTGTCTTTGCCTGCGTCGGATGAGCAGTTAGTTTCAGATGTCGTATTTGTGCTTGACAAATCTACCAGCACAGATTTAAGAGAGCAGGCACAAGAATTACTCAAACAATTGAATGCTCAGGTTGAAAAGACACAGGCAAAGGTAAAAGTTGGAGTTGTGGTTTTTAACAAAGAAGCCAATAGAGTTCTGGAATTAACAGAATTAGATAAAGAAAATTTAGATACTATATTAACGGCTATAAATTATACACAGAGTGACGGAACAAATACACATGCAGGTTTGCTGGCTGGTAAAGCTATGCTGGACTCTGACAGTAGTGTTAAAGCCAATCGTAAATATCTTATATTTATAAGTGATGGAATTACATACATGTATGGAGAACATGCTACAGCCGTTGCAATGGAAAATGGCGAGCCTGTAACAAGTGGTGCAGGAACATTTGGTGGTCCAGAGAATTGGAATTCCAAATATGGAAGTGGCACATATATTCCTGAAGATTGGAGAAGCTGGTTGAGTTCAATCAAACAACAGATAGAAGCAGATGGGGGAAAATACGAATATTCTTATGGTGAAGAATATTCAGAATATATACCTTGGTCTGAACGTACAGAACATGCTACGTCTGTGGATAAAGCTTTATATCTGACATATGAGGCATACATGGGAGCTGTCCACGCCGGGTATCATTGTTATGCCATGACTGCAGAAACTCCGTCAGCAGCAAGCAATCCCTGGGGACCGTCTTTCATAAAGGCTCTTGGAGGTGGACAGGATATCGACTTTACTGATATTCAAAATGAGATCTACTATCTGCTTGGCACCGGAAGCTTTGTTGCGGACTATATGGGCTATGTAGAGAATGACTACAATTTCGATTTTGTCAATGAGGCTTCGGCCCTTTCTATGACAGTTGGTGAAACGACCTACGAAGCGGTTCCGCTCGGAGAGAATCAATATGGTTTTGCGCCGAACGGCAGCGAAAACGGATATGATTATATTTTGGAATATGAGGAAAATGATAGACTGGCGAATGAACATTTTGTATGGACTATGAACGTGCCGGTTTCTGAGTTTGAGCCTGTTTCATTGACTTATTCTGTATGGCTGGTAAATCCGAAGGCTGCACCCGGTACTTACGGCCAGTATGATGAGGACGGCAGTGAAGGATATCCAGGCCTTTATACGAATAGCAAAGCGATATTGGGAGCGATTGACAGTAATGGAGACTTGGTATCTTCACAGGAGGAATTTGCGAAGCCGACAGTTTCCTATACAGTAGAAGAGCCGACAGAGCCGGTGGATCCCGATCCGGGAGAACCGGAGGATTCTGTAAAGATAGATAAGACGGCGACAGAGCTGGATGCACAGGATCAGACAAAGGTAACGCTGTCGGTAGGAGCTGATCAGGAAACAATAGAGTCTAACGTAGTGTTTGTACTGGACAAGTCTACCAGTACCAACGTCCGCGCGGAAGCAGGAAAAATGCTGGAAGCGCTGCTGGCACAGGCGGAGAAAGGCAATGTGATTAATGTCGCTGTTGTAGCTTTTGAAAAGTCTGCCACAGTTGTTCAAGAGTGGACAGTGCTGAACAGTGAGAATATAACAGTTATTAAAGATGCAATTAATAATAAAAAGAACGAGTCTGGAACGAATATTTATCTGGGCCTGACAGTAGGGAAAGAGCTTCTTGACGCTAAAAAGGGCGGAGATAATCATCTGGTACTGGTAACCGACGGAATCACCTACCTGTGGGGCGGAGAGAATGACAGCGACGCATACAGCATTTATACAGAGCAGATTGATAATGGATGCGAAGCAATTCAGGCTGGAAATGATATGATGCCGTTCCATCACGGTGATTTGGAGAACTATTATGCGGAGTTTGATAATATTGCTCAGTGGTATGCGGATCACGGTGGACAAATAGCGGAGGATATAGAAACATACCAGCATGTGTACCAGGAAGGCCAGTATAATGCAGATGAAAAATACCAGCAGGAAAATTCGACGTATGTAAATGCAGGCTTTTATCAGGAAAATAATGATTATATTCCCGGCGAAATTGCAGACGAGCATTTTGGAGCGAATGACGCTGCCGTATATAAGGCAGTAACTGTGTGGAAAGAGATTCTGGAAGCGGGTTATCATGCCTATGCTTATGCAGATACGACGTCTGCCAATGCAGGCAATGCAGCGTCCTTCCCATGGGGCTCTAAATTTATCGGAAGCCTGGATACTCTGGGAGGAAGCTCGAAAGTCATTTCTGATAATGAAATTGAGGGTATGTTCAATGATGTAAAGAACACCATCCTCTACGAAATCATGTCCGGCACCGTCACCGACGTCATTGGCAATAACTTTGACCTGGCTAGCGTAGGCAACTTCGAGCTGACAGCAGGCGGAGAAATATTAGCTCCTACTATTTTCGGTAACACAGTGTACTTTGGCACACAGACCGGAAATGAGTATTCGTATTCCGTGACCTATTATCCGAACGGCACAAACGGGGATTCTCGTGAACAGTTTGTCTGGGATATCAATGTGCCGGTTGAAAGTGCGAAACCTCTTGAGCTCACCTATACCCTGAAACTGGTGAACAAGGAGACTGCAGAGGGAAGCTATACCGTACCGACCAATGAGGATGCAACGCTTACCTATGAATCCACAGACGGAGGAAATGGCAGCGAGAAGTTCCCGAAGCCTGAAGTTACCTACACAGTAACCGCTGGCGGAACAGAGACACCTACCACTCCGTCCGATCCGGGCTCTGGTTCAGGCGGCAGTTCAGACAGCGGTTCTGGAAGCAGTTCCGGAAGCTCCAGCTCACCGACCCAGACCACGTCTGCGCAGACAGGAGATGAGACCAATATTCTGCTTCCGGTGGTGACGCTGATTATTGCGGCAGCAGTGCTGGGAACAGCTGGAACGGTATATTACAAAAAGAAAAGAGGCTAAAAGGAAAATATCTGACTAAGCAATCAGATATTAACCGGACAGCAGACTGAAAGCCGGGACTGCCGCAGGGACGGGAAATTCTCCCTGCGGCAGTTCTTCATTCTTTATGCATTGGAAAACAGCTTGGTTTACGCAGAAGAGAAGACAGGAAGGAGCTGAAGCATGCAGCAGAGAAAACCTATATATAATAAAACTGCAGCCGGAGCCCGTATCCGAAGCTGTCGGGAAAGACTGGGTCTTTCCCGGCAGAGGATGGCAGAGCAGATTGGGAAGGCAGAGAAATATTACGCGGATATAGAGCGCGGATACTGTGGAATGTCTCTGGAAACAATGATTGAGATTGCAGGATGCTTAGGAATCACGCTGGATTATATGATTTTCGGAGAGAGTGACAGACCGGAGTTATCTGAAGATTCGAAAATTCTTCTCTTTTATCTCGGAAACTGCGATGAAAAGAAGCGCAAGAAAGCAGTGGAGCTTCTGAAAGTCTATCTGTCAGAATAGGATGAAATGTCAGATTATATGGCATTGTATACTGAAAGTACGGCAGGCGGACACAGAAATATTTTATAAAGAGAGCCGGAAGGAACAGATAAGAAAAGTTCCACCGGCTCTTTTTGAGGGCGAATCATAGTGGGGGCCGTAGTTTTCAAGACATCGCTTTGACTTGGTACACCAATGCTACTCTTCCCGGATATGCAGGCGGCAGAGCAGTTCGTTTGTGATCGTGCCTGCCTTTTCAGCCATCTCCTCCGCGCGCAGCGTCTGATGTCCGTCAGAACCCAGGAAGGTGACGCAGTCGCCGGGGCGGGCCTCAGGAATATTCGTTACATCTATGATGAGCTGGTCCATGCAGATATTTCCTATGACCCGGGTTCTGCGGCCGCGGACGAGTGCGGGAAGCTCTGTGCCGGAGAGGCAGCGCGGCAGGCCGTCGGCGTAGCCGATGGTGACGGCAGCGATGCGCATGGGGGCTTCAGCGCGGAAATGGCGTCCGTAGCTTACGGTTTCTCCCGGCTTCAGTTCCCGGACAGAGGCAATCCTTGCGTGAAGGGATAGCACAGGACGCAGAGGCACCCGTTCCAGAAGAGGAGCGTCAGGAGTGCTCAAAACACCGTACATTGCGATACCGAAGCGTGCATAGTCCATAGGGAGATCCGGATAGCACAGGACGCCATAGCTGCTCTGCAGGTGTAGCTTCCCCGGATCACAGCCCTTTTCCCGCAGCAGCTCTGCCGTTCTCAGGAAGGATGAGATCTGCATGCGTGTGAAGAGAATATCATCAATGTCCTGGCTGTCGGCTGCGCAGAGATGGGAATACATGCCGAGAATACGGAGCCGGGGAAGCGCAAACAGAGAAGCCAGCGCTTCAATATGCTCGGCCCGCTCGCCGAGCCGGTGCATGCCGGTATCGATTTTCAGATGTACCTTTACCGGATAGGGAGCGGCGGCATTCAGGGCTCTTGCGTGGGCGCAGTCCACGGCGGTCTGAATCAGATCGTTGGCAGTAAGCAGATAGGCGTCCTGGGGAGGCGTATAGCCCATGATAAGAATTTCGCCCTGGATGCCGGCTTTGCGGAGCTTAACACCCTCCTGAAGCGTGGCCACGGCAAAAGCGCGTATTCCGATGCGGTTCAGGTAGGAAGAGACCGGTATGGCGCCGTGTCCGTAAGCGTCAGCCTTCACGACAGCCATAAATGTGCAGCCTTTCGGAAGAAGCTCCGTGAGCCTTTCCACATTCCATTTCAGATTTTCATAGTTCAGTTCCTTCCAGGCGCGCCGCTCCGGCATCAGCCGGAAAATCATCGCGTCAGGATTGATCTTTGTGATCACACTATCCCCTCCTTGTCATTGTCTGTATCCTGTGACCGTCTGTTCCGCTGTCGTTTTGTGCGGCTGCCTTTTCGGGAAAGCTGCGTTTTCAGCCGTGGAAGAAAACGCGCCCTGGCAAAAGCCCAAAGCATGGCAAGGAGCCAGGAGCCTGCAAAGGAAGCGGCAGCTACAGCGAGAAAATGTACCACGCTGTTATCGGTGAAAATGGAAAGGCCGGTGATTCCGGCGAAGCCTCTGACCAGAATCAGAAACAGCGGGTGCAGCAGATATACGAGAAGAGGCAGATCCTTTGGAAGCCGCTTCAAGGGATCCGGCCCCTTTCCCTCCAGCAGAATACAAAATAGAAAATACATCAGCGGAACAAGGGCCAGATACATGCTGTCGTGCCGCTGTACCTCCAGGATCCGAAGCGTAATGCCCTCAGCCAAAAGCAGGGCGGAGCAGACGCCGAAGCCTGCAAGGGTAAAGGAAAAGGAAGGACGGCGCGTCGGTTTATCCGAAGAGCTTGTGTACTGTCTGGAGACTGCATATCCAAGGGCCAGAAATACCGGAGCATAGAAAAGCCCGTTCCGTGTATAGCTGGAGACATGGAAAATTCCGTTATAAATCGTTTGAAGCGCCGAACCCTCTCTGAGAAATCCGTAGTAGCTGTCCCCGGGAAGGCCTGCCAGGTATAAAAGGGCTGTCATGAGAAGGACGGCGTTGGCCGGCAGATACATAAGCCCTGCCCATACAAGGCAGAAGCCCAGCAGCAGGGCCGGCAGATACCAGAGATGGTAAAAGGTTCCGTCAGTCAGGATCATCTTCACAATGCCGCCCGCGCCCACGCCTTCGAAATGTCCCGCGTAGATATTTATGGGGAGATAGAGGAGCATCGAGACGAGGTAAATAAGGGCAATGCGTTTCAGATAGCGGAGTCCCCGGCGCGTGTCCCGAAGAGCCTTTGGCAGTACGAAAAAGCCGGTTACCATAAAGAAAAAGGGCACGGCGGTGCGGGCCAGGATCCGGGTCAGCACGAAGTCTGCTTCCGGGCTTACAGAAGTCAGCGGGGAAGTGTGAATCATGATGACAAAGAGGGCGGCCAGGAGCTTGTATCCGTTGATACCAGGATAGATATGCTTTTCTGTCTGTTTTTTTGCGGTCAAGGCTTTCGTCATGGTTACCTCCAGAGCGTGACGACGCAGCCGCCTGCATTGGTGCCGGACGCCTGGAAGGGCAGGCTGGAAGGAAGCTCCAGCGTTACGGAACCGTCAGTCTCGCTCAGTTTCTGGTAAAAGATTTCAAAATTTTTGTTTTGGACGCTGATCTCCAGATGAGGGCCTTCTGCAGGAAAAAGGCTCAGATAGTCAATATATTCTTCCAGGCAGTAGCCTCTCAGCATCATGATAGCTGCGTGAGGCAGGCCCACATAGCGGAAATGCCAGGGCTCTGCGGCGATGCCGGTGATATCCTCCTTCCCTTCCGGATAACGCTCGACGAACCCATAGGAGATCATTTTTTCACGGAAGCGCCCGCAGATGCCGTCCCGTGGGAAATAGGGGCGGATGAAATCCAACGGCTCCTGGTTGAGAGCCAGGTCGATGGCAAGTCCCGTCTGATGCTCGCTGCAGTCGGGCAGCGCCACATATTTCCGGGTAAATTCCTCTCCGTTTTCAGCCAGGGAGGACGCATAGATCTGTTTCTGCTCGTTTAACGTGCGGTATCCGCTGACAGGGATCAGGGAGGCGCCAAGCCCCAGAGTCTCAAACAGATTTTCCAGCACCAGGGAGGTTCGGCGCTCCAGGAGAACGCCGGAGCCGAAAAAGGGAGTCAGCCTCTCCGGAGCCACACTCTCAGGAAGAGGATGACTGGCATTTACCAGCAGCAGACTGCCCCTGTTCAGGGCCTGACGGGTCAGAGTGATCGTCTTCATGGCTCCACCGCCAGCCGAATCAGGGCGTCGACAATCTCCTCAAAGGTCATGCCGATGCTTTTCAGCATATTGGGATAGCGGCTGTGTGTGGTAAAGCCGGGAATGGTGTTTACTTCATTGAAGACAATCCGCCTGTCCGGAGTCAGAAACATGTCTACGCGTGCGAAGCCTTTGCAGGACAGAATCCGGTAAATGCGTCCGGCTGTCTCGCGGATCCGCTCGGCTGTTTCTGTGTCGATACGGGCAGGGCAGTGAATCCGGGAGGTCTTCAGCGTATATTTTTCTGTGTAGTCAAAGAAGCCGGAGGAGAGCTCTATTTCGTCCACTTCTCCGATAATCAGGCTGCCATTTCCGAGAACAGCACAGCCTACCTCAAAGCCGGGGATGGCTTCCTCTACCAGCACAGAATCATCGTGCGCAAAGGCCAGCGTGATAGCTGCGTCCAGCTCGGACGGAGCTTCGATCCGGGTGATGCCAAAGGAAGAGCCGGCCTTGACCGGTTTGACAAACAAAGGATAATGCAGATGCTCCGTCATGGAGAACTGCTCTGCCTCTGTAGGCATCCGCCGGAAAAGTACAGATTTCGGGACTTCTATGCCGTCCAGGCTGACCAGCGTATGGGCCAGGTGCTTGTCCATGCATAGGGCGGAGGCTTCCATGCCGCAGCCTGCTACAGGCAGGCCGGCCAGCTCACACAGGCCCTGTACAGTTCCGTCCTCGCCGTTCTTGCCGTGCAGTACCGGAAATACTGCATCCAGCCGGATCAGTTCCATTCCGCCGGTCCGCATGATCAGGAGTCCATGATCAGTACGGTTCGGAGAAAGCATCGCGGGACGGCAGTCGGCGGAGGCCCAGGTATCCTCCGGAATCCGGTCAATATCGCCCTCATAGCAGAGCCAGGTGCCTTCCCGGGTAATACCCACGAGGTGCGCCTCATATTTTTCCTGATTTAAATGGGAGATAACGGAATAGGCAGACTGCAGGGAGACCTCATACTCTGTGGAGCAGCCGCCAAAAAGAATTGCAATCACGGTTTTATTTTTGGGTGTGTTCATTTCCATAATAAAGACTTCCTTTCTCTGAATGCCGCCAAAGGACAGCTTTGTAATATCCCGGACTGTCATGCTATAAGTGCAGCAATGCTATAAATACAGTATAGGATGTGCCGGTGACGGGAACGTGACTTTTCTGTGACAGTTTTGTCATCCGGCTTCCGGAAGGGCCGGCCTTTATGCCGGTCCTTCCATGATTTTTATTGTAGCGGGTAAAAAGAAAGGAAATCTATAGATTCCGTGATGAGAGCCTTAAGAATATCTTGTGATATTTTTAGTTATTTCGAAACTGCAGGGAGATCAATGGTGAATACGGTGCCGTCTTCGCCGCTTCTGGCAGAAATGGTTCCCTGATGCGCTGTGACAATTTCTTTTGCAATCGCAAGACCCAGGCCAGCCCCTCCGGTGGCAGAGGAACGGGCGGAGTCCAGGCGGTAGAATTTTTCGAAAATGGTCTCCAGCTGTTCGGGCGGGATTTGAGGTCCCTGATTCGTAAAGGTAATGCGAATGATACTTTTCTCCTGACGGGCACGGATTTCGATGACTGTATCCGGGTAGCTGTAAGCGGCGGCATTTTTCAGAATGTTATTGAAAACGCGGGCCAGCTTATCCGGATCGCCGGGGAGGATCAGATCCTCCGGCACGTCCAGATGCACAGATTTTCCTCCGGGCGTCAGGATAGGATAAAATTCTTCCGCCATCTGCATCAGCATATAGGACAGACGGATATTTTCCCGGTTCAATGGGATCGTCTGTAGGTTAAAACGGGTAATTTCGAAAAACTCATTGATGAGCTGTTCCAGGCGGTAAGCCTTATCCAGCGTGATGGAAAGGTATTTGGCCCTCTGCTCCAGGGGAAGGTCGGGGGCCTCCTTCAAAAGCTCCAGATAACCGATGACAGAGGTCAGAGGGGTGCGGATATCATGAGCCAGATAGACGACCAGATCGTTTTTGCGCTGTTCAGCCTCCCGGGCGTCTCGTTCCCTTTTTTCCAGAATGGTTTTGGATTCGTTCAGCTTCAGCTCCAGGAAGCTCATTTCCGGAGACAGCGTTATGAGCTCTGTTTTTTCGTCCAGTAGGGAGTCGCAGCCTGCCGAAATTTCATCAAAATATTCCGTCACCCAGCGGATGGAATAACGGAATACGATAATCAGGGCAATGATGATTGCCGCGGCGATAATGCTGTCCAGGTTGTTGCGGAAGGTGGCTTCATAAATGTACAGCGCGTCGGAATAATCCAGATGGAATACGCCGGTCAGAAAGGCGACCACCGAGTCTCCGAAACGTCCGCGGATCAGTTCGCGGAGCAGAAAGACGGCCCCGATGGAAATCAGGACCAGAGACAGCATTTTCCGCGTCATTTTTCTCTCAAACAGAACATAGCTGCTTTTTCTTCTTATGTTTTTCTTACTCAATTTTATATCCCACTCCCCACACAGTCTTGATATACTTTGGTTTTTCACTGGAGTCGTGCATCTTTTCCCGCAGATGCCGGATGTGCACCATGATCGTATTGTTGTTGCTGCTGTAATATTTTTCGCCCCACACGTCGTAGAACAGCCGGTCGGAGCTTACGACCTCACCGCGGTTCTTGCAGAGGCTCCACAGAATGGAAAATTCCGTGGGAGTCAGGGACAGAGGCTTTTCGTCCAGGGTGCAGGTGTGGTCCCGTTTGTTAATGACCAGGCCGGAAATAGAGATGCAGTCCTGCTCCTCCTCCTTCGCAGCGGTATTGTATTTGGTAAAGCGCCGAAGCTGCGCCTTCACCCGGGCAATCAGCTCCAGCGGACGAAAGGGCTTGGTCATGTAATCATCCGCGCCCAGGGTAAGACCGGTGATTTTGTCGATCTCTTCATCCTTGGCCGTCAGCATAATGATTGGGAAATTGTGTGCTTCGCGGATTTTCTGGCAGATAGTAAAGCCGCTCATGTCCGGCAGCATGACGTCCAGTACAGCCAGGTCCGGCGTCTCTGACTCAAGCCATTTCAGAGAATCTGAGCCATTGTAGAATTTGTGAACCTCATAGGATTCGTTTGTCAGGTATAATTCAATCAGGTCGGCGATTTCTTTTTCGTCATCTACTACTAAAATTTTTGCTTCTGTCATTGCAGTACCCCGCTTTTTATCTGGCATGGAAGAAGGTCTTTTTCTTCCATTATAAATATCGTTTCTATCTCAACATTAGTATATCAGAAAAAAGCCGGGAAAAATTTAAAACTTTTGTGTCCAAATTCTTAAGAAGAAATGAAGTTCACGGCTTTCTATACAGAATCCGTTCGTACAGAAGACCTGTCAGAAACCACACAGGCGCATAGTCCAGCCGGATTACCCCGTGAATGTTAAAACGCGCACGGCTGTAATCCCAGGGACACATGCCGCGCCGCTTCAGAAAGCTGCCCGTAATGAATTCTGTCAGGAAGATGGCGCCGGTGTAGACAGCGCCGCGTACCCAGACGCATTGCTTTCGGAGCAGGCGTGAGATGGGGGCGAGGAAGGCTGCCATTCCGTAAATCGGGAACATCCAGATGGAGGAATGCCCTTCCAGCTTCATCTGCCGCCGCTGGAGTGATATGAGGCCGGTCCAGAAGATCTCCAGGCACCAGCCGATAAGTCCGCACAGAATAAATTTGTTTTTCATCATAGCGGAAGTATGTGCGGAAAATCCCGGAATTATACGCTTGACGGCCCGCGGCTGCCTGTTGTACAATAGTTCTCGTATTTAAGCGGCTATGGCGGAACTGGCAGACGCGCTGGATTTAGGTTCCAGTGGGAGACCGTGCAGGTTCGAGTCCTGTTAGCCGCACTAGAATCCCCGTACTTCAACCTACACCAACAAAAAAATTTGCTGCGGGCTGATAAGTACATTTTATGGAGTGGGCAGCCGGGCCGGGCTGCTCATTTTCTGTCCCTAAAGAAACGGGGGAAAGAAATGAAGACAAGAAAAGATATGAATTTCGTTGTCAGAGAAATGTGTAAAGAAGAATATGGTCTGCTCAGTGATTTTTTATATGAAGCTATCTTTGTTCCCGATGGCGTTGAACCGCCGCCCAAATCTATTTTGAACCGCCCGGAATTACAGGTGTATATTTCAGGTTTTGGAACAAACAAAAATGACAAAGCCTTGGCTGCGGAGATTGATGGTAAGACTGTAGGGGTGATTTGGGCAAGAATCATGAAGGATTACGGGCATATAGACGAGAGTACCCCTTCTCTTGCTATGTCTGTTCTGAAGGAATACAGAGGCAGGGGGATAGGTACAGCTTTGCTTAAGCATATGCTGATAGAGGAGAAAACTGCTGGTCACGCGAAGCTGTCCTTATCTGTTCAAAAGGATAATTATGCTGTAACGCTATACCGTAAAGCAGGCTTTATGATAATCGGAGAATCAGATGAGGAATACATTATGGCTGCTGATTTAAGCCGGAATTTTGAAAATATAGATAATGGAATCAGATTTCTGCAAAGTGACGGAGGTATGTAGACATGCCCGATTCCATTTGTTATGAAGAAAAAATTGTAAATCAGCAATGCCTGGAAGGAAAAGGATGCTGGAAAATATACCATCGCGCTCGGATCATCTTTTGAGCATAGTAGACTTATGAGAACAACCGATTTCTTAGATGGGGAAATAGAGATTAATAGCTAGAAATACGAATCTATAAAAGTGGCGGCATCGGGAACGAGGCTGCCACTTTTATCATCGTGCCTGGTAATACATATTTTGAGTCCAGCATCCCCCCTGTAGCGAAGGAGTAAAGGATTCCCAGCACTTATTCATTTGGATTCATTTTCTTGCTGCTCCTCTGGTTCAGCATTTATAAAATCTGTTTCCGCCACATCGATAATGAGATCCTCTTCTTTCTCATGCTCAGATGAAAAATCACCTTTGAAAAACCAGTTATAGGCTCTGTTTGCTATAATTTTTGTTTCGACTAAATCAAGTCCGCCGCCGACCACGGCACCTACTCCCGGAACCAATTTGCCAAGATTCACTAAACCCTTTGAGCCAAACTTAGTAATAAATCGAAACCCTACCTTCTGATTAATTTTTGTTAATACAGTGCCCGGAATTTTCTTAATCAAGCTATTGGCAAATTTGACGCCAAACTGTATCCCTGCTTGTTTTAATAGTCCGTTTACCGTAACACCTGCCAGACAAGCATAAATGAATGTCTGAGTTTGATCGCTATTCAAATCATAATCAGCCATATAGGCAGTGCAGGAAATCATTCTCATCTGGACATATAATACACTTCCAATATTGGCAGGAATCGCAACGGGCATGCTGACAAATCCTCCTAAGCCGCTTAACGCCCCTGAAGTAGTACATTTTATAATCTGGTTTCTAAGCATTGCTTTGCATGCTTCTTCTTTGTTATTATGCTTATGTAAGTAATCAGCGGCCAGATCCGCCACACTTGGGCTGACTTTGGGAATGCCATCTAAGCATTTTTCATAGCAAGCGTCCAGTAATTTCATGATGTCTTCCTGTGTGGCAATTTTTCTTTTTGATTTTGTTTTTTCTTCCATTTATCAATTCCCCCTTTGGATACAAAACATAATCCATAATAGGCCATGTAAATTTTGCGAAATCCACTTGATAAATCCATCTTACGGCATACTGTTCTGTGTGTCTATGGCAATCTGCTCCACAATTTCGCAGCTGCGAAAAAGAAAATATAGCGGTCAATAGGCTTTGTACTTTATCCGGCGTAAGCCATACAGCCATACAAGACATTATGACGGGAAAGGCAAAGAATATTACGCTCAGAACTCTGCACTGCCTTGCGGCAGGACTGAATATGACCGTTGCCGGCCTTCTTGATTTCCCGGAAAGGAATGAGACTGTCTTTGAGGATGAATAACTGCGTATAGAACATAAATACCGGGCAGGAATAATCCCGCCCGGCGCTTGCTTTCTCAATTATTTTCCCGGATTGGCGCATCTCGCTGCCGCAAGCTCCTGCCGATTGCAGTATAATGGTATCCAAAGGTACATTGTTTCTGTTTCGGTACGTTGGGCTTCAGTGAGAATCGTTGTTTGCTTCAGGGTAATCTTACTGGCAAATTTCAAGCTTAGTGTTGATAAGGGCGCTTTTTCCAGATAGCAGAAAGCTTATTTTTTGTCAATCTTGTCATGCACGACCTTTTCGGGGCGTTCCATCAGCTGCTCCGGCTTGGAGATACCGCTCTTGATATGCTTGAATCCAAGCGCATAGATGAAGCCGTCGCAGATACGCTCGTCCACGACAAATTTCATGTTCAGGTAGGTTTTCCGGCGCAGTACGCCGTTCCGATCCAGCTCGTGGACGGTTTCCTTGCTGCCGATGGCTCCGAAGATGGAGATGGTGCCAAACTCGTAGATGTGGTGGTAGACCGGCTGCATGCCGATGGAGCCCATGTTTGTGATAAAGAAGCTTGCGTGAAAGGGGCTTAAATCTGTGATTTTTTTAGGGATCCAGCCATGGCGGTCCAGAAATTTCAGAAGACCGAAGACCAGGGAAATCAGCCAGTTGGGAATCAGGCTTAATGCCAGCTCCAGCTTATCGAAATCGTTCCGGTTTTCGTCCTCCGCTACCTTTTTCGTGCGGTCGATGGGATTGGCCTGAGCCTGAATTTCCTCAGAGACCTCCTTCAGCGTGGCGTCCATTTCAAAGCGCGGCATAATGGTAGTACGTTCGCTGTCACGCTGCATCCCCTTCATGACGACCATGGAGCCTTTCATTTCATTACGGGCATAGATATTGCTTCGCGCGACAAAGCGGTTCAATTCGGGTACCTGGGAATATGTGCGGACGATAGCTGCGAAAATAATATGATAAAGAGTCAGTCCGGGAATTTCTCCCTTGCGCATCTTATGAAGAAAATCCTGTGTGTGCGTAATATCGATGCGATCCTCAAACAGCACCCAGCTGTCAGCCTTGCTTTTCATGATAAATGGAATCAGCTTTCCCATTGGGTCCAGATTTCTAACCAGAAAGCCGTCATTTCTGTCGCCGAAGCGGCGTTTTCTTCCTTCTAATGGTTTCATTTTAGATACTCCCCTCGTATTTTACCTGGACCTATTTTATACTATGAGGAAAAAGCTTGTCAACCGCAAACCGGGGATTTCCTCTTGTCCCCAGTAATTATCTGTGTTATAGTGATAAAGTCAGCGCGGGACGGATCAGCAGGTTCTGTGCGCGGCTGTAGAGGGACTAAGGAGGCAATTTTGGGCATGGCTGATTGGAAAAAATGGATGGCGCTTGCATTGACAGGAGCGTTTGCCGTCCTGCTTGGAGGATGCGGGGGAGACGCGCAGAGTGACGAAAATGAAGATGTTAAAATAGAAGTGACAGAGGTACAGCCGCAGGAGGAAGAGGCTTCTGAGGTGGTTTCCGATCTGGAAGCCACGATTAGCTGGTGGACGTATCCGATTTTTGTACAGGATGAAGGACAGGAAGACGGAGCCTATGAGCAGGCTCTGATTCGTGAATTTAACAAGAAATATCCGAATATCACGGTGGAGCTTAAGGTGCTGGATTACCTGAACGGACCAGACGAGATACAGGCTCTTCTGGAGTCAGAGGGAGGGGAGCTGCCCAATGTGCTGCTGGACGAGCCGGGCAGGATCAGCTCCTACGCAAAGGCGGGAGTTCTCGAGGATATCAGCGATATGTTTACGGACGAGGTGACATCGGATATCGTAAGCGAAGGAATTTTAAGCGCCTGCACAAACGGGGACAGCTATGTGATGTATCCTTTGAGCGGTTCGAATTATGTGATGGCGTTTAACAGATATATGATAGAGGGATCTGGAGCGATAGAGCTGATGAACAGGGAAGGCGCCTGCACCTGGACGACAGAGTCCTTTGAGCAGGTGCTGGAGCGGCTGAACGCTTCCGGGTTCAACAGCGGCATGCTCTACTGCTCAGGAATCGCGGGGGATTATGCGACCCGTTCTTTTATCACGAATCTGTATGATGGAAGCCTGATGAATGAAGAGATGACGGCTTATACGATGGACAGTGAGGAGAACCGCCAGGCTTTGACCAAGATCAAGGAATGGATGGAAAAGGGATGGATTCTGAACGGATCCGGTTCCTCGGGCGCGGATGCGGTTGCGTCCTTTGTAAGCGGGGAGAATTCCTACTGCCTGCTCTGGAGCCTTCCGCAGGCAATCAGCAACGCGGAAGCATTGGCGGAGAATGGCGTCGAAGTGGTTGTGATGCCCTATCCTTCCGCAGATGGGGTCCCTTCTCTGGAGTACATGCTGAATGGCTTCTGCATTTTTGAAAATGGAGATGCGGACAAGCTGCAGGCCTCCCGTTACCTGGTAGATTTCCTCTGCAATGATGAAAATGTGGCAAAGGAAAATGTGGTGCGCAGCGGGGCTTTCCCGGTGCGGACATCCATGGGCGACGTATACGAGGGAAATGAGGAGGCTCAGCTCTATGAGGCGCTGATGCCTTATAGCGGAACCTATTATAATAAAGTAGACGGCTTTGAAGAGATGCGCGTTTACTGGTATCAGATGGAAGCAGAGATTTTGAATGAAGAATACAGTGTGGAGGACGCCACAGACAGCTTTGTGGAATATGCGAACAAGACGCTGGTAAAGGAAGAGCAGGAAGAAAAGGTAGAGGAATGACAGAGATCGGTATTCGCGGAGCCAAAATTCTGGATCCCTTAAGAGGGACGCAGGAGACGGCAGATATTCTGATTCGAGATGGAAGGATAACGTCGATAGGAGAGCAGCTGGATGAAAGCAGCTGCGGCAGAATCCTGGAGGCCTCCGGGCTGACGCTTGCGCCTGGATTTGTAGATGTTCATGTACATTTTCGGGATCCGGGGCTTACGTATAAGGAAGAGATCCGGACAGGCGCTGCTGCCGCTGCAGCAGGCGGATTCACGACTGTGATCTGCATGGCAAACACAAAGCCTGTCGCAGATAATCCGGAGACGCTTTCCTATATACTGGAAAAGGGAAGAGAGACGGGAATCCATGTTCTGGCCTGTGCTGCAGTGACGAAGGGAATGAACGGACAGGAGCTTACGGATATGGAGGAGCTGCGCCGTCTGGGAGCCGCCGGCTTTACGGACGATGGGAAACCGATTCTGGATACGGTTCTTCTGCGTGAGGCCTTTGTGAGGGCGGCACGGCTGGACGTGCCTGTCAGCCTTCATGAAGAGGATCCTGCGCTGATCGCAGACAACGGGATCAACCGGGGAGCGGTCTCGGAAAAGCTGGGAATCGGAGGATCGCCTGCGGAAGCGGAAATTTCCATGGTTGAGAGAGACTGTCTTCTGGCAGAGGAGACGGGGGCCAGGGTTAATATTCAGCATATCAGCACAGCAGGGGCTGTGGAGGCGGTGAGGCGTTCGAAAAGGAGAGGGTCTCATGTGACGGCAGAGGCCGCGCCTCATCACTTTACTCTGACGGAGGACGCCGTGCTGGAGTACGGAACGCTTGCAAAGATGAACCCGCCTCTGCGCACAGAGAGGGACAGGCTGGCAGTCATAGAGGGCCTTAAGGATGGGACGATCGATATGATTGCCACAGATCATGCGCCTCACAGCGCTGAGGAGAAGAAGCTGCCTCTGACGGAGGCGCCCAGTGGAATCATTGGCCTGGAGACAGCTTTTGCCCTGGGTGTCACGCAGCTTGTAAAGCCGGGCCATTTGAGCCTGATGGAGCTGATAGAGAAAATGAGCCGGAATCCGGCGCGTCTCTATGGGCTTCCCTATCCGGGGATTGCCGTAGGAGCGCCTGCGGATCTGGTGCTCTTTGACGAGAATGAAGAATGGATTGTGGAGCATTTTCACTCCCGTTCCGCAAATTCGCCATTTCTCGGGAAAAAGCTGTCTGGCCGGGTAAGATATACGATCTGCGGTGGGAAAGTGGTTTACGAAGTATAAAACAAAGAAGGTTATTTTCAGCTTTTGACAGGACAGAAGGTTCCGTTGCTGAAAATAACCTTTTTAATTTTCCTTTGTGAGCAGATATTTTTTGAAGCGGACAAATTCCCGGACCTCTTTCTGCTCTTTGGAAGGAAAGCTTTTGTAATCCATAACCATCCTTGCTTCAGACCCGTTCAGGCGAATCAGGCTGCCTTCCGGCGTGATGGCTGCATGCTCACGAATCAGATCGTCTCTTGTGTGCACCTTACTGAAATCCCCAAACAGAAGCTGGTCGATAGTCAGGTGGTATACTTCCGAGAGGTACAGGAGAGTCGGCGTGTCGGGAAGGCCCTTCCCTCTCTCGTAGTTGGAATAGGTCTGGCGCGCCACATGAATGAGTCTGCTGACATCTTCCTGTGAATAATCATAAATTTCACGCAGGCAGCGCATATTGGCAGCCAGCTTAATTTCAGGCATCCTGCTTGCTCCTTCCACAAAATGTGGCATTATTATACCAGCTTCAAGTCCGTTATATGCGCGATGGAAGAAAACATAGCATATATACTGAAAATGTCATTTTAGAATGACAAAACAACCAAAACAGGCTACAGCTTTTTCTGGCTCAAGGTACTGTTGTGATATTCCGCAGACCAGGTGACGTCCTCTCCGAACCAGTCGGGCGGAAGAAATGCGAGGGCTTCTTCCTCCGAGGAAAATTCCACTTCGGCCAGAACCAATCCCTGGAATGGCGGCTCAAAAATATCGAGTTCAATGGTAAGCCCGGATTCCAGCGGTATGAGAAAGCGGCGCTTGCAGATGATATTTCCGTCTGCTTTCGCTTTCAGATGCCTGTAGCCTTCTGCGGTCAGGGGCAGGTTGTATTCCTCGCGGCTCATCAGGCCTTTGGATTTGTAGGTGAGAATATATTCGTCGTCGCTGCGCCGTACGCGGACCACCGGATCGGTGCAGAGATAAGCCTGCTCCAGCCTGTGAAAGGGATAGCTTTCCAGGTTTTCAGGAAGGGCTTTGACTAAAAATTTACGTTCGATTTCCATAAAAAAGCTCCTCTCATTTCTTTTGCTGCTTTTGCAGGCCTCAAAGCTTTGCGGAAAAGCAGCAGACCGTTTCCCTGTCAGCTTAGGGTAACATATCATACTGGATAATTCAACGAATATTTGTTATAATGAAAAAAATAGACAGAAAAGAGGAGGCCTTGAGATGAAAAAAGTAAGTATTTTTCTCGCGGAAGGGTTTGAAGAGGTCGAGGCGATGACCCCGGCAGATCTTTTAAGAAGAGCCGGCGCAGAGGTTACGCTGGTAGCGGTCGGCGGCCGGCGCGAGGTGGCCGGAAGCCACGGGATAGTGATTACAGCAGACCGGCTGTTTTCAGAAATGGATTTTTCAGACACGGATTTGCTGGTGCTTCCCGGGGGCATGCCCGGTACGCTGCATCTGAAGGAATGCCAGCCCCTAATCGAGCTCTTGAAGGAATTTAATGAAAACGGAAAGAGCCTGGCAGCCATCTGCGCAGCGCCTACCGTGCTTGGCGCAGCCGGACTTTTAAATGGAAGAAAAGCGGCCTGTTATCCGGGCTGTGAGGATGGACTGACGGGTGCAGAGGTGCTGACAGACCGCGTGGTGGAGGATGGAAATATTACCACGAGCCGCGGCGTGGGTACGGCAATTCCATTTGCCCTTTCCCTGATTTCCCAGCTGTTCAGTCCACAGAAGGCAGAGGAAATCAGAGAATCCATCGTGTACGGACATGGACCGGTCAAGGCGTAAATCCTTTTTGCAGGAAAGTTCCAGTCATTCCCAACATATCTCCATACGCTCATGTGCACAATAGGAGCATGGAGGTGATACAGATGACAGAACAGTCCAAGTCTAACCAGATGGCAGTTCCGGAAGCGAAGGCAGCAATGAACCGCTTCAAGGAGGAGGTTGCCAGCGAGCTGGGCGTGCCTTTAAAGGAAGGCTATAACGGCGACTTGACTTCTGCTCAGGCAGGTTCCATCGGTGGCGAAATGGTTAAGAAAATGATCATGAAGCAGGAACAGCAGATGAGCGGCAAGTAAGTATAAAAAAGAAAATCTGAAATCGAACACGGAGAACAGCCCCCGGTATGTGAAAATATGCGTACCGGGGGCTGCTTTTCTGCGCGGAAGAGGCAGAATATGCTTTCAGCAGGCGGCGTCTGGCACAGAGCTATAACATAAAATTTACATCCCCTTTACCGGCGCATGATAGATAGGAAACAGAAACTGGTGATAGACTTAATCATAATTACAGCGCCAATATTGACGCAGACAGGAGAAATGCAGATGAAGAGAAGATGCCTTGCGATTGGATGCGGCCTGGCTCTGCTGGCAGCCCTGGGACTTTCCGGCTGTTCGTTCTTCGGCCTTGGACAGAGGGGACAGGAGGAGAGCGGTCAGGAGGCGGATACGGTGCTCGGCGCCGGACGGCAGACCTTGAGCATTGTCTCTGGTTCGGAAAACCAGGAGCTGGAGCCGATTCTGGAGGAGTTTGCAAAGAAAAACGGTATTCAGATTGAAATGACTTACCAGGGATCTCTGGATATCATGAGAGCACTGGAACAGGAGAAGATAGAGTACGACGCGGTTTGGCCTGCCAGCAGTCTCTGGCTGAATGCAGGAGATACACAGCACAGGGTAAAGCATGCGGAATCCATTTCTGTCACACCGGTGGTCTTCGGGATCCGCCAGAGCCTGGCTGAAGAACTGGGCTTTGTGGGCCGGGAGGTATCGGTCGGGGACATTCTGGACGCTATTGAAGCTGGAAAACTGAAATTCTGCATGACAAGCGCAACCCAGTCCAATTCCGGAGCAAGCGCCTATATCGGCTTTCTCTACGCGCTGCTGGGCAATCCGGACATGATTACAGAAGAGGATTTGCAGGATCCGCAGCTGCAGGCGGATATCCGGGAGCTGCTGTCTGGGGTAAACCGTTCTTCCGGCAGCTCAGACTGGCTGAAGGATATGTTTCTGGATGGCGGTTATGACGCCATGGTCAATTATGAATGCCTGATGATTCAGGCAAATGAAGAGCTCGAGAGCCGGGGAGAGGAGACGCTCTATGTGGTTTACCCTTATGACGGCCTTACACTGGCGGATTCGCCGCTCGGCTATGTGGACGATGGAGATGAGGATAAGGAGGAGGCTTTTCTGAAGCTGCAGGAATATCTGCTTTCAGAGGAGGTCCAGAACGAGATCCAGAGAACAGGAAGGCGCACCGGCTATACGGGAATTTCGGAGGAGAACAGGGATGTATTCCGGACAGACTGGGGGCTGCAGCCTGACCGTGTGCTGTCTACGATGAGAATGCCCTCCACAGATGTGCTGTTCGAGGCGCTGAATCTGTATCAGACAGATTTTAAAAAGCCGTCCCTGAATATTTACTGCCTGGATTATTCGGGAAGCATGTCAGGACAGGGAAACCGGCAGCTGGTGGCAGCGATGGAGCAGCTGTTGATTCAGGAAAATGCGGAAAAGAATTTTCTGCAGGCTTCCAATGATGAGGTGAACGTACTGATTCTGTTTGATGATCAGATTCTGGGAGAATATACGGCTGTGGGAGCAGGAGAGGAGCTCGAAGCTCTGTATGAAAAGGTGGCTGGGCAGGAGACCGGCTCCGGAACAGATATGTATATCGCGGCGGATGAGGCTTTGAATGTTCTTTCCAATTACGAGCTTTCTCAATATACGCCTGCCATTATCCTTTTGACGGACGGAATGTCCGGCGGCTCCTTTGATACGTTTATGGAGCATTATGAGGCTGCAGGCGTGGATGTGCCGGTTTTTTCGATTATGTTTGGAGACGCGGATCCGGAGCAGCTGGAGGAACTGGCTGAGGCCACGAATGCCCGTGTGTTTGACGGCAGGGAGGATCTCATCGACGCGTTTAGAAAGGTGAAGGGATATAATTGATGAAGGATACAATCAGTACACTGGTCTCAGCGCTGATTTCCTGTGTGGTGTTTCTGCTGCTGTTTTTTCCGCTTCAATGGAGCCCCCTTGCGGCGGCTGCGCTCTCCGTGATTCTTTATTTCGGGCTTTGTCTCCTTTTAAAACCAAGAAAAAGGCTCGGTGGGATTGATATAGAAAGAATACAGGGAGGCGAGGAGCTCCAAAGGCTCCTTAACGAGGCGCAGAAGGATTTGAAGCAGATCGGAAAGGCGGCCCGTGAAATCACAAATATCAAAACCAGACAGGATGCGGAGGCCCTGGAGGCTGGAGGAAAAAGAATACTGGCATATCTGCAGGAAAATCCGGAGAAAATCGGCATGGCGCGCCGTTTCTTTACCTATTATCTTGACACAGCAGCCGGACTTCTGGAGCGCTATATCCAGCTTCAGGAGACAGGACTGCGTACGCCGGAGGTGACGGAGGCAGTAAATAAGACAGCGCAGGCTCTTCCTGTGCTGAACCAGGTGTTTGAAAAGCAGTTTACGAGGTTTATGGAGGGAGAACTGATGGATGTGGACGCAGAGATCAGCCTTCTGGAAAATACATTGAAAATGGAGGGTGAAAAGTGAAGGCAAAGCTTACAGGGCTGGGAATCCTCCTGCTTGTAATCGTCCTGGCGGTGGCCTATACAATGTTTGGAAAAAGCCGGGAGACCACAGCGATTTCCGGCTATGTGGGAGGGGAAAAAATAGGCCTCCTGGAGGATGAAGAGGTACAGGAGCTGATACAGAGAAAATACCATTTGGAGATAGATTATTCCCGGGCCGGTTCCATCGAAATGGTGTCCACGGATCATACAGGAATGGATTTCCTGTTTCCGTCCAGCCAGACGGCGCTGGAAATTTATGAGGCGCAGTATGGAAATCCGTTCAAAAGTGAGATTGTACTGAATACTCCGATCGTACTTTATGCGCGGGCGGCAGTGACAGAGGCACTGCTGGCAGAGGGCATCGCCTGGGAAGAGGATGGAGTCTGCTATGTGGATATGGAGAAGCTGACTGCCTGCATTGAAGAGGGAACCTCCTGGGCAGGGATAGGGCTTCCGGAGCTTTACGGGAATGTGACCGTGGCGACGACGGACCCTACAAAATCTAATTCCGGAAATATGTTTGCGGGGCTTCTGGCCAATACGCTCTGCGGCGGCACCGCGGACGGGGAATCACTGGAGGAAATCCTTCCAAGGCTTCAGACTGTTTTCCGCAATCTCGGGTATATGGAAAGCTCCTCCTCCGACTTGTTTGACCAGTTTCTGAAGACTGGGATCGGCGCTAAGCCTCTGGTGGCAGGCTATGAGAACCAGCTGCTGGAATTTGCCGTGGAGAATCCGGATACCTGGCAGCAGGTCAGGGATGATATCCGGATCATGTATCCGAGCCCTACCGTCTGGTCCTCTCATGTGTTTATCGCTCTGGACGAGCAGGGAGCGGCGGGAATTGACGCACTGATGGATGAAGAGGTTCAGAAAATGGCATGGGAACGCCACGGGTTCCGGACAGGGATCAACGGATCGGCTTCGGATACGGAGCTGTTTGGCGTGGACGGCGTAGCAGATGAGGTGACCCGCGTCATGAATATGCCGGATGCGGATACGATGGAACGCATCATAGAAGCGCTGGAGTAAGTAAAATAATCCTCACAGCTGGCGGGAGGCCTGCTTCTTCTGCCAATTGGGGACAGGAAAAGGAGATAACAGCTTATGGCAGAACAGATCAGCCTGGAAGCGCTGGCACAGCGAAAAAGCATGCAGCCTGTGCCGGCGGCAGAGACAGAAAACACTGCGCAGCTTGAGACACAGCTCGAAGAGCTGACGCCAGAGCAGCGGAACCGGGTCAATGAGATTAAGGAGAGCATTGATCTGATGGATTCTCAGGCCGCGATTCAATACGGCGTGGGGGTCCAGAGAAACATTTCGAATTTTGCCGACAATATTCTGACACAGATCCGAAGCAAAGACAGCGGCTATGTGGGCGACATGATGTCGGAGCTGATGATAAAGGTAAAGGATGTGGGAGTAGATAAGCTGGGGGAGGAAAGCTTTCTGGATAAGCTCCCGATTCTGAAGGACGCCTCCCGCAGCCTGCGGAAATTCATGCAGCGCTATGAGACGCTGGAGGTGCAGATAGACCGTATCGAGGGAGAGCTGGACAGGGCGCGGATGGAGCTTTTGAAGGATATCGGGATGTTCGATAATCTATATGAAAAAAATCTGGATTATTTCCGGGAGCTTCAGGTCTATATCACGGCCGGAGAAGAGAAAATCAGCGAAATCCGCAGGGAGACGATCCCGGCTCTGCGTGAGCAGGCACGGGCGAAGGGGGATCCTATGAGCGCCCAGCTGGTGACAGATTTCGAGGACACCGTGAACCGTTTTGAGAAAAAGGTCCATGATCTGAAGCTGAGCAGGACGATTGCGCTTCAGACAGCTCCGCAGATCCGGCTGATTCAGAATAACGACAAGCTGCTGGTGGACAAGATTCAGACAGCGGTTCTGAATACGATTCCGCTCTGGAAGAGCCAGATTGTGATTGCGCTGGGCCTGAGCCGGCAGAAGAGTGCCCTGAAAATGCAGAGAGAGGTTTCTGATGCCACGAATGCGCTTTTGAAGAAAAATGCGGAGCTGCTGAAGCAGAATACCATCGATGTGGCGAAGGAATCTGAGAGAGGAATTGTGGATATCGAAACGCTCAAAAAGGTAAACACCGATCTGATCGAGACGATCGAAGAGACGATCAAGATTCAGCAGGAGGGCAGCGCAGCCCGCCGGAGCGCAGAGAGCGAGCTGACAGGAATCGAGAATCAGCTGAAGGCCGTACTTCTGGAGGCAAGAGAAGGAAAGCAAAGGAACTGAACGGAAACGATTTCAGAGAAAAGCTCAGCACGCGGAAGGGAGAGAATATCAGAGACAGGGGGAAAACGTCAGAGTCCGGTGGAAACTCTGGCGTTTTTTGTACACAAGTACTTGATTTTTACAGAAGGCCCATGCTATACTATTACAATGACTGCGAGTATGTGCTTTTTCAGCATACTTAGATCGCGGGAGCTGTTTTTGAACCGGTTCTGCGCAGTCCTGATAAGGTATACCATTTAAGGAGGAAAATAGAAAAATGAGTTTACAGGTTGAAAAATTAGAGAAGAACATGGCAAAGCTTACGATTGAGGTATCGCCCGAGGAGCTTGAGGGCGCTATCCAGAAGGCTTACCTGAAGAATAGAAAGCAGATTACGATTCCGGGCTTCCGCAAGGGCAAGGTGCCGCGTCAGATTATCGAGAAGATGTATGGCCCCTCCTTCTTTTATGAGGATGCGGTGAATGACCTGATCCCGTCCGCTTATGAAAAGGCTGCGGACGAGTGTGAGCTGGAGCTGGTATCCCGCCCGGAGATCAGCATTGTACAGATTGAGAAGGGAAAACCGTTCATTTTTACTGCTGAGGTGGCTGTAAAGCCGGAAGTGGAGCTTGGCGAGTACAAGGGCATTGAGGTGGAGAAGCAGGATACTGCAGCGACCGATGAGGAAGTAAATGCAGAGATCGACAAGGAGCGCGAGAATAATTCCAGAGCGATCACGGTAGAGGATCGTCCGGTACAGGATGGCGATATGACGGTGATCGATTTTGAAGGCTTTGTAGACGGAGTTCCGTTTGAGGGCGGTAAGGGAACGGATTATCCGCTGACCATCGGCTCCGGCGCATTTATCCCCGGCTTTGAGGAGCAGCTGATTGGCGCTGAGCTTGGCAAGGAGATGGAAGTAAACGTAACCTTCCCGGAGGAGTACCATGCAAAAGAGCTGGCAGGAAAGCCGGCGGTGTTTAAGTGCACAGTGAAAGAGATTAAGGTAAAGGAGCTTCCTGAGCTGGACGATGATTTCGCACAGGATGTTTCTGAATTCAATACACTGGAGGAATACAAGGCAGACGTGCGTAAGAAGCTGGAAGAGAAGAAAGCGGACGCTGCGAAGGCAAAGAAGGAAGACGCTGTAATCGAGAAAATTATCGAGGGCGCAAAGATGGAGATTCCGGATGCCATGGTGAAGACTCAGGCTGAGCAGATGGTGGATGAGTTTGCACAGAGGCTTCAGATGCAGGGGCTTTCCATGGATCAGTATATGCAGTTCACGGGTTCTACAGTCGACGCCCTGGTAGAGCAGTCCAAGCCCCAGGCCCTGAAGAGAATCCAGAGCCGCCTCGTTCTTGAGGCAGTCGCAGCCGCTGAGAAGCTGGAGGCGACCGACGAGGAGCTGGAGGCTGAGTACGCGCGCATGGCAGAGCAGTACAAGATGGAAGTGGAGAAGCTGAAAGAGCTGTTCAGCGATGCAGATAAGAAGAACATCAGAGAGGATTTGGCGATTCAGAAGGCTATCGAGCTGATAGTGGACGCAGCTGTCGAGAAATAAAGAGCTTGAGAGAGATTCTGGCAGCTGACAGAAAGGAAATGATAAGCATGATGAATATGAGTTTGGTACCTTATGTCATTGAGCAGACCAGCCGGGGAGAGCGTTCCTATGATATTTATTCCCGCCTGCTCAAGGACAGGATTATCTTTCTGGGGGAGGAAGTAACAGATGTATCTGCAAGCCTGGTGGTATCCCAGCTCCTGTTTCTGGAGTCTGAGGATCCGGGCAAGGATATCAGCCTGTATATCAACAGTCCGGGCGGTTCCGTGACTGCAGGTATGGCGATTTACGATACGATGCAGTATATCAAGTGCGACGTGTCCACGATCTGCATGGGCATGGCAGCCAGCATGGGAGCATTCCTGCTGGCAGGCGGAGCGAAGGGAAAGCGTATGGCGCTGCCCAACGCTGAGATTATGATTCACCAGCCCTCCGGCGGAGCCCAGGGCCAGGCTACAGATATCAAGATTGTGGCCGATCATATTCTGAAAACGAAGAAAAAGCTGAACGAGATTCTGGCGGCCAACACAGGACAGCCGCTGGAGGTCATTGCGGCGGATACTGAACGCGACAATTACATGAGCGCAGAGGAAGCTGTAGCCTATGGCCTGATCGACAGCATTGTAACAAAGAGAGCATAAAGGAAGATTATAAATGGCCAGAATTAGTGATGACAAGATAAGGTGTTCCTTCTGCGGGAAGACAGGGGACCAGGTACGGAAGATGATCTCCGGGCCCAGCGGCACCTATATCTGCGATGAGTGCGTGGAGCTCTGTGCGGAACTGATCGAAGAGGAATTCGAGCAGGAGGAGATGGAGCGCGGACCGGAGGAGATCAACCTCTTAAAGCCCAAGGAGATCAAGGAATTCCTGGACGATTATGTGATCGGCCAGGAGGATGCCAAGAAGGTTCTTTCTGTAGCGGTGTATAACCATTATAAGCGGATTCTTGCCATGGATGACAGGAAGAATTCTGACGTGGAGCTGCAGAAGAGCAATATTCTGATGCTCGGGCCGACCGGTTCCGGAAAGACGCTGCTGGCACAGACGCTGGCGCGTCTGCTGAATGTGCCCTTTGCGATCGCGGACGCTACCTCTCTGACAGAGGCAGGCTATGTGGGCGAAGATGTGGAAAACATCCTGCTGAAGATCATTCAGGCGGCTGATTATGATGTGGAGCGTGCACAGCACGGCATTATTTATATCGACGAGATTGACAAGATCACGCGAAAATCGGAGAATCCATCGATCACCAGAGACGTATCCGGAGAGGGAGTGCAGCAGGCTCTTTTGAAGATTCTGGAAGGAACGATTGCTTCCGTGCCGCCCCAGGGCGGAAGAAAGCATCCCCATCAGGAGCTGATTCAGATTGACACGACCAATATTCTCTTCATCTGCGGAGGTGCTTTTGAGGGACTCGATAAGATCATCGAGCGCCGTATGGATCAGCGGACGATTGGTTTCGGAGCAGAGCTTGGAAAGCCCAATGAGGAGGACAACGTGGGAGAGCTCCTGCGCAAGCTGCTGCCGGAGGATCTGGTGAAGTTCGGCATGATTCCTGAGTTTGTGGGCCGTGTACCGGTGACGGTGGCTCTGGACGCGCTGACGAAGGATGATATGATTCGGATTCTGATGGAGCCGAAGAACTCCATCGTAAAACAGTATAAAAAAATGTTTGAGCTGGACGGCGTGAAGCTCACCTTTGAACCGGAAGCCATTGAAGCTATCGCGGAGCAGACCGTGAAGCGTAAGACCGGCGCCAGAGGGCTGCGTGCCATCATGGAAGGCATTATGATGGACAGCATGTACGAGATTCCGTCGGATGACAGCATTACGAGCTGTATCATTACAAAAGAAGTCGTAGAAGGAACGGGCAGGCCTGTAACGACGAGCAGTGAAATGAGATTCCGGGCGTAGCCTGGAATCTCATTGTTTATAGAAGAGACAGGACTGCCTGTCCGGGAACGAGATAAGGAAAAAGGACAGGAGGAGCGTAAAGTGAGAGACCTGATTGAGACTTTACCTGTGGTAGCGCTTCGAGGAATGACAATTCTCCCCGGTATGGTGATACATTTTGACGTCAGCAGAGAGCGCTCGGTGAAAGCCATCGAGCAGGCAATGCTGAGAGAGCAGAGGGTTTTTCTGGTAACTCAGAGAGATGTACAGACCGAACAGCCCGGGCCGGAGGATCTTTTTCGGATAGGAACGATTGCGGCAGTGAAGCAGGTGATTAAGCTGCCGCACAAGGTAGTGCGCGTACTGGCGGAAGGGCTGGAACGGGCGGAGCTGTCGCATTTCGAGCAGGACGGAGAATTTCTGGAGGCGGAGGTCATCCGATTCGAGGAGGAAGACGAGGCAGAGAGCATTGCACCGGATCTGAAAGAGGCGATGGCGCGCAATCTGTCTGAGACCTTCCATCTGTACTGCCGGGAGAGCGGCAAGGTAGGAAAGGATCTGGAGAGGCAGATCACGGATACGAATGACCTGGAAAAGCTGATGAAGGAAATTATGGTCAATCTGCCCCTTTACTATGAGGAAAAGCAGAAGCTTCTGGAGGCGGCTGCGCTGTCGGAGCGCTATGAGCTTCTCTGCGTTCAGATGAACAAGGAGATGGAGGTTCTGCGCTTTAAGAGAGAGATCCAGGAAAAGGTGAAGGCCCGCGTGGACAAAAACCAGAGAGAATATCTGCTGCGGGAGCAGCTGAAGGTGATCCGCGAGGAGCTGGGAGAGGACACCACGGGATCCGATGTCGATCATTTCCGGGAAGAGCTGAAAAAGCTGAAGGCATCCAGGGAAGTTAAGGAAAAGATTGAAAAAGAGATCACACGGTTTAAGAATATAGGAAATAATTCTTCGGAGAGCGCAGTACTCCGTGGCTACATCGAGACGCTGCTGGAGCTGCCCTGGGACAAGGCGTCCAAGGACAACACGGATTTAAAAAGGGCTGAGGAAATTCTGGATGAAGATCATTACGGCATGGAGAGGGTGAAGCAGAGAGTACTGGAGTTCCTGGCTGTTCGGATTCTGACAAAGAAGGGGAGAAGCCCGATTATCTGTCTTGTAGGCCCGCCTGGAACGGGTAAGACCTCCATTGCCCGGTCTATCGCAAGAGCGCTGAATAAAAAGTATGTGCGTATTTCTCTGGGCGGCGTCCGGGACGAGGCGGAGATTCGAGGTCATCGGCGCACCTATGTGGGTGCGATGCCAGGCCGCATCGCGGCCGGTATGCGGCAGGCCGGTGTGAAGAATCCGCTGATGCTGCTGGATGAGATTGATAAGGTCAGCAGCGATTACAAGGGAGATACGGCATCGGCCCTGCTGGAGGTGCTGGATTCCGAGCAGAATAACCGTTTCCATGATCACTATGTGGAAATCCCGCTGGATCTCTCAGAGGTGCTCTTTATCGCCACGGCAAATGACGTGCACACGATCCCGCGGCCTCTGCTGGACCGCATGGAGCTGATCGAGGTCAGCAGCTATACGGAAAATGAAAAGGTACATATCGCGCGCGAACACCTGATCGCCAAGCAGATGGAGAAAAACGGCCTGAAGGATGGACAGCTTTCCATCAGCCAGAAGGCGCTGGAGCAGTTGATTCACAGCTACACCCGGGAGGCCGGCGTGCGCCAGCTGGAGAGAAAGCTCGGTGAGGTCTGCCGCAAGGCGGCCAGAGAAATTCTGGAGCACGACAAAAAATCCGTAAAGCTTACGGAGAATAATCTGGAGAAATATCTGGGCAAAGCGCGTTATATTTATGACAGGGCAAATGAGACGGATGAGGTGGGAATCGTCCGCGGCCTGGCCTGGACCAGCGTGGGCGGCGATACGCTCCAGATAGAGGTCAATATCATGCCCGGACGGGGAGAGATCTCTCTGACCGGCCAGCTGGGCGACGTGATGAAGGAGTCGGCCCGGACAGGCTTAAGCTACATCCGTTCCGTCAGTGAACATTATGGAATCGGAAAGAAGTTCTTCCGGGAGCATGATATACATATCCATATACCAGAGGGGGCTGTCCCCAAGGACGGGCCTTCGGCAGGCATCACGATGGCGACAGCGATGCTGTCTGCTATCACGGGAATTCCGGTCTACGCGTCGGTAGCCATGACAGGAGAGATTACGCTGAGAGGGCGCGTGCTTCCTATCGGCGGCCTGAAGGAGAAGCTTCTGGCTGCAAAGAACGCCGGCATCAAAACTGTGATTGTGCCTGCCCGGAATAAGCGGGATGTGGAAGATATTTCACCGGAGATCAAAAAGGGCCTGCGTATTGTGTACGCAGAGCAGATGAAGGATGTATTAGAGGTAGCCTTTCATGAACATTAAAAACGTAAGTCTGGAGACGGTCTGCGGCGTAACCAGCCGTCTCCCGGAGAATACCCTGCCGGAGATTGCCTTTGCGGGGAAATCAAATGTGGGAAAATCCTCCCTTATCAACGCCCTGATGAACCGCAAGGCGCTGGCAAGGACCTCGGCCCAGCCGGGAAAGACGCAGACCATCAATTTTTACAACATCAATGACGCCATGTATCTGGTCGATCTTCCCGGGTATGGCTATGCGAAGGTGTCCCAGGAGATTCGGGAAAAATGGGGAAAGCTCATTGAGCGGTATCTTCATGGCTCGAAGCAGCTGCGGGCAGTCTTTCTTCTGATCGATATCCGGCACGAGCCTTCGGAAAATGACCGCCGGATGTACGAGTGGATTGTTTACCAGGGCTATGACCCGATCATCATTGCGACGAAGCTGGACAAGATCAAGAGAAGCCAGATAGAAAAACAGCTGAAGGTTCTGCGGACAGGACTGGGAGTAAAGCCGGGGACCAGGATGCTTCCGTTTTCGGCGCTTACAAAGCAGGGACGGGACGAGATCTGGGCGGTTATGGACGAAATACTGGCAGAAGATTAACGGGATCGGGCAGCGGAAACGGCTGTATCCCTGCGCCGCCCTTTGCGAGGTGAGAATATGAACAGCAGGTACATGAAAAGTCTCGTAAACATTTTATTGTTTCTGGCGTCGGTGCTTCTGGTCTGCCTTTTGCTTCCGAGGCTTATCCTGTTTTTTATGCCTCTGGTGATAGGCTGGATTATCGCCATGATAGCGAATCCTCTGGTTCGTTTTATGGAAAAAAGGATGAAGATTGTCCGGAAGCACAGCTCTATGCTGATTATCATCGGCGCAGTTGCGCTGGTAGTATTCGGCGGTTATTTCGCGATTTCCAGGATTGCGCGGGAAATTTACGGGTTTATCGGAACCCTGCCGGAGCTTTACAATTTCTTTCTTCAGGATCTGGCTGAGACTGAGAATAATCTGCAGGGTATTATGTCCAGGTTTCCTCCGAATCTGACGGAAAGTCTGTCAAGGCTTATCGATTCTCTGACAAATTCGCTGGGGGATATCATCGGAACCATCGGAACGCCTACGGTGGCCGCGGCAGGCAGTATAGCCAGAAATATTCCAAATGCGCTGATTAATGTGATTTTTGCAGTACTCTCCGCGTATTTCTTCATTGCGGAGCGGGAAAAAATCCTGCAGTGGGGAAGAGAGCACACGCCGGATACAGTCCGCCAAAAATGGCAGTTTATCATGGGAAAATTCCGGAAGGCCGTAGGGGGATATTTTAAGGCTCAGTTCAAGATTATGGGCGTGGTGGCGCTGATTCTTCTGACAGGCTTTGCAATTCTGAGAATCAATTATGCGGTGCTGTTTGCGCTTCTGATCGCGCTTTTGGATTTCCTGCCCTTCCTTGGCACTGGGACCGTGCTGATTCCCTGGGCGGTGCTGAAGATTTTGAGCGCCGACTATGAATTTGCGGTGGGGCTTATTATCATCTATCTGGTAAGCCAGCTGGTGCGTCAGCTGATTCAGCCTAAGATAGTAGGGGATACGATCGGCCTGAATCCCCTGGCGACGCTGTTCTGCATGTTTATTGGATATAAGATAGGCGGAATTGTTGCCATGATCATTGCTGTTCCTGTGGGAATGATTCTGATCAGCCTCTATGAATCAGGGGCCTTTGATGACCTGATAGGAGATGTAAAGACGCTTGCAGAGGGGCTGAACCGCTATAGAAAAGACAGATAGGGAAAACTGTGGAATTTCAAAGGAAAGAGGGCGACCGAAGCCGCGGCAGCGGTTTAAAAGGGCGCCCTCCTCTTTCACTTTTACAGCTCTGCATACGGAAGCTTTGCAGGAATGCTGCTCAAAGCAAGCTCTTCATAACAGCTCTTTGATAATAGAAGCGTAAAGAGCCTGGCTCTTATCACGCCAATGGCTGCAGATGGCTTCGGCCTGTTCCCTGACCGGTACGGTCAGAGTCAGATCGATAAGCACGGAATCCTTTTCCAGGACTCTGCAGCGGGCGGCGTATTCGCCTGATTCGGTCCGATAGAAATCAGCTGGCGTAGAGATTTCGTTGCGCAGCTCGTAGCTGTGTTCCTCAAGAAAAGCATCGATTTCGTCCCGGATATCAGAGGAGATCCGGTTTTGAAAGTAGGACAGGGTTTTGCGTCCTTCTTCTGTAATATGGTATAGGGAGGTATTGCGGACAGTGCTCATCCTTAGAAAGCCTGTCTCGTTCAGTTCGGACAGAGCCGTCTGGACTGTAAAATAGTCTGTGTATTCTTTTTCCAGGATAAATTCCGAGAGCTGGGCATTGCTTAAGGGAAAGCTGACCTTGTCCAGCATATAGAGAATAATCAGCTTGTACAGAGTAAAGGTATCTGCCATTACAATTCTCCTTTTCTATCACGTTTCACAGCAAGGAGCCCCTGTCATGGAGTATAAAGGCGTCCCTGCCAGGTATCCTTCTGCTTCAGCTCCCTGTGGATGGCGTTCAGCACCTGCCGTTTGGCCTGGCTCCAGAGAGGGGCGATCAGAAGCTCCTTCGGCCCGTCGCCTGTGAGGCGGTGAATCACCAGATCAGGACGGCAGATTTCCAGACAGCGGATGACCAGATCCACATATTCTTCCATGGATAAAACCGGGAAATGGGTCTGTTCGTAATAATCAGCCAGATCCGTATTCTTCAATATATGCAGAAGCTGCAGCTTTATGCCTGACGCCGCCGTGCTGTTTACATAGCGTACGGTATCCAGCATCATATCCGGCGTCTCGCCGGGCAGCCCGAGGATCGTATGGACGATGGCCTCGATCTTCCGCTCCTGGAGGGCCTGCATGGCTTCCTGGAAGACCGCAAGCGGATAACCGCGCCGGATAAAAGCAGCGGTTTTTTCATGGATAGTCTGCAGTCCCAGCTCTACCCAGACGGGTTTGATGCGGTTCAGCTCTTCGAGAAGAGAAAGCACATCATCTCCGAGACAGTCGGGCCGGGTAGCGACAGACAGGATGGCGATTTCCGGGCAGGATATGGCTTCTGTGAACATCCGGCGCAGCTTTTCTGCCGGCGCGTAGGTATTGGTATAGGCCTGAAAATAGGCGATATACCTTTGAACCGGTCGTTTGCCGGAAAGACGGCGCTTTCCGTCCTCGATCTGTTCCCGTATGGAAAGCAGGGGACTGGCAGCAAACTCGCCGGATCCTCCTTCGCTGCAGAAAATGCAGCCGCGGGTGCCAAGCGTTCCATCCCGGTTCGGACAGGTGCATCCCCCGTTCAGGGTCAGTTTATACAGTTTTTCTCCAAAACGTTCTCTCAGAGCGTCATTCAGGGAACGATACCGGCTGTCTGCCAATAGAAGCCTCTCCTTCGAAATCTGTGAATGGTCTGTCTGTGAAGACTGAAAATTTTGTACACGACAATTATAGGTGGAAAGAGGAGGGCTGTCAAGAAAGGTGGGTTAGATAATCGGCAAAGATGCAGATGATTTCCTTGGGATAAGGAGTGCGCGCTGTCCAGCCCTGATAGCCGGATATTTCAGAAAAGAGAGCCAGCCCTCCATGTTTTATCATGGAATCACGAACAGTCCGCAGGGCCTTTTCTACACTGTTTTGGCTGACATGATGCTTTCTGGCTATGGGAAGGTATATTCCTTCCTGAATATTCTGCAGCCGCATCGGATTCTCAACTGCCATCAGAACCGCCTCTTCCAGATATTCATACCCCTGATAGTGAGGCAGAATACCTGAGAACCGAAACAGCTCGTGCAGCCTTTCTTTTTCCATAAAGCCCCTCCCTTTCAGCAGCTTTGTGAAGTTTCATGTTAATAAATACGAGACAGACATGGAATATCAGACAGCAAAAAGGGTGAAATTGAATAATAAATGACCGGGAATGCCGGTTGCCATTTCCGGATAAATGAGATATAATGAATTGATTTTATGTATGGAGATGAAAAAATGAATCTGGAAAAATTTGTTGAAAAGAATGCTCCCAGAAACCGGATTGCCCTTCTGGTGATTGTGGATATCTTTCTGATTGCGCTTTCCGGCTTTCTGGCTTTATATATCCGCTATGACTTCCGGTTCAGCAATATGGAGATGCGGTATGTGGACTATGAGCTGCTGTATCTCCCGGTGAATCTTGTGGTTACGCTTCTGGTGTTCGTTCTGTTCAAGCTCTACCGCAGCGTCTGGCGGTTTGCCAGCTCTACGGAGCTTTTGAATGTAATAGGAGCCTGCACCTGCAGCATTGGCCTTCAGATCATAGGGATGTCTCTTCTGAGAATGAGAATGCCGATCAGCTATTATCTGATGAAATATGTGCTGCTGATTGTGGGCGTGGGAATGGTACGCTTTGCTTACCGCATCCTGCGCATGCTGCAGGAGAGGCGGCTGTTCGGCGGTGAAAAGGACCAGAAGAAAAATACGATGATTGTAGGCGGCGGAGAAGCCGGAGCCATGATCATTAAGGAATTTCAGAACAGCGAATATCTCAATCAGCGTATCTGCTGCGTGATAGATGACAATGCGTCCAAGCAGGGAAAATATCTGCGCGGGATCAAAATTATGGGCGGCAGGGAAGACATCGTCCGTCTGGCAAAGGAGCTGCAGATAGAAGAGATTATCGTGGCGATGCCGTCAGCGCCGCAGTCCGAGGTAAGGGATATTCTGAATATCTGTAAGGAGACAGGCTGTGAGATGAAGGTGCTGCCCGGTCTTTATCAGATGATCAAGGGCGAGGTCAGCATTTCAAAGCTGCGCAGAGTAGAGATCGAGGATCTGCTTGGACGGGAGCCCATCCGTGTCCAGCTGGACGAAATCATGGGTTATGTGGCCGGAAAGGTGGTGCTTGTCACCGGAGGAGGCGGTTCCATAGGAAGCGAGCTCTGCAGGCAGGTGGCGGCACATGAGCCGAAGCAGCTGATTATTTTTGATATCTATGAAAATAATGCGTATGATATTCAGCAGGAGCTGAAAAATAAATTCCCGGCTCTGGATCTGACCGTTCTGATCGGTTCTGTCCGGAATACACACCGGATGAACTCAATATTTGAAAAATACCGTCCGGATATTGTCTATCATGCAGCTGCCCACAAGCATGTGCCGCTGATGGAGGACAGCCCGAACGAGGCGATCAAAAACAACGTATTCGGAACGTATAAGACCGCCCTGGCCGCGGACAGATACGGTGTAAAGCGCTTTGTGCTGATTTCTACGGATAAGGCGGTGAACCCCACAAACATTATGGGAGCCTCCAAGCGCATCTGTGAAATGATCATACAGATGATGAACCGCCATTCGAAGACAGAGTTTGTGGCGGTACGCTTTGGAAACGTATTGGGAAGCAATGGAAGCGTGATTCCTCTTTTCAAAAAACAGATTGAAAAGGGTGGTCCTGTGACGGTGACCCATCCGGATATCATCCGGTATTTTATGACGATACCGGAGGCTGTGTCTCTGGTGCTTCAGGCGGGAGCTCTGGCCAAGGGCGGCGAGATCTTTGTCCTGGACATGGGAGAGCCGGTGAAGATTCTTGACCTGGCGGAGAACCTGATCCGTCTGTCGGGGTACAAGCCCTATGAGGATATTGACATTGAATTTACAGGGCTGCGTCCGGGAGAAAAGCTGTATGAGGAGCTTCTGATGAGTGAGGAAGGGCTCCAGGAGACGGCAAACAAGCTGATTCATATCGGGAAGCCCATAGAGTTTGATGATGATAAATTCCGTGAACAGCTGGATGCGCTGAAAAAGGCAGCAGAGCATGATTCTGCTTCTATCAGACAGCTGGTGAAGGAGATCGTGCCTACTTACACGATAAAAGAGTAAAATCAGGAGGAAGAAAATATGAACGAATATCAGGAATCCTATGAAAAGGAAATCAGCCTGACAGAGCTGCTGTTTTTCTGCCTGAAGAAATGGCGCTGGATCGTGGCGGCTATGCTGATCGTGGGCGTTCTGGCCGGAGCCTACAAATATCAGTCCACGGTGCGGGACAACCAGGCCAAGAGAGAGGCGCAGAATACAGCGGAAGAGGGAGAAGAGACGATGGAGACAGAAATCATCTCCAATCCCAATATCGAATATTATAATCTGGCAATAGAGAATCTCCAGCAGGAGATGGAAGGGCTGAAGGATTATATTGACAGCTCTGTGATCATGAAGCTGGATCCCTATCATCTGGCGACCGGAAGCTTAAGCTACTATCTAGATACCGGCGATGCGGGAGAGAATGTGCGAAACAGCCTGATCGGCGCTTATGAGGATTTCTCGACAGACGGACGCCTGGCAGCGGAAATGATGGGGGAGGACAGCGGCATCTCAGAGGCTGAGCTGCAGTATCTGATTTCCTTTGAGAGTAAGGAACGGCCTGTGACAGAGGAAAGCTATGAGCTTTCCGGGGAGGAGGCATCCGCCCAGATTCAGATTGTGGGTGTCGGCCAGAGCAAGCCGAACGTATTCCAGATTCAGATCACTGCGGACAGTGAGGAAAGCTGTGAGGCTTATATGGAAGCGGCAAAGCGTGCCATTGAATCATACGGCGCGCAGCTTCAGGAGCAGATCGGCAGCCACGGGCTGACGCTTCTCTCAGAGTCTCAGACAGAGCGCATAGACAGAGGAATTCAGTCTTATCAAAATGAAGTTTTAAACAGCTATACAACGACCTTTACGCAGCTTAAAAATATGCAGACAGAGCTGGAGACTGTGGTGGAAGAGGAAGGCGAAACCATCGTAGTAGGCGAAGCAGTTTCCTATGCGAGCCCGGTAAGAGAGGGAGTCAAGTTTGCAGTCATAGGAGTTGTCCTGGGCGCATTCCTGGCAGCCTTTATTCTGGTGGTGATTTACCTGATGAGCGGAAAGCTGCAGAGCACCGAGAGCTTCCGGGAAGAATTTGGCATGCCGCTCTTGGGACAGATTACGAAGAGCCCCGCAAAGAAACGGATCTTTGGCTTCCTGGACAGATGGCTTCAGCGCATAGAGGAAGGCGAGTACGCCGATATCACCTATGAAGAGCAGCTGAAGATTGCGGCTGCAAATCTGAAAACAGCCATTTCAAAGGACGGCGGCATGAAACGGATTATGCTCGCCGGTACCATTGCAAAAGACGAGGCAGAGGCCTTCCGGACCAGGCTTGTGCCGGAGCTGGAGGGAATTACGGTTTCTGCTTATGAGCGTATCGTGTTTCGGGCGTCGGCCCTGGAAGAGCTCGATCGCTATGATGGCGTGCTGTTCCTGGAGAAAAGGGGCGTTTCTTATACAAAGCTGATTAAGAAGGAGAAGAGCCTCGTGGCAGACAGAAATGTGGCTGTGCTGGGAGCGGTAGTTCTGTAACAGCAGCAGGCTGCAGACAAAAAACAATGCAGAAAATACGAAGGGAGCCTCAGATTTGTTATTCTGAAGCTCCCTTTTGTCCAGGAAAGCGCTGGTTCCGAAAAATGCTTCTTGAATTTTTATTTCGTATGCTATATAATTTTTATAAGTAAATGTTTATCCCCTTTTAGAAGGAGGATAAGCACTATTTTTTTGCCTGAAGAAAAGGAGGAATAGGAAAGGACATGATAAGAGAACTTGCAAAAAGTATCCGGGAATATAAAAAAGCCTCCATTATGACTCCCATCTGGGTGGCTCTTGAAGTGGTGCTGGAATGTATTATTCCGTTCATCATGGCCATGCTGGTCAATCAGATCAAGGCAGGCTGCAGTATGACGGTGATCTTTCAGTACGGCGCGCTCCTGGTAGTTATGGCGCTGCTGTCTCTCTTCCTGGGTATGATGTCTGGCTTCAGCTGCGCTGAGGCATCCTGCGGACTTGCCAAGAATCTCCGCAAGGATATGTTTTACAGTGTACAGAGATACTCGTTTGAAAATATTGACAAATTTCTGGTGTCGTCACTGGTTACCCGTATGACCACAGATGTCACAAATGTGCAGCTGGCCTATATGATGATTATCCGTATAGCGGTACGTGCGCCGCTGATGCTGATTTTTGCATTTACGATGGCGTTCATTATGGGCGGAAGGATGGCATGGATTTTCTTCCTGACCATTCCGTTTCTGGGAACCGGCCTGATCCTTGTAATACGCAGGGCTATGCCGTTGTTTAAAAAGGTATTTAAAAAATACGATAACCTGAACAGCTCCATCCAGGAGAATATCAAGGCGATGCGGGTGGTGAAGTCCTTTGTCCGTGAAGATTATGAGGAAAAGAAATTCGGTACGGCAGCGGAGGATGTATGCGCAGATTTCACGAGGGCAGAGAGAATCCTGGCCTTCAATGGCCCGATGATGCAGTTCTGCATCTATGGGGTTATGGTATTTGTGCTTTCCTTTGGCTCCTATACAATCATTACATCCCGGGGGCTTGACTTGGATGTGGGACAGCTTTCCTCGCTTCTGACCTATAATTTCATGATGCTGAACAGCCTGATGATGCTGTCCATGGTGTTTGTAATGATCACGATGGCAGATGAGTCTGCAAAACGTATCGTGGAGGTTCTGACAGAGAAGAGTACGCTGGAGAATCCCGAGAATCCGGTGTATGAGGTGGCAGACGGTTCGATTACCTTTGATCATGTGAATTTCAAATATTCCAAGAAAGCAGAGCGTATGGCGCTGGCAAACATCAATCTGGAGATTAAGTCTGGTGAAACGATCGGCATTATCGGAGGGACAGGATCTTCCAAGTCTTCCCTGATCCAGCTGATTTCGAGACTGTATGATGTGACAGAGGGCTCTGTGAAGGTAGGAGGCGTGGATGTACGCCAGTATGATCTGGATTCTCTCAGAAACCAGGTGGCTGTCGTGCTGCAGAAGAATATTCTGTTTTCCGGAACAATCAAGGATAATCTGCGCTGGGGCAACAAGGAGGCCACAGACGAAGAGATGATCGAGGCCTGCAGGATGGCCTGCGCGGATGAGTTTGTATCTCAGTTTCCGCAGGGATACGACACCTGGATTGAGCAGGGCGGCGCAAATGTGTCCGGCGGACAGAAGCAGAGGCTTTGTATTGCCCGCGCTCTTTTGAAGAAGCCAAAGATTTTGATTCTGGACGATTCTACCAGCGCGGTAGACACGAAGACGGATGCAAGTATCCGCAGAGCGCTTCGTGAATACATTCCGGAGACCACAAAGATTATTATTGCCCAGAGGACGGCATCCGTGGAAGATGCGGACCGCATTATTGTAATGGAGGGCGGTACCATCAATGATGTGGGAACTCATCAGGAGCTTCTGTCAAGAAACAAGATTTACAGTGAAATTTATACGTCCCAGAATAAGGCAGGTGATAAAGATGAGTAAAAAGAGTGGGAAAAAATCCATCGTCCTGCGTCTTTTGAAGACGATGAAGGAGTTTTATCCGGTTATGATGCCAGTGACAGTCATCTGTATCATTTTCAGCGCGGTCGTGAGCTCTGTGCCTGCGGTTTTTATGCAGAATGTCATTGCGGTTGTGGAGCGAAGCTGGCAGACGGGAGACTGGAGCCTGGTAGGAGGGCAGGTTCTCCGGCTGGTGTCGATTTTGGCGGTATTCTATATTCTGTCGCTGACCTCGTCTCTGGCTTTTAACCAGCTGATGGCGATTATGACGCAGGGAACCTTAAAAAAGCTGCGTGTGAAGATGTTTAACGGTATGCAGCGGCTTCCGGTCAAATATTTTGATACGAACAACCATGGAGATATCATGAGCTATTATACAAATGATATCGATACGCTGCGGCAGATGATATCCCAGAGCTTTCCGCAGATTCTGACTTCATCCATCATGGTTCTGACAGTCTTCTGCATCATGCTTTATTACAGCATTTGGCTGGCTGTCGTGATTGTGTTTGGAATGATTATAATGCTGCTTGCGGTGCGCAGGATCGGCGGCGGCTCAGCCCGGTTTTTCTTCCGGCAGCAGGTGGCTGTAGGTAAGGTAGAAGGCTTTGTGGAAGAAATTATGAACGGGGAGAAGGTCGTCAAGGTTTTCTGTCACGAGAGAGAGACAGAGGCTGATTTTGACAAGCTGAATGAAGAGCTTTTCTCTGTGGCAAAGCAGGCGAACCGGTATGCGAATATTCTGGGACCTGTTCTGAACAATATGGGAAATGCCCTTTATGTACTGGTGGCAGTGACCGGCGGGCTTCTGCTCTTAATGAAGGCCCCCAATTTCAGTATTTCAGGTCTGGCTTTCAGCATCAGTATTCTGGTTCCCTTCCTGAACATGACGAAGCAGTTTTCAGGAAACATCTTTCAGGTGTCCAACCAGATTAACTCCGTAGTTATGGGACTTGCAGGCGCAGAGAGAATCTTTACGCTGATGGATCAGCAGCCAGAGGCAGACGACGGTTATGTGACACTGGTGAACGTACAGGAGGACGACGACGGAACACTGACGGAATGCGCAGAGCGCACCGGAATCTGGGCCTGGAAGCATCCCCATAAAGCGGACGGCACTGTGACCTACACAAGGCTGCAGGGAGATGTGCGCCTGTTTGATGTGGATTTTGAGTATGTGCCCGATAAACCGGTACTCCGCGATATCTCTCTTTACGCGAAACCTGGCCAGAAGGTAGCTTTCGTGGGGGCGACCGGAGCAGGAAAGACCACGATTACGAATCTGCTGAATCGTTTTTACGATATCGCAGATGGAAAGATCCGCTATGACGGCATCAATATTAACAAGATTAAAAAGGCTGACCTGCGCCATTCTATGGGAATCGTTCTGCAGGATGTCAATCTGTTTACAGGAACGGTGATGGAGAATATCCGATATGGAAAGCTGGACGCGCCGGACGAGGAGTGTATCGGCGCTGCAAGGCTGGCCGGGGCAGATGATTTCATCCGGCGTCTGCCGGACGGGTATCAGACTATGCTGACCGGAAACGGGGCGAATCTGTCCCAGGGGCAGCGGCAGTTGATTTCCATTGCCCGGGCGGCAGTGGCTGACCCGCCTGTTATGATCATGGACGAGGCGACCTCCTCCATCGATACCCGCACTGAGGCCATTGTGCAGAGAGGTATGGACGCGTTGATGGAGGGAAGAACGGTGTTTGTCATTGCACACCGCCTGTCTACGGTCAAGAATTCGGATGTGATTATTGTGCTGGATCATGGAAGGATTATTGAGCGCGGCACCCATGAAGAGCTTCTGGCCCAGAAGGGACAGTATTATCAGCTTTATACGGGAGCGTTTGAGTTGGAATAAGAAAAAAATAAAAGAGCCGGGAACTGAGTGTGTCAGCTTTTCTGTATCCGGTGTTCGGCCCAGGCCGCTCTCTCTTGCCGCGCAGCGGCAATTCACCTTGCGGACGTCTCACGGACACTGGGATATCAGAAAAGCTGACAATTTCAGTTTCTGGCTCTTTTATTTTGGAGAGAGCGGTAAGTAATATAGTCTACAATCTCATTGAGATCATGCTCAAAGAGCGGAAGAAATCTCAGTTCATAATGCTTTCTGCTCATGAATGCGCCTCCTGACCCGGCTGAAAACCTCGCTGGAAGTATAACGGATGTCAGAGAGGTCAGCGGCACGATCTGCTTCATCCAGCGCCAGCTCCGCATCGTTTATCAATTCTTCGTACTGTTCCAGACTAAGCAGAACCATGGAACCATAGCCATTTTTTGTGAGAAAAACGGGTTCGCCTTTCGATAGAACGTCATTTTCAACCTCAGAAAAATGATTTCGCAGATCCGAGATGGGCCGGATATTTAACATGTGATCGCCTCCTTTATGGCGTTGTTTTATCATAATTTCCCCTCAAAAACAAGCGATCTATGCTTGGAATAGAAATGAAACTTACCAGAATTGTCATCAGTCGGTTTTTTCCAGAGAAAGAAACGATTTGAAAGAGACTGCCGGGGGATTCATAATGGAGGAAAGAACAGTAGAAATGGAAGGAAGAATGAAATGTTTCATTTGCCGCCAGTCAGATTATGGAGAATAGTTTCGCTTGCTATGCTGGCACTGTCTGTCGTATTTACGCTGGCAGGAAACTTTTTGATCGAAGGGGAGCTTGTTATACATTGGAATAGCAGCGGGGAGCCGAACGGTTTTGCGGGGAAGTGGATACTGTGGGCGCTTCTTCTGCTAGCATTTTTGTCGCTGTTTACCCATACCAGTCTTTCGAAAAAACGCCCTGGCAGTAATCCGTTCAGCATGGAGATGTCGTGTGCGCTTTCTTCCGGCCTGGTAATGCTCTGGACCGTAACGGAGATGATACTGGTGATTTATCATTTCTATCCTACAAAATGGATTTCATCTGCTGGTCTGGGTGTCATGATCTGCGGTTTTATTATGTTTCCTGTGCTTGCATGTATCCGGAGAAAGAAGCGATTTCATTAGAGGAAGCGCCGCAGGATTTGGATATTTGGTATAAGGAAGGGGATACGCCCAGCGGGGGACAGTAACAGTAAATAAGAATGCCGCGGAGTTTCGGTGCTCCGCGGCATTCCTGCGTCATCAGGTCTTATTCTGACGCCGGTTTCTTCAGCTCCGCCAGCGCCTTCCGGAAGGTGAAGAAGAAGGCGGTCGCGGTAAAGATTACTGCAATTGTATCTGCCACCGGTTCCGCCAGGTACACAGCGAAGGTCTTGTCAGACGGCAGAAGCCTTGGCATCAGGTAAATCAGCGGAAGGAGAAGAATGAATTTCCGCACGATAGCCGCCAGCGCAGACATGACTGCATTTCCCAGAGAGATAAAGGTCATCTGGCAGGCCATCTGAACGCCAAAGATGAAGAGGACAGCCAGGTAAACGCGGAGGGCTCTTCCGGTAAACGAAATCAGAGCAGCGTCATTGGTGAAGAGTGATGCGAAGAGCTCCGGGAACAGCATAACGCCCAGCCAGAGCAGGATGGAGTAGCAGAGGCTGCTTTTCAGAAGGAGAAAGAAGGCTTTCTTCACACGTTCTGCGTTGCGCGCGCCGTAGTTGTAGCTGACGATGGGCTGCGCGCCCTGGCCCAATCCCTGAAGAGGAAGCATCGCAAACTGCATGACGCTGGAAAGAATGGTCATGGCGCCTACCGCAATGTCTCCTCCGTATCTCTGCAGGGAGGAATTGAAGCAGACGGAGATTACGCTTTCGCTGGCCTGCATGATAAAAGTAGACACACCCAGTGCCAGGCAGGGAAGAATGATGGAGGGCTGCAGCTTCATGCAGCAGAGGCGGATGCGCAGGGCCGTTTTCTTTCCGACCAGGAACAGCAGCACCCAGGCGCAGGACATGGCCTGAGAAATGATGGTAGCCAGAGCAGCGCCTTCTACGCCCATGCCGAAGCCGAAGATAAAAATGGGGTCAAGAATGATGTTTGCCACTGCTCCGATCAGCACGGAGAGCATTCCTGTTTTGGCAAAGCCCTGGGCAGTGATGAAGGCGTTCATGCCAAGGGTAAGCTGCACAAAAATAGTGCCTATGGCATAGATATTCATATAATCGACGGCATAGCCGATGGTATTTTCACTGGCGCCGAAGGCCATCAGGAAATCATGGTTCCATATGAGGAGTACGGTGGTCAGGATTACGGAGATAATGATCTGGGTTACAAAGCAGTTTCCCAGTGCAGATTCTGCAGTTTTGTAATCTCCCTTACCCATGTAAATAGAAGCCCGGGGCGCTCCGCCATTGCTTATCAGGGCAGCAAAGGCCGATACAATCAGGATCAGAGGCATGCACACGCCCACGCCTGTAAGGGCTGTGGCCCCCACATTCGGAATATGACCGATGTAAATACGGTCTACAATGTTGTAAAGCATATTGATAAGCTGGGCGGCTACGGTAGGCAGAGCCAGACGCATCAGGAGACGGCCTACCGGTTCTGTGCCCAGGAAACTGTTGTCATTTTTGCTGTTGTTCATCTAAGTTGCACCTGCTTTCCAGTCCGTTCAGGACATTTTTCGTAATTTTTTCTGTGAGAGCTGCATATTGCGCCACCTCGGAAGGCGAGAGGCCTTCTGTGAGCGTCCGGTAGAAGCCGGCCTTGACCTCATCAATCTGCCGGACGATTTCTGCGGCCTGATCGGTCAGAAGGAGATGGATGCGCCGCCTGTCTTCGGAATCCGGAAGGCGCTCCAGATAGCCCTTCTGAATCAGCGCTTCCACGCTCTGTGAGACATTCCCCTTTGAGAGCATCCGGTATTCTACGATATCTCCGGCTGTATCAAGGCCGGGATTGTTGTGCAGAAAGCTTACAATCGTGATCTCAATGCGGGAGAGAGAAAAGCTTTTGCGGATATCGTCCATGTGCAGATCATATAGCTTCTGAATTCTCCGGTGGAGCAGAAGCACACCTCTTAGCTGATTCATACAGCCTCCTTTTGTTCTAAATAGAACAATTCTTTTTAGAACAATTATAGCACGGCTTTTGCCTCTGTCAATTCTTTTTTCAGGGAGGATTGACAAATCAAATTATTGATAATACAATTATTGCACATACAACAATTGGAGGTACATATATGCTGGTGCGTCTGTTTTCTTATATGGGGAAATATACGAAATATGCGGCCCTTGCCATGCTCTGCATTACAGTGGAATCTGTGTTTGAGCTTCTGGTTCCGCTGCTCATGGCGGATCTGGTAGATGTGGGCGTGGTTTCCGGCGATACGGGCTACATATACACCAAGGGAGCGCAGATGGTGGTCTGTGCTGTGCTTGCGCTGATTCTCGGCGCCGGAAGCGCCAGGTTTGCGGCTCTTGCAGGGCAGGGGCTTGGAGCCGAGCTCCGCCGGGCCGAATATGAGAGGCTGCAGCACTATTCGTTTTCCAATATCGATCATTTCCGCTCTTCTTCCCTGGTGACCCGGCTTACCAGTGATGTGACGAATATTCAAAATGCGGTTTCCATGGGGATGCGTCCCTTTTGCCGTGGGCCTGTGATGCTGGTGGCCGCCACGGCTGTGGCTTTTTCCATAAACCATACATTGGCGGTTGTCTTTTTTGTGGCGCTTCCTGTTCTGGCGGCAGCTCTCTTTGTAATCACCATGAAGGTGAGGCCTTTGTATTCCAAAATGCAGGGAGCTATCGACACGGTGAACCGCATTATTCAGGAAAATCTCACAGCGATCCGCGTGGTCAAGGCCTGTGTCCGGGAGGATTATGAGATTGCCAAGTTTGAGGAAGGCAACCGGAACCTGCGGACTCAGTCGGAGACTGCCTTCCGGCTGGCAGCTCTCAACATGCCGGCCATGCAGTTCGTCATGTACGGTACGATTCTGGGAATCCTGCTTTTTGGAGGTGAGCTGATTCAGACGGGGAATATGCAGGTAGGAGAGCTGACGGGATTTTTAAGCTATGTGCTTCAGATCCTGAATTCTCTGATGATGATTTCCAATGTGTTTCTGATGCTGACCCGGTCGGTGGCCTCGGGCGTCCGCATTATGGAGGTGATCGATGAGAAAATTGACATCACGGACGAACAGGCCAGGGATATCGAGGTGGAGCGGGGTGATATTTCCTTTGAGCATGTCTGGTTTAAATATAAGAAGGAAGCAAAGGAGTATGTGCTTTCTGATATCAACCTGCGGATTCAGGCAGGACAGACGGTGGGAATTATCGGGCAGACAGGAGCCGCCAAGTCTACGCTGGTGCAGCTGATTCCCCGGCTGTATGAGGCGGAAGAGGGTGCGGTAAAGGTAGATGACATTCCGGTTCAGGAGTATCCGATGGAGCATCTGCGTGATGCCATTGCCATGGTGCTCCAGAAGAACACGCTGTTTTCGGGCAGCCTGCTCTCCAATCTGAAATGGGGAAGAGAGGATGCCTCGATGGAAGAGGTAGAGGAGGTCTGCCGGATTGCCTGCGTGGATGAATTTCTGGAGCGGCTGCCTGCGGGCTATGAGACAGAGATGGGTCAGGGCGGCGTCAATGTGTCAGGCGGGCAGAAGCAGAGAATCTGCATCGCCAGAGCGCTTCTGAAAAAGCCGAAGGTCCTGATTCTGGACGACTCTACCAGCGCAGTGGATACGGCTACGGAGCGCAGAATCCGGGAGAGGATGGCAGAATATCTGCCTTTTATGACAAAGATTATCATTGCCCAGCGGATTTCCTCTGTGAAGGACGCGGATCAGATCGTGATTCTTGACGACGGAAAAATAAGTGATGCCGGAACCCATGAGGAGCTTCTGGCGCGCAGCGAAATCTACCGGCAGATTTATGATTCCCAGAAGGAAGGAGTGGAGCTGTAATGGCGCAGTATAAGTATACGGGATACAAAAGGCCGAAAAACACGAAAAAGACACTGCTTCATCTCCTGGGCTATCTGGGGCACCATAAATGGCTGTTTCTGCTGGTAGGGCTGCTTGTGTGCATCAGCACAGGAGCCAATCTGATGGGCACTTACCTTCTGAAGCCTGTGATCAACCGGTTTATCATGCCGGGAGATATGTCCGGGCTTGTCCGGGCTGTCGTTCGTATGGGGGGCATGTACCTCTGCGGCGCTTTGGCCACGCTGGGCTATAACCAGCTGATGATCAAATCGGCCCAGACGGTGGTGCAGGAGATTCGGCGGGATTTGTTTGTGCATGTTCAGAAGCTTCCGCTGAAATATTTCGACGCGCATACCCACGGCGAGCTGATGAGCCGCTTCACCAATGATGTGGATACAGTGCAGGAGGCTATGAACAACAGCTTTGCGATGATCATTCAGAATTTCCTGATGCTTTTTGGAACTGTGGTTATGATGATGGTCTTAAGTGTGCGGCTGTCCCTGATAGTGCTTGTCTTTCTGGCTGTGATGTTTGCCTTTATCCGGTTTAACGGAAGCAGGAGCCGGAAATATTTCCAGCGGCAGCAGGCAGAGCTGGGAAGGATCAATGGCTTTGTCGAGGAAATGATGGCAGGGCAGAAGGTGGAGAAGGTTTTTAACCATGAGAAAAAGGATTTTGAAAATTTCTGCGCGCTTAATGAAAGCTACCGGAAGGAGGCGACCAGCGCGCTGACCTACACTGGCATGCAGGTGCCGACGATCGTGAGCCTGTCTTATCTGAACTATGCGGTTTCCGCCTGCGTAGGCGGGCTTTACGCAATAGCCGGCCTTCTGGATATCGGAAGCCTGGCTTCCTACCTGGTCTATGTCCGCCAGAGCGCTATGCCCCTGAATCAGTTTACTCAGCAGGTAAACCTGCTGCTGACCGCGCTGGCCGGCGCAGAGCGAATCTTTGATCTGATGGAAGCGGAGCCGGAGAGCGACGAGGGTGATGTGACGCTCTGCAATGTACGGGAGGAAAAGGGAGCTCTTGTAGAGACGCCGGAGCGCACAGGGCATTTTGCCTGGAAGGTGCCGGAGAAGGGAACAGAGGCGCGGCTTGTATCCCTGAAAGGGGACGTCCGTTTTGAAAATGTGGTCTTTGGATATGTGCCGGAGAAAAGGATCCTGAACGGAATTTCTCTCTATGCGAAGCCTGGCCAGAAAATTGCGTTTGTGGGTTCCACAGGGGCCGGCAAAACCACGATTATCAATTTAATCAATCGGTTTTATGAAATACAGTCGGGCACAATCACCTATGACGGCATCGATATCCGCAGGATACGGAAGGCGGATTTGCGCCATTCGCTGGCGATGGTCATTCAGGAGACTCATCTTTTTACCGGAACCATCGCGGACAATATCCGCTATGGAAGGCTGGACGCTTCCGATGAAGAGGTAAGGGAGGCTGCCCGCATTGCCAACGCGGACTCCTTTATCCGCAGGCTGCCCGATGGGTATGATACCATGCTCCACAGCGATGGAAGCAATCTGTCCCAGGGCCAGCGCCAGCTGCTGGCCATAGCCAGGGCGGCCGTGGCACGGCCGCCGGTGCTGATTCTCGATGAGGCGACCAGCTCCATCGACACCCGAACAGAGCGGCTGATAGAAAAAGGGATGGATGCGATTATGGATGGCCGTACCGTGTTTGTGATTGCGCACCGCCTGTCTACAGTCCGCAATTCCAGAGCTATCATGGTGCTGGAGCATGGGGAGATCATTGAGAGAGGCGATCACGAGGCTCTGCTTGAGCAGAAGGGCCGTTATTATCAGCTGTATACAGGGCAGTTTGAGCTGGAGTGATCCGGAAACAACGGAAAGAGAGAAAGCAGGTTAAGATGAAAATATGAGAAAAGGTGAAATCAGAGAGATTCTGCACAGACTGGATATGGAACGGAAAAAGATCCTGGGGCCGAAGCTGCAGGAGTTGGGGCTGACCGTGGGAGAGGGGCAGGCCCGTACGCTCCGGTGTCTTTTGGAAAAAGGCCCCATGACCCAGAAGGAGCTGGCGGATCTGTGCATGCGTGACACCGCCACCATGTCGCGCAACCTGGATAAGCTCCAGAAGGCAGGCCTCCTGAAGCGTGAGACTAATCCGGGCTGCAGGCGCTCCTTTCTGATTTGTCTTACAGAAAAGGGGCAGGAGAAGGCAAAGCAGGTGCAGAAGATTTTCGGGGAGCTTGACGAGCAGATTTGGGGGGAGATTTCGGAACAGGATATGGCAGAGCTGTACGGGATTCTGAAGCGGGTGGAAGAGAATTTGTTATGTGGTATTATTAAAAGATAATGTTGCAATTACCAATAATTAAAGTTATAATCGGTCATATAGAATAATATAAGTACAAAAAAATGTTGTAATTTACACAAAAGTGTATGCAGCAGGAAAGGCGGAAGGAAAATGGAAAAGAAATGGATCGATTTAACCGGGAGAATTGTAATTGTGACGGGCGGTTCCATGGGGATCGGAGAAGCGATTGTGGAGGATTTGAAAAACTGCGGGGCCAAAACAGCGATTTTTGATATGGCAGAACCGAAGCCAGAGGCCCTGGATGACAATACAATGTTTATAAAGCTGGACATCCGAAATAAAAGTGAGGTAGAGGCCGCTGTAGCCCAGGTGGTGGAGCGGTTTGGAACGGTAGACGCGCTGGTGAATAACGCAGGTGTGACACGTCCGAGAATTCTGGTGGATTATTATAAGGAAAGGCCGGAATATGAGCTGAGCGAAGAGGATTTTGACTTTCTGGTAAGCATTAATGAAAAAGGAACCTTCCTCGTGTCTCAGGCAGTTACGCGTGTAATGCTGGAGAAGGGGAAGGGAGTCATCGTAAATATGTCCTCAGAGGCAGGATTGAGGGGATCGGTCGGACACAGCTGCTATGCGGCTACCAAGGCTGCGGTGCACAGCTTTACACAGTCCTGGGGAAAGGAGCTTGGAAAATTCGGCATCCGTGTACTCGGAATCGCACCGGGAATTCTGGACCGTACGCCTGCCAATAACGATGAAAAATACCGCGCGCAGGCATATGGACGCGGTATGGGAACGGACGTAAAGCCGGAACAGTTTTTTAAGAATTATAAGACATCCATTCCACTGGGGCGGCCGGGGCATCTGTCAGAGGTGGCAGATGTGATCTGCTATCTTATTTCAGATCACGCGTCCTATCTGACAGGAATTACGATCCCGGTCGGGGGCGGAAAGGATTGACAATCCGGGAAAAATAGATGCTTTATCTGTCTGCAAAGATGACCTGAGTCCTGGAGCTGATAGACTGATAGATCTCCTGGTCAAGTCCGGAATCCGTGATGAGATAGTCTATCTCTTCCCATTTGGCAAAGGGCAGAAGGGAAGAGTAGCCTGCTTTGCTGCTGTCTGAAAGCACGATGCTGGTCTGCGTGTTTTTCAGGGCGGCAGCCTTCACCTGGCTGTAATCCAGATCGTTGCTGGTGGGCCCGTCGTTGGAGCGGAAGCCGGAACAGCAAAGAAAGGCAAAATCGGTGCGCAGCAGATTCAGAAAATCAGCTGCGTAGGAGCCTGTAGCAGAGACGGTAAGCGGATCTACGGCCCCGGGACAGACGATGATCTTATTGGAACTGGATGCACAAATGCTTACGCAGGCAATGGAAGGCGTAATGATGGTATAGCCCGACATCTGTGAGAGGTAACGGGCCAGGTAGAGGATTGTGCTTCCGTTATCCAGAAAAATCGTGGCCTGCGGAGGAAGAAGGGACAGGGCTTTCCGGCAGATCTGCATCTTTTCCGCAGAATGCGGAGAGGGGCGTTCTGAAATTGCCTGGATATCATATTCATTTTTTTCGGAATTGGGAAGAGCGCCTCCGAACCATTTGCGGATGCTGCCCTTTTGGTGCAGAACAGTCAGATCGCGGCGGATCGTTTCCCGCGATACCTGGAAATAGTCTGCCAGCTCTGTCACCTTCATTGAACCATTGCGGGACAGCAGCTCCAGAATCTGAGTCTGTCTCTCGCCTGCACGTAATTTCTTCATGAATAATCGTCCTTTAGCTTTCTATTATATATAGGATAGTCAATTCTGCATAAAAAGTCAAACGGATTTTGTGTATTTCAATATAACAGACACAAAAATGAGTAAAAACAGAAAAACTTATTGCAGAGTTAGACAAAAATGTGTATAATCAAAAATGAAAAGTGGCAATTGCCACATATAGGAACACAAATTGTGTTGCGACCCTCTGTTGTCCGGAGAAAAGCTGAACCACTACACAGCTTTTCTCCGGCTTTTCTATTCGTTCAGATATTCCAGAAGCAGCAGAAAAATCACATAGATTTCCTGGCGGCTGATATTCAGAGAACCGAGCTCTCTTGGCTGAAGCAGCTTTTTCTCTACCAGCTCATATACCATACTGTACTGCTCCAGCAGCTTATCAGAAAAGCGGACGGCAAGGGGAAGCTTCTGAATGCTTCTTGATATCAGGAAGTTGCCGTGCAGCAGAAAATCGAGAACCAGGCGGGCGCTGGTAAACAGGCCCAGACGGCTGCAGATATCCTTGAGAATATCGAAGAGAAGCTTATTGGCCAGAATAGTATTGTTCAACTCAAAGAAGGAATCGAACTGAGAGCCCAAAATGGACAGAATGTAGTTGTCCGGGTACCTGGAGACGACCCGTTCGAGCTCTGCCTGTTCCTTCTTTCTTTCATTCAGGAGCTTGCGGAACATGGAGACAGCGTGGATATTCTGGCTGCGGCTGACCGTGTAAATACGATTCAGCAGGGACAGATTTACCGGGTTGAGAGACAGCGCGACCAGATTGACCGAAGCACTGATCTGCTGAGCCAGCGAGGTCAGAGGCTCCCTGTCGCACAAAATCAGAAACTCCTTGCTCATATCCAGCTGCCGGAAAAGATTGATTTGTCTTCTTGCGTATCTGTCAAAGCTTTCGGCATCCTCTTCTGTGTAATCCAGAGTGTAAAAGGAACGTGTTTCCGTAACATAATTCATGTAGTGAGCGTAATTGCGCGCCATTTGAGGCTGATGCAGCACCAGGACATATACAATGGTGCTCTTCTGCAGGCCGAGAAGCGCATAGTGAAGAAAGGCCTGAATGTAGGCCTTGTTTTCGGCAGAAAACTCTCTGGCATGCTGCAGCTCGATCCGGTCAATAATGGTGTCTGCGGGCTCCAGAGCAGGTAGGCTGCAGATAAAATCTGTCTTCAGGGGCGCGTTTTCAATATGAAAGGCTCCGCGCACCATGGCGTCCAGAATTTCGGTCAGCCGCCGTGAAAGGGCAGTGTCAAAACGCAGAGCTGTCTTGGCCAGAGCGGTTTTGATCAGATACTGGATACGGAAAAGTGAGGCCTGCTCCTCCGTAAAGGGCTGGGCATCCAGTGAGGTGTCCGTCTCCAGAACGTCACGCCGGGCAATGTCCTGCAGAAAGTGACGCGGTTTTAAGGCCATCAGCGAGGATACCTGGCTGTTGGTCAGATAATCCAGAACGCTGCAGGGGGTCTGCGGATAAAAATCCACGAATGCAGGGATAGACTGCTCTACAATCAGTGCGGCCTCCCGGGTCTGGAGATCCTTTTTGTGCCTGGGACGCACAATATTTTCGGAAAAGGATTCCAGGGATAGATGTACGGGACTGCTCCCGGACAGATAGATGCAGTGGGAAAGAGCGTAATTGATTTCGTTTTTCAGTTCATAAATATTGTAAGAATAGTTGGTGCTGAGCAGGCTGACGATCACATCGCTCCCCATGTGGATCTGTATATTGTTGAAATCAGCGGCTTCCTGGACAAAGGTAAGAATCAGCTTAATCTTTTCCAGAGGAGTACGCTCGTCCAGGCTGGGAAAGCGGACGATGCATGGCGTCAGTGAGGAAAATTCCTGCAGATTGGAAATTTCCCTGTCAAACAGAAAAAACAATGCCGGAGGCCTGCAGCCGGCATTTTTATACAGGCTTGCAATGTCATTCTTCAGAGAATAAATGGTATCCGGCAGCAGCTCATCATGGACCTCAATCAGGATCATGGCCGTCTGCTGGGGATCGAGCTGCTCCAGAAAACGAAGCAGGTTCAGCTGGATTTCGTGATAGGCACAGGTGAAGCTGCGGCTTCCCGGAGGAAAAATATTTTTGTCCTGAGAATAACGGAAGAGCTGTTCGCAGAAGTGTTTCTTTCCGCAGCCCTTTTCTCCTGTCACAATGAAGAGCAGGGGCTCCCTGGGCGGACACAGGAGAACGGGAAGCAGCTTGTCTACAGTTTCCTTCAACGCTTCTCTGGGCAGATTGCCAATGATATCAAAGTCCTTGGCAGAGGCTTTGTACTCGTCCGTACTGCCCGGGTGCAGATGCTCTTTTAAAGCTGACAGAGAGGGAACGATCTGGGGTATCTTGGCATAGGGGAACTCTTCGGAAAGGACATCGCGGGAAATGAAAATGGTGGGCCGTCCGTTTATTTTAATAAGAAGAAGCTCGTTAAACAGCTGGTTCAGAATTCTTGAGACATTACTCCGATCCATTTTCAGATCAAGAGCCAGGTTCAGGGCGTTGCACTGCTCAAACGAAAGGCTCCCGTCAAGGACAGAGGCCCTTGTATAGTCAATAATTTTTTCCAGTATTGTACTTTTGCGATAGTTTTCCATAAAATCCTCCGGAAATTTAGTGCCATATTGTGGCAAATATGAGAATGATCAGAATAAGCGTGTAAAAATTGAGGGGGGGGGTAAAAACACTTGCTGCTTAAATTATAAAAAAATAGGGCGAAAAGGTCAATAAATATACGGGAAAAACAGAAAAAGAATGTAATAGAGTGTTACACACTATGTAAAAATGGGCTTTTTGACGTAAAAAAGCATTTGTGATATAGTCATTGTGGTAAAAATGACGGAAAAGGAGGGGAGGTTAGAAAATGAAGTTGTTAATTACATCCAATTCATTTGGAAGCGCTGATCCAGGCGTTTTCGAGGAACTGGAGGAAGCGGGCTTCGAAATTCAGAGAAATCCTTATGGAAGGATTATGAATGAGGATGAGCTGATGGAGCTTCTTTCTGATAAGGATGCCGTAATTCTTGGAACAGAGAATCTGACAGACCGGGTGATTGACGCCTGTAAGAAGTTAAAGGTGGTTTCCCGGTACGGAGTAGGCTGCGATCATGTAGATATAGAATCTCTGAAAAGGCACGGCATAGCTCTTGAGATAGCCAGAAATGCAAACAGTGAAGCGGTGGCTGATCACGCAGTGGCTATGATGCTGAGCCTGGCGCACAATCTCCCGGCGGCAGACGCAGATTTCCGAAGAGGAGTGTGGAAGAAGAGAAAGGGAGTGGATCTCTTTCACAGCAAGGTCGGAATCATCGGCCTGGGAGCTATCGGCCGGGGCGTTGCGAGAAGAGTTTCCGGATTTCAGTGTGAAATTTATGCTTTTGATCAATATTATGATGAGAATTTTATGGAAGAGTTCCATGTAAGAAAGGCAGATATTCCTTCCATACTGCAGAGCTGTGATTTTATCAGCCTGCATCTTCCGGCGGTGGAAGCCTTCCGCGGCCTGATAGGCCGGGAAACGCTGGGAATGATGAAGGATACCGCGATTCTGGTGAATACAGCCAGAGCGGAGCTGGTAGATAAGGAAGCGGTTCTGGAGGCACTCAAAGAACACAGGCTTGGCGGATACGGGGCGGATGTGTTCTGGGATGAGCCCTCGACGGACGCTGAGCTGTCTGAATGTGAGAATACGGTGCTGACGCCCCATATGGCAGCGGTCACGGACGGAGCGGTCCGCGAAATGTCGAGAATATCAGCGGAAAATGTATTAAAGCATTTTAGATAATGCGGGCGGCGGACAGAGATCCTTTTATAAAATGAGGTAGAGAGATGAACAAGCTGGCAATTATCAATATTACAAGCTTTGGAAGAGAATTCCCAGAGAATCTTGAGGAGCTTGAGGCTCGCGTGGAGGTGGAGAAAATGCTCCTTCCTGAGGAGACGACGCAGGAGGAGCTGGCAGAGAGGCTGCGCGGTTTCCGGTATGTGTTTCTCGGGAATCATCCCTATTTTGGGGAAACCTTCTTTTCATTGAACCAGGATGTGAAGCTGATTGCCCGCCATGGCATCGGATATAACAACGTAGATGTCAAAAGCGCTGCCCTCCATGGAGTCTATGCGACCACGATTCCCCACGAGGTAGAAAACGACGCGGTGGCTGAGCAGGCGGCAGCCCTGCTCTTTGCGGCGGCCAAGAATATCATTACGGCGGACGGAAAGGCCAGAAGCGGAAACTGGAACACAGACCGCCAGGAGCTGGTAGGGTACCAGATTCGGGATGCGGTGACGGGGATTATCGGTCTGGGAAGCATCGGAGGCCGTTTTGCACAGATTATGAAATATGGCTTCAACAACCGTGTAATCGTGTATGACCCATATCTGGAGGACAGGAAGATTCGAAATATGGGCTATGAGCCGGTATCTCTGGAAGAGCTTCTCAGCCAGGCAGATTTTGTGTCTGTCCACTGCAGCCTGAACGCCTCTACCGAAAAGCTGATAGACGCCGGGAGGCTGAAGCTGATGAAACGGGACGCAATTCTCGTCAATACAGCCAGGGGCGCCATTGTGGATGAAATGGCGGTTTATGAGGCGGTGAAGAACAGAGAGATCTTCGCCTACGCCGCAGATGCGGCTGCGGTAGAGCCGATACCGGCAGATCATCCCCTGTGCGGAATTCCACATGTAATTATCACTCCGCACAGTGCAATCTACAACCGGACCTGTATGTATCAGATGAACCGCAAGGTTATGGAAGACCTGTATCTGATGGAAGCAGGGAAGGAGCCAAAAGGCATTGTCACAGAGTGAGCAGCAAGAGAGTGAAGTGTAAAAACAGGTCACAGACAAAAAAGGAGCGAAAGAGTATGAGCAGATCAGACACAATTCAGAAGATTGAGAAAAATAAGATTATTGTTATCACAAGAGGCATCTACGGGGAAGAGCTGCTGAGACTAAGCGAGGCCCTGTATGAAGGGGGAATCCGGGCGTTCGAGATTACTTACGATCCCGCAGATCCGAATACGCTGGATACCATCAAAAAAAATGTGGAAGCTCTGGATGCGAAATTTCAGGGAAAGCTGCTTCTGGGCGTAGGAACCGTGCTGAACCGGGAGCAGGTAAGAAACGCGAAGGAGGCCGGCGCAAAATTTATTGTATCTCCAAACTTCTCCAGAGCGGTGGTAGAGGAGACGCTGGAGCAGGAGCTGGTGTCCATGCCGGGCGCGATGACACCGACAGAAATCTGCGAGGCAGATGAGGCAGGGGCTGATTTTATCAAGCTGTTTCCGGCAGGAACCCTGGGACTCAAGTACTGCAAGGACATCTATGCGCCGCTTCACCATGTAAAATACATCGCGACAGTAGGTGTGACGGAGGAGACCTTCCGTCAGTACCTGGAGATTGGATTTGCAGGAGCGGGTATCAGCAGCATGCTGGTGGACAAGAAGCTGCGCGCGGAAGGAAATTATGCGGAGCTGACTGAGCGGGCAAGAAGATTTACCGCGATCGCAGAAGCTTTTTCATAATTAAAAATCCGCCAGGCGAAAGAACGCCTGGCAGAAATAAAAGAAAGGTAGTGTCAAATGAGTTATGAAAAAATGAAGTCTAAGAAATAGGCTCAGATTGAACCTTGAAAATTGCAGATATGATGTTTGATGGCAGCTTACGCCACCCTTGACA
>NZ_NFLI01000022.1 GCF_002160825.1 Lachnoclostridium sp. An131
GCTCCTTGCTCATGAAACCGGCAAAAAAGCTGCCGGTTTCAAATTACACTCAGAATATCAGCCCACCGGCGACCAGCCGCAGGCCATTGAAAAGCTGGTCAAAGGATTCAAAGAAGGCAACCAAGCCCAGACTTTACTGGGGGTTACGGGATCTGGCAAGACCTTCACGATGGCCAATGTGATCCAGCAGCTGAACAAGCCGACGCTGGTCATTGCACACAATAAAACCCTCGCGGCACAACTCTACGGTGAGTTTAAGGAGTTCTTCCCCGAGAACGCAGTGGAGTATTTTGTGTCCTACTAGGGAGAGGACCCCTTGGGCGTGCTATTTAGTGGTATTTCGCGTTACTTATACCAGATATTGTGGACTAGGTGGACTGTATGGACATGATAAAACAGGGTGGATTAGACAGCATAGGTGACCTTCATTCGTAAAGACGCGTATAGGGCAGGATGGTATGCAGAATAATCGACAGGGAGGAATTATTATGCCGACTTCAAGTATTACCCGGAATTTTGTTATCACTGGAAAAAATAAGGTAGAGACGTTTGTCAACGCGCTGGAAGAATCGGCAAATGCTGATGTACCCTTACGGAAAGTGGCAGCGAGACAGCTGACAGACCCAAAAGAGATCAAGGTTTTGATGATGAAAGCAAAGAAGTGTAGATGCGAACGGGAAGAATCAGAGAGAACTAGAATTATTAGAGAGGGTCAGAATTAAATTTATTAACTGTGAAAAATATGATATGCTTTTATAGAGGATAGATGAAGGGATTAAAGAAGGCAGAACGTGAGAAGAAAACGTCCACTTGAGGCAGTGCTGTCACGGAATGCCAGTTTCTATAGAGATGAGGTGATTAGATGACTGCAGCAGAGATTTTTGCTGGCGAATCTGATAATGTGGAGTTTAAAAGCGAAATTCCACCTAAAAGCGAAAAGTATATGAAGACAGTGGTGGCTTTTGCCAATGGCAAAGGCGGGAAGCTGGTTTTTGGCGTAGAAAATGGGACATGGACTGTCACCGGGTTTTCTAAGGAAGAAGTCTTTCAAAAGATGGATGCGATTACGAATGCCATTTTCGATAGCTGCGAACCTAAGATCACCCCTAACATTGCTGTGCAGGAAATCGACGGAAAACTGATCATTGTCGTAGAGATTATTTCTGGAATGCAACGTCCTTACTATATCAAAAGCCAAGGCATTATGGATGGCACCTATATCCGAGTAGCCGGAACAACACGCCATGCAGAGCGGTATCGTGTACAGGAACTCATTATGGAAGGAACAAACCGTTCTTATGATCAAATTGAGAGCGAGCAGATTGTTTCGGAAAATGAAATCGCCGCCTTCTGCGAGAAAATGTACCAGCATGCCATTAAGCTGGCTGAGACAGATACAGCAAGAGAGCAGATCCAAAAGGTAGGCAAAAATCAGCTGCTTTCATGGAAACTGCTGATAGAACGGGAGGGAGTTTGCCATCCAACCAATGGTTATCTTCTTTTGGACGGCGATATGGTAGACTTTCCAGATGCCGCCATACAATGTGCAGTATTCAAGGGCAAGGTACGTGATATCTTTATCACTCGTAAGGAGTTTACAGGAGCTATTTACGAACAGATTGAAGACGCTTACAATTTTGTGCTGCAGCACATTGACCTTGGCTCTCGTATTGAGGGAATTGCCAGGCAAGACTACTATGAATTACCTGTTAAAACTATCCGTGAGATGATTTCCAATGCTGTTTGCCACAGAAGTTATCTTACACCGGGAAAAATTCAAGTGGCGCTTTTTGATGACCGGCTGGAAGTAACTTCTCCTGGAATGCTGGACAGTGAGATTACCATTGAGAAGATGAAGACAGGCCTTTCAAAGATTCGAAATCGTGGGATAGCAGCGGCCTTTTCCTATATGAATATCGTAGAGGCATGGGGGAGCGGTATCCCGAAAATGTTTCAGGAGGCAAAGGAATATGGCCTCCGTGAGCCCGAGCTGATTGATATGGGCAGCGATTTCCGCATCAACCTCTATCGGAAAAAAGCTATTACAGATCAGAATGGTGTTGTTGATCCTAGAGAGCGTGATACCAATGACACCAAAGCTGATACCAATGACACCAAAGCTGATACCAATGACACCAAAGCTGATACCAATGATACCAAAGCCGATACAGATGATATCAACGATACTTATGAAAAGGCTATTCTAGATATCATTCAAAACGACTCGAGTGTAACACAAAAAAATATTGGAAAGAAACTCGGTATTTCTATCGCTACGGTGAAAAGGATTATGAGAAGTCTTCAAAAAAGCGGCTGGATACAGCGTGAGGGTTCCAGCAGGAACGGCTCATGGGTCATCATAAATTCGAAGGAGTAAAGTAATGTGCAAGTTTCATACAGACGAAGGAGGTGTTTGAATATGGCAGCTTCGAGTATAACAAAAAATTTTGTCATCGCGGATAAGGATGATGTGGAGGCATTTGCAGATGCGCTGGAGAAAGCTGCCAACACAGATTATCCTCCTATTCCGACATTGGGAAGGCAGGTAACTGATCCTAAAGAAATTAAAGCTCTGATGATAAGGCTGAAAGAGAAAAAGATGAATGGATGATTCACAGAAATATTTTTACATCAACATTCGTGGATACCTTGGACAGGAAGGTTCAAATGAAATCGGAGACTATCAGTATAACGAACTGAATCAGCTGATTTCCAAGAAGGATGGAAATGAGAGCTACACCTATACCTATGACAAGCGGGGCAAGAAAGACTGAAATAACAATGCAAGATGCGGAGAATGTCGTCGACAGAGTAATTGGAAAATTAGTGAGTTGCCAGGACGTGTAGAAATTTGGACCAACGAAGGAACATATGTGAGGTGAGTAAGTGGCAAGAATGACTTGTAAATGTGGTAAATTATTAGATAATCATGAAGCACCAAATGACATAGAACTTATTGTATATACAGATAAAGAATGGGATGCAATTTGTAATTGTGACAGTATACAGCCTTGGATGATACCCTCTCCCAGGTATGAGGTATGGCGTTGCCCTGTATGTAAAAGAATCTATGTCTACGATAGAGGGGAAGATATTCCGATTATGATTTATACACTAGAGAATTAGAATAATCGCTTGGGGAAATTAGGCTAGATTTAAGGGGGGAATCTTTTATTAAAATGCGGCTGCCGGGTTCAGTGCTTATGCTGATCCCGGCGGCTTTTATCTTGTCACAATTCAACAACAAACGTAACTCTTTTTACAGCATACCACACGAATCGTTGCTGGGCATACAGAAAAGACTTAGTACCGGATGGTAAATACTGGACGTTGGAATAGTTTTAGTGTAAAATTGAACATACTAAAAAAGTATAGCAGCAGAAGGGAACGGATGTTCTAAAATGCGGCTATACTTTTTTCGCTATCCATGCTATAATTTGCCTGACTGGAAGAAAAGCAAGCGCGGCCGGAGGGAGCATTTGCTTTTCTCTGGTCAGGCAGCGAAGAACCGAAGGTTCTGAGCATGCCAGAATGAACAACGTGAATTCTGGCATGTTTGGTGACCTTTAGAAATGCCAATTCCACCAGGGTTTATCTGGTGTTACGCAGTTTTGAAAAACACGTTTTGGTGACCTGAATTCGTAAAATCAAAAAAGTTTGCCTATTAGGCAGGCCAAAATTGCTTCATTTTACGAATTTCTGCCTAATAGGCAAACTTTTTACTACGGTCACCAGGGAGGAAAAATAGAAAATGGGAAATCAAGGACATTCGCAATCCGCTGGCGAAGGCCAGCTCCTTGCTCATGAAACCGGCAAAAAAGCTGCCGGTTTCAAATTACACTCAGAATATCAGCCCACCGGCGACCAGCCGCAGGCCATTGAAAAGCTGGTCAAAGGATTCCAGGAAGGCAATCAGGCCCAGACTTTACTGGGGGTTACGGGTTCCGGCAAGACCTTCACGATGGCCAATATCATCCAGCAGCTGAACAAGCCGACGCTGGTCATTGCACACAATAAAACCCTCGCGGCGCAGCTCTACGGTGAGTTTAAGGAGTTCTTCCCCGAGAACGCAGTGGAGTATTTTGTGTCCTACTATGATTATTACCAGCCGGAGGCGTACGTGCCCTCCACAGATACCTACATTGCCAAGGATTCCGCCATCAACGATGAGATCGACAAGCTCCGCTTGTCGGCCACCGCGGCGCTCATCGAGCGCCGCGACGTTATCATCGTCTCTTCAGTGTCCTGTATCTACGGGTTGGGTGAACCGGAAAACTTTGAGAAGATGATGGTGTCCCTGCGGCCGGGAATGGAAAAGGACCGGGACGAGGTGCTGCGGCAGCTCGTGGATATCCAGTATGATCGGAACGATATGGACTTTAAGCGCGGCACATTCCGGGTGCGGGGGGATGTGATTGAGATCATTCCGGCCAACGAGGCCGAGACGGCTGTGCGGGTGGAGTTTTTCGGAGACGAGATCGACCGGATTACCCGGATCGACGTGCTGACCGGAGAGATTAAGGAAGAGCTGAATCATGTGGCGATCTTCCCGGCCTCCCATTATGTGGTGCCGGCGGAGCAGATCAAGCGGGCAGCGGCGGCCATCGAGCAGGAGCTGGAGGAGCGCGTCCGGTATTTCAAGAGCGAGGATAAGCTTCTGGAAGCCCAGAGGATTGCGGAGCGGACGAATTTCGATATCGAGATGCTGAAGGAAACGGGCTTCTGCTCCGGCATCGAGAATTATTCCCGCCATTTGTCGGGGTATGCGCCGGGAACGCCGCCCAATACGCTGATGGATTATTTTAAGGATGATTTCCTGATTATTATTGACGAGTCCCACAAAACGGTTCCGCAGATCCGCGGAATGTTTGCGGGCGACCAGTCCAGAAAAAGGACGCTGGTGGATTATGGATTCCGCCTGCCGTCAGCGCTGGACAACCGCCCCTTGAATTTTGAAGAGTTTGAAAGTAAAATAGATCAAATCCTGTTTGTGTCGGCGACGCCGGGAGAATATGAGGCGGATCATGAGATGCTGCGGGCCGAGCAGATTATCCGGCCTACAGGACTTCTGGACCCGAAGGTGGAGGTGCGCCCGGTAGAGGGGCAGATCGATGACCTGGTGGGTGAAGTCAATAAGGAGACGGCAGCAGGCCATAAGATTCTGATTACGACGCTGACTAAAAGAATGGCAGAGGACCTGACGGATTATATGCGGGAGCTGGGCATTCGTGTCAAATATCTTCATTCTGATATTGACACGCTGGAGCGGACACAGATTATCCGGGATATGCGTCTCGATGTGTTCGATGTTCTGGTGGGAATCAACCTGCTCCGTGAGGGCCTGGACATTCCGGAGATTACGCTGGTGGCGATTCTGGACGCGGACAAGGAAGGGTTCCTGCGTTCTGAGGTATCGCTGATCCAGACCATTGGCCGTGCGGCCCGAAATTCCGAGGGCCATGTTATCATGTATGCGGACACCATCACGGATTCCATGCGGCTTGCGATTGAAGAGACGGAGAGGCGCCGGGCGCTGCAGGAGGCTTATAATAAGGAGCATGGCATCACCCCGAAGACCATTCAGAAGTCTGTCCGGGAGCTGATCAGCATTTCCAAAGAAATCGCTCAGGAGGAGCTGCAGTTCGAGAAGGATCCGGAGTCCATGAGCAAAAAAGAGCTGGAAAAGCTGGTTGCGGATATCGACAAGAAGATGAAGAAGGCGGCTGCGGAGCTGAATTTCGAGCTGGCCGCGGAGCTGCGTGACAAGATGATTGAATTGAAAAAGCAGCTTGCGGATCTGTAGGGAAAGTACGGGAGAACCAGGAGAAAACCAGTAAGAATATTTTCCGGGTTCCGGCGCAGGCTATAGAGCAAAAGATAAGAGGAGTATTATGAAAAACTGTATCAGAATCAGGGGAGCAAATGAACATAATTTAAGAAATCTGGATCTGGATATTCCCAGAGATAAATTTGTGGTGCTGACGGGCTTAAGCGGTTCCGGAAAGTCCTCTCTGGCCTTTGACACGATTTACGCGGAAGGACAGAGGAGATATATGGAGTCTCTGTCTTCCTACGCGCGTCAGTTCCTGGGACAGATGGAAAAGCCGAATGTGGAAAGCATTGAGGGACTGTCCCCGGCGATTTCCATCGATCAGAAGTCCACGAACCGGAACCCCAGATCTACGGTAGGAACGGTGACGGAGATTTACGACTATTTCCGTCTGCTTTACGCGCGGATTGGAATTCCCCATTGCCCGAAATGCGGCAAGGAGATCAAAAAGCAGAGCGTCGATCAGATGGTGGACCAGATCATGGCCCTGCCGGAGCGGACGAGAATCCAGCTTCTGGCGCCGGTGGTAAAGGGGCGCAAGGGCGAGCATGTGAAGGTGCTGGAGCAGGCAAGAAAGAGCGGCTTTGTCCGTGTGAAGATTGATGGAAGCCTTTATGAGCTTTCCGAGGAAATCAAGCTGGAAAAGAATGTGAAGCACCTGATTGAGATCGTTGTGGACCGTCTGGTGGTGAAGCCGGGCATTGAGCGGCGTCTGGCGGATTCTATTGAGACTGTACTGAACCTGGCGGAGGGGCTTCTGATCGTGGAAATCGTCGGCGGAAGCGAGGAGGAGATTCTGTCCTTCAGCTCCAGCTACGCCTGCCCGGACTGCGGCATCAGCATGGAGGAGATTGAGCCGAGAAGCTTTTCCTTCAATAATCCCTTCGGTGCCTGCCCGGACTGCTTTGGTCTGGGGTACAAGATGGAGTTTGACGAGGATCTGATGATTCCGGACAAGTCTTTGAGCATTGCGGAGGGAGCCATTACGGTTATGGGATGGCAGTCCTGTACAGATCCGTCCAGCTTCACCTATGCGCTTTTGAAAGCGCTTTCGGAAGAATATCATTTTGATTTGAATACGCCATACGAAAAGCTGGATCCGGAAATTCAGAAGATATTGATTCATGGCACGGACGGCCATAAGATGAAGGTGCATTATAAGGGACAAAGAGGCCAGGGCGTTTACGACGTGGCCTTTGAGGGCCTGATCAAAAATGTGGAACGGCGTTACCGGGAGACAGGCTCGGAAATCGTAAAGCAGGAGTATGAGACCTTCATGCGGATCACGCCCTGTAAGACCTGCGGCGGTCAGCGCCTGAAGAAGACTTCCCTGGCCGTGACGGTGGCGGATAAAAATATTGCGGAGATTACTGCCATGTCTGTCCGGACGCTCTATGATTTCCTGAAGGATCTGAAGCTCACGCCTCAGCAGGAGCTCATCGGAGCGCAGATTTTAAAGGAGATCCGCGCGCGTATCGGCTTTCTGGTGGATGTGGGTCTGGATTACCTGACACTGGCCCGGGCTACGGGTACCCTGTCCGGCGGAGAGGCCCAGAGAATCCGTCTGGCGACGCAGATAGGTTCGGGACTTGTGGGGGTGGCCTATATTCTGGACGAGCCCAGCATCGGCCTTCACCAGAGGGACAACGACAAGCTGCTGGCGACCCTGAAGCGCCTGCGGGATTTGGGAAATACGCTGATTGTCGTGGAGCATGACGAGGACACCATGTTTGCGGCGGACTATATTGTGGATATCGGGCCGGGAGCCGGAGAACACGGCGGTCAGGTAGTGGCAGCAGGCACGGCGGAAGAGATCATGGCCTGCCCGGAATCGATTACGGGCGCTTACTTAAGCGGACGGCTCCAGATTCCGGTGCCGGAGACGCGCCGGACTCCCACGGGATGGCTTACCATCAAGGGAGCTGCAGAGAACAATCTGAAGAATATTCAGGTGGATATCCCGCTGGGCGTGATGACCTGCGTGACAGGAGTTTCCGGATCTGGAAAGAGCTCTCTTGTCAATGAAATCCTGTATAAGACGCTGGCGAGAAAGCTGAACCGGGCGAGGACAATCCCCGGAAAATATAAGGCGATAGAAGGAATCGAGCAGCTGGATAAGGTCATCGCCATCGACCAGTCACCCATTGGGCGGACGCCCCGTTCCAATCCGGCGACCTACACGGGCGTCTTTGACCAGATCCGGGATCTTTTCGCGTCCACGGCCGACGCAAAGAGCCGGGGCTACAAGAAGGGACGTTTCAGCTTCAACGTAAAGGGCGGCCGCTGCGAGGCCTGCTCCGGAGACGGGATTATCAAGATTGAGATGCATTTCCTGCCGGATGTCTATGTGCCCTGCGAGGTCTGCCAGGGAAAACGGTACAACCGGGAGACGCTTGAGGTAAAATATAAGGGCAAGAGCATTTTTGACGTACTGGATATGACGGTGGAGGAAGCGCTGGAATTCTTTGAGCCGGTGCCCTCTATCCGCAGAAAAATAGAGACCCTGAACGATGTGGGACTTTCCTATATCAAGCTGGGACAGCCGTCCACGACCCTGTCCGGAGGAGAGGCTCAGAGAATCAAGCTGGCCACGGAGCTTTCCAAACGAAGCACCGGAAAGACGATTTATATTCTGGACGAGCCGACGACAGGACTTCATTTCGCAGATGTTCACAAGCTGACGGAGATCCTGCAGCGTCTGGCTGAGGGCGGCAATACGGTTGTCGTCATTGAGCACAATCTGGATGTGATTAAGACGGCGGATTATATCATTGATATGGGACCGGAAGGCGGAGACAGGGGCGGCACAGTGATCGCGAAGGGGACGCCGGAAGAGATCGCGGAGCAGGAGGTGTCCTATACAGGGCAGTACCTGAAAAAGTATCTGAAGCCGAAGAAGCCGGAAGCATAAGGCGTACAGAGAATACAGAATAGAGGGCCTGCGTTTGTAAGGGGTTGTGTAAATTTCAAATTTTGCATATAATGTATCGTAACGAAGTAAAATGAAATGGCAGGATACCATACAGAATATGAAAAACGAATCCCTTTACAATACGTTATGCGAGATAAACGGGGCAGAGAATGTGCTCCGCAATGAACCTATGAATAAGCACACGACCTTCCGGATCGGAGGCCCGGCCCGGCTTTTCTGTCTTCCCCGGTCGGCAGCGCAGCTTGCCGGGACTGTAGAGGCCTGTGAGAAAGCAGGCATGTCTTGGTATATTCTGGGGAATGGCAGCAATGTGCTGGTGAGCGACAGCGGGTATGACGGAGTGGTCATCCAGCTGTTTCACAATATGGAAGCAGTCCGTATAGAGGGCTGCCTGATGGAGCTGGAAGCAGGCGTTCTTCTGGTAAAGGCGGCTCACCTGGCGGCAAAGGCAGGACTTACAGGACTGGAATTTGCTTCCGGGATCCCGGGAACCGTAGGAGGAGCGCTGGTCATGAACGCAGGGGCCTACGGAGGAGAGATGAAGGACGTAGTGCGGGAAGCTCTCGTCATGACAAAGGAAGGGAAGCTTCTCCGGCTGAGCCGGGAGGAGCTGGAGCTGGGCTATCGGACCAGTATCATCGCCCGGAAGGGCTACGTGGTTTTAAGTGCGCTTCTGGAGCTGAAGGAAGGCCTTCAGACGGAGATTGAAGGCCGGATGCAGGAGCTGAAGGAAGCGAGAACCACAAAACAGCCTCTGGAATATCCCAGCGCGGGCAGCACGTTTAAGAGGCCGGCCGGATATTTTGCAGGGAAGCTGATTATGGACGCAGGGCTTCGCGGATACCGCGTAGGCGGAGCGGAGGTTTCGGAAAAGCACTGCGGTTTTGTGATTAACAGGGGGGACGCTACTGCGGAGGATGTCATGAAGCTGATCCGTCATGTACAGACGGAGGTCAGGGACAAATTCGGAGTAGAGCTGGAGATGGAAGTGAAGACCCTGGGGTTTTAAACGGATTCCGGGAACAGGCTGGGAAAGCCGGCGGAAAGGACCGGCGCAAGAACCGGCAGTTAAGGGAGAATACGAATGAGATTTGTGATAGTGACCGGCATATCTGGTGCAGGCAGAGGAACCTCCTTAAGGATACTGGAGGACGCAGGCTATTTCTGTGTGGATAACCTTCCGATTTCTTTGATTGGGAAATTTGCGGAGCTGATCTATTCCAGCACCAGCGAGATTTCCAAGGTGGCTCTGGGGCTGGATATTCGAAGCGGACGGACGCTGGACGAGCTGGAGAGCACGCTGGGCAAGCTGTCCCGGGATGGCTATAAGTACGAGATTCTGTTTCTGGAGGCCTCGGATGACGTGCTGGTGAAGCGGTATAAGGAGACGAGAAGAAACCATCCGCTGGCCCAGGACGGCCGCATCATCGAGGGAATTGCCGAGGAGAGGAAGAAGCTGTCTTTCCTGAAAAAGCAGGCGGACTATATTATTGACACCAGCAGCCTTCTCACGAGAGAGCTGAAGCAGGAGCTGGACAAAATTTTTGTGCAGAATAAGGATTTTAAAAATCTGGTGATCACAGTTCTGTCCTTTGGCTTCAAATACGGGATCCCCAATGACTCGGACCTGGTGTTTGACGTAAGATTCCTTCCGAACCCTTACTATTACGAGGAGCTGAGAGGTCTGAACGGGAATGACAGGGAGGTTCAGGATTTTGTGATGGGCTTCGAGGTGTCCCACCGTTTTCTGGACAAGCTCATCGATATGATACAGTTTCTGATTCCCAACTATGTGCTGGAAGGAAAAAACCAGCTGGTGATTTCTATCGGCTGTACCGGTGGAAAGCACCGCTCTGTGACGCTGGCAAACAAGCTGTATGGGCGCCTGCGGGAAAACGCCGATTATGCAGTGCGGATTGAGCACCGGGATATCGGGAAGGATGCGATTGTAAAAGCCCATTGAGAAAGGGTATGAGGTGACAGATGTCCTTTTCCAGTGAAATCAAGCAGGAGCTGTCCTACCAGCTTCCGCCTGCCAGACACTGCCGTCTTGCGGAGATTTCCGCGATTTTAAGCTTCTGCAGCCATGTGGAGACCGGGGCGGACGGATCCGAAAGTGTAAGAATGCATACGGAAAATCTGGCAGTTGCAAGAAAATACTTTACATTGCTGAAAAAAACATTTAATATAGACATGAGCGTGTCGGTTCGTCAGAACAGAAATTCCAGTGGGAGCAGAAGCTTTGAGGTGACGTCTTATGCGGATATGAGCGCGGTCAGGCATGTCCTGATCCAAAATCCATGCTGCAGGCGCGCCTTTATCCGGGGAGCCTTTCTGGCTTCCGGTTCCGTCAGTGATCCGGAGAAAAGCTATCATTTTGAAATCGTATGCCCGGAGAGGGCCATGGCGGAGCAGCTCTCAGGAATGCTGGAGAGTTTTGGCGTTGAGGCGAAGATTACGCTTCGCAAGCACAGTTACATTCTTTATGTTAAGGAAGGTTCACAGATAGCAGACATTCTGAATGTGATGGAAGCGCATGTAGGCCTGATGAAGTTTGAGAATATCCGCATTCTGAAGGAGATGCGGAATTCCGTGAACCGGCAGGTGAACTGCGAGACTGCCAACCTGAATAAGACCGTTTCTGCAGCGGTAAAGCAGATTGAGGATATTCAGTATATCCAGAAGACGATCGGCTTTGAACAGCTGCCTGAGAATCTGGCTGAGATAGCGAGGCTGCGCCTGGAGCAGCCGGGGATGTCGCTGAAGGAGCTGGGACAGATGCTGACTCCGGCGGTAGGCAAATCAGGAGTGAACCACAGACTCAGGAAGCTGAGTTTTATTGCAGAAGAGCTAAGGGATCACAAGGAGGAGAGAATATTATGATTAAGCAGGAAATCACAATTCAAATTCCGGAAGGGTTGGAGGCCAGACCTGTGGCCCTGCTGGTGCAGGTAGCAAGTCAGTATGGCAGCGAAATCTATGTGGAAAGCGACAACAAAAAGGTAAACGCCAAGAGTATCATGGGAATGATGACCCTCGGCCTGTATGCCGGCGAGACAGTGACGGTCTCTGCCAACGGCGAGGACGAGGAAGAGGCTCTTGCAAATATAGAGAAGTTCTTGAGCAGTAAATAACTGTAAACGGAATATTCAGGGACTGCCGCAAAAGCATGCGGCAGTCCTTGTATTTTTTCGGGAAATTTGCTATCATGAGGTATGGCTCCGGAGAGAAATCGTTGAGGCTGAGGCCCCCGCCTGAGGCCATAGCCGGCGCCGGAGGAAAACAGCAGGGGAGATGCAGATGGACGCCTATACAAGCTTTGCGCAAGTTTATGATCTGTTTATGGACGGAGTTCCCTACCGGGAATGGGCCGGCCGGATCGTGGAGAAATTAAAAGGGTATGGGATTGAAGACGGGCTTGTACTGGAGCTGGGCTGCGGTACGGGCAGCATGACGGAGCTTTTGGCTGCGGCGGGCTACGATATGATCGGCGTGGATGCTTCAGAGGAGATGCTGGAGCTGGCCGACGGGAAAAAGAGGGAGTCCGGACATGATATCCTCTACCTTCTGCAGGACATGCGGGAGTTTGAGCTGTACGGTACAGTGCGGGCTGTCGTCAGTGTCTGTGATTCCCTGAATTACATTACGGAAGAAAAGGATCTGCTTCAGGTCTTCCGCCTGGCGCACAATTATCTTGACCCGGACGGAGTCATCCTTTTTGACATGAATACCGTTTATAAGTATGAGAAGCTTCTGGGAGAATCGGTCATTGCGGAAAACAGGGAGGAAGGAAGCTTTATCTGGGAAAACTGGTACGACCCGGAGGAAATGCTGAACGAATACGATCTGACGATCTACGTGAGAGAAGAGGACGGGCGGTACAGCCGCTCCCAGGAGACCCATTTTCAGAAGGCTTACGAGGCGGAGACGGTGCGCAGGCTTCTGGAGGAGGCCGGGTTCCAGGTGGAAGGGCTGATGGATGCAGAGACGGGAGGAGAGCTTCGGGAGGAGACGGAAAGAATCCTTTTCCTGGCCCGGAAGGCTGCGCAGACGGAGGAATGAACCAGAAGAAGCCTGGGGAGCGGACGAAAATCTTTCCGAATGAAAGAAAATATGAGATTTTGAGACAGGATAAAGGAGCAGAGATGTCAGATTATATTGTAAGGGCGGCTGCGGCGGATCTTCAGATCCGCGCTTTTGCCATCACATCAAAGGAGCTGGTGGAGAGAGCCCGCTCCATCCATAATACGAGCCCAGTGGCTACGGCGGCCCTGGGAAGGCTTTTAAGCGCGGGAGCCATGATGGGGGCCATGATGAAAGGGGAAAACGATCTTCTGACCCTTCAGATCAAGGGCGACGGGCCCATCGGCGGAATTACAGTGACTGCCGACTCCAAGGCCCGGGTAAAGGGCTATGTCAATGAGCCGGCGGTTTTGATTCATGCCAACTCAAAGGGAAAGCTGGATGTGGCCGGAGCTGTGGGAAATGGAATGCTGCGCGTGATCAAGGATCTGGGCCTGAAGGAGCCCTACGTGGGGCAGACAGAGCTGCAGACCGGAGAGATTGCAGAGGATCTTACCTATTACTTTGCCACCTCAGAGCAGGTGCCCTCCTCAGTGGGACTGGGCGTGCTTCTGAACCGGGACAATACGATCCGCCAGGCCGGCGGCTTTATCATCCAGCTGATGCCGTTTACCGGCGATAAGGTGATTGATGAACTGGAGAAAAAGCTTTCGGAGGTAAGCTCCGTGACAGCCCTTCTCGATCAGGGGCTGACTCCGGAGGAGCTGCTGGAAAGGCTTTTGGGAGATTTCGGGCTGGAGATTACGGATACGCTTCCGGCCTCCTATTACTGCAACTGCACAAGAGAGCGTGTGGAGCGGGCTATCGTCAGCATCGGGAGCAGGGATATCCGGGAAATGATTCAGGAAAATAAGCCGATAGAGGTGAAATGCCAGTTCTGTGATCAGGCATATACCTTTGATGTGGAAGACCTGAAAAGAATTCTGGCGAAGGCGAAGCGCTAGAGTGGAAAGGGAGAGCGAATGAGACACGGATTTATCAAGACGGCGGCTGTGACGCCGAAGGTTCAGGTGGCAGATCCGGAAGCCAACGCGCAGGAGATTATCCGTCTTGCTGCTGAGGCGGCGGGGAACGGTGCGAAGCTTATCGTGTTTCCGGAGCTGTGCATCACAGGCTATACCTGCGGCGATCTGTTTCTGCAGGAGCTTCTGCTGAAAAGAGCAAAGGAAGAGCTTTTCCGGATTATCCGGGAGACAGCGCAGCTGGATGCCCTGATCTTTGCGGGGCTTCCCTGGGAAAAGGACGGGAAGCTGTACAATGTGGCGGCGGCCTTTCAGGGAGGAAGGCTTCTGGGCCTGGTGCCAAAGACCTGCCTTCCTAATTATGGGGAGTTCTATGAGCTGCGCCATTTTGCCCGGGGAAATAAGGAGGCAGATGACGTCTGGGTAGACCTTGGAGACGGCGAAGGGGACTATATTCCTTTCGGGACAAAGCTTTTGTTTACCTGCGAATCTCTGCCGGGACTGGCAGTGGCTGCGGAGATCTGCGAGGACGTCTGGGTTCCGGATCCGCCCAGCATCCGCCATGCGCTTGCGGGCGCGACCGTAATTGTCAACTGCTCAGCCAGCGACGAGACGACGGGAAAGGACGGATACCGGGAAGCGCTGATCAGCGGGCAGTCGGCGAGGCTGGTCTGCGGATATATTTACGCAAATGCCGGAGAAGGGGAATCCTCCCAGGATCTGGTGTTTGGAGGACATAATTTAATTGCGGAAAACGGGAAGATTCTGAGCCGTTCCGCTCGTTTTAAAAATGAGACCATTTACGCGGATCTGGATATCGAGAGGATCGTGGGAGAGCGCAGGAGGATGACTACGTTTTTCTCGAAATCAGACGAGGTGTATACAGAGATCGGCTTTCGTCTGAAAAGGGAGGATACGAGGCTGGAGCGTCTGATCGATCCGGCTCCCTTTGTGCCGGACGACAGCCAGGACCGCCAGAGGCGCTGCGAGGAAATTTTTGCGATCCAGTATATGGGCCTGAAGAAACGCCTGGAGCATACGCACTGCCGGACTGCGGTGGTCGGTATTTCAGGCGGCCTGGACTCTACGCTGGCCCTTCTGGTCACGGTCCGTGCTTTTGACAGCCTGGGACTGCCCAGGGAAGGAATTCTCGGTGTAACGATGCCCTGCTTCGGCACGACAGACCGAACCTATCACAACGCCTGCGATCTGGTGAAAAGGCTGGGAGCGACGCTTCGCGAGGTAGACATCAAAGAAGCGGTATCTACGCATTTCCGGGATATCGGCCACGATCCGGAGCGGCATGATGTGACGTACGAGAATTCCCAGGCGAGAGAAAGGACGCAGGTGCTGATGGATCTGGCAAACCAGTCCGGAGGCCTTGTGATAGGAACCGGCGATATGTCGGAGCTGGCCCTTGGCTGGGCCACCTACAATGGCGATCACATGTCCATGTACGGTGTGAACGCCGGCGTGCCGAAGACTCTGGTTCGTCATCTTGTGCGGTACTGTGCGGATACCTATGGGGATAAGGAGCTGGCGGCGGTGCTTCTGGATGTGCTGGATACGCCGGTGAGCCCGGAGCTTCTGCCTCCGAAGGACGGAGTGATCGCCCAGAAGACAGAGGATCTGGTGGGCCCCTATGAGCTCCATGATTTTTATCTGTATTATGTGCTGCGTTTTGGCTTCTCACCCTCAAAGATTTACCGTCTGGCCCGGAGAGCCTTCGAGGGAGTCTACGGGGACGAGACGATTCTGAAATGGCTGAAGACCTTTTACCGCAGGTTCTTCTCCCAGCAGTTTAAGCGCTCCTGCCTGCCTGACGGGCCGAAGGTCGGCTCTGTGGCGGTGTCACCCAGAGGCGACTTAAGGATGCCAAGCGACGCCAGCGCGTCAATCTGGCTGAAGGAACTTGAAAACTTATAGGGCGGACGACCGTCCCGTGAAAAATGGAAACAGGGGAGATAATTATGGCTTTTAAGATTATTACAGATTCCGCTTCGGATCTGCCAAAGGAAATCATTGACAAATATCAGCTTCATGTGATTCCCACGCCGGTTACGATAAACGGAACCGACTATTTTGACGGAAAGACGATTTTTCCGGAGCAGTTTTACAAGATTCAGGCGGAAGGAGCCGATATCAAGACCTATCATATCAACCAGTATATGTTTTACGAGAACTTTAAGCCCTATGCAGAGGCGGGGGATGAGGTTCTGTACCTGTGCTTTTCCACAGGAATCGCAGGCACCTTCAACGCAGCCAACCTTGCAAAGGAGGAGCTTCTGGAGGAGTATCCGGATTTCAAAATCACAATTATTGATACGAAATGCGCTTCCATGGGCTTTGGCCTGGCGGTATATAAGGCTCTGCGCATGCAGGCAAATGGAGCTCCGAAGGAGCTGATCATTGAGGCGGCCCAGTACTTCTGCTCACACATGGAGCATATTGTAACTGTGGAGACACTGGAGTATCTGTACAGAGGCGGGCGGCTGAGCAAGACCTCGGCAGTGCTGGGCGGGGTGCTTGACCTGAAGCCGATCATTGAAATCAACAAGGAAGGGGCCCTGGAGGCGACAGAAAAGATTCGGGGCCGCCATAAATCCCTGAAGCGCTGCGTAGATCTTGTGGGCGAACGGGGCGTAGATCTGGATAAGCAGATCATCAGCGTGGTGCATGGAAATGATCCGGAGACCTGTGAAAAGGTGTGCGCGATGCTGGAGGAGAGATATCACTGCCATGACATCATCCGCTCCTGGGTGGGCTGCGCGATTGGAGCCCATACAGGCCCCGGCATCATCGGAATTGTGTTCCTGAACGCCAGCGAAGAAAAATATGCTGAATATCTGGGATAAAGCCAGACATACAGAGGATACCAGAGACTGCCGCAGCCCGATGCTTTGCGGCAGTCTTTTGATGCTCCGGATAAGCTGCCCCACATGCGGAAGGGGTGCGGAAAAGCGCGGTTTTCCGGGATCTCAAGAAAATCTTAAGAATTCCCGGCTTTAGAACTTAAAAAAGCCTTGTTATAACTGTAGACAGACAGTACAATGGGAGTTAGAGGTGAAAAGCATGACAAAAAACAAGAATACAATCCTGGTATGTGACGATGACAAGGAAATTGTAGATGCGATAGAGATTTATCTTTCTCAGGAGGGGTACAGAATCTTAAAGGCCTATGACGGCCTGCAGGCGGTGGACATACTTCAGAGAGAGGATGTGCAGCTGCTTTTGATTGATATCATGATGCCGAAGCTGGACGGTCTGCGTGCGACGCTTAAGATTCGGGAAAAGAGCAGCATTCCGATCATCATCCTGTCTGCAAAATCAGAGGACGCAGACAAGATCCTGGGCCTGAATATCGGTGCGGACGACTACGTGACGAAGCCCTTTAATCCTCTGGAGCTGGTGGCGCGGGTCAAATCCCAGCTTCGCCGTTATACCAAGCTTGGCACGGCGGCGGGAGAGAGCCAGAAGGTATATCAGACGGGCGGTTTGATGATCAATGATGATTTGAAAGAGGTGACGGTAGACGGAGAGCCGGTGAAGCTTACGCCTATCGAGTATAATATTCTGCTGCTTCTGGTGAAAAACCAGGGAAAGGTCTTTTCGATCAATCAGATTTATGAAAGTATCTGGAATGAAGACGCTATCGGAGCGGACAATACGGTGGCGGTGCACATTCGGCATATTCGTGAGAAAATTGAGATCAATGCAAAAGAACCCCGCTACCTGAAGGTAGTCTGGGGCATCGGTTATAAGGTGGAGAAGCTGTAGAATGAAATGGGAGTATTCGAAGGCCTGGAAGGCTGTGGCTGTTATTGTGAATCAGATCTGCGCAGTGGTTCTCGTCCTGTCTGTGGCTGTGTGCACGATTTATGTGGGAAGCAGCGGCTTTGGCTGGATTGGCAGCGACGAGAGCTTTGAGAGCACGGCCTATTATCAGAACGAGGTCCGTGAACAGATTTACCGCTGCATCCGGGCCGCCAGCCGGGAAAGCAAGTTTGAGAAGGACGGCGTCTATAATGCAGATCTTCTGGTGAACGTGGAGGAATATGTGGAGAGCGGCACGATCCTGAAGGGTGACCCTTCAGACGGCGGCCTCTATTACCGGCTGACAGATCTCCTGAACTGGTTTCTGGATGGCTTTGAAAGCATTACTCTGATGAAGCTGACTTATGATGATGGAAGCGTCGGTTACCTGACGAAGGGCTCCCGGAATTACACAGAGCAGTCCGTGTATGAGGACGGAGCGGCTGTCGCCTCGATCTCCACGGTAGGCGGGGAGGAAGGCTACCAGGAGGAAGTCTCCGGAGAGGAAAGCCAGGAAGCGGAGGATACGGGAGCAGCAGAGACGGAAGCTGCAGAAGAAGGAGCTTCGGATACGGAAAACGGAGAAATACTCTGGGAGGAGGTCATAGGAGCGGCGGATTCTGAGACGCTGGCTCAGATGGGAATTCCTGATCCGGGTCAGGCTACAGTACAGAATGTAGAACAGATCGAAGCGGTAGAGGAAAGATACGCTCCTGTAGGCTATGAAAGCCTTACCGCATATGCGGAAGAGCATTATCTGACAACAGATCAGCTCCAGGCGCTTTACTATGATCTGGAGAATATTATCTCTGTCATCTACAATGATTTTTATGCGTATAAAGAGAATCTTGAGCTGTTCAGCCCCAGCATGACCAATATGCGCTATCTGGTTATCCCCAAATCTGTGGCAGAGGTTACGCCGGAGGATTATGAGGAGAAGTGCTACACAAATATTATGTCCTTTGGCAACGCGGAATTTACTGACAGGGACGGGCTTGTGGCCTATATTCAGGGATTTCGGGATTATCTGATTTACGACAGCTCCAATATGGATTTCCAATCCAGCAATATGCCGATTTCTTTAAGCGAGCTGAGCAGCTATGTGAAGAGCTATCCTCCTTCGGTAGAGGGAGATTACATTCTGGCAGTGGCTGTCGATCCAAATTACATGGCCAGCGATAATCTGCAGATATATAAGCAGCAGTTCGAGGAAATCCGCCCGGTCAGCCAGCTTGCAGTCTATGGAGTGGTGCTGGGAGCGATTCTCTATCTTCTGACCATGGTATACCTGACGATGGCTGCGGGACGCGGCACAGAGGAAGGAGGATCCATACGGCTGAACCGTTTCGATCGTGTCAAGACGGAGGCGGCGGTGCTTTTGATCGCGGTGCCGGCCCTGCTTCTGCTGGCGGCGGCAGCCTATCTGTCACGCAGTGATATGAGTATGACAGAATTTACGCTGGGAGGCGGCGGCATTGCGTTTCTCTTCAATCTTCTGTTCCTGACTGGTTACCTGAGTCTGGTACGGAGGCTTCGGAGCAGGACACTGTGGACGAACAGCGTGTTGCACTGGATTGCTGCCGGCCTCGGAAAAGCGTTTCAAAACCGGAAGGCCACGACGAAGACACTGCTCAGCTATGGAAGCTTTCTGCTTCTGAACATCGTATTTCTCTGCATGGGAGCGCTGGGAATGTTCCTGGCTGTGCTCTTTGATCTGGGAACAGGAATTTTTCTGATGCGCCAGGCAGTGCAGCGGCAGAAAATTCTGGACGGCATTGCAAAGATTTCCGAGGGCGATCTGAAACATCAGATTCCCACAGACAAGCTGGGGGGAGATAATCTGATCCTGGCTGGGGCGGTAAACCAGATCGGAAAGGGCCTTTCTACAGCAGTGGAAAAGAGTATCAAGGATGAAAGGCTGAAATCGGACCTGATTACAAATGTATCCCATGATATCAAGACGCCGCTGACCTCGATTATCAATTACGTGGATCTGCTGAAGCGGGAGGACATCCAGAATGCGCGGGCAGAAAACTACATTGCGATTCTGGAGGACAAGGCTCTGCGCCTGAAGCATCTGACAGACGACCTGGTGGAGGCCTCCAAGATCAGCTCCGGCAACGTGAAGCTTGAGATGACCCGGATTAATTTCCAGGAGCTGATCAATCAGACAAATGGGGAATTCAGTGAAAAGTTTGAGGACAAGGGACTGCAGTTTGTGGTGAACATGCCCCAGGACCCGGTGGTGATCGAGGCGGATGGACGCAGGCTCTGGCGAATCATTGAAAACCTTTACAACAATGCGGCGAAATATGCGATGCCGAATACCCGGGTTTATGTGGATTTGACGATTGTGGGCCATATGGTTCGTTTCAGCATCAAAAATATTTCCGAGCAGCCGCTGAATATTGAGGCCGGAGAGCTGACGGAGCGGTTTATCCGCGGCGATGTGGCCCGAAGCACCGAAGGAAGCGGCCTGGGACTCTCGATTGCGAAGAATCTGACAGAGCTTCAGAAGGGCAGCTTTGATATTTACCTGGACGGGGATCTGTTTAAGGTGACAATTATCTTCCCGGAAGCCCCTTCTCCCGGAAAATCAGCGGGCAGGCAGGAGGAAGCAGGGACAGAGAACGGAGAACATGCAGGCCGGCTGGAATGAAGCAGGGATAAAACAGCTTGCATTCTCCCCCGCCTCTCTTTATAATATAAATATCGCGGCGTCCGTGGAAAGAAGAGAAGGGCGCCTGTTCAGGAGGAAAATATATGGTTCAGTTATTTGAAGGCGGAGCGTATCTGCTGAACGGGACAGAGCTTGTTCCGGATACGAAGGATGCAGCCAGCGTGCTGGAAAGCCAGCTCGGCAGCGTTCCTGCGAAGGAGGATGCGAAAAAGCAGACGATTGCCTATGGAATTCTGGAAGCGCATAATACTTCCGGAAATATGGAAAAGCTTGAGATCAAATTTGATAAGCTGACGTCTCACGACATTACGTTTGTGGGAATTATTCAGACAGCCAGGGCTTCCGGACTGGAGAGGTTTCCGATTCCCTATGTGCTGACAAACTGCCACAACAGCCTCTGCGCAGTAGGCGGAACGATCAATGAGGATGACCACATGTTCGGCCTGACCTGCGCCAAGAGATACGGCGGAATCTACGTTCCCCCGCATCAGGCCGTGATTCACCAGTTTGCCCGTGAGGTGCTGGCAGAGGGCGGAAAGATGATCCTGGGTTCGGACAGCCATACCCGCTACGGAGCCCTGGGAACCATGGCGATGGGAGAGGGCGGACCGGAGCTGGTAAAGCAGCTTCTGAATAAAACCTATGATATCAATATGCCTGATGTAGTGGGCGTATACCTGACCGGTAAGCCCCAGAAGGGCGTAGGCCCCCAGGACGTGGCGCTTGCCATCATCGGCGCTGTCTTTGAGAAGGGATATGTAAACAATAAGGTTATGGAATTCGTCGGCGACGGCGTGGAGAATTTAAGCGCTGATTTCCGTATCGGCATTGACGTCATGACGACGGAGACCACCTGTCTGTCCTCCATCTGGCAGACCGACGATAAGATTAAGGAATTTTATGAGATTCATAAGAGACCGGAAGCTTATAAGGAGCTGAAGCCGGGCAAGGTGGCATATTATGATGGAATGGTTTATGTGGATTTGAGCGCGGTCAAGCCGATGATTGCGATGCCCTTCCATCCGAGCAATACCTATACGATCGAAGAGGTGAAGGCGAATCTGGGAGATATTCTCAGAGATGTGGAAAAGAAGGCTCTGGTTTCCTTAGGCGGAGCAGTCGAGTACCATCTGACGGACAAGATCCGCGACGGAAAGCTTTATGTGGATCAGGGAATCATCGCCGGCTGTGCGGGCGGCGGCTTCGAGAATATCTGTGCGGCAGCCGATATCCTGAAGGGCGCAAGCATCGGCCCGGATGAGTTTACCTTAAGCGTGTACCCGGCAAGCATGCCGGTTTATATGGAGCTGGTGAAGAATGGAGCGGCAGCGGCGCTGATGGAGACGGGAGCTGTCATGAAGACAGCCTTCTGCGGTCCCTGCTTCGGAGCGGGAGATACCCCGGCCAACAACGGCTTCAGTATCCGCCACTCTACGAGAAACTTCCCGAACCGGGAGGGATCCAAGCTTCAGAGCGGGCAGATTGCGTCTGTGGCGCTGATGGATGCCCGTTCCATCGCGGCGACAGCGGCGAATAAGGGTTACCTGACAGCGGCGACAGAGATGGATGTAGATTACTCCAATCCGCGCTATTTCTTCGACAGCAAGATCTATGAGAACCGTGTCTTTGACAGCAAGGGCGTGGCCGATCCGTCTGTGGAAATCAAGATGGGGCCGAACATCAAGGATTGGCCCGCAATGCCGGCGCTTCCGGAGCAGCTGATTCTCAAGGTAGTATCTGAGATTCACGATCCGGTTACGACGACGGACGAGCTGATTCCGTCCGGAGAGACCTCCTCCTACCGTTCCAATCCGCTGGGACTGGCAGAGTTCACGCTGTCCCGCAAGGATCCGGCTTATGTAGGGCTTGCGAAGGAGATTCAGAAGGCAGAGAAAGCCATCGAGGCAGGAAATTGTCCTGCGGAGGCTGTGCCGGAGCTGAAAGACGTCTTCCAGGCGCTGGACGCATGGTACCCGGGTGTGGACAAGACCAATCTGGGCGTAGGAAGCACAATTTTTGCGGTGAAGCCGGGCGACGGTTCTGCAAGAGAGCAGGCGGCTTCCTGCCAGAAGGTGCTGGGCGGCTGGGCGAATATCGCCAATTCCTACGCGACCAAGCGTTACCGCTCGAACCTGATCAACTGGGGCATGCTTCCCTTCCTGATTGAGGAAGGAGAGCTTCCGTTTACAAAGGGAGACTTCCTGTTTGTGCCGGATATCCGCAAAGCGATCGAGGAGAAGCAGAGTGAGATTAAGGTCTATGTAAACGGCGAGAAGGAGCGTGAAGTGACGCTCCGGCTGGGAGGTCTGACCGATGATGAGCGTGAGATTATTCTGAAGGGCTGTCTCATCAACTACTATAGAGGATAAGAAATATTACAGCACATTACAGCTGCGGCGGCCGGGAAACCGGCCGCCGTTTTTATGGTATGACGGGCATGCCGTTAGTCTGTGGTGAAAGTCCACAAGGGGCGTAGTTGCCGACGAACCCCATAGCGACTCCCAAGGTTTGTATTGTGAGGTACAGGCGAGAAGAAGGGATAGCGAAATCGTAGCCTGACGGACAGAAACCTGATATAAGGCGTACATGGCGGATAAGCTGACCGTAGACAGCGAAGTCCAAAAGGCAACCGTAACCCATGTGCGTAAATCAGGCAGGTAGACGAGGAAAGACTGGCAGGCTTATCCCGTGAGGTCTCACAGGCGGAGATGTACCGTAGTAACAACGAACTGTGAGAAGTCAGCAGAGGCCATAGTAGGTAGAGTCCTGAAATGGATGTTGCTGAAGGGCTGAACAATGTAACTGTGTAATCAAATGTATGCTCCATGGAATACCCGACAGCAGGAAGGGCAAAACGTAAATGAGCAGGTACTGTACAACTTAGGGCGAATCCACGGAAACGGAAAGGAGAAAGCACACAAAGCAATGTCAGAACTGTTGGAAAAGATACTGTCCAAAGACAACATGAACGCCGCATACAAAAGAGTCTGCGCCAATAAAGGGGCAGGAGGAGTAGATGAGGTAACGATTGAAGAACTCGGCGATTATATCAAAGAGAACTGGGAGAGTATCAGGAATCAAATCAGGGGCAGGGAGTATAAACCACAGCCGGTCAGGAGGGTGGAAATTCCCAAACCGGATGGTGGAGTGAGAAAGCTGGGAATCCCGACTGTAATGGACCGGGTAATCCAGCAAGGTATCGTGCAGGTGATAAGCCCCATGTGTGAGCCATTGTTTTCAGAGTGGAGCTATGGCTTTAGACCGAACAGGAGCTGTGAAATGGCAATCAGGCAGCTGCTCTTATATTTAAACGATGGTTATGAATGGATAGTAGACATCGACTTAGAGAAATTCTTTGACAATGTACCGCAGGACAAGCTGATGAGCCTGGTTCACAAGATTATCAACGATGGCGATACAGAATCCCTAATCCGCAAGTATCTGAAAGCAGGAGTTATGACACCGCAGGGTTACGCAGAAACAAAAATTGGAACGCCACAGGGCGGAAACCTGTCACCGCTACTGTCAAACATCATGCTGAATGAACTTGATAAGGAACTGGAGACAAGAGGACTTCGGTTCACAAGATACGCAGATGACTGTGTAATAGCGGTCAAAAGCGAATCGAGTGCAAAAAGAGTGATGCGGACGGTATCAGACTGGATACAGAGGAAACTGGGGTTAAAGGTCAACATGACCAAGACTCACATCACAAGACCGCTAAAGCTGAAGTATCTTGGGTTCGGATTCTACAAGGACAGTAAGACAAAAGAATGGAAGAGCAGACCCCATCAGGACTCTGTGAAGAAATTCAAAGACAGACTGAAAGAACTAACCTGTAGGAGAATGCCGGGGACAGTCACGAGCAAGATTGAGAGAATCAATCGGGTGACAAGAGGGTGGATTAACTACTATGCCCTCGGCTCCATGAAAACAGTAATGACAGAAATTGATGCACACCTAAGAACAAGACTCAGAGTTATCATCTGGAAGCAGTGGAAAGTGCCGAAGAAACGACAATGGGGATTGCAGAAATTGGGAATCGGAAAAGACCTGGCAAGGCTGACAGCGTATTGCGGAGACCGCTATTACTGGGTAGCGACTAAGACATGCGTTGTCAGGGCAATCTCAAAAGAGGTATTAGCTAAAGCAGGGCTTGTAAGCTGTCTTGATTATTACAATGAGCGTCATGCTTTGAAGTTATGTTGAACCGCCGTATGCCGAACGGCATGTACGGTGGTGTGAGAGGGGAGAGAAAATCTCCCCTACTCGATTACAATACCGTCCGGCCATCCGGAAGTGCGCGTCAGAAGATGAAGGGTTGACAAATGCCTGCGGCTTTGTTACAATACCAAACGTAACAGAAATGTAACATTTGTAATAATAATTGTAATATGTGAAATAAAAATGTTACATCATAGGAACTACGGGAGGTTGTTATGAGCTTTATCAGCAAAAAGGTACTTCCGCTTTCTGCCCTTGCGGCACTCTGGGTGCTGGGCTCCGGCTTTGCCGGACTGGATGTGGAGATGGCGGCTGGTATCGAGTCCGTAATGGACGATCTGACAAGCGAGGATTTTGAGGAAATACAGGCACAGGATGAATGGGACGGCAAGGTGCTTGCCAATGTGGAGGATTATGTGACGGTGCGTTCCGAGCCCAGCTCGGAGGCGGAAGCTGTCGGACGTATGTTCAAGGGAGACGGCGGAGAGATTGTAGAAGAGGCAGAGGGCTGGACCAAGATCAGCTCCGGCAATGTAGAAGGCTATGTAAGCAACGATTATCTGCTGTTTGGCGAGGAAGCATACACTCAGGCTCAGGAGGAAGCGACGCTGACAGCCACTTCTCTGACCGGAGGCTTAAGAGTCCGTGAGGAGGCCAGCACTGAGGCAAGGATTCTGAAGAACGTAGAGGAAGGCGCGAAGCTTGACGTGGTAGACGCAGGCGGCGAGAGTTCCGAGTGGGTTCAGGTAGAATACGCAGAGGATAAGACGGGCTTTGTATCCGCAGAATATGTGGACGTACAGTATGAGCTTGGCGAAGCCATGACGATGGAAGAGATAGAAGAAAAGGAAGCCGAGGAGAAGCGGGAGGCGCTGAAGCAGCAGCTGGAGGCCTTTAAGGCGAACGGCGACGATGTGACGCTTCTGGCGGCGCTGATTCAGGCCGAGGGCGGAAACCAGCCCTATGAAGGGCAGGTAGCGATTGGCGCGGTGGTCATGAACCGTGTGAGAAGCGGACGCTACGGAAGCACGATTGCGGATGTTATCTATGCCCCGGGCCAGTTTGGCGTAGTGAGCAACGGTACGATTCTCCGGTATACCAGCAGCCCCAAGGCAAGCTGCGTACAGGCAGCGCAGGAGGCGATTAACGGCTATACGAACATCGGCGGCTATACGCATTTCAAGAATGCGCGCTCATCAGTAAGCTCCGACCACATCGTGATTGGAAATCATGTATTTTATTAAATCCGATTTATGAAGTTTAAAAAGGCACGTTTGTGTGCTGAAAAAAGAAGTTCAGGCAGGAAAAGCCGGAGTTTCTTTTTTTATGCGCCTGACAGCGCGCGCTTTCTTGACGCGAGGTAAATTGGCGGGTATGTTTTCTTAGCTTTCTTAAGAAAATCTTTCGTGTGAAAAGAGAGAACTGTGTGATACAATAAACACAGAAAGGCCGCTTCCTGTGGGAACGGCTGCTGAGGAGGAAAACGGTATGAATTTTAGGCTTGAGACGCCGGCTGCGGTGCTGAAAGCGAGAGAGGCGCAGAGAGGGTGGAATTGGATTCTGGAGGTTCTGGTCTTTGGAGCAGTCTTTTTTACTGTGTCGATTGCAGAAAGCCTGGTTATGATTCCGGGGATCGCAATTGCCATAGCTGCGAATCCGGCTGTATTGTCGGCTGCCATGAGCGGCGACGCCGCGCTGGCAGAGGAGGCCATGCTTGCGGCGATGAACTCGGACGGCGTGACAATCTGTATGTTATTTGCGAATCTGGCTATGATAGGAGTGGTAATGCTGTTCTGCAGGGCTCTGCAGAAACGGAGGATGAACACGCTCGGATTCGTAAAAAGAGGCATGGGAAAGGAATATCTGAAGGGACTTTGCTTTGGCTTTCTTTTGTTTTCTGCGGCTGTACTGATCTGTGTGCTTACAGGAGCGCTTAAGATAGAAGGAATTTCAGCAGGCTTTACGCCTGGGATTTTTCTGCTGTTTGTGCTGGGCTTTTTGATTCAGGGAATGGCGGAGGAGGTTTTGTGCCGGGGGTATTTTCTGGTGTCATACGCACGGCGCCATTCCATGTGGGCGGCAGCTTTTGCCAACGCAGTTCTCTTTGCGATGCTTCATCTGGGAAACACGGGAATCAGTCCGCTGGCATTCATCAACCTGACGCTGTTTGGAGTCTTTGCGTCTGTTTATTTTGTAAAAAGCGGAAATATCTGGGGTGTCGGAGCGCTGCATTCTATCTGGAACCTGGCGCAGGGCAACTTTTACGGAATCCGGGTGAGCGGAATTGTGACTGAGTGCTCCGTATTTGCGAGCACCTCCGTAGAAGGAAGAGGGCTGATAAACGGCGGAGCGTTTGGACTGGAGGGCGGGCTGGCTGTGACGATTGTCCTGCTGGCCGGAACACTGTTCCTGCTGTGGAGGTATCCTGCAGTCCACTCACGCGTGGAAGCTGCCGCAGACCAGGCTGCACAGGAAGCCTGACAGAAACTTTACTTGTAATCAGGCCGCATTTATAGTATCATTGATCATAAGTTCGGGAAGGAAAGGAGAGCAGTGGCGTATGGATGCGATATACTGGCTGATTTTGATTATTGTACTGATTGTACTGGAAATCATCACGCTGGGACTTACGACGATCTGGTTTGCCGGAGGAGCGCTGGCAGGCTTTATTCTCTCTATGCTCAATGTGTCGCCTGTTCTTCAGTGGGCAGCGTTCTGTGCGGTTTCCCTGATACTGCTGTTCTGTACGCGGCCATGGGCTCTGCGCTATTTTAACAACCAGAAAAAGGAAAAGACGAATGTGGACAGCCTGATCGGAAAAACAGCTGTCGTGACATCCGCGATTTCGAATCTGGAGGCGCAGGGAGAGGCTGTTGTGAACGGAGCAGCCTGGACGGCCCGGTCAGAGGAAGATTCTGTAGAGATCCCGGAAGGGACTCATGTAGAGATCGTAGCTGTGCAGGGTGTAAAATTAATTGTAAAAAGGAAAGAGGAGGGGTGACAGATGCCGCAGATAGTAGGTACTGTACTTATTATTATTCTGATTATTTTCATTTTGCTGATTCTTGCTTCCTGTATCAAGATTGTGCCGCAGGCACAGGCGATGGTAGTGGAGCGGCTCGGAGCGTATATGGGAACCTGGGGTGTGGGAATCCATTTCAAGGCTCCGTTTATCGATCGGGTTGCCAGAAGAATTACCCTGAAGGAGCAGGTGGTTGATTTCGCTCCCCAGCCTGTGATTACGAAGGACAATGTAACGATGCGCATTGATACGGTTGTATTTTTCCAGATTACAGATCCGAAGCTTTTCGCTTACGGGGTGGAGAATCCGATCATGGCCATCGAGAATCTGACCGCGACGACTCTGCGGAATATCATCGGTGAGCTGGAGCTGGATCAGACGCTGACCTCCCGTGAGGTGATCAATACAAAGATGCGCGCGTCCCTGGATGTGGCGACCGATCCCTGGGGCATCAAGGTAAACCGCGTAGAGCTGAAGAATATTATCCCGCCGGCTGCGATTCAGGATGCGATGGAGAAGCAGATGAAGGCAGAGCGTGAACGCCGTGAAGCGATTCTTCGCGCCGAAGGCGAGAAGAAGTCTACGATTCTGGTAGCGGAGGGCCAGAAGGAATCTGCGATTCTGGACGCTGAGGCAGAGAAGGAGGCTGCGATTCTTCGGGCCGAGGCAAAGAAGGAAGCGATGATCCGCGAGGCAGAGGGCCAGGCACAGGCGATTCTGAAGGTACAGCAGGCCAATGCGGACGGCCTGAGAATGCTGAAGGATGCCAATGCGGACAGCGCAGTGCTGCAGCTGAAGAGCCTGGAGGCTTTTGCAAAGGCTGCGGACGGCCAGGCGACCAAGATTATCATTCCGTCCGAGATTCAGGGATTGGCAGGTATGGTAAAGGCTGTCACAGAAGTGGCGAAGGAAAACTGATTTCAAAAAATGCAGGGAATGTGACTGCATATATGGCGGGGGCTGCTGCGCAGGGAGACTTGCGCGCAGCCTCCTTGTGGTACGGGGAGGCTTGCAGGTATGGAACCAAAGCTTGATTTGACAAAGGAATACGGGCTGGTGCTGGAGGGCGGAGGAGCCAAGGGAGCTTATCAGATAGGAGCCTGGAAGGCCCTGAAGGAAGCAGGCGTCAAGATCAGGGGCGTGTCGGGAACCTCTGTAGGGGCTCTGAACGGAGCTTTGATTTGCATGGACGATTTGGAGCGCGCGGAGAATCTGTGGGCGAATATTTCTTATTCCCAGATCATGGATGTAGACGATGAGCTGATGGGCAGGCTGTTTGACAAAACACAGAAGACCCCAGAGCTCTGGAGGGAGACTCTGAAGGAGGTCTTTCGGATGCTGGGGGTAGGAGGCATGGACATCACGCCTCTCCGCCGTCTGATCGAGGAGAATATCGATGAAGAGGTTATCCGCAGCAGCCCCATGGACTTCTATTCCTGCACCTATTCCCTGACAGATCGGAAAGAGCTGAATGTGGATATGAAGACGGTCCCGGAGGGGCAGATGAAGGATATGCTGCTGGCCAGCGCTTATCTGCCGGGCTTTAAGAATGAAAAGCTGCATGGAAAGACCTACGTGGATGGAGGAGCGACGAATGTGCTTCCCATGGACGTGCTCCTGGAGCACGGATATCAGGATCTGATTCTGCTGCGGATTTTTGGCGTGGGCCGTGAGAAGCGTGTCAGCATTCCCGAAGGAGTCAGCGTGACAGAGATAGCTCCGGACGTCAATCTCGGCAGCACGCTTCAATTTGACGCGGCCAGGAGCAGGCGGAATATGCGGCTGGGGTATTACGACGCTCTGCGTGTCATTTACGGCCTGCAGGGAAAAATATATTATGTTGAACAAACGCAGGAAGAGTGTTATTATTTAAAGCAATTGATACAGGCGGCGCCAGAGGCGCGGTCTTCCCTTCTGGAGGCGTATGAGCTCAATCAGGAACCGCCGCAGGAGCTGCGGGAATTTCTGGAGGTTTTGCTGCCGCTTCTGGCTGCGGAACTGAAGCTGCCAAAGGACTGGACCTACAGCAGCCTGTATCTGGCGATTTTGGAACATACGGCCCGGCTCTGCAAGGTGCCCAGATACAGGGTATATACGGTGCAGGAGCTTCTGGAGGAGACCAGGGCCAGGATCCGGCAGGGCAGGCTTCCGGAAAGGCTTCCGGATTATGCGCGGCTGATTCTGGATTTGGCGCCTGGACATGAGGAGGAAGGATAAGATGGATTTAAAAGGACGCGATTTTCTTACGCTCCGGGATTTCACGCCGGAGGAGATTGAATATCTGGTAGATTTGGCTGCGGAGCTGAAGGCGAGAAAGAAGCAGGGGATCGTGGAGCGGGATCTCAGAGGAAAAAATATAGCTCTGATTTTTGAAAAGACAAGCACGAGGACGCGCTGCGCCTTTGAGGTGGCGGCTCATGATCTGGGGATGGGAACGACCTATCTCGATCCGTCAGGCTCCCAGATCGGGAAAAAGGAGAGCATCGCAGATACGGCCAGAGTGCTGAGCCGGATGTTTGACGGAATTGAATACAGAGGGTTTGGACAGGAGATTGTAGAGGAGCTGGCAAAGTACTCGGATGTGCCGGTCTGGAACGGCCTGACCAACGAGTACCACCCGACCCAGATGCTGGCGATGCTTCTGACGGTAAAGGAGCATCTGGGACGCCTGAAGGGCGTGAAGCTGGTTTATATGGGAGATGCCCGTTATAATATGGGGAATTCTCTGATGATTGCCTGCGCGAAGATGGGCATGCATTTTACGGCCTGCGCTCCGAAGGCCTACTTCCCGAATCAGGAGCTGGTGTCCTGGTGTGAAGGCGTGGCGAAGGAGACGGGAGCGGAGATTACGCTGACTGAGGATGTGGAGAGCGGCACAAAGGGAGCGGATGTGATTTACACCGACGTATGGGTTTCCATGGGAGAGCCGGACGAGGTATGGGAGACCAGAATCCGTGAGCTGTCTCCCTATCAGGTCAATAGAAGGGTCATGGAAAATGCGGGACCGCAGGCAATATTTACCCACTGCCTGCCGGCATTCCACGATCTGAAAACTACGATAGGAAAGCAGATTGCGGAGAAATTCGGCATTACAGAGATGGAGTGCACCGACGAGGTATTTGAGTCCGCTCAGTCTGTGGTTTTCGATGAGGCAGAAAACCGCATGCATACAATCAAAGCGGTTATGGCTGCTACACTGGGGGCTTAGCTGCTATGCAGAAAAAGAAAAACAGGGTTGTCAGAGATCCTTATTATCACTGGAAAATCATGAATATGGTTCTGGCCTGCGCGATTCTGATTCTGGCAGTTCTGGTTCTGTGCGGCAGGGAAGCAAAATATCTGGCGCCGGCAGCCTGTTTTCTCGGCGTGGTGATGTGCGCGCTGTCGGGGATCATGGAGCTGGCGAAGAGCAAGAGGGTAACAGGCTATCTCTGCTCTGTGTTTTCGGGGATTCTGGCGGTGGCGTTGATTTTTGATTTGATCCGGTCGTGGTTTTTATGATAAAGGAAGAAATTTTAAAGGCGCTCCGTGCGTCGGAGGCTTACGTCTCCGGCCAGGAGCTTTGTGAGAGATTTGGCGTCTCCAGGACTGCGGTCTGGAAAGCGGTCACAAGGCTGAAGGAGGAGGGCTACGCGATTGACAGCGTCTCCAATAAGGGCTACTGCCTGAAGGAGCTTCCGGATGTGGTGACAGAGGCGGAGATCGGCAGCCGTCTGAAGACAAGGGTGATGGGAAGAAGCTGCGTCTGTTTTGATACGACAGATTCTACCAATATCCAGGCAAAGCGCCTGGCAGAGGAGGGAGCGCCCCACGGCACCCTGGTCTGCGCGGAAAGGCAGACAGAAGGGAGGGGGCGCCGGGGAAGATCCTGGAGCTCTCCTCCGGGAGAGGCTGTCTATATGAGTCTTCTGCTGCGCCCGGAGATCCGTCCGGAGCATGCTTCCATGCTGACACTGGTGATGGGGTTTGCAGCGGCCCGCGCCTGCAATGAGCTTCTGGGCCGAATGACAGAGCCTGGCATAGTGGAGCCCGGAAGGGCGGAGACGCGGGCGGAGGATGCGCCGCAGCCGGGAGAGATGCTGCTGTCAGGGAAAACGCTGCGGATCGGGCTGAAATGGCCCAACGATCTGGTGCTGGACGGCAGGAAGGCTGCCGGGATTCTGACGGAGATGAGCGCGGAGATTGACTGCATTCATTATGTAGTAATCGGTGTCGGCATCAATGTAAACACGCAGATCTTTCCTGAGAGCCTGACTCAGGCGGCGTCTCTGCGCCAGGCGGCAGGCAGGCCGCTGATGCGCTCAGAGCTGATCGCTCTTTGTATGGAATATTTTGAGGAGTATTACGGGCAGTTTGAAGAGACGGAAGACCTGAGCAGTATGAGAAAGGATTATGAAGAGCTTCTGGTGAATAAAGGACGGCAGGTACAGGTACTGGAGCCGGGAAACGAGCACACGGGGACGGCCCTTGGGATCAATGACCAGGGCGAGCTGCTGGTAAGGCTGTCCGACGGACGAATTGAGCAGGTCTATGCAGGCGAGGTATCGGTGCGCGGCGTCTATGGGTATGTATAAAAAGCCGGGAGGATGAAAAGCAGATGTATCAGGATAATGTAGTGCTTTGCGGCGCAAATTCTTATGAGGAGAAATATTATTTTAACGAAGATTTTTCGGCCCTGCCGGAAGCGATAAAAAAAGAGCTCAAGATCATGTGCGTGCTTTTTGTGTCAGAGGTGGGAGGAATCCTGCTTCTGGAATTTGAGGAGGACGGGACATTAATTTTCCAGGTATCCAGCCGGGAGGACGACTTCTTTTTTGACGAAATCGGAAGCGGCCTGAAGATAAAGGAGCTTCAGAAGGAAAAAGCGGAGCTTCTGGCTTCCCTGGAGCTGTTTTATAAAGTATTTTTCTTGAATGAGGAGATTGAACATGCATAACGAACTTTTTTCCATCGGACCATTTACTGTATACGGCTATGGGCTGATGATTGCAATTGGTATTTTTGCGGCTTACTGCCTGGCAGAATACCGGGCCAGAAGGCTTGGGCTGGATGACGAGAGGGTCTTTGGGCTCACGATTTGTGCCGTCATCGGCGGCATCATTGGAGGCAAGGTTTTGTATTACCTTACGGTTCTGCCTCAGATTGCGGCGGATCCGTCTCTGCTTTATCGGGATCTGATGGAAGGCTTTGTGATTTACGGCGCACTGATTGGCGGCTTTGCGGGAATTGTGCTCTACTGTCGGAGATGGAAAATGAATGTGCCAAGTTATCTCGATCTGGCGCTTCCCTCAGTAGCGCTGGCTCAGGGCTTCGGGCGGATAGGCTGCCTTCTGGCAGGCTGCTGCTACGGAAGGGAGACAGACTGCGCGTTCAGCATTGTTTTCCAGAATTCGGCCTACGCGCCTAACGGAGTGCCGCTGATTCCGACGCAGATCATATCCAGCGTGCTGGATTTCCTGCATTTTGGGTTCCTGATTCTCTTTGCGAAAAAATGGAAGAAGGGAGAGGGACAGGTAACAGGTCTCTATTTTGCGCTGTACAGCGCGGGACGCTTTATCCTGGAATTTTTCCGGGGCGATCTGGAGCGTGGAAACGTAGGAGCACTGTCCACCTCTCAGTTTATCGCAATTTTTGCGTTTATCTTTGGTGTAGTGCTGTTTTTCTGGGCAGGAAAGCATGGCGGCGCAGGAGCGGAGGCTGCTGAAGCCTCAGAAACAGAGGAAACAGCAGAGTCTGTAGAAGTCTCAGATTCAGAAGAAGCAGCAGCGGACTCGGAGCAGGCAGAACAATCAGACGCTGCAGAACAGGAAGAGGAAGATGAACAATCTTGAAAGAAAGGCACAGGTTTTTTTGTACGCTGCCATTCTTCTGGCATTGACAGCGGCAGACTGGAGCTGGTACGCGCAGCGTTTTCCAAATGAGAGCTTTGTGCTCCAGCTGCCCTTTATCCAGGTGGTATTTATACTTTGGGTGGCTGCGGCTGCGGCCTGCTTTCTGGCCAGTATCCTGCTGTTCTGGAAAGCCAGAAGGGAGCAGCAGACACACAGGCGCAGGCACAGGCGTTAGCGGGAAAGGGTATCGGGATATGTCATTAAAAATAGGAAATACAGAGCTTGCAGGTTCTGTGATACTGGCGCCTATGGCAGGGGTAAGCGACCTGCCATTTCGTTTGCTCTGCCATGAGCAGGGAGCAGACCTGGTCTGCATGGAGATGGTCAGTGCAAAGGCGATTGCATACCGCAACCGCAATACCCGGAAGCTGATGCAGATTGATCCGGCGGAGCGTCCGGTTTCACTGCAGCTTTTCGGATCAGAGCCTGAGCTGATGGCAGAGATTGCAAAAGAAATAGAGGAAGAGCCGTTTGATATTCTGGATATCAACATGGGCTGCCCGGTTCCGAAGATTGTGGGAAACGGGGAAGGCTCGGCGCTGATGCGTGACCCGAAGCTGGTGGAACAGATTATCAGCAAGGTGGCGGGGGCCATCAAAAAGCCGGTCACAGTAAAGATTCGCAAGGGCTTTGACGATGCCCATGTGAATGCGGTAGAGATTGCGCGGATCGCGGAAGGGTCCGGAGCAGCGGCCATCGCGGTTCATGGGAGGACGAGAGAGCAGTATTACTCCGGAAAAGCAGACTGGGATATTATCCGCCAGGTGAAGGAGGCGGTCTCTATTCCGGTGATAGGAAACGGGGATGTGGATTCGCCCCGGAAGGCCAGGGCCATGCTGGAGGAGACGGGCTGCGACGGTGTGATGGTGGGCCGGGCGGCCAGAGGAAATCCCTGGATTTTCCGTCAGATTCGGGAATATCTTATAAATGGCAGGGAGGAGCCAAAGCCTTCCCTGGAAGAGGTGCGATCTATGATGCTGCGCCATGCGCGCATGCAGGTAGAATACAAGGGCGATTACACGGGGATCCGGGAGATGCGCAAGCATGTTTCCTGGTATACGGCAGGACTTCCCCATTCAGCCAGGCTGCGGGCAAGGATCAACAGCGTGGAAAGCCTGAAAGAGCTGGAAGAAATCTTGACAATCGGATTCTGTTAAGATATAATACTGTGAATGTTTCTGAAGGCTTTCAGGGGCGCAGGTTCAGACAGGAGACCGGGCCTGCTCCACTGGAATCAAAAGAACAGGTTACAGGAATAAACGGGACAGAAAGAGATATAATGAAATAGATTGGAAATAAGAAACAGGAAGGATGTAAAGGAACATGAGTGGGAAGAAAAATTTGCTGACTTATGAGGGACTGAAGAAGCTGGAGGACGAGCTTCAGGATCTGAAGGTAGTGCAGAGAAAGGAGATTGCCCAGAAGATCAAGGAAGCCAGAGAACAGGGTGATCTGTCTGAGAATGCGGAGTACGATGCAGCGAAGGATGAGCAGCGGGATATCGAAGCGCGTATCGAGGAGATCGAGAAGATTCTGAAGAATGCCGAGGTTGTAGTTGAGGATGAAGTGGATCTGGACAAGATCAGTGTTGGCTGTGTGGTCAAGGTCCTTGATGTGGAGTACGATGAGGAAGAGGAGTTTAAGCTGGTAGGCTCTTCCGAGGCGGACAGCCTGAATGGGAAGATTTCCAACGAGTCTCCGGTAGGAAAGGCTCTGATCGGGGCGCGCGTAGGAGATACGATCCAGGTGGAGACCCAGGCCGGAATGATAGAGTATAAGGTGCTGGAGATTCAGAGGTCAAAGTAATCATGAAGTATTATGTAGCGAGATAAAGAGCTGTTACCTGCGAATTATATTGAGAAGCTGATAATGTGGGCACTTTTTGAAGGGAAAATTTTCAAGAAGTGCTCTCTTATTCTTCACGTATAAACAGCAATAGCGGCTGCGCCTGGCTTGTAAAATAGAGCAAGGGGAGATGGTGTATGCAGGTGCTTGTGATACCGGATATACATTTGAAACCATATATGTTCCGGATAGCAGAAGAATTGTTGGAAAAGGGCTGCGCCGGACAGACAGTGTGTCTCATGGATATACCAGATGACTGGGGGAAAGAATATAATATTGAATTGTATGCCGAGACGTTTGATGCTGCGATTACATTCGCTAAGAAATATCCGGATACATTATGGGTATATGGAAATCATGATCTTAGTTATATCTGGAATGAGCGAGAGAGTGGATATAGTGTAATGGCTGCCTGGACAGTTCGGAAAAAACTATTGGAATTAAAAAGAGCATTGCCGGAAGGCAATGAAATGAAATATATTCATATAATTGATAATGTACTGTTTTGCCATGGCGGCGTTATGGATTACTTTGTGGAAAATATAGTGCCGCCTGATCTGTATCATAATGCTGAGCAGGCGATTGATTTCATTAATGGATTGGATCACGATTCTATGTGGAATGATATGTCACCTGTCTGGTACCGGCCGCAGTATTCAAAAAGAAAGCTGTATAAGTCAGATGAGATTCTGCAGGTTGTCGGACATACTCCGGTTGAGCACATATTCCGAAGTGGAAATATTATTTCCTGTGATGTATTTTCTACATATCGAAATGGGGAACCGATTGGGACGCAGGAGTTTTTAGTAATTGATACGAAAACGTGGAGATTCCATACATACAGAAGTAAAGATGTATCCCGTTAAACCTGGTTTTGTTTCTCGGACATGGAAATTAGCTGCGGAAATTCAAGAATGATTTATCCTTGGCATTTAATATGTCTTCTGGTATACTAAATATCATATGTATGTTACTGACTAAAATACAGTCTTGAAATAATTGGAAAGAGATAAGGGGAGGATAAGAATGCATTGGTCAGATACGATAGCAGATAAGCTTATTAAGAAGAATCCGGATAAAGAAGAATTTGTGTGTGCGGCTGGAATCAGCCCATCTGGATCGATCCATATTGGAAATTTCAGAGACATAGCAACAAGTTTATTTGTTGTCAGAGCGCTGGAGAGAAAAGGGAAAAAGGCCAGATTGCTTTTTTCGTGGGATGAATATGACAGATTAAGAAAAGTCCCGGTTAATGTAGAGAAGGCGACGGATGGATTCGAAAAATATATCGGATATTCTTATGTGGATATCCCAAACCCGTTTGACTCGGAAGAGAAATCTTATGCGGAATACTTTGAACGGGAATTTGAACATGCTATTGATAAGTTCGGGATTCAATTAGATTACAGGCATCAGGCGGAGATGTATAGATCTGGGAAATACAGAGATTATATTTTGACCGCGCTTGATAAAAGAGGAGAAATTTTCGATATTCTGGACAGCTTTAGGACACAGGCTGCCGAAGAGGGAGAAAGAGAAAACTATTATCCGGTAAGCATTTACTGCCCACGTTGCCACAGGGATACGACAAAAATCATTGGATATGATGATACAACAAAGGTGGCAAATTATGTCTGCAAGTGCGGATATGAGGGGGACTTTAACTTCAATACGGATACAGACTGCAAACTGGCATGGAAAGTTGACTGGCCAATGAGATGGGCGTATGAGCAGGTTGACTTTGAGCCGGGCGGAAAAGACCATGCAGCTCCGAACGGTTCTTACGATACCAGCCGTGTCATTGCGAAGAAGATATTCGGAATAGATGCTCCTGTTTTCCAGGGGTATGAATTTATCGGGATCAAGGGTACCACAGGTAAAATGTCGGGGTCATCGGGATTGAACCTGACTCCAGACACCCTGCTGAAGGTATATCAGCCGGAAATTCTGCTGTGGCTTTACGCCAGGGTGGAACCGAATAAAGCGTTTGATCTGTGTTTTGATGAAGGTATTTTGCGTCAGTATTTTGAATTTGACAAACAGTATAATCAGTATATCGGCGGAGAGGCGAATGACCATGTAAAGTCGATTATGGAAAGCTGTCTCCTGACTGACCGGCCGATCAAGACGGTACCCATGTCGCTGCTTGTTCAATTGGGTTCAGTTGTGGACTTTAATGTTTCCCTTCTTGAAACTGTCTTTGAAAAAATCGGACAGCCCTATAAATACGCTGACTTTAAAGAAAGGCTTCAGCTTGCACAGTATTGGCTGGAAAACTGCTCTCCAGAGAATGTAAACAGGCTGGTTCCGCATCGGAACTGGGAAGTATATGAGGCTCTGTCTGATGAAGAGAAACAGGAAATTAAAGACCTGCACGACTATCTTCAGAGAGAATCGTATACCTTGGATGAGTTGAATACGAAGCTATATGATATACCGAAACGGATTTTTGGCGAGGATAATCCGAATTTGAAGAAATATCAGGGAGCGTTCTTCAAAGAGGTTTACCGTCTGCTGCTAAATAAAGAGAAAGGACCGAGATTATACCTCTTTCTTTATGCAATAGATAAGGAACGCTACATTCATCTTTTAGATTTCACCAACGAGAAAACAGAGGAGGAAATGGTTCCGCTCTCAGAATTAAATAAAAAGGTAGAGCCGGAAGAAAAGAAGGTAACGTATGGCGAGCCTGATCCAGTATCTCCGGTGCAGGATGTGATTGATCTTGACAAATTTGACGCTATTGATCTTCGGGTTTGTAAGGTTCTGAAATGCCAGGAAATAAGAAAATCACATAGCTGCTACAAGCTTACTCTGTTTGATGGGCTCAAAGAACGGACGATTGTTTCTTCCCTGAAAGCATATTATACTCCAGAGCAGCTGATAGGGAAAAAAATTATTGTAATAGCGAATTTAAAACCGGCCCGTATCACAGGTGTTACCAGTGAAGGTATGCTTCTTGCAGCAACGAACAATGCTTGCGGCTGTCAGGTAATCTTTGTTGATGATATTGTGCCAGAGGGAACAAGATTACATTAAATACAAAAGAAAACAAGTATGGTAAAAACGGTTGTTTTTACCATATTTGTGATTTAGGAAACAGGTGATTGCTAATGAAAATTCTATTTGTCTATCCGCCATCGTCATACTTAAATCATTCCATGTTTAAACATTTTACTTATTTTGCCGAAACAATCGATTTGGTATCTAAAAAATACAGCCATATTTCTGTTTTGGATTGTGCAGTGGAGATGAAAAACAGAAACCAGATTTACGAACAGTTTCGCAATGCGGATAGATTGATTCTTCTGATAGAGCCCTATAATATTAGGCAGTCGCTTGAATTGATGGAAATTTACAAATTTATGACAAAAACAGGAAGGACGATTGTTTATGGTACGGCAGCGGCACTTGTGCCAAATTATCTTTCCATGCGTCCGGAAGTGGATTTTGTAATCGCAAACGGGAATTTTGCGGAAGCGATCCTCCATGTGCTTGATAGTGGGAGGCTCCCTGTAACTCCGCAGGATAAGATTATAAATATAGAAGTAGAACACCATACCTGGGGATGTTCCCTTGATACCAATGCTCCGCTGGATTTGTATAAATATTGGGGAAACGGAATGTTTGAGTTTACAGTTCAGGTGGGATGTCCTTTTCACTGTTCCTTCTGCTCAGAGAAGATATTGTTTCCCACAGGAAAAGGGGCTGTTTTTGCACAACGCCCGGTAGAGGAAATCATCTCTATGCTGAAAAGGATAAGAGCGAGCTATTCCTCGGTCTATTTTTCCGCAACAACATTTACTTATGACAGGGAGTGGGTAAAAAAATTGTGTAAGAGAATCATCGAGGAGGACTGCATCGTTCCATGGAGAAGCGATACCAGGGTGGACTGTCTGGATGAGGAGCTTCTGCTGCTGATGAAAAAAGCAGGTCTCTGTCAATTGTCCCTGGGGATAGAAACTTTTGAGGACGGACTTCTGAAAAGGGTGAATAAACACCAGACGATGGATAGGATTATGGAGACGATCCATCTGTGCAAAGAGACTGGAGTAAATGTAAAAGCACTGCTTATACTGGGGCTTCCGGGACAGACATCGGAGGAAGTGTTAAGAACGCAGGAGCTTGTGGAAAAGCTGGAGATCCCGTATCGATGGAAGGAATATTCCCCTATTAGTGAATTGCATCGCAAAGATGTGAGAAAGGAGGATGTAACAGAAGAACTGGACTCTTTTTCAAGAAACACATTTCTGGCAAACAGCATAGAAGGTATTTCGACGGAAAAGTATATGCAGCTCCTTTTCCCGGAAGGGTATGTTCGATAAGCTGGGGGAGAAAACAGTATGATTGAACATTTAAAAAGCGGGTTATCAGTATCGACACATATTGGCTGTCCAATGGGCTGTCCGTACTGTGTTTTGTCAAAACTGAATGAATTTAAGAAAAAGCCGGAAAGAAGTATGACACCGGAGAAAATTATAGAAACATTAAAGAAAAAAAGTACGCTTTTTTTGAACGAGAAGACTCCATTGCTGATCAATAACAGGACGGATCCCCTTTTGCCGGCAGTGATTGATGATACGATGAGATTATTGGAACTGTTTGTGGAGGAGTCAGTCAGATCGCCGATACTGATTATCAGTAAATTCCCATCAGATGCTTCATTAAAACACTTTTTTGAAAAGCTAAATTTATTGTACATTTATTCATATAGCAATATCGAAGCGGATTTTAATTACGGCAATCTAAAACGCGATCTTGAGATTATATCGGAAAATGTGCCAGAGGATAGCAGGTTTCATTACTTTAGACCCATTATCCCGGGATATAACGATGATCTTGATCAAATGATTAAAATTCTGAAACAATTTAGCTTGTACAGATTTTCGGGGAGTATTATTACCGGGCTCAGGGTGACCTCAGAAAACAGAAGGCTGGTGCCCGGTCTTATGGGATATGACCCCCATCATAAGCTGATAGAGCCGGATCTGTATGACAGAATCCTTTCTCTGCTGGCGATACAAAGGCTGAATTATCCAGTTTACAGGCATACGTCCTGTATGATAGCGGCGCATGGCAAGAAAAGATGTCAGCTTCTCTATTTTCGACGAATACATCACTGCAGTGATCGATGCGGTAATTATAAAAACTGCGGCAGAATGGAAGAGAAAGATTTCGCTGGTATCAAGAGGGAACTGGAGGGGAAATTTGGAAATAGTTTTATTTGTGAGACAGAGGAGGATGCTCTTGTGATTCACAGTCCGGTGTCTCAGGAACAGGTGGCCTATATAAAAAATGCGTATGGCATTAAGGTGCAGGCAAAAGAAATTTTGCTGTCACCTTCGGAAAGAGAGATTGTGCAATGAAAATAGCATTCGGATTTGATCTGCATAATACGATCCTTCTCAGTAATGATGCATGGATTGAAGCACTGTCAGAGTGCAGTGAAGAAAAATATAAAAATTTTATCCGGCATGAAGTGTATAATAAAACTTCGCGTAAGATGATTGCGGAGCAGATAGGAGCGGATTACATTGAGGTATTGGAACTATACCATTCAAAGGTAAAACCTGATACCAGCTGGGTGTATTTTCTGCAGTCGCTGAGAGAATCCTATCCGCTGTATCTGATTAGTGCGTCTAACCGGAAAAAGGTTTACAGAGATTTGAAGGGATGGAACGGACAGCAGTTCTTTGATGAAATTCTGACAACAGAGTCTTTTAACAAGAGCTCAAAGGAGGACTGGGATGCGTTTCTGAAAAAACACTCTCTCGATCTTTTGATTTATATCGGGAATGACGTGGATGAGGATGTCGTCTGCCATCCCAATGTCATTCCGCTTTTGAACGGTAATTTTTTAAAAACGCTGGAAAAGATGGAACTGCTAAAAAAAAGAGGAGATGAGAGATGATTACCTGTTTCCTGAAAGAAAAAGAACGGAATCAATATTTCGTTTCGCAGAAATCCTATCTGCAAAAAGCGATTGCTGCATTGGATGACTTCTGGATCCACAGCGGAATGATAAAAGCGTGGTGTACAGAAGGAATAGAGCAGATTGATAAATTTGCGGCTCTTCACAGAGTGAATCTGACAGAGTGGGGAGAGGGTGAAATATCGGAAAAGACAAAAAAATATACACAATGGGCAGAGACTATGCGGCTGGCTTTTTTCCAGTATTCCAGATTTACAGAAAAAAAATACGCCCGGAGTGAGGCCCTTTACTCGACCCTGGTAAGCCTGGCGGCGACCTGGCACCAGGGAATGCCTGAGAAGATCATAATCCCGGGATGTGGTCCGGGAAGATCGGTGCTTGATTTTGCACGAATCTATAAAAATTCCCAGGTAGAAGGACTGGATTATTCATTCCTGGCATTGCTCCTTGCTGATCGGATCGTATGCAGTGATAAAAGGACGGCGCTTCTCCGAAGGGATGTATATTCGGAAGACGATATTTCTGCAAAATATTTGGTAGAGGGATTTTCTCTTTCGAATGCAGAGTTTGGAATCAGTAATTTGATCACTTGCGAGATTCCTGAATGTGATTTGCTTGTTTGCTCGAATACAGTCAATCTGCTTCCGAATCACGAAGCGGCAGTGCGTAAAATAGCAGATGCTGTGCGGAGTGACGGTACAGTGATCTTTGCCGATCTGATTGGCTGGCGTTTGGACAGACCACAGGCACAAAGACGGTTAAATAGCGATGCCTCAATGAAAGAGCTGTTTGAAATGTTTGGATTTCAAACGCTGGACCTTTTCTCTGGCGTGCCTTATATCGAGGCAGAAAGTGATGATCAGGAGACTTGCTACAAAGAGCATTTTTATGTTGGAAGAAAAAGGTAAAACAAGATGTTATTTCGGATTCTGACGATTAGAAAACATAAAACAGTTACATTTTGCGATGCATATTCATTCAAGCTGTATAGGCAGCAGCTGCTTATACCGAATGAACTGTTGGGAGAATCGTCTATATCTATCGGGACGGTCATAGACGCAGCATGGCATTACGGAACGAATAGGAAAGGAATTCAGATTGTCTATATTGAGGCACTCTTGAAAGTGTATATCCCGAATAAAAATGCGTCGTATAAATCATATGGCTACAGGCAGGAAAATGTGGAGCTTGAAAATGAGTTTACAAATAGCCTGAATGGCGGTGTTCATCTTGCGCGATGGAAGCACTATGTAAATTTAATAGAAATCATCCGGGAGGAACTTCAGAAACTTGGAGTCATCCAGGTTTCTGCTCCGATACTGACCCCTTATCGGGGAACCAGCAAGGCATCGCCCGCACTCGTGACTGGAGAATATATTGGCAAAAAGTATATAAGAATAACACATGAGCTGGAATTGAAAAAAAAGTTATACATGTCATTGGCGCCGGTATTTGAGCTTGGGTATGTTGTCAGGGACAGATATGTTACGAAAACAGGCAAAAATGAATTTTATACTCTGGAAGTGGTTCTGACTCCTGATTTTAATTTTGATTTAAAGAATTTTTATCTAATGGTGCTGGAAAATGCCAAGAGGCTGGCTGTGGAGCAAGGGCTGGATTACAATCATCTGTTTGATACGGTTGAGGTTGTGGATGTTTTAAACGAATATTTGAAAAAGCACTCTTTTACAGTTGAGGGGATTTGTAATTATTATACTTCTATTTCACAGGAATATCCTCATGCGGTTTTTGTAAACGCACCTATTATTTCTCCGTTAGCCTGGGAGAGTACGTACGGGATTCCATTAGAGACAAAGTGGATTATGAATAATCATGGATTGGGCCATGGCTATTATGATGAATATCGGATAGAGAAGTTACGCAGTGAATTTTGCAGGCAGCAGGCTCTCCTGCTGGAGCAGGGAATCGAGGCGGACCTGCCGGAGGATTATCTGAAGTACTGCGAGTATGCAGGACTCCCTACTTATAGCTTTAATCTGGGGATCGAACGGTTTGAAGAGTTCTTTTTTAGAATTGAGGGAAATAACAAGCATGAAACTGATATTTTGCAGTAAACTGAAAAGCGATCTGTTGCGGCAGGCAGTCTCCTTTGAGCAATCAGATTCCTTTTTAGTGCTTCCGGTATGCACTATGGAACGGTATGTAAAGGATTTGCTTTCCTGGGAAGAGTATTTTGGCGAAGAAGGCATACTGACACAGAAAATACAGGATCAGCTTTGCGGCGCAGGAGCAGTACGGAACAGGATTGATTTTTATAATTATTTCACTTGCGAGGAAGTTCCTGACTTTAACCGATATACCTGTCTGGTTATTCCAGGCGGAGATGCTGAACTTGGAGTTGAAAGGATAAAAAACAATAAGCTGCTGTCTGCGTTAAGCAATTATCAGGGAATGATACTTGCATACAGTGCGGGGGCGCTTATGTTGTATCAGGAATATTTTTTGTCGCCAAACTGGTACTATACAACCATGAAATATTGCAGAGGAATCGGACTTGACTGTATGCCCCCGTTTTTGCTTGAAATGCATTATGATGGTTCTGAGAGCATGGCGGGCATGATAAAAGAAGCTGGAAAATATCTGAATAAAGATGTCTGTGCAATAGGGGATTATGGAATTTTGATTTATGATAATTACGAGAAATCTATGATAGAATATGGCGATGTAACGTATTTCAAAATACAGAACCAGACATAGAGTGTGTATTTTATGGAACAGTATCCTGCGGGAGAAAATGGATGATAGAAAGGGGAAAGAATGAAGCTTGACGTCAAGACCTGCCTGCGGGCGGGCGTTACAATATTTCTGCTCTATTTGTGCATTCATTACTGGCCGTCTGTGGCGAGGATGGGAAGCCTGCTTCTTTCTGCGGCGATGCCGCTGCTTTTGGGAGCAGTGATGGCTTATCTTGTGAATATTCTAATGACCTTTTACGAACACCGTCTATTCGGCAGGGCGGCCTCCGGTGCGGGTTTGAAGCTCAAAAGGCCGCTGTGTATGGCGCTGGCCTTTGCGACTCTGCTGATTATCGTGGTTCTGCTGCTGGTGCTGGTGATTCCGGAGCTGGTTTCCTGTATCTGTGTGATTGCCGCAGGAGTGCCGGGTGTCGTGGCTGATTTCACAAAATGGTGTGAGGAGCAGGGGATTCTGCCAGAGACTATCGCGGATTCTCTGGCGCAGATTGACTGGAAGAGCCGTATGACTGACATTGTCAAGGTGCTTACTGCGGGAGTGGGGAGCGCCGCGAATGCGATTGTCAATACGGTTACGTCGGTTGTATCCGGGTTTGTCACCTTTTTTATGGCCCTGATTTTTTCGATCTATCTTCTGCTTGGGAAGGAAAAGCTTGGAAGACAGCTGCAAAAAATAATGGAGCGGTATCTGAGGGACGGATGGAATAAAAAAATCCGGTATGTTGTGGGAGTCGTCAACGACTGCTTTCACAGATATATTGTCGGCCAGTGTACGGAAGCGGTGATACTGGGCGTGCTGTGCATGCTGGGCATGCTTTTGATCCGCCTGCCATATGCGACAATGATCGGAGCTCTGATAGGCTTCACTGCGCTGATCCCTGTAGCCGGAGCCTACATTGGCGCTATTGTGGGAGCGTTTATGATTCTGACGGTTTCTCCGGTAAAAGCGTTGATTTTCCTGGTGTTTATCGTGATATTGCAGCAGCTGGAGGGAAATCTGATTTATCCGAAGGTGGTAGGCTCCTCTCTGGGGCTTCCGGCTCTCTGGGTTCTGGCTGCGGTTACCGTAGGGGGCGGAGTGCTTGGAATTCCCGGAATGCTGCTGGGGGTGCCCCTGTCTGCGGCTGTATATAGACTGATCCGGAATGACGTTTATGGAACGGAGGAGAAGGCGGAGAAACAGGAAGCGGAATGATGGAACAGAATCAGAAAAAACAGGTTGCCTTTCCATCTGAACCATGATAAGCTGATTTCAGGAAACAAATATTTGATTGAGAGGGGAAAGCAATGAACAGAAGAAAAATCAGGGCAGCGGCAGTCCTTGCGTGTACCGTGCTGCTGCTTGGACTTGCGGGCTGCGGCCTGTTTGGCGCGGGAAAGAGTACGACAGAGGGCAGAATCGGAGATTCCATTCGCACAGATTTTTTTGAGTTCACCGTAAACAGCGCATATCTGTGCAGCGAGTTTGAGGGAAGAGCGGCTTCTGAAGGAACAGAGCTTCTTGTGGTGGACGCCACCGTGAAAAACACCTTTAATGAGTCCATTCCTATGTCTGACTGGGATTTTCAGGCTCAGTGGGGAGAGGATGACGATGATGAGGCCTATGCGTTTCCGATTACATCCGATCCGGAGACGGGGGAGGAGATTGCTGCGGTCAGTGAAGATCAGCTTCCCTATGAGTATGAGCTGGGAGTCGATGAAAGGGTAGAGGGCCTTCTGGTGTATGAGGTCCCGGAAGGGTACAAGGATTTCTCCATTTCGACCCAGGATATCTACTCGGATGGAACCACAGGCGATACCTATTTTGTATATTTTACGCCTGAGAGGCAGTAGACGGCAGAGTGGTAAGGCCAAGCTTGTTTGAAAAAGAAACTTTGAAAAAGAAACGGAGGGCGCCCGGATCCCTGAATGCACTGCAGGGATCCGGGCGCCCTCCGCTCTTACACGGCACTTCTGCGAAGATCAGGAAGGATAGGAGAAGGCTAATTTACCTTCACCTCTCCGGCCAGAATCCGTTTATAATCTTCATAATTTTTCTCAAGAAGCTCCGGAGTGTTCAGCTCATAGGGACATTTTTCCATACACTGGCCGCAGTGCAGGCATTCTTCGATTTTTTTCATGTTTTCCTGCCAGTATTCATTCAGCCACTGATCGGAAGGGGCTCTTCTTACCATCAGGGACATTCTGGCGCAGTTGTTAATGAGAATTCCGGCAGGGCAGGGCATGCAGTAGCCGCAGCCCCGGCAGAAATCTCCGGTCAGCTCAGCCTTTTCCTTTTCGATAAAGCGTGAAATTTCTTCGTCCATAGCCGGAGGCTGTTCCATATAGGAGAGCCATTCTTCCAGCTCAGACATTTTCTGAATCCCCCAGATCGGAAGAACATTGTCAAACTGAGACATAAAGGCAAAAGCTGCCCTGGAATGATTGATCAGCCCTCCGGCGAGGCCCTTCATGGCGATAAAGCCCATGCTGTGTTCCTGGCATAGCTTCACCAGTTCCAGTTCCTTTTCGGAGGAAAGGTAGCTTAAAGGAAACTGCAGTGTTTCGTAAAGGCCGGACTCAATGGCCTCTCTGGCTACGCCGAGCTTGTGGGCCGTGATTCCGATATGGCGGATTTTGCCCGCTTCCTTTGCCTCCTGCATGCATTCATACATTCCGCTGCCGTCTCCCGGACGCCAGCAGGTATCCGCGCAGTGGAACTGATAGATATCGATATAATCTGTCTTCAGGAGCTTCAATGAGGTCTCAAGCTGTGCCCGGAAGGCTTCCGGCGTCTTGGCCTGAGTTTTGGTGGCGATATAGATTTCCTGGCGCGCTTTTTCAAATATCTGCTGAAAGGCGTTTCCAAGCTTTTCTTCGCTGTCGCTGTAGGCGCGGGCGGTGTCGAAGAAGCGCATGCCGCCTTCGTATGCCCGCTGCAGAAGCTGTACGGCGGTTCCCATATTCACCCGCTGTACGGGCAGAGCGCCGAAAGCATTCTGTGGGACGGTGATTCCTGTACTTCCCAGGGTTATCATGTTCATGAATGTTCACACTCCTTTGTATTTGGAATCTCATAAGGCTGTTTTGCGGGCAGCAGGTAATTTCTGTCCGGAACAGCTGGTGGTGAGAATATTTCTCCATTTATTTTATTGCGTTTCCCACTCCGCCGTCAATCCCCCTTTTGTATGGAGACTGGCTTAAACAGGGCTTTACCAGGCCCCAAAGGAAGAATACAGGAGTAAGACAGCGGGCCGGATTGTCCGGAAGCTGGAATTGAAAAGCACAGCATTAAGTGATAGAATGACACTACAAAGAGGCAGCGCCGGTGCGCCAAGGGACCGTATTGCCCCTCGGCGCACCGGCGCCGGCATTTTTATAAAAAACGTGTAATAAGACTGGATTTTTAGAAAGGATACGTCTATGGGATGTCTTGGAAATTTTTTGTGGTTTGTTTTTGGAGGGGCTTTGAGCGGGCTTAGCTGGTGCCTGGCGGGCTGCCTCTGGTGCATTACGATTGTGGGAATCCCTGTGGGGACCCAGTGCTTTAAGCTGGCAGGGTTAAGCTTTTTTCCATTCGGAAAAGAAATCCGGTATGGAGGAGGGACAGTCTCTTTCCTGCTGAATATTCTCTGGCTTCTCTTTTCCGGGCTGGCACTGGCCATAGAGCACGCAGTCCTGGGAGCGCTGCTGTGCGTTACGATTATCGGGATTCCCTTTGGGCTGCAGCATTTCAAGCTGGCGCAGCTGGCCCTGATGCCCTTTGGGGCCGAAGTATATTAAACGGAGCATAGAGGAGCTATGATAAAAATAGATTTGATTACCGGCTTCCTTGGATCAGGCAAGACGACGTTTCTGAAAAAATATGCGGCCTGGCTCATGGCCCGGGGCCAGTATGTCGGAATCCTGGAAAATGATTTCGGAGCCGTCAATGTGGACATGATGCTTCTCCGGGATTTGGAAGGGGAGCGCTGCGAGCTGGAAATGGTTTCCGGAGGAGGAGATCAGGAGACGCACCGGCGGAGGTTTCGGACGAAGCTGATTGCCATGGGAATGAGCGGTTATGACCGGGTGCTGGTGGAGCCGTCCGGGATCTATGATGTAGATGAATTTTTCGACGCCCTGCATGAGGAGCCTCTGGACAGGTGGTATGAAATCGGAAGCGTGATCGCGGTTGTGAATGCGAAGCTGGAGAAGGAGCTGCCGCAGGCGGCGGAATATCTGCTGGCTTCGGAAGCGGCGTGTGCGGGCTGCGTGCTCATAAGCAGGAGCCGGGAGGCTTCGATGGAAGAGATTCGCGGGACGGAAGAGCGTCTGAACCGGGCGCTTGAGAGGGCGCAGTGTAAGCGCAGGCTCCGGATTGGAAGGGAAATTCTCTGTAAGGACTGGGAGGGCCTTACGGATGAGGACTTTCAGAGATGTTCTTCCTGCGGCTATGTGCCTGCGGACTATGAAAAAATGGATCTGGGAGAAAATCAGGCCTTTGACTCTCTCTTTTTTATGAATGTACAGCTGACAGAAGAGAGCCTGCGGCGTGCGGCGGAAAGGATTCTGGGAGATCCGGCCTGTGGCTCTGTCTTCCGGCTGAAGGGGTTTGTGAGGAGCCAGGGCGCGGAACATGGAAGCGAGGGCTGGCTTGAGCTGAATGCGACCCGGCAGGAGACGGCGCTGCGGCCCATTCAGGCAGGGCAGGAGATTCTGATCGCCATAGGAGAAGGGCTGAACAAAGAAAAGATAGAAAGGTATCTGCAAGGAGGAACGGAAGGGTGAAAAAGTATATTATGGCATTGGATGCGGGGACGACCAGCAACCGCTGCATCCTGTTTAATGAAAAGGGGGAAATGTGCAGCGTGGCTCAGAGGGAATTTCATCAGCATTTCCCGAAGCCGGGCTGGGTGGAGCACGACGCGGACGAGATCTGGGCCAGTATGCTGGGCGTGGCGGTGGAGGCCATGAGCATGATAGGGGCGGCAGCGGAAAACATAGCCGCCATCGGCATCACAAATCAGCGTGAGACTGCCATCGTCTGGGATAAGAATACAGGAGAACCGGTCTATCATGCCATTGTCTGGCAGTGCCGCCGGACGGCGCGGTATTGCGATCTGCTGAAGGAGAGAGGGCTTACAGACAGCTTCCGGAAGAAGACAGGGCTTGTGATTGACGCTTATTTCTCCGCTACGAAGATCCGCTGGATTCTGGATCATGTGCCCGGAGCCAGGGAGCGCGCCGAACGGGGAGAGCTGCTTTTCGGAACTGTGGAGACCTGGCTGATCTGGAAGCTGACGAAGGGAGCCGTTCATGTGACGGATTATTCCAATGCCTCCCGTACCATGCTGTTCAATATCAATACGCTGGAATGGGACCGGGACATTCTGGAGGTCCTGAATATTCCGGAAAGCATGCTGCCGGAGGTAAAGCCTTCCAGCTGTGTTTACGGCTGTACCGATCCTTCCTTTTTCGGCGGGCCCATTCCCATCGCTGGCGCCGCGGGCGATCAGCAGTCAGCCCTGTTCGGACAGACCTGTTTCCATCCCGGCGAGGCGAAAAATACATATGGGACAGGCTGCTTCCTGCTGATGAATACGGGAGAACGGCCTGTGTTTTCCGAGAACGGCCTGGTGACGACCATTGCCTGGGGAATCGACGGGAAAGTAACCTACGCGCTGGAGGGCTCCATTTTTGTGGCAGGAGCCGCGATTCAGTGGCTCCGGGACGAGATGAGACTGATTGATTCCTCGGAGGATTCCGAGTATATGGCGAAAAAGGTCAGCGATACCAATGGCTGCTATGTGGTGCCGGCCTTTACCGGCCTGGGAGCGCCCTACTGGGACCAGTATGCCCGGGGAACGATCGTAGGGATCACCAGAGGCGTGAACAAGTATCATATTATCCGGGCAACCCTGGAGTCCATTGCTTATCAGGTAAATGATGTCCTGGTGGCTATGGAAGCGGATTCGGGCATCCGTCTGGAAGCGTTGAAGGCGGACGGCGGCGCCAGCGCCAATGACTTTCTGATGCAGACCCAGGCAGACATTATAGGCGCTCCGGTGAACCGTCCCCGCTGTGTGGAGACCACAGCCATGGGAGCGGCTTACCTGGCTGGTCTGGCAGTGGGCTACTGGTCCGGGCCGGAGGATATACGGAAGAACTGGGCGGTTGACAGGACCTTTGAGCCGGCCATCAGCGGCGAGGAGAGAGCGGGGAAGCTCAAGGGCTGGAAGAAGGCTGTAAAATATGCCTACGGCTGGGCAAAAGAAGATTGATATAAAATTGACAATTCCTCCGATAAAAAGTATAATCAAATGGTATTTGTAACGTGAAAAAATCAGAATGAGGAGGAAATTGGAAATGCAGGAGTTTGATGTAATCATCGTAGGCGGCGGTCCGGCCGGATACAACTGTGCGGAATATGCGGCTCACCATGGAAAAAGCGTGCTTCTGGTGGAGAAAAAGAACCTTGGCGGCACCTGCCTGAATGTGGGATGCATTCCCACCAAGACCTTTTTGTACGCTTCCAAGATGTACCATTACGCAGACGGAGCCGGAGCAGACTATGGCGTGACGGCAGACGGTGACGTGAGGATCGATCAGGCGGCAGTGGTCAGAAAGAAGGACGAGGTCGTAAAGACGCTGGTGCAGGGAGTGGCTGCCGGTCTGCGCCGGGCGAAGGTCAAGGTGGTGAATGGAACGGGAAAGGTCGGCCGGAAGGACGGCAGGCTGCTGGTGACGGTAGACGGAGAAGAGTACACAGCGGCGGATCTGATTCTGGCGACAGGCTCATCCCCGGTGATTCCGCCGATTGAGGGCGTAAAGGAAGGCCTGACCGACGGTACGGTGATGACGAGCGATGAGATTCTGGATATGACAGAGGTTCCGGCCAAGCTGCTTATCGTGGGCGGCGGCGTGATTGGCTTTGAGATGGCTGCCTATTTTCAGGAAATCGGCTCCAGGGTCACTGTGATCGAAATGCTGGACAAGGTGCTGGGCCCCAATGACCGGGAAGTCAGCGCGCTCCTGCAGCAGGAGATGGAGAAAAAGGGCGTGACCTTTTATCTGTCCAGCAGTGTGAAAAAGGTGTCGGAAGGCGTAGTGACCTTTGAGAAGGACGGCAGAATTGATGTGGCTGCCTACGACAAGGCCCTCATGTGCGTGGGACGCCGGGCAAACAGCAATATCGAGGGCCTGGAAGAGCTGGGCGTGCAGGTGGAGCGAGGGGCCATCGTGACAAATGAGTATATGCAGACGAACGTTCCCCATGTCTACGCCATCGGAGATGTGAATGGAAAGGTGATGCTGGCCCATGTGGGCTACCGGGAAGGAGAGGCAGCTGTCAACCATATCCTCGGCCGGGAGGACGCCATGAGCTACGACGCCATCTGCGGAGTGGTTTACACAAATCCGGAAGCAGCCTTCGTGGGCGTGTCTGAGGAACAGGCGAAGGCCTCCGGCAGACCTTATAAGGTAAAGAAGGTATCCATCAACTTCAGCGGCCGTCATGTGGCGGAAAACGGAATGAGTAACGGCCTGTGCAAGCTGATTCTTGATGCGGAGAAAAACACGCTGATTGGAGCGGCGCTGATGTCCTCCTACGCTTCGGAATATATCTATTCCCTGGCGCTGATGATTGATCTGCAGGTTCCGGTGGATCGCATTCTGCGGACGGTATTTCCTCATCCGACCGTGTGCGAGGTGATTCGCGAAGCGCTGCTGAGTTCATAGTTATTATTTGTAGTAACAGTTCATAAAAAGTTAACAGAAAAGTTTCCGGCCCGGTGTTGACTTCCCGGGCCGGATGCGTTTAAAATAGGCATGCGGGAAGAAAGTCTGAAAAAATCCCGCAGAAGAAAGAAATCAAAAGGAAGGTGACTTACGTGGAAGGTTGTAATGGCCGAAGTCGGAAAGCAGACAAAGCGATGAAGCGTCATATGGGAAAATCCGGCATGCGGCCTGCAGATCCGGCCGCGTAATGTTCTGCCGTCTTTTTCTGAACAGAAAGCCTCGCAGGGCGGCTGGTTCCGCCGCAGAGAGGCTGTTTTGACACGTCATCGCCGCAGAGAATGAATTTTCTGCGGTATCTTTATGCCCTTTTTCAGTCCTGTAAGGCTGAAAAGAGGGAGTCCTTGTGTTCTGGTCAGGGCGCTCCATGCCTTGTCTGCTTCTTCCATGTCAGAAATGGAGGTAAAAGCTATGAAGAACATACTCAGAAGGAATTTTATTCGAATGATCGGAAACAGGGAAAAAACCGGAAAGGCAGGGAAGGAGCTTCAGACCCGGGAGACAGGGCAGAGCTCTGCAGTGTTCGCATCCATGGAGGAAGCGGAGGTTTATGAGGCTCTGGACACTTATCCGGAAGGACTCTCCAGGGAGCAGATAAGCGGGCTTCGGGAAAAATACGGGGAAAACCGGATCTCAAAGGGGGAGAAGCATTCTTTTGGTCAGAGAATCTGGGAAGCGTTTGTGAATCCCTTTTCTCTGATTCTCTGCGCGCTGGCCCTGGTTTCTCTTTTTACAGAAGTGATCTGGGCAGAGCCGGGTGAGAAAAATCCGGCGTCTGTGATCATCATCACGGTTATGGTGCTGATATCCGGGATTCTCCGCCTGGTGCAGGAGACCCGGAGCGGCAATGCGGCCGCAAGGCTGTCTCAGATGCTCCGCACCACCGCCTGCGTGGAACGGATGGAGGACGGTCCCCGGGAAATCTCCATAGAAGAGATTGTGGTGGGAGACATCATCCATCTGGCGGCCGGTGACATGATCCCGGCGGATCTGCGGATCCTGGAGACAAAGGATTTGTTTGTGAGCCAGTCGGCGCTGACGGGAGAAAGCGAGCCGGTGGAAAAGACAGGGATGCCGGACTGCCGGGAGACGCCGGCGCTCCAGCGGACCTGCCTGGCTTTTATGGGAAGCAATGTGGTCAGCGGAAGCGCCAAGGGCGTCGTGACAGCTGTCGGTGATGGAACCGTTCTGGGCAGCATGGCCGGGAAGCTGGAAGGAAAACGGGCGGAGACCTCCTTTGAAAAGGGAGTAAATTCTGTGTCCTGGCTTCTCGTGCGCCTGATGCTGATTATGGTTCCGGTGGTTCTGCTTCTGAACGGTTTTGTAAAAGGAAACTGGCTGCATGCCGTTCTGTTCGCGATTTCCATTGCCATCGGCCTTACGCCGGAAATGCTGCCTGTGATTGTGACTGCCTGCCTGGCCCGGGGCGCTGTGTCCATGAGCCGCCAGAAGGTGATCATGAAGGATATCAATGCGATCCAGAACCTTGGTTCCATGGATATTCTCTGCACCGATAAGACGGGAACGCTGACACAGGATAAGATTGTGCTGGAGCGCCATCTGAATATAGACGGAGAGGAAGACGACAGAATTCTGCGCCATGCGTTTCTGAACAGCTGGTACCAGACAGGACTTCGCAATCTTCTGGACCGGGCTATCATCGAGCGGACCCAGGCGCTGATGCAGGGCAATCCGGAGCTTCAGGATCTGGAGAAAAGCTATACGAAGGTCGATGAGGTTCCCTTTGATTTTGAGCGCCGCCGCATGAGTGTTGTGGTGGAGGATCAGAAGGGGAAACGGCAGATGATCACAAAAGGAGCGGCAGAGGAAATGCTTCAGGTGTCTGCCTTCACCGAGTATCACGGGCAGATCGTCCCCCTGACCGGAGAGATGCGGGAAAAGGTGCTGGAGCGCGTGAGAAAGCTGAATGAAAGGGGCCTGCGTGTGCTGGGGCTGGCCCAGAAGACGAATCCCTCTCCTGTGGGCGCATTTTCGGCGGAGGATGAGAAGGATATGGTTCTGATCGGATATCTGGCCTTCCTTGACCTGCCCAAGCCCACCACGGCCGGAGCGGTAAAGGCTCTTCATCACTATGGAGTAGAGACGAAGGTGCTGACCGGAGACAATGAAAAGGTGACCCGCTGTATCTGCGATATGGTAGGAATCCCGTCTGACCGGCTACTCCTGGGAGAGGAGCTGGAAGGGCTTACGGACCGGGAGCTTGCGGCCTGCGTGGAGGAGGTCTCTATCTTTGCGAAGCTTTCTCCGGAGCAGAAGGCGAGAGTGGTGGAGGCGCTGCGCGCAAACGGCCACTGTGTAGGCTATCTGGGCGACGGAATCAATGACAGCGCGGCCATGAAGGCGTCGGATGTGGGGATTTCTGTGGATAATGCCGTGGATATCGCCAAAGAATGTGCACAGGTGATTCTTCTGGAAAAGGATCTGCTTGTGCTGGAGCAGGGGGTCCTGGAGGGACGTAAGGTCTATGCGAATATGATGAAATACATCAAGCTTACGGCGGCGTCCAATTTCGGAAATATGTTTTCTGTTCTGGCGGCCTCGGTATTTCTGCCCTTCCTTCCGATGGAAGCGATCCAGATCCTGCTTTTAAATATGGTGTATGACGTATCCTGCACCGCCCTTCCCTGGGACCATGTGGATGAGGAATTTCTCCGGCAGCCCAGCAGCTGGGACGCAGCTTCCGTACAGAAGTTTATGTTCCGGATGGGGCCGGTCAGCTCGGTGTTTGACATTCTGACTTACCTGCTGATGTATTTCGTGATCTGCCCGGCTGTGTTCGGAGGCAGCTATCATACCCTTGACCCGGCGGCGCAGGCCGGATTTACGGCCCTGTTCCAGACAGGCTGGTTTGTAGAGTCCATGTGGACGCAGACTCTGGTGATTCATTTTATCCGTACGGCCCGGATGCCGTTTGTAAAAAGCCGGGCTTCTGCGCCCCTGCTCGTCTCCACGTTTCTGGCAGTGGGAGCGCTGACGCTTCTTCCCTTCCTTCCTTTCGGCGGCGGCTTTGGGCTGACGCCGCTGCCCGGAAGCTATTTTCTCTGGCTGTTTTTGATTGTAGCCGGATACCTGGCGGCAGTGACCGTGGGAAAGAAAAGCTATGTGAAAGCCTATCAGTCGCTTCTGTGACGCGGGTTGGTTGGAGTAAAGAAATAGTCAGTTGATAAAAAATAAATAAAAAGAGTATTGGCTCCTTGAGGTATAATGATTTCGACGAAAAAAACAAAACCGAAAGGAGTACCAATA
>NZ_NFLI01000023.1 GCF_002160825.1 Lachnoclostridium sp. An131
GCATAACCTTAACTTTTCAATATTCAATTTTTAAAGCAGCCACCGAAAGATGGTTTCTTTGTCATGCGATCAAGGGAATGGATACCCTCTACTTTTCATTTTCAATCTTCAAATTTCCTCTTATTGACTTTTGTGTAACACAAAGGTTTATAATTCATTCTCGCATGGAACAATGCAAAATGCAATAGATATTGCAAAGCTGTTTAGGAGGATTCACTGTATGATAGAGCTAAAAAAGGTGACAAAGCAGTACGGGCAGGCTGCCGTACTGAAAAACATTACCCTTTCGATTGATGAACCGGGTATTTACTGCCTGCTTGGCAGGAATGGCGCTGGAAAAACGACACTGCTCAAATCCATTGCCGGGTATCAGAATATCACAGACGGTACGATTCAGGTTGACGGCAGGCTTATAACGACGTCTACGCTGGATACAGGCGTCAGCTATATCGAAAATTTTGCGAAGCACTTCAATCTTCCGGTACGGAAGCTGATACAGATTGCTTCCGAGGTAAATTCTGACTATGATTATGACTTTGCTTCCGAAATGATGGAGCGCTTTGAGCTGGATGGAAAGAAGAAGTTTAAGCAGCTTTCCCTTGGCATGAAGACGATGGTATCCACGATCATCTGTCTGGCAAGCAATAAAAGGGTTGTTCTTTTAGACGAGCCCGTCCTCGGCTTCGATGCGATTATGCGCGTGGAGTTTTACGATATGCTGGCGGAGAGCTTCCGGAAGCATCCGCGGATTATTATCGTATCCACCCACATTATCGAAGAGATCGCAAAGACGATACAGAAGCTGATCATCATTGATAAAGGAAGCATCCGCTTCTTTGATACTTTGAAGGCGGTGGAAACAAAAGCGTTCAGCATCAGCGGGCTTCAAAAGGATGTGGAGGCAGCTACACAGAATCTTAATATCATCGGGCAGGATACTGTCGGAGGCCTTGTGACAAGCTATATCTTCGACACCCCGCCGGAGCAGACTGCTTCATTGGAAATTCATCCGCTGTCTTTACAGGATTTCTTTATCCAAATGGTCGGTCACAGGGGAGGTGCAAAAAGATGACAGCTGTTTTCGCGATTGTAAAACGCCTGCTTGCGAGCAATAAAATCAGTTTTATCATTACGGCTTTTGTGGTACTCTGTGCTGCATCCTCCGGTGAGGTTGTGTTAAGCAATGGAAATTATACCTGGCTGCTTGCTGTCTTAAGCCCATTCTTTTTTGTATTTTATGATTTCACAAAGCTCATGCATTTGGGAGCGGGAAAAAGAGATTACTTTTTCGGCTGCCTGATCGGCTATGGGATCCTGGCGTTTGGCATTTCTCTGATTAACACGGTGATACATCTGCTGCTTGATCCCGCATATCCAGCGCAGACAGTGATTAACCTGATGGATGTGTGCAAATGGACGGAAAACGGAATATTCGCCGCCGGGTTGCAGCAAATGTTCTTCTTACTGCTCGTTATGATTTTCCTCCATGTGCTGTTATCCATGCAGGCACATTGGTATGGGTGGCTCGCAGACGCATTCCTCATTGCAATCATTTGCATTTTTACGCCGATTGCGCCGCTGCGTGCTGTCTTGGCCGGATTTTTCCGGGTTATCATGCTGAATGGCAATGCCGTTCTGCACATCTGCCTCTGCCTGCTGCTAAGCGCAGCATTATCTCTTGGAGGGCTTATTGTTTTGAAAAGGAAAACCTTATAGACAAGAGGGATGGTTATGATTCGAATCAAGGCAGTCAATGCACAGAATATCCTGGATGTGTGCGAATTGACAATAAATCAAGACAGCGCTGTCAGGCTTTTTATGTATAAACGGACAGAAAATTAAGCTGATACGGCAACCATCTGCCGTTTTATGATAGACGCCAGGTTTCAGCAGAAGGGGCTTGAGGAAAAGGCCCTGGAGCATATCCTGCGGGGGTTGGAAATCCAAGGCGTTAAAAGGGTAAGCCTGATCACAGGCCACGCAGATGAAGGGATGAAAAAGCTGTCTCTTTCTTTGGGTTTCCACATTGCCAGGGAGCTTGACCAGGCAGTGTGCCGTTATGAACTGGAATTATAAATCTAATTTGTTAAACAGGGAGGAATAAGATTGAAAATGAAAAAAATAATTTTACCTGCATTGGGTCTTGTGCTGGGCAGCTTTGTTTTGGCGGGCTGCTCCGGCAGTGATGAGCCGTTTGAGCAAAAGGAATATACAGCTGATGCATCGCAGGTTGACGGAATCAGGATTGATGTGCGCGACAGGGAAATCGAAGTGTCAATATCAGAGGACGATCAGATTCACGTTACCTATTTTGAAAACAGCAAGGAAGCCTATGAGGTCGCTGTTTCAGATGAAAGGGTACTGACGATGGAAAGCGCGGGCGGGAAAGACTGGACAGATTATATTGGAGGAAAGCCCTCTGCTGAAAACCGGAAAATATCGCTGCAGATACCAGATGCAGATTTGAGTACCCTTACGCTGTCTACGACAAACGAGGATATTTCGCTTTCTGCTCTGGCTGTGACGGATAGCATTGATATTTCTTCTAATGGAGGAGATATTGCCTTCGGAGATTTGAATGTGGGCAGCAGCCTGACACTGAACGCAAAAAATGGAGATATTTCAGGTACAGTTGTGGGAAGCTATGATGATTTTTCTATTCAGACTGAAATAAAAAAAGGGGAGAGCAATCTGCCGGATAAGAAGGATGACGGCGAAAAGACGCTGACTGTATCCGGTAATAATGGCGATATCGATATTGAGTTTGTAAGCGAGTCTCTGTAATTTCTGAACAGCTCTGCTTCGCAGCTGGAGAATGCAGACAGACGGCGGCTTTGAAATGATGAATTTCAGCCGCCGTTTGTCCTTTTAAGGCCTGGGGATGCCTGTCTTTCTGTATGAAATGGGTGAAATAGAACCTCAAGTGTGATACAATATAGGTATTCTAAGCAGAAAAAGGAGCAGACATTATGCAGATATACATCATCCGCCACGGAGAGACGGACTGGAACACGAAGCGTCTCCTCCAGGGCGCCACAGATATTCCTCTGAATCAGAACGGCATCGAGGTGGCAAAACTCACCTCCGCAGCCCTGAAGGAAGTGCCTTTTGACATCATTTATACAAGTCCACTTCAAAGGGCGGTGCAGACAGCGGAAATCATGCGGGGTGACAGGGAGATTCCTGTGATTTTGGATGACAGGCTGAAGGAAATCAGCTTTGGTCCCTACGAGGGACTTTGCTGCAGCAGGGAGGGCTACAGCATTCCGGATCCGGAGTTTGTGAATTTCTTTACAGATCCGGCTCATTATACGCCGCCGGAGGGAGGAGAGTCGATCGCGGAGCTCTGCGTGCGGACGACGGATTTCCTGACGGAACTGATCCGGAATCCGGATATGCAGGACAAGACGGTTCTTTTGTCCGGACACGGGGCTGTGGTCAAAGGGCTGCTCTCCAGCCTGACGATTACGGATATGAAGGATTTCTGGAAGGGCGGCGTACATAAAAACTGCGGTGTTTCCATGATTGAAGTAAAAAACGGGGAAGCCAGACTTTTACAGGAGAATGTGATCTATTATGACGAGAACAGAAGCACGAATTATTTCGAATAGGCGGGCTGCTGACATGAGAAAATCCTACTGCCAGTCTCCGATCGGAAGGCTGGAGCTTGTGGCAGATGAAGAGGGACTTTGCAGCCTTTCCTTTGGAGAGTCTGAAGTCTATGCGGCAGTCCGGGAGGAGGAGACGGTCTTTCTCAAATCCGTGCGGGAACAGCTTCAGGAATATTTTGACGGGAAGAGAAAGGAGTTTGATGTGGCGCTTTCTCTGAAGGGCACGGAATTTCAGCTTCGGGACTGGCAGGCGCTTCGGGAAATTCCCTATGGAGAGACGAGAAGCTATGGGGAGATCGCCCGGCAGATTGGCTGTCCGAAGGGCAGCAGGGCCGTTGGCATGGCGAACAGAAATAATCCGGTGGCGATCATCATTCCCTGCCACCGGGTGATCGGGGCAGACGGCAGCCTGACCGGTTACATGGGAAAGAACAAATCCCTGGATATCAAGGAATATCTTTTGAAACTGGAAGGAGCGCTGTGAGGCGGAAGAGCGATGGCGGAAAATACGAAGAGACAGAATACAGCAAAAGAAGATACGGAGGGCAGAGGTATGGCAGCGCTCTCCACAAATGAGATTCAGGAAAGGTTAGAGGCTCTGGCAGATCCGAAATACAGAGACTTTCACAGCAAGCTGCTTCCGGGCACGGAAAATGTGATGGGCGTGCGTACGCCGGATCTCAGAAAGCTGGCGAAGGAAATCATAAAAGGCGACTGGGAAGCTTTTTTGCGGGAAAATAACCGTACCTGGTATGAAAACGATATTCTGCAGGGGCTGGTGACAGCCGGAGCCAGGATGAAGCCGGAGGAGCGTCTTGCGCGCATCCGGGAGTTTCTGCCGCGTATCGAAAACTGGGCGGTTTGTGATATTTTCTGCGGATCCGTCAAGGATGCGGATAAGTACCCGGAGCTCTACTGGGAATTTCTGAAGCCATATTTTCAGTCGGATAAGCCTTATGAGCTGCGGTTTGCGGTGGTCATGCTGTTAAGCCATTTTGTAAAGAAGGAATATATCGAGGCTGCATTTGCATATTTTGATGGGATTCATGAGGAGCACTACTATGTGCGTATGGCAGTGGCCTGGGCAGTTTCCATTTACTTTGTGCATTTTCCGGAGGAGACCTTTGCGTATCTGAAGGATAACCGGCTGGACGACTGGACCTATAACAAGGCGCTGCAGAAAATCGTGGAATCCTACCGGGTAAGCCCTGAGACGAAGGAGCAGATCCGCGCGATGAAGCGGAAGCCATCCCGGCTGAGAACTTCTCCTACACTATAGAGTCCAGCCCGGAGCAGGCAAAGCTTGCGGATAACCGGATTGTGGCCAAGTGTGTCAACGAGACAGGGGAAGATATTTCTACAGTATCCTTCCTGATAGATTACTATAAGGGGGATAAGAAGGTGGCTACAGGCTATGCGGAGTCCAGTATGCTGGTAAAGGACAGGGTGTTGTGGTTTCCTTTGAGGCTCCGGCGGACGGCTGGTATGAAGCCCTGCCGGACGATTATTACGACAGCTGGGAGATTACGGTTGTGAGGGCTGTACCGCTTACGGCAGAATAAGCCGGTGTTCTGGAGAGAAGAGCTTTGAGAAAGACTGGAATTGACAGCTGCACAGCCTTGTCCTATAATAAGAAAAAGATGGTTAGATTAAACTAACTTATGTGAAAGAGGAGAAACTGACAAAATGACAGGAACTGTGATAAGAGGAATTATGATTCCGTTTCTGGGGACATCTTTGGGAGCGGCTATGGTATTCTTTATGAAGCGTACTCTGCATCCGCTGGTGCACCGGGCGCTGACTGGCTTTGCGGCGGGCGTCATGGTAGCGGCCTCCATCTGGAGTCTTTTGATTCCTGCCATGGAGCAGGCGGCGGATATGGGAAGCTGGGCTTTTGTGCCGGCAGCGGCCGGCTTCTGGATTGGCATCCTGTTCCTGCTGCTTCTTGACCATGTGATCCCTCACCTTCATATGAACAGCACGGAATGTGAAGGGCCAAAATGCCATCTTCAGAAAACAACGATGCTGGTTCTGGCAGTAACACTCCACAATCTTCCGGAGGGAATGGCGGTAGGCGTAGTCTATGCAGGCATGTCAGAAGGAAACGCATATATCACAGCCGCGGGAGCTCTGGCGCTTTCCCTTGGAATTGCGATTCAAAATTTTCCGGAGGGGGCAATCATTTCCATGCCTCTCCGGGCAGAGGGAGTCGGAAAGCCGAAGGCATTTCTCTATGGCATGCTTTCGGGGATCGTAGAGCCTCTCGGAGCTCTGGTTACGATTCTGGCGGCTTCCATAGTGCTGCCGGCGCTGCCGTATCTTCTGAGTTTTGCCGCGGGCGCCATGATGTATGTGGTAGTGGAGGAGCTGATCCCGGAAATGTCTTCCGGGAAGCATTCCAACGTCGGCACGGTCTTTTTTGCACTTGGTTTTACGCTGATGATGACGTTGGATGTGGCGCTAGGATAGATACAGCGGGTGTTTTTTCGAGGAAAGGAAAGACACAAAAGAAAAGCGTCTGTCCAGCAGGCTGCCGATGGCGCCGATGGCCTTTCCCATCGTAAATGCCGCAAGAATTGTGCCGATTCCAAGCCCTTCCAGATGACCGAGAAAGACAAAGGTCATGCCGGCAGTGACGGCCAGGCAGATGACATCAAAGGAAATCTTGATTTTCGGATAGGAAACACCGGTAATTTGAGCAAGCTCTCTCGGGAAAAGGTCCGTAGGAACGATCGGGAGCTCACAGCGGTTGGACAGAGCGATTCCAAGGCTGATCAGAACGTAGCTGATTAGGAAATAAAGGAGCCGCCAGGGAAGCGTGTCAGGAAGAATCCCAATCCAGAGCTCGTGAAGGTCCAGCAGTTCGCTGAAGGCGAAGCCGACGAGAAAGCTGAACAGATAGGGCAGAACGAAGCGTTTCCGCAAAAGCATCAGGCTTAGAATCAAAACTCCCTGGAACAGGTACGTCCATGTGCCAAGCGTCAGTTCCGGCAATACTTCGGAAAAGGCAAAGGGCACGCTTGAAATGGCGGAAATCCCCGAACCGGAGTACAGCATCAGGATGACGCCGAAGCTGTTTACCAGGACTGCCAGTACAAGCGCGGCTTCTCCGCGGCAGATCTTCTGCTTATGTTTATTTTCGGTTTTCATCACAAACATCCCCCTTATTCCAATCATAAATCTCAGCCTTCAGTGTAAAGAGATGTGGACTGATTTGCAAATGAATAGTTTTTATGAAATGATAGACGTTGTCTATGAAGAATGATATACTGAAACTGAATATTGCTGAATAAAGGAAAACAGATGAGGAAAAAGGGGAAATCTTTGTGAACCTGTATTATCTGCGTTATTTTGTTAAATTAGCTCATGTACAGCATTATACCAGAGCGGCAGAGCAGCTTTGCATCACCCAGCCCAGCCTGAGCCATGCCATCGCCCAGCTGGAAAAGGAGCTGGGCGTGCCGCTTTTTGAGAAGACAGGAAGAAAAACAACGCTGACCAGATTTGGAGAGGAATTTCTTCCCTGCGCGGAACATACCCTGGCTTCACTGGACGCAGGTGTAGCTTCTCTGCAGAAGGCCGCACAGGGGGCAGGGATCATCCGCCTGGGAATTCTGAGGACTCTGGGTGTGGATTTTATTCCGGAGCTGGCGGCCGGTTTCCTGAAGGAAAATCCGGAACGGGAAATTCAGTTTACCTTTCACACAGGAGTGACAAAGCAGCTTCTCTCTGAACTGGATAACAGAAAATATGATCTGGTTTTCTGTTCCAGGCCATCGGAAGAATGCCATCTTACGGCTGTTCCGGTGACGAAGCAGACTATGGTGGCAATTGTACCCGAAAACCACCCGCTGGCTGGTCTTGAACGCGTAAAGCCTCAGGACTTGCTGCCATATCCCATGATATATTTTTCAGAAAGCTCCGGACTCCGGCAGGTGGTGGATCAGATTTTCACGGAAACGGGAACCCGGCCTGCAGCTGCCTGTGAGACAGAAGAGGACGAGGTGATTGCGGGACTGACTGCCCAGGGCTTTGGCATCTCTGTGGTCCCCTATATGGATCTGCTCAGAAAGCTGAAGCTGAACATTCTTCCCATAGACTCACCTGCCAGTGAGCGACGCCTTTACATGATTCATAACAAGCTTGTCTTTATGTCTCCGGCAGTTCAGGCCTTCCGGCAGTATGTGCTGGAAACATGTGTGTTGTAAAAGGGAAAGCAAAGAGCCGGCTGAATTTTCAGCCGGCCTTATGCCTCTTCGATTGCCGTTTTCGCATCTGTCAGTTTTCTCAGATCTCATTAAAGACATATTTGTAGGTCACTGCACCTAAAGCCAGCGTATATTTGACTCCGCCGTCTTCCATTTCTTCCCTTACGGCCCTGTCAAAATCCTTTGGATGCTTGCTTTTTACATAGGCTTCAATATCCTCCAGTTCCATTTCGGTGATGGTGGTCTGGGGAACGTTGCTGCCTCCGCACGCATTGGTGATTTCCTGGATTACTTCATATTCTTTCATGATATTCTGCCTCCGTTCTTATTTGTGATCCGTATGTGTCCTGAAATGCCGGACAATATCTGTCTTGTATCTTTATTGTACTCCCAAATTTTTAAAAAATCAAAGTTTTTTCCGATGATTGAAATAAACGAAATATTTTTGTAACAGTCACGTAAGAATTAAGAAATATTTAAGAAATATGTAAAAGGAAAAAAAGCTTCTTTCTATATAATGAATACAGGATTTAAAAGTGAAGAAATCCGAAAGAAAGAAGCGTTTTAATCATGAGAGGTACAAACAGACAGAACGTCTCTGAAATGAGGGATAGAGGATGCATAAAATATTAATTATAGAAAATGACAGAGCATTGAACAACGGAATTGCTCTGGCGCTGAAGGCAGAGAGCTATCTGTTTCTGCAGGCCTTTGAGCTGGAAGAGGCAAAACAGATGCTTAAGAGCGAAAAGATAGAGCTGGTGATTCTGGATCTGAATCTGCCGGATGGGGATGGGCCGGAGCTTCTAAAGAGGATCAAGGAAGCGTATGGCATACCTGTCGTCATTCTGGCGGCGCGAGATCGGGAGACAGATATTATGACTGGCCTGGAAGCAGGTGCGGATGACTATATTACGAAACCATTCAGCCTGATGGCGCTGCGGGCGAGAGTCAATAATCTGATACGCCGTGTCAGAAGCAGCAGCCTGCAGGTCTACCAGTCCAGGGATTTTTATTTTTCGTTTCAGAAGATGGAATTTACCAAGGGCGACAGACGGGTGGAGCTGAGTAAGACTGAGCAGAAGCTTTTGCAGCTTCTTGTGGAAAACAGGGGACTTACGCTCTCAAGAGGAGAGCTCATCGAACGTATCTGGACCGACGGAACCCGGTACGCAGATGAGAATACACTCTCTGTGGCCGTAAAGCGCCTGCGGGATAAGCTGGAGGATAATCCGGGCACGCCTCGTTATATCAAGACGGTTTATGGGATTGGTTATACCTGGGCGGATGGAAGAGAGCGGTTAAGCGCAGGAGGCGGCCGCGGATAGGGAGAAAAGGTTCTGGAGACACAAAAATGGATGGAGTGATGAGTTTAAGACAGAGATAAAACCTGAGGGTTTTTACAAGCCAACGCATTGTTTCTTCTATAATTCTGAAAATGAGCCTATAATAACACTCAGAAAAGAAGGAAGGAGCTGTGTGGTATGCAGAAATTTGTATATGAATACGCGACAAAAGTTTATTTCGGCGAGGGAGCAGCGAGAGAGCATCTGGCGGAAGCTGTTTCCGGATATGGGAAAAATGTAATGCTGGCCTACGGCGGCGGTTCCGTAAAGAAAAACGGAATCTACGACGAGCTGAAGACGATCCTGGAGAACGCGGGCAAGACCGTGACAGATTTCTCCGGCATCATGTCGAATCCCACCTACGCGAAGGTGCAGGAGGGCGCAAAACTGGCAAAGGAGCAGAAGATTGATTTCATTCTGGCTGTGGGCGGCGGCTCCGTTATTGACTGCTGCAAGATCGTGGCGGCTCAGGCAAAGACGGACAAAGATCTCTGGGAGATGGAGATGACAGAGCATCAGTTTCCCACAGAAGTGCTTCCCATGGGCGCGGTGGTGACGGCTTCCGGTACGGGAGCGGAGATGAACGGCGGCGCCGTGATCACCAACGAGGAGAAAATCATCAAAGCCGGCATGGCAGCGGCGGCTCCCAGGTTTGCCATTCTGGACCCGGAGTACACCATGTCCCTGCCTCGTATGCAGGTGATTTCCGGAGCCTTTGACACCTTAAGCCATGCCATGGAGACTTACTTCGGAAATTCTGACCAGGATAACGTATCGGATGACGTAGCCCTTGCGATCATGCGCAATACAGTGGTAAATATGCGCCGTCTTCTGAAGAATGTCAATGACATTCAGGCCCGGAGCAACCTGATGTGGGACTCCGCAATGGCGGAGAACGGAATCCTGAAAGTGGGCAGAGTCACAGACTTCCAGGCTCATCAGCTGGAGCATCAGCTCGGAGCCTATACGGACTGCAACCACGGACAGGGACTGGCCGTGATCCATCCGGCTTATTATCGTCATATTGTAAAGGACGCAAAGGAGAAATTCGAGCGGTTCGGCAAAGAGGTCTTCGGCGTGGAAAGCGCCGGGGAGAGCGTGGAGGCTCTTGCGGCCTTTATCAAAGAATGCGGCCTTCCCACAAAGATGGGTGAGCTTCGCTCGAAGACCGAGATCACGCCGGAGCTTTTAAAGAATGTGGCAGATACCTGCAATGTGATCAAATGCAATCCGCGGGAACTTGGCCGCGATGAGATCTATGAGATTCTGATGGAATGTATGTAACGCAGGCTTTCATAGATACTGCAGATTTCCTTGTAAACGATGCATACACGCAGTTGACAAACCCCTATATGTAAAGTGTGTTCCCATATGAAAACCAGGACAGGCAGAAAGCCGGTCCTGGTTTTCGTTTGCCGTATAATTTCCTTGACTCTAAACAATCTCAGGGTATTTTCTGACGCTCAGAACCTGAAGGTTTCCTCTGGCCAACACATTGTTTCTTCCGCAGCCGCAGAGAGAAGCCTATAATGATCCATAAGAAAAAGAAGAAGCTTTTGATGAGCGTATATAAGAAGATGTATGGAATATTTTCTTGCCAGAGCAAAGGGAGGAACTGCGGCACTTGTGACATCTTATGTGGCTGTCTGTCCTCCGGAACTGGGCGGTATCGCAATGCCGGGGCAGCTTCGGCTGCTTAATATCGGAAACCAGCTTTATCATGGGATGGATAAGATTCCCGAAGCTATGGAACTGTTTTTAAAACATAACAGAACATTGACTAAACCGGTTATTTATAATGACTGATAAAAATGCTGGTGTATCAGGGAAATCTCCCCTGTACGCCAGCGCTGGTATATAAAATGGAAAAGAAAGAAGACATATGATGCATTATGAGACAGGAAACAGCTGAAAAAGAATTATTTGAGACCATGCCGGTTCCCAAAGCGGTGGCTGCCCTGGCAGTCCCGACGATTATCAGCCAGGTCGTGACCATGATCTATAACCTGGCGGACACCTTTTTTATCGGACAGATCGGAAACCCCTATATGGTAGCGGCGGTATCGCTGGTGTCGCCCTGGTTTAACCTGCTGACGGCGCTGAGCAATCTGCTGTGGAGTGAAGGTCATGCCCGTCCGGCCAGTATTGGCATGATGTTCGGAGGAATTTTGAATGTGGTACTGGACCCGGTTCTGATTTTCGGCTTTCATCTGGATGTGGCCGGAGCGGCCATCGCAACCGCATTTTCCAACGCGGCTTCCGTGGTGTTTTTTGTCATCGTCTACATGCGCCTGGGAAACCGCAGCGCGGTTTCCCTGCTTCCGAAGAACTTTACGTTCCGGTTTACCTGGCCGATCTTCTCGGTGGGGCTGGCGTCCGCTCTGGCAACAGCTCTCGGCAATGCCTCCAATATGGTCATGGTGCATCTGGCTTCCGGCTACGGCGACATTCCGGTGGCGGCCTACGGCATTGTAAAGAGAATCGATCAGTTCCCGCTGAATGTCTCCATGGGCCTCTGCCAGGGCTTTATGCCGCTGGTAGGATACAATTATTCCGCGAAGAATTATAAGAGAATGCGGGCGGTATCCTTCGGCATGTATATGCATACCTGGAGAAAGCTGAAATAGCAGAAAGATGAAAGAGCATACACGAGGGAACATTGCTCAGAAGTGTGTGAGTGAGGCTTTGAAAAGAAAGGCGGATTACGATGAAAAGAAAGACAGTTCGCATTGCCGGCAGTCTGCTGCTGGCAGGAATGATGATGCTGTTAAATGCCTGCGGAAGCGGGGCAGAGACGGCTTTACAGAGCAGCGCCAGCGAAGCAGAGAACGCGGCGGATGGCACGCGGGAAGAAGCTGCGGATTTCGAAAGTGAGCAGACAGAAGAAGTTACAGTAGAAAGTGCAGCAGAAAACACAGGGTCAGATATAGAGCCGGGAACGGATACAGCGGAAGAAGAATCGGCGTCTGTTCCGGAAAGCGGCGGTACTGTGAGTGAAGGGACAGAAGAATACAGGGGCTTCGTCCTGGACAATGTGCTTCATTCGGAGACCGAGGGCGATATTCACTACAATCTGTATGTGCCTGACAGCTATGACGGCAGCGAGCCTTATGCGGTATTTTTTACGCTGCCCGGTTATGAAGGGCTCTATTTCCAGGGTGTAGGACAAAATCTGTACAGTGAGGAATTCGGTTTTCTCGCCCAGAACTATAATCCGGAGATGATCGTGGTGGCGCCTCAGCTTTCCGACTGGGGCGAGACTTCCGCCAGACAGACCATAGCCCTGGTGGAATATTTTCTTTCCCACTACAATATCGATCCGGATCAGGTCTATGGGGAAGGCTATTCCGGCGGCGGAGAGACCATGTCCCAGGTGATGGGGATGCGCCCGGACCTGTTTACGGCTTACCTGCAGTGCAGCTCCCAGTGGGACGGCGCCTATGAGCCTGTGGTGGAAAACAGAACCCCGGTCTATCTGGTAGTTGGAGAGAGTGACGAATATTATGGTTCCGGGCCTTCAGAGGAAGCCTACGAGACCCTCCATGCTCTTTATCTTCAGGAGGGGCTTTCCGAAGAAGAGATCAGTGAGCTTCTTGTGCTGGATGTGAAAGACGCAGACTATTTTGAAAGCCAGGGAATGACGAACCAGCACGGCGGCGGAAATCTTTTTGCCGCGGATGAGGATATTATGGGCTGGCTGTTCAGCAGATAGAACAGTATGAAAAAATGCTCTGGTGACTACCAGCGATATGGAAAGCGCATTGTAAACGATTCTTGTTGTTTCTATTAAGGCGGCCATGCTTTTCCGGCATGGCCGCTTTTCCATGCCCTGGCTTACGCCGGATAAGTTGGCTTCTGTGTAGCAGCGGTTTCTGCTTCTTGCTGTCGCCCCTTGACTGCTATGCGTTGAAACTTATGGAAATAAAACTATCTCCAATGCTTTAATTGTGAAAGATACAAATCAAACTGATTGCGTCTGGTTTCTTCCTCTGTGTTATCGGGATTTGGCATATTCGCAACAAGATAATCCAACAAAGATTCCTTGGATTGATAAGCAAATTTCCCATCCGTATAGCACCATTTACAATAGTCCTCGTTATAGCTTCCATCTGGTTCTCGGCTAATCAAACCATCTTCATTCAATGGCATTCCGCAGCACTGACAAATAAGCTGCCGTGGAGAGCCCAGAAGCGTATTGATTGACACATCAAAAACTTGTGATAATAATTTTAATGTATCTGTATTTGGCTGCGTTTCACCTGTTTCCCAGCGGCTAATCGCCTGCCTGGTGACTTGCACACGCTCTGCCAGTTGCTCTTGCGTAAAATTGTTTTTTTCGCGCAAATTTTTAAGAATATCTCGTATTTCCATGCCCGTCCCTCCTAAAGGATATTTTTTATTCATTATAGCTTTAAAACAAGGGTTTAACAAGCAACGTGCTGTTGCTGCGGAATAGTGGGCGGTTGTCTGTCAAATTCTCTTGTGCTGCTTTATGGCACATGAGTATTTCAGCTCGAGTATAAATCCAAAGGTATAAACTGGGAAACTAATCGGGACTTCTGTCGAAGCTCCGGTTTTTTTATAATAAACATGACAGGAAGAGAGCTCACGGGAACGGCAGGAAAAAGCGCGCATTCTGACGGCCGGAAGTACGGACAGAAAAGAAGCTGTATATGGAAATAGGAATATGTTCCCTATGTCTATGAGGATGTCTGTGAAGTGTGCGGAATCGGAAATGAGATAAAAGAAAAGGAAGCAGCCGGGGAAGAGGCTCCTAAGGGCGCGTTCAATAAGTTGATTGACATTGTCAGCGGCTGCTTCCAGCCGATTCTGGGGCCCTTATGCGCATCCGGTATCATCCGGGGGCTGAACGCGCTCCTTGTATTTCTTTTGGGAACCTCCTATAATACAAGCGGAACTTATCTGATCCTGAACGCCATCGGTGATGCGATCTTTTATTTCCTGCCGGTGATTCTGGGTTATACGGCGGCCAGGAAATTCAATGTCAATGTGGTAGTGGGAATGATCATAGGAGGATCCCTCTGTTATCCGTCCATACAGGCAGACGCTCTTTCAGCGGCAGGAGAGGCAATTGGTTCCATTCCCTTTATTGGAGATTATTATTCCCGGTTTATCGGGATTCCCTTTGTCCCGGCCAACTATACAAGCAGCGTAGTCCCGGTACTGATTATCGTGGCGCTGGCCGCATTGATACAGAAATATGCCAAAAAACTGATTCCAGAAGCGTTCCAAAATTTCTTTGTTCCCTTTTTTGTGCTTCTGATCAGCCTTCCGATTGGCTTTCTGATTATCGGACCGGTGATTTCCATGCTGACGGAACTCTTAAGCCAGGGCTTTGCGGCTGTTTACAGTTTCTCTCCGATCATCAGCGGACTGCTGGTAGGCTTTGCATGGCAGATTCTCGTGATTTTCGGTCTGCACTGGGCGATTGTGCCGCTTGCTATGGTAAATATCGAGAACCTGGGCTATGATACGATTCTGGTAGGACAGTTTGGAACCACCTTTGCACTGACGGCTGCGCTGCTGGCCATGTGCATCAAGATGAAGGATAAGAAGAAAAGATCCCTTGCAGTTCCTATGATTATCTCCGGTTTCTGCGGTGTGACAGAGCCGGGAATCTACGGATACGCCCTGCCGGAGAAGAAGCCCTTTATCTTTTCCTGTATCGCGGCAGCGATCGGCGGCGGAGTGTTCACCTTCCTTGGCGGCCGCCAGTATGTGGTCGGCGGTCTTGGAATTTTCGGTACCGTAAGCTTTATTGACCAGCAGATCGGAGACGCCACCTCCATGTATTACTCCTTTGTATGTATCCTCGTATCCATGGTAATCGGCTTCCTGCTTACCTATTTCTTCTGAAAGGACACTTCCGTGGAAGCGGCTGCAGAAGGAACAACAGGCGGAGCAGCGGAAATACCGGTTTCCTCCGGAACGGAGGGCGCAGATAAAGCAGAAGCTGTGAAATTTGCCCTGAAAAGTGAGGAGATCGTCGGCGCTCCCATGAGCGGTGAAGTCCTTCCACTGGAGGAGCTGAAGGACGAGGCCTTTTCTTCCGGAGTGATGGGAAAGGGCGTGGGAATCGAGCCCTCTGAAGGAAAAGTGGTTTCTCCGGTGGACGGAACCGTATCGACTCTGTTTCCCACCCTTCACGCAGTGGGCATTACCAGCGACAGCGGCACGGAAATCCTGATCCATGTAGGAATGGACACAGTGCAGCTGGATGGCGAAGGCTTTGAGGCTCATGTAAAGCAGGGGGACAAGGTGAAAAAGGGACAGCTTCTGCTGGATGTGGATCTGAAGCTTCTGCGGGAAAAGGGATACAGCACCCAGACGCCTGTGCTGGTGGTAAATCCCGATGACATGAGTGAACTTCAGGTGACGGATCAGAAACAGACGGCTGTAAATGATGATTTTATCACTGTACATTTCAAGCGGTAGAAAACAGGCGGCAGAAAACGAATTGCTGCCGCGAATGGAAGAAACAGTGACAACGAAATCACAGAGGAGGGCTTTTGTATGCCATTTAAAAAGGATTTCCTGTGGGGCGGCGCTGTGGCGGCAAACCAGTGCGAGGGAGCCTGGAACGTGGACGGAAAGGGAATCTCCTGTGCGGATATCTGCACAGGGGGAACCCACACCCGGCCCAAGAGGATTACGCCGGTACTGGAGGAAGGAACCTTTTATCCTTCCCATGAGGCGATTGATTTTTACCATCATTACAAAGAGGATATTGCCCTGTTTGCGGAGATGGGATTTAAAGTATTCCGCTTTTCCGTCAACTGGACAAGAATCTTTCCCACAGGGGAAGAGAAAGAGCCCAATGAAAAAGGGCTGGAATTCTATGACCGTGTGATAGATGAATGCCGGAAATACCAGATTGAGCCATTGATCACGCTTTCCCATTATGAGGTGCCCTTTGCGCTCACCCAGAAGTACAACGGCTGGGCGTCCCGGGAACTGATCGACCTCTTTATCAGATACTGTGAGGTACTGTTCCGACGCTATAAAGAAAAGGTGAAATACTGGCTGACCTTTAACGAGATTAACAGCGCTACCGGTAAGTTTGGCGGCTTCCTTTCCCAGGGAATCCTCAATGAGGGCACGAAGGACTTCATGCATCAGGTGGATATCCCGCAGCTCCGCTTCCAGGGATTGCATCACCAGTTTGTGGCAAGCGCAAAGGCAGTGAAGCTGGCTCATGAGATCGATCCGGAATACCGGGTGGGCTGTATGCAGCTCTTTGCCACCATGTATCCGCTGACCTGCAATCCGAAGGACGTGCTGGCCTGCCAGGAGTTCAATCAGGTGAAAAACTGGTTCTGCGGCGACATACAGGTTCGGGGCCGTTATCCGGGATATATCCTGCGGTACTTTAAGGAGCAGGGAATGAAGATCGAGATGCAGGAGGGCGACGCAGAGACCTTAAGAGAGGGCTGCGTGGACTTCTATACCATTTCCTATTATATGAGCGGCTGCATCAGCGCGGAGCCGGGCAAAAAGGCAGCGGAGGGCAACCTGATCGGAGGCGTGGAGAATCCTTATCTGAAATCCAGCGACTGGGGCTGGCAGATCGATCCCGAGGGACTGCGCTATACGCTGAATGAAATCTATGACCGTTATCAGATTCCGGTTATGGTAGTGGAAAACGGCCTGGGAGCCTTTGACAAGAAGGAAGAGGACGGTTCCATTCAGGACGATTACCGGATTGATTATCTGCGCAGACACATCGAGGAGATGCGTGAGGCCGTGGAGGACGGCGTAGACCTGATGGGCTATACGCCCTGGGGCTGCATCGATCTGGTAAGCGCATCCACAGGAGAGATGGCCAAGCGGTATGGATTCATCTATGTGGAAAAATATGATGATGGGACCGGCGATCTTTCCAGAAGGAAGAAAAAGTCCTTCGACTGGTACAAAAAGGTCATTGAAAGCAACGGAGAGATTCTTTGATGAAGAAGAAATTTCCTGGCCTGGCAGGCGCCGCGGCCGCTCTGGCGGCCTGGTGCGGCTGGCGCAATCACAGGTATCCCCTGGTGGATGAATACCCACTTTTTAATAAATTTTTCATTCCAGGAAATCTCCTTTCCCATCCCTTTCTTAATATAGCCAACAGCCGGCTGGCTTCCATGAAGCTGCCGGCTCCTCCCCAGGGGATCCGGCGCAGAGAAAGATGGGTGAGTACGGAGGATGGGGAATGGATCCGGCTTACGATTTACCAGTCGGAAGATTTAAAGAAGGATATCCCCTGTCTGGTGTATTTTCATGGCGGAGGCTTCTGTCTGGGAGACGCTCCCTATATCCATGAAATCGCGGCAGAGTATGCGCGGAAAGCACGCTGTATGGTAGTCTTTGTGCATTACAGAACCTCGGACCGGTATCCCTTTCCGGTTCCGTTCCAGGACTGCCGTACAGGGCTTTCCTATGTGAGAAGACATGCGGAAGCGCTTCATATAGATGAAAAACGGATTGCGGTAGGCGGCGACAGTGCAGGAGGAGCTCTGGCGGCCGCCTGCGCCCTTTGGGAGAAAGAGCAGGGAAGACAGCTTTGTTTCCAGCTGCTGATTTATCCGGTGCTGGATGCCCGTATGGAGACGGAGTCTATGAAAAAATATACGGACAGTCCACTTTGGAATGCCCGGCTTACAAAGAAAATGTGGGAGCTTTATCTGAAAAACGGCGATATGGGAATGCGAAGGTTCGCTTCGCCGCTGGAAGCCGGTGATTTTCAGAATCTCCCTCCCGCATATATCGAGGTGGAAGAGTTTGACTGCCTTCATGACGAGGGCGTGCGCTTCCGGGAGAAGCTGCGCTTGGCAGGCGTTCCGGCCCGGCTTGAGGATGTGAAAGGAACCTTCCACGGCTTTGATGTGAGGAAAGATACCATGATTTCCAGAAGAATGCGGCGGATACGCTGCGAAGCTCTGTATCAGGCGTTCTGGAAGTCAGATACCATATAGAAACAGAAGAAAGCACTGGCGCCTGAGGCGCAGGCTGACAGAAGAGGTGAATAATCAGATGAAAAGAACATGGCTGATCACAGGCTGTTCCAGCGGCCTGGAAAGAGGAATCGCCGAGGCGGCTCTGCGGCATGGAGAAAATGTGGCGCTGACTGCCAGAAATCCGAAGACGATCTGGGAGCTTGCGGCACAGTATCCGGAGCAGGCCATGACCCTGCGCCTGAATCTTCAGGAAAGAGAAAGCATGCGGAAGCTGCGGAAGCGGTCATGGAGAAGAGGCTGGAGGAAATTCGAAAATGGAAAGAAATAAGCAGAGAGGCCGATTTTTGATTGAGGCGAAAACAAAGGTGGTGGATGTCATTGACAATCCGCTTTTTGAACATTATGGAAGACTGATTTTTCCCACTGCCTTTGGGCGTCCGTCCTCATTCATGACGCTGGATGAGGTGGGTTCCATGCTTCTCTACCACAATTATATAAATACGGAAACCACCATTGATGTCATTCGTACGATGGAAGAGCGGAGAATAGAGGGAAAGACGATTTTCTACGATATTTATTCGGAACAGGAGAAAAGGCGGGACCCGGAGAAACGGGATACCGGACTGTTTCATTTTCAGGGAAAGAAGGGCGCGCCCTTTGCGGTGATATGCGCCGGAGGGGGCTTCTATTATGTGGGTTCCATTCATGAGAGCCTGCCGCATGCGCTGGAGCTTGGACGCCGCGGTTATCACGGCTTTGCCCTGGTCTACCGGACCAGCAGTGCGGATGCGGCCTGTGAGGATCTGGCGAGAGCCCTCTGCTTTATTTTTGAACACGCAGGAGAGCTGGAAATTGACACAGATGGGTATTCGCTCTGGGGCGGCTCCGCAGGGGCACGGATGGCTGCCTGGCTGGGCTGCTTTGGCACGGATGCCTTCGGAGAAAGGCGGCTGCCGCGGGCGTCGGCCGTGATCATGCAGTATACGGGCTACAGTCAGTACAGCAGAAAGGATCCGGCTACCTATGCCTGTGTGGGAGGAAGGGACGGCATTGCTGACTGGCGTGTCATGAAGAGACGTCTGGAGCACCTCAAAGCCTTTGGCACCGATACGGAGTTTCATCTGTATCCAGGACTCCGGCATGGCTTCGGCCTTGGGATTGGAACGGAAGCGGAAGGATGGCTGGACGATGCAGCAGCTTTCTGGAAAAAGAACAGAGGAGCAGGGAGATAAAGGAAATTTATCCATACGGGCGCATATTTATAAAAAAATTACATCTTGATCTGGTATTTTCCGACGTTTCGTGATATAAAAAATAAATGGGAGGTGTGGTTCTATGTATAACCTGCAGCTTGAGACATTTATTGTTGTGGCGGATCTCGGAAGCTTTAATAAGGCAGCTGAAGCTCTTTATATTACTCCGCCTGCAGTCACGAAACAGATCAATCTTCTGGAAAAGGATCTGGGGCTGAAGCTTTTTATCCGGACTCACCGGGGGCTTGCGCTTACAGAAGCAGGAAAATCCTTGTATAAAGATGCAAAATATATTATTCAATACTGTAAGGAATCCGTGGAACGGGCAAAGAAAGCCATGCAGGAGAAAGACAACATCATCCGGATCGGAACCTCTCCCATGACGCCGGCGGCACCCCTTGTCCAGACATGGTCCAGAATACAGAAGGATTATCCCGACATCAAGCTTCAGATGATTCCCTATATGAACAGCCTGGAAAACGCCAGAGAGATCCTGAAAAATCTGGGACAGAATATTGACGTGGTAGCCGGAATCTTCGATGAGACCATGCTGAAGCTCCGCCAGTGCGCGGGACTTGAGCTGTCCAGACAGCGTCTCTGCTGCGCGGTTTCCATCAATCACAGACTGGCGGATAAGGAACTTCTGACCTTTGAGGATCTGCATGGAGAAAATTTTCTGATGATGCACCGTGGATGGAGCAACTATGTGGATGAACTGCGGGACGACATCTGGAAAAACCATCCCCAGATCCATGTCATTGATTTTGATATCTACAGCGTGGACATTTTTAACCAGTGCGAGAACAGCAATGATATTCTGATGGTTGTGGAGAACTGGAAGGATGTGCATCCTCTGCTGAAGGTGATTCCTGTGGAATGGAAGTATACGATTCCCTATGGAATCCTGTACTCACCGGAGCCTTCCGATCTGGTAAAGCGGTTTTTGAAGGCCGTAAAGAAGACAGTCTGAAACTGCGTGCCGGCCAGGGCTGACTTTATACCGGATTTCAAAATCACTAGAAAGCGAAAGGTATAAACTGAGAAACTAATCGAGACTTCTGCTGAAGTCTCTTTTTTATTACAATAAACATAGAAAAAGCCAGTATTATCGGTTGACAGGAGGCTTTAAATGATGAGAAAAACAGCAGCGGTATTTTTTCTTGCCCTGGCGCTTGGAATAACAGGATGTACTTTCCAGCCCTCTTCTCCAGAAGAAAACACGGCGGCAGCGGCCGGAGACGACCGGCAGGAAGACGCAGAAACGGAAAACACAGAGACAGAAGGGACCGAGACGGAAGACGGCGTTTCGGACAGCAGCTCTGCGGCTTATATGACTGCGGATACCCGGGTGGCGGACGTGGTTTCCGATCCGGATTTTGAAGGCTTCGGACAGTTCCTGTTTCCGCTGAACGGAAGAGAGCCGGATCAGAACATGACCCTCGAAAGCATCGATTCCATGCTGCCCTATCACAATTATATCAATACAGACACCACTCTGGACGTCCTCAACTCCATGAAGGATATGGTATCTGCGGGCGAAACCATTTTTTACGACATTTACACCGACGAGGAAAAGGCGGAGGACCCGGATAAGGAAAATACGGGACTCTTTTTCTTCCGGGGAGATCCGGACGCGCCCTTTGCGGTCGTGAACGCGGGAGGCGGCTTTTCCTATGTGGGTTCGATTCATGAGAGCTTTCCTCATGCGCTGGAGCTGAGCCGCCAGGGCTACAATGCGTTCGCTCTTCAGTACCGGACAGGCGGAGCGGATGTGGCCTGCGAGGATCTGGCGGCAGCCATCACGTTTATCTTTGAAAACGCGGAAGAGCTTGGCGTCAGCACGGACTGCTATTCCCTGTGGGGCGGCTCCGCTGGAGCAAGAATGGCGGCTTATCTCGGCTCCTATGGTCCGGCAGCCTTTGGAGGAGCGGAGCTTCCGCGGCCGGGTGCAGTCATTATGCAGTATACAGGGCACACGGATTATACAGAAAACGACCCGCCCACCTATGCCTGTGTGGGAGAAAACGACGGCATTGCCAACTGGCATACCATGGAGCAGAGAATTGCGAACCTAAGCGAAGCGGGAGTTGAGACGGAATTTCACCATTATCCCGATCTGCAGCATGGATTCGGTCTGGGAATCGGGACTTCTGCGGAAGGGTGGATCGATGACGCCATTGCCTTCTGGCAGGCGCAGCTCGACAGCAGTCAGGGGGAAGCTTAAAATATGAACAATTTTATCTATGAGAACGGAACCAAGGTCTACTTCGGCCGGGGATGCGTCAGGGAATTCCTGACCTGTCTGGTGAAGGAGTACAGCACGGTGATGATGGCGTACGGGGAGGGTTCCGTGAAAAAGAACGGGATCTATGACGAGGTTCTAAGTATCCTGATGAAGGAAGGAAAAAATGTCGTGGAATTCTCCGGAATCATGCCAAACCCCACCTACGAAAAGGTACTGGAGGGCACCCGCCTGGCAAATGAAAGCCGTGCGGAAATGATCCTGGGAATCGGCGGAGGCTCCGTCATGGACTGCAGCAAGGCGGTGGCTCTCGCGGCCCGGTGCGGCGGCGAACCCTGGGAGAATTACTGGGCCAGAAGGGGCATCGTGGATTTTGAACCGCTGCCTGTGGGCGTCATCGTCACAGCCGGAGGAACCGGAAGCGAGTGCAACGGAGCCGCTGTCATCACCAATGAGAAGCGAAAGATCAAGACAGGATATGATTATCCCAGATGCAATCCCGAATTCGCCCTGATGGACCCGGCGTACACCTTCAGCCTGCCAAAGGAGCAGATGGTATCAGGGGCTTTCGATAGCCTTTCCCATATCATGGAGACCTATTTCAGCGAACCGGATGAGCAGAATGTGTCGGATGAGATATCCGAGGCACTGATGCGGAACATCATCCGGAATCTCAGGCAGGCAGTCCGGAACCCGGAGGATTACACAGCCAGAAGCAACCTGCTCTGGGATTCCACCCTTTCGGAAAACCGGCTGATTAAGCTGGGAAAGAAATGCGATTTTACCTGTCATCTGATGGCGCATCAGCTAGGGGCCTACACGGGATGCAGCCACAGCCGCAGCGTAGCTGTGCTGCATCCGGTTTACTACCGGCATCTTTACCGGGACGGACTCGTCAAATTCACACGGTTCGCAGAAAACGTGTGGGGTATTTCTCCTGAAGGAAAGAGCAGGGAAGAGCTTGCACGGGCGGGAATCGACGCGCTTGCGGACTTTATCCGGGAGGTGGGGCTGCCGACCACCCTTCGGGAGCTTGGTGTGACAGACAAAAAACAGCTGAAACAGATTGCGGATTCCTGCCGCTTCTCCCCGGGAGCCTACCGGAAGACAGAGTCGCAGGAAATTCTGGAAATCTTTCAGGAATGCTATTAATTCCATACAGAAACTGAGACATACATACAAAGAAAAAGAAAGAGAGATGAAGAAAATGAAGAAGAAAACACTTGCAATGCTGCTAACACTGGCGATGACAATGGGACTTGCAGCCTGCGGAAGCAGCGAAGAGGCGTCGGCGGAGACCGTACAGGAGGAAACTGCAGAGACGGAGGAAAGCACAGAGACCGAGGAAGGCACAGAGACCGAGGAACAGCAGACCGCGGAAGAAAGCGGAGAGCAGGAAGCTGACGCAGCCGAAGAAAAGTCTGCGGACAGCCAGGAGAGCGCGCAGGAATCGGATGAGCATGTTTTGATTGCGTATTTCTCCGTTCCTGAGGATGTGGATACAGAGGGCGTCGATGCGGTGGCCGGCGCAAGCATCGTCGTGAGAGATGGAGAAGTCCTTGGAAATCTGCAGTATATGGCAGATGTGATTCAGGAGACAGTCGGCGGAGATATCTTCCGCATTGAGACGGCACAGGAATATCCGCTGGATCACGAACCGCTGGTCGATCAGGCGGCGGAAGAGCAGGATGCAGACGCCCGTCCTGAGCTTTCCACACAGATCGAAAATCTGGACCAGTATGACACGATTCTTCTGGGCTTTCCAAACTGGTGGGGCGATATGCCGATGCCGCTTTATACCTTCCTGGAAGAATATGATTTCTCAGGAAAGACCATCATTCCCTTTACGGCCCACGGCGGCAGCGGATTTTCCAATACGGTAAACACCATCGCGGAGCTTCAGCCTGATGCGGAGGTGCGGGAAGACGGCTTAAGCATCTCCAGAAGCGAGGTGGCCGGTGCGGAAGAGGAGATCAGCTCCTGGGCGGCAGGGCTTGGCCTGTAGCTGATACATATCAGACAGCAGAAATTAAAAAAGTGAAAGAAGGAAAGAGATTATGAGCAAAAAGGTATTGATTCTGTCAGGCAGTCCCCGAAAAGGAGGCAACTCTGACATACTCTGCGAACAGTTTCAGAAGGGAGCCGAGGAGGCAGGCAATGTGGTGGAAAAGGTGGATCTCCGCAGCCTGAAGATAGGCTATTGCATGGCCTGCTACGGCTGCAAAGGAAAAGGCGTCTGTGTGCAGAAGGATGATATGACAGAGCTTCTGGATAAGATGGTACAGGCGGATGTGCTGGTTCTGGCGACTCCAGTGTACTTTTATTCCATGGACGGACAGCTGAAGACCATGATAGACCGGACGCTGCCTCGCTACACGGAGATCCGGAATAAGGATCTCTGGTTTATCGCCACAGCTGCGGCAGGCCGGCACGCGATGGAACGGACATTTGACGCTATGAGAGGCTTTGCCGACTGCCTTCCGGGCGCCCGCGTCAGAGGAGAGATCTGTGGAGAGGGCGTCTATCAGAAGGGAGAGGTCAGGGATACGCCCGCCTTTCAGGAAGCGTATGAAGCCGGAAAATCCATTTAAGAGTTTGAGGTGAAACAGAAATGAAAAAACGTATTTTAGGAAAAGATCTGGAAGTATCGGCAGTGGGACTTGGCTGTATGGGGATGAGCCACGCCTACGGCCCAGCCGCTGACCGGAAAGAGATGACGGAGCTGTTATCCCAGGCAATCGATACCGGATATACCTTTTTTGATACGGCAGAGGTATATGGAACGCCGGAGAATCCCCACGACAATGAGGAACTGCTGGGGGAGGCCTTAAAGCCGTACCGGAATCAGATTGTGCTGGCATCCAAATGCGGCATCCGGTTTGACGAGACCTCTGCGGAGGTCAACAAGCCGCTGATCCCGGACGGTCGGCCGGAGACCATAAAGAAGTCGGCAGAGGGTTCTCTGAAACGCCTGCAGACCGATCATCTGGATCTGTACTACATTCACAGAATCGACCGGACTGTGCCGATAGAGGAGACCGCCGGGGCCATGAAGGAGCTGATTGACGCCGGAAAGATCACACACTGGGGAATCTCCGAGGCAGATGAGGAAACGCTGAGAAGAGCCCACGCGGTATGCCCGGTGACAGCCGTACAGAACCGGTATTCTATGATGTACCGGGATTATGAAGCGCTTTTCCCGGTTCTGGAAGAGCTTCAGATCGGCTTTGTAGCCTTTTCCCCGCTGGCAAACGGTTTCCTGTCCGCCAAATACAACAAAGAGTCCAAATTTGCGGCGGGCACAGATTACCGCAGTGTGATGCCCCAGTTTTCCGCAGAGGGCATCGATAAGAATCAGGAGCTTCTGCATTATCTGGAAGAGCTTGCAAACCGGAAGGACGCGACGCCTGCACAGATTTCCCTGGCCTGGATGCTGGCAAAGAAGCCGTGGATCGTGCCGATTCCCGGAACCAGAAAGTACAGCCGCCTGATTGAGAACGCCCGGTCGGCGGATGTGGAGCTGACAGAAAAGGAGCTTCAGGAAATAGACCGGATGCTGGATACCGTTCCCATGTCAGAAGTGTTCGGCGGTTCCAGAATCAAGAAATAAACCGTCCCAGAATCAAAAAGAGAAAGGAAGATGCTTTATGGAATATGTAACCTTAAATAATGGAGTGAAGATGCCTCAGCTTGGATTCGGCGTCTATCAGATCAAAGATCCGGCAGAGTGTGAACAGGCGGTGCTGGACGCCATTTCCACAGGTTACCGCCTGATTGATACAGCCGCTTCCTATGGAAATGAAGAAGCAGTCGGCCACGCCCTGAAGAAATGCGGCGTTCCCAGAGAAGAGCTTTTCATTACGACCAAGCTCTGGATCTCCGACACCAGCTATGAGAAGGCCAAGGCAGCTTTCCAGAAGTCCCTCGATAAGCTGGGACTGGAATATCTGGACCTGTATCTGATTCACCAGCCGCTGAATGATTACTATGGCGCCTGGAGAGCTATGGAGGAGCTGTATCGGGAAGGAAAAGTCCGCGCCATCGGCGTGTGCAGCTTCTACCCGGACCGTCTGGCTGACCTGATCGCGTTTAACGAGGTGGCTCCGGCAGTCAACCAGGTGGAGGCAAATGTATTCTTCCAGCAGCAGGAAGCTCAGAAATACATGCAGTCCAAGGGTGTCGTCATGGAAGGCTGGGCGCCCTTTGCGGAAGGAAAAAACGATCTGTTCCACAATGAAACTCTCCGGAAGATCGGGGAGAAACACGGAAAGAGCGTCGCTCAGACTGTGCTCCGCTGGCTGCTGCAGAGAGGAATCGTGTGTATTCCGAAGAGCGTACGAAAGGAGCGCATGGAGCAGAATTTTGACGTATTTGATTTCCGGTTGGATGCGGAAGACATGGCGCAGATCGCCGCTCTGGATACAGGCTCAAGCTGTTTCTTCAATCACCGTGACCCTGCTGTGGTAGAGAATCTGGCAGGTCTCGTAAGAAACGTATAGACGGCGGCAGGTGAGAAGAATGAAACGGGTAATATGTTTACTTCTGGCTCTGGTGATGGCTTCCGCCCTTCTGGCGGCCTGCGGAACGAATCGGGGAAGCGGAAGTAGCGGAGACAGTGAACAGAGTGACCATATGGAAAGCGCGGAAAGCGGAGAGGCTTCTGAAAATACCGGCACGGAAAATGCAGGCGGTTCAGAGACCAGCGTTTCCCGAGTCCTGATAGCGTATGTGCCGGCAGAAGGGCAGAGCAGTCAGGACATTCAGGGAGAAGAGCAGGACGGACAGGAGGCGCAGAGTGCGCAGAATACAGACGCCGCCGCTTATGCAGCCAGCCTGATTGCGCAGGAGACCGGAGGAACTCTGTATGAAATCAGCGCAGCTCCGGAAGAGAATCCGGTAGAAAATTTTGCAGCTTATGAGACAGTGATTCTTGGCATGGAAAGCGCGGACGGCAGCCTGCCGGAAGCAGCGGAAGACTTTCTGAATGCCTATGATTTCGGCGCCAAAGCCGTCATTCCCTTTGTGATTAGCGGAAATGAAGACAGCGGCACAGAAGGAAGTGGAGATCTGCTCAGCCAGACAGCGGAAAGCATTTCCCAGATTCAGCCGGGCGCGCTGGTACAGAGCAGCGGACTGGAGATTCCGGCAGACGGGATAGAAGAACAGGCAGAGCGTATCACAGAATGGGCCAAATCTCTGGGGCTTGATCCGGAAGAAAATGCTCCGGAATCTGGCGCAGGCAGTACGGTAGCCAGCGCATCGGTAGACCCGCGCAGCCGGCAGACCTTTTACCTCTGGGAAGAAGGAAACATGCCTGCCGTGACAGAATATACGGTAAATAATGGAAGCTATGCGGATGATCCGGATTTCCGTCCGACTGTGCGGACTTTCCCGGTTCCGGAAGGAACGAAAATCAAGGGAGCCGTACTGATCTGTGCGGGCGGAGCGTTCCAGTACCGCAGCGATCAGTATGAAGGCACGCCTGTGGCAGAGGCTTTGAGCGAACGCGGTTATCAGAGCTTTGTGGTGGATTACCGGCTGCGTCCCTACACCCAGGAAGAAGGAGCGCTTGATCTGGCGAGAGCCGTGCGCTTTGTCCGCAGTCATGCAGATGAGTATGGAATCGATGAGGAAGACATTGCGGTCATGGGCTTTTCCGCAGGCGGAATCCTAAGCGGCGAGATGCTTCTGAATTATGACGGAACCGTAAATGGAACCGCCCTGGATGAAAGCTATGTACCGGACGCCCTGGATGAGGTATCGGCCGACGCGGCGGCCTGCGGCATGATTTATTCCTTTTACGGAAGACTCAGCGTGGCTTCCACAGACGTGGAGAAATTCCGGACATCGGATCTGCCACCCACATATTTTGCCTACGGGACCAGAGATCCCTTCGTGAGAGAGTTTGAGAAGTGTATCGCGGCACTTCAGGAAGCGGAGATCCCTGTGGAATCCCATGTGCTGGAAGGAATGCCCCACGGCTTTGGCGCGGAAGGCGGATGGATTCCGGAGTATGACGCCTGGCTGGAAGCTGTATTTGAAAGCTGAGAGGGAAGAACCTCCTATAATAAATACAGAACAAAAGGAGAAATGAAGAATTCTAATAAAAAAAGGGTTGCTTTTCTGAAAAAGAGAGGCAGCCCTTTTTCATTGTTCTTTCCATAATTCTGAAACGTTACAGGAACAAAAAACAGAAACCAGTTAAGAATTTGTTTAGGAAAAGTTTAAGGTTTCTATTCTGTTCCGTTAGCTTTTGCAGGTAGTATCAGGTATAAGAAATCAGAGGTGTGGAGGAGAAAAAAATGCAGGCGGAATTAAGCAGATATGCGGGAGGCTTCTGGAAGGGAATATCGGCGCTTGGATATTGTATTCTGTCCAATTATTATATGGGCTTTCTGCTCTGTGTGTTTTCAGTTCTTTATTATCTGGCGGCCCGGTTTGGCGCGGAGAAGCGGAGAGAAGGCTGGTGGAAATCAGGGCTGAAATTTGCAGGCGCCTCTGTCCTGGGCGGAGGAATAGCGGCGGTAATCCTGATTCCCGCCATGTTTGCGGTGGCACAGACGACAGCAGCAAAGGAGGCAGGACTGTCTGCGCCGGCTGTCACCTATGGAAGCATCTGGGAACAGCTGGGCCGGCTGATGCTGGATTCCTGGCCCTATGCTACTACCGCTGACCAGTCCGCCGTCAATCTTTACTGCGGCTGTGCGGCAATCCTGTTTCTGGCGCTTTATCTGCTGAACCGGAAAATCCGCTGGCAGCAGAGAGCGGCTTTAGGAGGTCTTTTGCTGTTTTATTTTGCGGGCTTTCATTTTTCAGCGCTGAATCTGCTGCTTCACGGCCTGCACAAGCCTGTCGGGATGCCAAACCGTTTTGCCTTTCTGTTTATCTTTCTGCTTCTGAAGGCCGCCGCCGAGGGCTGGGGAAAAGGCATGGAAATGGACGCGAGGGCAACGGCAGCGGGCGGAGCCGTTTCGGTATTGTTCTGTGCCGCCGTAGGTGTGAATACGGGAAACATGAGAACGATCCTTGCAACGGCGGGCATGCTTGCGTTATACTACAGCCTTTTTATGGAAGCGTCATCAGCCTCTGTAAAAAAATCCGGAAGGAAAAGGATAGAGCTTCTTTTGGCTGTTTTGATATTCTGGGAAATCGGAATTCATGGAATTGTTGGCATCTGCCATGACGGAAGCGCAAACAGGAATCTTTATGAGATAAGTGGAAAGGAGCTGAAGCAGATGATGAGCATAAAGGATACGGGACAAGGGTACCGGACAGATATCGTGAACCCGGTTTTACGGAATGAGGAGCTTTTATATCAGATAAACGGGGTTTCCATGTTCTCTTCCACAAACACGGATAGGATGCAGGCGTGGATGGAAAGGATGGGCTTTGAGACGGGAGCAAACCGGTTTCAGTATGCGGGAGGGACAGAAGCAGCCGATATGCTTTTGGGCATAAAATATCTGGCATGCAGGAAGGATCTGCAGCTGCAGACCCCCTACAGGAAAACGGACAGCGGAAATCATTTTGATCTGTACGAAAATCCCCGGGCGCTGGCAGATGGGTATCTGACAGACAGCAGTATGAGAAGCTTCCGGCTGACAGGGGACAATCCCCTGGAGGTACAGAACCATCTTCTGTCTGCCATGGGCTGCGGCACGCTTTACCGGACAAAGATCATACCTGCCCTGCGGGGACAGCCGGGAGCAGATACCGTGTTTGAAGTGGATCTGAAGGGCGGAGAACACGGCTATCTCTGGATCGGCGGAGTAGAGCCGGATGAGGCAAGAATCGACGGAAGTCTGAGAAAGAAGGGCGACTGGAACAACAACTTTCTCGATCTGGGTTATTCTGACGCAGACAGGACCGTTCGAATTGAGCTCACAGACAGCAGAACGGAAGCCCTTCTGGGTATCTGCGATGAGACACAGCTTGACCAGATATACCGGAAGCTGGCTGCAAATGAGCTCCATTTGGAAAATGGAAAAGGCAGTATGCAGGCCTCTAAAGACGGAATACTGTTTTTCGGCGCCTTTTACGATGCGGGAATTCATGTATGGGTGGACGGAAATGAAGCAGAAACGCTGAATCTGGACGGAATGCTGGGCGTTCCTGTCTCAAAGGGATTACATAAGGTGGAACTCCGCTATGAGGTGCCGGGCCTACGGCTGGGAGCTGCGGTTTCTGTATTCTGCCTGCTTCTGTGGCTTGCGGCTGCGGCGCCTGTGTTCACGGGCATCAGCCGGACTGCGGGGACTTTCTCGAAGCACGGAGGTGGGAAATTATGAAAATCTACATCTATAAGGGCGGCTTTTCCATTGTGAAGAGGAGCGGCGTGGGAAGCGCGGTCTGTCACCAGGAACAGATGCTGCGCATGACAGGAGCGCCTCTGACAGACAGCTGGCGCAATGCAGATGTGGTACATATCAATACGGTATTTCCAGATTCGGCGCTGGCGGCATACGTAGCCGGAAGGCAGAAGAAAAGGGTGGTCTATTACGGGCATTCCACCATGGAGGACTTCCGAAATTCCTTTATCGGCTCCAATTTCGCGGCGCCATATTTTAAAAAATGGCTTTGTTTCTGCTACGGTATGGGTGACCTTGTTCTGACGCCTACGGAATACTCCCGAAGAATACTTGAAGGCTACGGGATCAAAAAGCCTCTGTATGCCATAACCAATGGAGTAGATACGGATTTTTTCCGGCCGGATGCGGAGGCTGGAAAGCGGTTTCGGAGAAAATACGGAATACCGGAGGGAAGGAAGGCCGTTATCTCCGCGGGACATCTGATTCGCAGGAAGGGGATTTTTGATTTCCTTCAGATTGCCTCGGAAATGCCGGATACCATGTTTGTCTGGTTTGGAGGCGGAAGCTGGTGGGCCGTTCCGCGGGATGTGAAAAGAGCAGTCCGCAGAAAGCCGGAAAATGTGATTTTTGCGGGCTATGTGGATCGCCGGGAGCTGAAGGACGCTTACTGCGGAGCGGACGCCTTCCTGTTCTGCAGCCAGGAGGAAACGGAGGGCATCGTGGTGCTGGAGGCGCTCTCCTGCAAGGTTCCCGTGATCGTGAGAAGAATTCCGGTCTATGACGGCTGGCTCCGGGAAAACATACATGTGTTTAAAGCAGAAAATGCCGAGGAGTTCCGGGCGAGACTGGACATGGTATGCTCTGGCAGATGCCGTGATCTGACGGCGGCAGGAAGAAGGCTGGCAGAGGAACACAGCCTTTTTCTTACCGGAATGCGCCTGAATGAAATCTACCAGATGGAAGAGCTTTCCTGAAAGACCGCCTGCACCGCGGCCTGCGGCATGAAAGAAAACAGATTGGGGAGAACGGAAGTGAAAATATTGATTACAACAGACTGGTATTATCCGGTGGTCAACGGCGTGGTAATGTCTGTGCTTACACTGGACAGAGAACTGAGAAAAAGAGGACATGAGGTAAAAATTCTGACCTTATCCGGCACATGCCATTCTCATGAAGAAAACGATGTAATTTATATGGCGTCTGTCGGGGCCGGCTGCGTCTATCCGCAGGCGAGAGTCAAAATTCCCGCGGCCATCTGCTGCAAGGAGGAGCTGCTGGAGTGGAAACCGGATATCATTCATTCCCAGTGTGAATTTTCCACATTCCCTGCGGCAAGACGTCTTGCGGCTCAGCTGGATGTTCCTGTCGTACATACCTGCCACACGGTTTATGAAGAATATACCCATTATTTTTCCCCGCGCAGGGAGTGGGGAAGGGCCTTCGTCCGCAGAGCGATGCTCGGATTTTCCGAACGGGTATCGGCAATGATTGCGCCCAGCGAAAAGACAAAAGGACTTCTGGAGGAATACGGGGTATCGTGCCCTGTCTACGTGGTTCCTTCCGGAGTCGAGCTGTCAGAGTATGCCCGGTACAGGAATCCCTTCTGGAGAGAGAAAATCCGGGCGAAATATTCCATAGATTCTGAGACCGCAGTGCTTCTGTATGTGGGAAGGCTGGCAAAAGAAAAAAGCATAGAGGAGCTTCTGTATTGCCACAAGAAAACGCAGGGGAAAGGAACGGTGCTGATGATTGCGGGGGACGGGCCGCACCGGAGAGAGCTGGAAAAACAGGTGAGTCTGCTGGGGATAGAGGCGAGCGTGATTTTTACCGGAATGATTCCCCATGAGCAGATAGGAGAATATTATTGAGCCTGCCCCAGACGGAAAAGGAGGAAATGCGCCGGGCAGCTGCAGATTCAGCGGAACCCTTTTCAGCGGAAAGCTTTGCCCGGAAGGTGGAGGCGGTCTATGAGACAGAAAGAGAACGCCATGCACGAAGGCTTAGGATGGAGCTGAGCGGGGAGGCGGGGACTGTCAGAACGGGTTCAGCCAGAAGGAAAGGAAGGGGATAGGATGGAAATCTTAAGAGCAGTCTTATTTGGCATTGTGGAAGGAATTACGGAATGGCTGCCTGTCAGCAGCACTGGACATATGATCCTGCTGAATGAGTTCGTGGGCCTGGGAGCTTCCGCGGACTTCGTTCAGCTGTTTCTGGTAGTGGTACAGCTTGGAGCAATTCTGGCGGTTGCGCTGCTGTACTGGAAACGGCTTTTTCCCCTGCAGCTTCAGGATAGAAAGAAGCCTGTGCTGGAAAAGGAGAAGCTGGTCCTGTGGGGAAAAATCTGTCTGGCCTGTATTCCTGCGGCCGTCGCCGGAATCCTGTTTGACAGCATTTTTGAGAAATTGTTCTATCATCCCCTTCCCGTGGCTGCAGCGCTAATCCTTTTTGGGATTGCCATGATTGTGATTGAGAGATGGAACAAAGGAAAAAAGCCGGTGATGACCTCTGTAGATCAGCTTACGGTTCCGGCCGTACTGGTGATCGGTGTCTTTCAGCTTCTGGCAGCTGTATTTCCGGGAACCTCACGTTCCGGCGCGACGATTGTGGGAGCCCTGCTGCTCGGCGTATCCAGGACCGCAGCTTCGGAGTTTACCTTCTATCTTGCGGTACCGGTCATGTTCGGCGCGAGCCTTCTGCGGATCCTGCAGTATGGACTTTCCTTCACCCAGGCAGAGCTTTTGGCTCTGCTCGCAGGGATGGTGTCTGCTTTCCTGGTGTCCATGGCAGTAATTCATTTCCTGTTAGGGTATATCCGAAAGCATGATTTTCAGGTATTTGGCTGGTATCGGATTCTGCTGGGCGGAATCATTGTCTTTCTGAACGCGGCAGGGATTATAAGCTTTTGAGATGGCAGACAGGCAGAAGCTTATCTGCAGACAGAACCTTTCTGAATTTACAAAAGCCATTGTTGACACAGTGTCAGAAAAGCTGTATAATAATATCGCTGACACGATGTCAGAAAAGAGAAAGTGAACTTTCTGCTGCACAGACGACAATTCATGAATTGCATATTACTGTATCCGGCAGCTGCTGCCGGAACCTTAAGGAGGCGTCAATCAATATGGAATATGCGAAATTAGGAAACACAGAGATAGAGGTATCAAAGCTCTGTGTAGGCTGCATGAGCTTTGGAAAGGCCGGAACACTCCACGACTGGACAGTGGACGAGGCCGAAACTGAGAAAATCGTAAAGCACGCCTTAGACCTGGGCATTAACTTCTTTGATACCGCTAACGGCTATTCGGAAGGCACCAGTGAGGAATACCTGGGCCGGGCAGTCAGGAAAAATATTTCAAGAGATAAAGTAGTCATCGCATCCAAGGTCTACTTTAATCCCGGCCGTCTCTCCTCAGAGGCCATCCACCGCGAGATTGACGGAAGCCTGAAGCGGCTTGGCACCGATTATCTTGATCTGTACATCATTCACCGGTTTGACTATGACACACCCATTGAGGAAACAATGGAAGCGCTGAACGATCTGGTGACAGCCGGGAAGGTTCGCGCTATCGGTGCGTCGGCTATGTATGGCTATCAGTTCTACAATATGCAGCTTGCCGCAAGAGACAATGGCTGGGCACAGTTTGCAGCAATGGAGAATCACTATAATCTTCTCTACCGGGAGGACGAGCGGGAGCTGATTCCCATCTGCCGCCAGATGAATGTCTCTCTCATGCCATACAGCCCGCTGGCAGCGGGGCATCTGACCCGGCCTGAGTGGAACTCTGACTCCATCCGCAGCAGAACGGACCGGGCAGCCATGGGAAAATATGACAGCACTCAGGAACAGGATATGGAGATTGTCCGCAGAGTCCATACTCTTGCGGAAAGGTACGGCGTCAAAATGCAGCAGATCGCTCTGGCATGGGAGTGGGCGAAAGGTGTGACGTCCCCCATTATCGGAGCTACCAAGCCGTCCCACTTTGACGATGCCGCAGAGGCATTTGCCGTCAGGCTTACGGCTGAAGACATCGCTTATCTGGAGGAGCCGTATGTCCCCCACAGGATTGTCGGCGCAATCGACCGCAATCCAGAAGAGGGCGTTAAGCTGCTGGATGTAAAAAAATAAAGACAGCGAGGAAAAGAACCATGAGCATTACTATGAATCTCTATTATACTGGGAAAAATGGCAGCGCCCGCAAATTTGCCGAGGAAATGGAACACAGCGGAACAGCCGGCCTGATTCGGGCAGAAGCCGGAAATGAAAGGTACGACTACTTTTTTCCGATGAACGATCCCGAAACAGTTCTGCTGATTGACAGCTGGAAAGATCAAGAGTCCCTTGATGTTCATCATGCCTCTTCCATGATGAGTACCATTGCCGCTCTTCGGGAAAAATATGATCTTCACATGAGAGTGGAAAGATATGTTTCGGACAACGAAGGTATTCCAGATTCAGATTCAAAATATATCAAAAAATAACTGTGCATCACTTGACATTCTGAAAAACTGCGGCTTTGGGATGAAAGTGAAAGCCTGGAGGTTCATACTCCAAAACTAATAGAAACTTCTAAATCCTTTCTGTTTCTTTTATACTGTAGCCATAGGGAAAAAAGTCCCCTATAAACCTTCAGGTAATATCTGCAGAAGCAGGCGGCGCTTACCAGCGCCCTGCTTCTGCAGAACATGCCGGACAGAACAGTATCGAAAAAAGAGAGGATTTGACGGATGACATCGCGGACTGGCTTGAAGAGCTTGGATATTAAAAAGATCCGGGAGCAGCAGGGTATGAACAAAAAAATGCCGAAACAGGTCAGAATCAAAATCATCGTGGATCTGCTCATGACAGTTCTTCTGATGCTTCTGATGGCCTTTGAGCTGATTGGAAGAGAAGAACACGAGTGGCTTGGCGTGGGGATGTTTGCTGCATTTGTGGTTCACCATATCCTAAACCGGAAATGGACCGCGCACCTTCTGAAAGGGAAGTACCCCCCTTTTCGTATTGCGCAGACGGCTCTGGTATTTCTGGTTCTGATCTGTATGATATCTTCCATGGTGAGTGGAATCGTAATGTCCCGGTATGTCTTTGACTTCCTGCCGATCCAGGGCGGCTGGGGCTGGGCGCGGACCCTTCACATGCTTGCAGCGTACTGGGGCTTTGTACTGATGTCCCTGCATCTGGGCCTCCACTGGAATATGATGATGGGAATGGCAGGCCGTGCTGCCGCTGCACCCTCACTGCGCCGGGACTGGCTTCTGAGAGCAATCGGAATTCTGATTGCGGGATACGGCGTATTCGCTTTTTTCCGGCGGCAGATTGGCGCTTACATGCTCCTGCAGATTGCCTTCGCGTTCTTTGATTTTGAGGAGCCGCTGATTTTGTTTTTTGCAGATTATCTGGCAGTCATGGGACTTTTTGTATGGATCGGACATTATCTGGCGAGGGCGCTGCGCGCCGCAGGTAAAAGTACGGACAGGAAAAAGCAGATGCACGGGTAATCCTGCGGTATATGCCGGCTGAGGGCGGAAAGAGTATGCGCAAGTATGCGTACAGATTATAACGCTCTGCCGGATTGGCATTGGACTTTCCGGAGAGAAAGACATAATATTATTATGTAAACAAAAATGATGTGAAGAAAATGATATGAAAGTAAGGAGAGACCATTATGAGAAAAAATTTTGGAGCAAAACCCTATTTATATCCCCAGCCGGTTATGATTATCGGCACTTATGACGAAAACGGAAAGGCTAACGCCATGAATGCGGCCTGGGGCGGAATCGTCGGAGCAGATGAGATTATCATTGACATGTCAAGCCATAAGACGACGGACAATATTATGCTTCACAAAGCGTTTACCGTAAGCGTGGCTGACGCGGAGCATATGACGGCATGCGATTATGTGGGTCTGGTATCCGGAAGAAAAGAGGAAAAAAAGATGGAAAAGGCCGGCTTCACGACGACAGAAAGCGAGTTTGTTCATGCGCCGATCATCAATGAGCTTCCGCTGACCCTGGAGTGCAGACTGAAGAAGGTGATTGACGGAGGCAAATACCTGGGAAGGATCGTGAACGTCAGCATCGACGAACGTGTTCTCGGTGAGGATGGAGAGCTCAGCCTGGAGAAATTCAGTCCCATTATTTTTGATACCGTGCACGCAGGCTATTACCGCCTGGGAGAACGGGTAGGAAACGCCTTTAAGGATGGAGCGGCACTGAAGTAGGCTTCAGGGCAGGGAGCCGTCATGAGGTTCCATATGGATTCAGACACAGGTTCAGCGCTGGTATGCAGAGAGAAAAATTCACCCGGCATACAGGCGCTGCAAAAAAGCAGAGCCGGCAGGAGAGGAATTCCCTGGCTCTGCTTTTTAAAAATGAAAAATAACCGGAAACGGATGAGGGGAGACATAAAAAGAGAACAGAGGAGAAAGACAAGGAGGAAGATTCATGATTTACATTACATATTATAACGGCTTGTCACTACCGGACGTATCCTGCTATTTCCAGGTGGATTACCTGAACGGGCTGTCCGACAGGCCGGTAAGCGCCGGGGACAAGGTTCTGTTCCTGATGCTGAAGCATAACAAAGAAGAGGGCGAGGTTACTGCTGACGACATTTATCCGATTGCTACCCGGGGAACGGTGGAGAGCATAGACGGAGAGTGGGCTCTGATTCACACAAGCAGCCGCGTGAGCCTGGATTCTGTCCGGGTAAACGGCAGGATTTTTGAGCTGGAAATGCGCGTGCGTCCGGATATCGAGGACATTGATCCGGAGGAGCTGAAGGGACGCTTCCAGAAGATGCGTTCCGCGCTGCTGAATTCTCTTCAGGAAAACCAGCAGCAGATGGGAATGAGAAACTATGTGATGCGCTGGAGAAATATGAATGAGCTCATTACGTTTACGTCCGCCCTTCTGCAGATTACAGTGGAAGAAAAGTATGCGATTCTGGAAGAGGACTCCGTCGCAAAACGGACCGAAATGATCGAAAAGGCATTTTATGAATCCCTGGAGCTTTACAAGGTCAGCAATGAGGCAAAGACCGCCCAGCAGCAGTCCAACGAGGAAATCTACCGGGAGCAGGCTATTAAACGGCAGATGAATTTCCTGCAGAATGAGCTGGACAAGATGCATCCGGAGAATGTGACGGACGTGCGGAAATTTGAACAGAAAATTCAAGAGAGCGGCATGAACGAGACCGCAAAGGCAGAGGCAGAAAAAGTGCTGAACCGCATGAAGCAGGAAGGGCAGGACAGCCATGAATACGGCATGCTTTATGACTATCTGGATTTTGTGACAAGCCTTCAGTGGAAAAAGGAAGAGGCTCCGAATATTGATCTGGAGGCCGCCCGGAAGGTGCTGGACGATGAGCATTTTGGACTGAAAAAGACGAAGGAGCGTATCATCCAGCAGATCGCGGTGATGGCGCTGAATAAAAAGCAGTCAGGCTCTATCCTGCTCTTTGTAGGAGTGCCTGGAACCGGAAAGACCAGCATCGGACAGAGCATCGCAAAGGCGCTGAAGCGCAAATATGTCCGGATCAGCCTGGGCGGTATCCGGGATGAAGCGGAGATCCGCGGACACCGGCGCACCTATATCGGAGCCATGCCGGGCAGGATCATGGACGGCATCAAGCGCAGCGGCGCTTCCAATCCGGTCGTAGTGCTGGATGAGGTGGACAAGCTGGTGCGCGATTACGGCGGGGATCCGTCCAGCGCTCTTCTGGAAGTGCTGGACCCGGAGCAGAATGCCACGTTTACGGATCACTATATGAATGTGCCCTATGACCTGTCGGATGTGTTTTTTGTATGCACTGCAAACACGACAGACACGATTCCGGAGCCGCTCTTAAACCGTATGGAAGTGATTTCCTTCCCCGGCTATTCTGCGGTGGAAAAGTTCCAGATCGCAAGAAAGCATCTCCTTCCAAAGGCCATGCAGAAAGCGGGTATCCAGAAGGAAGAGCTGACGCTCACCGATGAGGCCCTGGAGTCTGTGATCTCGGACTATACCATGGAAGCAGGTGTCAGAGGCCTGAAAAACCGGCTGGATTCCCTGTGTCGTGCGGCGGCCGTGAAAATCGTAAGCGGCAGCCAGAAATCGGTAGAGATAGATACCAAGGATCTGCGCGGCCTTCTGGAGATGGCGCCCATTCGGCACGACCATATTCTGGAGGCCAAAAATCCGGGAATTGTAACCGGTCTTGCATGGACCCAGGCCGGCGGGAAAATCCTGTTTATTGAGACCATGTTCACGAAAGGAAACGGAAAGGTCATAATCACCGGACAGCTTGGAGATGTGATGAAGGAATCTGTCCAGATTGCGGTCAGCCTGGTAAAGGCGCTGTTTCCAGAGTACGCGGATCAGTTTGACAGCCACGATCTGCATATCCACGTGCCCGCAGGCGCAGTGCCCAAGGACGGCCCGTCCGCTGGAATTACGCTGACGACAGCTCTGGCCTCCCTTGTGACCGGAACCCGCGTCAATCCGGAGTACGCGATGACTGGTGAAGTATCCTTAAGAGGAGCGGTTATGCCTATAGGCGGCCTGCCGGAAAAGCTGATGGCTGCCCAACGCGCCGGTGTGAAGCAGGTGTTTATTCCGGAGGAGAATGAAGACGATCTGATGGATGTGGCAGAGGAAGTGAAAGAAGCGTTGACGATTATCCCGGTTCATTGGGTAACGGACGTGCTGAAGCAGACGGGAATTCCGGTGGCAGAAGAGTAGCTCCGGGTCCGGCAGCTGCAAATTGAGTATGCGTTAAAGTTATAGGCTTCTGCAATATCGGCATTTTACTTCTACAGAGAAATGTCCTACCATATGACATGTAAGGGAAAATAACAGCACCGGTGTATCAGGGCGGTTACCCTTTGTACACCGGCGTCTGGGGATTTTAAGGAGGAATTATCATGGAGTATGTAACCTTAAATAACGGCGTAGAAATGCCTCTGGAAGGTTTTGGAGTATTTCAGGTGCCGGATCCGGCACAGTGCGAGCAGGCGGTTCTGGACGCTGTCGCAAGCGGTTACCGGCTGATTGATACCGCGGCCGCCTATATGAATGAGGCTGCAGTGGGAGCTGCCATCAAAAAGTGCGGCGTTCCCCGGGAAGAACTGTTTATTACGACAAAGCTCTGGGTGCAGGATGCAGATTATGAGTCCGCCAAAAAGGCGGTTCAGACCTCTCTTGACAAGCTGGGACTGGATTATCTGGATCTGTATCTGATCCATCAGCCCATGGGCGATTACATCGGCGCATACCGTGCCATGGAAGAGGCATATAAGGAGGGAACGCTCCGTGCCATCGGCGTATGCAATTTCTATCCGGCACGCCTGGCGGATCTCTGCGAGACGGTAGAGGTGAAGCCTGCGGTAGATCAGGTAGAGCTGCATCCCTTCTTCCAGCAGGAAAACGCGCTGGCTCTCATGAAGGAGTACGGCGTACATCCGGAAGCCTGGGGGTCTTTTGCTGAAGGCAATCATGGCATCTTCACACATCCGGTTCTGACAAAGATAGGGGAAAAGTATGGAAAGAGCGCGGCTCAGGTGGCTTTGCGCTGGAATGTCCAGAGAGGTGTGACGGTCATTCCGAAGTCCGTACACAAAGAACGTATGGAACAGAACATGAATATCTGGGATTTTAAACTCAGCGATGAGGATATGGCAGAGATTGCGAAGCTCGATCTGGGACACAGCGAGATTGTAAACCATGACGATCCGGGATTTGCAAAAATGCTGCACAGCCTGAAGATTCACAGCTAAGCCGGTGTCTGCGCCAGAGGAGTTTTCCTATTACGGCACCATTGTAAACCTTTTTTCATTTAACAGGAAATTTTATTCGTGCCACAACAGCAGCGTCGGTGCGCTGAGCGTATTACCACTTGTCCACCTATGCCGAAATCAAGTCATCAATCCTTCCTGTAATGTCGGAATACAGGGCGGAAACGGGCTCTCTCTGATTTCACACAGGCGCAGTAATAGGTGACATTCGCCTCTTCATCGAGAATCGGCACGGCCACCCGGTCTGATTTATAGTCTGACTGTCTCATCACATAATCTGTCGTGAAGGCAGGAAGAGCAGAATTGGCGACCAGCTCTCCGAGCACCTCTATTTCCTGCTGCATGAGAAAGCGGGCGTTTGGCATTTTCCGGCGGCACAGGCCGTCCCAGAAGCCGATCTGAGAATAGAGAAGAAAGGTCTGCCCGTCCAGGTCCTTCAGGCAGACTCCATCGGCATCTGCGAGCGGGTGTGCCGGTGGCAGGAAGACATAGAGATGCTCGCTGGCCACCGGGCAGGAACAGAATTCTTCTTCGTCCGGCTTTTCGTGGAGAATGGCAAGCTGATATCGGCCTTCCTGCAGCTGGTTTAAGAGATTCGGATCGCCGGTTATCTCTGCGGAAATGGTCATGCCCTCGTAAAGCTGAGAGAGCAGGGAGACGATTTCGGGAACCAGGACCGGGGCGCAGGACCCCAGAGAAATAGTCCGCTTTTTCCGGTCAAAGGCCCGAATCTGGTCGATCATGGAGCTTTCCTGAAGAAGCAGATTCCTCGCGTACTGCACAGTAAGCTCTCCGTTTTCATTGAGAGTAAGCCTGCTTTTCTGGCGGTCAAAGAGCTTTACGTCAAGCTCATCCTCCAGGCGCTGCATGGAACGGCTTAAGGCGGGCTGGGATATATGAAGCTCCTCCGCGGCCGCAGACAGGGTGCCGTGATCGGCAAAGGCCACAAGCTGTTCAAATAAATGGATCTCGATCATAAAGCATTCTCCTTTAAGTCTCCAAAAGTTTCTGAGCCGTTCCGGTCCTCCTTCACAGGAATTCCGGCAGGCTGCTGTCATTCGGAGTATGCGTTCAAGTTATAAACAATTGCAGAAACAGTATTTTACTTCCTTTTTATTTTACAGTACCATGAAAGCGGAAGCAAGGAAAAGAGGATATAAAAATGGATGAGATTGTGTTAAAAAACGGAGTTTCGATGCCGCTTCTGGGATTTGGAGTTCTGCAGATGAAGGATTCGAAGGAATGCGGGCAGTGCGTGCTTCAGGCGGTCCGGTCCGGATACCGGATGTTCGATACGGCAGCCTCCTATGGAAACGAACAAGCCGTGGGGGCGGCGCTGAAGAGAGCAGTGAAGGACGGAATGGTCTGCAGGGAAGAGCTGTTCGTCATCACGAAGCTGTGGATCCAGGACGCTGGAGAGGCAGCGGCAGAAAAAGCCTTTGAACAGTCCTTAAAGCGGCTGGGGCTGGATTATATCGATCTGTATCTGATCCATCAGCCCTACAACGATTATTACGGAGCCTGGCGCGCTCTGGAGAAGCTGTACCTGGAGGGCAGGGTCCGCGCCATCGGGGTCAGCAATTTCAGCCCGGAGCGCCTGACAGATCTCTGCATGAACAGCGAGATTATGCCCATGGTAAACCAGATCGAGCTCCATCCCTTTTATCATCAGGAGGAAGCGCTGCGCATTATGAGAGAATTTGGCGTACAGCCTCAGGCCTGGGCGCCGTTGTGCGAGGGCCTGAAACAAATCTTTTCCAATAAGGTGCTCAGACAGATCGGAAAGAAATACGGAAAAAGCGCTGCGCAGACGGCACTTCGCTGGAATATTGAACGTCAGGTCAGCGTAGTGACAAGAAGCAGCGTTCCGGAGCATATGGAAGAGGATTTTGATATCTGGGATTTCAGCCTGTCAGAGGCAGACAAAAAGGCCATTGAAATCCTGGATCTGGGTTGCAGTGAAATCATGGATTATGGAAATCCTGCTATCGCGAAAATGTTTAACCGAAAGAAGCTCTGTGACAGCACACTATAAACCAGGAGGTAAATGCTGAAAAACTAATCGGGTATTCTGTATTGTCAGAAGGTTATTTATAATGAGACCATGAAAACAGAAAAGAAGGAGGAACCCTGTTATGGAATATGCAGTTTTAAATAATGGAATAAAGATGCCGATGGAGGGAATCGGAACCTTTCTTCTGAAGCCTGCGGAGGCAGAGGAGTCTGTATATCAGGCATTGAAGGCGGGATACCGGCTGGTAGATACAGCAAATGCTTACATGAATGAAAAGGGCGTAGGACGCGGCATCAGAAAGAGTGGCGTAAAAAGAGAGGATATTTTCCTGGTGACAAAGCTCTGGCCGACAGAATATGAAGATGGAGCAAAGGCCATTGAGGACACGCTGAAAAGACGGGGAACGGATTACGTGGATCTCCTGATTCTTCATCAGCCGGTGGGAAATTACCTGGCAGGCTACCATGCTATGGAGGAGGCTTACAAGGCAGGAAAGGTGAAAGCTCTCGGACTTTCCAACTTCCCGGAAAAGCTGATTCAGGATGTGATTGACCACTGTGAGATAAAGCCTCAGATGGTCCAGGTGGAAGCTCATCCCTATTATCCGCAGACTGAGCTGAAGGCATATCTTGCAAAATATCAGATGGTTCTGATGGCCTGGTATCCGCTGGGACACGGCGATAAATCTCTTGTGGGAGAAGAGGTATTCACGAAGCTTGCACAGAAATATGGAAAGACCAACGCGCAGATCGTCCTGAGATGGCATGTACAGGCAGGCAACATCATTATCCCGGGCTCCAAAAACGCAGACCATATCCGTGACAACTTCAATATCTTTGACTTTGCACTGACAGAGGAGGAGATGGCTGAGATCGCAAAAGTAGATAAGAACACCCGCTACTATAACATGTCGCTGGAGGACGCCGCAAAGGCATACATGGCAAATCAGATTGATTTCAACGCGCAGGAGGAACCACGATTACCTCAGAAGGAACCTTTGATCCGGAAAACCAGTGGGAGGAGACCGGAGCAGGACAGACCGCCCATGTAGATCACGCGAACGTACTTTACCAGATCCCGGAAAATGTGACAGGACTGCCGATGGTATTTCTGCACGGCTACGGACAGTCCCGTATGGGCTGGATGACGACGCCGGACGGACGGGAAGGCTGGTCCGACATGTTCCTCCGGATGGGACACAGCGTATTTCTGATTGACCAGCCCCACAGAGGAGAAGCCGGAGCGACTTCCGTCAGCGGAACCATCAGCACAACGACGCTGGATCAGAGATGGTATACACAGTTCCGCATTGGCCGCTGGGAAAATGGAGAATCCGTAGTCAATGAAGGCTCCCAGTTCCCCAACGATCCAGAATCCGTCGATCAGTTTTTCCGTCAGATGACGCCGGATACGGGCATGACCTCCGATATGGGCGCAGACTTCGACAACGATCTGGTTGCTCAGGCGGTGGCCGCGGCGATCGATGAGGTCTCTGAGAGGACCGGACAGAATGCCATTCTGGTAACACATTCCCAGGGCGGCGGACCAGGCTGGACAGCGGCACAGTATACTGACCATATCGCGGCGATTGTAGCCATTGAGCCGGGCGGAGCTCCTGCGGCAGACTCCACAGACTTCCAGGTGCTTGCGGAAAAGAACATTCCGATTACTATGTACTTTGGCGATTATATCGACAACGGCGATCCGGCTATTCAGGCCACAGGTATGTGGCAGGCCATGCGCCAGACCTGCTATGACTTCGAGGAAGCCTACAATGAGCAGGGCGGAAACTGCACGGTCGTGGATCTTCCGGAGGAAGGCATCACCGGAAATGACCACTTTATGTTCCAGGATTTGAATAACGATGTGATAGCGGATCACGTTCAGAGCTGGATTGAGGAAAATGCGGCGTTGTAATCTGTAATCATTGTATGTAATGGTTTAGATAGATAGGATAAATCCAAAATAATGAAAACGAAAAGGAGATGAATGCTGTTATGAAAGATTGAAAATGAAAAGTAGAGGGTATCCATTCCCTTGATCGCATGACAAAGAAACCATCTTTCGGTGGCTGCTTTAAAAATTGAATATTGAAAAGTTAAGGTTATGC
>NZ_NFLI01000024.1 GCF_002160825.1 Lachnoclostridium sp. An131
GATGAAGTAAACGAATTGTCAGTTGATATGAAAGAGAGTGTTCCTAAAGCAAAATGGTTCCGGACTCATTTTCTCAATCATACAGCTGAGAGTTCGTTTTTTCAAGTTTATATATTTCCAATCTGCTCCCTGATAGCAAGGATCTTTCGTACCGTAGAATTCCGGGTAATCGTTCCATGCAGGGCTTCCGCGTATCTCTGGACTTCCTTCTGTTTCTGGGTATATCGCTTCCTTTGCGGCTCATCAATCATTCCGTCTGTTCCCGTTGCTTCCATAGCCATAGCTGACAGTTCCCGTTCCCGGCGGTAATTCACCAGTTCAACTACCTTTTCGCGTCCATAGTTCCGTATAAAGCATCTCAGCCTGCACATACGGTCTGTGCCTGTCTCGCTCCATCCCATCGGACGGGAACTCATTCTCTCGGAATATACACTGCTCACATGACCTTCCGCGCTGCATCCCAATACATGCCTGTCATGAAACGCACGCTGGATAGACTCCCAGTTTCCAGTCAGATAAGTCCGGCATTCTTCCACGGCACGCTCACTTCCGGCGCAATGGCTTTTGATCCGTGTCAGCAGCTTCTTCGCCGCCAGGAGTTTATTCTTGTAAATGTATTTATAAAACCTGCCTTTTGTCAGATTCTCCTCCTCCGGTGTGTACCGCGCCACGCGGTTGATATATTTCATCAGGTGGAACCGGTCTGCCACAAGCTTACTCTTTCCCACATAGTTTACAGCAGCCCGAATCCAGCTGGCCCCGTCGCTATTGATATAGACACATTTCAAAGCATCCTGGTCATAGTGTTCCCGGATGTAGGTATCCACCTCTTCCCACAGAGCAGCATTTTGAGCCGTCCCTGCGTAAAGCCCGCCAAAATAAAACGGCGAGACCAGCTTTCTCCTGCCGTTTCCAGCCTCTTCTTTTCCTTCAAAAAGATAGACCAGCTTTCCCATAAAACACCCCTGCTCTTTTCCATCCGCCTGTCGGTGGATATGATCTTCATCCGCTTCGATATAGAGATATTCGCACGCTTTCTTTTCCTTTGGCAGCTCTTCCATTTCCGGAATCTCTTTTTCAATAGAGTGTACTTTATTCATGACCGTTGTTTTTGTAATGGTCTGTCCGTTTGTCTTTATCGACTCTGCCGCATGCTGATAAGAATGGGCTTCTGCTTCATTTAACACTTTCGCTTCTGCAACAGGCGTGAACCTTTCCCGTTCCGGAAGCCGGATCAGTTCATCCAGCAGGCACCGTGTCCTGCCCTTATTATCCCTATACAGCGTATGTGTGAATGTGATATCGCCTGCGCTGGAAATCAAAGTCCGCTGCCGCCTTCTCTGTATGGTATAACTGCTTTTTCGCTTCCCGCTTTCCCGAATCAGCTTATCCGCATTCGTCAGAGCCAGTCCAAGAAAATCCGCAGCCATCTTATCCGTTAATTCATGCACAGTCTCTTCAAATGCAGAGAACGTATCCAAATGTTCCAAAAAATCTTCTTCCGCATCTAACAACCCGCTGACAAGAACCTTGATTAATGTTATAATATCCATGAGTATTGGTACTCCTTTCGGTTTTGTTTTTTTCGTCGAAATCATTATACCTCAAGGAGCCAATACTCTTTTTATTTATTTTTTATCAACTGACTATTTCTTTACTCCAACCTTCTGAAATCCCATGTCTGTCCCTTCACGGACAGGGTCCGCCCGGATTCGGACTTGACGTCCGCCCCGGGACAGACCCTGTCCGCGAAGAGGCCAGAGCATCGGGATTTTCAGAAGCCTTCGTATCGCCACCGGCCGGAAGTTCCGTCAGCCGGACTTGACATCCTTCCGCCTCCGGAGTATACTCCTGATAGTCACATAGCGTAATGCTAGGGGAGCCTGAGGCTGAGAAAACACAGTTGTGTTGACCCTCACTACTTGAACCGGTTAATACCGGCGTAAGGAAGCAGCTTTTCGTATCCCCTCCTGTGATATTTTCATTACAAAGGAGGATTTTTTATGTCACTTTTTGTCAATCAGGTTACCGATGAATGGGGAACCTCTTATTCTCTGACCGGTCTGGGCTACGGTGCCCTCGTCGTTCTGATGCTGGCGCTTCTGCTTCTGGCCTGCTATCTTTCCGGAGAGAAAAAGATCAAAACAAAGCATCTGGTCTTTTCAGCAGTTGCCATGGCACTTGGAATGATTACTTCCTTCCTGAAGCTTTTCGAGGCTCCCATGGGCGGCTCCGTCACACTGTTTTCCATGCTTTTCATCTGCTGTATCGGATACTGGTACGGACTGCGCACCGGCCTTATGACCGGCGTGGCCTACGGCCTGCTGCAGCTGATTTCTGATCCCTACATCATCAGCCTTCCGCAGATGATTACCGATTACCTGCTGGCATTCGGCGCTCTTGGGCTGTCCGGCCTGTTCTGCAACAAAAAGTACGGCTTGATCAAGGGCTATATCGCGGGTGTTCTTGGCCGTTACTTCTTTGCATTCCTTTCCGGACTTATCTTTTTCGCGTCCTACGCGGACGGAACCGGCATGAGCGCTCCGGTATATTCTCTGGCTTACAATGGAGCTTATCTGGGACTGGAGGCGCTGATTACTCTGATTGTTCTGGCAATTCCGGCTGTGAATCAGGCGTTTGCGAAGGTGAAGGAGATGGCCACGGCTTCTTAAAGGCGGCTTCTGAAATCCCATGTCTGTCCCTTCACGGACAGGGTCCGTCCCGGATTCGGACTGAAAAGTCCGCCCCGGATCAGACCCTGTCCGCGAAGAGGCCAGAACATCGGGATTATAAGAAGCCTTCGGTCTGTCTCAGGAGCAAAAGCTTTCTCCCGCCGTTTCAGGCTGAACGCAGATACCTTTACCCCTCAAAGAGCATCCACAGGCCAAATATTGCAACAAGCACCCCTATAACTCTTCCAAGGCGGTTCGTCTTCACGTATCCAAACATCGCATATGTTTCCGGGGTACAGTAGGGAAACAGGACAACAGTAAGCCCTAGCAAAAGCATCCCGCAGCCCGCTGTGAGCTTTCCGCTTTCCTTTTCTCCGGCGCCCAGGAACGCACTGGAAAGTACCAGCAGAACAGAAACGATGATGCCTGCTGCAAACCATTTCATATTCTTTCTGACGCTTTCAAGCGCCGTCCTGTGCTTGTCCCGGCATTCAGAGGAACAATATAGCTCCTCCTCTTTTCCGTCCCCGGAACCATAACAGCTCTTTCCTTCCAGTTTCTTCCCGCAATAGCTGCATATCTTTCTTCCTGCCATGTTACACCTCCAGCCTCTTTATAAATCCAGCAGATTACTGCTATTGAATTCTCACATCGACATCTTCTGCCGTAATGTACAGAACCATCTCTTCCTCCGTCGGGTTCTGCATACAGACGCCAATCCGAAACCATGCGCCTTTTTCCACATAATCATATTTTTCTTCTTCTCCCTGAGCAAGATACAGAGCTTCATCGTAAGCGTTCTCTTCTCTACACTCTGTCACAAGCAGCCGGACTCTTACCCCCTGCATTTCGCCATCGTAGGACAGCTTCAGCTCATGATTCCGCGGCGATATTTCCTCTTCCGAATATACCACCTCTTCCTCACTGCCCGCCGGAATCACAATCCGGACGGCGCTGCTCTGCTCCGAGCATCCAGACAGTAAGACTGCAGATATCAGCGTTAGTATCCAATAAGCACCCCTTTTCATACTTCACACCTCCACATGACTGTTCATTATTACCTCCGCCCGGGCTTGTCCGGCAGTCTGATATGCTGCGGCAAACAACTATTTCTACTTGAATATCACTACTTGATCTTCTGATTCAACAGTTCTATACTTAGAACCGAAAAATACATAGGAAAAGAGGAATCAACATTGAGTACCCAAACCAGCCAGCGTCAGCTGGACATGCTTCATGGTCCTATCTGGAATAAAATACCGCAGTTTGCCCTTCCGGTGGCGGCCACTGCCATTCTGGAGCAGCTGTTTAACGCCTCGGATGTAGCTGTCGTCGGAAATTTCACCGGCGCGGAAAGCACCCTTGCCGTGGCAGCCGTAGGTTCAAACAGTTCCATCATCAGCCTGATTGTCAATCTTTTCATCGGAATCGCCCTGGGCAGCAACGTGGTCATCGCCCACGCTATCGGTCACGGAGACAAAGCTTCTGTACACAAGGCTGTTCATACCTCGATTGTAGCAGCCGTGCTTGGAGGCGCCGCCGTCACCGTAATTGGCGAGCTTGCTGCCGCCCCTCTGCTTGGCCTGCTCCATGTGCCGGATGAAGTCTTCCCCCTGGCACTTCTGTATCTGCGGATTTACCTTCTGGGAATGCCAGTAATCCTTTTATATAACTTCGAAGCAGCCATTTTCCGCAGTGTGGGCGAGACAAAAATTCCTCTGCTTGCTCTGGCGGCATCCGGCGTCTTGAATGTAATCCTGAACCTGTTTTTCGTCATTGTACTGCACATGACCGTAAATGGCGTAGCTACCGCCACCGTAATCTCAAACGCAGTCAGCTCACTGATTCTGTACCGCAGACTCCGTCACACGGAACTGGAAATCCGCGTGGAACCCCGCAGCCTGCGGATCGACCCCGCAAGCCTCCGCCGTATTCTTCAGATCGGCCTGCCGGCCGGAATTCAGACTGCGGTATTCTCCGTAGCAAATATTGTGATCCAGTCTGCTATCAACAGTCTGGGAACCATCGTCATGGCAGCGTCCAGCGCAGCCTACAACATAGAAGTCTTTACCTATGACATACTCAATTCCTTCAGCCAGGCCTGCACCACCTTTGTCGGCCAGAACTTCGGAGCCGGCAAGCCCCAGCGGTGCAAAAAAACGCTGCTGCTCTGTCTGGGAGAAGGCATCTGCATCCTGGGCTTGGCAATTGCTGCCATCCTTTTCTGGGGAAAACCGCTGCTCTCCATTTTCGACAGCAATCCGGAGGTAATCGAGACAGGCTATATCCGTCTGATGATGGTGGTATCTGCCCATGCTTTCAGCCTTCTCTATGAGGTGATGGCCGGATATCTCCGGGGCTTCGGCATTTCACTTGCGCCCGCTGTCATCACCACCATCTGCGTATGCGGCATCCGGTTCGGATGGATACAGCTTGTCTTTCCGCAGAATCCGACCTTCTGGACCATTATGACCGTCTACCCGGTCAGCCTTGCGGCCACTGCGCTGGCTATCTTTTTGGCGCTGGCCTATTACCGGCCAGCCCGAAGGTTCACTGCAGTACAGAAAATCAAGGCAGGAAATTAAACGCAGCCTCACTTTCTTCCGTCTCAGACAAAAACAAAGGCTTTCCGCTCTCCACATGTCTGGCCTCTTTTTTGACAGCGTATGCCCGAATCAGACCTTCAGGTCCGATCCGGACATACGCTGTCAGAAAGGGGACGGACATGGGATGCGGAAAGCCGCCTACATTCTTGAGGGCGCCTCAAACCCCAGCACGTCGATACACGTCTCCAGCACTCTCTTCGTCAGCACCAGAAGAGAAACCAGTCCTGCTCTCTTCTCTTCATCCTCTTCCCCGAGAATCTTCGTCTCATGATAAAATTTGTTAAAGCTGTTCGCCAGCTCATAGATATACGCGCAGACCTTATGAGGGGCAAGCTCCTCAAACGCATTCTCCAGCACGCCGTTAAACCGTGCCAGCAGAAGCTCCAGGGCCTTCTGGCTTTCATTCTCCGCAGCCGGAATCCGGCCCTTCTCCGGATCGCCTCCCTGCGCCTGATATTTATTCAGAATCGACTTGATGCGGACGATCGTATACAGGATATAGGGACCTGTATTTCCCTCAAAGGAAGTAAAGCGGTCCACGTCAAAGACATAATCCTTTGAAGCCTGATTGGACAAATCTCCATACTTGATAGCGGAAAGTCCTACGATCTTGGCAGTCTCCCTCGCCTCCTCCGGCGAGATATCCGGATTTTCTGCAATCTTCTGATACATTTTCTCATCGATATCGGCAATCAGGTACTCCAGACGCATAACGCCGCCGTCGCGGGTCTTGAAGGGCTTGCCGTCCCTGCCGTTCATCGTGCCGAAGCCCAGGAATTCAAGCTCTGTCTCCGGCTTTACGATGCCGGTCTTTTTCGCGCAGCGGAACACCTGAATAAAATGCATCTCCTGGCGCTTGTCCACTACATAGATGACCTCGTCCGGGTCAAAAAGCTTCCGGCGCTCCACCAGCGTCGCCAGATCCGTCGTCGTATAGAGGGACGCCCCGTCCGATTTCAGAATCATACAGGGAGGAACCTCCTTGGTATCCGTCTCCTCCTTCACATCCACTACAAGGGCGCCGCTGCTCTCATAGGCATAGCCCTCCTTTTTCAGGCGGTCTACCATGTCAGGGATATAGGGCTGCGCATCGGACTCGCCCTTCCAGAGATCAAACTCCACATTCAGATTCTCATAGTTGCGCTTTAAGTCTGCCACAGACACATTCAAAATGTGCCGCAGAACGGCCTGATAGCCTCTGTGTCCATGCTGAACCAGATAGGTGGCATGCATGGCCTCTTCCTTGTACGCCTCATCCTCCTTGGAACGGGCGCTGGCCGCCGGATAAATCTCCTCCAGCTCAGAAATCGTAAAAGGCGCCTCCTTGGGATATTCTCCCGTATAATTTTCATCAAAATATACAAGCTCAGGCTTTCTGTGCTTCAGCTCCGTGATGATCAGTCCCATCTGAAGGCCCCAGTCACCCAGATGAATGTCGCCGATCACCTTATGGCCTGCAAAGCGTCCCAGACGCTTCACACTCTCGCCGATGATGGCAGAACGTAAGTGTCCCACGTGAAGCGGCTTCGCTACATTCGGTCCGCCGTAATCGATGATAATCGTCTTTGGATGCTCCGTCTTTTCACAGCCCAGACGCTCATCCTCCTGCATAGCCTGAAGATAGTCCCGCACGAAATCCGGAGAAAGCTTCAGGTTGAGAAAGCCCGGATTTACCGCGCTCACCTCGGAAAACATCGCGTTCTCCTGCAGCCTTTCCGCTGCCTGGGAAGCAATCTGGATAGGCGCGCAGCGATATTTCTTTGCGCCCGCCATAGCTCCGTTGCACTGATATTCACAAAGATCCGGACGGTTGGAAAGGGTCACCTTTCCGTAATCCGCCTCATAGCCTGCGGCCTCAAAGGCCCCGGATACGGCTGCTGTGATCTGATCCAGCAATTTTTTCATAAACTCATTCTCCTCTTCCGGAGGCAATCAGCGCCTCCACTTCTTCTCTCTCGGGCATAACCCTGAGCGCTCCCTTGCGCGTAGTGACAATAGACGCCGCCGCATTGGCAAAGGTCAGCATTTCCTTCAGATTTTCTTCCGTAAAATCTGCGAAACCGTGATCCAGAATAAAATTCAGCATGCCTGCGCAGAAGGTATCGCCGGCTCCTGTAGTCTCGATCGTATTCTTCTGAATAAAGCCCGGACAGCTCACCGCAAGCTGTCTGTAATATGCCCGGCTTCCGCCTTTTCCCATCGTAATGCAGATAAGCGGGATATCATAACGGGCTCTCACCGCTTCCACGCCCTTATCCAGATCCGTTTCCCCTGTGATAAACTCCAGCTCTTCCTCTGACATCTTGACCGCAGAGCATTTTGAAAGGCCAAACCAGATCTGCTCCTTCGCCTCCTCCAGAGAATCCCACAGCGGCGGCCGCAGATTCGGATCAAAGGTCACGGTAACTCCATGCTTTCCGGCATACTCCAGGGCCTGGATGGTAGCGCTGCGTACAGGCTCATCCGTAAGCGAAAGCGTTCCGAAATGGAAAATACGGCTTTCCGCAATCTGGCTTTCCTGCACCTCGGAAGCCTCCAGCATCATATCTGCTCCAGGCTTGCGGTAGAACGAAAAATCCCGGTCTCCATCCTCAAAGGTATGAACCAGAGCCAGAGTCGTGTGCACCTTTGGATCCAGAAGCAGGTTTTCCGTCCCGATTCCAAGCTCCTCCAGAGTAGACTTCAGAGTTTTTCCAAACTGATCCTCCCCTACTTTTCCGATAAAATTCGTCTTTTTCCCAAGGCGGTTCAGCATTGCAAGCACGTTGCAGGGCGCTCCCCCCGGATTGGCCTCAAAAAGCGGGTTGCCCTGCTCGCTCAAACCACTGGAGGTGAAATCAATCAAAAGCTCTCCGAGAGCCGTCACATCGTATTTTTTTCCCATTCCTGTCTTCCTCTCTTTCCGGCGTCAAAGCCGTCTGTCTTTGCTGTCTTTTCGCTCACAGCCGCCTTCACAGACAGCACCGCCCCTTCTTTAAATCCCCTTAATTCTCCCAGGACGCTTTACTTTCCTGCCCGGACTTATTATAATACACTTATTATATTGAAAACACAAGCAAAAATCAAGCCGCGATTCCATGCCGGGCCAGCGCCTCCGCATGAACAGCGCTGCGGCAGAGAGGGGTTTTAAATGAAACTGATTTCCTGGAATGTAAACGGCCTCCGGGCCTGTATGGGAAAAAACTTTATGGAGGATTTTCAGAAGCTGGACGCAGACATTTTCTGCCTGCAGGAGACAAAGCTTCAGGAAGGGCAGATTTCGCTTGATCTGCCCGGTTACCATCAATATTGGAACTACGCTGAGAAAAAGGGATACAGCGGAACAGCCATCTTCACAAAGGAAGAGCCTCTGTCCGTCTCCTACGGAATCGGCGTCGAAGAGCACGATCACGAGGGCCGGGTAATTACCCTGGAATACCCGGATTTTTATTTTATCACGGTATACACTCCCAATTCTCAGGAGGGTCTGAAGCGCCTGGACTACCGGATGAAGTGGGAGGATGATTTTCTCGCCTACATCCAGAAGCTGGATGCCACGAAGCCTGTGATCTGGTGCGGCGACCTGAATGTGGCCCATCAGGAAATCGATCTGAAAAATCCAAAGACCAACCGGAAAAACGCGGGCTTCACAGACGAGGAACGGGCAAAAATGACCCATGTGCTGGAGTCCGGCTTTATCGACACCTTCCGTTATTTCTATCCGGATGCAGAGGGAATCTATTCCTGGTGGTCCTACCGTTTTAAGGCCAGAGAAAAGAACGCAGGCTGGCGCATCGACTATTTTCTGGTCTCTGAGCGTCTGAAGGACCGGCTGGAGGACGCGAGGATCCATACGGAAATCTTTGGTTCAGACCACTGCCCGGTAGAGCTGACTCTGAAATAGCAAAGGAGGATACGGTCCATGAAAAAGCTGCTTCTTGTCATCGATATGCAGAACGACTTTATCGACGGTTCGCTCGGCACAAAGGAAGCGCAAAAGATTCTTCCCGCTGTCATCGAAAAGGTCCGCGAGTTTGACGGAGATGTGATTTTTACGCGTGATACGCATTTTGAAAACTATATGGAAACGCAGGAAGGAAGACGCCTGCCGGTTCCTCACTGCATCAAAGGCACAGCCGGCTGGGAGCTGGCGCCGGAGCTGGAAAGGCTGCGGGCGAAAAGAAACGCTCCTGTCTTTGACAAGCTGACCTTCGGCTGCAGGGAACTGCCGGCTTATCTTGCAGAATCCTATCCCGAGGGTCTGGAATCCGCAGAGCTCATTGGTGTCTGCACAGACATCTGCGTCATTTCCAACGCCCTGCTGCTGAAGGCCTTCTTTCCAGAGCTCCCTGTCAGCGTCACGGCCTCCCTCTGCGCCGGCGTGACGCCGGAAAGCCACGAGAATGCTCTCAAAGCTATGAAAATGTGCCAGATTGAGGTTCGACAGGAGTAAGATACGTAGTATGTGTATGCTGCAGAGCTTTGCTGTAGATGCAGAACAGCTGACAGGAGCATTCACCCCTTCCCATTCCATCAGAAAAACAATCGCCAAAAGCATGCCGCCCGTCCAGTCACAAGGATACCGGGCGGCTTCCCTTTTCGTCACCGCTCATTTTATCCTTCAGGATACTCTGTCCAGCTATAAAACACAAAAAAAGCTCCTGAAAACCAGGAGCTTTTCTCAAAGCTGGAAAAGAGACTTGAACTCTCGACCCCTTCATTACGAGTGAAGTGCTCTACCGACTGAGCTATTCCAGCTTGCTTGCGTCAGCATTTGATATTATAATCTATCCAGAAGCTTTTGTAAAGAGGTAAATTTCATGAATACTAAATTTTTTTGCTCATTTATGTGTTATCTGAAAATGGCTGCCCCTCGACCCGCCCGGCTTCTCTGCACCGCTGCAGGACTTCTTATAGTTCTCTGCCTGTCTGCCGGATGCCAAAAGCCCTCCGGCACACAAAAAACGGGACAGCTCACTCAAAGCGGAATATCCGGACAGCTGGCGGAAAGTACGCAGGCAGAGCTTGACAGGCAGCAAGAAGCAGCCATTCTGGACGAAGCGCCACAGCCCGATAGAGCTGACGAAGAAGCAACCGATGGATATCTGGTAGCCATTGACCCGGGACACCAGCAGAAAGGAAATTCCGAACAGGAGCCGATAGGGCCTGGCGCTTCTGAGACAAAAGCCAAGACGGCCGGAGGGACTGCAGGCACAGCAAGCGGTCTTGCAGAGTATGAGCTGACTCTTCAGGTGGCCCTTAAGCTGAAAGCTGAGCTTGTGTCACGGGGCTATGAGGTGCTGATGATTCGCGAGACCAACGATGTAAACATCAGCAATGCCGAACGGGCGCAGATAGCAAACGACGCACAGGCAGATGCATTTCTCCGCATTCACGCGGATGGTTCCAGCGACAGCTCCGCAAACGGAATTACAACCATCTGCCCCACGCCGGACAACCCTTACACACCGGAAATCTATGAAAGCAGCCGGGCGCTGTCTCAGGCGGTGCTGGACGCCATGGCAGAAGCCACCGGGGCCAGGAAACGTTATGTCTGGGAGACAGACACCATGAGCGGCATTAACTGGTGCCAGGTTCCTGTCACCATCGTAGAAATGGGCTTTATGACCAACCCTCAGGAGGATCTTCTGATGGCCTCGGAGGAATACCAGCAGAAGCTTGCGGAAGGCATGGCTGACGGCCTGGATGCTTATTTCGGCAGATAGGCCCTGCGAACCTGCCCTGCCCTCTCTTGTGCCATCAATGCTTTTTCTGCTGCGAATATATCCTTAAGGCTTCTTCCTGAAAACAGCAGAATTTTCGCGGATTTTGCAGGGTTTTCAAACATTTTCTGCAGTTTAGAAATATTTTAGACTTCCTCAATTTTTTATTAAGACTCCAGACACATATTAGTCACAACCGTACTGTATGATAATACCATCAGATAACACAAAAGGGGCTGCCGGTGCTGCTTCGGTGCCGACCAGCTTCGACAAAACACAACAGGGATTTTTCCCGTTTACATATACGAGCAGCGGCAACTGAATTTCACAGTGTCTCTGCTCATTTTGATTTGTTTTTTGAATTAAAGGCACAAAATGGGATTTTATTCCTCTCATATAAACAAGCGGCACTATGCATACTAAAACTGTATCTCATAATCTGCCGCAGACAGTCTGTGGAAAAAGGAGGAAATTATCATGACTACAAACAAAAACGAGTGCATTGCCTGTACTGTAAACAACTGCGCTTATCATGCCCAGAAGGAAAATTACTGTACACTCAATAAGATCCAGGTCGGAACCCACGAAATGAATCCGACGAAAGCAGAGTGTACAGACTGCCAGTCCTTTGTGAGCAAGGTAGACAGCGCCTTATAAAGCAGGCATAAAACGCTGAACCTGCAAAATGGACCAGCCGGGAAGCTGACGCTTCCCGGCTGATTCATTCTGCCGGCTCACCACGGCCTCTTGCCTTTCCTTCCACATTTCAAGCCTTACCACAGCGCGCTGTATCTGGGATTTTCCGGATCATTTCCGGTTCCGTTAAACCACAGTACCAGATTCTGAATTTCTTCCTGATTCTCTGCCAGATCCTCATCCACTGCAAAGACCATGGTATAGGTCTGGCTGTCCCCTGCCTCCATATGGCGCCAAAAATACTGCGAATCATTCATGGTATCTGCTGTTTGATTCAGGTAAAAGCAGCTGCCGTCCCTCTGAAGGCTATAGTCTTCACTTGGAACCGCGGCATAACGATCCGAAGCCTGCACCAGCCGGCCGTTTTCATTTTCTTCCAGACGTATCAGCACTGCGTCAAAGGGCGTTCCATTGTCCCATTCGTCGTAAGCCTTCTCCTGGCGTACTGTCGCCGTTACAGCCAGGAACTTCACACCCATCTCCTTCTCCTCCACGATCTGTGCGTTTTCATCCAGTGTGTAACGCAGATAGGGCTTATGGGTGCCATCCTCATTCAGCCAGGCTTCCAGCTCTTCCCTGTCGCAGACTCCGTCCGGATTAAACCCAGGCACCTCATAGAGACTGTCATAAAAGGCTGCTTCTTCCACCGTATAGCTGGCGCCTATGAAATCTGACACATCCAGAGTCTCTCCCACAGCCGTAATATCTTCCGGGGCCACGCCGCGGTTTACCGCAGCCTCCCAGGCTTCCTGAGCCTCTTTCTCAAGCCGTGCTTCCTCTGCCTTCTCTTCCTCTGTCATATAGGCCAGATCCGGATTTTCCGTCACCGTAATCGTCAGGCTCTCAGCCACCTTCTCAAGCTCCTCCATGGAGACCGCATAATCCCCCCACACCCAGAGTACATAGCCGTCTTCGGGATTGAACATGTAGATGTCCTTTGACTTCCGGTTTTTTTCCGCATCCTGATAGGTAATCAGATGGGCTTCCATCCCCTGGATCGTGGTTTTCTCCACCTTCTCCACTCCGGTAAAGTCCATTGTCTGGCAGTAATAGTCAATATCTGCCATGTTCATGGCCCAGATAGTGATATCCCTTCCATCCTCCTTCCCGGAGCCGTACTTATCTCCGTCCTTCACTGTCATATCCTCCGGCAGATACTCCGGAACCGCCGTCACCTCCACCGGCTTCAGCTCGTAATTGACCTCAAAGGTATAGCTGGCAGTGCTGTCGGTTTCTTCTACCTGCTTTGTAAAATGGCCTACTGCCGCCGCGACGCCCAGGCCGCAGAGCAGAATCATGGCAGCCGCCAGTGCAATTGCCGCTGAGGGTTTCAGCACACGCCTGGAGCCTGAAGCCTCCTGGCCCCGTGCTTTCAGCCGTTCTGCCCTTTCTGCCTTCTCGGTCTTTTCCTGTCCTCCCTGTGCCGCTCTGCTCCGGGCCCGTACGATGTCATAGGCCGCTTCTATCTTCCGCTGCGTCTCTTCCGGAATCACCAGCTCCTGGTTCAGAATGTTTTCTGTACTTTCATTCTCTCTTTTAAGCATCTGTCCTTCTCCTCTCTATACTACCAACGGAAAAAAGCTTTTCTTAATCTTCTCCCTGCCCCGCTGAAGTCTGGCCTTCACCGTAGTCTCCCTTATATGAAGCAATTCTGCAATCTCTCTGGTTCGAAATCCCCACACATAGAACAGAATCATCAGCTTTCTGTCTTCTTCATTTAAGGGCTCCAGATATTCCAGAAATGCCCGGTTATCCTCCGGCATTCCGCTTCCTGCTCTGACCACATCATCCCTATCCAAAGCTTCCAGTTCTCCTACAAGCCCGCTCCTCTGGTTCTGCTTTCGGATATTGCTGCAGTTATGAATCAGAATCCGCACCAGCCAGGTTTTAAAGTACCGCGGCTCCCTCAGAGTATCCAAATGTTCAAAGCAGTCCAGAATCGTCTCCGATATGGCGTCTGCCACATCCTCTTCCCGTACGAGCCAGGCTTTGGCGGTTTTGTACAGGGACTGCTTATTCTGCTCCATCAGCTCCACAAACGCATCTGCGTCTCCGTTCCCGGCCCGCAGGATGAGCCTTGCCGTCTTATCACGTTCCATACTGAGCCTCCTTTGTATCAGTGGAATGTACATTCTACTTATTAGACCACAAAACAGAGGGTTTGGATACATGAATCAGAAAAAATTCAATCCAGGACATATAAAAAGCGAACCTCCCGTGATCTGCCTGCCGGCTGACCGCAGCCATATTTCTTCACAAATCCAGAAAAGCTTTCATACCAAAAACAGCGTCCGGTACACGACAGAGCTCTGCCGTCTGTATACCGACGCTGTTTTCCCAATCCGTACTTGCCCGGATAAATATTAAGTACTTACAAGATCTCCAGTCTCTTCAGCAATTCCTTCTGATATTCCCTGTCCCGCAAGGCCTTCTGCAGATCCTCCATGCGGTCTGATTCCAGCAGCTTCTGCATTAAAAGAGTAATCCTGTCCTCCCCCTGCTGAATTCCTTGCTGAATCCCTTGTTGAATTCCCTGCTGAATTCCCTGCTGAATCCCTTGCTGCATGCCCTCCTGCATACCCTGCTTAAAGCCTTCTGCTCTTCCTTCCTCCAGTCCGAGTTCAATTGCTTCTTTCCGAAGATATTCTCTCTCCGCTTTCTCATCATATTCTGTCAACAGCATTTTCCGCACCTCCATCTTACTTTTACTCAGAATGTCAGCCAGTATTCCCTGTTCTATACAGGTGTCAATTCCCTGATCCACAGCATCCTCAAGCAGCATACCGGCTCTCAGGTTACGGCGGATTTCATCTTTGCCCTGCTTCAGAAAGGAATCTGACAGCAGCAGCTGTGTCTGATCAGGCTCCTCTTTTGTACCGTTGTAGAATACCACATATCTGGGAAATGGCAGCGGAAGTCTTTTCCCGATCCCGGTCAGACGATATCCGTTCTTCTGCAGATATCTCTGATATAAATCGGCAAAATATAAAAAACCCCGCAGCGGCATATTTTCGTTCCATGTGCTCTGATGCTCATACAGATTCATGGAAGAGCACAGCAGAAAGGAAAGATCATTTTTCATGCCCAGATAAAGCACATTTTCCAGCGTATTGATTTCCAGCTCTTTTGTATCTTTGTAATCTGTCCCGTTTATCGCATTGTACAGCTCCAGCAAATCCTTTTTGTCACGAAAAACAAAGCGAAACAGCCTGTCTTTGTATTTGCGGTTTATCTTCTGTCTGGTTTTGAAATTGTACCGCTTTCCTGCCACCCGGTCAGTTTCTCCTTTCATTATACGTTTTTGATGTCTGCTTTGCAAGATTAGAAAACGACGGTCAAAGGCATCAGCTCCTTTATGGAAATTTCAGCTTTGGGAATGGAAAAACACCAAAATCCATCGGAATCACCATGCCCGATGGATTTTGGCGCCACTCAGTTGCGCTTTTGAAAATACATCTGCTTTTCTGCCGTACAGAATTTTTTACGTTCTCTCTTTATACCACACCATGGATTCATAGGGCCGAAGCGTCCACACTCCATCCTCTGAAGCTGGATTTCCGTCCGCGTAATTGCTTAAGATACAGCGGTATCCTTCCATATCCAAACCAGATTTCCAAGTGCATTCCTTTCCGTAGAAATTATTCACCACGATCAGGTCCTGCTTCTCATATGTCCGCCTGTAGGCCAGCACAGAAGGATGCTTTTCCGCCAGAGGCAGGAAGGAGCCGTAAGCGATCACATCCAGCTCTTTCCGCATCCGTACCAGCTTCCGGTAGTGGTTGAAGATGGAATCCTCATCCTCCACCTGGGAAGCCGCGTTGATGCGGTCATGATTGGCATTGACGCCGATCCAGGGCTCCTGCTCAGAAGCCGCATCCGTAAAGCCCGCGTACTTACTGTCATCCCACTGCATGGGTGTGCGGCCATTGTCACGGGAATGGATCTGGACGATACGCAGTGCATCCCGGGCCGCCAGCCCCTTATCCTGAAGAATCTGGTAGTAGTTCAGGCTTTCCACATCACGGAACTGGCTGATATCGGTAAAATCCGTATTTGTCATGCCGATTTCCTCACCCTGATAGATGTAAGGCGTGCCGCGCATACAATGAATCACGGTTCCCAGCATCTTGGCTGACTCCTTCCAGAGCGATCCCTCATTTCCGAAGCGGGAAACCGGCCTGGGCTGATCATGGTTGCACCAGAATACGGCGTTCCAGGCATGGTGCTCTTCCATCTTCGTCTGCCAGGTAAACAGAATGTCCTTCAGCTTTCCGAAGTCTGCCGGAACCAGCACCCATTTTTCATTTCCCATGAAATCCACCTTCAGGTGGTGGAAGCTGAACACCATGGACAGCTCCTGGGTGTCCGCGCCTGCATAGGAATAGCAGTTCTCAATAGAGGTGCTGGACATCTCGCCCACCGTGATGATCTCCGCGTCCGTACCGAAGGTGGCCTGGTTCAGCTCATGGAGGTATTTGTGGACATTGGGGCCGTCGGTGTAATATTTCCGGCCGTCGCCTGTCTCGTCGTCCTCAAAGCAGCTCTTGCTGATCAGGTTGACCACATCGAAGCGGAAGCCCTTCACGCCCTTCTCCATCCAGAACCGAATCACCTTCTGGAGCTCTTTTCTCACATTTTCATTGTCCCAGTTCAGATCCGGCTGGGTCACATGGAACAGATGCAGATAATATTCATCAAACTTCTCCACGTACTCCCAGGCATTTCCGCCGAACTTGCTCTCCCAGTTGGTGGGAGGCTCCCCGTTCTCCTTTCCCTTGCGGAAGAAAAAGAAATCCTTGTAATAGGAATCTCCCTCCATGGCTTTGCGGAACCACTCGTGGCGGCTGGATACATGGTTGAATACCATGTCAAACATCAACCGGATGCCCCGCTTACCTGCCTCTGCGATCAGTTCCTCCAAGTCCTCCATGGTGCCGTATCTGGGGTCAATGTTGTAATAATCCTCCACATCGTAGCCATTGTCATTCTGGGGAGACACGAAAAACGGAGTCATCCAGATATAATCCACGCCAAGCTTCTGAAGATAATCCAGCTTTCCGATGACGCCCCGCAGATCGCCGAAGCCGTCGCCGTTGCTGTCGCAGAATGATTTCGGATAAATCTGATAAACCGTGCTTTTCTTAAAATCCTGTGCCATATGCTTTCCCTTTCTTTTTGTCTGTCCCGTCTGCCGGGACGAAAAGATCCTCAGGTTTCCTGAAAGGGACAGCCGCATGTTTCTGCGGCCATCTCCTATATGGTTATCTGTCTTTTATCTGAGCTGTCTTATTCGTAAGTAATAACTGTAGTCTCCGCTGCTTTTGCTTCTACACCGGAATGCATAGCTACATTTTTCGCGCTTCCTTCGCCGGTCACAATCAGCATTGTAGTCAGCGGATGGCCTGCTGCTTTGATCTTCTCCGGGTCAAACTGAATCAGCGGGTCGCCTGTGCGGACCTTCTGTCCCTCATCTACAAAGAGCTGGAAGCCGTCTCCGTTCATATCTACCGTATCGATTCCCACATGAATCAGAAGCTCCAGGCCGTTTGCCAAGGTCAGGCCGCAGGCATGGCCGCTCTCCTTCATTACTACTGTGACCGTGGCGTCAGCGGGCGCCTTCACCACTGTATCTTCTGGCTCAATAGCCACGCCGTCACCCATAATCCTCTGGGAAAATACATGATCATCTACTTCTTCAATCGGAATCACACGTCCGCTTAACACAGACTTGATTTCTCCGGTCAGCTCCGTCTCATTTCCGGCAGAAGCGTTCTCTGCCTGTACGCTCTGGGAACCGTTTTCTTCTATCTGTTCTGCCGCGCTGCTGTCAGTTCCAGCCGCCGCGCTGTCTGTCTTTCCGCGCTCTGCCGCCGTCAGCTTTCTGCTTCCCACAATCAGAGTCAGCACAAAGGGTACGACAACCGCGATGGCCATCGCCGCCAGGAAGGGCAGGTAATAGGGCGTCTTAATGGAAAGGATGCCCGGAAGGCCGCCGACGCCGATGCTGAAGGCCTGCACGCCGAAGCCTACCGATACCATCGCTGCGATACAGGAACCAATCATACCGCATACCAGCGGGAAGCCGTACTTCAGATTCACACCGAAGAGAGCCGGCTCGGTAACGCCCAGATAGCAGGAAATGCATGCAGGGACATTGACCTGCTGCGCACGCTCGTTTTTCTTCTGAAGCACGGACATGGCAAGCACGCTGGATCCCTGAGCGATATTGGAAAGGGCAATCATAGGCCACAGGATCGTTCCATCATAAGTATTTACCAGCTGAGAGTCGATGGCATTCGTCATATGGTGAAGTCCGGTCATAACCAGCGGAGCGTACAGAAGGCCGAATACTCCCGCGAACAGCCATCCGAAGCTGGAGAACAGGCCGTTGTAAACCACATTTGCCAGAGCGTCGCCGATCCTCCAGCCAATCGGTCCTACTACCGTGTGCGCAATCACCACAGCCGGAACCAGGGAACAGAAGGGAACCACAATCATGCTCACCACTTCCGGGCAGTGCTTCTTGAAGAACTTCTCCAGGAACACCAGCACAAAGCCTGCCAGCATGGCCGAGATTACCTGTCCCTGATATCCGATCATCTGTACCTGGGCGAAGCCGAAATCCCAGACCGGAATATCAGCCGCCGGCGTGGAGGCTACGGAAAATCCGTTCAGAAGCTGGGGAGATACCAGCGTCAGTCCAAGAATAATACCAAGGATCTGGGTCGTTCCCATTTTCTTCGTGATAGACCACACGATGCCTACCGGAAGCATATGGAAGACCGCCTCGCCAATCAGCCAGAGAAAATCGTACAGGCCCGCCCAGAACTGGGAAATATCCGCCAGGCTCTGGGTGCCGCCTGCAAAGAAATTAATTTCACCGATAACATTCCGGAATCCCAGAATAAGACCGCCGCAGATCAGGGCCGGAATCAGCGGGGCGAAGATCTCGCCAAGAGCTCCCATGACACGCTGTACCGGATTCTGTCCCGTCTTGGCCGCCGCCTTGACTGCATCCTTGCTGACTCCCTCGATGCCCGCATAAGCGGTAAATTCATTGTAAAAAACAGCTACGTCATTTCCGATAATGACCTGATACTGTCCGGCCTGTGTAAAGGTGCCCTTTACGCTCGGAATACTTTCGATTGCCTTCTCGTCCGCCTTCTTCGGATCCACAAGAACAAAACGCATACGCGTCATGCAGTGGGATACCGCCTGAATGTTCTCCTTGCCGCCAATAAGCTTCAGGAGCTGTTCCACATCATCTCTGTACTTACCCATAAGATTTTCCTTCCTCTCCTTTTCTATTCACACCAGACTCCCCCTGCCCCGTCCTGCTGCTGTCTGGCTTTGGGTACATGTTTGAACAACCATAGAATAGCACTCTTGTTTAAACATGTCAATAGGTTTTCCGCAAATTTGTTTAAACATGTTAAAATTCGTTTAAAATTTGTTTGAACATGTTGCGTTTTTCCTGTATAATGAAATACAACAGCATCGGTGTGCCGGGAGAGCATCCGGTTTTCCCCCTGCCCTGATCATACATTCTCTTGCCTGCCGGAGATACCAAAAGGAAGGAAAGAAGGAAAAGCAGAATGCCAAAAGCAAAATACGACTACATTTACAGAGATTTAAAAGAAAAAATTGAAACGGAAAGCTATTCCTATCAGGATCTGCTTCCCTCCGAACACATACTGGTACAGGAATACGGATGCTCCAGAAACACCGTGCGCCGGGCACTTGCGGAGCTGGCCGCAGACGGCTATGTACAGCCTATGCAGGGAAAGGGCGTCCGAAATATTTTTCAGCCCGTAGAGCAGACCGCTTTTACAGTAGGCGGAATCGAATCCTTCCTGGAGTCTGCCGCCCGAAACCATCAAAAGCCCAAGACAAGGGTTCTGCAGTTTGCGGAGCTGGAAACGAATGAAAAAATCTCCCGGAGAACCGGATTTTCTGTAGGAACACAGCTCTATTACCTGCAGCGCCTGCGGTACCTGGACGGGATCCCGCTGATTCTGGATCACAATTATTTTCTAAAGGAGCTGATTCCGGGACTGACGCCAGAGATTGCGGAGCATTCCATCTATGAGTATCTGGAGCAGGACCTTGGCTTTACCATTTCCACCAGCAAGCGGACTATGACTGTGGAACATGTCACACAGATCGACGAAACCTATCTGGATATGAACGATTACAACTGCATGGCCGTCATCACCAGCCAGACCTTCAATGCTGACGGCATTCAGTTTGAATACACTCAGTCCCGCCACAGGCCGGATCATTTTCAGTTCCAGGATGTGGCCACGAGGAAAAAGGGCGGCTGAATTCTTCCACCGCACGTCCTCCGGCAGAGTCTCTTTCCCGTCCCCAGTCAATCTTACGCTGCGCAAAAAGCCCGCGGCCCGAAAATTCGGGCCGCAGGCTTTTTCCTTATAAAAACATATTCCGGAATATGCACCGCAACAGCGGGCTGGGGAGATTTTCACTGCCCCGATTCCGTCGCTTAATATAATATACGCATCTGTTCCGCATGCGTGAAGACCAGATCCATTCCTGCCATTCCCATCGCAAACAGTACAAGCAGGATCAGAAGGAAAATCGCGGCCCCATCATAGACCAGCCTTTCCTCTGCCCTCCGGCTGCTGAGCAGCACCTCAATGCCCAGGGAAATAAAGATCAACGGCCAAAGGCGGAAAATCAGCTCATAATCCAGTACCGGAAAAATCATTTCCAGCAGAAACAGCACGCCCATGACTACCAGAACCAGGCCAAAGGTCACGGTTCCCACCCTATGCGTTCGTGTCGTCCGTTTCTCTTCCATTTGCTTCTTCCTCCTTCTCCTCCCCGTCCAGAAGCTCCTTCTTCTTTCCGCGGATCATCCAGACGCCTGCTACGATGATCGCAATGCCAAGCACTGTCTGCGGAATCCGGTAGCTGATTGTATAAACAATATCTTCCAGGAAATCCGGAAGCAGGTACCAGAGCAGATCCAGGAGATTGTTCCACAGAATTGAAACGCCAATCAGAATCAGTACCACTGCCGCCAGCTTACGGTAACGGGATTCTCCCATCTTATTCCAGAGCTCCTTTCCGGAGCCATCCAGGTGAAACAGATAGTCATCTTCCAGTGCATAAAATTCTTCGTCATCCATAGCTCTCAGGTTATGAGCATGGAAGAAGGCATAAAACCATACTACGATGTCCGCCAGTACAAAAATACTCTGGCCAAAAAATCCTCCTATAATAAACAGTCCGAAAAACAGACCCATCAGGCTGATGCCCATCTTCATAAAGCCCATATACATCTCCGCCGCTCCTGGCAGCAGGGAGAAAATAAATGTCCAGAAACCACTCTTTTTCTTTGTCATATTCCTAATCCTCCGTTTGCCCATTATGATTCAAATACACATTCATGCTGTTCAGCATCCGGTTCATAGTCCGCATTCCCTGATTCAGCTTGTTTCCAATAGATTCCTCCTGCTGCACCGCCATTCCCGCAGTGCCGCTCATCTCCGGCATTTCCTTCGGCACCATCAGCACCAGAAACAGCGCCATCACCACGGCCGCCCCCACCTTCAGGCTATAGTAGAAGAATTGAAGCTTCTTTGGAATCTGCCGTGTCTGTACCCGTATCTGGTAATCCAGGCTTTGGGATCTCTCCAGGATCTCCTGCTTCATGTGAACGGGCGCAGGAAGCAGTCCTTCCGCCTCCACCTGACGAATCAGCTGTTCTGTATAGGCTTCCAGTTCTTTTTCCGTCATCTTATCTGTTCTCATGCGCTTCTCTCCTCCTTCTTTCCGTATTTTTTGCGGAGCATGCCCCGCGCTCTATAAATCTGTGTCTGCACCGTCTTTACATTGCGTTCTCTCTTTTCGGCGATTTCACCCACGTCCATCTCATAATAATAGTAATCCAGCGCAATCTCGTCGTACGGCGGCTTCAGCTCTTTGCAGGCCTGATACAGCTCTTCCCTGACCTCCTGCTCCAGATAATTCTCCTCCGGCGATTCCTTCGTATCCTCCTGCCAGGAAAACCATTCGTCCTCTGTGGGAACGCTGCGCCTTCCTGCCGCTTTCAGATAATCCAGACATTTGTTTGTCGCAATCCTGCAGATCCACGCCTTTTCATGACGTCCGTCGAAGGAGGAATACTTTTCATAAGCGGATAAAAATGTCTCCTGGGCCAGGTCCTCGGCCGCAAAATAATCGCCCGTCATCTTGTAGCAGATTGAGAACACAAGACTCTGATATCTGTCTATCAGCTCTTCCAGCTTCTCATCCCTGTTAATCTCATCCGCCTCCCCTCCTGCTCGCATTTTGCTACTTTTGCAGCTCCTGTTTTTCTTATTTTCCCTTGTTCATCTATTATAACGACGGCTGTTTTCGGATCTCTTCACTTTTATCAAAAAAATTTGGAGTTTTATATAAACGGACGGCTTTCGCCTTTCCTTATCCTGTGTTCGGACATTTCACGGACAGCTGTGTGCTCCCTGACGGACCAAACGTCCGCAGGTATCCCACAGCTGTTCGCGAAAAGCCGGACACTTGGATAAGGAAAGGCGAAAGCCTGGCCTATGTAAAACTCCAAAGTGTTTTGCTTGTCTTGTACATACCGCTGATACACAGTATAGAAATAGCCAGCCGCAGAACTCTGTCTTCTTTATCCTAATTCCCGGAACAGTGCAATACTTTCTGTCACTTCCTCCTGTGTATCAGTATAATACGTAATCTCTAATACAGATCCATCTAAAAACGTGCCCATAATCATAGAACAGGATATGGACGTTTCGGCACCTTTCTCCTGCCGTCAGGACAAATGCTTCTCAAATTTTCCTTCAACTGCTACATTCTCCTTGCTCACCAGAAACGCTGCCGGATCTACCTGGCGCAGCTTGTGCTTCAAAGCTGATAACTCGTGCTTTGAAACAACCGTAAAGATAATGTTCGTCTCCTGATTTGTATAGCCGCCTCTGGCTTCCCAGTAGGTCACGCCCCTGACCAAATCCGTCAGAATATAGGCCATAACCCTCTGCGGCTCCTCCTTGGTAAAGATAAATACCCCTGTGCTGATGTTCTGGGTATGGGTTTTGTCCAGCGCCAGCGCGCTGGCGGCGCTGTAAATGATACAGTAAATGACAACTTTAATATCAAACAGCAAAGCACAGGCCAGATAAATACAGCAGTTTATGATCAGGTTCAGCCGCCCTACGCTGAATTCCTGATGACGCTTTGTGATAAACATTCCCAGAATGTCCGCGCCTCCGCTGCTGCCTCCTCCCCGGAGGGCAATTCCCATTCCGGCACCTGCCAGGATTCCGCCCATCAAACTGGCCGTGATGGTGTCCTCCACAAGAGGCGCAGCCGGAATCGGGATCAGAGTCAGGAACAGCGTCTGGCTGAAAATACAGATCACCGTCCGGATAAAAAAACCTCTCCCTATCGAAAAATAGGCCAGAAAGAACAGGGGAATATTCAGCACAAAGTTGATAATACCCGCTATGTCTGTACCGCCCATGCTGAAGTCCGTGTACCTTATCAGAAGCGTACGCAGAATCTGGCTGATTCCCATGACGCCGCCGCTGTAGAGATCCGCGGGCACAATAAAGGTATTGACGCCTACAGAATAAATAAACATGCCAACCACTGCTATCAGGAGCCGGACTATATCCTTTCTCTCAAGCTTCCAGAGCATATCGTCGGCTGACCGGTGTAGCTTTTTCCGCTCTCTGCTCAAAATACCACCCTTCCGCCATCAAACGCCTTAATGCTGGCCTGGGCATATACAGGAATCCCCTGGCTTTCCAGCTTCTCTCTTCCCGGCTGAAAGGCCTTCTCGATCAAGACGCCAACGCCAGCCACCGTAGCGTGGGCCTTTCGAATCAGGCGCACCGCCCCTGTAGCCGCCTCTCCGTTCGCCAGAAAATCATCTACGATCAGCACATGATCTGAATCTGAAATATAATTTTTCGCAAGCGTCAGCTGGTAGGAGATATCCTTGGTATAAGACACCACCTCTGTCTGCCAGACCTGCGTCCCCAAATTCTCCGCATTCTGCTTCTTCAAAATCACCAGGGGAACTCCCAGCTCTCTGGCTGTAAAGAGCGCAGGCGCGATCCCGGAAGACTCTATCGTAAACACTCTCGTCACTCCCTGTCCCCGGAAATGCTCCGCCATATCCTTTCCCAGCTCTTCCATGAGAGCGGCGTCCACCTGATGGCTGACAAAGCTGTCCACCTTCAGTATATCCTCTCCCAGTACCTGCCCTTCCTGTAATATTTTATCTTCCAGCAGCTTCATTTTTCTGTCCTGTCCTTTCCTGTCTCATTTTTTGTCCCGGCTGTATTTTTATTCCGTTTTTTCCGCGCTGTCCGGTACTCTGCCGTCAGGCCAGACGATCTTCGGCAGCGCCGTCTTCACCTCTTCATGAAGAGCCACATCTGCTTTCTCATCCATAAAATGCTTGGACGCGCTGATGATAATCATGGTCTTTCCATGGAAATACTGTACATACCCGTCACAGAGGCCCGAATTGATCGACGTCCCGAGAAGCAGCAGCACCTCTGCCTTTGAAATCTCCCCTACTGCCGTCGTCATCATCTGGTTATCCACCTGCTCTCCGAACAAAAGCACCTTGGGACGCACCGGCACCATGCAGTCCTCACACAGAGGAACCTTTTTGGAATCGCGCATATATTCCATCGAATACTTTTTGCCGCAGCGCGGGCATTCGTTGTCATAAATGGTGCCGTGCAGGTTCAGAATCTTCGTGCATCCCGCCCTGCCTGGAAGATTATGTACATTGTTCGCGATACTGCACTGCAGCTTTCCTCTTTTCTCCAGCTCAGCCAGTGCGTAAAAGCCGTCGCTCGGCTGCAGGGGCGGCATCAGCATATATTTTCTGTAGTAGTTGAAAAACGTCTCCGTACGGTTCGTATAGAATACGGAAGAAAAAATCTCCTCCGGAGAATACCCATACTCCTTTTCTACCTGATAAGCAATTTCCGGAGCCCTGAGGCTTGGCATCCCCGACTCCTTCATCATATCGGTGCCGCACATAGCTACTGTATAACTGCTCTTATCCAAGATGTCACGAATCATTTCATACTTATTCATAAGGAAACCTCCGTGAAAATATCATTTTGACAGCATCCGCAGCCCTTTCCTGCCAACATCTTACTGCCTGTTTTTATTGTGCCATCTTCCGTCATTTATGTCAATATTTTTCCACTATTCTTTTACTGTTTTATCAAATATGCACAAAACCCTCCGGTACAAAATCCTGGGGACACTGTACCGGAGGGTTCTCCTCTGCTATTGATTAAATGCGCGCTACGCCTGATTTTCTCGCAGCCTCAGCTACAGCCTCAGCTACAGCCTTGCCTACTCTCGGATCAAACGCTGCCGGAATGATATAATCCTCAGACAGCTCGTCCTCAGAGATCAGATTTGCAAGCGCCTCAGCGGCAGCCATCTTCATCTCATCATTGATATCTCTGGCACGCACGTCGAAGGCTCCGCGGAAGATTCCCGGGAACGCCAGCACATTGTTGATCTGGTTCGGGAAATCGCTGCGGCCCGTAGCGATGACTCTCGCTCCGCCTGCCTTTGCCTCATCCGGATAAATCTCCGGCGTCGGGTTCGCGCATGCAAAGATAATCGCATCCTTCGCCATCGTCTTTACCATCTCGGTGGTCAGGCTGCCCGGAGCGCTCACGCCGATAAATACGTCCGCGCCCTTCACGATGTCAGCCAGGCTGCCGTGAATCTTGTCCGGATTCGTGATCTTTGCCATCTCCTCCTTGATCGGATTCATGCCCTTCTCACGGCCCTCATAGATAGCGCCTGTGCGGTCGCACAGAGTCACATTCTTAATTCCTGCGGCAATCAGAAGCTTGGTGATGGAAATCGCGGCCGCTCCTGCTCCATTGACAGCCACCTTGATCTCCTCTTTCTTCTTTCCTACCAGACGGAGAGCGTTGGTCAGGCCTGCCAGGGTGATGACAGCCGTTCCATGCTGGTCGTCATGGAAGATCGGAATATCACATTTTTCCTTCAGCTTCTTCTCGATCTCGAAGCAGCGGGGAGCGGAGATATCCTCCAGGTTGACACCGCCGCAGCTGCCGGAGATCAGGTAAATGGTATTGACAATCTCATCTACGTCCTTGCTCTTGATGCAGAGCGGGAATGCGTCTACGTTGCCGAACTCCTTAAACAGCACGCACTTTCCTTCCATAACCGGCATGCCTGCCTCCGGTCCGATATCGCCAAGGCCCAGGACAGCCGTTCCATCTGTCACTACCAGACAGGTATTCCAGCGGTTTGTGTACACATAGGACTTGTCAATGTCCTTCTGAATCTCAAGGCAGGGCTGCGCCACGCCCGGTGTGTAAGCCAGAGACAGATCCTCCTTTGTCTTTACCGGAACTCTGGACTTAATCTCAAGCTTTCCTCTGTACTTCTCATGAAGCTCGAGGCTTCTCTCTGCAACAGTTTTTTCTGCCATCGTCTTAGTTCTCCTCTCATATTTGCACTTACACCCGCATCCGGAATCGCATTTCAGGATTCAGTATCCAAAGACCGGATTTTACCTGTCCGAAGAGACAGCTGCGGGACTCCGTTGTTCTCAACCACTTTATAATAATACATTTTTCCAGTAAGGTAAAGCATTTCTTTTCATTGCGGGCTATTTTTGCGGGTCATTTTGAAAGCTTATATCTCTGGTCATTCCCGCTCACCCCTTTACCCGGAGTCCTTTGGGATAATGATTTTTCAGCATTCCTCCCGCCAGCTTTCCCCAGCCGACAGGATATCCGTCTACAAGAACCAGCGTCCAGCCCTTTTCCCCGGCTCTGCCGCCTTCTGCTTTCGTATCCGCAGCTTCCATTTCCAGGCTTTCTCCCCTCAGATATGCCCGAATCTCCTCCGAATCTCCCGGGAAAGAGCAGGTGCGGACCGCGTCCCCTGCCTGCAGCGCAAGAGCAAGCGCATGGGCGGGCTCAAACCGGTTCTTTTTCACAGTTCCCAGATGGAGGCCTGCCCGCAGGACCTTAAGCCCCTCCAGATTCATACCGCAGGGGAGCAGAAACAGCTGTTCTCCAAAAAGAAGGAAGGTCCCTTCCGGGGCATGAACCAGATTTTCCCGGGCAAATTCCCGGTACAGCTGAACCGCTTCTTTTTCCGCAGCAAAAGAAACGGACTTTCGGGCCCGTCCGGATTTCCTTTTTTCTTCCGCCGCGCCACAGCCTTCCTTCTGAAGCACTGCCGCATAATGGCCTTCCCCTTCCAGCCGATGAGGCCAGAGCCGGAATGTATTTTTTATCTGTGCCTGAATCTCCTGCGGGACAGCCTCCGTCCCGCGCCGCGCTGCCGCCCACTCCGGACGTCCGGGACAAAAGGCTTCACAGGCGGCCACCGTTTTCACAGAAAATTCCGGATGCCGGCAAAGGAACTCTGTGATGCTTCCCTCGTCCTCCTCCGGGGCAAAGGTGCAGGTTGAATATACCAGCACGCCGCCGGGACGCAGCATCTTCGCCGCCTGCTCCAGAATGCCCTGCTGCCGTTCTGCGCACATGCTTACATTTTCCGGGCTCCACTGAAGCAGAGCCTGCTCCTCCTTGCGGAACATGCCCTCACCGGAGCAGGGAGCGTCCACGACAATCCGGTCAAAAAATGCCGGAAACCGTTCCGCCAGCCTTTCCGGCGTCTCATTCGTAACCACAGCGTTCGGGATCCCCATCCGTTCTACGTTGGAAGAGAGGATCTTCGCCCGGGCCGGATGAATCTCATTGGAGATAAGCAGGCCCTCTCCCTTCATGGCAGCTGCCAGCTGCGTAGTCTTCCCGCCAGGCGCCGCGCAGAGGTCGAGGACCCTTTCCCCAGGCAATGCGCCTGCCAGAACGCCCACCGCCATGGCGCTGGGCTCCTGGATATAATAGAGTCCGGCCTCATGCCACGGATGCTTTCCAGGCCTGTCCTCCCCGCCATAGTAGAAGCCGTTCTGCGCCCAGGGAACCGGACGCAAGGCAAAGGGAGAAAGCCGCTGAAATTCCTGCAGCGGTATCTTACAGGTATTTATCCGCAGAGCCTGATAAGGCCCATGCTCATAGCTCTCCAGGAAAGCGGGAAACTCCTCTCCCAGGAGCTCTTTCATTCTTTCTTCAAATTTCTCCGGAAGCTTCATGCTCACCTTTCCTCACAGACCTGGAAAATATAGAATTTCAGATAATAGGATTCATCCGCCGCCCAGAGAATCGGATGATCCGGAGCCTGCGTCCGGTATTCTACCTGCTTAAGCCGCCTGTGGACACTTCTCGCCGCCTGCTGAAGCGTCTGCGTAAAGAGCTCATAGGTCATAAAATGGGAGCAGGAGCAGGTCGCAAGAAAGCCTCCGTCCCGCACCAGCTTCATACCGCGCATATTGATCTCCCGGTACCCTTTGACCGCATTTTTTACCGAGCTGCGGGATTTTGTAAAGGCAGGCGGGTCAAGGATAACCACATCATAGCGTTCCCCCTTCTTCTCCAGCTCAGGCAGCAGATCAAAGACGTCCGCTGTCTGGAAATGCACGCGGCTCTCCAGGCCATTCAGTCTTGCATTCAGCTCTGCCTGGCGCACACCCAGCTCAGAAGCATCTACCCCCAGCGCCTCTCTGGCCCCGGCTATTCCTGCATTCAGAGCAAAGGAGCCTGTGTGGGTGAAGCAGTCGAGTACCCTTGCGTCCCGGCAGAGCTTCTGCACCGCCAGGCGGTTGTATTTCTGATCCAGAAAGAAGCCGGTCTTTTGTCCATCCTTTACGTCCACCAGATACCGCACACCGTTTTCCACAATCTCAACGTTCGTATCAAAGGGATCTCCGATAAAGCCCTTGACGCGCTCCATCCCCTCCTTTTCCCGCTCCTTTGCGTCACTTCTCTCATAGACGCCGCGGATCCGGATTCCATCCTCCAGAAGAGCCGCCTTCAGCTCCTCCACAAGCACTTCCTTCCAGCGGTCCATGCCAAGGGCCAGCGACTGAATCACCAGCACATCGGAGAACTTATCCGCCACAATTCCCGGCAGAAAATCCGCCTCCCCGAAAATCAGACGGCAGCTTCCCGTATCCACGGTCCTCTTTCTGTACTCCCAGGCATCCCGCACTCTTTTCCTCAGAAGCTCCCGGTCAATCTCCTGAGCCGGGTTTCTGGTCAGCATGCGCACCCGGATCTTGGAATGACGGTTGATAAAGCCCTTTCCAAGGCCATAGCCGTCGAAATCACGGACCTGGACGATATCCCCGTCCTCAAAGCTTCCCATTACAGATTCTATCTCATTATCATAGACCCAGGCGCCTCCAGCCTTCAGCGCCCGGCCCTCTCCCTTTTTCAGCGTTACTATCGCAGCTTCCATTTTCACACTCCATTCTTCGCACAGATATCCGCAAGGCAGCAGCGCTCGCAGTGAGGCTTTGTCCGCGCCGTACATACGTCCCGGCCATGGTACACCAGCCTGTGGCAGAAATCGCTGCCCTCCTCCGGCGGAACGAGCTTCCAGAGAGCCATCTCTACCTTTTTCGGCTCTTTGATATTGTCCACCAGCCCCATCCGGTTCACCAGCCGGATACAATGGGTATCCGTCACAATCGCCGGCTTTCCAAACACGTCTCCCATGATCAGGTTTGCGCTTTTTCTCCCCACGCCCGGAAGCTTCAGAAGCTTGTCAAAATCGTCCGGCACCCTTCCATCATACTGCTCCATCAGGATTTTCATGCAGGCGCTGATATCCCGGGCCTTGCTGTGCCCCAGTCCGCAGGGCTTTACAATCGCCTCAATATCCTCCACCGGAGCCTCCGCCAAAGCCTTTACATCCGGATATTTTTCATACAGCTTTTCCACCACTACGTTCACTCTGGCGTCTGTACACTGCGCCGCCAGGCGGACGCTCACCAGAAGCTTCCAGGCCTGGTCATAATCCAGTGTGCATCCCGCATCCGGATACTCCTTTTTCAGCCTCTCTATGATTTCCAGCGCAAGCTTTTCTTTTGTCATATTCATCCCTCTTCTTCTTTTATTTTCCACACGTTCATTCGCCCTCGCTCACTCCGGCCCCAGCGCCCGGCCTGACTTCTCCTCCACTCTTTTCAAGGCGCGGTTCACTCTGTCCGCTGATCTGCTCTTCAGCTCCTCCAGCTTCCCATCAAGCGCCTCTCTGTCCGCTTCTGTCTCCAGCATTTTTTCCAGCTCCTCTGCAGATTCTCCGTCCCAGAGATGCGCCTGCGCGCCCACCTCTTCAATCAGCGCGCTTATCTTCGGATACTTGGCTACCGTACAGAACCGTTTTGCAAACAGAAGGGAGAATATCGTACCGTGAAACGTCGTCGTCACACAGCACTCTGCCCCCGCGACCAGACCTGCGAAATCCAGAGGAGAAGCAGAAACTGCCTCGTCGGCAATATCAATATCCATGCAGGCGGACACAATTCTGTACCCGTGCTTCCCTGCAAACTCCTTCAAGAGCCTGCTCTGCGCCTCCGTCAGCCCATATGTGTACACAAGCATATAGTTCCCGGGGAGCTTAAGGCTCTCATGCTTCCGGAAAATAGCTCTGTCCACCATCAGCGTCGGGTCGCAGACCAGCTCCGGAGCCCGCCCTGTAATCTCTTTTATAATCTCCCCGGTATGTCTGTCGCGCACCAGAATCTCGTCAAATCCCCGGATCGCTTCCTCCAGCCGCGGATATTTGTCAAAGTCTTCCCGCTGTGCATTTCCCGCGCTGACTGCAGCCGCAAGCTTTGCCTTCCCGCTCCCATAGCTAGCGCAGGCATAAAACGGAACATCCAGATTCAGATTGTTCAAATTCCAGATTTCATCACTGCCGCACACCAGGCAGTCTATATCAGAAAGCTCTCCGGGTCTCCGAAGGCGGAACTGCTTCCACGCCTCCTGGTAATAAGGAAACTGGCTCCTGTAATACCTGTTTTCTCTCTGAATTCTTTTTCTGTTTACCGTATATTTCAGGCAGGTTCTCCAGATCCTTCTGACGAATCCGCACTCCTCCTCCGGCTTCCTTGTCGTAAACAGGGCGAGGTTTTCCTCCTCTGTCATCCTCTGGACAAAATACACCTGATGCCCCTGCTCCTTCAGATACGCCTGCATCGCATATGCCTGCAGAAAGGAGCCGAAATTGAGACCGTCATAAACCGTAACTACCGCAATTTTCATTATCCATACCTCATGCTTTCTCTTTTTCTGCCGCCCAAAAGCCTGCACGCGGCAGAAGCTCCGCATGTGATCCAGTATAATAAAAAAACCGGCAAATGTCTACTCATGAACCGCAATCTCTCTTGTTATTTCCCGGCGGTTATGATAGAATATCGAAGGATATAGATTTCGAATATCTCATGCCTATGGAAGCATAGCTCAGCTGGGATGAGCGCTCGCCTGACTAGCGGGAGGTCAAGGGTTCGAGCCCCTTTGCTTCCACTTTGGCGCCAGTTCCGGGGAGGAGTGCGGTTTCGCCCGTATCGCCGGTGTCCGGTCTCACACATCTATTATCCCGAGAACACGCGGCGGCTGGAGCCTTTTCAAGCATTCTCTCTGCCGCTGCGGCTAGCGGAGTACCAGAAAATACATAAAACGGGCTGGTCCTGTAAAAACTCAGGGCGGGACGCCTGCAGAAAATCCTCTGCAGGCGCCCCGCCCTGAATTCTTGCGCAGCCTGCTGCTTTCCAGCCATAAGCCCCGCCAAAATCTGCGCACAAAAAGAGCCCGCTCCGCGCAGGCTCCGTATCTTTTCGAGGGAGTGGGGGCTTCCTCTCGGAAGTCCCCGAGTGTTATGAATGAAATACTGATATGTGTTCTTGCTACATGTTTAATATACCAGTAATTTGTGACTAATCTATGTACTCCCTCTAAAAAATGTATAAAGTGGATTAAGAAATTCTTACGAAAGACGAAAGAAATCAAAAACTGCAGTTTTCCTCTACAATACCTTGGACAGGAAATCCTGAAGCCTCGGATCCTTCGGATTTTCAAAGAATTCCTTCGGGGTATTCTCCTCCATGACAGCTCCCTCATCCATGAATACCACACGGGTTCCCACCTCTCTGGCAAACCCCATTTCATGGGTGACTACGACCATCGTCATCCCCTCATCTGCCAGCTTCTTCATCAGCTCCAGCACCTCGCCCACCATTTCCGGGTCGAGCGCTGAGGTGGGCTCATCGAAAAGCATTACCTCCGGATTCATGGCAAGAGAGCGCACAATGGCAATTCTCTGCTTCTGCCCGCCGGAAAGCTGCGCAGGATAAGAGTCTGCCTTCTCCTCCAGATTCACCAGCTTTAAAAGGCGCATAGCCTCAGCTTCCGCCTCGTCCTTCGTCTTCAGCTTCAGCTGCACGGGAGCCAGCATAATGTTCTTCTTCACAGTCAGGTTTGCAAACAGGTTAAAATGCTGAAATACCATTCCCATCCGCCGTCTGATCAGATTCACGTCCACACCTGGAGCCGTGATTTCCTGCCCGTCAAAGATGATAGAGCCGCCTGTAGGCTGCTCCAGCAGGTTCAGGCAGCGAAGAAAGGTCGATTTTCCAGAACCGGACGGCCCTACGATCACCACCTTTTCTCCCGGGCTGATGTGCATGTCAATGCCGGAGAGCACCTGATTGTCTCCAAACGTCTTCTTTAATCCCTTAACGTAAATCACTCTGTCTCAGCCTCCTCTCCAGTCTGCCCAGAACCCAGGACAGGAAAAGTACCATAATAAGATAAATCACCGCGATTGCGATATAGGGAACAAATGCCTGATAGGTTTTCGCCTGAATCAGCATGGCGCCCTTAGTCAAATCCTTCAAGCCGATGACAGTCACCACAGAGGTTTCTTTCAAAAGTGTGATCAGCTCATTTCCCAGAGCAGGCAGAATATTCTTAATCGCCTGAGGAATGATGACAAAACGCATCGTCGTCGCATAATTCAGTCCCAGAGAACGGCCCGCCTCCATCTGCCCTTTGTCAATAGACATAATGCCGGAACGGACAATCTCCGCCACATAAGCTCCGGAATTGATGCCGAAGGACAGAATCGCACAGCGGATCATGTTCCCGTCTGTAGCCCGGGCGCTGGCCCAGATGACAAACCACATGATCAAAAGCTGTACCAGCATAGGTGTACCGCGGATTACCGTCAGATACACCTTGCAGATCCCGTTCAAAAGCCGCAGCACAATACTTTTTTTCTTCTCCGGCTGCTGATCATGGGCGGAGCGTATGATTGCCACAATCACACCCAGCACCAGGCCCAGGATCAGTGCAAAAACCGTCACAAGCAGAGTGACGCCAATGCCTCTGACAAAATACTGATAATTGTTATCCAGAATAAAGGTCTGATAAATTCCCAGCTTCAGTTCTTCTATAAATTCTCCCACGCCGCATGGCCCCCTTTCGTAACAGCGTCCGTGTACAAAGGGCAAACCAGCTCTTCCTTTTGTCCCTTGTATACTGACGCTATAAAACGAGGGTGTTCCATCTGCTGCCTGAACACCCTCGCTGATGCTCTTGAATTTCAGATTTTCAAGCTGAACAGGTACGCCTCACACTTCCTGCGTCCGGCTCCATGCTCTTTCTCTTTTCTGCCGATTCTCTTACTCTGCAGAGATGTACTTGTCAAGAATACCCTGAACTGTGCCATCCTCAATCAGCTCATTCAACGCCGTATTGATCGCGTCCTTCAGTCCCGTGTTATCCTTGGATACGGCAATTGCGTAATCCTCCACAGCGTACTCTGTATCCAGAATCGTCAGCCCCTCGTTAGCCTCCACGAAGCTGAGGGCCGGCTGCTGGTCAATAACGACGCAGTCTACCTTGCCGTCCATCAGAGCCTGTACCGCTGTCGCTCCATTCGGATAAGGAATTACATTCTCATCGCCATAATCTTCTGTGCAGTACTGCCATCCGGTCGTAGACTCCTGCACACCGATCAGTTTTCCTTCCAGATCATCTACAGAGGCAATCTCGGATCCTTCCGGTACGATAACCACCTGAACGCCAGTCGCATAAGAGTCTGTAAAATCTACATTTTCCAGTCTGTCCGGCTCAACGGTCATTCCGGCAATACCTACATCTACCTTGCCAGTCTGAACTGCAGTGATAATGGAACCGAAGTCCATATCTACGATTTCCAGGGTCAGGCCCAGCTTTTCAGCAATCGCCTGGGCAACCTCAGCATCGATTCCTACAATAGCGTCCCCCTCATAGTACTCATACGGCGGGAATGCCGCATTCGTACCCATGGTAAGTACACCCTCTGTCGCAGTTGTCACTTCTCCGGCCGCTGCGGTGTCAGCAGCCTCCTCTGTATCTGCCGCAGCCGTCTCATCCTCTGCCGCTTCTGTCTCATCCGTAGTCTCTTCCACAGCAACCTCTGCGTCTGAAGTCACAGTCTCATCTGCCGTGCCAGATCCGCAGGCCGCAAGTGAAAAGCACATTGCACCTGCCAGTAATACAGCCACCAATTTTTTCATAGTATTTCCTCCCATTGATTAAAGTAAGTGAAATCTACTATGCTATGCGTAAACATTTCACTCTGCTACATTTTATCATCATTTCAGAAAAAAGCAAGAGACAAGACGTATAAATCCGAAGAAATCCTGCATAAATTTTCGTTTTTCATTCATAACGTCCCTTAAACTACCCTTCCGTTCGACATTGACAACCCGGCGGAGTGTGGTATACTGATAATCTAAAAAGCGGCATTTACTTTCTTCTCGAAGACTGAAATGCCGGGAAATGAGGATTTTAATATGAATATTTTGGAATGGCTGAAGGTTCTTCTTCTGGGCATCGTGGAGGGCTTGACAGAATGGCTCCCCATCAGCAGCACAGGCCATATGATTCTCGTAGATGAATTTATTCACCTGAATGTAAGCGATGAATTTAAGGAAATGTTCCTTGTGGTGATTCAGCTGGGAGCGATTCTTGCTGTAGTTGTCCTTTATTTCTGGAAGCTGTGGCCCTTTACCACTCCCTCCAAGGGCCTGTTCAAAAAGGATACCTGGTCGCTCTGGTTTAAGGTCATCGTGGCCGCGCTCCCTGCCGCTGTCATCGGCCTTCCCTTTGACGATCAGATCGACGCCCTGTTCTATAATTATCAGACCGTGGCTGCTACACTGATCCTCTACGGCATACTCTTTATCGTCATTGAGAACCGGAACAGGAACCGCAGGCCAGTCATCAACAGCTTTGAACAGCTGAGCTACCCGACAGCTCTCCTTATCGGCGCCTTTCAGGTTCTTTCCCTGATTCCCGGTACCTCCCGCTCCGGAGCCACTATTCTGGGCGCCATGCTGATTGGAGCATCCCGTTACATAGCTGCAGAATTCAGCTTCTTTCTGGCGATTCCGGTCATGTTTGGAGCAAGCCTTCTGAAGCTGGTGAAATTCGGATTTAACTTTACCGGGACAGAGCTGGCGGTTCTGCTGGTGGGAATGGCCACAGCCTTCCTTGTATCCGTCCTGGCTATCAAGTTCCTGATGAGCTATATTAAAAAGAACGATTTCAAAGCCTTCGGCTGGTACCGGATTGTGCTTGGAATTCTTGTAATTGCATATTTTCTGATCGCCGGCTGACGCCGCACGGCAAAAAGCAGCGGGATACCAAAATGATATGATACCCTCAAGTAGGACACTAAAATATAAAAACCTACTTGGGGGTATTTTATGTCCAGAAAAAGCAAAATTGATGCAGTAGAAAAAGTAAAAATTGTAGAAC
>NZ_NFLI01000025.1 GCF_002160825.1 Lachnoclostridium sp. An131
GAATAAATTACTATAGTTCGCAACAACGGCAGAAATCGCTGTAGCCCAGTAAATACAAGGGATACAGCGATTTTTTCTTTACTTAACTGTCAAAGATGGGATTATATCATAATAACAGCTTAAGAAAAACATGTGAAATTGTGAATTTTCAATTTACCCTTTATTCCTTGGAAAGTTTTTGCTATAATGAAACGATGTAGAGGAGGAACGAAGATGAATTATGGAAAACGCGGAACTTCTAAAAAGCAGAAGTCGATGCACTCCAAAGCTACAAAGGTAAGAAAAAAAGCAAGCGTTATTTTTATAAAGGCTTTTCTGATCTGCCTGCTTATTGTGGGCGTTGCGGGCGTATGCGCCGGGGTCGGAATTGTAAAAGGTGTGATTGATAACGCGCCGGATATTGACAGCACCACGGTAATTCCCCGCGGCTATAAGTCTGTGATGCTGGATGCGGAAGGCAATACCATGGCGGAGCTGGTCACAGCCGGATCAAACCGTGTCTGGGTAGACATTGAAAATATACCTGAGCATGTGCAGTGGGCCTTTATTGATATCGAGGACGAGCGCTTTTATGAGCATAACGGTATCGACCTGAGAGGAATTATGCGTGCGGCGGTGACGATGATCTCCAGCGGCTTTAAGACGACGCAGGGCGGAAGCACGATTACCCAGCAGCTTTTGAAAAACAGTGTGTTTGACTTCATGAGCGAGGATACGTTTGTTGAGAAGGTGGAACGAAAGCTGCAGGAGCAGTATCTGGCCATAGAGCTGGAAAAAATCATGACCAAGGAGGAGATCCTGGAGGCCTATCTGAACACCATCAACCTGGGGCAGAATACGCTGGGCATTCAGGCTGCCTCCAACCGGTATTTTAATAAAGACGTCAGCGATCTGACGATCTCGGAGGCTGCGGTGATTGCGGCCATTACCCAGAATCCCAGCAGATACAATCCCATCAGCCACCCGGAGGATAATGCGGGCCGGCGGGAGGAGGTTCTGGATTCCATGCTGGAGAATGGACATATCACTCAGGATGAGTACAATGAGGCGATGGACGACGATGTCTATGAGCGGATTCAGACGACAAATGAAAGCACGGGTACGGCAGAGGTTTACTCCTACTATGTAGACGCCACGATCGAAGAGGTCATCAAGGATCTGCAGGAGGTAAAGGGATACACGTCCCAGCAGGCCTACAACCTGGTCTACAATGGAGGACTGACCATCGAGACTGCTCAGGATCCCGAGATTCAGGCCATTATGGATGAGGAGACCTCGGATCCGGAGAATTATCCGGAGAATATCAAGTACGGGCTGGAATACGCCCTGACCGTGGTAAAGCCGGACGGTGAGCAGATTAACTACAGCAAGGAAATGATGGAAAAATATTTCCAGGAAAACGAGTATGCGGATTTTGAGCTTCTGTTCGACAGCGAGGAGGATGCGATGGCCCATGTAGAGGCCTATAAGGAAGCGCTTGTAGAGGAAGGCGATACGGTTTACGAAAGCATCGACATTACGATTCAGCCTCAGATTTCGATGGTAGTGATGGATCAGGCGACCGGTTACGTGAAGGGTATTGTGGGAGGACGCGGCGAGAAGACCGCCAGCCTTTCCCTGAACAGGGCGGTAGATACTGTGCGCCAGCCTGGTTCTACATTTAAGATTGTATCGACGTATGCGCCGGCTCTTGACTCGGCCGGGATGACCCTGGCGACGACCCAGTATGATGCGCCCTATTACTATAATAATGGAAATGGCCGTGAGGTTCGAAACGCCAACAGAAGCTACGGCGGCTGGATGTCGCTGCGCACTGGTATTATGAATTCAGTGAACATCGTAGCAGTGAAAACGCTGACAGACATCACGACGCAGCTTGGAGTCTCCTATCTGGAAAACCTGGGCTTTACGACTATCCAGACCGAGACCACAGAGGACGGCAAGAACGATTACGGGCAGACGCTGGCTCTGGGCGGATTGACGAACGGCGTGAAAAATATTGAGCTGACGGCTTCTTACGCGACGATTGCCAACGGCGGTGTCTATACAAAGCCGGTATTCTACACGAGGATTCTCGATCATGATGGAAATGTGCTGATTGACAACACGACGTCTTATACGAGAACTGTGCTGAAGGACACGACCGCATGGCTTCTGACCAGCGCCATGCAGGATGTAGTGAGCTCGGGAACCGGTACAAGAGCAAACTTCTCGGGTATGAGTATCGCCGGAAAGACTGGTACGACTACAGATAACGTTGATGTCTGGTTTGCAGGCTTTACGCCTTATTATACAGCCAGTGTATGGGCCGGATATGATAACAACCACAAGCTGAACAGCAGCGCCGGAGAGACCCGGTATCATCTGAACATCTGGAGAGAGGTCATGTCCAGGATTCATGAAAACCTGGAAAACAAGAGCTTTGAGATGCCTGATGGAATCACGAGCGCGACGGTGTGCTCGGCGTCCGGAAAGCTTCCGATTCCGGGAATCTGTGATGGAATGATGCGGACAGAATATTTTGCCGAAGGCACGCAGCCTACGGAATACTGTGATGTGCATGTGACAGGAGAGGCCTGCGTGGAGAGCGGTGCACTCGCGACAGATGCCTGCCCGACTCACGAATACCGTATTATCACATTGATCCCGGAGGACAACAGCGTATCAGGCTCACCGCTTGTGGCGAAGCCCTGCAGCCTCCATCCGGGCAACGTGATTGGAGCAGCCATCAGCCCGCTGACGAACGGAACGCCGACGACGGATACGACGGCGCAGATTGACACGGGCGGCGACGCGGCGTCAGGAGAGACCACGGATCCCAGCGCGCAGATCGATACAGGACAATAATGGAATACAGAAGTTGAAATGGAAAAGAAGGAGCTTCCCTGCGGCAGAGCTGCACAGAAGTCCCTTCTTTTCTTGTCATTCAGGGAAAACTGTGCTACAATGGCGGATAATGCGGGAAAGCAGGAGACATTCCGGCTTCGGAAGCCTGCTTTTATGATAGAGGAGTGAAATATCATGATTCATCTGTTGGTCAGAAAATTCGTGAAAAATTATGAAAATATAGAAGACGCCAAGGTGCGTACCGATTACGGAGTGCTTGCCAGTGCCCTGGGCATCATTTGCAACGTGCTGCTGTTTGCGGGAAAGCTGGCTGTCGGAGTGGCGGTGCGAAGCGTGTCTGTCATGGCAGATGCGTTCAACAACCTGTCCGACGCGGCTTCGTCTGTAATAGGCTTTGTAGGCGTGAAGATGGCTGGAAAGCCGGCAGACAGGGAGCATCCCTTCGGACACGGGAGAATCGAGTATATCGCGGCTCTGGTCGTGGCATTTCTGGTTCTCCAGGTGGGCTTTACGTTTTTCCAGAATTCGATCGATAAAATCCGCCATCCGGAGGATCTGAGCTTTGAGCTGGTTCCTATGCTGATTCTTCTGGCGTCCGTGTGCGTGAAGCTGTGGCTTGGATATTTCAACAGGGTGCTGGGGAAGAAAATCAACTCCAGCGTGATGCAGGCGACGGCAGCGGATGCGATGGGGGATGTGGTTACGACGCTTGCCACCATAGCCTCAATCCTGTTTTTCCATTTTACAGACATCAATATCGACGGCTTTGTAGGACTTCTGGTGTCCCTGGTGGTGATGTGGGCCGGTGTCGGTATCGCCCGGGATACGCTGGAGCCGCTGATCGGGCAGCCGGTAGAACCTGAGACGTACAGAAAAATCACGGAGTTTGTGGAGAGCTATGACGGCATCCTGGGAAGCCATGATCTGATTGTGCACAATTATGGGCCGACCCGGAGCCTGGCTTCGATTCACGCGGAGGTCCCGAATGATGTGGACATTGAGACCTCCCATGAAATTATTGATCGAATCGAGAGGGACGCGGCCAAGAAGCTGGGCCTGTTTCTCGTGATCCATATGGATCCGGTGGCAGTAAAGGATGAGAGGGTGACAGAGCTGAAAAACCAGGTGTCCTCTGTGCTGAAGCAGATAGACGACCGTCTCTCTCTCCATGATTTCCGCATTGTGGACGGAGAACACCAGATCAACCTGATTTTCGATGTGGTAGTGCCGCATTCCTACATGGACAAAGAGAGAGACAGGCTTCATATGGAGATCCTGGAGAAGGTCAGCGAGCTGGATCCCCGGTATCAGTGCGTGATCACAATGGAAAACGGATATGTAGCGGAAGAGGCATAAGAGGAAAGAGTGCCCGACGGAAAGAGTCTGTCCTTGCCAGCGGCGGGATTTCTGTGTAAAATGAAGATAGATAAATGCGGAGGAAAAGGATATGTACCATACAATTCTGTTTGATTTGGACGGCACATTGACAGATTCATGTCTTGGAATTACAAACGCCGTAGCGTACGCGCTGAGAAGGTGCGGCATCGAAGAGAAGGACATCAATGTGCTCAAAAAATTTATAGGGCCGCCCCTGAACGCTTCCTTTGCGAAATATTATGGCTTTCCGCCCGCAAGGTGCGATGAAGCGGTGGGCTATTACAGGGAATACTATATAAAAACCGGTATTTATGAAAACAGAGTGTATGATGGCATAGAAGAGCTTCTTGCCTGGCTTAAGGATACAGGGCGGCGCGCCATTGTGGCGACTGCGAAGCCGGAGCCGGCAGCGCTGCTGGTGATGGAGCATTTTAAGCTGGCGCCGTATTTTGACGTCATAGCAGGAGCTTCCATGGATTACAGCCGTGTGGAAAAAAGCGATGTGATCCGGTATGCGCTGGACCGTGCGGGTATCAGTGATCTGTCAGAGGTCGTGATGGTCGGAGATCGGGAAAATGACATCCAGGGAGCAAGGGACAACGGGCTGGATTCCATCGGTGTGCTTTACGGGTATGGAAGCCGGGAGGAGCTTTTGGAGGCCGGGGCGCTGCAGATTGCGGAAACAGTAGAGGATCTGCGCGCCTGCATCGGAAAACGGGCAGAGGGCGAATGAAAAGACAGGGAAAAAAGAACAAAACACTGCTGATTGCCGGAGGCATTTTTCAGCTGCTGCTTCTTCTTTTGGCTTTTATCTGCCGTCTTATGTGGAAGAACAGCAGGAACCTGAAAAAGCTGGCGTATTATGATCCGATAACCGGGGCATACAATCTGGTCCGGTTTCGCCAGATCGTGGAGCAGAACATCGAGAACGACAAAAATTACAGCATCATTGCGCTGAATGTTCATCAGTTCAAATTTATCAATGAAATATATGGACGGGAGCAGGGCGACCGCGTTCTGCGCTGCATTAAGGACAGGATAGAGCAGAATCTTGTGGACGGGGAGGTATTCTGCAGGGAAAACGCAGATATCTTTTATCTGTATTCCAGGGATACGGACAGGGAGAGGCTGGAGAGCCGTCTGAAAAGGATCATGGAAGAGGTGTCCAAAGCGGAAGAGGGCAGGTATGGGGACTATCAGATTCTGATGTGCTGCGGGGCCGCGATCTCGACAGAGGATGACGATGAAAATTCTCTCGATCAGATGATGAGCCATGTTATGCTGGCGCTTGTGCGGGCAAAGGACGTTCATCAGAACAACGTCTGGTTTTTTGACAAGGAGCTTCACCGGAAAGAAATCATGGACAACTATGTGGAGACGCATATGAACCAGGCGCTGAGAGACGGAGATTTCCGGCTGTTTCTGCAGCCTAAAATTCTGCTTTCCTCTCAGAGGACCGCAGGGGCGGAAGCCCTGGTCCGCTGGATTAAGCCGGACGGCAGCATGATCTATCCGGATCAGTTCATACCGCTGTTTGAGGCAAATGGATTCTGCGTGCAGCTGGACAGGTATATGGTGGAAGCCGTGTGCAGGCAGCTGAAGAGCTGGATCGACAAAGGAATGGATCCGGTTCCTGTCTCTGTGAACCAGTCCAAGAGGGCGTTTTATGAGAAAGATTACCTGCTCCGGCTGACAGAGCTTGTGGAGAAATATCAGATCCCTGCAGAGCTGATTACGCTGGAGATCCTGGAGGGCTTTGCCTTTAAGAATGTGGAAGAGGTGAACCGAAAGATCGAGGAGCTTCAGGAAAGAGGCTTCCGGGTATCCCTGGACGATTTTGGAAGCGAATATTCTTCGCTTAACACGCTTGGAAAGATTCGGATTAACGAGCTGAAGCTGGACCGCTGGTTCCTGCAGGAGGCTGCAGAAGGGAAGAACGGAAATGCAAGGCTGATTATGGAGCAGATCGTACAGCTTGCGCATAAGCTGAATATTCCTACGGTCGTAGAAGGAGTGGAGACGCTCGAGGATCATGAAATGATAAAAGAGCTGCAGTGTGATTACGGCCAGGGCTACTATTACAGCCGGCCGATCAGTGCGGAGGAGTTCTCGGCACGCTATCTGCAGCAGGGCTGAGAGACGACGGCTGTCAGAGAGCCTGGCGGTATCGTGTCAGCAGCTGTTCGATTTGCAGGTTCAGGCTTTCTGGCCTGCCGTTCCCGATTTCGGGGAGAAGCTTTACCCAGAGATGAAGACGCTGGTATCTGCCGGCGCCTTTTTTCTTTTCTGCGCCAGAGCTTTTTTCTCCTGCCTGGGACTGTGGACCGGGCGATTCCTGAACCTGTATCCGAACCTGGACCCGCCTCTGCTCGAAAAGCGGAATGATCACATAGTACAGCCGGTCATCTGGAAAGGAGAGATAGCCGAGAAGCTGGCCGGATGGGTCTTTCAGATACAGTCTGTGCCGGCGCAGCCCGGCAGGGCTGAGGAGAGCTCCTTCCTCCGGAGCCGGAGCACCGGCCTCTGTTTCCAGCATGGCTGAAAAATAGAAAATAGAAGCTCCGTTTTTATCCGCTCTCTGTTTTCTGGAAAGATCACGCAGCAGAGCAGAGCTGTCAATGAACTGCTGCGCCAGCAGGTAGACAAGCTCTGCAAGCGTTTGGGAACGGAGAGCTCTGCGGGCTGGAGATGGAGAAAAGGCAGAGGAGCCCTCCTGCCCGTAAAAGCTGTTTTCAAGTGTGTCCAGAAGTCCTTTTGCGCATTGGGAAATGCTGAGCAGAAAGAGTGGAAAATCCTCCTCGGTGGTCCACTGGTATTTTCCCCTTGCAATGCAGAAATTTCCGAGGACAGTCCCTTCCGAATCTTCTGCGTAATGCAGAATTTCACGTTCTGTATATGCCTGCGGGTTGACGGGGGCATTCCATGCGGCGCGGCTCTTTTTCCGAAAAGCGCTGCTGCCTTTTTCGGCTGCCGGGCGCTCCTGGGACGCAGAGGCGTTTCTGCTGCCTCCCTGCTTCAGCAGGCTGTAGGCCAGATTGATTTCCTGAGCCCGCAGCGTGTGGCTGCCGCAGCTGCCCCCGGAAGGGTCTGCGGCGTCAGGATGTGCCTGCAGCATAAGGCGGCGGTAGCGTTTTTTGATTTCCTGCATATCTGTTTCCGCGGAGATTCCGAGGATGCGGCGGGCTTCCTGTTCAGTCATGGCGAGGCTCCTTTGAAAAGATAGTACCAGTATACAGAAAAAGCGGTTTTTTGTAAACGGGGAGGGTTTATCCAGAATTTACAAGCTTTTAACAGCTTCCTGATAGCGCTTTTTTCAATGAAAGCCGTATAATAACGGAAGAAGAGCAGAGCTTTCAGAGACTGTGTTATCAGCCGGCTTGAGCAGGAGGGGAAAGAGATGAATGTTTGCGGTTCTATATTCGGCATGTTCGCGGCGAGCCGCCGGGCATACAGGCAGAAATGTACGGTTCAGACGGTGGGATTTATCAGTGAAGTGCGCCGTACCGGAAAGGTGGTAAAGAATGTCCCGCAGATGCTGATTCTGCTCAATGCGCTGGATGAGGAGGGGAATTATTTTCAGACCTCGCTGAAGCGCCTGGTGCCAGGTCATCAGATCCCGCTTCTCGTGCCTGCAGCGGCAGTTCCCATCCGTTATAACCCGAAAAACAGGGCGCAGGCTGTCTTTGATCGATATCCGGATGCAGCGAGGCTCCAGGAGCTTCTTGACAGGCATGAATACAGCAAGCATCCGGGCAGTACGCCTTTGGAGGAGCGCCGGGAGATAAACCGGAACGGGGTGGAGAAAAAGGCGCTGCTGGAAGGCTTACGTCTCACGGGAAATGAGGAACAGGGCGATCGGGAGGCGGAGATCACGATCCGCTTTTTCAACGGAGACAGGAAAAGCTCCACGGCCAGAAGGCGGATGTATCTCAATGACAGGGTTCTGGAGAATCTTGCAATTGGAAGATATGTGAATATCCGGATTGTGCCGGAAAAGAAGAATCTGTTTGCATTTGTGGTCCCTGCAAATCACATCTGTCCGATGTGACAGGCGGCCGCAGAAAACGGACAGCCCGTGCTGCTGTCCGTGTGAATGAATATCGGGCGAATCCATATCAGGCCCCCGGCAGGCCGGGCCGGAACCGTTACTGCGACAGGAGTACGTGTTCCAGCGCCTCGGCCTGCTTTTCTTTTGCGTTTTCCAGATCATCGAAGTCACCCAGATCCTCCAGACGGATACCGGAGGCGTCAACTCCGGCGTCCGGCTGTTCTGCCTGTTCCCGAAGCGTTGCGGGAATCGTGCCTTCCAGCTGACCCCGTATGCTTTCCGCCCGGAGCAGACAGACCTGCTCCAGAGTATCGACAGCCAGCCTGTGGTCGTCATAGGAACAGAATGAGGTGGGGTCCTTCTGCACATAGGGAGCGATCAGGGCTGCTTTTTCCTGAAGCGTCTTTTCAAACAGCCCGCTTTCAAAATATTCAGAAATAAACTGGTCAAAATATGCACGGTACAGGGCAAAGTATTTGTCATGCTGCATCAGCCTGTGGTACAGAGGCCGGTTCAGCATGATTTCCCCCTCCGCCGGTGTATGGATGGGATAATTGATCAGGATATCCGGGTCCTTGATCGGGTCTGTCATACCCAGCGCGTAGGTGCCGAAGGCAAGGTTGTAATCCCAGGGCAGGATGCTTAAGATACCGTCCTCTTCATAGAGAAAATAATTGTGTCCGGTGTGCCCGATATAGCTGTCCCAGTTCATGACGAAAACCTGCACGGTAAAATAGCGGAGAACTTCGTCCACGTTGACAGCTGTCTCCAGATTCTCGCCCGTGGACAGGGTCTTCAGGGCCTTTATCAGACGTTCTTTGTCCGTGCTGGAGGGCTCGAATTTTGCGTTGTCGAAGATGCCGGGATAGCTGTCCGGATTGTCGTCAATGTATTTCAATGCCACATCGGCGTTTTCGTCATTCAGAGAGCGGTAGTCCGGCTTGTAAAGAATGCCGTGGTCGTTTCCGAAATTTCTGCGGGCGAAAGCCTCTTCCGGTTCCTCTATGGCCAGAAAAAGGCCCCAGCTCTCTCCGTTTACCGTGACCTGGACGTAGCTGCACAGCGGCGTGGGCACGCCCATAAACTCCATCATGTCATAGGTCATGAAGGTCTTCAGGTAGCTGTTGTCCTGAAAGGAAGCGTCCAGAGAAAACTTATCCAGCCCGTAGTAGCTTCCGCTGTCCCGGTACTGGTCAAATTCCAGCTTGAGGCTGTAGCGGTAAAGTCCGTAGTCCTCTGTCAGATGCAGGGAGTTGTTGCCCTTGGCGCGCAGGCCGATGTGGCGGAAGGTCTCTCCGTCGATTGTGACGTCGCAGGATACATACTCTTCCTTTGCCGCGTTTCGGACAAAGCCGCCCCAGTCGTCAATCTGAATGTCTATCGTATGTACCCTGCTGTCGTCAAAAAGCTTCGACGCATAGGCCGGCGGGGAGCCTGCCTCGGAAGGTTCAGGCTCTCCGCCGGATATCAGCAGAACGATAAGCAGTATGAACAGGCTTGCCGTACAAAGGAAGAGTTTGTTATTGTGCCAGCGTTTTCTCATCTTTTCTGCCTCATGGAAGGAGTTGGGGCGTCAGGGCGTTTTCTGATTAATCGTCATCATCGTCGCTGTAGTTGCTGCCGCCGTCGTCATAATTGGTGCTGCCGTAATTGGTGCTGCCGTCATCGTAGTTGGTAGTGCCGCTGTCGTCATAGTTGGTGCTGCCATCATCGTAGTTGGTAGTGCCGCCGTCGTCGTAATTGGTGCTGCCATAGTCAGTCACACCATCGTTATTGGGGCCGTAGTCGGTGTCATTGTAGTCGGTTACGCCATCGTTATTGGGGCCGTAGTCGGTGTCATTGTAGTCGGTTACGCCATCGTTATTGGGGCCGTAGTCGGTGTCGTTGTAGTCCGTCACACCGTCATTATTGGGGCCGTAGTCGGTGTCATTGTAGTCGGTTACGCCATCGTTATTGGGGCCGTAGTCAGTGTCATTGTAGTCCGTCACACCGTCATTGTTGGGGCCGTAGTCGGTGTCGTCGTAGTTGGTGCTGCCTGTGGAGGTCTGTGCCGGAGTTCCGGTCTGAGAGCCGCCCTTGTGCTCTGCCTTCAGGACCTTGCCGGTCACTGCGTCTACGTCATATTCGTACTCTACGCCGTTCGCGGTGAATTCCAGTTCAAAAATGGCAGTTCCGTCGTCGTGGTCGAATTCCTTGTCGTCGAATACGGCGTCAGCTGCGCTGACATCGGCCTGGGCCAGAGCGATTTCCTTTGCCTTCTCCAGAGTGATATAGGGAGAGAGCTTTTCCGCTGTGGTATAGGTCGGGTCGTAGTCGTCATCGTCAATCGTTACGATATCAGAGGTCAGGTTTAAGCCCTTGACTGCGCTCTGTGTGCTGGCGCTCATGCTCTCCAGGAAGTCGTCGCTGGGAAGCACGGAGCCGGGTTCAATCTGAACGACGATATTTTTCTGATGTCCGTCGATATCCTCTACAAAGTAGCCGGCGGAATGAATTTCCGTAATCAAGTTTTTGAGAACCTCGTCGCAGTTCTTGCCAATCTCATCCTGGCTGGCTTCCGCGATCTTTTTGCCGTCTTCATTTCTTCCTGTGATTGCAGTGACGATACCTTCTTTGTCGTAATCAATCTGAATCTCCGGGTTGACGCTCAAAACAAGGATTCCTGTTTCGGCCAGCGCGGTGCTTCCTGCCTCGGCGGGAGCCTCTGCTGTGATTTCCTCAGCGGATGTCTGGGTACTGCTGTCGGATGCTGTCTGCTGGCTGCCGCAGCCGGTCAGAAGGGCAGTGGAAAGAATTGCCAGGGAAGAGACCGTTACCAAAAATGTTCTTCTAAACTTCATATTTCATTTCTCCTCTCGATTTTCATTTTTTTGATTTTTCATAATGAGTTGAGCGTTTTTATACAATGCATTGTGATTTGTTTTTTTTCTAACGCTTTTCTTTTACCTTACACTTATAGATTACGACGGCCGATCTGGAAAAACGGGGTAATCCATAAAATTTTTTAAAAAATTTTTCGGAATTTTAAAATTCCAATCTTAAGGGAGAATTTTCGGGGACTGGTTCTGTTTTTCAGCCATACAGGCGGACACGGACAAAGCCGCGTCCGCCTGTATGTGGAAGCAAGGGGAAAGATATCAGTCATCACCGTCATCGTCATCATCACCGTCATCGTCATCATCACCGTCATCGTCATCATCGCTGTCGTCGTCATCACCGTCATCGTCGTCATCACTGTCGCTGTCGCCGCCGTCATCATAATTCGAATCATCGTAATTTGAGTTGTCGGAAGCGGGAGCCTCCGTCACGGGCTCGGCCGGAGCCGTATAATCGGTGACGCCGTCGTTGTTAGGGCCGTAGTCAGTGTCGTCGTAGTCGGTAACGCCGTCGTTATTAGGGCCGTAGTCGGTGTCGTTGTAGTCGGTGACGCCGTCGTTGTTAGGGCCGTAATCGGTGTCATTGTAGTCGGTGACGCCGTCGTTGTTAGGGCCGTAGTCGGTATCATTGTAGTCGGTGACGCCATCGTTATTAGGGCCGTAATCGGTGTCATCCGCAGCGGGGGCGGCCGTTTCTTGGGTACTCTGGGTACTTTCGGTCTCTCCGGTCTGATAATTTGTGATTTCGACTGTTATTGTGAAACGGTTTTCCAGATGCTTTAGCACCTCTGTCTGCAGCTCTTCGCCGTATTTCTGAATCAGAGCATCGTCTGGAGCGTCGATAGAGAAGGAGATTTGTCCTCCTTCCGACAGAAAGCCCATTTCTATGGCCCTGTCTATCAGCTCGTCGGTTACGGTTACCTTGTCTTTGCCTTTTCCGTCATAGCCCTCCAGCAGTGCTTCTCCGTCTTCGTTGATGCCGTCCAGCCGAACCACGCTGCCTTTCCGGTTCAGCTCCATCTGAACCTCCGGGTTGATGGTGAGATAGATGGAAGAGTAGGAGACAACGTTATTCTGGTAATAATTGAAGCCAATCAGCAGCAGGAAGCAGGCTGCCGCCGCGGCCATGCCGCTGCGGGCCCAGCGCATCAGATTCCGCTGTTTCGCGGGCTCCTCTTTCATCAGAACCGGGTCGTGTACAATCTGACCTGTCTCATAGTGAAGGTTGGCCGCTTTCAGAAACCGGCCCTCTTCGTCCAGAAGGACCGCGTAGCTGGGGTGGCATTCCATAACCATATAATTCATCACACTGCCACTCCTTTCATTACCTGTGTTAAATGTCCGCGTATAATTTCGTATCCGTTGGTATAGACCAGCAAAAGAGCGACCATGTATTTTCTGTGGCGTTCCAGCGTCTTGCGCTCCGTACCGCTGCCCTCGCAGAGGCGGGCGATGGGAAGACGCTTTGTCTGAAGGAGCTCTTCCAGAAGCTCAGGGTGCTCTTTGGCATACCAGAGCGCTTTCCGGCAGGCCTCCAGCGTCCGCTGCTGCTTTGGGCAGTTCTCCGCCACGTCCGTCAGGCTGACGCCGAACTCCTGCATCTGTCTGGTAAGCTCCTCAATTTCCGTGCGGGTGGCCTCCCGGATTACAAGATTCTCATTGTGGTCGGCCTCGTCCGCGATCGTATCTCCAAGCGGCGTATCCTCTTCGCCGGCAGGAGTGTCCAGAGAAATTACATTGTTGTGCTTCTGCTCTTTGCGGTGATAATCGATCAGACGGCTTTTGATCAGCATGGCCGCGTATTTCAGAAATGCGCCGCGGGAATGGGAGTATCCGCGGATGGCTTCATGGAAAGCGATCATGGCGATACTCAGTTCATCGTCGTGCCCTTCCATGGGCGGGCGTTTCAGAAATTTTGCGGTTTCCGCCTTGATAAACGGCATATAGGAGCCGATAAGCCGGTCTGCCGCTTTCATGTCTTCTTTTGCTGCATACACCTGTTGGATGATTTTGTGTTCATCATTCATACAACAGTTTCCCCCTGTATATAGAATACGGCCGGTTCTTCTGAAAACCGGGGCCGCTGCATTATAAATTTCTGCTTTTTGATCAACAAAGGCACACACATCTTTTATGGCTGTGTGTGTCGGTGTCTGTAAAGCAGACTGCAATTAACATCATTATACAGGATATCGGAAGGAACTGGAACCGGGTAATATAAAGATTCCGTAAAGTAAAGGTAAAATATAAGTAAAGGGAATGGCGGAGGGCAAAAAGCTCCCTGCCGGAAAGCCTGCCTCGGAAGCAGGAGATTTTCTGACTGGAATGCAGCGTCGGTGTACCGGGGACGTATTGCCCTTTGGCACACCGACGCTATGATGACATGAAAAATTTTTATTTATCTGTGGCGTGTTTGTCTGCAGACGAGTAATCCTTACAGATGCCAGATATCGCGGTTGTACTCTTCAATCGTCCTGTCGGAAGAGAAGAAGCCAGCCTTGGCGATATTGACCAGAGCCTTTTTTGCCCAGGCCTTCCGGTCGGTCCATGCCTGAAGCGCCCGCTCCTTCGTTTCCTTATAGGAATCGAAGTCCAGAAGGGTCATAAACCAGTCTTTTCCAATCAGCTCGTTCTGCAGTCTCTCCAGATTTTCCCGGCAGCCGACCTTCAGCATTTCCTCTCCTGTAATAAAGTCGACAGCAGCCTTGATGGCCGGATTCTTTTCGTAATAGTCCCTGGCCACGTAGTCGGCTTTCGCGTAGTGGCTGATGACCTCGTCACTGGAAGCGCCGAACACAAAGATATTGTTGTCGCCGACGCACTCGTGGATTTCCACATTCGCTCCGTCCTCTGTGCCGAGGGTGACGGCTCCGTTCAGCATGAATTTCATGTTTCCGGTACCGCTGGCCTCTTTGGAGGCGAGAGAGATCTGCTCGGAGATATCACAGGCAGGGATCAGCCTTTCCGCCATCGTCACATTGTAGTTTTCCACCATGACGACTTTGAGCCAGGGGCTGACCTCCGGATCGTTGTTTATGATCTCCTGCAGGCACAGAATCAGGTGAATGATATCCTTGGCAATCACATAGGCGGGAGCGGCTTTTGCCCCGAAAATCGCTGTGACAGGAGCGGCAGGAATTTTGCCGGCCTTGATTTCCAGGTACTTGTCAATGATGTAGAGGGCGTTCAGCTGCTGGCGCTTATACTCATGGAGACGCTTGATCTGGATATCAAAGATGGTATCCGGGCTGATTTCCAGATTCTGCGTTTTTTTCAGGTATGTGCTCAGAGCTTCCTTGTTTTTCTGCTTGATTTCCAGAAGCTTTTCGAGCACCTTTTCGTCGTCCTGGTACGCGAGCAGCTTTTCCAGCTCGGACGCGTCCTTTTTGTAGCCCTCCCCGATGGTTTCATCCAGGAATTCTGTCAGGAGCGGATTGCAGTGGAGAAGCCAGCGGCGGAAGGTGATTCCGTTTGTCTTGTTGTTGAACTTCTCCGGGTAGAGCCGGTAAAAGTTGTGAAGCTCCGAATTTTTCAGAATCTCGGTGTGCAGGGCAGCTACGCCGTTTACGCTGAAGCTGTAGTGAATGTCGATATGCGCCATATGGACGGTATCGTTTCGGTCGATGATGGCTGTACTTTCATCATCGAATTTTCTTCTTACTCTGTCGTCCAGCACCTCGATGATCGGCACAAGCTGGGGTACGACCTTTTTAAGATAAGCGATGGGCCATTTCTCAAGAGCTTCCGCAAGAATCGTATGGTTGGTATAGGCGCAGGTTCTGGATACCACGTCGATGGCTGTGTCCATATCCATGCCGCGGGCTGTGAGCAGACGGATCAGCTCCGGAATCACCATGGTCGGATGCGTGTCGTTGATCTGGATCGCCGCGTAGTCAGGGAGATCATAAAGCTGGCATCCCCTGGCTGTGCACTCGTCCAGAATGAGCTGAGCGCCGCTGCTGACCATGAAATACTGCTGGTAAATGCGCAGAAGCCTTCCCTGTTCGTCGCTGTCGTCCGGATAGAGAAAGAGGGTCAGGTTCTTTTCAATGTTTTCCTTATTAAAATCGATTCCATCCGCTACAATGGAATCATCCACGGAATCCAGATCAAAAAGGTGAAGCCTGTTTGTTCTGTTGCTGTAGCCCGTCACTTCGATATCATACATTCTCGCAGTGACCTTCAGGCCGCCGAATTCTACGGGATAGGTCACATCTGTTTTGTTCAGCCAGGACTGCTCCTCGATCCAGGGGTTCGGCGTCTCCTTCTGGAGATGATTCTCAAATACCTGCTTAAAAAGTCCCAGATGATAATTCAGCCCGATTCCGTCTCCGGCCAGGCCCAGCGTGGCGATGGAATCGAGGAAGCAGGCGGCCAGACGTCCCAGTCCGCCGTTTCCCAGGGAGGGTTCCGGTTCAAATTCCTCGATCTGGCAGAGGTCTTTTCCGTTATTTTTCAGAATCTCCTTGACCTCTCCGTAAATCCCGAGATTAATCAGATTGTTGGAGAGCAGCTTTCCGATCAGAAATTCTGCTGAAATGTAGTAAACCTTCTTTTTTCCATCCGTCCGTTCTCTGCCTGCCGCTATTTCCTGGACAAGAGACAGGAGCGCGGAATAAATTTCTCTGTTTTCAGCCTGAGAAACAGGCTTTCCAAGATAGTGCTCCAGTTTTTCCTGAATACCCATTGCAAATCTCCTTTCAAAATGTACGAAAACCTTTTATCTCTATTTTAAACAGAGATTCCCCGAATTTCTTGCAAAATACGGTTCTGTTATTGTACAATACTATCATCTGAAGAAAGGAGAAGGGTCTGTGAATCTCAGTGAGTACCAGAATTACCATGAAGCAAAGTCTCATACGTCGGCCGGCTTTCCCTACAATACCTACCTCTGTTCCATACCGCTCGACTTCACCCAGGTGCCGCTTCACTGGCACGAGGAGCTTGAGATGGTTGTCATTCAGAAAGGGGAAGGACTCATTTCCGTAGACTTTGACAGGCAGGCTGTCAGAGCCGGAGATATGGTCTTTATCCGGCCGGGACAGCTCCACTCCATCGAACAGAGCGGAACGAAGAAAATGGAGTACGAAAATATCATTCTGAAAAAAGAATTGTTCATTTCCGGAGAGGGGGATCTGTGTGCGGAGCAGTTTATCGGCCCGTTGATGAGAGGAGAGCTTGGATGCGCCTCCTTTATCACGCCGGCCTTTTCCGGCTTTCTGGAGCTTTCGGACTGCATCAGCCGCATAGACCGGCTCTGCGAAAAGCGCCCGGAAGGGTATCAGCTTGCGGTGAAAGGGCTCCTGTTTCAGTTTCTGTTCCATCTGATTTCCCACCGTCAGGAAAATCAGGCTCCGGTGTATCATGCCCGGCCGCTGGAGAAAATTAAGATGATTCTGAAGCATGTGGAGGAGCATTATGCCGAGCATATCACCATTGATGATATGGCGGCGCTGACCTTTTACAGCAAGTCTCATTTTATGAAATTTTTCAGGACGCATATGGGAATCAGCTTTATCGAGTATCTGAATGATTACCGTCTCACGATAGCAGAGCGTCTTCTTAAGACCTCAGATGCTTCCATCCTGGAGATCGCGCAGATGAGCGGATTTGACAATCTGTCCTATTTCAACCGCCTGTTTAAGCGGAAATACGGGCAGTCTCCGGGCAGACAGCGCCGGCTTTACGAGAGCGGGCAGGGAGACGCCTGGAGATACTGAATCAGGTTCTTTCCTTCCTGTTCCACACGCGCCCCAGAATATCCTTCAGTACCAGAAGGGCGTCCAGATCGTTGTAGCCGTATTCTTTTTTGAGCTGTCCCAGAAGATTCTGAAGCTCGCGTCCGTATTTTTCCACGTCCACAGTCTGCTGGTAAACGCCGAGAACCGGATATTTTTTGCTCCAGGCTTTTGTCCAGTCGATTTTCTTCTGGGTCTCCTCGCTTGTGTTTTCGATTACCCGTTCGATTTCTTTTACGTCGATATCGAAATCGATGAGCTCGTCGAGAGACAGGCGGTACAGGACTGCCAGCCTTTTGGCCTGGCGGATATCAGGAAGCGTCTCGTCAAGCTCCCATTTGGAGATGGTCTGGCGGCTGACGCCCAGCTTTGCGGCCACATCCTCCTGAGACAGGCCATTCTTTTTCCGTGCGTTGTATAAATGATTTCCCAATGTCATATGTGTTCCCTCCGCAATTTTTTCTCAGATGAACTGGATGATATTCTGATTATAAAAAAGAACCGGAAAAAAGTCTGCCGGTGTAAGACGGCATTTCTGCCCGTTTTCTTTCCAATTTTCTGCCGTTTTTCAGCCCGGCTTTCTGATAGCAGCAGTTCCGGAGCCGGGCACAAATCAGCCAGGGGCTTTCTCCTGAAATTCTTTGCGGAGAACCTCTTTCGGAGGTTCGATCTCGCTTGCAAGGCTGTGCTCGGTCAGCTCGGACAGAAGCCTTATCTTCTTATTCAGCATGGGCCTCAGACAGTTAGGCACATGCTCCTGATGCGCTCTGTGAATGGCGACACACTCCTTGCAGTTCCCGTGGTAGCGGCAGGCTTTTTTGCAGGGGCAGTGATCCTTGTCCCTGTATTCCTCACGGAACTCTGCCGCAAATTCTTCCTGCAGGCGAAGGCCCTCCTGGCGGTTCCCTTTGTGAAATTCCCGCATGGCTTCCAGCTCTTTCGGATTGTTTTCGATGATCATTCGCAGCTCCTCCCTTATTTTTGTACCTGGTTTAGTTACCCTTATCAATTAAGGGTATATAATTAAAAAATACCGTGGTTGTATTTGATCTGGCCATACAGCATGAAGCCGAGACCGACGACAGTACCGGCCACGGTGATAGAATACAGTGCTTCTGCTTCGAAAAGCATCTGCAGGACAGCGGTAAGCATCAGGGATGCACCAATAATAATAGTCCCGATCCCCATAACCTTTCCGTAACTGGGTACATCCTCAGGCAGTACCTTCCGGCGGTTATACCAGTGGATCGAGGAAATATTTCCTTTGAAATTGAAGTACCCCAGGACAATGAGAAGAATGCCCAGGGCAAGCAGAGGAATATAATCCATGTCGCTTTCTCCTTGAAAATAACGAGGTGTTATGCCAAATCAAGCTTCATAAAAATCGTGTTTTCCACCGGACTGTCGTTGTAGCAGGGGATCTCATAGAACCCAAAGCTCCGGTAAAGGGAAACTGCATGCTCCAGAAAAGGCAGTGTATCCAGAAGCATGTGGGAATAACCGATTTCCCGTGCGCTTTCAACCAGCTTTTCGATTAACTGCCGTCCAATATGGCGGCCGCAGAAGGACGGACGTACGAAAAAGCGTTTCATCTCACAGTCCACATCCGTCAGCTTCCGGAGCGCGATGCATCCGGCAGGCTCTCCGCCGCAGTATGCCAGATAAAGCCTGCCCCAGGGCGGCCCGTATTTTTCATCCAGATGTAGCAGCTCTTTCTCATAATGCTGAATAGCCAGATAATTTCGGACGGAAGGGTCGCCGGCGACCAGCATATCCGTATATTCAGAGAAGAGCCGGACTGCAGCCTCTTTCTGTAAATCCGACAGAGCGGGGATGATTTCGATGTTCATATGAGGTGTTCTCCTGTGTAGTATTTTCTCTGATGTTCTGAGGATATTGTAGTGTATTTCTGAAGGAAAAGCAATTCTTATTAATAAAGCCGATAACAGGAATGATTACTGATTTTGCCGCGGCTGCAGGAAATCACAGAGCGCTTCCATACCTATTTTCACTATACGATCACAGCCTACGGCAAAGAGATCGAACCAGGCGTGCCTTCAATCGAAGAGAGTATGGAGACGCTGGCTGAGCTTTCCGGACTGGTGGGAAAACAGCGCGTAGCCTGGCGCTACGATCCGGTCCTTCTGACAGAAGAAGACAGGGAGGTTCTGGCGCGGGGCCTTGGTTCCATTGCCGCCAGACACGGCATCTGTATCCAGACCTGTGGCACAGACAGAGACTACAGCCGTTACGGCATCCATGCTTCCAGCTGTATGACTCTTGACATTCTGGGAAAGGCCAATGGGCTCACCTTTAAAAACCGGAAGCACAAAGGTATGCGGCAGGGCTGCCACTGTGTGGAAAGCCGGGATATCGGAGCCTATGATACCTGCCTGAACGGCTGCAAATACTGCTATGCGTCCTTTATGAAGCGGTTTACAGGCCACGAGGAGCCGTGGGGGAGCTTTTTGGATGTGAAGGTCTGGCCGGAGATCAGAAATCCGGGGAAATATGCGGGAAAGGAGCTGTTTATCGGTTCTGTGACAGAACCTTACCTTCCTCAGGAAAAAATATTTGAGCGTACAAGAGCCCTGCTTACGCAGTTGCAGGGGAGCGGTGCGAAGCTCAGCATCGCCACAAAAAGCGATCTGGTGCTTCGCGATCTGGAGTTAATCAAAACCTTTCCGGATGCGCGCGTCTCCTGGTCAGTCAATACGCTGGATGAAGCTTTCAGGGCGGATATGGACAGGGCGGCTCCCATTTCCCGTCGGCTTGCGGCCATGGAAGCCATTTACCGCGCTGCCGGTTGTCGTGAATTATTTTTATCACGAAAGGATCAAAAAGTCTGCAGGCGGCTGACAGCTTCCGGATGAATATGATTTTGGGACGGAATATCCTGGAGGCAGCTTTTGACAGCAGCATTGGTATAGATTTGTTGTGAACAGAAGAAAAAGAGATTGACAGGGCCGGCAGCAGCATCTTATTATAAAAAGAGAAAAATTTCAGACAGTCTGCTGGTTTCTGAACCAGCCGTTACAAGTTCCGCAAGGATTCATAGAGAAACCGGTGGGAATCCGGTACGATCCCGTCACTGTGATAGGGAGTCTCAGAGCATGGCTATGCCACTGGGCGGAAGGCCCGGGAAGGCGTTTTGAGGCGTTGATCTTAAGTCAGGAGAACTGCTTGTAACTGATAGAGGTATTGATTCTTACGGGCGATGAGAAGCAATTTTTTTCGTGCATGGAAATTTCATGGCATTCTGATAGAAAATTCTGTTTTCCTTTCCCGTAAGCATCGTACAAACAAATGAAATGAGCAGGCAGGAGGCACAGGCTGCCATATATTTATGGCAGGACGGCTTTCAGGAAAGGAGAGGCTTTATTATGACAGGGCTCAAAAAAACGGTGGCGGCAGCGCTGATCGCAGGCATGGCATTTCTGCTTGCGGCCTGCGGAGACTCAGAAAATGGTTCTCAGACAGGAACCGAACCTTCCGCGTCCGGCGGAACGCATCTGAATTTCAGCTGCTACAGCTATTCCAATTCCATGGATCCGGTTACAAACGTCAATTCCAGCTGGTGTTTCCTGCGCTACGGCGTGGGCGAGTGCCTTTTCCGCTTTGATGAGAATGTAGTCGTGGAGAACGCCCTCTGCGATTCCTATGAGACGGAGGATTACACGACCTGGGTGCTGCATATCCGGGATGGGGTACGGTTTTCCAACGGAAATCAGGTGACGCCCACCGTGGTAAGGGAATCTCTGGAGAGAGTGTATGCGGCTGAGGCTGACGGCACCGGAAACTCCACGCCCTCCCAGTATGTGACCTTTGCTTCCATTGAGGCGGATGATGCGGCCGGAACCGTGACGCTGGTGTGTGACAGCCAGACCGTGAACTTGCCGGGCATTCTGGCGTATCCCTGGTACGCCATTGTGGATACCAGCGTGATTGACAGCGAAGTCATCGGCACAGGCCCTTATTATGTGACGGCTGTCTCGGAGAATTCTACGGTGGATCTGGCGAAAAATGAGTATTACTGGGACGGAGAGGTTCCCTATGATACGATCCGCATTTATCTGACAGAGGACAGCTCCACAAAGGCTATGGCCTTAAAGAGCGGCGATGTGGATCTGGCGGAGAATATCACGACTCCCAGCGACCTGGCGGAGCTGGAAGCAGATCCGGCCTATCATGTGTCCACGACGGCAGGCGTCCGTCTCGGAAATTCTTATTTTAATTTCAACGGCATCCTCGGAAATGAGGCACTGCGTCAGGCGATTCAGTATGCGGTGGATGATGAGACCATGTGTGAGGTGACGGTGGGCGGCATGTATACGGCGGGCTGCTCTGTGCTCCCGTCTTCCTTGTCCTACGGTTATGACCAGCTGACGGATCCCTATGCTTATGATTTGGACAAGGCCGTTCAGGTACTTGACGAGGCAGGTATCGTGGATACGGATGGAGACGGCTGCCGGGAGCTTGACGGACAGAATATCAATCTGAATTATCTGGCATATTCGAGCAGAAACTTGGATGAGTTCGCTCAGGCTGTGGCGATTACGCTGGAGTCCATCGGCATCGGATGTACTGTGACGGTACAGGATTATGACACGGCCCTGGCAAATCAGAGCGCGGGAAATTTCGATATGATTACTTCAAATGCCAACGTGGTTCCTACCGGAGACCCCACAGGCTTTCTTGGAAACTGGTATTCCGGCAATTCGGATTCCTATGGTTATTACACGAACGAGGAGTATGACGCTCTTTATGAGCAGCTTTTGGCTGAGACGGATGCGGACGAGCAGCTTTCACTGATTACCAGAATGCAGCAGCTTTTGATTGACGATGCGGCCACGCTGGTACACGGCTATTACAACAGTACCTTTGCGAGCCGTACGGACGCGGTAAGCGGCGCAGACATTACACCGATGGATTATTACTGGATTACGACAAAGATCCAACCGGCAGAGTAGGATGTGCCGGGCTCTGCCCCCGTTTCAGAAAAGAACAGAAGCAGGAGTACAGGATGAAATTAGGAACATTGGAAATACACAGAGGGGAAAAAAAGTCCGGGTATCTGAAGGTGAAGGGATGCGGGCTGGAGCTTCCGGTGACTGTGATCCGCGGAGAGGGGAAACGGACGGCCCTTGTCACTGCTGGAATCCACAGCGCAGAATATGTAGGCATCCAGGCGGCTGTTGAGCTTGCACAGGAGCTTTGCCCGGAGCAGGTAAAGGGGACGGTGATCATCGTTCCCCTTGTCAATGTAAGCGGCTTTGCCCATCGGACCATGAGCGTGGTTTATGAGGACGGAAAGAACCTGAACCGGGAATTTCCGGGAGCGGCGGAAGGGACGGCAGCCGATCAGATCTGCCATACGATCACTGCGGAGCTTTTCTCAAAGGCCGATTATTATATCGATCTGCATTCCGGAGACGGGTACGAGGAGATGCAGAATTATGCTTACTATGTGGGACCGGTGGAGGAGGCTGTGCGGGAAACATCCTTTCAGATGGCGCGCCGGGTGGATGCAGAATATCTGGTGGAATCCCGGCATACTACGGGTGGAGCCTACAATTACGCCAGTTCCATGGGAATTCCCAGCGTTTTGATTGAGCGCGGAGGCCTGGGCGCCTGGAGCCGGGAAGAGGTGGATCTGGACAAAAAGGATGTGCGGAGAATCCTGGCCTACCTGAAAATTCTGAATCCGGAAGAGGAAGAGAGCGGTCCGGTCAGGACACAGCTTGTCTTTCAGGAAGCGGTCTATGAAAACGCACCGGAAGGAGGCTTATGGTATCCGGTTTTCCGCCCTGGAGACTTTTTCAAAAAGGGAGCTGTGCTTGGAGAGATCCGGGATTATTTCGGAAATGTCCTGTATGAGTGCAGAGCCAGGGCAGATGGCATGATCCTGTATCAGACGGTCAGCCTGGCTGTAGTGAAGGGCGGCCCGATGACGGCCTACGGTGTGATGCCCTGAGGTTGGAAGGACTGCCGGGGAAGAGTGCCGAAGAGCGGGATGGAGCAAAAAATGAGTGCCGGGGGAAGAGTGCCGAAGAGCAGAATGGAGCAGAGTATGAATGCCAGAACACAGAGAAGGGATTTGACCACCGGTCCCGCAGGAAAACAGATTTTTTTATTTGCTCTGCCTCTTCTGGGGGCGAGCCTTATCCAGCAGCTCTACAATACTGTGGATCTGCTGTTTGTGGGAAATATTCTGGGAACGGAGGCTACGGCGGCTGTGGGCGCAAGCTCTCTCCTTACGAGCTGTATCGTGGGTTTTTTTACGGGGCTTTCGATCGGAACAGGCGTTGTAATTTCCCTGGCGGAGGGACAGGGCAGAAGAGAAAAGATCCGGAAGACGGTTCATACGGCTATGGGAATCTCGCTGATCGGCGGCATTGTGCTTACAGCGGCAGGACTGCTGCTGTCCCGCCGGATTCTGCTCTGGATGAATACGCCGGAAGAAATTCTCGAACAGGCGCTTGCCTATATCCGTATATACCTTCTGAGTATGCTTCCGCTTTTTCTCTATAATATGAACTCTGGGATCATCCGGGCCAGAGGAGATTCCCGTACCCCCATGCTGTTTCAGCTTCTGGGAGCCGTGATCAATCTTGCTTTTGACTGGATCACCATGAAATATTGGGGGATGGGCGTGGATGGCGCAGCCTGGGCTACGTTTGGAGCGCAGCTGGCAGCAGGTCTTGGTTCTGTCGTTTATCTGATGAGAAGAGAGGATGCGTACCGCCTGGAGCTGGGGAAGATCTGCATTTCCGGGGATATTTTGAGAGAAATTCTCCGGATTGGAGTTCCGGCAGGGCTTCAGAATATGGTGATTACCATTTCCAATATTTTTGTTCAGACGGCCATCAACGGCTTAGGAGTGAGTGTGATCGCGGCGTTCACAGCCTATTTTAAGGTAGAACTGATTCTGTATCTTCCGATTGTAGCGTTTGGCCAGGCAGCCACGACCTTTGTGGGCCAGAACCTGGGCGCAGGAAAGACAGGACGTATGAAAAAAGGCGTAAAGAGCTGCATTGGCATGGGGATTTCCTATACGGTTCTTATGTCTGTGCTGCTGATGGTATTCGGGCGACTGGCCTTTGGCCTTTTTTCCCAGGATACGGCGGTGGTCGAGACAGGACTGCGGATTATCCATGTGACCTTCCCGTTCTATTGGCTGTATGTGATTCTGGAGGTTCATGCAGATGCGCTCCGCGGCACCGGCAATTCCATGCTGCCTATGGCGGTGATCCTGCTCTGTCTGTGTGTGCTGCGTACGCTGCTTCTTTTCGCATTTACGCAGGCATGGGACAGCCTGGAGGCAGTAGCCGCCGTATATCCGTGTGCATGGCTGGCTGCAGCCGTCTGCCTTACATTTTTCTGGCTGCGGGAGGCTGCGGCGTGTGAAAAGCGCTGCGCCTGAAAAAAGCACCAGCCGCGGAAGGTCCGGTTTTTTCTCATCTGTTCCCCGCCTGGAGAGGGCAGGGATCTGTACAGGGAAACAGAATTGAAAAAACAGAGCTTTGCCGTGGCTGATGCTTACATATTACCGGTGCAGCTGCCGTTTCCATATCGGGAAACAGCGCGGAAGCGCAAATAGAAAATACTGCAGGGTGCAGCAGGCCGAATGCCGTCACAGCCTGCCGGGACCTGTTGCCAGCGCCTCCCTGTTCCGGTGGTTTGTACGGTTCCACACATAAAGCATTCCATAAATAAAAATGCCTGCTCCAAAAGAAGACAGACATACATAAAAAGATAAAATCTTTTTAAACAGGAACTGAACTTTCTTCGGAAGTTTCTCCTTCAGCATTAAGCAGGTTTCCTGGCTTACAGATCGACACATCTTCCCCTTCCTTCTCATACGGACTCTCCGTACAATGGATTATGCGGGGGATGCTCCCTGTTTACAGTGACCGGATCGCTCAGGACTTGCACCTGATTCCCTTTTCCCGCCCAAACAGCAGCGCCTGGACAGGCACTTAATACCTTTCTATGGAATTGTACCTGCTTATTATAGCATTTTGTGAAAGAGGCGTCAATGAAATTTCAGGCATGCATTTGCACAGCATGCATTTATATGGGGATTTCCGTTTCCGGAAAAAGGGGCTTTAAGAAGAATTAAGAAATTTCCTATGGAAATCTTCATGCGTTCCATTGTATTATTATGTTAGTACAATGGAATCCTGCTCTGACATAAGACAGCGGCTGGAAAAAGCTGCAGTCAGGGCGGCAGGGGCCGGCCCGGGCAGGTGAAGCACGGGTGGAATGAGGAGAGGAGATCGGGGAATGGATTTTGTGATTGAGCATTTGTCAAAGAGCTTCGAGACGAAAAAGGTGCTGAAGGATATCAGCTTTACCTTTGAGAGCGGAAAGATTTACGGCCTGCTTGGAAGAAACGGCGCCGGAAAGACGACGCTGTTCAACTGCCTGAACAAGGACATGAAGGCGGATGGAGGAAGCTTTTATCTGGATGAGGATGGAAACCGGAGGGATGTGGTTCCCGACGATATCGGTTATGTGCTTTCCACGCCTACAGTGCCGGAATTTCTCACCGGGCGGGAATTCCTGAAATTTTTTCTGGATATTCATCAGGGAAAGCTTCAGGATCCGAAGCCGCTGGACGACTATTTTGATTTCATGAGCATTGAGCCGGAGGACCGGGACAAGCTGATGAAAAATTATTCCCACGGCATGAAAAACAAGATGCAGATGCTGATCAATATGATAGCGAGGCCTAATATTCTTCTTCTGGACGAGCCTCTGACCTCCCTCGATGTGGTGATGGCGGAGGAGATGAAGGAGCTGCTCCGTTCTCTGAAGACGGGGAGAATTACGATTTTCTCCACGCATCTTTTGGACCTGGCGGTAGATTTGTGTGATGAGATCGTCCTGCTTTCCCATGGGGTGCTGGAATCCGTGGATAAGTCAAACTTGGATGATCAGGAGTTTAAGGAGAAGATTATCGCAGCTCTCCGGGAGGAAAACGTATGAGGAGCGGAATGGAAGACAGGCGGGTAAGCACGCAGGCATCACAGGCCGGAAGTCAGAAAACCGGAAGCCAGAAAACCGGAAACCAGAAAGCTGGAAGCGCCGGTACGGGTATGGCAAGGACCCTTCGCATTACCTTTTCCCTGCGCAACACATACCGTGTCAATAACATTCTGTATGCCTTGAAGCAGATTCCGCTTGTGGGGCGCATTCTGCCGGAGACCCTGTACCAGGAGCCGGGACTTAAGATTCTGGCCAATATTATTTCTGTGCTCTGGGAGATTTTTGCGGCACTGATCGGAAAGGGAGTATACTTTCTGATTCTTCTGGGAGCTGCAGCTCTCTATCCGTCTCCGGAAAAGAGGGCACTGTTTCTGTATCTGATGGTGATCTGTACAGTGCTGGGCGGCTTTGTGAACACGTACATGTTTAATCCGACGAAGGATAAATATTATGCGCTGATTCTTCTGCGGATGGATGCCCGTTCCTATACGCTGGTAAATTACGGCTATGCATTGATAAAGCTGGCAGCTGCCTATCTGCTGTTTGGCCTTCTGACCGGCGGCCTGGTGGATCTGCCTGTATGGCAGCGCGTGCTGCTTCCGCTTTTTGCGGTGGGAGTGAAGCTTTTCGCGGCAGCTTATATGCTTCGGGATTACGAGAAAACGGGGAATGCATCCAACGAAAACAAAGTGGGTCCGCTTTACTGGGCAGCTTTGTTCCTGGGCCTGGCGGCAGCCTTTGGCCTTCCGGCCATCGGAATCTTTCTTCCGGAGACTGCAAGCCTGATTTTCATGGGCCTTGGCGTAGCTCTTGGCGCATTTTCTGCCAGAAGGATTCTGCGTTTTGCGTTCTACCGCGAGATGTACCAGGAGCTTCTGGGAGACTGGATGGATCAGATGGACAAGGGCGGCGCCTCCAAAACAGCCAGCGCGGCGAGAAAACAGAGCGAGAAGGCCATCTCTGCGGATACAGGCATCACCAGCAGCCGGAATGGCTTTGAATATCTGAATGAGCTGTTCATCAAGCGGCACCAGAGAATCTTATGGAGAGCGGCAGAGAAAATCGCGTTTGTCTGCCTGATTCTTGTGCTGGCGGCCCTGATTGCCCTTTCTCTTTATCCGGAGGTAAAGACAGTAGTCAATGAGCTTACCATGCAGTTTCTGCCGTATTTTGTGTTTATTCTGTATGCGATTAACCGGGGAACTGGTTTTACCCAGGCGCTTTTCATAAACTGCGACAGCAGCCTTCTGACCTACTCCTTCTATAAAAAGCCCGGGCAGATTCTGAAGCTGTTCCGCATCCGTCTTCGGGAAATTATCAAGATCAATCTGCTTCCGGCCTTTGTAATAGGTGCGGGGCTGGCAGTGCTGCTCTTTGCCTCCGGCGGAACGGACAATCCGGTCAATTATGCGGTGCTTGTGGTATCCGTGCTCTGTATGAGCGTGTTTTTCTCCGTGCATTATCTGATGATTTACTATCTGCTGCAGCCCTATACGGCGGGCGCGGAGATGAAAAGCGGAACCTATAAGATTGTGATGACTGTCACTTATTTTGTCTGCTATCTGATGATGCGGGTACAGATGCCGACGTTCATTTTTGGGCTTATGACGATCGTGTTCTGTGTGGCTTACAGCGTGATTGCCTGCGTTGTGGTGTACCGGATGGCGCCGAAGACCTTTAAGCTGAGACTGTAAGAAGATGCTGAAGCGGATTGGAAAAATTTCCGGGCGCTTTTAAGGAAACCGGAGAAGTATTTAAGGAGCGTTCAGGATTTGATTCAGGGCCTTGTGGGAGAAGGGGAAGATGAAAAGAGAAGAAATGGGAAGCTGCGGCCTGATATTTCTATATCTTGCCGGACAGAAGGAGGAGAACGGCGGACTTCGTATCAGAAAGGTGGACAGCTGCCAGGATATCCTCGATTTTTCAGGGCAGGTCCGCGTTCTGCGGGAGGAGGTTTCCGGCGAGGCAGACATAGAGCTTTTTTGCATCCTGGGCCGCAGCGAGAGGGTAGAGAAAATTTTTTCTGTGATAGACAGGCAGATTCAGGATAATTTTCAGAGGATTTTGAAAGAGGAAGAGATCGAGCTGGAAAATGAAGAGCTGGACTTTTTTGCAAGGGAATTTTCTGTGCTTATCCAGGAGCATATTTTCTGCGGAGAATACGTGAGGTATCCACGGTCGTGCGTATGGAGCTTTGGAGAATGGGAGCTTGCCGGATTCTGGGCGGGGCTGGGGCCGGAGGATGAGGGGCATTTGCTGGCGGACAGCGCTGTGAGCCTGTGGATGAGCTATGAGAAGCCGATGCTTTTTGGAAAGCAGATGATGATTCAGTCCTTCGAGCTCCGGGACCTGAGTGGAAGAAAAATTCTGGGAGCTGTTCCGGAACCGGACAGCGGTCAGTGGTATCTTCTTCTGGAAGGCGGCCGGAAGCTGCGGCTTGGTGAGGAGGTGCCTTATATCGGAGAAAGAGCCGGGATGCGCGATTTCGGGGATGCAACAGTTACAGCAGTCGATACGATTATAAACAATCCGGTTTACGCGTATGGGGAATTGTATGAGCCGCAGGAGCTGTTTGAGGAATGGCACAAAGTATTTTTATACCTGCTGGCGCTGTCGGATAAGGAGTGGACTTCGGAAAATATTGCGCCAGTCTATGAAAAATTTCTGGATTTTGTGAAAGAGCATATCTGCCTGTGCCATAAGGTGCCGGCTTTTTTGGAAAAAGGGATGTTTGCAGAATGTCTGGCAATAAATGTAGAGAACCTGAGAGGCTTTCTGAAGGGCAGAGAGGAGCCCGTGGTTTCGAAGGAGCTTCTAAAGCTTCTGAACAGCCGGTATGTGTATATTCCCTATCTCTGGGAGGCGCTGAAGAAGGAGCTTCCCGGCGCCGTATGCGAGAGACAGATACCGGAATTTGCGCCGGAAAGATTGAAAAAATATCTGTGCAGCGCAGAGGAGGGGACAGCATATGAGAAGGGTGTCCGCTGGGAAAAGGCTGCCGAATATTATGTACAGCAGATCTGCGGGCTTCGGATTACCGGAAAACGAGTGAAAACGGGATTTCAGGAAATTGATTTGAGCGCGGTGAATGTTTCTCTTGACAGCAGGCTCTGGGAAATGGGATCCTATATTTTGATAGAATGCAAGAACTGGTCGGAAAAGGCCGGTATTGAGGTGATTCGTACGCTGGTGCATATCTGCGCATACAAAGGAAATAAGACAGCCTTTTATTTGCTGCAAATGGCATTACACAAGACGCCGGTGAGGAGATAAAACGTGCGGCCCTGAACCAGTGCTTTATTCTGTGCTTTACGAAAAAGGAGCTCTGGGAGCTTGAAAACATAAATCAGTGCAGAACGCTTCTGGATAAGAAGTGGAAAGAATTGGTTTGCGCTCAGGAGGAGGGGGCGCTGATATGATTATAAGCGCGAGCAGAAGAACAGATATCCCTGCCTTTTATTCCGAGTGGCTGGTGAACCGGCTGAAAGAGGGCTTTGCACTGGTGCGGAACCCCAGAAACTATCATCAGCTCAGCCGGATCGCGCTCACGCCGGAACAGGTGGAGGGAATCGTGCTGTGGACGAAGAACCCGGCGCCGATGCTTGACAGGCTTCCTGCCTTAAAAGACTATGTATATTACTTTCAGTTTACTCTTACGCCTTATGGAAGAGATGTGGAGCCTGGCCTGCCGGATAAGGACAGGGTTATGATTCCGGTGTTTCAGGAGCTGTCCCGGAGAATCGGCAGAGAGCGCGCCGTCTGGCGCTATGATCCCATCTTTTTTGGCCGGACTCATACGCCTCAGTGGCATCTGCAGCGGTTTCATGAGATGGCGGCCCGTCTGTCTGGGTACACGGAAGAATGTGTCATCAGTTTTCTGGACTATTACCGGAATACGCAGAAGCAGATGGAAGGGCTGGGCCTTGTGGAGCTGGCATCAGAGGAAAGGACCGTGTTTCTGAGAAAGCTGGCGCAGGCCGCGGCCGGATACGGCCTGCGTCTGAAAGCCTGCGCCGAGGATCCGTCCTTCCGTGCATTGGGAATCCTTCCGTCCAGCTGTGTGGATGCCGCCCGTCTGGAGCGTATCAGAGGAGGCCGGGAGAGTGCCGGCAGTAGTCGGGAGGATATCGGCGGTGGCCGGGCGGGTATCGGGAGTCACCAGGAATGTATGAACGGAAGTCGGGCGGGTATCAGTGGAGATTTGGAACGAGCCGGCCGCCGCCCGGTCCCGGCTGGACGGGACCGGAACCAGCGGCCTCTCTGCGGCTGTGCCGCCAGCGTAGACATTGGCGTGTACAATACCTGCGCTCATGGCTGCAGGTATTGCTACGCCAATTATAATCCGGCAGCGGTTCGTGGGAATCGGGAGAGGTATTCCCCGGAAGAACCGCTGCTGTGCGGAAGAGTGGAGAAGGGAGATGTGGTGAGGGAGAGACGGCAATAGGGAAAAGCAAAAGCTGCGAAAGCTTAAATAAGCGTCAGCCCGGCAGCAGTATACTGTCTGATGCGCTGGGTGAAATGAAGGAGGGGTATATTAGATTATGAATGATCGTATAACTTTAACAGAGGCATTTAAAGTAATGATGGGGTATGGTCCTGCTGTCTGGCTGGGGGTTCTGGCGGCAGTGGTGACATTTGTTGTGGAGATCATTCTGTGCTCCAAAGGTATTTTGTTTTCTGGCGGAGAACAGAAGCTGAAACGGGCCAGAAAGGAAGGAAAAGCCGTACTGGGTACTCTGAAGAGCTGCCGGTATAAAGACCGGGAACCGGAGGGAAAGACGGCGAACCGCCTGTATACCGGGATCTATGAGTACACTGTGGATGGGGTGACCCGGACAAAGCAGCTTGTTCTATCTGGTCAAAAACCGCCCCATACACTCTATTTTTACTACACCTCCAATCCGGAGCATGTGTTTTCCGAGTATGATGTGGGGAAAAATCCTCTGAAGCTTCTGCTGTACATTATCCCGGTCCTGGTGGCCTATGTGGTTATGACAGCGCTTGGGTTCCGGCCTTGAACGGCCGGAACCTGCAAAAGAAATATTTCCGATGGATGTATATGGAGATGCTTGCGGGATTTTCGCCGGCTGTGTAGATGAAATGGCAGTTTGCAGAAGTTAACGGATTACTGGTCCCGGTTTTTAGTCTTTGAAAGAAAAAATCTGTCGCAGTCCAGATAGTATTTTAACGAATCTGCGCTTATATACCGCCAAGGAGAAATACAACCAATATGCCGACCACAATTGGAAAAAGGAGGCCAAGCAGAGCCATAGAGTGTTCCTTCGTTTTATTTTCATTCGTAAAGGCTTTGCGGGGATTGTTAATGTAATACAGGGTTAATTCATAGGGCGGAGATACTTTGCTCATGTAAATCTCCATTCCGCCGCCTTTCAGTTGGCGGCACAAATAGTGATGAAAGTTTCGACTTCCTCTACGTTTTGCTCTATACTGAAAGCGAGAAGCTATACTACAAAGCACGGGAGGAGGAGTCGTAAAAACTCTCTCGTTTTAGACAGCATGTAAATCAGTGTAAGTTCCACCTTTCAAGCACAAATAAGTGGCTCTCCAAAACCGTACACTAAGAATTGTTTTAACTCTTGTTAAATGTGTGGTGGAACAGTCAATGGCTTCTCTCCATTTTTCAGAAAGGAGTTTTGCCTGTGAAAGTTGTTTATCAAACCTGCTGTGGCGTTGATGTCCACAAATCGTTTCTCGTTGCCACCATCATTAAAACTACTTCCGGAGTTCAGCCTTCTTATCAGAAGAAACGCTTCTCCACCTTCAACAATTCTATTCTTGAGTTTAAAAAATGGCTGTTGGATAATTCCTGCCGTGATGTCTGTATGGAATCTACTGGCAAATATTGGATTCCTGTGTTTAACCTTCTGGAAGACGAATTAAACGTCACCATCGCCAACCCCAAATGGGTAAAGGCTGTCAAAGGGAACAAGGATGATACCAAGGATTCCAAATGGATCGGGGATCTGTTCAGACTGGGTCTTGTGCCGGGGAGCTATATACCGTGCAAACCAATCCGTATTCTAAGAGAGTTTACGAGATACCGGTATAAGCTGACTTCCTGCAGAAGCAGTGAGAAGAATCGGTTTCAGAATGCGCTTACCGTCTGCAATGTCGCATTGGATTCGGTTGTTTCCGATATTTTCGGGAAATCAGCCACCTCTGTGATCGATTACCTTCTCAAACAGCCTGACAATTCCATCAACCACGAAGAAATATCCTCCCGACTGCTTCGTTCGCTCAAAAAGAAGTCTGAGAGTGTCATTGAGTCTATCGAAGGGTATCAGATGACTGATGCCCAAAAATACCGCATACGTCTTGTCCACGCACATATGGATTATATCACATCTACGATTTCAGATATAGACTCTATGATTGATTCGTTGGTGGGAACCTTATGAAAATGCTGTCCAGTTACTGTGTACCATCCCCGGAGTTGACTGCAGCAGTGCGATCACGATTCTCTCTGAGATTGGTACGGACATGACACAGTTTTCCAATTCCAAACGTTTATGCTGCTGGGCTGGCCTGACTCCCGGTAATAACGAGTCAGCCGGTAAGAAGAAATCTGTTCGGATCACACGTGCCGGCGTCTACCTCAAACCTGCATTGGTACAAGTTGCCCATGCAGCCGTGAAATCTAACAAATCTCCTTACTACAAAGCCAAATATGAACGCATCATGAAACGCCGTGGTAAGAAACGTGCCATCATTGCGGTCGCCCGGATGATCCTTACCGCTGTCTACCATATGCTGTCTACGGGAGAAGCCTGGAATCCAACCGACCTATACAAGATTGATATGCCTGAACCCCTGAAAAATAAGCAGAAGGAAAAGGCTGTCAAACAGGCTATGAAACTTTTAATTGCCGAGGGAATTATAAAAGAATCCCAGCTTGCTTCTTAGCGTATTTCAACAAAATCAACCCTGTTTCAAATGGCTATTTTTCAATAGCTTGTTTCAGTGCGCCATTTTTCGGCTGTTCTCTACTTTCTTTCACACTACGGTACTTATATGATTTTTCATCCACCTTATAGCTGTAAGCTGCGTGGAACCATGAGTCTACATTGTAGCCAGTGATATCGTCGTCCCAGACCTTGTTCCTTTTTGCCTTCACAACATGCCCCAGCTGGGTTGCTTTTTCTACACGTCGATTTCTTAATCTAAGATTTCTTGTAAACCGAATTTCAAAAATAAATACAATAATCGCAGAAACAATTCCGCAAAAGATTTTTACATCGAAGACTTCAGTCATAAATCTGTTTAGGAGATCTAAAAATTCAGCCACAGATATCCGCCCCCCTCAATGGCAATATGTAAAATAAATCGTTTCATAATGGTGGTTTCAAAACCATGCTTTGCTAAGTTTATTATACTTAAAATCTACGATAACTTCAATCATAGGAAGTGAGGTATCGGCTATGCGCTATTCCAAGGCCAGGTGGATGGGGCAGACCAGGCTGATTCTGAGATTAAGACAGAGAATATAGAAGTGGTTATCTCAGCAGATGATTATCTTGTATAAAATTGAACATACTAGGAAGAAAAGTATAGCGGCAAAAAGAACGGATGTTCTAAAATGCGGCTATACTTTTTTGACTATCCATGCTATAATTTGCCTGACTGGAAGAAAAGCAAGCGCGACCGGAGGGAGCATTTGCTTTTCTCTGGTCAGGCAGCGAAGAATCGAAGGTTCTGAGCATGCCAGAATGAACAACGTGAATTCTGGCATGTTTGGTGACCTTTAGAAATGCCAATTCCGCCAGGTTTTATCTGGTGTTACGCAGTTTTGAAAAACACGTTTTGGTGACCTAAATTCGTAAAATCGAAAAAGTTCGTGTATATGCCAGGCCCAAATACTCAAATTTTACGAATTTCAGGCATATACTCGAACTTTTTACTACGGTCACCTGGGAGGAAAAATAGAAAATGGGAAATCAAGGACATTCGCAATTCGCTGGCAAAGACCAGCTCCTTGCTCATGAAACCGGCAAAAAAGCTGCCGGTTTCAAATTACACTCAGAATATCAGCCCACCGGCGACCAGCCGCAGGCCATTGAAAAGCTGGTCAAAGGA
>NZ_NFLI01000026.1 GCF_002160825.1 Lachnoclostridium sp. An131
TCTGCCATCGGAACGCGGGCTTTGCGGGTACCTGCCATAACCTATCCTCCATAATTGTAGTGAAATAGTCTAAATATCTATCGACTACAATTATAGGCAAAACTTGGGGCTCAGGAAATCCGCAGGAATATTTGGCGCTTACCATATATCAGGTCAGTCAATGCCTGACCGAATTTCTCCAACACATCTGAAGAAGCACCCTCCATGCCGGAAACGCTGTCCAGAACGGATTCTGTGATCTGTTCCGGCGTGATGTGGGGATTCTCCATATCCTGCCCTTTCGTCAGCTCCGTAAACATCTGCTGGGCGATTTCCTTGGTGAATGCCTGCTGGACAGAAAAGTCATGGCCGATTTCTTTTTTTACCTCTTTGACCGCCAGCATAAACTGATTTTCTATGGTAGCAAGGTCTGCCTGATAGGGAGATGTCCGCAGGCGGCTGATGTCCTTTGCAGTTTTTTCTCCGGATTTGGATTTTACCGTTTTCCGGGTCAATGCGCTGAGAGTGGCATACATTTGATTTTGTGCGGCGAATCCGGCGGCAATGGTGTCATTGAAATACTGCTCCAGCGTGTAGGTCAGCTCCGCAAAGCGGGGGCTTTCCAGCAACCGATTCAGCACCGCTGTATTGACTTTTTCTGTGAATAGATTGCGTGCTGCTTCTGCGGATAAGCCCAACTCGTCAATGGCATAATTCTTCCGGTCGGGAACATTGGTTATGCCCAGCAGGAAGTCGGTGGACACGTTGAACACTCTGGCAATGCGAATGATATTTTCATTGCTGAGTTTATCAGTCTGCCCGGAGATGAAACGGCTGAGAACGCTGTCTCCGCAGCCGATTTTTCTGGCAAGTTCCGTCTGTGTTACCTTTCGGTCTTTCATCAAATCGGTAAGCCGTTGGCGGACGTCACCGGGCAAAAAGGTTTTCTCCATTTAAGGCGTTCCTCCCTCCTCCGTTTGGATTTTTCTGTATTTGCCGCTTTTGATCCGGGCATCGGCGGGTTTTTCTGCGTCTTCCGGGATAATCCAACGGCTCCCCGCCCGCTGTGCGCCGGGGATTCTGTTTTCATTGCAGAGGATGGCCACACGCCGGTGAGAAATCCCCCATTTCTTCGCAACTTCAAAGGTTGATAGGTATTTCATTCTCGTCCCCTTCGTTTGAAACTAGCAACATAGAAAAGATTATTTGGCTCCAGCTCTTTGAGCATTTATTGCTGATCTGGCTGCATTCTTTCTTAATGCCGGGATATCTTTATCCTGCAAATGATTCGCAGTTTTAGGAATGACATTTTTGATGAGAAATTCGTCCGTCAGATTTTCATAGTTCTCTGGTAAAATTGCTGGAGCAATTTCTTCTAATTTGTTTAATGGCAATCCGTGTTTCCAATCATGCCGCCGATTATAAGGACAGGCATCCTGGCAATTATCGCAGCCGCATACCCACTGCTCATACATCTCATCAGAAAGTCCTTCCGGTGTATCGCTATTTCCAAATGTAGTCAGAAAAGAAACACACTTAAACGGATTCATTGTGTATGGTGCTTCCAAAGCCTTCGTCTTACAAGCACGTCGACACAAATCACATTTTTCAGAACAAGGCGGAGCGCTGCATGTATGGATAAGTTCACACTCCTGATCAATCACGTAAGCAAATAAATTGTTATAGGAGCCGTTCTCCGTATAAAAGAAATTATTTTTACGGATAATACCCAGTCCGGCTTTCATTGCCATATACCTGAGAGGGCCAACGCTGAGTGAGCCAAACTGCTCTCCGCCTTTCGCTTGGATACCATGTTCATAAAACCAGACTTCCAAGCGTTCCAGATCGAAGCGTTCCCTACTTTTTTTCTCTGGTTCCAGAAAAAAAGCTTTTCCGTATTTTCCCTGTAAAGATTCTGGGAACCTATACTTTCCATAGTCAAATACAAGAATTACGATGGATTTGGACCATGGAAATCTCGACTTTGTTTCTGTTAAATTTCCAACGCCTTTATAAAAATATTGGCTTACCGGAACATCATTAAGCCTTTGTTGATATAACTGTTTAAATCCGTCCAGTGCAGAAATAGATATGATTCCGCATTTATCAAATCCGCAGCGCAATGCCTGGTCGTAAATTTTTTGAGATAAGCTGTCCATTTTCCCGGTCCTCCATCTAAAAATAAACAACAAAGAATGTTATTGACTAAGTGACTTGGTAACTCAAATATATTATAGTCGATTACTGGAATAAAATCAAGATGAAATAGAACATACGTTCTATTTTGACATTGCATTTTGGCAAAAAAATCCGGGCGAAAATTTCTTTTTTGCAAAAGTGCCGGATTTTCCGGCTGAGAGCTATTTTCTCCGTATATTCAGGCAGACGGGCAGAAACCGTCAAAAAATATACGGAGGTATGACGCATGAATCTATTTGAAACAGTTAAGGCGGCTGTCACGGTACGGCAGGCCGCCGAACACTACGGTTTGAAAGTGGAACGTAGCGGCATGATACGCTGCCCTTTCCACGATGACCGTCATCCCAGCATGAAGCTGAACGAGAGCTATTTCTACTGCTTCGGCTGCGGAGCTACCGGCGATGTGATCGACTTCGTTGCAAGGCTGTTTGGCCTGAGCAGCTACGAGGCAGCACAGAAGCTGGCTTACGACTTCGGCATTGACCCGGACAAGCCGCCCGCTGCGGCGGCGCTATCAAAACCGAAATACCCGCTGGCAAGGGCGTTCCGACAAGAGGAACTGCACTGTCAGCGGGTATTGTGCGATTATCTGCACCTTTTGGAGGACTGGAAGGTGCAGTACGCACCAAAAGTACCCGAAGAAGGTCTTGATGTCTATGTGCCTCTTGTAGATGACCACGGAGTTGATTGTGTCATCAAGAAGGAAGACGGTACCTTTATTGAGGTTCAGATAAAGGCGAGATCTAATGAGGTGACGGATGGAGATGCAGCTTTGTTTTCTGCGATTACACATGAGCAGACCGAGAAATTTTATTTTGTGTTCTATTCAGAGCGTCTTGAGCTTATGTGGATTATGTCATCGGAAGAGTTCTTGAATGAGTGCGTCACGAATAAGACTGGGAAGAATAAGGGAAAACGAGGCATCTGGTTTAACGGAAATCGGACAGATAAGAAAATTGGGGTTAAAAAGGAATATTGCAAGAAACAATTTGAAAAATATATTGCCACTGATTTTTCAAGGTTTCACTAATTTATATATGTAAGGTGACATGGAAGAGACAAATTTGAAACAGGTGCTGGAAGAATGCAATAATGCTGCGAAAACTGGATACAAGACAGCTTCAGCATAAGAAAGAATTTGAATAAGGCTCTGGTTTCAGCACAACAGAAGGTACAGAGTACGATTATTGATTTCAATAGTTCTCCGTGTTATGTACGGGAGGCCACGGAACTATTGGGTGTACAGCTCCTGAAAAAGGGATACGAAAAGCAGAGGCGGCTTTAGGTTAACGAAACTGAAAGCTGCCTTTTATCGTCACCACAATCCCCAACTCGTCTGAAAACGTACGTTTTAAACATATCAAAAAATACAAATATCTGTTTAAAACGTATAAATCAATTGCATTTCCCAATCCCCTATGCTAAAATAATCTTTAGATCATACAAAGGACAGGAAATGAAGATGCTTACGATAAGTCTGGGATGTCTTGGGTTTTTCTGCTATTTTCTTTATGATTATAACAGCGTCAGAAAAATTGCAGGATGGATGCGGTCGCTGTTTGCGGCTGGAAGCATTTTCCTGATGGCGGCGACAGGCATCCTGTTCTGGGAAAACAGAGAGAGCCTGTTTCAGGCGTCTGCTGACGGTATCTGGATGGCAGGAGGCGTCTTTTTTCTGTGTCTTCTCGTATATACTCTCTTTTTTGCCCTGCCCTTTGAGACGACGTATGTGGAGGAAAGCAAATACCGGGAAGCTTATACGGAGGGAATCTATGCTCTGTGTCGGCATCCTGGTGTTTTATGGTTTGGGGGATTCTATCTTTGCGCGGCGGCGCTGTGGAAAAGCACGGAAGGAATACTTTTTTCTGTGACAGTGGTGATGCTGGATGTTTTGTATGTGGTATTTCAGGATGCATACAGCTTTCCCAAAACCTTTTCTAATTACGGGGAGTACAGAAAATCGACGCCGTTTTTGATTCCCAACAGGGGAAGCATAGCACGCTGCAGAAATCACTGGAGAGGAGCGGGGAGAAGATGAGTCTTTCAGAAATGCTGAAGGAGCGGAAATATCAGGAGATCTGGGATCAGTACTGCAGCTTCCTGGATTTGTCTATAGAAGATTATATGAAGATACAGCACAGGCTGATGGAAGAGCAGATGCAGCTGTGGTCTAACTGTGAGCTGGGCCGTTCTATTTTGAAGGGAAAGCAGCCGAAAACTATAGAGGAATTCCGTAGTATGGTGCCTTTGACAACCTATGAGGACTATGCGGATATTCTTCTTCAGAAAAGGACAGAGTCGCTGCCGGGCAATCCGGTGATTTGGATCCAGACTACGTGGGAGGGCGGACGCCATCCGATTAAGCTGGCGCCATATACGAGAAGCATGCTGGACGTTTACAGGGATAACGTAGTTGCATGCCTGATTCTGTCTACCAGCCAGGAAAGAGGAAAATTTGATATCTCGGATACGGACAAGTTCCTGTACGGGCTGGCGCCTCTGCCGTTTGCGACGGGGCTTTTTCCGCTTGCGCTGAATGAGGAGATTGGAATCCAGTTCCTTCCCGCGGTGAAGGATGCGGTCAATATGTCTTTTAGCGAGCGGAATAAGGTGGGCTTTAAGATGGCCATGCAGAAGGATTTGGAGTTCTTTTTTGGACTGGGCAGCGTGGCTTATGCGGTAAGCCAGAGCCTTTCCTCCATGTCTCAGAAGGGTGGAATCAGCCTGAAGGAGCTGATTAAATACAAGCCGTCTATGCTGGTCCGTATCCTGAAGGCGAAGCGGAGGTGCAAAAAGGAAAACCGCCCGCTGAAACCGAAGGATCTGTTCCACCTGAAGGGGCTTGTGGTGGCAGGAACAGATAACCGGTGCTATAAGGATGATCTGGAGGAGCTCTGGGGAATCCGCCCGATGGAGCTGTTTGCGGGGACGGAGCCGTCTATCTCGGGAACAGAGTCATGGACGAAGGATGGAATGTATTTCTTCCCGGATACCAGCTTTTACGAGTTTATCCCGGAGGAGGATATGCTGAAAAATCTGGAGGATCCGTCGTTTGTGCCGAGAACCTATCTGATGGATGAGGTGGTGCCGGGGGAAAAGTATGAGATCGTAATTACGCTGTTCAAGGGAGGAGCGTTTGCCAGGTACCGTGTCGGCGATACCTACCGCTGCCTAGGGCTGCAGAACCGGGAGGACAATACGAGGATCCCCAGGTTTGAGTATGTGGACCGCGTACCCAATATTATTGACATTGCCGGATTTACCCGTATTTCGGAGAATGGCATTCGGAGCGTGATCAGCCTTTCCGGCCAGCCGATCACGCACTGGACGGCGGCGAAGGAGTATAATGAGAAAAACCGGCCGTACCTGCATCTGTATATTGAGATTGACAGAAGCGCGCTGATCAGCCATGCTGTGACGACGGATATCATACGGAGTCTTCTCACCACATATTTCAAATATATCGATCAGGATTACCGGGATTTGAAGAAAATTCTTGGCATGGATCCGCTCTGCGTGACAATTTTAAGATGCGGCACGTTTGAAAAATACCAGAAGAAAAAGGGGAGAGAGATTGTAAGGATGAATCCATCTCCGTATGAACTGAAAGAATTACTGGAATTACAGAACGAACAGAGAGGATAAGGCTATGCACAGTTACAGATACATTTCTATTATTGCTTTATTTTTTTACTGTTTCATTTTCCTGACGTTTCTTGCTGCCAAAAAGGTAAAAATAGTTAAATATTTTTTGTTTTTGGTAGCTGTAATGATGTGCTGGACGGCGGGCTCTGCGTTTATGAGGCTGCAGCTGTATCCCTCTTATGTGTTCTGGTATCATGTATCCCTTGGAGGCCTTTTGCTGACGCCTTATGCGTATTTTCTGTTTGCCAATGCATTTGGCGACAGGGAGGAACGCTTTTTTAACTATCTGTACGGGATCCTGCTGCTGGGGCTTTTCTGTCTGAATATTCCGGATGGAATCTTTCTGCATTGGCCGGAGCTGATTTTAAAGAATGGAGAAGCCGCCTTTGAGTACCGCTATACCTGGAGAGTGGCGATCCTGTTTGGAGCGGCGGCGGTAGTTCTGCTGCACAGCTTTGCGAATGTCGTGCGTATCTGCAGGGAGGATTCCTGGTATAAAAAGCAGTTTCAGCCGATTATTATAGGGATTGCCTGTCTGTTTGCAGGGCATCTGGCTCTGCTGGTGCCAGTTTTTCGTGGATTCCCGATCGATCTGGTCCTTGGAATTGTCAATGCGCTGTTTTTGATTTACGCGCTGCTGAGCAGGCGCCTGTTCCAGCTGAAGCTTCTGGCCTCGGAGAGCTCCTGCTACGGCATGGGGCTGCTCCTGACCTTTCTGCTGTATTATAATCTGATGCCGGACATCAATGCTCAGCTTGTGAGCAGATTTCCGGTGGCAAGTGAGTACACGATACTGATTTTTGCGGTTTTGTTTTTGCTTACCTTCTGCCTGCTGGTGTTCCTGTGGCGGAAGATTATTGAGAATCTTTTTATACGTGAGGAGGAACAGCAGACGGAAAAAATAAGAAAATATAACAATCTGGTAGCCAGAAGCCTGCGTTTGGAGGAAATTCTGGCGGAGACTGTGGAGATCATTCAGGAGACCGTAGAGTCTGTGAATATCTATATCTGTATTCAGGAGCATGGCGATGGAGATTATCAGGCCAGGTACAGCAATCAGCCTCTGAATGATTTGTCCTTTACGATTCGAAAGGATAATCCTCTGATTCGGATTCTGGAAAGAAACGATGGGGTTCTGATGCGGGAATTTCAGGCGATGATCGGATACAAGTCTATGTGGGAATCAGAGAAAAGGAGCTTTCAGAATTTAAAAATTGAAGCTTGTGTCGGCCTGCGGGATAAGGAAAAGATAGTGGGAGTGGTGCTGCTTTCAAATCCTCCCGGGAATCGGAAAATCAGCCGTACGGATATGGATATGGCCCTCACGATTGCGTCCAGCGCGTCGATTGCGATCAAAAACGCCCGGCTTTATGAGACGGCCTGCTACGAAGCGCGGACAGACGAGCTGACCAAGCTTTTGAACCGGAAATATTTCTTTGAGCTTTTGAACCGGGAATTTGAAGCAAATACGGAAGGCTCTCTGGCTCTGGCCATTATTAACATTGATGATTTTAAGCTTTACAATCAGCTATATGGAACGCAGGCGGGCGATAATGCCCTTCGCAGAATTGCTGAGATTATTAAGAGCAGCGTTGGAGAAAGCGGTTATGCGGCCCGGTACAGCGGAAAGGAGTTTGCGGTTCTGCTGCCAAAGTATGATGTCTTTTCCGCGCGGAATCTGGTGAAATCCATTCAGAAGCAGATCTTTCAGATGACGGACAATACAGTGGACTATAAGCTGAAGGTGCTGACGGTGAGTGTAGGCATCAGCGCCGCTCCCTATGCGGCAAAAACGCCGAAGGAGCTGCTGGACAATGCGGATATGGCTGTGAATCATGTGAAGCGGACCGGAAAAAATGGCATTGAGATTTTTGATACGATCCTCCGGGAAAGCACTGCTCAGGAGGATGTGACGGATCACCGGAATATTTACAGGGAGTATGAATCGACGATTTATGCCCTGACGGCGGCGATTGACGTGAAGGATCACTATACATTCAGCCATTCTAATAATGTGGCGTATTATGCAACCAGCCTGGCAAAAGAAATGAATCTTAACTCGGATATGGTCGAGATTATCCGCCAGGCAGCGCTTCTTCATGACGTCGGGAAAATCGGAATCTCGGAAGCGATTCTGAATAAGGCGGGAAAGCTGACGGAAGAGGAGTACGAGACGATCAAAGGACATGTGGAGGCCTCTATCGGGATTATCCGTCATCTTCCGTCTCTGGACTATGTCATTCCGGCAGTCATAGGACACCATGAGCGGTACGATGGAAGAGGGTATCCGAGAAGAATTGCCGGAGAGAATATTCCTTTGTCCGCGCGTATTTTGTGTGTCGCGGATTCCTTTGATGCGATGACGACAAGGCGCTGCTACAAGGATGTGATCCCGGAGGACAGAGCTCTGGAGATTCTGGAGGAAGAGGCAGGCAGACAATTTGATCCAAAGCTGGTGCAGATTTTTGTCTGCGGAATGAGAGAAGGAAGGATTCAGATAGCGGGCGAAGCTGCTGCAGGGAAATAAATTGAATAAATTGTAAAATAGACGATTCCGGCAGATATGGCAGGGAGAGACGGCAGATTGGTATGCCGTCTCTCCCTGCTTTTCTCATAAGAGGCTGGCGCCTGGGCAGAAGCACCTTATTTCAGATATTTCCGGAAAAACTCATCCATTTTATCAAAGGGAATTACGTCCATCCGGTCGTACAGATCCGTGTGCACCGCTCCCGGGATCAGCAGCAGCTCCTTATTATCTCCTTTCAGCTTCTGGAATGCATCCTTGCTGAAGTAGCAGGAGTGTGCCTTTTCGCCGTGAATCAGCAGAATGGCGCTGCGGATTTCATCGATATACTGCAGGATGGGCATATTCAGGAAAGACAGCGAGGAGGTTGTGTTCCAGCCCTCGTTGGAATTCAGAGAGCGCTTGTGGTAGCCTCTCTTTGTCTTGTAATAGTCGTGGTAGTCCTTCACAAAGAAGGGAGCATCCTCTGGCAACGGATCGACTACGCCACCGGCACGCTGATAACTGCCGTTTCTGTAATCGATGGTTCTCTGGGTATTCAGGGCCACACGTTTTTCGTGGCGCGCTTCCTCGCTGTCTTCTGCATCGAAATATCCCTTGGCGTTGACGCGGGTCATATCGTACATTGTGGAGGCCACAGCTGCCTTGATTCTGGTGTCGATAGCGGCGGCATTGAGAGCCATGCCGCCCCAGCCGCAGATACCGATGATTCCAATCCGCTCAGGATCTACATTGTCCTGTACGGACAGAAAATCGACAGCTGCCTGAAAATCCTCGGTGTTGATATCCGGGGAGGCCACGTATCGGGGCGTTCCGCCGCTCTCACCGGTAAAGGAGGGGTCACAGGCGATGGTCAGGTAGCCTCTTTCTGCCATGGCCTGGGCGTAGAGACCGGAGGCCTGCTCCTTGACAGCTCCGAAGGGGCCGCTGACAGCCAGGGCAGGAAGCTTTTCCCTGGCTTCTCTGGGCTCATACAGGTCAGCTGCCAGTGTGACGCCGTAGCGGTTGTGGAAGGTGACCTTGCGGTGGTTTACCTTGCTGCTCTGTGGAAATACCTTATCCCATTCTTCTGTCAGCATTAATGTTTCTTCCATTATAAAAATCCTCCTGATGATTGATTAAGATTGACATGACTGCTTTTTCATGTTATGGTCAGTATAGAACCTAAACCTGACTTTAGGTCAAGGATAAAAATTTGAACTTTTTGTGAACTTTCTCTGATGACTGGAAAACCGTGCGGGAGAGCAGTCGGTACAGAGAGACTGGAGGGTAAACAGATGTATACGATAGGTCAGATGTCTGAAATGTTTCAGATCCCCATTTCCACGCTGCGTTATTATGATAAGGAGGGGCTGTTTCCGGGGCTGGAGCGCGCAGGCGGAATCCGGAAATTTTCAGAGAAGGAAGCGGAAGCTCTCCGGGTTATCGAATGCCTGAAGCGGTCGGGACTGGAGATCCGCGAAATCAAGACGTTTATGGAGTGGTGCGCCGAAGGCGCCGGCACGTATGCCCGGAGACGCGACCTGTTTGTGCGGCAGGAGCACGCAGTCAAAGAAGAGATGCATGAGCTGGAGAAGACTCTTGCCATGATCCGCTATAAGCAGTGGTATTATGAGCAGGCTATGAAGGATGGGACGGAAGAAAGGGTAAGGCAGATGCCCACGGAGGAGATGCCGGAGGAAATTCGTGCCTTTTATGAGCTGGCCTTTGAGGACAGGATGACGAGGGAGGAGCAGGCGAAGGGCGCCTGAAAAGGGTGCCTGAGAAGGAGACTATGGAAGGAGGAAGGGTTATGGGTATCTGGATGAGAAAGCACTGACGGCAGGGCCGCTGTGCGATAGCCCTGCAGATCAGAATGGAGGACGAAGATAAGGATTCTATCAGCATTCTTTTCAATAAAGTCCCTGTGGGAAGGGGACGCGGCAGGAGGTCTATCATGTCATATTTCAGTTATCAGTCAAAGAGAATTTATTATACGGAAGCAGGAGAGGGAAGGCCGGTGGTATTTCTGCATGGAAATACGGCTTCTTCCAGAATGTTTGAACCGCTTCTGCCCCTGTACGGGAAGAGCTTCCGGGTGATCCTTCTGGATTTTCTGGGAAATGGAAGGTCGGAGCGGGTGGAAGCCTTTCCGACGGATTTGTGGCAGGAGGAGGCGAGGCAGACGATTGCCCTTCTGGAGCATCTGGAGCTGGATGGAGTGAGCCTGGCAGGCAGCAGTGGAGGCGCCTGGGCGGCGCTGAACGCAGCGCTTCTGAGGCCGGATCTGGTGGAAAGGGTTGTAGCAGACAGCTTTGACGGCCGGACGCTGGCTGCAGATTTTGCCCAGAAGCTTTTAAAGGAGCGCGCAGCCGCGAAGCTGGATGAGGAGGCCGCTGGCTTTTACAGGTGGTGCCAGGGAGAAGACTGGGAACAGGTAGTGGATAAGGATACGGAAGCGCTGGTAAAGTGTGCCAAGGAGGGGCGGCCTCTGTTCGTGAAGCCTCTGGAAGAATTGAGAGTTCCTCTTTTGCTGCTTGGCAGCCTGGGCGACGAAATGACGAGGAAGGATCTCAGGGAGGAATATGAGGCGGTAGCGGCAAAGACGGATGCGGAGATCTGTCTTTTTCCGGAAGGGAGCCATCCGGCACTGTATTCCAATGCAGAAGCAGCAGCGGAGGCGATCTGCCGCTTCTTGAAATGAGTTTCCGGAAAGGAGATTTTACGCTCTTTTAAGGAGCGGACAGGAGCTGATGAAATGAGCCTTTATGCAATCGGGGATCTGCATCTGGCATTTTCCGTGGACAAGCCGATGGATCTGTTTGACCGGGTGTGGAAAAATCACGAGAAGAAAATCGAAAAATTCTGGAACCGGCGGATTAGGCCGGAGGATACGGTGGTGCTCACCGGAGATCATTCCTGGGGGAGAAATCTTGGGGAGTGCACGGCAGATCTGGAGTTTATCATGAGGCTGCCGGGGCGGAAGATTCTGCTTCGGGGCAACCATGATATGTTCTGGGATGCGAAAAAAACAGAACGGCTGAACGAACAGTTTGCGGGACGCCTGGAATTCCTTCAGAATAATTTTTACCGGTATCAGGATTACGCGCTGGTAGGAACGAAGGGCTACTGCTATGAGGGCTGGGATGCTCCGGAACACTTTGAGAAGCTCATGGCGAGAGAGCTTGCGCGGCTGCGGACGTCCTTTGAGGCTGCAAGGGCAGCCGGATTTGAGCGGTATCTGATGTTTCTGCATTATCCGCCCACCAGCATCGGAGAGATGGAGAGTCCGTTTACGCAGATGGCAGAGGAGTACGGCGCCTCCAAGGTGATTTACTCTCATTGCCATGGAAGAGAGCGGTTTGACGACAGCTTTAAAGGATATGTCAATGGAATTGAGTACAAATTGGTGTCGGCGGATTATCTGAAATTTAAGCCAGAGCTTATTATAAAGGAATAGGGTAAGAAAGCCGGACAGCCACGGAAGGACCGCCGGCGCGCAGAAAATGAAGCTGCGCGCCGGCGGTCCTTCTGTGTGCGTTTAAGCTTTATCTGCCGCTTTCAAACCCAATCATGATGCCGCCTGTCTCAGCGTAAAAGCTGCACAGGGCCGTCATTTTTCCGATGGACGCGTCGGAATCCGGAAATTCCTCTTTTACGAGCTTCAGAAACTCCTGAGCGGCAGGCTCGTTCTGGCAGTGGACCAGCCGCAGCCTTCCACCCTCATAGCCTTTTTTCTTCATCTCTGAAAGCATGATTTTCAATGCCTTTGCGATTCCACGGCTCTTGTGAAGGGGCTGGAGGGTGCCCTCATCGCTGGCCTGGCCTACGATGCGGATACCCAGAAGCCCGCAGGCCTTGGCGACCAGAGGGGACACACGGCCGTTCTGCGCCATATTGTTCAGGCTTTCCAGGGTGAAGATGAGATGAGTCCGCTTCATATAGCTGCGGATTTCTGCTTCAATCTGTTCAAAGCTCTTTCCGGAATGGATGAGCTCCCGGAGCTTTTCGGCGATCAGGGCCAGCTCCGGGCCGGCAGAGAGGCTGTCCAGGCAGCAGACGCGCCGTCCCGGGTACGCGGCTTCATACTGCTCCTTGGCCTGTACAGCTGCGTTGTAGCAGCCGGATAAGCTGCTGGTAATCGTCAGAGCAAATACGGCATCTGCGTCGCCGAAGGCCTCCAGCCATTCATGGATATTGGGACAGGAGGTGCCGGAGCGGCCTTTGTAGGATGCGAGATAGGTAAGCATCTCATCCAAATCCAGATTCTGATCGTCTGTAAATTCTCTGCTGTCAGTGATGATTTTCAGGGGTACACTGGAAAAATCCACATCTTCCATGGAAAACAGATTCACGGAGGAATCTGTTACGATTTTACATTTCATAAACAATACCTCGATTTTTAATATTCTATTATCGGTTTTTTAAAAACTGATAATATAGTACTATATATCACATACGAAGTCAAGAAATTGTTTGAAAGCTGCGTTGACAGAGAGATATATTGTACGGAGAACATAGGATTGGAAAAGCATATACTCCGGATATCGCTGTCCGGCTGTGGGAAGCTTATAGATATCGCTGCCCGGCTGTGGGAAGCGATTGAATTTTGCGGAAGGAAATGATATACTCAAGTCAGTCTGCATTAACTATCACTGGATATTTTCAGGCCTTCGCGGCAGAGGCAGGGAACGGGATTGGAGGGAAAGCAGAAAATTATGAAGGATACATGCAGAGAAAAGATAGCAGCAGCGGTCCGCGGATTCCATCTCCCGCGCTATGAAGAAATTCCGGATGTGGGATTGTATCTGGAACAGACTGCGAAATATATTTCCGAATACCTGTCAGGTATTCAGGAGAACTGCATTACGATTTCGATGATTTCCAATTATGTAAAGAAGAACCTGATTTCCCGTCCGGAGAAAAAGCAGTACAGCCGGGAGCAGATTGCCTATCTGATTTTTATTGCGGTTACGAAAAATGTGCTGAGCCTGGATGATCTGACGTATTTTATCGGAATTCAGAAACAGACCTATCCGGCTCAGCAGGCCTATGACTATTTTTGCGCAGAGCTGGAAAATATGCTGCTTTTTGTCTTTGGATTAAAGGAGCGGCTTGAGGAGATCGGACAGGATTCCACGGATGAAAAGCTGATGCTGCGCAGCGCAGTGATTGCAGTGTCCCACAAAATTTATCTGGAAAAGTGCCTGACAGCTCTGCGCGGGGAAGCAGATGGAATTTAAGGCTGCTTTATCAGAATCACCCTCCGCGCGGCTCGGTTTCCGTGCGGAGGACAGGAAGGAAAGGAAAAACAGCTATGATTGAAAGACACAATACAGATGAAATGACGATGGCTTACATCAATCTGTACGCAGTGCTTGGCACGCTGGAAAACCTGGTTCAGGTGGACGAGGAGGCAAGAGCGCTGATTCAGGACAAGAAAATCAGCGTCGGCTTTGCAGTAGCCGGGGGTCCGAAGGCTACGCTGTGCTTTGATCACGGAACCTGCAGGCTGAAGAACGGAGTGGAGAGCTGTGATATTAAGCTTCCCTTTTCCAGCGCCAGAAGGTTTAACGGTATGATTGACGGTACGGTGACGCCTGTTCCGTCGAAGGGATTTACAAAGCTTCGGTTTCTTTTGAAGGAATTTGTAGGGCTTACCGATATTCTGACGCGTTATCTGAGAGCCTCAGAGGAAGACTTAAAGGATCCGGAGTTTTTTGAAAAGAGCACGGAGCTGATGTTTTATACGATTGTGGCTGCTGTCAGCCAGATCGGAAACCATGATAAGGTGAGCAGGACCAGCGCCTCCTATATGCAGGATGGAATCATCCGGGTGTCCGTTGCCGGAGGGCCGGCGGCCTCTGTCTGTGTGAAGGACCACAGGCTTCTGACCGTGAAAAAGACGCCCAAAAGTCCGGCGGCCTTTATGGAGTTTGGAAGCATGCGGATTGCCCGGGACCTGTTTGACGGGAAGGTAAATTCTCTGGCCTGTGTAGGCACAGGAGATATCCATATGGGCGGCATGATTTCCATGATTGACAATATGAACCGTATTCTGGACCGTGTAGGTCTGTACCTGGCATAAGGAGGAGCGGATATGAGAGAGCTGAATACCTATACAAAGAGCAGAGAGGAATTTGCGCGGGCGGTGAAGGTCATTCCTTCCGGCGTGTACGGGCATCTCGGGCCGGCAGAGGGCTGCTTCATTCCGGTAGACGCATTCCCGCTGTTTGGAGAGCGGGCAAAGGGAAGCTATTTCTGGGATGTGGACGGAAATCGGTTTATCGACTATATGTGCGCTTACGGGCCGAACGTGCTGGGCTACTGCGATCCGGATGTGGACGCTGCCGCCAGGGCGCAGATGGAGCTTGGAAACTGCATGACCTCTCCGTCCACAAAAATGATTGATTTTGCAGAGCTTCTCGTGGATACGGTGAACTCGGCGGACTGGGCCTTTTTTGCCAAGAACGGAAACGATGTGACGACGCTGGCTGTCATGACGGCCAGGGCCTACACGCACAAGAAGAAAATTGTGTTCTTCAAGGGATACTATCACGGAGTGGCTCCCTGGACGCAGAAGATCGACTATGCGGGGGTCTTGGAGGAGGATGTCTGCAACAATATCTACGTAGACTGGAACGATTATGAGGCGCTGGAGCGTGTTTTTGAGGAAAATAAGGATGAGATAGCAGCTGTAATTTCCCAGCCCTATATGCATGGAAATTTTGCGGATAATGTGATGCCGGCAGAAGGCTTCTGGCAGAAGGTGAGGAAGCTCTGCACGGAAAAGGACGCAGTGCTGATTATTGACGATGTGCGGGCGGGCTTCCGCATGGATATCGCAGGCTCTGATCATTATTTTGGCTTTGAGGCGGATCTGATCTGCTTCTGCAAGGCGCTTGCGAATGGGTACAATGTGTCAGCTCTCTGTGGAAAGGATTTCCTGAAAAACACAGTCAGCGGCATCTCCTATACGGGAAGCTACTGGATGAGCGCCGTGCCCTTTGCAGCTGGAATCGCCTGCATTGAGAAGATGAAGCGGCTGGATATTGCCAGGCTTCTGAACGAGAAGGGAACGAAGGTGAAGGAGGGCCTGATCGCGGCGGCAAAGAAATTTGATTTTGATCTCCGTGTGACGGGCATGCCGTCCCTGTTCTATCTGCGGATTGCGGATGATCCGACTTTGAGCCTCCATCAGGAATGGGTGGCCGAGTGTGTGAGAAGAGGCGTTTTCTTTACGAACCATCACAATCATTTTGTGAATGCGTCGCTGACGGACGAGGATATCGCGGAGACTGTGGCAGTGGCGGAGGAAGCTTTTGAGGCTGTGAGAAAAAGGCATCCGCTGTAGGGAATAAGAGATGCCGGGATCAGGAGGAAGCGGTCATGATAGATTTGCATGGACAGGCGGGGCTTCCGTATGTAAATAAGGGAATCTATACGGGCAGCTATCAGGGAATGCGTTACCGCCTCCGCAAAAAGGAGGAGGGAGAAGAAAAATTTCTGGAGGCTGTGATCTATCCGGAGCCCTTCTGCTTTGAGGTGACGGCAGAGGAAGAGAAGGAGGCCCGGGACTTCCCTTTTACAAAGGAAGGGTTTGACGGGGCCGTAGCCTGGCTGAACGAACAGTATGAGGCCCAGAAGGAACGGTGGGAAAAGGCCCGGAAGGGCGCCTGGGTTTAAAAAGCTGTCGGCCCGAAGAGGCTGTTATAGAACACAGGGCGGTGAAGAATTTCTGGAAACAAAGAATTCTTCACCGCCCTGTGTGATTTTTTGCGGTTTATGCAGTCTCTTCCAGCGCCTTCTCAAGCGCCCTGGAAAGCTGGTCGGGACATGAGGTGGGCTTGCTTCCGCAGCGGATGCCCTTCAGGCGTGTGATGGCGTCCTCCGCCTTCATGCCCTGTACGAGGCTTGCGACGCCCTGGGTATTGCCAGAGCAGCCTCCGATAAATTCCACCTTTCGGATCGTGTGATCCGGTTCCAGCTCTACGAGAATTCCCACAGAGCAGGTTCCCTTTGTCTTATATAACATGTGATTTCCTCCTATGATGCTTTTTATCTGCAGGAAGAATGCCAGGCAGCAGCCTGATCCTGCAGGATTTGAAGTCAGACTGGTTTCAACAGAGACAAAAGCTAGGGCTGTCCTGCTGAGGGCGCATGCGTTTTTCTCAGGGAAAAGCGGCTGAGCGCGAAAATATCAAAAAGGATCAGATGGCGTTCCTCATTTACCGCCATCATAGTCAGCGGAAGAGCCAGCAGAGGCAGGCATGCGTAGATGCTCTGGACGCCGAAGAAATGGAGGCAGCCCCAGCAGTAGATGGCGCCCAGATGGAAGCAGAGCAGGGTTCCGGCATAAAAGGCACATTTACGCTTTTGTTCCGGCTTCCGTTCATACAGATATTCGCTTAAGGAAGCAAAGCACTGGCGCAGGTTGTTTGTAGAAAAGATGGTTGCGCTGTTGTAGCCGGCGGCTCCTGTGAAAGCCAGCCACTGTACTGCAGTGGCGAAAAACATGGGATACAGGGCCAGCACCGGATCCATTTCCTCCGGAAGCTGTGCCAGCAGCAGGCAGGCCAGAATGCCGGTTCCGATGGAAACATAGCGGAAATCTGGTTTTTTCAGGATTTTCGGGGCCAGGGTAGCGAATACGATCCCGGCGATATAGCATGCCAGGGCGCCAAACCGGATCAGAAAGGAGTGGAGGGAGCCGGAGAGGCCGGTTACGACCAGATAGATCAGGTTGGAGGTCTCGGAGGAGCCAAAGGTAGCGCTCCGGATCATAAGGGCGTACATGCCGAAGAAGCCGCCGGACAAAGCCATGGCGTGGTGGACTGCAGTTTCTTTTCTCTCATGCATATTCATGAATTTATCTCAACTCCTGTTCTTTTCAGAAAGATGCGGCGGTTTCGCCGCAGGCTTGCTCCCCGCCGTCTGAGAGGGGGAGCTGCTGTCTGGCCTGCACAGAAAAACAGGCGGTATGCCGGGCCCTCCGGGAAAGGTCCGGAGAAGCCTTCCTGCATACCACCCTTGGTATCGTCTGTTTAGTTGTCCTCTTCGTCGCTTGCGGATTTCGTATAGACGGTTCTCTTTCTTGCCATCGCGTCGCTTTCCAGATACTCGTCGTAGGTGGTGATCTTGTCGATCATGGAACCGTTCGGCAGAAGCTCGATGATACGGTTTGCCGTGGTCTGCACGATCTGATGGTCACGGGAGGAGAACAGCAGCACGCCCGGGAACTTGATCAGTCCGTTGTTCAGGGCAGTGATAGCTTCCATGTCCAGATGGTCCGTGGGCTCGTCGAGAATCAGAATATTTGCGCCGGAAATCATCAGCTTGGAAAGCATGCAGCGCACCTTCTCGCCTCCGGACAGAACCTTGACCTTCTTCACGCCGTCCTCACCGGCGAACAGCATACGGCCCAGGAAGCCGCGCACATAGGTGGCGTCCTTGATCTCGGAATACTGGGTCAGCCAGTCCACGATGGTATCGTCATTGTCGAACTCCCTGGAATTGTCCTTCGGAAAATAGGCCTGGCTTGTGGTCACGCCCCACTTATAGGTTCCCTCATCCGGCTCCATCTCGCCGGCCAGGATCTGGAACAGGGTCGTCTTTGCAAATTCATTTCCGCCTACGAAGGCTACCTTGTCGTCATGGCCAAGGATGAAGGAAATGTTGTCCAGAACCTTTACGCCATCGATGGTCTTGGAAATGCCTTCGACGGTCAGCACCTCGTTTCCGATTTCGCGGTTGGGCCGGAAATCAATGTACGGATATTTTCTGCTGGAGGGACGAAGCTCATCCAGCTGAATCTTTTCCAGAGCCTTCTTTCTGGAGGTAGCCTGACGGGACTTGGAAGCGTTTGCGGAGAAACGGGAGATAAATTCCTGCAGCTCCTTGATCTTTTCTTCCTTTTTCTTGTTGGCTTCCTTCATCTGACGGATCATCAGCTGGCTGGACTCATACCAGAAATCATAGTTTCCGGCATAGAGCTGAATCTTGCCGTAGTCGATGTCCGCGATCTGTGTGCAGACCTTATTTAAGAAATAACGGTCGTGGGAGACCACGATGACGGTATTCTGGAAATTAATCAGGAACTCCTCCAGCCATGCGATGGCGTCCAGATCCAGGTGGTTCGTCGGCTCATCCAGCAGCAGGATGTCAGGATTTCCAAACAGCGCCTGTGCAAGAAGCACCTTGACCTTTTGGGCGCCCAGCAGATCCTTCATCAGGCTGTAGTGGAGCTCCGTCTCGATTCCCAGACCGTTCAGCAGGGTCGCGGCGTCAGATTCCGCCTCCCAGCCGTTCATATCGGCGAATTCTGCTTCCAGCTCGCTGGCCCGGATGCCGTCCTCATCGGAGAAATCCTCCTTTGCGTAGATGGCCTCCTTTTCCTTCATGATCTCATAGAGCCTTGCGTTTCCCATGATAACGGTGTCCAGAACGGGATACTCGTCATACTGGAAATGGTCCTGCTTCAGGAAGGAGAGACGCTGGCCCGGCGTGATGACGACCTCGCCGTTGGTGGAGTCCAGCTCTCCGGAAAGAATTTTCAGGAAGGTGGACTTTCCTGCGCCGTTGGCTCCGATCAGGCCGTAGCAGTTGCCCTCGGTGAACTTAATGTTAACATCTTCGAACAGAGCTTTTTTTCCGATTCGTAAGGTGACGTTATTTACACTAATCATTTCATACTCCTCATAACATATGTTGGGTACCAGTTGAAACCTCTTCCTATTTTACAAGAAAAAACGGATTTTGCAAGACCTTTATGGAAGTTTTAGGGCTGTTTCAGGCTGATTTGAAGACTTAACCTGAATTTCATACGGATTTTACATAAGGCAGGTACAATTTTGTAACAGACGGCTGTACAGGTTTTCTGGCTGACGGGGAGAAAAAAGACGGTTTACCCGGGCTGCCTTGGATGGACAGGATTGATAAGACAGGTATCCGGGGGAACAATAGATAAGAGGTAGTGTCAAATGAGTTATGAAAAAATGAAGTCTAAGAAATAGGCTCAGATTGAACCTTGAAAATTGCAGATATGATGTTTGATGGCAGCTTACGCCACCCTTGACA
>NZ_NFLI01000027.1 GCF_002160825.1 Lachnoclostridium sp. An131
CGGCATTGACTGAACGCCTAAGCCATAAACGAGAATGTTTATACAAAGATAAGATTACGTGCTCACAGTCACACTTATTTGTGCTTGAAAAGGCGGACTACACATATAAAAATACGGTCATCCGGCGAGCCGGACAGCCCACTCATCTCCCCGTGATTTGTAGTATACCGAGCTCCCTACAAGAAGAATTATAAAGAAAAACTAAGCTCAGGAAAAACATTTTCATAACGTTTTGTGCCTGAGCAAAGCGAAAGGAATGGATATAAAAATGAAAAAATATTTTTCGATTGGAGAAGCTGCAAAGGCAGTCCATACAACGACTGAAACGCTGCGCCATTACGACCGTATTGGATTGGTGAAGCCGGGCAAAAAAGACGAATGGACCAACTACCGCTATTATACCGAGCAGGATATTGTACGGTTGAATACCGTACGGGCCCTGCAGCTTATGGATCTGCCCTTGCAGGAGATAAAAAAGGTGCTGGAATATGACGATCTGGAAAAAATCATCGAATTTCTGGCACAGGCAGAGAAAAAGGCGGATGAAAAAATAGCTGCGCTCCAGTACAGTAAATCAAAAATCCAGCTGGCAAAAGCAGATTATGAAAGGAAGCTGCAGGGACAGCAGAAATTCCAGGGTACCTTTCTCAAGGATTATCCAGAGCGTGTGATTCTGCTCTCCGATACCCTGGAAAGGCCCACGCTTGATAATCTCTGGAATTATCTCAGCCATTTCTACAATAAGGTTACTCCCGCCTTAAAGGATCGGTTTTCCTTTGAGGATCTGGCCGGGATATACTCCGAGGCTGGGCTCACGAGGCTCTTTGCTGTCTGCATTCATTATGTGGATATAGACGGATTAAAAAGACTGCCAAAGGGAACCTATCTGTGTGCTTACTGCACAGAGGAAAACCGGGATCAGACGCTGCAGGAATTACTGCGCACAGCTCGAACAAAATATGACGCAGAACCGGCATTTTCGGTACAGCTCATTGTTGTATCCGGTATCCTGCAGTGGAATTATGAGGTACAGGTTTATATTGATAGATAGGGAAATAAAAAGGCGTTCCCTGTAAATCAAACTATGAAATGAAAAAAACTCCATGTAAATGAAAGAACCATTTACACAGAGCTTTTTTTCATTTCATAATTTTCAGATTCCAATGATTTCCGCTTACTTTTCTACAATCTCCAGCACATCCATCGGACAGGCCTTCACGCAGATACCGCAGGCGATACACTTGGATGCTGTGGGAGAAGTCTCCGCCTTCACCATCAGGCCGAACGGACAGGCCTCCACGCACTTGCCGCAGCCGGTACACAGCTTTTTATTTACCATGTAAACGCCCTTTGCGTTCTGTGTGATCGCGCCTGCCTCACAGGCCTCCGCACATTTTCCGCACTGGGGACATGCCAGCGGGCGTACGCTCTTCTTCTCCACGATCTGAATGCAGGCTTTGTCCGGATCGAACTCCTTATAGAAGCTCTCAGAGCATGCTCTGACACACTCCAGACATGCCATACAGGTAGATCCTTTTTTTACCATCAGTTTCTTCATTTTCTCTTTCCTCCAGCCTTTACTAAACATCTTTCGACGTTTTTTTCAGTTTACCATTAATGAAGGATTTTCTCAACAGTAAAATTTCGGCCAGAAGGACTCTGAGGGTTTTATCCCTTCGGCAGTGCCAGAGCCGCCAGCTGCTCCAGGACACTTCCCGCCCCATTCAGAGAGATCGAGCCCACACGATCGCAGATACGCTCCAGATACTCCAGCTCCTTTAATCGGTAAAGCACCTTGTTCTCCTCCATCAGCTTCGCTGTATTCAGAAGGCTTCTGGTGGAAGCCACCTCCTCTCTTCGCATGATTACGTTAGCTTGGGCTTTCTTCTCCGCCACCAACACCGTATTCATGATGTCGCGGATCTCGCCGGGCAGGATGATGTCCTTGATGCCTGTATTCAGAATCTCCACGCAGTATTCCTCCTGCACTCCCTGAATCTGCTTCATCAGGAAGCGTCCGATCTCCTCCTTCTGCGCAAGCAGCTCATCCAGACGGAAGCCGCCGATATACTCTCTGGCCAGCAGCTGAATCCGTGTATACAGAAGATTTGCCACATTGTCGGTCTTCTGTACCAGCTCCAGCGGTCTTGTGATGCGGTAACTGCACAGAATATTCAGGCGGACGCCCACCTTATCCGAGGTCAGAATCTCCTGGCCGGAGATCTCAAGCTGCTGTACCTTCAGGCTGTAAAGCTTCATGCTTACCTCATGAGCATAGATCCAGTAGAAATACGTCCCGGAGGAAAGCTGCTTCTCAAACCTTCCGTCTATGTACAGAAGCCCTGTCTCCCCCTCACCGACGGAAAGCCGCTTATAAAGGCGCGACGGGATCAGATGGCGATACATGGCAGGAACCTGTGCCTCTGTCATCTCCGTGCCCGTCACGTTGACAAGACGGATTTCATTCTTCTCAAACACATTCCAGTAAAGCGCCTCTCCCTCCATGATGACCTGCTTATAGACTCCGTTTACCAGGTGGAAGCCGATACAGTCATCCGGAATCTGGACCCGTACCACACGGGAGACAAAGTCCGGCTGCTCCATCAAAAGCTCTGTCGGAAGTCCCTTCGTATCCACCTTCCCCGTCATTTCCGTGATCTTTAGCTCCCATCCGGACATCGAAAGGATTCTGTACTTTCCTGCAAACAGGATTTTCTTTAGGATTCCATTTTTAAAAAGATAACCGCATTCCTGCGTCTTAATTACATACTTCATGTTCTTCTCTCCTTTTTCATGGAAGCGTGTCCGGGCTTTCCCACCCCGGAAACGGGGACAAAAGCCTTCCGGCGCTTTGGAAAAGAGAGGGCCCTTCCGCTTCCCAAAAAGCGAAGCGCTGTCTCTTCTCTTCCGCGCCGGTTCCCGGCTCTGTGCTGCCTTTTCCGCAGGCCGGGTCTCTGGCTGAAAAGCCGTTCTGCATAAGCCTCCCGGCTTTTTTCGCCAGTCCCCCGGGAACCGCCCTGAACACATACTCCCTCCATAGACTGCACTTTACAGGTGCACTGGTGACGGATTTGAACCGTCTGCTGCCATTTACGATTGCTTTTACCGCTTAGCTACCTGTCTCTCGCAGGGGAGGATTCGAACCTCCGTAACATCGTTGTTTCTCCGCTGTTTTCGGCATACCGGCGGCCTACCAGACTGCGGTACCGCCCAGGCAGAAAGCCTGAAGCCCCGGGAAAAAGCGGAATCTATTTCCACCGGAGTCCCCTGCTCCGGAAGAAAGCATTTCCCTTGTTCTTCGGACACGTCTCTCCAGGGTTGCCCTTCGGCGCGGGATAAGCTCTGCCGCATTATCCCTTGACCACGCCGATGGTGGAAAGCCTGCGGACCGGAACCACCAGATCCTTCTGGTTTTCCATCACGTGGTCAATATCCTTATAAGCGAACCGGCTTTCTTCTGCCACATCCTTTTTGTTCTTCTTTCCGAGAACCACACCCCGGTTCTTTAAATCCACCATGACCTCTTCACAGGTGAAGGCGTCCATGGCTCCCTTCCGGGAATACGCCCTGCCTGCTCCATGAGAGGAAGAGCAGAAGCTCTCCGGATTTCCAAGGCCCCGCACCACATAGCTGTAAGATCCCATGGCTCCGGGAATCACCGTCAACTCGTCTTTTCTGGCACGGACAGCTCCTTTGCGGTGTACCCACAGATTTTCCCCGCAGTGATGCTCCAGCGCCGCGTAGTTGTGATGACAGTTGATCTCCTCCTGATATTCCAGAGTAAGCTCCGTATATCTGCCTATCCATTTTTCCAGAACGGCTTTCACCGCCAGCATCATCTTCTCCCGGTTCTCGCGGGCAAATTCCATGGAAAGGTTCATCCAATTCAGATACTGACGTCCCTCCGGTGTGTCTGTGGGCAGGAAGGCCAGCTGGTACTCATCCGGAACCTGGCTGTACCAGCGCCGGTTCTGCTCTCTCGCCTTCTGGTGGAAATAATCGCAGACCGCCTTTCCAAAATGACGGCTTCCGGAATGAATCATCACAGACAGCAGCCCTTCCTCATCCTCCTGAAGCTCGATAAAATGATTCCCTCCGCCCAGCGTTCCAATCTGAAAATATCCCGCTTCCAGCTGTCCCAGAAGCTCTCCGTTCTCTTCATAAAGGAAAAATTCCTCCATCGCCCTGTCCAGCGTATAGCAGGGCATCGCTGTTTTGTGATGGGCAAAGCCCACAGGAATATTCCGGAGAATATCTCCCACGATCCCCTGTACCAGATTTCCGCTGCCTGTCATGGTCTCCTTCAGAACTGTCACAGGAATATTCGTCCTCACATAAGCCATGCCGCAGCCGATATCCACGCCCACCGCATTGGGGATTATGACGTCCTTTGCCGCAATGACGCCTCCTATGGGCATCCCCATTCCCGCATGGGTATCCGGCATCAGGCAGACCCAGCCTCTCAAGAAAGGAAGCTCTGTCAGATGATACGCCTGCTCTCTGCAGGAGGCCTCCAGCTCCTTCTCATTTTCCAGCCATATTTTTAAAGGGTATCGTCCCGTTTCATTCTGCAGTATAAACATTCTGTTTCTCTCCTTCCCTCTTCGCTGTACCTTTGTCATGACTCTATTATAGAAAAAGAAAATGGCAGAATCATCTAAAAAAAGATGCGAGGTTATTTTTCCCTTGCATCCCGATGGATTCTGCCTTATAATCGTTCTATATTTGAGTGTGAAAAAAATTGGGATTCTGCCATGCAGAATCCCGCGGGTGAGCACCTACCGGCAGTCAGGCTGATGTCTGGCTGTCTTTTATTGCCCGCCCCTTTACAGACAACAGGAGGTATCCATATGATTCACTACATCTGGCCCATTGCGCTGGTAGTCCTTGCAAACGTCATCTACAACATTTCAACCAAGTCCACTCCTGCGGGAGCCAATGCCTTTCTTTCTCTCGCAGTCACCTATCTGATCGCAGGTATCTGCGCCATCCTTCTGTACCTGCTGCAGGACGGGCACACGAAGCTCACTGCCGAGCTGTCAAAGCTCAACTGGACTTCTATTGCCCTGGGAATCAGTGTGGTCGCTCTGGAATTCGGCTACATCCACGTCTACCGCGCCGGCTGGACGGTAAACACCGCCTCGCTTGTGGCAAATATTGCCCTTGCCTGCGTGCTGGTTTTCGTGGGCTTTTTCCTGTACAAGGAAAGCCTGTCGATCCGGCAGATCATTGGCATAGGCGTCTGCGTCTTCGGTCTGTTCCTTATCAAATAGAGCAGGCCTGGCGTACAGCTTCAGGCTTCCGGCTTCAGCGGGCCATAAAAATAGGAAGCCGTGGCACCGCCATCGATCAGGAAATCCGCACCGGTAATAAAAGCGCCCTTCCGGCTCATCAGCAGCTCCGCCACATTCGCCACCTCATCCGCAGTGCCGGGGCGTCCTGCCGGACATTTGGCAAACATGTTCCTGTAAAAGTCTCCCCGGGGACCGTTGAACTCGTCCAGCGCCAGAGGCGTAACGATAATGCCCGGAGAAATCGAATTAATGCGGGCGCCTTTCTTCCCCCATTTCACCGACTCCGCCATCACGCGCTTCTCATTGCAGCGCTTGGCCAGCTGGTATGCGTGAAGCGTATCCCGGATATTTTCGAGCTGAAGGATGGAAAGCTTCAGGAGCTCTTCCGGCGGCGTACAGGCAAGCTGCTCGTCCTCTTCCGGCGTGAGCGCCGGCATCCTGTGGCCAGACTGGCTGGAAATGGTCACGCCCACACCGCCCGGAGCAATCACCTTTCCCACCTCTTCCAGGAGTACAGCAGTGCCATATAAATCCACCTTCAGAATCGCCTCGACCGGAGCCTGACTCGGCGACACGCCTGCTGCATTTACCAGCATTGTAACCGGCCCGTATTTCTGCCCTTCGGCAATCATGCTCTGAATCGATTCCCGGGAGGACAGGTCCATCTCCACCGCCTCCGTATCAAAGCCCGCTTCATTCATCATTCTGGAAACAGCCTCTGCATGCTCTGTTTTTTTGTCCCCTATCACGATTTTCATTCCATATCCCATGCGCCGGGCGATGGCCATGCCAATCTGTCCCGCCCCGGATAAAAGCATTACGTCTTTCATATGATAACCTTCCTTTCCTGTTTTCCCTGGTTTTTCTTTCCGGCTTTATTTTAGGGCTTGGGGTACTGCCTTTCAATCTGGATTTCTTTTGTTTCGGATAAGTTTTGCTTATATAAATATCCAGCATCAATGTACCAAGAAACAATACCCCTCTTGTACACTGCTGCTGTCCTTCTCAAGAAGCAAAAATTCATTGACATGATTACAGATCTTTGCTACATTAAAATTAAATGGAAATCTTTTCCTGTATCTCGGGAACTTTCTGGTTCCAACACATGGAAATTCTGGCATTTCGCCATCATTTTCACAGTTTCAAAAACAATAAAAACAGGCGGAAGCCGGAAAGCGAGGACTGAATGAGAGAAAAAAGAAAACCCTGCCGTAAACGCAGCCTGGAGGAACTGAACGTCATAGATGACTTTCTGATGAATGCAGCCGCATCAGACCCGGAAGGTGGTGCCGAATTCTGCAGGCTGCTGCTGTCCGCACTTCTGGAACGGAACATCACAGCCGTAACAGTAAATACCCAAAAAGTGCTTCCAGTTTATACACCGGAGTTGCACGGAATCCGAATGGATGTTGAAGTCAGGGAAGAGACAGAAACCATACTGAACATTTATGACATAGAACCCTGTCTCTACCATGCCGGCGTCGAAAATCTGGCAAAGCGCAACCGCTTTTACCAGGGAAAAATCGATAGCCGCTATCTGGCAGGCGGTGAAAAAGACTATTCACATCTGCCAAACCTGTATGTAATCATGATTCTGCCGTTTGATCCTTTTGGCAAAGACTATATGGTATACCGTTTTCGAAACAGATGCGAAGAACTGCCGGAACTTGACTATCCGGATGGTTTGCGGTACATTTACTTTAATACAAGAGGGAGAAAGGGCGGCAGTCCGGACATTCGTGAGATACTGGATTACCTCCAGAAAAGTACAGAGGAAAATGCAAAAACCGATACACTGCAGAATCTGCACCGTCATATCCAAAAAGTGAAGGTTCGTCCGGAGGTGAAGGAGGAATATATGCTGTTAGAAGAAAAAATCAACTACGAAAGGAACGACGCCAAGCGGGACCAGACCATAGACTATATTATTGATTTTCTGAAGGACTATGGTGAGCTCTCAGAGGAACTGTATCAGCGGATTGAAGCAGAAACAGATCCAGATACCTTAAAAAGATGGGTAAAGCTTGCAGCCCGCTGCGGCAGCCTGAACGCCTTCAGGGAACAAATGTAAAAAGAAAAAAGTATCCCTGCCGGAATCCTTACACTGCCAGAGTACAGGAGTTCCGCCGGGGATACTTTTCTGTTATTCATTTTTTCGTTTTTCCAAAAGCCTTTTGAGCGTATCTGCAAACTCCTCGATATAATAATTCGCCTGCTCCTTCCGCCAGAAAGCACAGTAATTGCGCATAATCTGACGATCTCCCTGATAGATCGGAAGCCTGCAGATGAAATCTCCGGCAGGCGGCAGAGTTCCCACGCTTTCTATGGGCAGAAAGCCCCTGCCGCTGACCACAAGCAGTCTTCCCTTTTCCAGGCTGTCCGCAAACAGATAATTCCCGCCAAATCCAAGTGTATTCTGGTAGTATTTCTGCTCTGCGCCCTGCTGCTCCCGGGAAGAGATAAGGATACAGGGCAACCGCTTTAGCTCCTCCAGCCGGACGGATTCCTTTCCGCTCAGAGGATTGCTCCGGGAGATCTCCGCATAGCAGCCGCACTGGGAATAAAAATATTCGCCTGCCGTAGTCACCGTAAACTTACGGTTCCTCCTGTGAAGCAGTTCCACGCCCAGCTCCTTTTCCAGCGTTCGGATCTGCTGGGAAATGGCTGACTGGGAAATATAGCACTGCTCTGCCGCCTCTGTAAAACTCCCACATTCAACGACGGCCGCAAAATATTTCATCTGTCTGAGCAGCATCCTCGTTTTCTCCTTTCATTCCCTCAACGAAACAGAGTAAATCATGTCTTTTTATTTTAGCACAAGGAGCCCTGTTTCGCCAGCAGAACGGTACGGAAAGACCGGTGTTCTCTGGCTGCCCAATTATTTGAATATCCGTCCCGGACTTGAGGAAAGCGGAAGAATATATTATAATTTTCTCAGCTTATTTGTTTTTTCACAATAAGGACAGGAATTCCGGTACAATGACTGGATCCCCACCCTTCGCCCACACTCCCTGCAGCACCAGCCATCCGCTGTGCACGTGCTTAGAACGATATAGACGAGCCAGTAGAAAGAATAATAAAAGACCTCATGAGCTATTCGCGGAGTATATCGGAACACTCCAAAACAAGACGCCAGAAAAGCGCAGCAGGACGCCAGGAAGCATACTCTGTTTATCCTGCACCGCAGCTTCCAGGAAAGCTTTTTCTGCGACGTGACATACCTGCTATACAGGTACGTGCCTGTTCCAAGAAAAATAGCCCGAATCACCCATATATCCATTTTCACATTCCTCCACACGCAGCTTCATGCCCTGTGCCAAACATGCTGCCGCTTACGGTATTACTGCTCAAAATATTTCAATTTCAGTATAGAACAGGCATATTGCCTGTACAATTAACAGACCGTTATTTCTCTGTAAATTCCATGTAAAGCAAGCCTCCGGCACGCAAAAACAGACATCCGGCCGCAGGCAGAATAAGACTACACAAGGAGCGCCCCATGTCTGATTTTCAGGAATTAATCAAAAACTTTGACCGCGTCCGAGACTATATGCGCCAGTTCTTTCTCTACGGCTTCAAGGTCCGCGGCGAATTTGCCGCAAAAAGCGGCCGGACCTACGACAATGAGCGCCGGAGAATCGAGAATTATCTGGCTGATTATATCCATTCCGATTACACATCCAAGGGAAAACAGGTCTCCATCCGTATGGACAGTAAGCAGATCCTTTCCAATCCCCTGTACGCCGCCTGGAAATCCAAGAGCTTCACAGACCGGGATCTGCTGCTTCACTTCTTCCTGCTGGACCTGCTCTCCGATGGAAACGCGCGGACGGTGCCGGAGCTTGGCGACGCCATCTCTCTTCACTATGGGGAAGAACTGGACTCTCAGATTATCCGGCTGAAATGCAGGGAGTACGAAAAGCTGGGCATCCTGCTTTCCCGGAAAGCAGGAAAATCTCTCGCCTACCGGCTGGCGCCTCCGCTGCGCCTGGAAGAAGCGCCTCTTTATGACACACTTCTGAATGCTGTAAAATTCAGCTCGGAGACAGCGCCCTTTGGCTTTACAGGCAGCACCATTCTGGACCGGGAATTTCTCTCCAACGATCTGTTCTGCTGGAAGCACTATTTTATGGTACACACGCTGGAGGACGAAGTGCTTCTGACGATACTTACAGCCATGCGGGAACACCGTTTCCTTTCTTTTGAAAATCACAGCACCCGTTCCGGCAAATCCGTTGTTCTGGAGGGACTTCCGCTTCAGATTTTTGTGAGCACCCAGACCGGCAGACGTTATCTCTGCGTCTATTTTGCCCCGAAGCGGCGCTTCAACTGCCTGCGCCTGGACTGCATCTTCAAACCAAAGCTTCTTGCCGTCTGCCCGGAATATGAACGTTACAGAGAAAAGCTCCGGCAGAACCTTCCCCATTGCTGGGGCGTATCCTTCGGAGGCAGAAGCCGTATGGAGACCCTGTCCATGAAGCTGTACATAAAGGAAGCCTGTGAAGGTCATATCATCGGACGCCTGCAGCGGGAAGGACGCGGCGGGGAGCTCCTGCGCATCCGCGAAAATGTCTGGCTTTACACAGGAAGCTTTTTTGACACCAATGAGATGCTGCCCTGGATCAAATCCTTTACAGGCCGGATTCTTGATCTGCAGTGCACCAATCAGGCCGTGCTGGACAAGGTGACGGCCGATCTGGAAGCCATGTATCAGATGTACGGAAAGGAGGAGGAAGATGATGCCGCAGAAAGAAACCATTGAAAATTTATCTTTATTTGAAGAAATATACGGCTCCTATTTTCAGGCGGTGCGAAGTGTCCTGGAGCATGCCTCCTTCACCCCGCTTTCGCTGCAGGACATGTATGGGCTTGTCCGCTCCTGCGCCTTTGAAGAAAGTGCTTCCGGCATAGTCCCGAAGCTCACAGACGGCCCCTGGTCCTCCCTTCTTGAAAAAACAGGGGAGAAGACCTGGGAAAGCAGGCTGAAATCCTCTTCTCTGAAGCCGCCTCTGACCACCCTCCAGAAATCCTGGCTCAAGGCCCTTCTCTCAGACAGACGCTTCCGCCTCTTTTTCACAGAGGAACAGCTGGAAAGGCTTTCTGAAGATCTGCAGGAAATTCCGGCGCTCTATGAGCAGTCTGACTTCCATTACTTTGACCAGTATGCAGACGGCGATCCCTATGAGGCAAATGAATACCGCGCTGTGTTTCAGACCGTTTTAAATGCCCTGACCGAAAACAAAGCGCTCTTTGCCGCCTACGAGGGTGGAAAAGGGAACTCCATGACGCTGGAGGTTCTGCCCTGCCGTCTTCAGTATTCCCAGAAGGACGACAAATTCCGCCTTCTGTCCGTCAGCTTCCGCCGTGGCCGGATCGGTTCTCCCACCATACTGAATCTTGGCCGCATAAAGGCCTGCCATCTGTCCCGGACTCCGGTACCGGAGCGCTTCGATCGGAACCGTTTTATTCTATCAGAGCAGCAAAATGAACCGGTACGCATCCGCATCGAAAACAAGCGAAACGCTCTGGAACGGTGCATGCTCCATTTCGCCAATTACGAAAAGCAAACTGTTTATGAGCCTGACACGGACACCTGGCTGTGTTCCCTTTTCTATGATCCATCGGATGAAACAGAACTTCTGATCGAACTGCTTTCCTTCGGCCCGGTCATCCGGATTCTCGGTCCGGAAAGCTTTCTTAAGCAGGTGCGCGAACGGGTAAAGCGGCAGCATGAGCTGTTTTACGGCGCTGTTCAGGATACTCAGGATTCCTTTTAATAAAGCTGTAAAAAATTATCAAAGCAACAAACAACTGCCAGTGTATTCGCCTGATTTTTTCACATAATAACTCCTGTAACAAACAACAACAAACGGCAGACAGCCGCCTTTTCCATTCAACTTCAAGGCAAATTATTTTCTGTCTGCAGTAAGGAGGAGTTTATTATGTCCAGTAGATCATCTAACACCGCAGCAGTCCCGGAGGCAAAGGGCGCACTTGACAAGTTCAAGTACGAGGTAGCCAGTGAGCTTGGCGTACCCCTGACCGACGGCTACAACGGAAACCTGACTTCCAAGCAGAACGGCTCCGTTGGCGGCTATATGGTTAAGAAAATGATCGAGGCCCAGGAGAGACAGATGGCCGGCAAATAAGCCCGGACCGTTTATCCTGAAACGAAAATGAAGTCAAACACCCCGCAGCGAGCTGATGGGGAATAAAAAAGAAAACGCGGCTTCCGGTTCATCCTGCCGGGCCGCGTTTTCTTTTTTGTGTTATGCGTTCTGTCCCTGAATTTTTTCATTCAGTTCCGTCAGATACATCCACCGCTCCATCTTTTCTTCCAAAGCAGCTTCCAAGCCCTCCTTCTCAGCCATGAGCTGATTCAGTTTAATAAAATCATGAGCTGACGCCTCGATATCTTTATCCAATGCCGCAATTTTCTCTTCCAGAGCCGCGATGTCATCCTCTATGGTTTCAAACTCCTTCTGCTCTTTATAGGTGAATTTCAGCTTCTTTTCGCCCTTGTCCCAGGTGGGCTTTCCGCCGCCATTTCCTTTCCCGGAAGCCTTGTCGCCGGCGCCCCGTCCGCCGGAGGCTTTCTGCCTGCCGCCTTCTCTGCCTTCGAAGTCTGCTCCCGAACTCTCCGCCTGTTCCCTCTTTCTGGCTTCCAGATAATCTGTGTAACCGCCCTCATACTGGCGGAAATGTCCGTCTCCGTCAAAGGCGAAAATCCGGTCCACCGTGTTGTCCAGGAAATACCTGTCATGGGACACAAGAATGACGATTCCCACAAAAGAATTCAGATAGTCCTCCAGAATGGCCAGAGTCGGAATATCCAGTTCGTTGCTGACTTCGTCCATCACAAGCACATTGGGGCCGGTCTGCAGAACACTCAAAAGATACAGGCGGCGCTTCTCGCCGCCGGAGAGCTTTCCGATGGGATTGTACTGCATGTCCGGCGTGAAAAGGAACCGCTCCAGCATCTGGGATGCCGAAATCCGGCCGTCCCGAGTGGGAATGTACTCGGCGATATCCTTCACATAATCGATGACTCTCTGATCCTCGTCCATCTCCGGGATTTCCTGAGCGAAATATCCCAGACGGATAGTCTCTCCCAGCTCTACGTTTCCGCTGTCCGGCTCAATCTGTCCCGCAATCATTTTAAGCAGCGTGGATTTCCCGCAGCCGTTGGGACCCACGAAGGCCACGGTCTGGTTCTTCAGAAAGATATAGGAGAAATCCTCCACAAGCTTCCGGTCTCCATAGCTCTTGGATATCCCGTGAAGCTCTACGGTTTTCTTCCCCATGCGGGTCTCCACAGAATCCAGTTCCACAGACTTGTCAAATTCAGGCGCCCGTCCCTCCTTTAGAGCCTCCAGACGCTCGAGCCTTGCCCTCTGCTTGGTGCTTCTGGCCCGGCAGCCCCGGGCCGCCCAGGAGAGCTCGATGCGCAGGATGCTCTGGCGCTTCCGCTCTGCGGCCAGCTCTATCTCCTCCCTCTGGCTTTTCAGCTCCAGAAAACGGGAATAATTGGCTTCATAGCTATACAGCCTTCCTCTGCTGATCTCCAGTATCCGGTTTGTCACCTGATCGAGAAAATACCGATCATGAGTCACGAGGATCACCGTTCCCCGGTACCGGCGCAGATACTGTTCCAGCCATCTAATCATATCCTCGTCCAGATGGTTGGTGGGCTCATCCAGAATCAGTACGTCTGAGGGAACCAGCAGGGTCCGCGCCAGCGCGGCCCGCTTCTTCTGTCCCCCGGACAGGCTGCCAAGCTTCGCCCCATGCTCTGTGATACCCAGAGTATTCAGCATGCTTTTTGCCTCATTATCCGCATCCCATTCCTCCTGGCGAATCGCCGAGGCTGCATAGGAAAGCACAGTCTCCTCTGCCGGGAAATCGCTGTTCTGGGACAGAACCGCCAGTTTCAGCCCATTCTGCCGGATGACCTGCCCCCTGTCCGGCTCCTCCTCCCCGGAGATAATCCGAAGAAGCGTGGTCTTACCCGTACCGTTAATCCCGATGATTCCCACCTTTTCGCCTTCCTGAATGCCGCAGGAGATATCATCAAAGATCCATTTATCCCCGTACAGCTTACTTACGTGCTCTATATTTAAAATATTCATATGCCTAAAAACTCCTCTTCTGTCTGACGCAGACCGCGCTGCCTGACTGCAGATTCTTTCGCTTTGCGGCAGGATTCTTTCGCCGCCCGGCAGCCGCGCCTTTACAGGCTCATCCGCCGCAGCCCTTCATCCCGGTACTTAAGAAGCCTCTTCTTTAAAGCCTGGTGTTCCAAAAGCTCCAGATCCGGATCCTGCCGCTTCAGTTTTGCCGCCTCTTCGCTGGCTGCCTGCAGAATCCTCGCGTCTGTAAAAATATCTCCGATCTTAAATTCCAGAAGACCGCTCTGCCGGACTCCAAACAGATCGCCGGGCCCCCGGAGCTTCAAATCCTCGGACGCGATATAAAAGCCGTCGTTGGATTTGTTCAGGATTTCCAGCCGCTTTCTGGTATCCTTGTTATCCGTGCCGCTGATAAAAATACAGTAGGACTGATATTTTCCGCGGCCTACCCGCCCGCGGAGCTGATGCAGCTGGGCAAGGCCGAAGCGCTCCGCGTTTTCCACCATCATGACTGTGGCGTTCGGCACGTTGACGCCCACCTCTATCACCGTAGTAGAGACCAGAATCTGAATTTCCCCGGCAGCAAACCGTTCCATGATTTCATTTTTCTGGGCAGGCTTCATCTTCCCATGAAGATATTCGATGGTGATAGACGGATTCAGATTCTCTTTCAGCTTCTTTGTGTAATCCACCACATTCTCTATCTCAAGCTCCGGATTTTCCTCTACCATCGGACAAATCACATAGGCTTGTCTGCCTGCGGCTGTCTCCTTTTCCAGAAACCGGTAAGCGTTTGGCCGCCAGGATTCATCCACCACACAGTTTTTGATGGGAAGGCGGCCCACCGGCATCTCATCAATCACAGACACATCCAAATCTCCATAGACAATGATCGCCAGCGTCCGTGGAATCGGCGTGGCGCTCATCACCAGCACATGGGGATGCTGCCCTTTGTCTGCAAGCGTCTCTCTCTGGCGGACACCGAAACGGTGCTGTTCGTCCGTCACTACAAGGCCCAGCCGGTGAAACTGAACCTTTTCCTGAATCAGCGCGTGAGTGCCGATGACAAGCTTTGCCTCCCCGCTCTCAATTCGGGCATAGGCCTCCCTCTTCTCTTTCGCTGTCATGGAACCTGTAAGGAGAACCGTTTCCACCTTTTCCTCCAGCCCGCAGTTCTCCAGCAGCTCCGCCACAGACTGGGCATGCTGCCTGGCAAGCACTTCGGTGGGGGCCATCAGCGCTCCCTGGTATCCGTTTTCCGCCGCCGCAAGCAGGGCCAGCACTGCTACCACGGTCTTCCCGGAGCCCACGTCTCCCTGGACCAGCCGGTTCATGACCGTCTCGCCGGACAGATCCGACTGAATCTCCTGCCAGACGCGCTGCTGGGCTCCTGTCAGCGCATAGGGCAGGGATTGAAGCAGGCACTCCGTCCATTCTCCCGCACGAATCGGACATCCATTCTTTTCTCCTTCCGTCTGCTCCTTCATCTGCCGCAGAGCCAGAATAAAGAGAAAGAACTCGTCAAAAACCAGGCGTTTCCGCGCCAGCAGCAAATCCTCCTGCCGAACCGGAAAGTGTATGGCCCGAAGGGCAAAATTATACTCTGCCAGCTCCTGATCGCTCCGGATCTGGGCAGGCAGATATTCCGAATCCAGCTGCAGCTCATCAAGGGCCTGGCGGACTGCCTTGGTAACCGTCTTGTTGGAAAGGCCTGCAGTCAGCCCATAAATGGGCTGCATCGTATCCAGCAGCGCTTCATAATCCGCCGGGGTATAGAGATCCGGCTGCTCCATCACCAGCCGGCCCTTTTTCTTCTGGACTCTTCCACGGAAGATATAGGTGCCGCCCGGCACAATACTGTTGCGGAGAAAAGGCATGTTGAACCAGCTCAAATGCAGATAGGCTCCGAACTCCTCCAGCGTCAGGGTCGTCACTGTGAGCCTGCTCATCCTTTTCGTATCCGGCGCCCTGTGCACAAAGCCTGACACCGCCTGCACCCGGTCAGGCTCCAGATTTGCAAAGGTCACCGGTTTTTCATAAATGTCATAAGCTCTTGGATAATAAGACAAGAGCTCTCCCACCGTGTCTACACCGACACGGTGAAAGAGCGCAGCCGTCTTTTCTCCAACGCCCTTCAGGGCTGTAATTGGGGAAGCTGTATTCATTTCACACTCCTGTGAAGGAAATCATTCTACAGATGCCACATAATAATAGATAGGCTGGCCGCCGAAATGTACCTCAATATCACAGTCAGGATATTTCTCTCCAAGACTTGCTCCCAGGGCCGAGGCATCTTCCTTCGTCACATCTGCTCCATAATAAATGCTGATCAGCTCAGAATCCTCGTCTACCAGCTCCGCGAACATGGCGAGGGTTGTCTCTGCCACATCCTTTCCGACAGACAGAATCGCGTGATCCCCGATTCCCATGATGTCGCCCTCTTTGATCTCCTTGTCATCAATATGCGTATCACGCACCGCATAGGTCACCTGTCCGGTCTTTACATTTCCGATCTCCTCGGACATGCGGGCCTCGTTTTCTTCCACAGAGGAATCCGGCATATAGTTGATCATGGCCGTAATTCCCTGCGGAACGGTCTTTGTCGGAATCACAATGATATCCTTATCCTTGCAGAGAGCCTTCGCCTGGTTGGCCGCAAGAATGATGTTCTTATTGTTCGGCAGAATGAAGATGTGGTCTGCATTCACCTGTTCGATCGCATTCAGCATGTCCTCCGTACTCGGATTCATAGTCTGGCCGCCCTCAATCAGATAATCCACGCCAAGTCCCCGGAAGATCTCGCCGATTCCATCGCCAATGGACACGGAAATAAAGCCCATCTCCTTGCGGGGCTCCTCCTTTTTGGCCTCCGCCTGCTGAGCCGCAATTTTCGAAGCCTCCTTGATAAGCTTCTCCTCATGCTCCTCGCGCATATTGTCAATCTTCAGGCGTGACAGGGAGCCAAGCTCCAGCGCGCGCTCAATAGCCTGACCGGGATGATTCGTATGTACGTGAATCTTTACGATATCATCATCCGCCACGCATACGATCGAATCGCCGATAGACTCCAGGAAAGCCTTAAACTCGTTTTCCGTCTTCGCGTCAAAGCTTTTATCCAGCATAATAATAAACTCCGTGCAGTACCCGAACTTGATGTCGGCCTCTGTCTGGGCGCTCGGCTTCACAGGAGCGCTTTTCGGCTGCTCAAAGGTATAATCCACCTCTTTGCCGAGGAACGCGTCATAGGCGCCTTTCAGCACCTCAACCAGTCCCTGTCCGCCTGAATCTACGACCCCTGCCTCCTTCAGCACAGGCAGAAGCTCCGGCGTCGTAGCCAGCACACGCTCAGCCTCCGCGATCACCTCAGAGCACAGCACATCCAGATCATCTGTCTCCGCAGCCAGCTCCGCCGCCTTTTCAGCAGCTCCCCTTGCCACAGTCAGAATCGTACCCTCCTTCGGCTTCATAACCGCCTTGTAAGCTGTCTCTACCGCCTTCTGAAAGGCATTGGCCAGGATCTGTGCGTCCAGAACCTCATAATTACGAATCACCTTTGTAAAGCCGCGCAGAAGCTGTGACAGGATGACGCCTGAATTTCCGCGGGCTCCCCTTAAAGAGCCGGAGGAAATCGCCTTCGCCACTGTCTCCATTGTTCGTTCGGACAGATTGTTCACCTCAGAAGCCGCCGACATGATCGTAAGCGTCATATTTGTACCCGTATCGCCGTCCGGCACCGGGAATACATTCAGTTCGTTGATCCATTCCTTTTTCGCTTCCAGGTTCTTGGCTCCGGCCAGGAACATCTTTGTCAGCATTTCTACATCTATTGTTTTCATAACTTCCAAAAACTCCTCCTGCAATTAGTCTATTACCCGCACACCTTCTACAAAGATGTTGATTTTTTCAATCGTCATTCCGGTGAACTCCTCCACCTTGTATTTCACGTTGCTGATCAGATTATCAGACACAGCTGAAATGCTGACGCCATAAGACACGATCACATGAAATGAAAGCGTGATCTTGTTGTCGTGAATCTGTACGTTTACTCCGCGGGTCAGATTGTCTCTTTTGAGAAGCTTTACAAGTCCATCTTTGACATTTACCATGGCCATGCCCACGATACCGAAACATTCCACTGCTACAGAACCTGCATATCTGGCAATAACTTCCGGGTCGATCATGACAGCGCCCATCTGCGTATTCATAAGTCCCTTCATTATGATTACCTCCACTTTTATTTTTATTACGAAAAAGCTGTGCATTTGAAATCAGGGCACACTTTCCCCAGTACTGATGTTATTATAACCCGTTTCCCTGGAAAATTAAAGCCATTTTTCACAGTTTGTCCAGATTCTTAAAAAACGTCACGATTTTAAAAATTATGCTTGCAAAATATAGTGGTTTCTGCTAAAATAACCTGTGTTGCGAGTCTATATGCAGTGTGCAGGGACTCATTATCGGTCAAGAGGAGGTGCAAACATGGCTAAATGTGCAATCTGTGAAAAAGGCGCTCATTTCGGAAACAATGTAAGCCATTCACATAGACGTTCCAATAAGATGTGGAAATCCAATGTCAAGTCTGTAAAGGTAAAGGTTGGCGCCGGCGCCAGAAAGATGTATGTATGTACATCCTGTCTGAAGTCCGGTAAGGTTGAAAGAGCATAAGATTTGAGAATAACAGCGGGGCTGCTGCCGGTTATCTGGTGTGCTACCCGTCAAGAGGACAATGAAAAACAATAAATTTTTCTCCGTCAGCCGATACACGGCTGGCGGTATTTTTATGCTGCCTGTAATGTAAATTCATGAAATG
>NZ_NFLI01000028.1 GCF_002160825.1 Lachnoclostridium sp. An131
ATACAGCAGAGATGCCGGATTAAATCAAAAAGTTGAAGTTGGAGTGTTTTACTTCAACCATAGCTGAATACCTTGTGAAAAGATATCCATTATTTTATTGAGCGCTTACTTCATCTTTACATTCAGTTCATAAAAACTCCCCTTAAATCTCTCAGTTCTCCCTTTTACAGCTTATATCATCTTCTAATTTCGCTTCTTTATCCCCAAAACAAAATAATTTCAAATGCTTTGTCGTATTCTGTCGTGTAACGTCGGTTCAGGAAAAAACTGCCATATTATAAAGGCATAAACTGAAAGGAGTTTTTATACTATGACAAAAGAGGAAGCTTTAATCCGAAGCATTGTCGGCCCGGCCCGATGTGAGGTCCGCACCTTCGCATGTGCCGTCAATATCACCCGGCATCTGCTGTTTTGCGAGAACCTTGCACAGGACGACATTCTGGTGACAAAGCATATTTACCCGGAAGTGGCCGCACGGACAGGAAAGAGCTGTGCTGCCGTATCACGGCAGATTGAACGCATGGAAAATCTCTGCTGGGAGCATCTTGGAGCTGAAGGACAGCTGACCTACATAGGCAGACAGCTAAAGGATATTCGTTCGCCCAGCGACATGCTGTTTTACCTGGCTTATTACTGTCATTTTAATATGCCATACTATGAGGTCTTACGGGAAAAGCCCGAACTTCTTTTCGGCAGTGCCGCAAAAGAAATTTCTGACGTCAGGACATCTCAGGCCTTCCGTGCAAAAGCATCTGACTAAAGGTACCAATACCTCATCTATTTCGCCGGTTTTCCCGGCTTACCAGCCATAAATACTTCGTATTTGTCAACAGATATCTTTTAAACAGCCGGACCGGATCCTGCAGCAGACGGTACAGCCATTCCAGACTGCATTTCTGCATCCACTGCGGGGCGCGCTTCAGGCGCCCCGCATGGTAGTCAAAGCCCGCTCCCACGCCTATCATCAGGCCCTGCACCTTTCCTTCATGAGCTGCCATCCACCGCTCCTGCTTGGGAGCTCCGAGGCCAATCCAGACAAAATCCGCCTGTGCACGATTGATCCTCTCAATATTTTCTCTGTCCTCCTCCGCAGTCAGCGGCCGGAACGGCGGGGAATACATTCCCGCAATTGCGATTCCCGGATACGTCCTCTCCAGCGCCTCCCGAAGCGCGGCAAGGGTCTCCTCCGTACTTCCATAAAAATAATGCCTCCAGCCATGCCGGGCCGAGATTCGGAAAATCTCTCCCATCAGATCCGGTCCCGTCACCCGCTCCGCTTCGGCAAAACCGCGCTTCCGGCTGGTCACCGACAGCGGCTTACCGTCCGGAAGCGCAGCCGCCGCGCCGTTCTGAACGGCGCGGTAGCTTTCCTCCTCGTAAGCGGTCACTGTCGTGTGTACGTTAGAGATGCAGATATAAGAGCCGAACAGCTCCGAAATATCCTCTTCCAGCCAGGCTACGGTTTTTTTCATGTTTGTCACTGCAATATTCACGCCGAGAATGCTGCAGGTGGGAAATGGATGTTTTTCAAGCATAATAAAAATCCTTTCACCGGATTGCACGGTAAACTGTATAACGGCTGAACTGATCCAGCAGAACCATTTCTTTAGCTTTCACAGTATTTTTTATGTATTCTGTGATCTCTTCGTCAAGCTGCGTATTGCCGACATATACAATCACTTCTTCATCCTCTGCCGTATATTCCAGCGCGGAGTCTATCTCATCCTGAATGATTCTGGCATAGGAAATCACATAAAAATCGGAGTTCTCTTTCATAACCTGAATCAGATCATAGTATTCCCACCAATAAAATTCCCGGTCGATGTAGACTGCTTTTTTGTCCGAGTACTGCTTCATGAGCTCTGTGTGTTCTTTCATCCCACTGTATGCATAGGCGGGTACTCTTCCCTTCAGTGTCGGAATGCACAGGAACAGCCCAAAAGCAACGCACACCGCAAGAGCCAGCTGTTTCTTTACCGGCAAAAGCTCGTAAATCAGTACGTACAGGAAGCAGAACGCTAACAAGAGCACTACAGGAAACAGAGGCATCATATAACGATCTGTCACCTCCGGAGCTATTTTCGTCACCAGAAGGAAATATCCCGCTGCCATGAAGATAACCGGAAGTATCCTGGAGCCTTCTCTCAGCGGCAGCCTCTTAAAGCGGACTGCAAACGCTATCAGCAGCACTGCAATCACACCCAGGACCAGCCACAGATATCCCCGAAACATCTGATCGCTGATAATATTGAACATATTCAGCAAAGACCTCGGAAATCCTTCAAATACCCAGAATTTATCCTGTGCCTGCGTTCCGCGTGAACCGTGAAAGATCTGATCCCACATCGGCGAAAACAGGCTCAGGCTCACCGCTGCAGCCGCTGCGACTGTCCCAAGATATATTCCCAGTTCTCGAAAACGCTTTTTGAACAGCAGTTTAAAGGTATACCAAACACCCAGGAAAAACGCCGCAATCAGGAAATAATACTGTGTCATTGCGCCCAGAACCAGCGTAAGTCCCAAAAAAACATATCCCTTTACCGGAATCTTTTCCCTCTCCCAGTATCTGATATACACCAGCAAATGGAGAAGAAGCGCCAGCGCAAACAGCATATACATGCGGATAAACAGCATGGTATTCAATCCGCCGTAGCTCAGCACATAAAAAAGGCACGTCATAAGAGCGCAGCCCCTGCTCTTCACCAACTCGTACACCAAAAAGTATAGAACCACGGTACAGCCTAAAAACAGGACAATATTCAATCCAATGCCTGTCCAATAGGAGAATTCATAGGGGTTGAACGATGAAATCGTATGAATCAGGTAATAATACAGCGGCGGATGCACATCCAGACTCTGATTCTCATACGGAATCTCATAAGAAAACGCATTCTCTCCCGGGGTCACATACTCCATAAAAACTTCGTCATTCTTCCAGTCATTCAACGGAAATTCCATCATAATTCCGCCATCATAGTTCGCGGCTCCGTATGTGAAAAGCTCATCACACATCAAAAAGCTCTTCTGTGAGCCAAAGTAAAGGGACACGCCCAGCTGAATCAGACAGATAACTGTCAGCAGAATACCAGCCGTCTTCTTACTTATGCTAATTTTTTTCATTTGTTTTTTATTTTTCTCCTTTATCTGCCAATCTTACCGCTTCCATAAACCCTTTGCTCACTTCCTCAAAGCGAAAGCCTTCCAGCAGCTGCAGGGATGCCTTTCCCATCTTTGACGCCTTGTCTGGGTTCTGAAGCAAATCGCGCAGGCATTTTTGAAATGCTTCCGTATCATAAGGATCAACCAGGCAGCCGTTCCTTCCTTCTTCCACCAGATCACAGCCGCCGTCTGCATACCTGGAACACACAACCGGGAGGCCTGCGCACATGGCTTCCAGAATCACCAGAGCAAAGCAGTCCTCTCTGGTTGGAAGCACAAAAATTCCGCTTTTTGAATACTGCCTGCGCAGTTCATCAAGCTGAAGATATCCGAGGAATTCCACCCTGTCCTGAATGTGCAACTCCCCCGCCAGCTTTCGCAGACGCTCCTCCTCCGGACCTGCTCCTGCAAGCGCCAGCGTAAACGGTGCTTCCACACCTGCCAAAGCCTGGAGCAGAAGATCGACGCCCTTTCTCTCAATCAGGCTTCCCACACAAAGAAGCCTGGATGCATCCCTTCCTTCAGGCTCCACCTTATACTTGTCCAGATCCGCCGTAAGAAAACTGATAAAACAGCGAGCCGGATCCGCTCCGTATGCAATCTGTGCCTCCCTGGACCTCGTGCTGCTTCCAATATATGCCGCCGCCTTGGCAATTACATACCGACGAAGCTTTTTCTGAAGCCCATTGATATTTCTCTCTGAATACAGGGTACCGTCTGTCCAGCTGACATATGGAATCTGATGACGCATACAGTACCGTACCGCTTGCAGAATCGTCGGATTATACTCCGAGCCTGCAACCACATCAGGCTGCAGCTTTTTCAGCAGTCCTCCCACTCCTTTGGAAATATGAATATATTTTGTATCGTAACGGCGCGGAATTTTCAGCGTCCAGGAGTCGAGGAAATGACTGTTCTGTAATTTACTCTCATCTATTTCCCAGGCCCGGTTGTCTTCATTTCTGCTGGCGTAGACGATATGAATTTCATAATCCTCCACTTTCTGCTGCAGGTAATAGAAAAAATCTACACGGTAGGGGGATGGAATGTTGGTGATGATAACAAGCTTTTTCATATTCTCTTCTCCCGGGAAAGTATTTCTTCCGCACGATCATAAATTTCCTTCAGCTTCTCATAGTTCTTTTCCGGCGAATAATATTTCTCATAGGTTGGCCTTGTATCCCATGCCTTTGCCTCTTCGAATTTCCTCACTGCCTCTTTTAACGCCTCTGCATCTCCTGCCGCAAATCGTAAGCCTGTCACATTTGGAATAACAATATTCCCCACGTTGCCCAGAGCGCTTGCCAGTACGGGCGTTCCTACTGCGTAGCTTTCCAAAAGCACCAGGCCCTGACCCTCATAGCACATCGTCGGCATAATCAACGCTCTGGACTCTGCTGCCAGACGCATTACCTCGTCATGAGACACCTGTCCCAGAAGCTCTATCTGACTCATCCTATTTTCACTTATATAGCTGCGAATCCACGCCTCTTCAGGTCCGCTTCCACAAAGCAGAAGCCTTCTGTCCGGAAAATCTCTCCAGGTCCTCACAAGAAACCGAACTCCCTTCAGATCTTCCAGGCGCCCTACATAAAGATACTGCTCCTTCCTCTCCACTTCTCTTATTTGGGGCCTCCAGACAAAATTAGACTTTACAAAAACGCGTTCTTCCCTGACAATCGTTCTTCCCCCTTGATTTAATAGCAATAGCTTTTCTTTGTTAAAGTCTGTCAGGCAAATATAAAATAGCCTTCTGTATGTTCCCAGCAGCCGGTACATCTTTAATATTGCCGCACTCATCAGGGTCTGCAGTCTGGAATTCCGATAGCAGCCATGCCGAACTGCACAGCCCAGTCCATACTTGACGCAATCCTCGCAAATTCTTCCATCTCTCACAAAGGTAGCTGCAGGACACAGCAGACGGAAATTATGCAGGGTCTGTACTACCGGCACTCTGAGGGAAAAAGCCGCATAATATACAGACGGACTGACCAAATTCAAGGTGTTATGCACATGAACAATATCCACCCTTTCCTTTTTGAGCAGGGCTTTCACATCTCTGTAGGTCCGTAAAGAAAACAGAGAGGTAAATGGAAGCATCAGCTTCTGCCAGACAGAAAAATCTTGCATCTCCTGATTAGAGCGGCTATAAAGAATCACCTTATGTCCGTGTTCCTCCAGGAGGCGTTTTTCATTAGATACAACCGTATCCTCGCCACCTGGAATTTTATAGTGATTATGAACAAGTAGAATTTTTTGTTTATGATTCATGAAGCTATACCTCTTACGGCAAATTACATGTCTGTTTTAGCATCGGTATCCCATGTCACTATTTTTTAATATACCTCTATAAATGTCAATGGTCTGCTCCGCACAGCTCTGCATGGAAAATCGCTCCTGTGCTTCAGCCCGTGCCTGTTCGATCACATTCCCAAGATCCTCTGTCTCCATGATCTCTTGGATCTTTTCTGCAAGAGCCTTTGCGCTACCATATGGATACAGGTAACCATTCTCTCCATTTCTTATAAGCTCTGGATTAGCGCCTGTATCGCTGGCAACCACGGGAACTCCGGACAGCATCGCTTCGACTGTTACCAGACCAAACATTTCCTTAGACGATGCCATGATAAATAAATCCATTCCGTATCTGAATTGGTCCAATTGCTCTCTGTCCATATATTCCATTGGTTCTATAGCTTCCTCAAGTCTATGGACCTCTATAAACTCCTCCAGCTCTTTATTAGCTCTTCCATTTTCCCTGCAGCCCGGCATCCATAATCGAAACCTTTTCTCTGTGCGTTGTTTCAGCAAAACGAGCGCCTCCAGAATATGCTGATACCCTTTACTCAAGGACATTCCGCCAAGGTACAGCATATGAAAGACACCATCCTCAAGGACCGGCACCTCTTTGGGGCTATCAATCTGGGCACCATCATAAATCAGTACTGTTTTCTCCAGATCCAGATATTTTTCGTATATCCTTTCACAGGCCTTCGAGATTACAATTACTCTGTCTGAATTATGAAACCACTTTTTTACTTTCTTATCATTCAGGCAAAATTTCCAACCGTAGTTCGAAAGATCCTCTCTCAAATGCCACACATGTAAACGTCTTGTCATCCTGGCCGCAAGCAGCCCTGCCGCAACCACCGTAGAATTTGTGTGTATTATATCAATTCTCCATTTGCGCACATAAGGACATATCTCAAGGGCCCCCCGAAAATTGCTCAGATATCTCTTCCAGCTCTTCAAAGAGCCTTCCTCCCCATCACCAACCCACCAGGGCATACGGATCTGCGCATATTCTATCTCCAGGTCCTCCAGCTTCTCTCTTAGCCCCTTGCTGCCCTCTGGCATTATCACATACGTTCCGATATTCCTTTTTTTATACTGCCGGATCAGGTTTAGCATTGCAATATTGGCCCCACCCAGCCCCGTATAATGTGTCACAAATAGAATATTCATAATGGCCTTTTCTCCCGCTGTACTTCCTCTATTATTTCACGGCCTTCTCATAAATTTCTGCATATTTCTGCACAAACAGCTCAGGCCGAAGTGCCTGCTGCGCATTTTTTGCCGTTTCGTCATAGCAGCACGGATGCGCCAGAGCATATTCGATGCAAGCCGCAAGCCCTTCCGTGCTCTCGCTCTCAAATGTGTATCCTGCATGCGATTCCTGGAGCATCCTCCCCAGACTTCCATGAGAAGGCCCTATAATTGTTTTCCCCAGATAAATTCCCTCACACATGGGACCGCTGGCGCCATCAAAGATTTTTCGATATGGAAGCACAATGATATCCGCCTCCATAAGAAGCCTTTTTACCTCCTCGTCACCCAAAAAGCGGAGGCATGTCCGTACCCTGTCGTTATACGCTGCTGTATGCTCAAAAACAAAGCGTTCGTCAAAATCCTCCTCCTTCCCGGCTATTACAAGGCTAAAAGGACTTCTCACCCTTTTAAGGGCTTCCAGAAGAATATCAAGCCCTTTATCATACCGTGTCCCGCCCAGAGCAAGCAGCCTTGGAGGATCATTCAGATACCCCCTCCCCGAGCCTGCAGGGACATTCAGAAAGCAGGGATACGGAACACATTCTGCGTTTTTACATCCAAATTTCTTCACCTTCATCTGAATCTCTTCCGTGTGAAAAACCCCTGCCGCTGCATAGTGCAGCATCCTCTTCATACTGATTTCCCGCGCTTTCCCCTCAAAAAAATGATGAAAGGTTATAATCAATCTGGAATCACCGAACCGCGCAAGTCCTCTGCCCAAATGCCGCATCATGCTGTCGCCGTCCAGAAAATGAATAATATCCGGCTGTTCTTCCGCCGCAATACCGCGCAGCTCCTCCATCCAGCTCCCATATTCATGAAAGCCCCGAATACCCCGGACTGTTGTCTTACGGACCCGTCCAGCTGCTTTATCCGAATATTCGGGCAATACTGCCAGACTATCCTTAGAGGCATTTTTTAAAAGATAGCTTAAATATGTGAGATGATGCCCGTCCACACTGGCATCTACATACATAATTTTCATCTGCTTCTGCTCCATACTCCCGTCCTGAGGCTTACCAGTAACAGCCTCCTTCAACGCCTTCTGCCCCTGCCGGCCTCTCATCCTCGCCCGGGCGCACCCAATACTCATTATACAGCCTTCCAATCACCGGATGCGTATCCCAGCGTTTTCCCTTGATTCCAAACAAAAGCTGCACTGCTCCGCCCATATGCACCGCACTGCGGCCTGCTTCCTTCAGCCTGGCTGCCAGCGGAAATCCATAAGCCCCACATCCAATTATGGCCACTTCAAAATCTGTCTTCATAGCCTCTTCAAACATCCAATCAAGCGCTTCAAACCAATTTTCAAATCTGTCGTCCTCTGCCCCTGCGATTGTCTGAACCGCTTTTACAGTATAAAGAGCCTTAAATTCAGGAAGCGTGTATCCATTTTCGAATAGATATCCTCTCTTTTCATATTGCCTTCTTATGGTATCCACAAAAGGATGAATCACAAGCACTCTTTTCCCCTTCAAAGCGCTTGTCCATGGCTTTTCCACATACCATGGCTCCAATGCTGTCAAATCTGTAAGCTGGCAGCTCTTCCCATAACAGTCAATCACGTAATCCTCCATCGTGTTATACCAGACGGCAAGCATATCTATCTGGGCGCAGGAACGCTTCATCAGCGTAGCAAAATCTTTCAGCAGAGCTGGATCCTGCGGGAAAAAGCCAGAATAATTTTTCATCTGATTTAACACTCTGTCCCGCTGCTCCTGGCTCTGAGGTAAGTCCGAACGCCAGACTGCGTTCAGCTCTGTTCCTCCCAGTCTTCCCGCTGCAAAGCTGCGGCCCTCGCTAATCCATTGTGCTATTATATCATTGGCTTCCTGAAGCCCCAGGACTTCCTTCCCCACATATTTTTTTTCAAAAGTTATCTGATAACCTGTCAGTTTTCTTCTGACTCTCCTGATAAACCATAAGATTTGATAGACTACTATTTTCATTATTTATTCCCTTATCTTTATTCTTTGTACTGTCAATCCATACATTCTGAGAAACAAAAAAAGTATCCCATATCGCCTCTTCTGAATCAGGTTATGTATGATCCGTCGGCGCATTCCTGTCCCGCCATAAGGTTTTTCCTCATTTTTGATGCACTGATAATACTCACTATTATCAAAAAAAGCCTTTAATCTTCTTACTATTTCTGTTGCTGATGCCTCATTTTTTATACCACATTCATTTTCTACATAATTATATATTTTAATAGCTTTTTCTTTTTTCACTTTTATTTCTGAAGGTTTGTATCCATCAAAGATATCATAAATCTCACATTGAAACCAATGCTCTAGCTTTTGATTCTTCTCCCAGTAATTTTCAATATATCTGCTCCTATGACTTTCCGACTTCAAATTACAGGTCCATAAGTAGCCTACATCTGGAATCTGTACAATCTTTTCTGCATGACGTATCACCTGATTCATAAAAATACAATCATCTTCACAGTCTACAAATGAGAAAAAACAAATTTCATTTTTTTTCAGAAAATTTCTTCTATATATTCCGCTCCACACATATCCCGGAATATGAAAAAGCTTTTCTTTTTCATCCTTCTGTAAATACTGATCCAGTAAAGCCTGTCGGATTTCCTTCTTATCATATACTCTTTCCTCTGAAATCCTCACATTTTCCCTCTGCGTTCCATCATCAAACCGATGATTGCTGCTCCAGAGACAACAATCCGCATTTTCTTTCTTGATTTTTTTTATAGCCTTTATGCAGACTTCTGGCACTATGGCGTCATCCTGATCCATAAAACAGACATATTTCCCTCTGGCATGACGCAGACCAAAATTTCGGGTATCTGCAATTCCACCATTCTCTTTTTCATATGCACAGACAAAACTATACGTATCAGCAAGCCGCTGACACTCACTTGCGCTGTCATCCGGAGAACCGTCATCAATCAATAGGAGCTCTATCCTGCTGTCACCCGCCTGATTTTTCAGAGCATGGACTGAAGCCATCAAATTGTTCAAATATTCTTTTCCCCTGTATACAGGTACTATAATACTCAGATCTGTTTTTATCCCGTTTTCCATATTATAACTTATTCTCCAATTATTAATTATTCTTTTTCAGATCTGTGTCTTATCTTAACTTTTTTGTTTTCTATCTCATATGTGATATCACATTTTTCAATTGTTGACAGCCGGTGCGCAATAATAATAAGCGTTTTTTTCCCATATAACGCTTCTATAGATTCCATAACTGCCTGTTCTGTCTCATGATCCAGTGCTGAAGTGGCCTCGTCCATAACAAGCAATTCCGGATCATGATATAATGCTCTGGCTATTCCCAGCCTCTGACGCTGTCCGCCCGACATACGGATTCCACGTTCCCCTACCATTGTATCGATTCCATCTTCCAGGCTACAGATATACTCTTTTAACTGAGCCTGCTCTATCGCTCTCCATAAGGCCTGTTCATCCACTTCATCTTCTGTCAGACCAAAAGTAATATTATTTCGTATAGTATCATCCAACAAAAAAATATTCTGAGGCACATATCCCAGCCTATTCTGCCATCCTCTAAGATTGCAGTAAATACTCTTTCCATCAGCCAGGATTTCACCCTTCTCCGGCCGCAGGACTCCCAGAATAATATCGGCAAGTGTAGTCTTTCCCGCACCAGACTCTCCTATAAAAGCAACTGCGCTTCCCCTCGGAATTTCCAATGCTGCTTCCTCAAGGACATAATGCTCTACATTAGGGTACCGATACCACAGATTTTTTACCTTTAATTCTTTTTCAAACGTAATATCTTCTGCATTTTCCGTACTTTGAACATCTGAATTTTCCACATCCTGAATTTCACACAAATCTTCATAGATAGTGTTTACAGACGGCAACTGAAACAATACACCATTAATACTTCCATTAATACGATTTGCAGAAGGAACCAGTTTAAAAACCGCCACAGCAAACACGGAAAGATTGCTCACAAGAGACGTCATATCACTTCCTGTCTGAACTTTAACCATGATCACCAGCATAATACCGCCGATGGCTACTGCTTCCAGAAGATATTTGGGAATAGTGTTATAAATACTCTGTTTTTTATTAGCCTCCATATATTTATGATATTCTTTCGTATATAGATTTCCAAAAAACTTTTCCTTTCCTGCAACTTTTATTTCTTTAATCCCATCAAACGCCTGACTGATATACTGTACCATTTTCGCATAAGCATCATGTCCCTGCTCACCATAATCTCGAATTTTCTTTTTAGACCATTTGTAATAAGCAGCCATGAAAAACAGCACAAAGGTCATAGAAACCAGCGTCATGATGATATCTGTAAAAAGAAGGTATAAAAACAACACACCAATCAAAAGGACATCTATGATAATCTGCAACGCATTCATTACTACTGCAAAAAACTGGTTCGTATCCACATTTATATTTCTCTGGAGTTCTGCAGAATTTTTAGATAAATGAAAAATATAAGGCTTTTTCATATAAGAACGAATCAGCCGCGATGCCAGCAATTGCTGATTATTGTAAATAAATTCATACTGAACCGCATACATGACTACTATATATATATTTTTAACTACAAAAATAAACAAGATGAATAAAGCCAATGTAAACAGCAATTCTGCTGTAGTATTGCAGCCGAACACATTAACACATATATTAATCAGTAAATTATTCTGAGGCACTTCCGGTTCTGTCGCCACCTGAATCACTGGAAGAATGGATGTGACACCTATAAGTTCAGCAAAAGTACCAATTACAATCATAAAGAAGAGCAGTACCAGCTTTATTTTCTGTTCTTTAGTAAAAATATAGTTTAGTTTTTTCCAAATACTCATTTCTTACACCTCTGCTTTATACCATCCGGGGATATTCAACTCTTCCATCTCTATATTTTTCGTCTTTCTGCCTGGATAAATCACTATCTTATCTTTATTATCATTCAGAAGTGCTCCCCACTGGCTGAATGTTGAATTGGCAATAATATTACCTTTGCAGCAGCTCATCAGCTGCATATCCCTCCAGCTCTCTTTCCCCCGGTTCCAATTAACTATAATTTTGTTTTTTACAAATTGAAAATTTTGTTCTATATATTCCACATCATCAGAAAAGAAAAAATAATAGGAATGCGGCATCATATTCTCTACATATTTAATAGCCTTTTTATAGTATTCCAGCGTAAGCACATCAAATACTGAATTTACATAATCTCCTCGACGGACATGAACACTTACACTTGATGCGTTTCTAATTTTATCCACTAATTCCAGGTTTCTTCTTTCCGAAATTTCCGGAAACACCAAATAAGTACGCAGCAATTCCAGTTCATCTAAATAATAATTAATGTCAGCCCAAAAACCCTGTACATAGAAATCCCTGTCTGAAAAACAAGTTCTTCCCAGCTCTATCAACTGAAAGCCATCTACAAACTGTTCATCCAGAATGTTTTCATTCTTTAAAGAGAAAAATTTTTCATTTATCGCTTTCCGCAAAGGCTCCGTTATGCATGATATTTTGCCTCCCAAAACAGCTGGCAGTTCTCCTCTCAATTCTTTCAAATCTCTTATACCAGCTTCTTCAAATCCAGCAGGGTTACCAAAAATTTTGTCTATTTCGTACCCATAATGATATTTCGTGACTCGGAAATCCCGAGTATCTTTTTTTATTATACATCCTGGAAAATACTTTTTCAGTTTCAAGCCATACGCATACTGATACATCTGGTTACCAAGACCACCACAAAACTTCAATACAAGCATTATGATATCCTATCCTTTTCTTTTTCTTAACCCCACTAAAGAAAGCATTGATTTACACAGCTGCTTTATGAGGAAAATACTTCTGTACCAAATTTGCATGATATAGACTGCTACTCTATCAGAAGTGGATAAAGCAGGAAAACATCTGCCTTTTAATTTTTTAAGCGCTTCCTTATGTTCTTTAAGCCCCACGCTCGATAATCCCTGATTAGTAATACGGTATGCGGACCCCCAGGTTCCTGTACACATAAAATTTACATACTCAGCTAATCTGAATAGATATTCCAGATCCTCATAAAGACTATTGCCATATTCAAAACCACCAGCGTCCAAAAACCATTGTTTTTTCATACAATAATCCCGTGGAAGCTGAACCCTGGATTCTTCCAGAATGCACCTTCTCAGTTTTCTCCCAGAAAACTGCTTTTTAGTTTTATAATTCCACAGGACTTTCCCCTCCGTATCTACAGCCTGCAGTTTCGAATATACAGCTATACAGCGCCCTTCACTTTCCTTTTCCAAAAGCAGCTTCATCTCATTTTTCAATTTCTGAGGATTTACATAAAAATCATCTGCATCCAGAAATGTAATATATTCCGCAGACGAAAACGCCGCTCCCTTATTTCTGGCATTAGACACTCCTTTATTTTTCTCCAAATAAACAGAACGGATTTTCGCCGTTTTATTTTTTAATTCTTCTATAATCTCCCTCGAATTATCTGTGGAAAAATCATCGACAATTATAATCTCTATTTGTTTATATGTCTGCGCCAGTATACTTTCCACACACTCTCGCAGATATCTCCCATTATTATAATTAGGGATAATAATACTGATTAAAGGCTCTTCGCAATTATACATTTTTCACCTGTCAGATATTTCTATATAAATTTAATCTTGAAAAGATATCCTTTAAAATATATTTCCAACGCGTACTTCCATAGTTGACGCCCAGACTCCCGGACCTCCCCTCATATATCGGATATTCCGGAAAATTTCTGTATCTCAAGTCATGTTTTTTTATTGCGGTATAGTACACATGTTCAAGATATCTGCCTTCCGGATCACATACATTTTTATATGCATCAAGAAAAATTTGTTCAAAAACCTCTTTTGTCACTTTATAAAACTTAGTATCAATCTGAGCATCCCTGCTCCATATCCGGACAGAATTAAAATAATTTACATCGGGTTTCATTTTACCGATAACAGAATCTATGTTCCAGATAATAATCCTTCCAGTAATTTTCACAAACTCTTTTTCTTCTCTCAAGAACCTGCTGTTTTCCCATACATATTTTAGGATCTCGCCTTCCCCATACCCTTTGCCATACTGAATAGTATCACGTGAGCCTGTAAAACTCAAATATTCTATAGGCTTCTTATTTCCTGCCATTTCTTTTAACCGTTCCACTAAATCGACACGACCACTATTTTCACAAAAAACACATCTTTTGATCTTCCTGGATTCAGATATAAATTTCAATGCATCTGCATATTGTTTTAATCGTTCTTCCGCATCCGATAAATCTACTCTATACATATCCCCAGCGGGACACAAAGTACCTGTTATAACTGCCAGCATTTATGCTTCCTTTCCTGTATGCTTTTTCGCATCTTTAACTATCTGATGCAACATTGCAGACAACATTACAAAAAAAATGATATAATCGCTGCTTCCGCCGCCACCAATTTCCATCATTAAATAAGCGCCAGATGCCCCTATCATAGGGATCAGCATGTACTTTATCCGTATGGATATTTGTTTTAACCAAAGCAGCCTGACTGCATCCATCACCATCAGAATTCCATATATTCCCCATAAAAACAACACAATAACCCCGGTATCATTCGCTGCCTGTAGCCAGTAATTATGTACCCCTGCAAAACCTGCCGGATAAATATATCCGCCTCCATATGGGGATTGCGGTAATTGACGAAGTGTTTCCGCAATCATCTGAAACCTTACATTGTGAAGAATCCCTCCATCCCTTGACATCATCGTCATTAATTGAGCATAATATTCACTTCCTGTAATCTTTTCCCAGTTCACTCCTATAACCACCGCTATAATTCCTGCTATCCCTGCCATAGTTAATCCAGAAACGGCTATTTTTTTTAAATTTTTAAAATTTATAATCAAAAAAATTAAAATACATAAAAATACCGTCACAACAGTGGTCATTAAAACCATTCTGTTATCCACATCGAGGTTTATATAATTAAGTATAATAGCAGCCAATATCGCCGTCAAACCTCGAAATATCTTTTTTTCGAACAGGCTGCATACTCCATAACCAAGCAGAGACGCTGCAAAAACTCCCCAGTAACTGTGTTCTGTCGCATAAAGCGGTTGATGAGCCCAAAAGTCTGGCCATGCTCTGCCCCCTGACGAAAAACCTTCTTTTAAATATATTATATAGTTTAAAATACTATATAAAAAAGTTCCTCCGACAACAGTCCACAAAGCACCTTCAATATATCCATTTTTTTTCTGAAACATGATCTGCCTGCTCAAGAAATACATTATTACAGGAAGAGCCATCATCTGTATCATTTGCTGCCAAGTGTATGCTTTGGTTTCTGCAAAATAGTATTTGTATACCATACTGTAAATCAAAAAGATAGAAACAACCAAAACACCATGAAAATCAATAAGAATTCGTTTATTTTTTTTTACAAACAAAGCTATCCCAACAATTCCCCAAATCCACAGCAAATATTCTTCTATACCCAAAAAGTGTGCAGAAAATAAAAAAAGCAGGATGAGATTCAGATGCTCTGTTATTCTCCTGCTGATAACTTTGAATCTATTCATAATACATCTATCCTTTCATCCCCGCTGTTTCAAAGAAATAAATTAAACTGAAATAACCAAATTCTTCTGTGAACATCAAAAATATTTACTATTTTTCACTATAGCATAAAATGAAAGGCAGTACAACCAGAAGCAACTTTGTACCGCCTTCTCTGTCAACCAGAATAAAACCTGCTCCAAAAAACCGTAAATTTTTCTTTTATACTATCTAATAAAGGCCGTTCCAGCGGAACCAAAACATAATTTGTTACAATAAGTAAAAGTGATGTATAAACATAGGCAGATAATGGACTATCTACATTAATTCCCAATCCAAGCAATCCAAGACACGCTGGCACAATTTCTTTTATCATATATTCGTTTCCACATAAATACAGGGTATTTCGGCCAAGCACTGCAAGATACTCTACTTTCTGAAGAAAATATGATAACACAATTACAAAAATAATTATCAAATACGCTTTATACAGCGGAGCAACAGGCAAAAGCCACTTGTTGCTGCTGTGACTGCCTATTATATCAAGCCCCCAATATAAATATGCAGAATATATAAACGTCAAAATACCTGTACCTATAATAATCACTTTTTTCCAAAATCTATCTGCCATAAACAACTTTTCTATGTATGGGTAAACAACAAACCCCGTAATAAAATAATGTGCATAATAAAATGCACTGTCAAAATTATAATACCAATGCGGAGTGATAATGGGGTTGGGAGCAATTAGTGTTTCTGCAACATAATACATTCCAAATCCAATAATGAGCATTAGCCACTTATATTTCAATCTCTGTATTAACATCCCTAAAATTTTTACAGCAAACAGACATGTTAAAAACCATAAGGAACTTGCAAAAAAGGTGTTTCTGATAAGACCTTTCATAATCATTCCTATAAATGGTTTTACGTCAACCATCTGGCTGTTGTTCCTGATTACATAAACAAATAAAGACAAAACAGCATAAAAATATGTAGGAATAAGTAGTGCATTTATATTTTTTAAAAAATTATTTAAAAGGCCTGTTTCCCTGTTAAAATTATCAGTACATCCCGCCAGAAAGAAGAATAAAGGAACATGAAACTGAAACACGAAATTATATGACAAACCCGCGCTTTCTCCCAGATGTCCCAGATAAATAGCAAAAATACCAATTACTTTAGCAATGTCTAACCATGCAATCCTTTTTTTTGAGATTATCATTCCTGTTCATCCTTATTATCTGTTTCTTTTTTGATTCTTTCATGGATACATAAATACAAAATTAATGTGTAGTTTCCATGTGCCGCAAATCTCTTACTGTGTTCTGCTTCCGCTTAAATCTATCCTCTTCAGATAATCTTTCAAAAGGGACGACCAGAAATAAGGGAACGTATAAATTCCATTGCTATATCCGATATTCCTGCGGTAAATTTGATTCCACAGGCGATATCCGGGTAGCGGGCACTCTGAATCAGAATCCGAAGTGATTTTGCGGTTCCTCGTCCAGCATAATTGTAAACAACCCCGTGTCAAAAAATAGAGCTTGTAATTTTGAATTATTGTAATTCCCGCGAAGAGGAGGCTCCGAGAAACTCAGGTAATAGCAGATATTTATATTTCCAGCGTCTCCTCAATCTTTCCATTCTGGATATACTCCCGTACAACTGCAGACATACCGCCAAGAATGCAATAATCAAGAAACAAATTACTGTATACTTTCATGACAACTTCTGGAAAAGGCTGCCCCTTCACCATATACTACAGCCATCTCTGCCACTCCTCTCTGTTCCTATAGCATACAAAAAATGAGCGACTTATGCAATAAATATTATAAAAAATGAGCGATTTTTTGGGGTTTTATCACAAAACCCATTTACCATTATCAGTTTTCAAATTCCCTCATATTCAGGCATCCTATCATCATGATTATACAATATAAGACCGGACATGCTCCACAGAATAACTGCAATAAATGGGATATAGGAAATGTACAGACAAACCAATCATTCATCTGAAAAAGAAAGACTAAATTATACTATTCGACGTAAACACAGTAAGAGCATTTGAATGCGAAATTAATTTATATTAAATAGACATGGTTTATAGCCGTTTGGTAAAATTAAGTCACCACAACAAAATCTATCAAAGTATACGGTAAACCATGAGTACCGACTCATTTTATGACCGCCGTTACCGGCGGACGGTTTACACAACATTTGTTGTTTTTGTTTTACTCCGGCAGATTTCCGGTAGCT
>NZ_NFLI01000029.1 GCF_002160825.1 Lachnoclostridium sp. An131
TGTGTGATTTTATCCATGGCGATAACTCCTTTAAAAAACTTGTAGTTTTCTGGAGTTATTATCTCATGGAGCGAGGAAACTGGCACGGTACTACTGATTTACCGTGTACTATCAAACTTCTTTTTCTCATATCCATAATTAAATCCCATTATTAACCTCCTGTAGATTCAATTTGCAAAATTCACCATGCAAACTAAAATCAGGAGGAGATCGACAACGAGAATCTCTGGGTTGTTTTCCATCCCCAGAAACAAAAATGCCAGCTGATCTTAAGGACCAACTGGCATTTTTATTCGCGCACAAAGAAAACGCATTATTAAGATTTTATAAGTACAACAAGTATACCAAGCACAATTCGATACCAACCAAACACCTTAAAATCATGTTTTTTGATAAAGTTCATTAGGAATTTAATTACTAAGACAGATACCGCAAATGCCACAGCCATACCGAGAACAAGAGCGAGCAGTTCTGCACTTGTAAATTCAAACCCGAATTTTAACAGCTTAAAAGCACTTGCTCCAAGCATAGTAGGTACTGCGAGGAAAAAAGTAAACTCTGCTGCTGCCACTCGTGAAACTCCTATGAGTAAAGCACCTATAATCGTTGCTCCCGACCGTGATGTGCCGGGTATAAGTGATAACACTTGAAATGCCCCTATCAAGATTGCTGTTTTATAGCTGATGTCAGAAAGTGCCATAGTAGTAGGAGTACGCTTTTTATTCCAATTTTCTATGAGAATGAATAACAAACCATAAAAGATTAACATGATTGAAATCACAATGGGGGTTTGGAGGTAAGCATCCAAATAATCATCAAATAGAATCCCCATAATAGCTGACGGTACACAAGCTACCGCAACCTTGAACCACAACGAGAAAGTATCCTTTTTAACAATTGACTGTGCTTTGTTCTTAAATTGAAAGGGAAACATCTTGTTCCAAAACATTACAACCACTGCGAGTATAGCTCCAAGTTGAATAACAACAAAAAACATTTCTTTAAATGCTTCGCTCATATTAAGTGTGATAAATTCGTCCACAAGAATCATATGTCCTGTGCTGCTGATAGGTAGCCACTCAGTAATACCCTCAACAATTCCAAGAAAAATAACTTTTAAAATTTCTATAAAATCAAGTACCATTATTTCAAATCCTCCTTTTTAAAATGATGAAAGGTCATAAGAAAACCAACTGCTGATACAAGAATAATAATAGATACAGACAGCAGTGTAGGATAGCCGGTACTCTGAAGTTTACCCTGCACCAAGAAATAGGTGGCTGTCCACGGATACAACGCTCCCCATTCTTGATTTGAAAGTGCGGCACTTCCCATGACAATCACGGCAGAGCCAATCATCGGGGCGACAAATCCTTTTGTTTTCATAGCAACAAACACAAAAGGAGAAACTGTTAAAAACATCAGGATACTGCCAAACAAAAACTTGGGGAGCCATACTATTGCCACTAGTAAGCTATATCCCTCCAATGTAAAGACAGCGTCATATAGCCCACAAACGATAAATATACCTGCCCATGTTACAAGGGTTAGCATAACAATCCAAAGAAGCAGGGTGCAAAATTTTCCAATTAATAGTTTTGTCCTTGAAATGGGTATGGGCAATATGGTTTTGAGGGTGCTTTCTGTGTACTCTCTGCTAAACAAGTAAGCTGCAATTGCCACATATATCATAATGTTTACCAGCAGCATGATATACAGTACACTGTCGCTGTATATGTCAGACAAGGTAAAGATAATCTCCGGCTTATCAAAATGTGTTTGCAAGGCTTCTATTAACATCAAAAGTGGGGTAGATAATACCCCTGCCACACTAATTAGCACCATTTTTGAACGCTTTAGTTTTAATAATTCACAAGAAATAAGATTAAGCAATACCGCCACCTCCAATCAGTTTAGAAAAGTAGTCCTCTAAGTTTTCCTCACTATCATTTATCCTTGTCACGAGCAGTCCATTTCGTGCAAATTCTCGATTGATTTCTCCAACACTTTGGCTAAAGTCATAAATTCTCACCGTACCGTCCTGCACTGTAAAATCCGTCATGTGGTAGTGGTTTTCTAAAATCTTTCCGGCTATCTCACTGTCAGATAAATCAAATTGAATGTATTTTCGATTCCTTTTGTGAAGCTCGGATATATTCACTTCCTCTACTAAATGCCCCTCGTGCATAACGCCGATAATATCTGCTATCTGTTCAATCTCGCTTAAAACATGGCTTGAGATAAAAATGGTAATGCCATGATTGTGACTAAGTTCAGATAAAAATGAGCGTATTTCAACTATTCCAATGGGGTCAAGTCCGTTAATCGGTTCGTCAAGTATTAAAAGCTCCGGCTCGTGCATAATGGCGGCGGCAATACCAAGCCGTTGCTTCATTCCGAGGGAATAATCGGAAAAGACTTTTCTTTTCTCCTTATGCAGCCCCACAACTTCAAGAGCTTTTTCTACTCCACTTTTAGATACTCCCCCTCGCAGTTTAGCGAGAATTTGCAAATTCTCATACCCTGTTAAATTACTGTAAAATCCCGGTGTTTCGATAATAGAGCCTACTTTGCTATAAAGGGTATGGATATTTTCCTTATAGTTTGTGCCAAACAAGCGTACCGTTCCCTCCGTTGGGAAAGCAAGCTGCAACATCATTTTCATTGCTGTGGTTTTGCCTGCTCCGTTTCTGCCGAGCAAACCATAAATTTTGCCCTTTGGCACATGAAGATTTACCTTATCGACAACGGTGGCTGTTCCGTATCGCTTCGTAAGATTTTCTGTTTCAATGATATAATCCATATTTGATTCTCCTTTCCGTGGGTTGCTGTTCTTGTTTTCGCTGACCACAATCTTATTATCCACGAGTATTGCATAGAAGCCAAGAAATCTACCGTCACAATGCCGACACAATAGATGTCAGCACGAAAAAAGCTCCGACACTTATCGTGTCAGAGCCTATTTTAAAGGGTTTATGGCATTTTACTTTGTTTGGGTTTGCTTTATCCAGACAAATATTTTAGCAACAAATAGCAGAAACATAAGGGCGGTTACATAGGGTTGTCTTGCCGCAGCGAAGAAGCAGATAAAAAGCGTACTCAGCACGAGAGAGCATTTTGTGATTATGTTGCTCCATGATTCCTTTTCAAAACAAACACACATCAGTTTCGCTATCCCAAGTGCAATCAAAACAATAAAAACAATCCAATAGATTGCAAGATATATTGGGGTAGTGTCTGTAAATGAAAGTAGATTGACAGAATAAATATATCCGTCAACAAGGTTACCGTTACCATACAACGGCAAAAGTATAAAAGTAACCGCCATCATATCTAATATTCCATAAATGAAACTGTAAATTTTTTTCAAGTTGGAACGATTTTCAGTTTCGGCAAGTGTAATCAGTTCTTCGCCCGATAGCAGTTCATCTATGGTCACAGAAAAGAATTTAGAAATACACTTGAGCGACTCAATGTTAGGGTAACCCTTGCCGCTTTCCCATTTTGAAATGGCTGTTCTTGATACATATAATTGCTCCGCAAGTTGTTCCTGCGTTAAGTTCTTTCCAGTCCTAAGCTGTTGTAGCTTTTCATTAAATTCCATGATTCTCCTCCTGTTTGTTCCTTGTTTTCATACGTCCATCAACGGGTTTTTCTGCATCTTTTGGTATCATCCATGCACGACCAAATTTTTCAGTTCCGTCAATGCGATTTTCCTCACATAATTTTTGTATCCGTCTTTCCGATATGCCCCATTTTTCAGAAGCGGCTTTCACAGAAATGTAATTCATAATATCAACTTCCTTTCGCAAAGAGTATATAATTATTATATACGGAATGACGAATAATAGCAAGTTTCTCTCCACTAATACGAAATTATACACTACTAAACATAAAATCATACTTCGTTCAAATATCATCACCCGAAATGTACAATGATATAGGATGATATTAAAATGTACCAAGATGAAAGAAAACTTGATTTTAAGCCGTTAGGTATAGCGATAAAAAAAGCTCGGGAAGCAAAAGGGTGGACACAGGAATATCTTGCCCAACTGGTAGACCTTACGCCACGCTCTATTATGTATATAGAGAACAGGGGGCAGCACCCAAGGCTTAACAAATTTTATCTCATTACTACCTTGCTTGACATCTCTGTAGACCAGTTCTTTTTTCCATGCAATGAAGATGGCGACAACAATCGCCGCAAACAAGTTGATGTACTGTTGAATGATATGGAAGAAAAGGAGCTTATCGTGATGGAAGCTACGGCTCAAGGCTTGAAAAAGGCAAGAGAAACTGCGGAATAATTAACGCTGTTTTCGTAAGCCAAGCCAACTGAAAAAAGTGCGACACCTACACAGGCTATCGCACTTTTTAGGTTATTTTTTTATTCTCCACACAAATCATAAAGCTGTTCACATCGGTTTTGAATATCTAAGATTTCTGTTTCGGTTAAACTCCTGCGGTTATGAGTAAGTTGTTGCTCTAAAAAATCACGATAGCCATCAAGTAAGGCATCCCGTAAAAGCTCGGGGGCTTTGCAATGTTCCACACCAAACCATTGCTCATCTTTTTCATCCCAAATCATAACGGTGTATCCTCGCTTAGTGTTCACCACCTCCAAAACACTATCTTTATTTAGGTAATCGTTGAATACTTCTAAAACCTTTTCAAAGGTCATCATTTTATCAGCCCTTTCATATTTTAGGTGCTTATATGTAAGTAGTTTATATACTTATTACGACTATGATAATAAAAGTAAATCATCGTGTAAAGGATACGGATATTGTTTGCGAACAAAAGTGGCAAGCGATGCCTGTGGCTATCCAGATAGCCCCACGCGCTTGTTGAGGGAAGTCCCCCAAGCCCCCTTTGAACACAGATTTTCAATCTGTGGCTGCGCGTTCATCTCCGGCCCAAGAGCCGCCTTCGGCGGTTGGCCTCCGAAACGCTCTCTGCGGAGAGTGTGGCGAACGCTTTTGACTACGACCAGCTCACCGCTGGCCGTGGTCTTTTTCTTTCTGTTGCGGCTCGGTCTGCTCCATCGCAAGTACCCGATCCACATTGTTCTTGACGGTCAGCAGTTCCCGCATGGCGGCGCGGGCCTGCCGGTATTCAGCGTAAGTCGTTTTCTTGTCCGTCAGCAGCTGGGCGTACTCGGTCTGAAGCTCCTTGATGGTGGGCAGTTTCTTCACGTTCAGCTCATTGAAGGCTTCCTTGGCCGCCTGGTGCAGTCGGATCTCATCCTCATGCTCCGCGTAAAATTTCCGAGAGTATCCGGCCTTGCGGTAGGCTACATAGCTCTCGCGGGTCTTAGCATAGTTGACGATATGGGTGCGCAGCACGGCGATCTCGGCCATGCGCTTCTCGGCAATCTTGATCTGGCCGGACAGCGCGTTGTAACGGGCCGTTGCCTCTGCTGTTTTTGTTTCCAGGTCGGCGTAGTCCAACAGCCCGTGTTCGGACAGGTAGTTGAGAGTCTGGGCCATCTGCTTGAGGTTGAACACCTTGGCCCAGCGAGCATACCCGGCACCTTTTCCAGCCTGCAATTTTGCCTGGATGTCCACCAACAAATTGACCTTGGGCGGAGCAGCCTGCACAGTTGTTAGCTTTCGGGGAGTATGCTCCTTTTGTCCCGAAAGAACGGCCAGCAGATCATCCAGCGTGTAGCCGTCCCCCAGCCGGTCAAAGCGGACGTTGTTGCCCCACCCCTCCGCGCTGACGGAAATGGTTTTCCCGCGCCGGTGAACAGTGAAGCCGTCCTGCTCCAACAGGCGCAGCAGTTCCTCCAGGCTGGCCGGTTTTTGTGCCAGCGCCCGGTCGATGGCCTGGCGCAGCAGCTCCTTGTGGGAGGGCTTCGCCGCATCACCCAGCCACTTGTTGTAGCTCTGGCCGCGCCGCTTGGGAGCCTCCACGATGGAGTAGCCATTCTCGATGCAGATGGTGTCGCTCAGACGGTGGACGGCGCGGGTGCTACCCCAAAAGTTGCGGAACTTGCGGTCACACTCCAGCGTGGTGGAGTTCCATATAATATGGTTGTGGACGTGGGCTTTGTCAATGTGGGTGCAGACGATGAAAGCGTGTTTGCCCTTTGTGAAGCGCCGGGCCAGCTCCACGCCCAAGCGGTTGGCTTCTTCCGGTGTGATCTCGCCCGGAACGAAGGATTGCCGCAGGTGGTAAGCGATCACATCATCTTTGCCGCGCACCCGGCCGGTGCGGGCAGCGTAGGTCTGCTTATCAAGAAGGAACTGGGCGTCGGCCACGCGGCTGTCACATTGGTAGCTGGTGATGAGCCTGCCGTGGTCGGTCTTGTCTGGATTTTTTACATAGTCGATGATGGAACGGATGGCCTTGCCGACCGTGCGGCCCTTGCCAGCGTGCAGCGGCATGATGCGGGTGCTTGCCATGATTTCCCCTCCTTTTTAACAGACACCGTCTGTTGAATTGATTTGATTACCAAAAGGCGATCCCCAATAGTAGCTTAATTTGCCAGACACTGTCTGGCATTTTCCAGAATGATATACCCACGCAGAATGGGTTTGATAATGCGTGAAAAATCCCGTATAATAAGAACATATAAATCCATATCGAAAGGGGGCTGTTGCTCCTATGACAGAAGCCGAACTTCTGAAACTGATTCAAGGCGGCGAGAACATCCAGGTGGAGTTTAAGAAATCCACCCATGAGATCACGAAGGATGTGTACGACACCGTTTGCGCCTTTTCCAACCGGGACGGCGGAACCATCCTTCTGGGTGTCAAAGACAACGGGGAGATTTTGGGGGTAGCCTCGGATGCGGTGGACCGCATGAAGAAGGATTTTGTGACCTCCATCAACAACGGGCAGAAAATCAACCCGCCTCTTTATTTGCAGCCGGAAGTCTGCATCGTGGAGGGACGTACTCTGCTGGTCATTCGGGTGCCGTCCGGCAGCCAGGTCTGCCGCCACCACGGACGCATTTTTGACCGCAACCACGAAGCGGATATTGATATAACCGACAATTCCGACCTGGTGTATCAGCTATACGCCCGGAAAAGCGGCAGCTACTTTGTCAACAAGGTGACCCGCTTCCAGATGGAGGACCTGCGCCCCGACCTGATTGAGCGCGCCAGAGCCATGACGGCCAGCCGCACGGCCAATCATCCGTGGAAATCCCTATCGGATGAAGAACTGCTGCGCAGCGCCGGGCTGATTTTGAAAGACCCTGAACGTCAGCTCGAAGGCATTACATTGGCAGCCATTCTTTTATTTGGCAAGGACTCTACGATCCTGTCCGTACTGCCGCAGCACAAGACGGACGCGATCTTCCGGGTAGAAAACGTGGACCGCTACGATGACCGGGACGTGATCATCACCAATCTGCTGGAAACCTACGACCGGCTGATCGCGTTCGGACAGAAGCATCTCAGCGACCCCTTTGTGCAGGAGGGCCTCCAGAGCGTCAGCGCCAGAGACCGCATCCTGCGTGAAATTTTCTCCAACAGCCTGGCGCACCGGGATTACTCCAGCGGCTATGTGGCAAAATTCGTAATTGAGCGTAACCGGCTCTACACCGAAAATGCCAACCGTTCCCACGGGCACGGTGCCCTGCATCTATCCTCCTTTGAGCCGTATGCCAAGAATCCGCCCATTTCCAAAGTGTTCCGTGAGATTGGACTGGCGGACGAGCTGGGGTCCGGGATGCGGAATACTTACAAATACACGAAGCTCTATTCCGGTGGAACCCCGGAATTTATCGAGGGCGATGTGTTCCGCACCGTGGTTCCGCTGGCCCCGATTGCGGTGGAAAAGGTTGGGCCGCAGGACGAGACCCAAGTGAGGACCCAAGTGGGAACCCAAGTGACACTTACAGACCAGATTTTAGCCTTTTGTGCAGAACCGCGCTCGAAAGCTGAAATTGCGGAACATTGTGGGTATAAAAACACAAAGGGATTTACAAAGAGGTACTTGCGTCCACTGCTGGACAATGGACAGCTGCAAATGACCATCCCAGATAAGCCCAGAAGCCAACATCAAAAATATGTAACGGTGCAAAAGCCTGCACCAGAAAATTGAACCAAATCAGGGTGTCGGAGGAAGTTGTATGCTCCGACACCCTGATTTTTTATATGCCTTTGATGTGCGTGGACTTTACTTTCATGCTAATCTCATCACTGAAATTAGCACGGCGCGGAGTGCAATATCCACACACCTGCGGATTTTTTGAAGCTCGGAAACATCGGCGCGGGTCTCTTTCAGTTTGGTATAATCGCTGTCCCTCTGTGTTTTGAGGTCAGCATATTCCTGTTCCCATTCCGCAATAGGCAAGGTCTTTGTTCCTTTCGGCAGATTTGCATGGAGATAGCGGCTTGCTGCGTTCCATAGGGTCAGCTCGGCGCGGTGGGCTTCCTCGTACTTGTCGCGCTTGTTTGTCCAGCCGTTTTGCAGCTTTTTCAGCTCATCGTGAATGGGCTTGTACTCTGTATAGTTCTTCCCGTATTCAATTAGCTTTTGCAGCTTCTTCATGCGTTCCTCGGCGGTTTTCATTCCCTCCCGGATTGAATAGGCTTTATCGCTGGCAGAGGAAAGAGAAGCGTCCAGCTCGTCAAGGGTCGAGATACTATGCTCGGAGAGATAGTTGACCGCTGCCGCTATGGTTTTCAATTCATCGGTTGCGTGCTGCTGTTGCCAACTCTGCGAATACTTCCGGCTCTTTTCTCTCTGAACGCTCAAATACTTCATCGCCAGGACTGCCGTAGGGGGTGCGGGGCTTACGGACGGCGAACTCAACCATCCAGCGGGTCTCATCCTGAAATCGCTCCACAGCCAAAATGTTATGTCCTTTCAGCTCACGGGCTGAAATATCCCGCATAGGCGGCTCCTTTCTCAGCGTTCATGCTGTTGCTGGCGCTTGCGCTGCCATGCCTCCAGCAGCTTGATGATGGTCTCCTGCATCCGCTGGGGCGTATAGCTCCGGGGAAAATATTTGCGCAGGGTGTCGCTGGTGAAGGTGATCTTGTCCAGGTCGCTTTTCTTTTCTTCGCCCATGATGACCCGCATCATGTCGAGGGTCAGGTGGCCCTCCTGACTGTACTTTTTCAGCCGCTGGGCTTGGGAGAGGGAGGGGGTGGCCTGCTCGCTGTCCATCGCGTCCAGCAGGTCCACCTGTTCCTCTTTTTTGAGGAAGGACAGCTCATAGGCCGGGTTGAAGGCAATTTTCTTCTCGTCCACCATGTCCAGCAATTCGGGGATCAGCTCAGTCAGGCGGATAAATCTTTTGATTTGAGATTTACTGTCAGGGCTGTTCTCAGCTATTTTTTCTGCTGCGGTCAACTTCGGCACAACTTGGGCCGAAGTTAAATCCGTTCTGGCCCCCTGGTGCTTGATGGCTTCCAGCTTCATCTTGTAGGCAAAAGCCCGCTCACTGGGGAGCAGGCTTTCTCGCTGCAAATTGCTGTCAACCATGATAATGGTGGCCTGGTCGTCGTCCAGGTTGCGGACAATCACCGGCATGGTATCCTTGCCAGCCAGTTCGCTGGCCCGGTGACGCCGGTGCCCGGCAACCAGTTCATAGCCGCCGCCCGGGTCCGGGCGGGCGATGGCCGGGACCAGCACGCCGTACTGCCGGATGCTGTCGGCGGTCTCCATCATGGCCTCGTCATCCTTGACCTTGAAGGGGTGGTCCTTGAACGGGTGCAGCTCGGACAGGGGGATTTCCAGAACCTTCTCCCGCTGGGCGTCGGCCCGGCTTTCCTCGGTGGAAAACAGATCATCGACCGAGGCCAGCTCTACTTTTTTCGCGCTGCTTTTCAAGTTTCAACACCTCCTTCGTCAGATTTCGGTAGCCCTCGGCCACCTTGCCGCCTGGATCGTGGGCGAAGATGCTCTTGCCCTCGGCGCTGGTCTCCTTGGCCCGGACCGAGTGGGGTATCTCGGTCCCGAACACCTTGATTTTACTGCCATAGGTCTCCCGCAGCAGGGCGGCAATCTCTTTGGCAAAGTTGGTGCGGTTGTCCACCATCGTCAGCAGAATGCCGTCGATCTGAAGCTTGGGGTTCAACTGCCGCTTGACCTTGTTGATGGTGGACAGCAGCTGCTCCAGGCCCTTGGCGGGCAGGTACTCCGCCTGAACGGGGACTATGATCCTGTTGGCTGCGGCCAGCGCGTTGACTGTGAGCATCCCCAGGGAGGGCTGGCAGTCGATGAGGATATGGGAATACTGTCCCTTCACGGTGTCCAGATACTGCCGCAGGACGGTCTCGCGGCTCATGGCGTTTACCAGCGACACCTCCATGCCGGACAGCTGGATGTCGGCGGGCATCAGGTCCACGCCCTCCGGGTGGTGCAGGATGCCCTCGCCGGGGCGCAGCGGCTCGTCCATCAGGATGCGGCCCATCGCGTCCGAGAGTGTAAAGGGCAGTTTGTCCGGCTGGGGGTTGCCCAGGCTGATGGTCAGGCTGGCCTGGGGGTCTGCGTCCACCAGCAGCACCTTTTTTCCGGCCTGCGTCAGCCCGATCCCTAAGTTGGCACAAGTGGTCGTCTTGCCGACGCCGCCCTTCTGGTTGGCGACGGCGATGATTTGTGGGTTCATCGTATTTCACCTCGTTTCTGTTTGTCGTGTTTGGTTCTGGAAATAGAAAAAGCCGCCACTACTTTCTTGAAAAAAGAGTGACGGCTTTTTCTGATCCCGGAACATTAGTCCCCGGAAATGCAAAAAGCGCCCAGCAGGAACACTGAGCGCTTTCGCAATAAAAACATATTCATTTGTTCAGATTTGGTCAAACTCTGCCAAACCGATTTTGCATAAAAATTCGGAGGGGCAAAAATGCAAAAATGACCTCATGGGAGGGTGCAGGGGCAAAAAAGTTGTCCTATAATTTAACCCATTGGCCCTCATTTTAGGGGTGGTTGTCCTTTATTTAACCCATAAAAATCGGTTCAAAACAGGTCAGACCATGCCAAAACAGGCCAAACAATCTGAAAAGGAAAAACCCCGAAAACCGCATGGTTTCGGGGTTTTTGAGCTGTTTTGAACTAAAATTATCGCTTGCTGAACTGCGGAGCGCGACGGGCGGCCTTGAGGCCGTATTTCTTACGCTCTTTCATTCTCGGGTCACGTGTCAGGTATCCAGCCTTCTTCAGGATCGGACGGTAGTCCGGATCTGCCTGAAGCAGAGCTCTTGCGATGCCGTGACGGATAGCGCCTGCCTGTCCGGTGTAGCCGCCGCCGCGTACATTTACCAGCACGTCGAATTTATCTGCAGTCTCGGTCGCTGTCAGGGGCTGACGAACGATAACCTTCAGGGTCTCCAGTCCGAGATACTCGTCGATGTCTCTTTTATTGATCGTAACCTTTCCTGTACCAGGTACCAGGTACACTCTGGCGATAGATTTCTTTCTTCTGCCTGTTCCGTAGAATTTTGAATTAGCCACTGTAGATTTCCTCCTTCAACTTTCTCTCAATTAAAACGTTAATACTTCCGGCTTCTGAGCCTGATGATTGTGCTCCGGACCAGCGTATACATGAAGCTTGGTGTACATCTGTCTTCCCAGCGGTCCCTTCGGAAGCATGCCCTTTACAGCGAGCTCTACGACTTTCTCAGGTTTCTTTGCCATCATCTCACGTAAGGTGGTCTCCTTCATGCCGCCCACGTACTCGGAATGGCGATAGTAAATCTTCTGATCCAGCTTCTTGCCGGTCACTTTGATCTTATCTGCGTTTACAACGATTACATAATCTCCGGTATCAATGTGCGGCGTGAAGACTGCCTTGTTCTTTCCTCTGAGCACCTTCGCCACTTCCGAAGCCAAACGTCCTAATGTATATCCTGTAGCGTCAACTACATACCATTTTCTCTCAATTGCTGCTGGACTAGCCATGTAAGTTTTCATTGGTTTTCCTCCTGAAAAATGAATTGAAACTTCTATGGAAAAATGCCGTTACCGGGGCTATGGCTTAGACATTTTCGCACTACGTCACATTGAAACATTATATTATACTTGCCCGTGTGTGTCAACCACTTTTTGGGTGAAAACTGCACAAAAATCCCACCGAAGCTGCCGGATTTCCGGCTGCGCTTCTGCAGCCCGGCCTGTGACCTACAACGGAAATTCCGGATACTCCGGATACCGCATTCCGAGCAGCGTCAGTCCCTTCGCCGGAGCCGTCGGCCCCGCCGCCTGGCGGTCGCGCGCTTCCAGCATGGCCGCCACGTCCTCCGGCGCAGATGCGGTAAGGCCGATCTGAATCAGCGTCCCTGCCAGAATTCTTACCATATTATAAAGGAAGCCGTTTCCGGTGACGCGGATGCAGATGAGCCTTCCCTGGCTGTCCAGCTCCTGCTCTGTTACCTCCAGGCTGTAAATCGTGCGGACTGTCGTCTCCGCCTGAGTGTGAATGCTGCAAAAGCTTTTGAAATCGTGCTCTCCCGTAAAATACGGGCAGGCCGCCTTCATGCGCTCCACATCCAGGCACCGCCGGAAGAAATACGAATTCAGCCGCTCCGAGGGCAGCTCGAATTCCCGGTTCAAAATCCGGTACTCGTAGGTTTTGACACAGGCTGTCTTCCTGGGATGAAAATCAGAAGGCACCTCAAAGGAGCGCTGAATCCGGATATCATCCGGCAGGCGGCTGTTCAATGCGTAAGCCATCTTATCGGCAGGCATCCGGGCTTCCGTATCAAAGACCGCCACATTTCCCAGGGCGTGTACGCCAGAATCTGTACGGCTCGCTCCGATAACCGTGATCTCCTCACCAAACAGTCTGGACAGCTCCCGGTTCAGGACACCTTCTATCGTCTCCCCATTCTTCTGCACCTGCCAGCCGCAGTAGCTTGTTCCGTCATAGGCTACAGACAGAAGTACCCGCTTCTGCCGCCTGAGCGCTTCTCCGCCTGCAGCAGCATTCTTCTCCTCAGAATGTTCTGCGGCAGCTTTCCCGTTCACAGCCGCACCCTTCTCTGCAGCAGCCGTTTCATTCACAACAGCGTTTTCACTCATAACAGCACTCTCACCGCGATAATCGCTGCCAGAAAGAGCAGCAGAATTCCATAAGCACAGTAATCCTTCCGTGTATATGCCAGAGGCTTCATCTTCGTCCGGCCCGCTCCGCCGCGGTAGCAGCGTGCCTCCATGGCCATCGCCAGATCATTTGCCCGGCGGAAGGCCGAGATAAAAAGGGGCACCAGAAGCGGCACCAGATTTTTGGCTCTCTGAATCAGGTTTCCGTGTTCAAAGTCCGCTCCTCGGGCCATCTGCGCCTTCATAATCTTATCCGTCTCCTCGAGAAGAATCGGAATAAACCGCAGGGCGATGGACATCATCATAGCCACCTCGTGCACCGGCACATGAAGCTTCTTCAGGGGACCTAAAAGCGTCTCCAGGCCATCCGTCAGATCATTCGGAGTCGTAGTCAGCGTCATAAGCGACGAGCCGATAATCAGATAAACCAGGCGGATCGCCATAAAAACCGCTGTCCGCAGACCCTGATCGGTAATCCGGAATTTCCAGACCTGTACCAGCACCCGGTCTCCCGGCGTCAGAAACAGATTGAACACCAGCGTAATCATAAGAATGATAAAAATTGTCTTTAATCCCCGTACAATAAAACGGAAGGGAACCTTCGAAAGCCGGATCATCGATACCAGAAAAACCGTCGCCACCAGATAGCCCACCCAGCTGTTGATCAGAAAGAGGGCTACCAGAAAGGATATGGTAGCCACCAGCTTGACTCGGGGATCAAGCTTATGGAGGATGGAATCTGCCGGATAATACTGTCCCAGCGTAATATCTCTAATCATGTCTTATTTCCTTCTTCCGAAACGCGCTCAGGATCGTCTCCCTTGCTTCTTCTATCGTCGTCGCATTCTCGTCTACATCAAGCCCTTTTTCCTTCAGCGTATGCATAATATAGGTCACCTGCGGCGCTGCAAGGCCCACGCTCTCCAGCTCCTTATAATGACGGAATACCTCCCTTGGAATATCGTCATACATGACCTCGCCCTGATTCATGACGATGATGCGTTCCACATACTTTGCCACGTCCTCCATGCTGTGGGAGACAAGAATGACCGTAATCCCCCGTTCCCTGTGAAGGAGGCTGATCTCATCGAGGATCTCGTCTCTGCCTCTGGGGTCAAGCCCGGCTGTAGGCTCGTCCAGAATCAGGATCTCCGGCTCCATGGCAAGCACTCCTGCGATCGCCACCCGGCGCTTCTGCCCGCCAGACAGCTCAAAGGGCGACTGCTTCTCATATTCCTCTGAAATTCCCACCATGCGCAGGGCTTCTCTGGCCCGTTTTTCCGCTTCCTCCTGGGAAAGTCCCTGATTCTTCGGCCCAAAGCAGACGTCGCTTAAGACGTCCACCTCAAAAAGCTGATGCTCCGGATACTGGAACACCAGTCCTACCTTGCTGCGGAGCCTGCGCATATCGTAATTCTCTGCGTAAATATCCTCGCCGTTAAAATAGATATGGCCTGAGGTCGCCTTTGTCAGGCCGTTCAGATGCTGCACCAGCGTAGACTTTCCGGATCCTGTATGGCCAATCAGGCCGATAAACTGGCCGTCCTGTATTTCCAGATTAATATCCTTCAGCGCATGAATCTCATATGCCGTGCCGGGGCTGTAGGTATAGCTGACATGCTCTAATACAATTGACATAACGCTTCCACCAGTTCCTCTCTTGTCAGAATTCCGTCCGGCAGGTCAATCCCTGCCTGCTTCAGCTCCCAGGCGAGCAGCGTGGCCTGCGGCACATCCAGGCGGTAGGATTTCAGCTTCTCCACCTGAGAAAAGATCTCCCGCGGCGTCCCATGCATGACTACCTTTCCGTCATCCATGACGAGAACCTTGTTTGCATAGATGACTTCTTCCATATAATGTGTGATCAGAATCACCGTAATGTCTTCCACCTGATTCAGCGCCCGGACCGCACGGATGACTTCCTTTCGTCCATTCGGATCCAGCATGGCCGTGGGCTCGTCCAGCACAATGCATTTGGGGTGCATGGCTACGACTCCGGCGATGGCTACCCGCTGCTTCTGGCCTCCGGACAGCCTGTTCGGAGAGTGATGCCTGTATTTCAGCATATTGACCGCCTTCAGGCTTTCCTCCACCCGTTCCCAGATCTCCTTTGTCGGCACGCCCATATTCTCGGGACCAAAGCCTACATCCTCTTCCACAATCGTTCCTATGATCTGATTGTCCGGATTCTGGAACACCATGCCTGCGCTCTGACGGACGTCCCAGAGCCTTTCCTCGTCGCTGGTGTCCATGCCGTCTACCCAGAGAGTCCCCTCACTGGGTGTAAGAAGCGCGTTGATATGCTTGGCAAGGGTGGACTTCCCGGAGCCATTGTGTCCGAGTATCGCCACAAAATCGCCCTTTTCCACCTCGAAGCTCACGCCGTCTACCGCACGGATCGTCTCCTTCTCCCGGCCTTCCTCATCGTATTTTATATAGTTATACGCGAGCCTGTCTGCCCGGATCATTTCCTGTCTGTCTTCCATCCGCTTCTCTTCCATCTGCCTCTCTTCACTTCCCGCTCACTTCCAGCCCGCCAAGCGCCTCTGCTTCCCGCACGTCCCCGGTCTGGAACCGAAGCACAGAAAACCTCTCAGTATCATTCTTTCCCTGTTTGGACATTTCAGCTTATTGTATCCTATCCGCAAGGCTTTTGCAAGAAAAAACCTGTCTGCGCATCAGATTTTACGCATCAGATTTGTAAAAGTGCCCGCACGCCAGATTCGGATTTATACAGCCGCCAGCTCCTCCCGTTTCTCAGCGCCCTGTTCCCACAGTGTCAGCAGTTCTTCAAACTCCTCCCTTGTAGGAAGCACTCTGTAATCCTCATCCTCCGCGCACTGCCACTGATATGTAAAATAGGCGCTCATGGTTACCTCTGCCCCATACTCCCAGTAATCCTTTCGTATCTCTCCCAGCGGGATCAGCTGATATTTCTCACGGATATATTCTTCCCCGGATATAGTCTCCCACTGCCCGTTCTCATATTTTTCCGCAAGGGCCAGAAGCTCATTGGAGACAAGGGCATCCTCCCGACTAGCCGCAATCCCTGCCGTCTCACCAGGAGCCTTCCTTGCATCCTGAACGATCTCGATTGTAATCTCCGGATGCTGGCCGACCCGTATGATATTTCTTACCGACGGCGCCCCGTCTGTCTCCTCTACTTCCCTCACATATCCGTAAGAGCCCTGGTAATTTCCCAATACAATATCCATCTTGTGGTACATCATCAGCTTCCGGCTCTCCGGATAGTAATACAAATACAGCCCCGTACCGCACACCACTGCTTCTCCCTCCTGATTGAACACAGGCACTGCCTCACTGCCGTTATAATAGTAGAAGGAGTACCACCCTCCCAGGGATCCGCTTGAATAATGGTACAGAACCAGCTCCGGCGTCTCATCCTGATTCAGATCCAGCAAGCCCACAGCGCTTACCGCAAAATCATCAAAGGAATACCTGCCGTTAAAAATAAACTCCCAATAGGCCCGCGCCCAGTCCGGCCACCCGGGAGAAGCCTCTGCTGCTTCCGGCGCCTCCTCTTCGGCCAGCGCCGGCTCCTGCATGGTATCCGGCTGCAGCCCCTTTTCCTCTGACATATTCTGCGCTTCCATGGAAATCTCTTTCCAGGCTGGCATGCCAGATGCCGTATTTATGATTCTCCCCAAGTCCTTTCCTGCCGGCCCGCATCCGCTCAGCAGAAAAAACGCTGCTGTCAGAGCCAGAATAATCATCCTCTCATGAAACCCTTTCATTTCTTTATTCTCCCCCTGTTTTCAGGTAGTGTCAAAACTACCTTCTTTTTTTATTGTAAAAGTTACGCTTTACCTTGATTTTTCGGAGGTTTGCAAATAAAAAGAGCATTGACCTCCCTTTTCTGGTATAATG
>NZ_NFLI01000003.1 GCF_002160825.1 Lachnoclostridium sp. An131
GTTCTACAATTTTTACTTTTTCTACTGCATCAATTTTGCTTTTTCTGGACATAAAATACCCCCAAGTAGGTTTTTATATTTTAGTGTCCTACTTGAGGGTATCATATCAATCCGGCATGCGGCTCTGTTTTTTTGTCCAGTCCGGCTTCTATCTCCGGATCCTCTTTGGAACATAAAAAAAAGCCAGAAGCAAAATCACTCCGCTTCCGGCCTGTCTTATCGTTTTTCGTCTTGGAAGAACTATGACTGCCTATTTCCCGCATTTCCCTCCAGAGGAAAACAGATTATATCCCACCAGTATCAGAGAAAAGGCTGCCAGAGCACGGACAAACCAGCCATTGACAGGCATGAAAAACGTGGTCAGAATCCCTACCCCAATCCAGAACATGACAAATCCCAGCAACTGTTTCATAACGGCTCCCGGCTCACAAGCTTCTTACCTTCAGTATATGCCGGAAGCGCAGCTTCAGATACCGGGAATTTCGCAGAGCCCGGCATAAAAAGCCGCTCTGCTGAAGGGAGCTGTCTTCTCCCCTGCCTTTGTGTCCTTACTCTGCCTCCATGGTATCCACAGCATCCTGGATCGCATCCGCCACCGGACTGCTCTCCTTCTTTCCGCCTGCAAACTTATTGACAAAGTCGGGAACCATATCGAGAATCTTCGTCATCGTATCCTGATTCTTGACATTGACCAGCTTCGTTACGCCGCCGGAAATCACAAGGATCGCGCTGGGAGAAATCTTCGCTCCCATACCGCCTCCGGCGTTCTGCTTCTTTTCCCCGGCAAAAGCGCCTGCGCCTACGCCGAAGGATACATCCACCAGCGGCAGGATAATCGTGTCGCCGATCGTCACAGCGTCACCGACTACCGTCTTTGTGGAGATAAAGCTGTCCATTCCCTTAAACAGGGATTCTACCGTTGTATCAAAATTATTATTCATAAGAAAAAGCCTCCTTTAACCTCTCTGATTTCTGTTTAAGCTCTATTTAGTTTTCGATAAACATAACGCACATTTTTATCCCGGAAAAGCCTCCAGGCAATACGCGCCAGAGTCACAAGCCTCAGGCGGCCCCTGAAAAACAGCTCTCCCTCCAGCACCATCTGTTCAAAATCAGGATTTACCTTAACATTATCCATAAAAAGCGGATAGAATATACCGATCGCTCCCAGAATCTGACCGGTCAGGGCCGGATCATCGGTTCCAAAATGGAGCTCTCCCCGGATCTTCCTCGGCAGTGCCTGCCGGGCCAGAATTCCTGCCTGCTTCCACACAAGGCTTACAGCCGCTTTCGTCCTCTCGTCCAGCGCGAAGTCCTTTATCTCCCGGTATCTCTCCGCCATCCGCTTCATTTTACCACAGAAGCGCCGGAATGTACATTTCAGATTTTTTAATTTCTGAAGAATTCCTTTCAGAAACCCCCATACCGCACGCAGGAACCGGAAGAACCGTGAAACAGCGCCGTCCTTTTCTTCTCCAGATTCCTCCTCCAAATCCGGCTGCGCTGCCGGGATCTGCTGCGGCTCTCCAGTCTGGTTTTCCTCTTTCTGAGTCTGCCGGGTCTCACTGCTCCGTTTTTTTTCTTCCCATATGGCTTCTTCCGGAGTGCTCACTGTTTCGGGTGTTGCCTTTTCAGACGTTTCTTTTCCGTTTTTTTCTTTCCCGGGCTTCTCCTTCCGAAGCTCCTCTTCCCCGTCTTCCTTCTCCTCTTCCAGAAGATTCAGCACCGGAAACCCGAGAATCCTAAGTCTGGCGCTCAATTCCCCGTTCTGATAGCTGATTGGAATGCTGATTAGATGGAGCAGCCAGCTAAGCTTTGCTTCCGCCCTGCATTCTCCGCCTTTTTTGATGCCGTAAGCCCTGTAGCGGACCGGCACGAACAGCACCAGCAGAAGGAGAAGAAGGATAAGCCCCAGCAGAACTGCCAAAATAATTCCTATTATCTTTAATATCAGAAACAATACATGCAGCATCTAGTTCTCCTGTCCGCCCTGTCCAAAATACTCCCGCACCCGGAAGGAGCCGGTTTCGCGGTAGATATCCTCCACCATGAGACGCACCATCTCCAGAGCCTCCTCATAACCGGAGGCAATCCCTACAATATAAGGATTCTGGCGGTAAAAGGCCCGTTCCTTCAAATGAGCGGCATGAAAAATATCGAACAGATTTGCCGGGTTGGAAGCCAGCGCGATAAAATAGATAGTGGCCATCCCGGCTCCCCGCTCTGCCTTTCTTATAATCTTTTCCTTTTTTGCAGCCGTTTTATCACTCAGATATAAATGTTCTGCCCACTGCATTCAGATTTTCCTCTTTTCTGCCTCGCCGGCGGACGGCCCGCATGCTCCGGCTCCTTTTCCTTAAGCTGACCGTATGTGCTCCTGCCCGCTGGCCATATCCGCTCTGAACAGAAGAAAAGGCCCTCCGACAGATGCTTCGGATTTTCCCTGCGGAAAACCGCAAAACAGGTGTGAAACGCCTTCCGCTTCTAAAAATACTTCTTACTGCCCCAAAGGTTGCTTTTTTTCAAATCCAGGTACTCATTGTAAGCCCGCTCCAGAATCTGCTTTTCATTCGAAAATTTCAGCAGATGATATGCTTCATGGTACTTATAATAGCCTGAATCCACAAAGTATTCTTCACGCTGTGGTTTGCTGTAATAATTATCCGCCATCATCAGATACCAGTGCACATCCTTTTCTACCGTGTCCTCCGGCACAGAAAAGGAATACTGGCTTTTCCCAATATACTTGATGATGGAAGCCTCTACGCCCGTTTCCTCGCGCACCTCTCTCACTGCCGTGTCCTTAAACTCCTCTCCCGGCTCGACAGTTCCCTTCGGCAGAACCCATCCCTCGTACCGGTTCTTGTAATTTTTGTACAAAAGAAGGATCTTGCCACGAAATATTACCACACCGCCACAACTGGTTGCTTCAATCATTGCAAAACCTCCTGTCCTGGTGTGTTCTGGATATACTTGCATTTAGTATAACTCTTTTCAAATGGTTTGACAAGCCTAAGTTGAGGCAGGCGGCAGCCCCGTAAATGGCAGCCGTGGGCGCCGAAGGGCCGGATTTTCCATATTTCCGCCAGATTATTTCGGTTTTTCTTCTTTTCTTTACTTTATCTTTACAAACACCCCTCAGATATGGTAAAGTAACTCACAGTGAAACCATTTATTTTCTGCGGCATACACTGCCGGAAAATGGTTCCATCCGGGGGAGTACATAGATCCTTTTATGCCTTTCCGCCCTTTCTGGAAGGGTATTTTATTATGCCGCTGCGGCAAAATCACTTCCCCGCGTGAGAGCTCTATGACATATTCTTATTCAGGAAGGGGAAAACACCAAATGAATACCAACTCACAGACGGCTGTGGGCTATCTGCCCGACGAACGGCCTACCTTCATCAAGCTCCTGCTGTATGCCATTCAGCAGGTCATCGTTATGTTTCCTGCTACCGTTACCGTGGCCCTGATCACCGGCTTTCAGGTGTCTACCACCATCTTTGCCAGCGGTCTTGCCACTGTCTGCTTCATTCTGATCACCGGCCGGAAGATTCCCATGTATTACGGTTCTTCCTTTGCCTATCTGACCGCTATCTCCAGCATGGTAGCTGCGGAAGGCACCGCCGAGCAGCTCGCTTCCTTCGAAGCTACGGGAATTCTTCCCACAGAGCTTATCTCCTATGCCCAGTTCGGTATTATTTTATCCGGCTTTGTTTCCATCGCGGCAGGCCTGCTGGTACGCTTCTGCGGACATAAGGCTGTGGAACGTATTCTTCCGGCTTCCATCACAGGTCCGGTCGCCATGATCATTGGCCTGACGCTGGCAGGAAACGCCTTATCAGACGCAGCTCCGCAGGCTGGCGTGGAAGGTACAGCCGGGAGCAGCTGGGTATGGGTTATCTCTCTGATCACACTGCTTTCCACAATCCTTTTCTCGCGCTATCTGAAGGGTGTTCTCGGACAGCTTCCGCTTCTTCTCGGCGCCCTGACAGGCTGCATAGCGGCAGGACTGCTCCTTCTGATCGGCGGACCTGAGATGAGCCTGTTCCGTGAGATGCCTGCCGAGGCTCTGGCAGCCTCCAGCTGGAAGCTCGGAGACGGATCTCTCTTTGCCCTGCCCGCATTTTCACTGCCGAAGGTTTCCTGGGCCGCGGTGGCCGCCATCATGCCTATCGCCATCGCTACCATCCCGGAATCCACCGCCCACATCTATCAGCTGGATATTTATGTGAACGAGCTGTCCCGCAAGAAAAACGGAAAGCATTACGATATGGCCGGTCAGCTTGACAAAAACCTGATTGGAGACGGTATCTGCGATATGATCTCCGCATTCATAGGCGGCCCTGCCGGAACCAATTACGGCGAAAACATCAGTACCATGGCAATCACCAAAATCTTTTCTGTGCCGGTTCTGATGGCAGCAGGAATCATCGCTATGATTGTCTCCATGTTCACGCCGCTCATCCGTATCATTTACGGAATTCCCCTGGCTGTCATCGGCGGACTGGAAATCTACCTTTTCGGCGCCATCGCAGCTCAGGGTATGGCCATCATGATTGACAAAAAGGTGGATATGTTCTCCTCCAAAAACATCGCAGTCATCGCTTCTGTCATGGTCATCGGTATCGGCGGAAACTATGCCTTCGGCGGAAACATTCCCTTCTTCGGGCTGAACGTGCCCTGTATCGCCGGAGCCGCCATTTTCGGCATCCTTCTGAATGCTCTGCTCTCTATCGGCGAGAAAAAGCAGGACGAAAAGACGGAAGCCTAGCTTTTATCTTCTGCATGTGCAGAGGAGGGACCGGAATGATGAACCATCATTCCAGTCCCTCCTCTTCTTTTCTCTTCTCTATTCCTCCATCATTCCCAGCGACAGCTTCAGCTCCAGAATTCTCAAGACAGACTCCTCAATCCGTTCCTCCGTGATCGTCCCGGCCTCCACAGCCGCAATCACAGCCGGAATCTGCGTCTCAAAATCCGTACAGCATATCAGATCATTCCCTGCCTGTACCGCCAGGACAGCTGCGCTGCTGTCATCCGTAAAATCCCGAATCCCGTCCATCGCCAGATCGTCTGTCACAATGACTCCGGAAAAGCCCAGCTCTTCCCGAAGGATCTCATGTACCCGGGCAGACAGAGAAGCCGGACGCTCCCCGTCCATGCAGGAGACAATATTATGGGACACCAGAACCATCTGCGCTCCGCCCTCGATCCCCGCCCGAAACGGCAGAAAATCCGAGGCTTCAAAGACTTCATACGGGCGGCTGTCATAAGCGATTCCTGTATGCGTGTCGGCATTGCTGCCATAACCGGGAAAATGCTTCAGCACACAGGCAACCTTCTGTCCCTCCATGGCTTCTACGACTGTCTTCACATACTCTGCCGTAAGCTCCGCATTCTGTCCAAAGCTGCGCTCATAGATAAAATCCTCCGGGTTTTCCGATACATCACAGACAGGAGCAAAATTTACATTGACGCCCAGGCTTTTCAGCAGCTCACATTTCTCCAGCGTGTCTTCCGCGACAGCCTCGAAGCCTCCCTGCTGATACAGCTCCTGAGATGAGGCAAAGGGCTCGCTCCGAAAGGCAGGATACCGGCTGATTCGTGTTACGGTTCCTCCCTCTTCATCCACGCCGATCAGCATGGGGATCCGTGACACTGCCTGATAAGACTGTATCTCCTCTGCCGCCTGCTCCTTTGTTTTCTCCTCAAAATCCCTGGCAAACAGCAGATAACCACCCGGCTGATACTGCTCTGCCATGGCTGCGGCCTCTTCCTCCGGGCATCTGGCGATAAACATCTGCCCGGCCTTTTCTTCCAGGGACATCCCATCCAGAAGCCTCCGGGCCTCCTGCCGGATGCGTTCCTCCTCCGATACCGTTTCCTCTGATTCTGTTTTTTCTGCCTGGCCCTCCTCCGCATCCGGGCTTTCTGTCTGTTCCTGACCTTTCTCCGCATCCGGACTCTTCAGAATCCACCATGCCGCTCCAGCGGCACATCCAAGGAGAAGCGCTGCCAGCAGAAAAGGAAGGGTCCGCCGTCTCCCTTTTCTCCAGCTGCTCCGCCTGTCCCTGTCTCTGTGACCTTCCTTCATGCTGCGCCTCCCGTTCTTCTCCTGCTCCGCCCTTTCTCAGCCTTTTGAAGCTCTCCAGCCCACTCAAAGCCCTTCTTTGCCATATAGACCGCGATAATCTCGTTGATGACCGCAGCAGCCGCAATCGTTCCCTGAATAAGCACTGCATACTCCGGAGCCGTCCCTTCCAGGACAGAGACTGCAATTCCCGTAAAAATCAGCGAAATACCGGAATGAGGCAGCAGCGTAAAGCCAAGATACCGCCGCACCGTATCCGGTGCGTGCGTAATGACCGCTCCAAGCCAGGCGCCGCCGTATTTCCCAATTGCCCGGGAGAGGATATAAACCGCCGTATAAAGTCCTGCTCCAAATACCAGATGATAATCCAGAGGCGCGCCCAGATTCAAAATTACGACAATCAGCGCTCCGCCGATAATAGGATTCATGACTTCCATAATCTCCCGGCGCTGCTCTCCGTTTATCAAATTGGAATAAACGGTAGAAAAGGCCATGCCAAGCAGCATAAAATTCATGACCTGCACAGGCAGCAGGCTGTCCACCAGAAAGCCGGCTCCGGTCACTGCCAGAAGCATAAGAACCGTTACCAGAATTTCGCCCTGCCTGCTGTGTATCAGCCGGAGAAGAAGACCGCCCGCCAGGCCGCCCGCCGCTCCGATAAAAAGCGGAAGCAAAACCACGACAATCACTGCAGCAACCGGAATTTCCTGTGCAGAGGAGGATACCGTCACAAAAGCCATGACAAGGAAAAAGACGACCGCTCCTACCATGTCGTCCAGCACTGCCATCGGAATCAGCGTCCGCGTGACCGGACCCGAGGTCTTAAATTCATTTACAATCGACAGCGAAGGCGCAGGCGCCGTGGCCAGCGCAATGCCGCCGAAAAGAAAGGCCAGATAAACCGGTATGCCGGTGGCCCAGAAGATCATCCCAAACGCAAGGCTGACCACAAAAAAGGTTCCAAGAGACTCCGCCACGGTCATGACCAGAAGCTGGCCTCCTGTCCTCTTCATATTTCCCAAGATCAGCTCTGTGCCGATCATCATGCCGGCGGTACACTCCATCAGCCCTTCCACGGCGCTGTACCACCTGGCGTCCATCATTCTCTCGCTCAAAAGCCCAACCGCATGCGGGCCCAGTACCATTCCCGCGATCAGCCATCCCAGGATGGCCGGAAGGCGGAACCTGGCCACCAGCCTGCCTGTCAGAAATGCAAGGGCAATCACTGCCGCCAGCCTAATCAGTCCCGCGAACATGTCCATCTGTTATTCCACCTCTTTCGTGTTCCATGTAACTTTGTTTCCCTCATTTCATTACTGCCAAAGGGAATTCTGCTGTGCATACCATACAGAGAAGATCTGTTTTGCGATCGGAACTGCATATTCGCTTCCAGACCCCTTTTCCTCTACCAGCACGCAGACTACGATATCCGAGTCTCCGGTATCCGAAAAGCCTGCGAACCAGGCATGGCTCTTGCTCTTATCACTGCTGTACTCGGCGGTTCCGGTCTTGCCGGCGATAGAAAAGCCCAGATCATTCAGGCTTCTGGCAGTCCCATCCTCTACAACCGCTTTCATATATTCCGTCAGTGCCTCTGCTTCTTCCGCCGTCATCACCTCACCATACCTCGTCGGGCTGTAGGTGTCCACGGTATTTCCGCTGTAGCTCTCCACATGATCGAGCACATACGGCTCCATCAGCACGCCGTCGTTGGCAATGCTCTCCACAATCATCGCCATATGAAGCGGAGAAACCACCGTCTCTCCCTGTCCGATAGCCGTCATCATGCGCTCCGCCGGCGTTGAACCGTCCTCCAAAGCAAAGGAGCTCCTGGAATACGTCAGATCAAAGGGCAGCTCTGAATTGAACAGCAGGCTTTCACAGGTATCCGCCAGCCTTGTCTCATCCAGAGAGAGGCCAATAGACGCAAAGGCGGAATTACAGGAGCGCGCAAAGGCTTCCGTCAAATCCTCCTGTCCATGCACAGTGCCTCCGTAACAGTTAATCGTATAGTTGCCTTCTGTCAGGCTTCCGCGGCACTGGAAGCTGAAATCCGCATAATCCGGATTTTCCCGCATATATTCCAGCAGCGTCACAATCTTAAAGGTAGAGCCAGGCGGATAAAGCCCCTGGGCAGCCCGGTTATACAGCGCGCTGTCTGTATCGTCCTCCGCTGTCAGAGCATCCCAGTCCTCGTTAATCGTTCCCGGGTCAAAGTCCGGCTTCGATACCATAGCCAGAACCTTTCCCGTCTCAGCCTCCAGCACCACGACCGCTCCTCTGCTGTTTCCCAGGGCAGAATATGCCGTCTGCTGCAGTTCTACATTCAGCGTGGTCACTACGTTATTTCCCTGATCCTTCTGCTGATTGATGTCATTCTGAATCTGCTCGACTGTGGAGATATCAGAAGTCAGCAGGCTGAAATTGGCCAGATTCTCGATTCCGGTCCGTCCACGGTCTGAATACCCGACCACATGGGCAAATACATTTGCATAAGGATAGACCCTCGTCTCTGTTCCGTCCTCCGCAACCTTCGTCTCCGCAAGGACTGTGCCGTCATCGGCCAGGATACTGCCCCGGATCACCTTTTCCGCAAAGGCGTCCTGTCTGGAATTGTAGGGATTGTTGATCACATCCTCGCTGAGTATGGACTCAAAATACACAAAATACCCTATCATCAGCGTAAACAATCCGATAAACAGATAAGTCACAACTGCAAGCTCATGGTTTTTCTTCCCTCCGGCCTTGTTTGGGCTTATGCTGCTCCCGCTCTGCTTTTCGGCGCTTTTGCTGTCCTGCCCCTGTCCTGCCCGTTCCGGACTGTTTTTCTTCTGCCTCTGCTTTTTTTGCTTTTCTGGCTTTTGCCCGCTGTCTGGCAGCCCGTTCCCGTTCTTTCTCAATCTCTAACTCCTCGTCTTCCTTCAAAAGATACATGCCCTGAATAATCGCAAACATAATTACGCTGGAAACAATCGAGCTTCCTCCGTAGCTCACAAGAGGCAGCGTCACGCCTGTGGATGGAATAAAGCGTATGGCTCCTCCTATCGTCAGAAATACCTGGAAGCCGTACAGGGTTCCAAAGCCCAGAGCCGTATATTTGTAAAAGCTCTTCTTAATCTGCATCGCAATATTGATAAACATGATAAAACAGCTCATGCAGATCAAAATCAGGCAGATAGCAAAGATTCCTCCCATCTCCTCAGAAATCGCCGAAAAGACAAAATCCTCTTCCACCACGGGGATTTTATTCGGCATCCCCTGCCCGAGACCCATGCCAAGCCACCCGCCCGTACCGATGGCAAACAGGGACTGTGCGATCTGATATCCCTCATTTTCGATGACGCTGAAAGGATCTGTCCATGCCAGCACACGGACACGCACATGATAAAAGAGCTGATAGCCCACAAAGGCTGCGGCCACGCCAGCTCCCAGGCCGCTCAGAAAATAAAGCTTCTTTTTTGTGGCTACATACAGCATCACCAGATAGGTGACAAAAAACAGAAGTGCTCCGCCCAGATCCGTGGAAAACACGAGAACCAGCACATGGAGAGCAGCCAGCACCGTCGTAAGCACCACATCCTTGAATTCCGTACTTCCAGCCAGCCTTGCCGCCACAAAAAAGACGAAGGTCAGCTTTACGACCTCTGTAGGCTGAAAGCTGAAATCTCCGAGAACCAGCGACAGATTTGCGCCGGAATCCTCTTCTCCCACAAAAGTCACCGCAAGAAGCAAAAGAAGGCCGGCAATTCCATACAGCCAGGGAATCCGCTGCAAAAACGCACATTTACGGATCAGCACCGGCACTACCAGCGACAGAAGCAGAGCTCCCGCCGCGATCTGAAACTGCCGGACCGCCTTGTCAAAATTGAGGCGGGTCAGAATCACAAAACCGACCGCCAGGAGAAAACACATATTATTCAGCACCAGCCTGTTGATCTGCGGATAGATCAGCCTGGTAAACACCAGCACTGCCTGCAGCAGAAACACCTGCAGCAGATAAAAGATCAGGATTTCCGTCTGCCAGCTCTGAATAAAAATGATACCGAAAGCGAGCAAATGTATCAGAAATATGATCAGAATCTGCACCTTCCAGCCATGATTGATCGCCTCCTGATCCTTCTTTCTCAGCACAGAGAAGCACAGAAAGGTATACATCGCTATTAAGATGATAAAAACGTATCTGGATAATTCCACAATCAAGTCAATCATATGGCTTTACTGAACTCCCCGTTTTAAATGTCCCTTCGTATAACCGGAAACAGGCCTCCCGCTTTCCCCATTATGAAAGAAAACCCGCACAAAATCCGAAAGGATCCGGCGCGTCTGCTCCCTGCCTTCCATGGTAAAGCAAAGCCTCAGGCCTTCCGGAGAAAGCCTTTCCACCTCTTCCCTGCTGTAGAGAAGAGAAAGCGGCTCACAGTTATATATAATATTATAACAGTAACGGCAGTAATTCACTACCGGAAATTCCTTTTGATAGCGGTCTGCCAGTGTACGCCGCACTTCCCGCCCGTCACATTTTTCCAGATTTTTGTGAATACAGCCCGCAGTCGTCATCAACGGCAGATAGCCGTAGGCAATCAGCTCGCTGCCCCTGCAGCCGCGCCTTGCAAGCTCCTTTGCATTAAGCTCCAGTGGCAGGGTATCGCGCAGTACTCCCTGTTCCTTCCAGAACTCCTGCGCCCTCCTGTTCCAGCTGTAGACATTGTGATCGGCAATCACGGGAAGCTTCAGGCCGCTTTCTCTTAAAAATCCGATTTCATCCAGGTTCTTCACGACCACTGCGTCAAGCCCTGCCGCCTTCAGCAGTTCCAGCCTTTCCAGAAAATAATTTCTGGCTCTCAGCCGAAACACAGCCGGAAGAACCAGCGCGCATTCCTTTCCCGCCCCATGGCAGGCCGCCGCATATTCTCCAAGCCTTTCAAGCTCTGTCTTTTCGCTTGTCAGATAGACGCTTTTCACCTCCGGAACCTTCAGAACCTCCTGCAGAAGCTCTGGATTTTCCAGCTGAACCCGCAAAACGGGGCTGTGCATTCCTTCCGATGCCGGATCCTCTTCCGCTTTTCTTCCGGTCTCCGGATTTTCTCCGGCTGCAGAAGCTCCGCTCTGCGCTGTCACCAGGAAAGTGGAAGTCTTTTCTTCCCCTGCGTCTGGCTGTATCTTACGGAAGCCCTTCTGAACATAGGCTTTCTCCAGCTTCTCCAGCGCTTCACGCCGCATCCGGTTCAGCTCGCCTACCGGGCAGAAGACCTCTCCGTCCAGCTCAATCTCCAGCTGTTCAAACTCGAAGGGAGTGCCGCCTGTCTTGCGAAGCTGCTTTTCCAGATCCATGCGCGTCACAGGGCGGTTCTGAGCCTTTTGGGCTGCTTCTCCCTGCACACGGATCTCGATTTCCTTATACTTTACCACAAATTCCGTGGGGAATTCCGTAGAAATTCTGAAAATTCCCTGAATTTTTTCTTTCCGGTCCTTTTCCAGGTACTCCTCATGCAGCCGCGCAAGGAGGGCTTCATACTCCTGCTTCTGCCTGATTTCCCGCTTTCCCTTCCCCTCAAAATGGCCGGGTCTTGAAAGAGACATCATTTCCCTTCCGCCCTGTCCCTGATAATAGCCCCGGGAAAACCCTCCACGGTTATAAAGCGCCTGAAGCTCGGCATAGTCCTGCTTCTCCACATGATAACGCTCTTTTCCAAACTCCAGGTACTGATCGAGATATTTCCGGTAAATGCGGACCACTCCCGCCGTATATTCAGGACGCTTCATGCGTCCCTCAATCTTCAGAGAACAGACTCCTGCTTCCAGGATCTGAGGAAGAATCTCTATCGTGCACATATCCTTCGGGCTCAGCAGATAGCTTTCCTTCGGACTGCTCAGCACCCGGCTTCCGTCCTTCCACTGGTAAGGAAGGCGGCAGGGCTGCGCGCAGCGGCCCCTGTTTCCGCTGCGTCCGCCCAGCATGCTGCTGAACAGGCACTGCCCGGAATAACAATAGCAAAGCGCCCCATGCACAAAGCTTTCGATCTCTATCTCTACCGTCTCATGGATTCTGCGGATCTCTTCCAGTGAAAGCTCCCTTGCAGTCACCACCCGGGCCGCTCCCTGCTCTTTCAGAAAGGCTGCGCCGTCTGCGCCCAGCACTGTCATCTGGGTGCTGGCGTGAAGCGGAAGATCCGGAAACGTCTCCTTCAGATAGGAAAAAACGCCCAGATCCTGCACGATTACACCGTCCAGTCCGCTCTCATAGTAAGGTCTCAGGTAGGCTCCCAGATCCTCCAGCTCCTCATCCTTTAAAAGCGTATTGACAGTCAGATAAAGATCACAGCCATGCAGATGCGCGAACCGGATCGCCTCGCACAGCCCCTTTTCATCCGGATTATCCGCATATGCCCTGGCCCCAAACCGGCTCCCGCCGATATAGACCGCGTCTGCGCCTGCATTCACTGCCGCCCTCAGGCTGTCAAAGGAGCCGGCCGGCGCCAGAAGCTCTGTCTGATGTCTCATAATCGTATTTCCGCCTTTCCATAGCATAAAGAAGGCGTCAAAGCCATAATATGCATCTGACGCCCTGTCCTTCGGGCCAGGTTCCAAAAAAGCTGCTATCTGAAACCTCTTATCCCTGTCTTGTATTTTGATTATTTCCGCTGCCGTATGGATTGTTCCTGCGGCCGGAAGCATGGCTCTGCCGGGGCTGGCTCTGCTGCCGCGCCTGCTGGGGCTGTACCGTTCCCGGAGCCGGAGAAGCACCCGGGCCTCCGGTCTCCTCAGCGCTTCCGGCCTCCGGCTTCGTACTCTGATCCAGCAGCGCCTCCAGCTCCTTCTTCTGATTCTCCAGAGCCAGCTGCGCTTCTATCAAATCATGGCGGACGCCATAAAGCTCCCGCTCCTTCTTTTCCAGGTCTGCAGTCAGCTTATCCGCCTGGCGCTTGGCCTTGAAAAAGTCATCGGCGAGATTCATGTTCAGAAGAAGCTGCTTCTGATCTGTATTCTGTTTCCGGTAGCCATCCATGCTCTGGAGCTCTGCCATTTTGTCATTCAGATAAACGGCAATCTGGTGCAGATACTCCGGGCTCTCATAGCCGCTGATTTTATACACTCTGCCGGCGATTACAACCTCCGCCACATTTTTCACAGCCATACTGTTCACATCCTTTTATACCTATCGACATTATACCATGTCCTCTGGACATGGCCCCTCCGGGGGATTCCAGATATAATGTCTAGCGACATTATATCATAATTCATCCGCCCTGTACAACTCCGAGATGATGATATCCCAGCTCAGTGACGACTCTTCCCCGGGGTGTCCGGTTGATGAAGCCCCGTTTGATGAGATAGGGCTCATAGACGTCCTCTATAGTCCCCGCGTCTTCTCCGATGGCTGCCGCCAGCGTATCCAGTCCCACCGGGCCGCCGGTAAATTTTTCAATCATCGTATTCAGGATCAGGCGGTCGGTCTGGTCCAGGCCGTACCGGTCCACCTCCAGAAGATCGAGGGCAAAATCGGCAATTTTTGCCGTAATCCTTCCGTCGTATTTTACCTGTGCGAAATCACGCACCCGCTTCAAAAGGCGGTTCGCCAGGCGCGGCGTTCCCCTGGAACGCCTGGCAATCTCCAGGGCTCCCTGGGGCTCAATCTCCACATCCAGCACCTCAGCTGAGCGCTGCACGATGGTCTGCAGCTCATCCTCCGTATAAAATTCCAGGTGGTGCACCACCCCAAAACGGTCACGCAGAGGCGCGGTCAGAAGGCCTGCCCTTGTGGTCGCGCCAATCAGGGTAAAATGCGGCAGATCCAGGCGGATCGACCGGGCGGAGGCTCCCTTTCCAATCACAATATCGATGGCAAAATCCTCCATAGCCGGGTAAAGCACCTCTTCCACCTGCCTGTTCAGCCTGTGAATCTCGTCCACAAACAGAACATCTCCCTCGGAGAGATTGTTGAGTATCGCCGCAATCTCCCCCGGCTTCTCGATCGCCGGCCCGGAGGTCACCTTCATGCGGACCCCCATCTCATTTGCTATGATCCCCGCAAGGGTCGTCTTTCCAAGCCCCGGCGGCCCATAGAAAAGCACATGATCCAGGGCTTCCCCCCGGGCCTTCGCAGCCTCAATATAGACTTTCAGGTTCTCCTTGGCCTTCTCCTGTCCAATATATTCCTCCAGCGTCTGAGGACGCAGGCTGTATTCTGTGCGGATGTCTTCTTCCTGAATTTCTGTTGTAATAATCCGTTTTCCCATGTTCTGTCACTCCTAAAAGCACAGCGCTCCAAATTGCCCCGGCCCTTGCCTAAAAGCTCATATATTTCAGCGCTGCCTTCAGAATATCCTCCACATCCATGCCGTCCGCAGCTTCCACCTGACGCACAGCCTTCAGCGCCTCCGACGAGGAATAGCCCAGCGCTGTCAGCGCCTCTACGGCCTCGTTCCGCGCCTCTGTAAGGCCCGCAGAAGGTCCGGCGCCCGCTTTGCCCTCTTTAGCCCGTTCACCGGCCAGCCGGGCTTCAAAGGCCTCCTCCAGGCTCAGCTTATCCCGAAGCTCCAGAATCAGCTTTTTTGCCGTCTTTAAGCCTATGCCCGGCGCCTTGGAAATCGTCTTCGCATCATCTGCCAAAACCGCAAACCGCAGGTCGTCAGCCGAAAGCGCAGACAGAATTCCGAGAGCTCCTTTGGGCCCGATCCCACTGACGCCCAAAAGCTGCCCAAACAGCTTTCTGTCCTCACGGGTAAAGAAGCCATAGAGAACAAAGGCGTCCTCACGCACCTGAAGATAGGTGTAAAGACGCACTTCCTCTCCGGCAGCCGGAAGAAGCTCCAAATCCCTTCCTGACAGGAAAATCTGGAAACCGATACCTCCGGTTTCCAGAACCGCAAATCCCTCCTCCGGCTCCACATAGTCCAGTCTTCCTCTGATATATGCAATCATGCTGTACAAGTCTCCTTATGCCGCGCTGTCATTTTTGTCATTATGAACCCGGACCATCTTCTTTTGCCCAAAAGCCCTGGGTACGGTAATCCTTTCTATCAGAGGCGCAGCCATATTTCCCACAATAACCGCGTAGACAATAGCCTCCTCAATCCCGCGCAGACGCAGCGCCGCCGCCAGGACGCCGATCAGGAGCCCATACAAAATCTGTCCTTTTCTGGTGACCGGTGAGGTCGTATAATCCTCCGCCATAAACCAGGTTCCAAGAAGGAAGCCTCCTCCGCAGAGCTGCGTAGTCGGCCAGAGCTGATCAAAGCCGCGTCCTCCAAACAGGAAAAGCGTCGCAATAAAGGCAAATGTCCCTGCCAGCGGAATCCGCAGGCGGATAATGCCAAAGGACAGAAGCAGAATTGCTCCCGCCAGAATCGCGATCGATGAGGTCTGTCCAATCCCTCCGTTTGTGTTCCCCAGAATCATAGGAAGGGGATCCACGGTCTCTCCCTGAAGGAACTGTCCCAGAAGTGTAGACGAACCATAATCTCCGAAGCTATAGTCCCGCATATAATCTGAGAAGAAAAGGAGAAGCAGGCAATAGCCGCTTAAAGCAGGATTCAGGCGGTTCCTTCCGATTCCGCCAAACGCCATCTTAATCACTGCAATCGCAAAAACGCTTCCCGGAATTCCAAGCCACAGAGGCGCTCCCACCGGGAGCATCAGGGCAAGCAGAAGGCCCGTCACCGCCGCACTGCAGTCTGTCACTGCAAGAGGCCGGTCCGCGAAGGCCTCAAACACAAATTCTGTCAGCATACATGTCACGACGCAGACAAGGATATGCCAGAGCGCTCTCAGCCCAAAATGAAACACCCCGAACACAGCTGCAGGCAGCAGGGCCAGCAGCACCATCCGCATAATATTTGCCGTGGACATGGTTCCCTTCACATGAGGAAAGGTCCAGATATATTTTTTCTGTTCCATTCTGCACTCCCCCTATCGCTTTCCCTGTGCCAGAAGGCTTTTTCTCATTTCCTGAATCGAAGGCGCCAGGGCTCTTCTGGCAGGACACACATAGCTGCAGCTTCCGCAGCCCAGGCATTCCATTCCGTGCAGGCGGCGGAACTCCTCTTCCTTGTCCTGCGCAGCCAGTTCTGCCAGCCTCACAGGGAGCAGGCGAATCGGACATACCTCCATGCAGGCGCCGCAGCGGATACAGGCGCTTGGCTTGAAAAGGTAATCCTTGCTCATACACAAAAGTCCGGTCGAGGTCTTCATCACCGGCACATTCAGATCCGGAAGCGCGGTTCCGCGCATAGGTCCTCCGCAGACAAACTTTTTCGGCTCTCTCAAGAAGCCTCCTGCTGCATCCGGCAGCTCCGCAAAGCTGGTCCCAAGCCGCACCAGAAGATTCCTGGGGTTTTTCAGCGCCTTTCCTGTCACGGTAATGGCGCGCCGTATCAGCGGCCGCCCTTCCACGAAAGCCTCGCGGATGGCGCAGACCGTCTCCACATTCAATACCACACAGCCTGCATCCTCGGGAAGCTGTGTAGAATCAATCTCCATACCTGTCACAGAATAAATCAGCATGCGCTCGGCACCCTGGGGATACTTTGTCTCAAACACTCGTATCTCCATACGCGGCTCCTTCTGCACAGCAAGCTGAAGCGCTGTAATGGCGTCTCTTTTATTGTCCTCGACCGCCAGGATCCCCACAGCCCTCTCGAAAAATCCCAGTACAATTCCAAGCCCTTCCACAAGGTGATCCGGCTCTTCCACCATGCGCCGGTAATCGCTCGTCATATACGGCTCGCACTCAGTTCCGTTTACAATCACATAGCGGATCCTTTTGGGATTCCGTACCGCCAGCTTGATATGAGTCGGAAAGCCGGCGCCTCCCATGCCTGCGATTCCGGCGTCCCGGATACGCCGAAGCCTTTCTCCGGGCTCCAGTTCTCTCCAGGGCGTCACCTCCGGCACAGGAACCTGTTCGTACTGTCCGTCATTTTCTATCACAATAGAAGGAATCTCCTTGCCTGAAACCGTCATATGGGGCTCTATCGCCTTCACTGTTCCGGATACAGACGCATGAATGGGGACGGAAATATCTCCGCTGGCCTTTGCAATCAGCTGCCCCTCCAAAACGCACTCTCCCGGTTCCACGACCGGCACTGCCAGGCCTCCGATATGCTGAAGCAGGGGATAGACCAGATCTCCCTTCGGAAGATACTCCTCCAGCATCTTATCTCTCGTAAAGCGTTTCCGTTTATGTGGAAACACCCCTCCTTTAAAGGTCATATGTCCCATCCATTCTCACATCCTTTGTATCTTTTCTCTTCTCAGTCCTGTGTATCTCTGTTTTTTTCTTTCTTTTCCATCCGGCTTGCCGCACGTTCCTTCAGCGCCTGTGTCCTGGATTTCATATTCGGGTACGCATTCATCGCACGGCGGATCAGGATATTCCTGTGCCCCTTAAGCTGCTCATACCTGTTCTGTACAGAGGCGATACGCTCCTCGATCTGCAGCTTCCACGCTTCCTGTCTGGCCTTCTGCTCCTCAGGAGTCAGTTCAGAGGCAAAGGCAATTACTGCATTTACCCTGTTCTCCAGCCGTTTTCGAAGCTCGCTCCCATACTCAGACAGCCGGTAGGACGCCAGACGTCCCCGCAGCTCTTCCGCGCTCTCATAAAGCCTTGTAGACTGGACAAACTCGTACACATCGTCCAGAACCTGATCCATGCCGCGCAGCCGCTTTCCAATCTGCATGGCATTTGCAAAGGAAATGCAAAAGTCCACCAGATACAAAAGCCCTGCGGCGCACACCAGAACCTTTCCGGCCGCTGCAGAATAGAGAGACACAATCCACTCCACAAAAGGATGCAGCACATAGAACAGAACCACTGTAAACACGCCCCACCCAAGAGAGGCTCCCAGACAGATGCGCCCCTGGAAATTGAATTTATTTTTACTGTAATCCCACCAGCTGGTGTGAAAAACTGCCTCCATCAGCACCGCCGTCAGATATTCCAGAATCGTCGGGACGATGACGCCGCCCAAAAACAAAAGCGGCAGCTTTTCCGAGACAGGCTTCAAAATCAGATAGACAGCGACTGCGCCGCAGCCGTAAATCGTACAGAGCGGGCCGGTCACAAAGCCGCGGTTCACAAAACGGTGTTCCTTTACAGATACATACGCGCTTTCCCAGGCCCAGCCGAGAAAGCTGTAGATGAAAAACCAGTTGATAATATGGTAAAGATCTGTCCCCGCAATCGTCAAATTCCACATAAAGACTCCCAAACAAGACGCGAGGACACGCACGCTTCAGGTGCCTGTCCTCCCGTCAGTCCTTTTAAACAGGAAAGCCTCCCGGCTGTTCCCGTATTTTTACTCCTCTGTCTCGGCAGCAACTGTGTCGATATCTACATCTGCCACATCCTCATCAGCCGCATGGGCTTCCTGGGAATTCTGCAGCGCCTTCATACTCAGAGAAATCTTCTTCTCTTCGCCGTTGAAATCTACAACCTTAGCCTCGATCTCCTGGCCGATGCTCAATACATCAGAGGGCTTCTCTACATGCTCTCTGGAGATCTGGGATACGTGAAGCAGGGCATCTACGCCCGGCTCAAGCTCCACAAACGCGCCGAAATCGGTCATTCTGGCTACACGGCCTGTCACAATATTTCCTGCCGCATACTTTTCATCTGCATGAAGCCACGGATTCTGATCCTCAAATTTCAGGCTCAGGGCAATCTTTGTATCGCGGATATCCTTAATCAGGACAGTCAGCTTCTCGCCTACCTTGAAGACCTTCTTCGGGTTTTCTACTCTTCCCCAGGACATCTCGGAAATATGAAGCAGGCCGTCTGCGCCGCCCAGGTCTACGAACGCGCCGAAATCGGTCACATTCTTTACTACGCCCTCTACCACATCGCCTACATGGATGCGCTCAAACAGAGCCTTCTGCTGCTCAGCCTTCTGAGCCAGAATCAGCTGCTTGCGGTTTCCAATGATACGGCCTCTGCGGGGATTGAACTCTGTAATTACAAAGCTGATCTCCTGACCTTCATATTTTGCCAGGCTCTTCTCGTAGGTATCGGATACCAGGCTGGCCGGAATAAATACACGGGACTCGTCCACAACGACGCTTAAGCCTCCGTCCAGTACCTGGGTTACGGGAGCGGTCAGAACCTCTCCGCTCTCAAACGCCTCCTTCAGGCGCTTGCTTCCCTTCTCGGCGGCCAGACGCTTGTAGGTCAGGAGAACCTGTCCCTCTCCGTCGTTCACCTTCAGAACCTTTACTTCCATGGTGTCTCCCACGTGAATGCAGGTCGTCAGGTCTACCGGTGTATTGCTGTACTCGCTCTTTGTCAGGATACCGTCTGATTTGTAGCCTATGTTCAAGATGACTTCATCTTCTTTGACATCAATAACAGTGCCTTCGACAACCTCCCCATTCCTTATTGTTTTCAGTGAATCTTCAAGCATTTGTTCAAAACTTAATTCTGACATGTTTTTGAACCTCCTCAATAATTTTGTTGGGGGTTGAAGCCCCTGCTGTAATACCTACGCAACGAATGGACTCCGATGTCTTCAAATCCAAATCATCAAGTGACTGTATATAGTAAGTATTTTCACATTCTTTTTTGCATATTTCAAATAACTTCTGCGTGTTGGAGCTGTGACTGCCGCCTATGACAATCATCGCGTCCACTTTCGATGCGATCTGCCCCGCTTCCGTCTGCCGCTCCTCTGTTGCACTGCAAATCGTATTTAAAACAAGTATATCATACCCCTTTTTCGAAATAATTTCAACTAAATCTTCAAATTTATTGTAGTTAAATGTCGTCTGGGACACGATACAAATCTTTTCTTCCATGGGCGCCGCAAAATTTTCGGCTTCTTCCATGGATTCTATCACATAAGAAGGCTTCTGGCACCATCCGCGGATCCCTTCCACCTCAGGATGCTTCGCATTCCCGATGATAAGAATCCGGCGCCCGTTTTCCTCCTCCCGCTGCACAATGCGGTGAATTTTGCGCACAAAGGGACAGGTCGCATCCACAAGACGGATCCCTTTTTTCTCCAGCAGCTCATAAATATGCCTTCCGACTCCATGCGCGCGGATGATTACCGTTCCCTCTGTCAGCGCAGCCAGCTCCTCCTCCGAATCCAGAACGCGGACGCCCTTTTCCTCCAATTCGCGCACCACCATTTCATTGTGGACAATGGGGCCGTAGGTATAAATAGGTCCTTCTGCCTTCTCAATCTGTTCATATACCGTATCGACAGCCCGCCGGACACCAAAACAGAATCCGGCTGTCTTCGCAAGGATTACTTCCATAATAGATGAATTTCTTCTCCTTATTCAATCTCCAAATGTCAATGCCGCTTGAGCCGGACTATTTTTCCTGAACCAGGGAAATGATTTTTCCAATCACTTCCTCCACGGTCATATCGGAAGAATCGACCAGAACCGCGTCCTCTGCCTGCCGCAGAGGAGAAAACTCCCGGGTCATATCCCGCTCGTCCCGTTCTCTGATATCCGCCTCAATCTCTTCCAGATTACAGTCCTGTCCCTTTGCCGACAGCTCGTCATAGCGGCGCTTTGCCCGGCAGCCCGTGCCTGCCGTCAGGTATACCTTCACGTTCGCGTCCGGCAGAACGCAGGTGCCGATGTCTCTGCCGTCCATCACCACATTTTCCCGGGCAGCCAGCGCCTGCTGAAGCTCCACCAGCTTTCTTCTCACATCCGGATTGACTGAAGAAGCCGAAGCCATATTTCCGACCTCCTCCGTGCGCAGAAGACCTGTCACGTTCTCGCCATTCAGAAGCACCTGCTGCGCGCCGTCCACGTATGAAATGGTAATATCCGCATGGCGGCTGGCCTCGCTGATCCCTTCTGCGTCCGCGGCGTCAATATGCCGGCGCAGCAGGTACAGAGCCATAGCGCGGTACATGGCGCCTGTGTCCACATAGATATAGCCAAGCCTTTCCGCCACTGCCTTCGCCACAGTGCTTTTTCCGGCTCCCGCCGGACCATCGATCGCTATCTGATAACTCATCCTTTTAAACCTCTCGCCTGTCTGTCCATGTCCTCAATCACAATATCATAGATCTCGCCAAGTCCTGCACAGTATTCCAGCACCTTCCAGGGCTCATTCGTGTGGAAATGAATTTTAATCAAATCCTCATCTCCTACCGCCAGCAGGCAGTCTCCCTGAAAGTTTTCAGTAAAATATTCGCTGATTTCATCCTCATCCAGGTTTTCCCCTTCAATCAGCAGCTGCGTGTCGTATTTGAATTCCAGCATTCAGCATCTCCACCTTTCAAAATCTGCACTTTCTACATTATAGCCGAATTGGGGGATACACGCAATTACTATTTTTATCGAAGCCGCTCTGGTATATTTTTTATCGAAGCCGCTCGGGACGGGACATGGAAATACCGCGATTTCAAAGGAGAAAGCATCTGTGCGGCTTGTACTATCCAGGGAAACGAATTATAATGGTTCCGGAGGTGCAGGGAACAAAAAATGCAAAAAATACTCTATGTTGAAGATGATTTAAGCCTGATTGACGGCCTGCAATATACTTTGGAGAACAGCGGATATGCCGTAGACAATGCGAAAACCGTCAAAGAGGCATTATTATTGTTTCGGAAAAATCGTTATGATTTGCTGCTACTGGATGTCACTCTGCCGGACGGCACAGGATTTGATATCTGCAAAAAGGTACGGAGCAGTTCAACGATCCCGATTATATTTTTGACTGCGTCCGATCAGGAGATCAGCATTGTGAGGGGCCTTGATATGGGCGGCGACGATTACATCACAAAACCCTTCAAACTCAATGAGCTGCTTTCCAGAATAAAAGCACTTCTTCGGCGTTCTCTGCAATTTTCAAAAGCAGAGACCATCTTAGAGGCAAATGGTATTCGTGTAGATACCACTGAAAGGCTTGTCTGGAAAAACGGCGAGCCGGTTGACCTGCCTCTGGCAGAATACAAACTTCTGTGCCTGTTCCTGCAAAATCCAAATCATCTCATGCCACGGGAAATGATTTTAGACCGTATGTGGGATGGCAATGGGAATTTTGTAGATGATAATACTTTATCCGTTTATATCCGGCGGCTGCGAAACAAAATTGAAAATACGCCAAATGCGCCCAAATATCTGCTGACCGAACGGGGAATTGGATATAAATGGGTTGTTGAGTGAGGGCGGATCTATGGGCAAATTAGGAAAAGAAACAAAGACACTGTTAATCACTGTTACTGCTATCTGCCTCGTCTCCTTTCTTCTGGCAGGAGAGATTGCCACACTTCTGGCAAAAAATTTTCAGCAGGAATTACTGCTCCATGATTATGGTGTCGCAGGCCATTTGCTAAACAATGAAAACGAGCTGTCAATCGCCGCTTTTACTTCGCAGCCAGACGAGAATGACCTGGAACGCGGCAGGGCGGCTTTGGCTTCTATTGGGTATGATGAAACGGCTTCCATGCGTTTTCTGCCTGCTGTCCGGACATACCGGAATCAGACGATGCTTTCTGTATTTCTGCTGCTGGTTTTCCTGTTCGGAGCAGTCTACATATCGCTGTTTCTCTATCTTCGCCGCCAGCACAAGGCTTTTCGTAACGCTGAAAATACCATCCTCCAGTTTCTGGATGGAAATACCACATCCCGCATCGAATGTTCACAGGCTGGTGACTGGTACAGCCTTTTTCACGCCATCAATGAAATGGCGGCTATCCTCTCTGCTCATGCCGAAAACCAGCGGCAGACCAAAGAATTTTTGCAGGACATTATTTCGGATGTATCACATCAGATGAAAACACCGCTGTCTGCCCTGAACATGTACCATGAGATTATAGAGAGCCACAAAGAGGATGCCACAGCCGTGAGCAGCTTCTACTAATTTGAGGTATTTGATACAATCACATTTTTTATTTTGGAAATGAACGCCTTTGAACACCCCCTGCGGGGATATTCAATTCTGACTTTCCCGAACAATCATCAAATGGCATACACCAAATAAAAGCGAAGCAGCAATCAAGGAATAATGCCGCAGCAAAACGCCATTCATCAGAAACAAAACAACTGGAATAATGGCCAATCCGTACAAAGTGCTGATCCCGCCCCTGCGCTTTTTAATCCAGAGGAAGCCATATAGCAGAAGAAGAATAACAGTAGAAGCAATCCACAAAGACATTTCACCAACAGATTGAAAACCAAACTTCCAGTTCTTTATCCAAATCGGAAGTACCATAAAAATCATGCATCCGTATCTGCCAATCTGTTCAAGAACATTAATGATTCGATATTTACTGCTAAATCCTTCAGCATCTCCCGTCTTAAGAGCCACAATATTGATTAAGATAAGCAGTATGACAGCTGTCAGATTAATTCCGTTTATCCACCCAAACTCCATTGCGCCGACTCCTTTACTCCTGCAAAAACTTCTCCACACATTCTATCCACTGCTCTGGTTGGTATATCATCGTATAACAATGAGCGCAGCCATTGAAACACACAATCCTTGTTTCCGGATAATATTTTTTCATAAGTCTTGCAGACTTTTTGGAAAGGACTTCGTTTGCCTTTGTCCCGTGAATAAACAGTATTCTGCTTTTGTTTGCAGAAGTCCTAAGTTCTCCGCCTGCAAATACCGAGTTCACCATGTTTTCAATGGAAGCATTACTCATCCGGTCAGCGATTTTTAAGTAGCTTTCCAGATACTTTTCAGGCAGAAAATACCGCTTGTAATTCTCGATAACCTTTGCTTCCCTGCGCTTTGACCTGTGAATAATACTTTTGTAATTGCTTATCATGATTCTTACAGCAAACTTTGGACACTTTACCAATGGTGCACCATCCAGAACAAGATTTAATACTTCTATCTTTCCGTTCTTCCATATCTCATGGGCAATTTTTCCGCCGAGAGATATTCCGCATAGAACATCAACGACTTGAATTCCCCTTTCTTTTAAACGTCTGATAATATCTTTTGCTTCAGCGCAAACAGAAATAAACTCACTTCTCTTCTCCTCCGTGTGAGCATTCAGGGAGACGGCATAGACATTATACCGGTTTTTATAAAATTCAATCTGGGGCATCCACACCTGCCATGGCGTAAGTACGCCATGTATTAACACCATGACTGGTTTATTTCCGCTAACAAATTCGTGTATTAGCATCCACCTTGCTCCTTTTTAAATTCGTACATTTTGTACATAGATGCTGCCACTTTCCCCGCATACAGATATTGAAAAATGATTTTCTCCAACCCCTGCAGCTCGTTCACATATTTCATTGGGGTCAGGCTGTGTTCTCCAAGAAAAACCAATCCGGATTTATCTGCCAGTTCACAAGGTTTTTCCATGACTGTGCAGGCATCATAATTGTTCCTTCATCGCCAACTGCTTCCAAAAGCGCCTCTATCATCACCTGTGCACCGCCGCAGACAAAGCCAAGACTGCTCAGAGAGGTATGCACCATGACCGTCTGACCTTTACAAATACCAACATATGCTAAAGCTTCCAATATATCCTGTTTTAATACGATTTTTCGTACCAATTCCTTATATTCCTTTTTATAATCAGAGGTCATCGCCTATTCCTCCCTCTTCACATAAGTTAATTCCACATCCAAAATGCCACAATTCAGAGTTTCGCAGATACGAACCAGCGTGTGCCAGAGGGGTTTATAGCTTATGTGCATTTACCCTCCTGCCTTTCTTCCGGTTCCGGGGGGTCCTGTTCCCATTATATCAAAGTTCTTGCCATTCCACAAATATCTCTTGATATAACCGCCGGTTCCGTCTGGATTGTGCTTTTCCTTTCTTCTCTTGATTACATCTACTTAGCCATAAGCTGCCTTATTGATAAAGAGCGCTGTACTACACCAATTTCTACACCATTCCCGAACAAATCGATGAATTAAGACGCTCCCAGATAAAAACATCAATGCCGCAGAATCCTTGAAAATAAGGCCCTGCGGCACTTGATAAAACAAGACAAAAACCAATCGCAACTAACAAGAGGTGAGTGCTAATAATTTTGTGAAAATTCTGTGAATTCTAAGTTTTTCTCGATTTCACATGTTTCATATCCACTTTTCTTTTGTATTTTTCATATTTTTTAATCTGCTGCACCAGTCGGGAAGGGCTGACTGAAACTTGTGTTATTGTCTACGGCATATTTAGTTGGGGACAGGGCCAATCCCCAATGCTCCGATTAAAAAGAACAGTCCCAAAAATATAATCAAGAGAAGTGGTAAGGCAATCGCCAATGCAAGCGTTTGGCCACATGATTTCCCTTTTACTTTTCTCCATATTCCGTTACATAGCAGAGCAATGAATCCCCCCATGCAAAACAACGGAAAAGCAACTCCGACACCGGTAAAGATAATTGTATCTGCCTGCCACTGCATACTATCAATAAATAGAAGAAAAAACACAATAATGGATGTAACACCTAAAATCTGAAACACATTTTTGCGTTCTTGCTTACGTTGCAGTACCGCCACATTCAGAGTGTCTGTAATCACTTCTGCCGCTTCCTCTTTCTCAACTTGATTCGCTGCCATTCTTTCCGATTTCATAAGTTCAAGAACGCTGACTTCCAAAGCATTAGCCAATGGTTCTATCGTGTTAATATCAGGAAATCCTATCCCTCGTTCCCATCGACTAACAGCTTTGTCGGTGACTTGTATTTTTAAAGCCAAATCAGCCTGCGTCATGTTTCTTTCTTTGCGGCACTTGGCTACAAAAGCCCCAAATTTATGCGCGTCCATCTTTGCACCTCCTTGCTGCCAAACTATCATATCCATAAAAATTTGACAACCGATGCTTCATTTACAAAGTTGTCTACGATTCGTCGAGCGGCTTTTTCAACAGTATTATCATTTTCCAGCTCAATCACATCTAAAATTCCACAGTTAAGAATTTCGCAGATATGAGCCGGCTATGCTGCGCGGCGGGCGCTTGCACCTGCCATGGGATGGTAAGCAGGAAATTATATAATAGCCTGAAGAATATCATAAAATAATAGTTTGCTCTGAATATTCTTAAATACCGCCAATAACTCCCCATTGGTTCTCAATCTGACAGCCTCATTCCAAATTCTGTTATACATTTCATTATCTGCTTTGTCTGCTTAATTCTTCTGCACAGTTTTTTAAAGAACCTGCTGCGCCAGGACCGCCATGAACTAAGACAGTTTTATACGGTGCCTTTCCACGCAGTTCAACCATTTTCATTTTTACCCCAATTATAATTTCCCCATTTTATGCTCTGTTTTATCTCTCGTTTGCAGACCCGCCGGCCGTGAATTCTGCCCGATATCCCTCTCCAAGGTATATCTCATAATCCGCATGGCTGCCATAAGCATTCCGGAGCAGTCTCTCTATTTCCAAAAGACTGTCCATCAGATGCTGGCGCTTCTCCTCTGGCAGCTTTTCCACCCTGTAGTCAAAGGCCTGAATCCGAAGATAGAAGTCATACAGATCGGTTTCCAGATAATCTGCCGCTGTGATCTCATTGGCCTGAAACCAGGGCTCTTTCCGGAGTCTGCTGTAAAATTCCGGCGGCGGGTTTCCGTTTCGATAGGAAATGTAGATATCCAGACATTCCAGCTCCTCTTCCGACAGTACACCGCTTAGAATTTCCCGTTTCACCTGTTCGCCCACAGCATCTAAGGAAAGATCCATCAGCTCCAGCGTCAGAGCCTGCCTGGCCGAGTACCGTTCAGAGCTTAAGAACCAGTGCTTGTCATGGTTGATCTTAAGCGTATGGTCTGTGATAGTCCAGAGTTCTTCCTCCCCATATCTGTTTGTAAAGGCTATATCCCAGTTATGGTAGGTTCCTGCCCTCTCTCCTGACAGAGCGGGGCTGCTGGAACGATGGTAAACTGTATACATCCGGCTCTCGTTTGTTTCCGAAGACACCTGTTCCCAGTTTCCTTCCCCAAAGAACTCATTAAAATCCGAGCGGAAACGCAGAGGCCATGTCTGAAAATAATGATATATCAGAAAGCCCACGGCAATAATCAGAATTACAACAGCCAACACGCCGGCTTTTTTTGCTTTTTTCATCTTTCCCTTTCCTTTCTCCGGCATAACAGCGCCTCCAAGAACTTACAGCTCCGACACCGGCTGTCTTTTGCCTGTATTCTGCCTTTATCTGATCCGGATAATCTGCTCATACAGCATCAGATCCCTTTCCGTCACATTCCTGTCATCATGGTAATGTCCGAAAAACCACCTTTGGTACTGGCATTTCTGCCGAATTTCTTCCAGATAGTCCGTAAGCGCGTCCGGATGATACAAAAGCCCTCCGGCAAGAGCCTGCGTAGACGAGGCCGTACAGTGCGTCACGATAAAGTCCACCTGCCAGCCGGCACGTTCCAGATTTTTTCTTCCCTCTTCAAACTCCTCGGCATTCGGCATCTCTTCCTTCCACCAGGACACATGGTTCACCCGGAACCACGCCCCGGCACGGCGCAGAGCCTGGTACCTTTCTTTAAAATCAGGCTCATCCGGATCCAGAATTCCATCATGGATATCGTGGCTTCTGGCGCCTCCGAAGGCAAACAGGCGGCATCCCTCCAGCTCATAGACCTGGCCGCGCATCAGATGTATCACATTTTCTCCGATGTACTGAACCTTCCCGCCATGCCATTCCTCCACCGGCAGCTCCGCCAGCATATCGTAATTTTCATGGTTTCCGTCCACCCACAACAGTGTGAACGGCTTTTCAGCAAGCCATTTCCGCCACCATTCCTGCTCCGGGGAGCGATCCCAGTAGCCGAAATCGCCGCATACAATGACAAAATCCTCTCTGGTCATCTTTTTCTGCTCCGGGAAGATTTCCGTACTGAAACGGCGGTAATCTCCATGGCAGTCACCTGTAATATAAATCAACTGGATTTCCTCCTTTTTTCTGATACTCCGGAAGCACCAGCAGTTCCGTAATCGTCCCAAAATAACAGCCATCTGTAAGAATCCGAAGACACCCTGTAAGCGTGCTGTCATCATAGGCGGTTATATTTATTGTTTCTGACAATGCTTTCTCTGTCTTTTCTATATCCTAATTTCCCGGCCATATCCTGTTGACAAACGAGACAAAGGCCTGCGCGCTGAGATTACAGTCATCTACTTTATATTCTATTTCTCCCATTTTTCTCTGTCTTCCTCTGCGTTCTTTTTAAATCCAGAATAAGCTGCCCGTAAAGGATAATATCCAAAGCACTCACAGAATGCCCGGCAGACCAGACTACACCGCATTTCCCGCCGCATATGCCGTAGACCAGGCAATCTGCAGATTGAAACCTCCCGTCACCGCGTCCAGATCCAGCACCTCTCCGATGAAATAAAGTCCTTTTACCAGCTTGGACTCCATCGTGGAGGGATTGATCTCTTTCACCGACACGCCGCCTTTCGTGATGATCGCCTCCCGATAATCCCGAAGTCCCGTTATGGTCATCTCCAGATTTTTTATCAGATGTACGAATCTCTGCCGTTCTTCTCTGGATATGTTGTGCACCTTCTTATCCGGAGCAATGCCGGATAAAGCCACCATTACCGGTGTCAGCTTTGCCGGAAACAGGCCGGAAACCACATTTTTAAAGCTCTTGTTGGGGTTTGCGTCAAAATCACGGAGAATCCGCTGGTCCAGCTGTTCTGGTGTCAGGGCGGGTTTCAAATCCAGAACCAGACGCAGCTCCTGCCGGGAGGAATAAGCTCCCACATAGCTGCTGGCAGTCAGAATCAGCGGCCCGCTGACGCCAAAGTGGGTAAAGAGCATCTCTCCAAATTCGCGGAACACCTGTTTCTTTCCATTATAAATGGAAATCTCTACATTTTTCAGGGAGAGTCCCTGCAGTTCCTTTACAAATTCCTCCCGGATATTGAAAGGCACCAGGGAAGGCAGGCAGTCAGTCACCTTATGACCTGCCTCTTCCGCAAACCGGTATCCGTCCCCGGTGGAGCCTGTAGAAGGATAGGAAAGTCCGCCCGTGGCCACAATCACAGCATCCCCTTCTACAGTCTCTCCGTTCTCCAGAATCACTCCCTTCATCTGCCCTTCCCGGCAGATGAGCTCTTTTACACCTGTATTCAGATGAACCTTCACACCGGCTTTTTTCATGCTGCGGCGCAGGGTATCCAGCACATCTGCTGATTTGTCGGAAGCAGGAAATACCCTTTCTCCCCGCTCCACTTTCAGAGGCAGTCCCTCCTGCTCAAAAAAATCCATGGCGTCCTGATTCGTAAACCCGTAAAATGCGCTGTACAGGAACCGGGAGTTCGTCCGCACGCTGTCAAAAAGGCTGTCCATATCACAGGCATTCGTCAGATTGCACCTTCCTTTTCCTGTAATATAAAGCTTTTTTCCCAGCTTCTCATTTTTTTCAAACACATGGACCTCATGCCCCCGCCTTGCGGCAAAGACAGAAGCCAGCATACCAGCCGCCCCGCCGCCCACAATCAAAACTTTGCTCATCTGTGTTGTCTTTCTCCTTTATCATCCTGTCATCAGCGCCGGCATTCAAAAAAAGACCTGCTTTGCCTGTACCCCGGCGCTGTCCTTGTATTCTTACCGACAGTGTAACATATTCCCGGCAGTACGGCAATCTGCCTTTTACCAGCGTGCCTGAATGCTGCATTTTCAAGGTTTCCTGTTGACGAAACCCTCTTGTACTATCTTTCCGGTATGATAAAATAACTATCATAAACAGGATCCGCAGACTGAGGATCACGCAGAAGACAGGCGCATTTACAGGACTTAGGCGTATTGCCCCTCGTACACCGATGCTAAATTCAGATAAAAGAAAAGGAGAGCTCTGCCTATGAACAGGAATGACATTTATATCATCCACGGCACAGATTATAAAGAAATGACGATTCATCTGCTGACCGAGGCCGGACTGGCACAGGAGATCGGAGACCGCAGCAGGCACATCGCGCTGAAGCCCAACCTGCTGGGTACCATACTGCCGGACACCGGCGCCACCACGCACACGGAGCTGGTATGCGGAACGATTGAATATCTGCAGAGTCACGGTTTCCGCCACATTACCATTATGGAAGGAGCCTGGGTCGGCGACAGCACGCAGCGCGCCTACAAAGCCCTCGGCTACCCTGCCATTTCAGAAAAATACGGCGTACCGCTCGTGGATCTGCAAAAGGACGAAGGCGTTTTCTGCGATGCAAAGGGCATGAAGCTCACCGTCTGCCGGAAAGCCCTGGAATCAGATTTCGTTATCAATATGCCGGTGCTGAAAGGCCACTGTCAGACCCTTATCACCTGCGCTTTAAAGAACAACAAAGGACTGATTCCCAACGCAGAGAAGCGGCGCTTCCACACCATGGGCCTGCACAAACCGATCGCGTATCTGAGCACCGTCGTGCGGAACGATTTTATCCTTGTGGACAATATCTGCGGGGATCTGGATTTTGAGGAAGGCGGAAATCCTGTGGTAATGAACCGGATTCTCGGGCTGAAGGACCCGGTGCTCTGCGACGCTTTTGTCTGCGGCTGCTTCGGGATTCCCGTGGACGACGTGCCCTATATCCGCCTTGCGGAACAGCTTGGGACAGGCTGCGCCGACACCTCAAAGGCCCGCCTGATTCTTTTAAATGAAAGCTCTGATACGGATTACACACAGCTTCCCGGTTCCAGGCGAAAAACACCTCTGCCCCGCCGTGTGCAGAAGCTGGCCGGATACACGGCGCCGAAAGACGCCTGCTCTGCCTGCTACGGCATGCTCATTCATGCGCTGAACCGCCTCGATGAAGCCGGAAAGCTCCGGCGTGGCCTGACTCCTCTTGGCATCGGGCAGGGCTATAAAAACCAGTCCGGAGACATTGGAATCGGTTCCTGCACTTCCTGCTTTGCCTGTTCCCTGAAGGGCTGTCCGCCCAGGACCGCTGATATGGTAGACTTTCTGGAGGAAAACTGGATTTCACGAACATAAAATCAACTGCTTTTTGCATCTGGCTGTCAGTGAAAATGCGGAAAGCCGCTGCTTCACAGAAGAATCTCCTGTAAAGCGGCGGCTTTCTATTGTTGTTCGAACAGTTTTATACCTTTTACTGTACCTGTGTTCTCTTATACTGGGTATGCGCCGTTCTCGGTATCCGCCTCTGTCACGTCTACCTTCTTCTCCTGCGCATCTCTGTATTTGAAGAACTCCGTAGCTACCTGCGGGAACAGCGCATAGGTCAGCACATCCTCGTCCTGTTCCTTGTACTGTGCCATCTCCTTCTCCAGCGTATCCAGCTCGTTCGGAACAAGATCTGCCGGACGGCAGGTGATAACCTCTGCGTCTCCGATGCACTTCTTCTGCACTTCCGGATTGAAAGGCTTTACCGTCTTTCCGTATTTTCCGGAAAGCAGGTCCTTGGATTCCTTGGTTACCATCTTGTACCGCTCGCCGGCTACCACATTCATCACTGCCTGTGTACCGACGATCTGAGAAGACGGAGTGACCAGCGGGCACTCACCGAAGTCCTTACGCACACGCGGAACCTCTTCCAGCACCTCGTAGTATTTGTCTTCCGCTCCCAGCTCTTTCAACTGAGAGGTCAGGTTGGACAGCATTCCGCCCGGCACCTGATACAGCAGAGTCTTGATATTGACACCCAGGTTCTTCGGATTCAGCAGGCCGCTGTCCAGAGCCTCGTCACGGATCGGACGGAAGTAATCCGCAATCTCAGCCAGAAGCTTCTGATCGTAACCGGTATCATAGGGAGTTCCCCGGAAGGTCTCTACCATTACCTCGGTCGCCGGCTGGGAGGTTCCCAGAGCGAACGGAGACATCGCGCAGTCGATCACGTCTACGCCTGCCTCTACGGCTTTCAGGTAGGTCATGGAAGCCACGCCGGATGTATAGTGGGTATGAAGCTGAATCGGAATATGAACGGTCTCCTTCAGAGCCTTTACAAGCTCTGTGGCCTTATAAGGAAGCAGCAATCCTGCCATGTCCTTGATACAGATGGAATTAGCGCCCATCTCCTCAATCTCTTTCGCGATATTCGTCCAGTATTCCAGGGTATAGGCATCCCCCAGTGTGTAGGAAAGGGCAACCTGCGCATGGCCGCCTTCCTTGTTGGTCGCCTTCACTGCGGTCTGAAGATTTCTCATATCATTCAGGCAGTCAAAGATACGGATGATATTGATTCCGTTCGCAATAGACTTCTGTACGAAATACTCTACCACATCGTCACCATAGGGACGGTATCCCAGAATATTCTGGCCGCGGAACAGCATCTGCAGCGGGGTTTTTTTCGCCTTCGCCTTAATCTTGCGCAGTCTCTCCCACGGATCCTCGTGCATAAAACGAAGGGACGCGTCAAAGGTAGCTCCTCCCCAGCACTCCAGGGAATGGTAGCCCACCTGGTCCAGCTTCTCCACAATGGGAAGCATCTGTTCTGTCGTCATACGTGTTGCAATCAAAGACTGATGGGCGTCACGCAGTATAGTCTCGGTAATCTGTACCGGTTTTATCTCAGACATTTTTGAACCTCCTCGTTAAAATTTTCTATCATTTACTCACACTCATTTTTCTACCGCCTGTAAATTCAGGATTCTCCGCCCTTCACTTTACATGACTCCAAAGATAGCCATAAAGGTACCGGCTGCAACAGCCGTACCGATAACACCGGCTACGTTTGGACCCATGGCGTGCATCAGCAGAAAGTTCGTCGGATCGGCCTCAGCGCCTACCTTTTGAGACACACGGGCCGCCATCGGAACGGCAGACACACCCGCAGAGCCGATCAGCGGATTTACCTTGCCCTTCGTCAATACGCACATCAGCTTTCCAAGCAATACGCCTGCCGCAGTGCCGAATGCAAACGCAATCAGGCCGAGCAGCACGATCTTCAGGGTATCGGCTGTCAGGAACGCTTCCGCGCTGGCTGTAGCGCCTACAGAGGTTCCCAGCAGGATAACCACAATGTACATCATCGCATTGGAGGCTGTTTCTGCCAGCTGCTTTACCACGCCAGACTCACGGAACAGATTGCCCAGCATCAGGGCTCCTACCAGGGGAGCTGTCGTCGGCAGGATCAGGCAGACCACGATGGTCACGATGATCGGGAACAGGATCTTCTCCAGCTTGGATACGGGGCGAAGCTGCTCCATCTTGATCTTACGCTCCTTTTCCGTAGTCAGCAGACGCATGATCGGCGGCTGAATAATCGGGACGAGAGCCATATAGGAGTAGGCCGCCACTGCAATAGGTCCGAGCAAAGCCGTCTGCTCCAGCTTTCCGGCCAGGAAGATCGAGGTCGGGCCGTCTGCCCCTCCGATAATGGAGATGGCCGCCGCAGCCTTGTCGGAAAAGCCCATCAGCATGGCGCCCAGATACGCCACAAAAATACCAAACTGAGCCGCCGCGCCGAGGAGGAAGCTCTTCGGATTCGCGATCAGCGGGCCAAAATCAGTCATCGCGCCCACACCCATGAAAATCAGGGAGGGCAGGACCGACCACTCATCCAGCACATAGAAATAATAAAGAAGGCCGCCGACACCGTTCGAGGTCTCCTCCGGACTTACGATAATGTCCGGATAAATATTTACAAGAAGCATACCAAAAGCGATCGGAACCAGCAAAAGCGGCTCATAATCCTTTTTGATAGCAAGATACAGAAACACACATGCAACAAGGATCATGACAAAATTGCCCCAGGTCAGATTGAAAAAGGCCGTCTGGTGCACGAGGTTTCCAAGGGTTTCAAATATATATTCCATGTCGTAACCTCCGTTGAAATTCACGTTCTGTCTGATTTAGTTCAGAGACGCTAATAAATCACCGGACTCGACTGCCTGACCTACGCTTACGTTAATGCTTGCTACTGTTCCTGCCTCAGGAGCCACGATCGGGATCTCCATCTTCATAGCCTCCAAAACAACGATGCTGTCGCCCGGATTTACTGCCTGGCCTACCGAAGCCTCAATCTTCACGACCTTGCCCGGCACGGAAGCCTTTACTTCGATACCGCCTGCCGCTGCTGCAGGAGCGGGGGCCGGAGCAGGAGCCGGGGCTGCTGCGGGAGCCGGGGCCGGGGCTGCTGCAGGGGCCGGCGCCGCTGCGGGTGCGGGAGCCGGGGCTGCCACAGGAGCAGGAGCCGGGATATAGGCTACACCGGCAGCTCTTTCTTCTACGGTCACATCATATGCTACGCCATTTACGGTAATTGTATAATTTTTCATTGTTTTTTCCTCCTGAATTTAAAATCATTGCAATTTTTTAACTTGGATTATGATTTTTTCCATTTATTGCCGCTTCTGCGCCTGATGGAGCGCACTACAAAGCCGTCCTCCGACGTACCCATCTCAGCCGCCACAGCTGCTGTAATCACTGCTACGAGCTGGGAATCAGCCGTCACAGCTGCAGCTGTGATCGCAGCCACAAGCTCAGGCTCCGCACCGGCCGGCGCCGCCATCTGAGCAGGCGCTGCAGCCTTGGATCCTGAAGCCACCGCCGCCGGCTTGCCTTCTGGCTTTCCACCCTTCTTCTTTGCCTTTTCTTCTGCCATATGAATGTACTTAAAGCAGGAAATGATAAAGCAGAGAATGATCAGAACCACAAACACAGAGCCCATACCGATCAGCGTATTCAAGGCCGCCTTCTCAGCAATCTCGCCCCTGCTGTAAATCGGATCCAGGGTTACCGTCGTCACAACCCCATCCCCATCATACACCAGGCTCAGCCGCATATCATGAGCTTCAAATTCGTAAACTGCGGAATATGTAATATTTCCGTCAGAATCCTCTGTCGCGCCTTCATATTCTTTTACGCCCACGTAGGCGCCGAACTCGTCTATATTGTCCAGATAAGAGGTCAGCATGCTTACATAGGCATCAGCCGTAAAATCAAATTTCTGTCCCGTTCCGCCGATGTAGGGATAGAGCTCCACCTGCTGCTCAAAATCTTCGTAATGAGCCTCCAGGTTCTCAAGCTCTGCTTCCAGATCAGCCGTGTCGGAATTTACCAGCATCTGCACATACTGATCGGATCTCGTCTGGTAGTCTGCTTCATTCTCCAGATAAATTCTGGACGAGCAGCCTGCCAGCACAAGAATACCTGTCAAAGCCAGCAGAGCCAGTAGTTTTTTCAAGCCTCTTTTCATAACCTTTCACCCCTCCTAGACAGTTCCGTGCTTTTTGTCCGGACGGCTCTCTCTCTTGGTAAACAGCATCTCAAACGCGCCGATTACCTGCTTTCTCGTGTCAGCAGCATCGATGACCGCATCCACGTAGCCCCGTCTCGCGGCAGCCTCTACACTGTCCTGAAGAGCGGCATATTCTTTCGCCTTCTCGTTCTGCGTCTCGGCATCTGCATCTGCATACATGACCTTTGCAGCCATCCCTGCGTCCATCATGCCAATCTTCGCGTTCTTCCATGCGAATACCAGATCTGCTCCGATTCCCTTACTGTTCATCGTCACATAGGCGCTGCCGAACGCCTCGCCCGCGATTACATTTACCTTCGGAACCGTCGCGTTCGCAAACGCATAGGTAAGCCGTGCCACAGCCTTTGCCAGGCTGCGCTCAGAGCACAGGGAAGCCTTATAGCCCTTCACGTTTGTAATCGTAAGAACAGGAATATTGAAAGCATCGCAGAAATTTACAAGGTCTGCCGCCTTCTGGGCTCCTCTCGCCGTCAGCTCCGTCTCTCCGTTGGCCACAGCACCTACAGTCATGCCATTGAGGCGGATGAAGCCTGTCACCATATCCTTCGCATAGGCTGCTTTTGTCTCAAAAAACGCATTTCCGTCAGAAATGCTGGACAGGATATAAGGAGCAGAATACTGCACGCTGTCCAGATCCGCGCATACGCGGTTCAGATCATCCACGCACTCCTCATAAGAGGCGTCGTCCTCATTATTCGCCGGAAGCCAGGTGATCAGGCAGCGGATCTGGGCGAGAATATCGCTCTCGCTTCCCACCATATCTACCGTTCCCGCTTCCTCTGCCTGAAACTTCGCGGAAGAGCTGTCGCACTTCTCTTTTCTGTTTCCCGCGATCGCGTTTGGCGCATTTACAAAAAGCTTCGCATCCTTCTCTTCCATAAAAGTGAAATCTGAAAGTCCCGGAATGACCGCAAGTCCGCCGCCGCAGGAACCAAAGATCGCAGTAATCTGCGGCACGACTCCAGATGCAAGGGTCTGCTGGAGATAAAGCTCCCCAAAACCATTCAGCGCGTCCACGCCCTCCTGAAGGCGGACGCCCGCGCAGTCGATAAGTCCAATCACCGGCGCTCCCATCTTACATGCCATCTCATACAGACGTACAATCTTTTTCGCATGCATCTCTCCAAGCGTTCCGTTCAGTACGGAAGCATCCTGGCTGTACACATAGACCAGATTCCCGTCGATCACTCCATATCCTGTGATGACGCCGTCCGAAGGCGTATTCATTTCCTGCAGATTGAAATCGGTGCTTCTGGCTGTCACCTGACCGCCGATTTCCACAAAACTGTTCCCGTCAAGCAGCTCTGCAATTCTTCTGCCTGCCGGGCTTTGTGCTGTACTACTCATTTTCAGCCCTCCATATATTTTTGTTTCTTTTAGAACCAAATCACATCAGATACCATTTTAACAACATTTGGTCTATGAATCAAGTCAATTTTCTTTTCTGGTATACTCTTTATAACAGAATTCGATAATATCCTTCCGGGTTACAATCCCGATAAAAATTCCTTTGTCGTCAATCACCGGAACGAAATTCTGGTTCATGGCTTTTGTCACCAGATCCTCCATATTGGAATTGATGGAAATAGGCTCGAACCGCATTCTCCTGCGCACAGACTGAATCGGCACATCCTCAGCCATCTTTAAATCCAGAAGAAATTTATTTTTCAGCGACCACAGGAAATCTCCTTCCGTGATCGTCCCTATGTATTCTCCTTTTCGGTTGATCATTGGGATAGCGGTAAAACCGCTGCGCTCCAGCTTCTCAAGACCCTGGCGGAGCGAACAGTCGTCATAAATATAGGCAAGCTCTCCCTTGGGCCTCAGAAAAAACAATACATTCATTTTAAAATCTTTTCCTCCAATACGTTCTTACATTTTAACCTTTTAACCGCCTTCTTTTAAAGAAGCGGAGAAAATACACGGAGAACAGCGCTGAAAAGGCCTCCCAGGAAGCCCTGGCGCGTATCGCTTAAGGTGATTTCCCTGCCCTTTTTCATCGTTTCCAGGCTGTCTTTTTTTACATCCGCCACAATCGGGCTCCTGTAAAAATAGGTGCCGCACTCAAAGTGCAGGTACAGGCTCCTGTAATCCATGTTGATCGTTCCTACCACCGCAATCTCATCGTCGCAGACATAGGATTTGGCATGCAGAAAGCCCGGCGTATACTCGTAAATCCTCACACCTGCCTTCAAAAGGACAGGATAGTAGGAACGTGTCAGCTGAAACACCATTCTCTTATCCGGAATTCCGGGTGTCACAATCCGTACATCCACCCCGCGCTTCGCAGCCAGACACAGCGCTGACTGCATCTCATGATCCACAATAAGGTACGGAGTAAAAATGTAAACATAATCCCGCGCCTGATTCAGGATATCCAGATATACATTCTCAGCCACTATCTCATCGTCCAGAGGCGAATCTCCATAGGGCTGTATGAAGCCTTCCCCCTCGAAGGGAGCCGGGTGCCAGACAAAGGGCCTGAACGGGTCGTAGGAGGGATCTGTATGCCGCTGGGAATTCCACATTCTCAGAAACATGACCGTATAATTCCAGACAGCCTCACCCTTCAGCATAAAGCCCGTGTCCTTCCAGTGGCCGAACCTTACCTTTTCATTGATATACTCATCCGCCAGGTTCACGCCTCCGCTGAAAGCCGTATGTCCATCGATCACAACAATCTTCCGGTGATCGCGGTTGTTCATCACCAGTGACCAGAACGGAACGAAACGGTTGAACGCAATACATTTAATTCCCGCCTCCTCGAGCTGGCGGTCATAGTCTGCGGGAAGAAGAGATACGCTTCCCAGATCATCATACATGAAGCGCACATCCAGGCCTGCCTTCGCTTTTTCCTCCAGAATCTCGCGGATGCTTCCCCACATTTTTCCTTCTCCGACAATGAAGAATTCCATGAAGATGAAATGCTCCGCTTTCTTCAGCTCTTCCAGCAGATCCTGGTACAGCTCTTCGCCTATTTGATAATAGCGGGCCGCCGTGTTCCCGTAGACGGGATATCCTCCTGTCAGAGCGGTATATCGGATCTGTCCCTCGATCCGCCGGTCACAGGCGCGTATCTCCTCCAGCACCTCCGGATCCTGCAAAAGCTCGTCCTCTGTCCGTACCCGCTCGGCCTCCATTTTCCGGCGCATTCCTCTGGATGGCTGCTTGTGCCCCACTGCCAGGTAGAACAGGCCTCCAATCAGCGGGACTGTCATAATCAGAATAATCCATGCCATTTTGTAGGCAGGATTGTCATCCCGGTTGATGATCCAGAGGACTACCAGCAGGCTTAAGACCGTAAACAGGATAGAAATTACCGTGGAATAATTCACAAGCTCTGTCAGAAAAATCAGCAGCCAGGCCAGCTCTACAGCCAGAATCAGGCCAAACGCCACAAGACGGTTCTGCAGTATCTTTTTCAATATTTTCTTCATATGCACTCCTTCTTTTCACCTCGTCTATCCTACCATATTTTTAGTTTATTTCCAAGCCGCCCTCCCTGTTTTCACGAAAATTTAAGAAATCCTCCTGGAATTTTTTTCTTATCCGTGATAGACTACTTAAAAAGCAGTCCCGGAACGCTGCCTGTCAGCCCGCGGCTGCCTGTTTTATGAATTCTAAAAGGACGGAGGAAACGTTCCATGGAACCTTCAAAGGTATTTTTTACAAACCTGCGTGTACACAACGGCGACAATCTTCAGAACAAGCTGGAGCGCCTGATTCGAAAAGCAGGCATCGAGACTATCGATTTTGACGGCAAATACACTGCCATCAAAATTCATTTCGGCGAACCGGGCAATCTGGCATATCTGCGCCCCAACTACGCCAAGACTGTGGCGGACGTCGTAAAAAGCCTGGGCGGAAAGCCTTTCCTGACAGACTGCAACACGCTCTATGTGGGCGGCAGAAAAAATGCTCTGGATCATATAGAGTCTGCCTATCTGAACGGCTTTTCCCCCTTCTCCACCGGCTGCCACATCTTGATCGGCGACGGCCTGAAGGGGACAGATGACGTCGCCGTTCCCGTAAAGGGCGGCGAATATGTAAAGGAAGCAAAGATCGGCCGCGCTGTCATGGACGCAGATATCATCATCTCTCTTACGCATTTTAAGGGGCATGAAATGGCCGGCTTTGGAGGAGCCCTGAAAAATCTCGGTATGGGCTGCGGTTCCCGGGCCGGAAAAATGGAGATGCACAGCGCCGGAAAGCCTTTTGTCCATACAGAAGACTGCATCGGCTGCGGCGCCTGCGTACGGATCTGCGCCCATGACGCTCCCCATGTGAAAGACCGAAAGGCATCCATCGATCAGAGCAAATGCGTTGGCTGCGGACGCTGCATCGGCGTCTGTCCCAAAGATGCCGTCAAGCCTGCGCATGATGAAGCCTGCGACATTATGAACCGGAAAATCGCCGAATATACCAAGGCTGTAGTAGACGGCCGACCAGCCTTCCATATCAGCCTGGTCATCGACGTCTCCCCTTTCTGCGACTGTCATGCAGAAAACGACACAGCCATCGTCCCGGATGTGGGGATGTTCGCTTCCTTTGATCCGGTGGCTCTCGACGTGGCCTGCGCAGACGCTGTGAACCGCCAGCCTGTGATTCGTGACAGTGTCCTTGGCGAATCCTGCCATCATGACCGGGATCATTTTGGGGCGATATCACCTGATACAGACTGGAAAACAGCGATCGAACACGCCAAAAGGATCGGCCTGGGCAATGACGAATATGAGCTTATAGAGGTTAAATAACCGCATCCCAGGATTCTAATCAAAAGCCCACTCCGGAATTTCATGAATTCCGGAGCGGGCTTTTGATTCACTCCCGCAGCTTTGCTGCGCTTTTCATTTTTTATACCCCTTCCGTCTGCCCCAGGGCGTTTGACTCATAGGTATGATATGTATCCTCTTCAGTACTGTCTGACAGATAAGAGCTCTGCTCTTTCTCCTTCTCCTGAGCCTCCAGCTCTTCCAGTCCTTCCGACACCGGCTTTGCTCCCACATATTCCTCCAGGGTCAGGCCTGCCTCGGTAATCTCCTTTGCAGCCTCCAGGCCCACATAGCGGAAATGCCAGGGCTCATAGATGATGCCTGTAATGTCTGTCTCCCCATTCGGATAGCGCAGAATGAAGCCATATTCCCAGGAATGCTCCTCCAGCCACTGAAAACCCTTGGTGTTCTCCTGTTTTTCATCCAGCTTGCGGTATTCGGAAGAAACCAGATCAAGAGCCAGTCCCAGATGATGCTCGCTGGTACCCGGCACGGCTACAACCTGCCCTGCCTGCTCTCTCGCGCTCTCATAGGAGTATCCCTGCATCACATAGGATTCCACCTTTTTATTGTAGAGCTCAGTCTGCTTATCCAGATCACGGTAAGAGGAGGTCACATAGATGTAGACGCCCTCACGTTTCGCCGCCTGTATCATGGCTCTGAAATCATCATAGGCTCTCGCGTCAATCTTGTGCCCGCTTCCAATATTTTTAAGCTCTACCTCATAATCCTCCGGGATTGGATGGGTACGGTTCACCAGGATCAGGTTCCAGTCCTCCGGCAGATTCTCTTCTTTCTCTTCTGTATCCTGCGTCAAAGCCTCTTTCGTATTCTCAGCTGTCTTATCAGCTGTATACTCTTCCAGTACATCCGGCAGTACAATCTCCTGTACTGCTGCTTCCTCCTGCTGTTCCTGTTCCATGGTCTGCGCGTATACGGTTCCAATCAGCATTCCCACGCAGATCACGACGGTCAGGCTGCCGGCCAATACCAGCATCCTCTTTTTCTGCCGTCTGGTCATCGTTCTTTCGCTTCCTCTCATTCTCCTTGTCTTATGCTGCCTCTCATAGTATAAAAGAAAAGAGCCTGATAAGCCAGACTCTTTTCTGAACATTTTCTTAATTTTTTCTGAAGGATTGCAGTAATATATGGAACGCTGACAAACCGATCCAGATCTGCTTTTTTCTGTCTTACTCTGCTTTCAGCGCAGCCATTGTAATATAGTTGTACGGCTGGTTGAAATGCGGCAGGAAGAAGATATCCAGAAGCTTCAGTTTGTCGATGGTAACGCCTTCCTCAATAGCCAGAGAGAACACATGGATGCCCATGGAAATATCCTCTGTAGAAGCCATCTGAGCCCCCACCAGACGGCGGCTGCCTTCCTCGTAAACCAGACGAATCTTTACCTTTGCATTTTCCTTCATGAAGCCCGGCCTCTGCAGATCCTCAAAATCAGAATATTTCACCTTAATGCCGTTCTTCTCGGCCGCCTTCACAGACAGGCCTGTGGAAACCATATTGTAGCCAAAGATAGAGATGCCGTTGGAACCCTGTACGCCGATGGCGTCAAGCTGTGTTCCACCCACATTGTGGCCTGCCACAATACCGCTGCGCACTGCGTTGGTAGCCAGAGCGATGTATGTCTCCGCCTGGAGCGCGTTCGAATAGATGGACGCGCAGTCGCCTACTGCGTATACGTCCGGATCACTGGTCTGCTGATGGCTGTCTACATGGTAAGCGCCATTTGCCAGACACTGCAGATGATCCCGTCCAAGCTCTGTGTTCGGAATGAAACCGATGGCATTGATTACCATATCTACCGGATACTCGCCCTTGTCCGTCACAATCGCCTCTACGCGCTTTGTACCCTTATAAGCGGTCGCGCGCTCGCAGAAATGAGTCTCGATTCCGTGATCCTGCAGATTTTTATCCATATCGTCTGTAAACCAGGTGTCATAATAGCTTGCCAGAGAACAGGGAGCCACGTCAAAGAGCAGCACATCCTTGCCGCGGCGCTTTGCTGCTTCCGCAATCTCCACGCCGATATAGCCCGCTCCGACTACGGCCACGCGCTTCACAGCCGGATCGCTGATCTGACGGTCTACCTCCTGCCCCTCCTGGAACAGCTTCAGGAAGCTGATGCCCTCCAGGTCCTTGCCGGGCAGATTCGGAGAAATCGGCAGAGAGCCTGTGGCCAGAATCAGCTTGTCATAGCTTTCCTCAAAGGTGGTTCCGTCCTTCTTCTCACAGTACACGGTCTTTGCCCCGAAGTCGATCCGCGTCACGGATGTCTCCATGTGGATTTCCGCGCCCTTCGCCTCAAAGGCCTCTTTATTTGTATAAAACAGGTTTTCATAAAAATCAATCTGGCGGCCTACCCAGAGCGCCGTTCCGCATCCCAGGTAGCTCAGATTCGTGTTCCGGTCAATCATAACCACCTTCTGCTCCGGATAGTTGTCAAGAAGAGTGTTTGCCGCAGCGATGCCGGCATGATTTGCGCCAATGATAACTGTCTTCATAAGGTTGCTTCCTCCTGTACTCGTTTAATCAATAATAGTTATTATTTCTGTTTTGTATTATAAAGGATATTCGGAAGAGATGCAACCCTTTTTTCGCAAAATTGTTATTTTTTTATCAATTTTTTCCCTGCTGCATTCAAGGTCCTGTACACCGGCTCCGCGCAGGCTCTACCACTCTTTTTTCTGCACAATGTTCACCGAAATCAGATATGAGAGGAAAAAGCCTGCCACAGCAAGCACGAGTCCTGCCGCGATCACTCCTGCTACAAGCTGGTCTGTGATCTCAATTCCCATATTTCTGACCAGAATCACGCCGCCGTAAATCACTCCAAAGGCGATCACGAAGATAAGCGCCAGAAGCAGTCTCGCCTTCTCCATCCCCAGCCGGAAAATAAACGGCATCAGCACGGCAAAGGCCATCAGATACAGGCAGGCCACCGAAAACAGGGAAATTGCATGCTCTGTCAGAGATATCCCTCCTCCGCCGCGGGTCAGATAGAAAACTCCTTCTCCCAGAAGCCCTACCAGAATACCCACAGCGAACAGAATCAAAAGCAGCGCGTATTTCGTCTTCACCAGATCACGCCTGGTCACCGGCAGTGTCAGCGCGTACTTGTCGAAGTTCGCCATCTCGTCGTAGCTCATGGCAGTAAAAATCAGCATCATACAGTATATAATCATCATCATGGAAAAGATCTGAGAATTATTCAGAAACAGGCACCAGGCCGCCAGCACAGCCAGAACAATCAGCGTCTGCTTCGCTATCTGGCGCAGATTACAGAGATCCTTAATCAAAAGTCCTTTCATCCTCTTTCCCCTCTCTCTTTCCTGTCTTTTTTCACGGTAAATAAAAGAATATCGTCCAGAGAAGCCCGGTCCACCACCAGATCCGCCGCATTCTGCAGCTTTCCGGCATGTTTCACCAGTATTTCCGTCTCAAACTGGTTCTCACGCAGGCCCACGATCTGGGATTTCTCAATCTGTTCCGCCCGCTCCCGGGTACAGCGCACGATCCCATATTCGTAGCGCAGCGTATCCTTATCCTCAAACAGCAGCATTTTCCCCTTATGAATCAGCAGAATATAATCCGCAATCCTCTCAATATCACTTGTGATATGAGAAGATAAAAAGACCGTGTGATCCTCTTCCTGTATAAATTCCTGAAAAATGTCCAGAATCTCATTTCTCACGACCGGGTCCAGTCCGCTGGTCGCCTCGTCGAGAATCAGAAGCTTTGTCTGGTGTGAAAGAGCCACAGCAATAGAGAGCTTCATCTTCATCCCCCTGGAAAACGTCTTTACCATCTTTTTCTCCGGAAGCTCAAACCTCCTGCAATAGGACAGGAATTTTTCACTCTCCCAGTTCCGAAAAATACACCTCATAATCGTGTCCACATCCGGCACCCGCAGATTATCCGGAAAATAGCTCTCGTCAAAGACGACCCCAATCTGCTCCTTGACCTCACGCAGCGCTGCACCGTCCTTCTTTCCAAGAAGCGTAATTTCGCCTCCATCCTTCTGAATCAGGTCCAGAACCGCTTTGATGGTCGTGCTTTTCCCCGCTCCATTTTCCCCGATAAATCCCACAATGGAACCGGACGGTACTGAAAAGCTTACATGCTCCAGCGCAAAGCCCGGATAATGCTTCGTTAATCCCTGTACATCGATCGCATATTCCATAACTACATCTCCTCAAACAGCACTTTCAAAATTTCAATAGCTTCCTGTTCTTCCATACCGCACTGCCTGGCCGCGTCTACCGCCGCCTGCAGATAGCCTTCCACGGCCTTCAGCCGCTCTTCCCGGACAAACTCCTGATCCGCCTCCTGGACAAAGCTGCCCTTTCCTACGATGGTCGTAATAAAGCCATCCCGTTCCAGATCCTCATAGGCCCGCTTCGTGGTAATCACACTGATCCGAAGCTCCTTCGCCAGAAGACGCATGGAGGGCAGCGGATCGCCGGGCTTTAAGGTTCCGTTCATAATCAGTCCTTTGATCTGGGAGGTGATCTGTTCGTAGATCGGCCTGCCGCTTGAATTGCTGATAATAATGTCCATAGTACCTCTTCCTCATTCTGCGCAGCAGCGCCGGTGTACAAGGGGCCATACGCCTCAGTCCACCGATGCTAAGGTGTTATCATATAGCACAGTCCAGATTTCAGATTTCCGGGCGTGTTATATTTTATATATTGTATATATCATATATATATAATATAGTCAAGTATCTTCCCGAAATCTTAAGAATTTATTTTTGCGCGCAAAAAGGGCTGCTGCAAAGCAGATAACTCCGCTTTGCAGCAGCCCTGATAGGCTTTCAAAAGCTTTCACTCTCTGTATAACGATACAGCGCCGCAGTTTCTTTTCTTCTTACCCATTAATAATATCTGCGCACCGATTTAATCGTCCGGTAGGTTGCCGTGCCTGTCTTGATGCCCGTCTTCTCCGTGCTGGCGTGGACAATACGTCCTCCGCCCAGATAAATCGCCACATGACCGCCGTAGTAAATAATATCACCGGCCTGGGCCTCGGAATAGCTCACCTCACGGCCCGCACGTCCCTGCTGATCTGATGTCCTCGGAATCGAAATTCCGAAATGCGCAAATACAGACATGGTGAATCCCGAACAGTCCGCGCCATTGGTCAGGCTTGTCCCGCCGCTGACATAGGGATTGCCCACAAACTGCAGCGCATAATTCGCAATAGACACTCCTGTCGAGCTGTTGCCCGAAACGGGGGCGCTGGAGCCGGACGAACCGGAATTGGAACCCGAGCTGCCCGAGGACGAACCGGAACTGCCTGAGGATGTTCCCTTGTTGGATGCGGACGCCGCCTTTTCCTTCGCAAGACGCTCAGCCTCCAGCCTTTTTAACTGGCTCTGCTGCTCCTGGAGCTTCTTTGTGTATGCGGAAGCCTGAGCCTTTGCATTTGCGAGCTGAGTCTCATAATCAGCCTCCTCCGCCTGCTTCTGAGCCAGAGTCGCCTCCATAGATGCCTTCTCCTCCTCATACTCCGCTTCCAGGGCTTCCATATCCGCCTTTTCCTGTTCCAGCTGATCCATCAGCTCTTCTACCTGAGCCTTAGTCTCCTGATACTCCACCAGCAGCTCCCGGTCCTTGGTCTGAATCTCTCTGGCAAAATCCGCCCGGTTCAGAAAATCTGCAAAGCTGTCTGCCTCCAGGAAAAGCGTCAGATAATCCATATCGCCTTCCTCATATATGTACTGTATTCGAAGCTTCATGGCCTCATACTGTTCTTCTTCCTTCTGCTTGGCCGCCTCGTAATCTGTCTGGGCCTGAGCCAGCTCCTCTTCCTTTGCAGCCAGATCCGCCTCCAGCAGCTCCATATTCAGCACCACATCCACCAGATCGGAATTCAAGGCGTCAATCTCTGCGAGTATGCTGTCTCTCTGGCTCTCGATGGATTTCATCTCCTGATTGATAGCGTCCAGCTGCTTCTGTGTCTCCTTTTGCTGCTTCTTGATCTCAGATTCTGTAGCAAATGCCTCTATAGAAAAACACATACTGAAAGCCAGCACAGCCGCGATCACGCGCCGACTCATTTTTCTAAAATTATGCATAAATTTCTCTCTCCGCTTCAAATAACAGTTTTTCTTCACAAAGTTATAATAATTATATCTTTTTTTTCGTCTTTTTTCAAGGTATTTTGCTCATTTATGCGGACCCTTTCCAGGGAATTTGCAACAGTTTATCCATACTCTTCCTGCCGCGCCGGCGTGTCAGAGCGCCATACCCCCTGTACATCGGAGCCGTCTGCGGAAAGCGCAGAAAAGCCGCCTGCAGAGTACCGCTTTTCCTCTCTGCAGACGGCCAGTTTTCCTTCTCTCTTCTGCTGTGCTTACGGGCAGAATTCTTTTTTCACTTCCCCGTCCAGATCCTTCCAGACAAACCTTCCATCCTCCAGAATCATATAGCCATGCCAGCTGTTCTCCTTGGGAATGGAGACGGAGCCGGGATTGAGATACGTGTAGCTCTCCGTTTCATGGCACACCGGCACATGGGTATGGCCGTGAAGCAGGATATCCCCTTTCTTCAGCATCGGCAGATTCTGCTCGTTGAACACATGGCCGTGCGTGGCAAAAATCATCCGGTCATTCAGATAGAGAATACAGTATTCCGCCATAATCGGAAATTCCAGCACCATCTGATCCACTTCCGTGTCACAGTTGCCGCGGACGCACAGAATCTCCTGCTTTCTTGGATTCAGCATGGCAATCACTTCCTTGGGCGCATACTCCTTCGGCAGATCATTTCTGGGGCCATGATAGAGTACGTCTCCCAGAAGAAGAAGCTTTTCCGCCTGTTCTCTGTCATAAGCCTCCAAAAGCTTTCTGCAGTAATACGCAGAACCGTGGATATCGGATGCAATCATCAGTTTCATTTACTCTTCCTCCAGACTTTTCAGTATATCCTTGTAATCGCTGGAAAGAACGCCCTTGTTTTTGGCCTTCTTCATAATCAGCTTTACCTGTCCTTTGGCCTTGGTCGGGCTCTGCAGGATCCCTGCGCCGCCCACACAGCCTCCGGGACATCCCATGCCTTCCAGAAGGTAACCGTCGTAGGTTCCCTTTTTCGCCTCATCCAGCATGGCCCGGCATTCACGCAGGCCTTCCGCAGACATTACCTTAACCTCGCGCTCCGGATCAAGCTCTTTGATGCAGTTCACCACTGCGTTTGCCACACCGCCGCTGACCGCAAAGCCCCGGCCGTCCGCACTGGATCCGGACAGATTATCCGCTCCCGTAATCTGCGTGAAATCAATCTCCTTTGCCTCAAACATGCCCATGACCTCCTCGAAGGTCAGCACAAAGTCCACGTCGCTCCGGATATCCGCCCGGCTTGCCTCCAGCTTCTTGGCAGAGCATGGACCGATAAATACCACCTTGCAGCCGGGATGCTTTTTCTTGATCAGGCGGCCGGTCAGCACCATGGGCGTCAGCGCCATGGAGATACATTTCGCGTACTCCGGATACAGCATCTTTGCCATCTCCGACCAGGCGGGACAGCAGGAGGTTCCCATAAACGGGAGCTTGTCCGGCACCTCTTCCATGAAATCGTGGGCTTCCTCTATCGTACAGAGATCGGCGCCCACCGCCACCTCAATGACGTCCTCAAAGCCCAGAAGCTTGAACGCTTCCCTCACTTTTTCCGGCGGCAGATCCTTTCCCCACTGGCCCACGAAAGCAGGAGCCAGGGCCGCGTAAACCGGGGTGTCGCTCTTAATCGCGTGAATCGTCTGGAATATCTGGCTCTTATCGGCAATCGCTCCAAAGGGACAGTTCACCAGGCACATGCCGCAGGAAACACATTTGTTGTAATCAATGTCCGCCCGTCCCAAATCGTCCGTTCCGATGGCGTCCACGCCGCAGGCTTTGGAGCAGGGACGCTCCATCTTTATGATTGCATTGTAGGGGCAGGCCGTAATGCAGCGTCCGCACCGGATGCATTTGTCCGGATCGATCACGGAGCGCCCGTTTACAATGGAAATCGCATCCTTCGGGCAGACCTCGCTGCAGGGGTGCGCCAAACAGCCCTGGCAGGAATCCGTCACGCGCACCTCTCCGTCAGGGCAGGCATGACAGGCAAATTTGATGATATTGACCAGGGGCGGATCGTAGTATTTCTCCGCAATCGCACTTTCCTCGATTCCCTGGGATACCGGAGCATGCTCCGTCATCTTGCGTAAGGGGAGGCCTATGGCCAGGCGGAGTCTTTCCTCCACGATTGCCCGCTCCAGGAATACGCTTTCCCGGTAGGTCGCCACCTCGCCGGGGATAATCTTATAGGGCAGATTTATGATACGGGAATAATCGCCGCCCTCATAGGCCAGGCGGGCCACCTCCGTAAAAACCTTCTGCCGGATTTCGACTATATTGGTGTAAATTCCTCTCATCCGCTTCTCCTTTTTTGCCTGAAATCTGATACTGCTTTTCGGAGTCTGTCTCCTGTCACTCCTTCTTCTGCTGTCTCACAAATTTGATCATGCTCATGGCCGCCTTTGCACCCTCTCCCACAGCAGTGGAAATCTGCAGCAGTCCTCCCGTGCAGTCGCCTGCCGCGTAAAGGCCCGGCACATTGGTCGCCATGCTTTCATCCGTCTCTATCTTACGCCCATCAGTCAGGGCTCCTATTTTTCTGGCCAAGTCTACAGCCCCGGCGCTTCCAAGAGCCACAAAGAGACCGTCCAGCTCTATCCTGCTTCCATCCTCGAAGGTGACGCCTGTCACCTCTTCCTGACCGTCTATGGACCGGATCCTTCCGGTCATCACCGGCACGCCTTCCGGAGCGTCCGCCTGAAGCTCCTGTCCGTTGGTCAGAAGCACAGCCGAACCCGCCACAGGAAGCAGCTGGCCCAGCTCATGAACCGCGTACTCCTCATTTCCCAGGACAGCCACCTTTCGTCCCCGGTAGAAAAAGGCGTCGCAGATAGCGCAGTAGCTGACGCCATGGCCCTCCAGCCGGGAAATTCCGTCGATATCCGCTTTTTTACGCGCGCTTCCCGTAGCCAGAAGAACCGCCTTTGCCTGATAGCTTCCCGCCCGGCCTTCCAGTGTAAAGCCCTGATTCCAGGAAATATGGAAAATCTCATCTGTCACCAGATCCGCTCCCAGATTTCGGGCCTGAATCTTTGTGTTTTCCACCAGCTCACAGCCGGATATGGGCTCTGCCATGCCGAAATAATTTTCGATCCGCTCTGCCTTCGCCAGAGCCCCCTGATCCTTTCCTATTACAAGAGTGCTTAAGCCCGCCCGGCTGGTATAGAGCGCCGCCGACAGGCCGGCAGGCCCGTTTCCCACGATAATGACATCATATTCTGACATGTATTACACTCCCAGAAGCTTCTTCAGCCCATCCTTGGACTGCAGTCCGATGGCAGAGGCCGCAATCTTGCCGTCCTTAAATACCAGCAGGGTCGGGATGCTCGCTACGCGGTATTTCTGCGCCAGGCTCATATTCTCATCCACGTTGAGCTTTCCGAATTTCACACCGGAAACCTCTTCTGAAAGCTCATCGATGATCGGTCCCTGCATCTGACAGGGTCCACACCATACGGCCCAGAAATCCACCAGCACCGGAACGTCGGAATTCAGCACCTCCGCCTCAAAATTCTGCTCTGTAACCTTTATCACTGACATAATCTTTTCCTCCTTCAATCCTATTTTCTGCATATGCTCCCAATATCCTTCTGTCAACCTGTGGCTTTTACTTTACCATATTTTCTCTGAAAAATCTACCAGACATACGGATGATTCTGAAAAAATACAAACCAGCACTGCCGCATTGCCAGCCGCATTTTCCATCCTATTCTGCATCCTGCATCAGAAGCTTCACCAGCTCCGTCACCGTCTCAAGGCCGGACACAGTCGTATACTCCGCGCAGGAATGCACCTGCTCCATGGCGCTGGCCAATACAAGCCCTGAAATGCCGTGCCGGGCCAGATTGCTCTGGTCACTTCCCCCAAAGGTCGGAACAAGCCTGACCGGAAGCTTCAGACGCTCACAGGCTCTCCGGAACCGCCGCACACATGGATGGGTCTCCTGTACACGGTAAGCCTGTATCGGAACCGTGAAATCTGCCTCGCAGCTTCCGCCGGCCTTTTCTGCCTCCTCCTGGAAAATTTTTTCTATCCTCTTCATCTCTCCCAATGCCTGCTCATGGGAATAGCTGCGGATTTCGCCAAGCAGACGGCAGCATTCCGGGACGATATTGGTCGCCTTCACGCCTCCTTCGATATAGCCGATATTCACCGTCATGCTGTCTCCAACCCTTCCCAGCTCTATCCGTGTCATGGCTTCCGCCGCGATTTTGATAGAGTGAACCCCCTGTTCGGGCGCAAACCCCGCATGGGCAGCCTTTCCGTGCACGGTGATGGAAAAATCAATCAGTGTCGGCGCCTGCACAGCCGCCGTTCCCAGAGGCCCGCTCAAATCCAGAATATAGGATTCTTCCGCCTGTACCTTCGTAAAGTCAAAAACTGCGCTGCCTTTCAAATGCTTTTCTTCCCCGATGAAAAACAGAAGCTCGAGATCCCGGCAGCACGCCTGTTCTTCATACAGCTCCGTGAGCGCTTCCAGAATCGCCGCAGTTCCCGCCATACAGTCTGCGCCCAAAACCGTAGTCCCGTCGCTGGTGATCCGTCCGTCCTCGTGAAGAACCGCCTTCTTTCCCCTGGAAGGCTCTACCGTATCCATATGTGTGGAAAAAAGCAGGGGTTTTCCGGGAATATTTCCCTGACGGGAGGCGTAGAGATTTCCTGCCGTCCCTCCATAATATTCTCCTGCCCTGTCCTCGGAAACCACGAACCCCAGTTTTCTCAGCCGGGCTGTCAGTTCGTCCGCCATCTTCCGCTCGTCGAAGGGCGGGGCGTCGATGGCTGTGAGCTCCTGAAATGTCTTTACCAATCTGTCTCTGTTCATTTTGCTTCTCCTTTTGACGGCGGCGCAGCAGGGCTGCCCGGCCGTGCTTTTTCATTCTTTTGTAATCCATTCTCTGGTCATCTGTTTTTTTGCAATCTATTTTCCATAAGAAGTATATCACAAATTCACAAATGTATATACCTTATGAAATATCTGTTGACATTTCCCGCTATGCATGCTATTATCTGCTTAGATATTTAGAAAATCATCTAAATATCTAATAAATATCTAAGCATCAAAATCTGACTGCGCCGCAGCTGCCGGAAGCCGGAGGTTCTCCTGCAGTTCCAGACACAGCCGCACAAAGGAGGAACGCCATTTGAACGATGCCTTTAAAGCCCTCTCTGATCCCACCAGGCGCCGGATTCTGGAGCTTCTGGCAGATCGGGACATGACAGCCGGAGAGATTGCCGGCTGCTTTGATATTTCGAAGCCATCCATCAGCCACCACCTGAATACGCTCAAGTCCGCCGGCCTTGTACTGGATGAACGGAACGGCCAGAACATTATATACAGCCTGAATATGACCATATTTCAGGAGCTGATGAAATGGTTCTTTGATTTTTCTGAAGGAGGAAAAAAGAAATGAAAAAAATAAATATCTTCTTATTTGTTCTTTCGATTTTATCGCTGATTGGACAGTGTCTTCTGCTCCCGCAGATGCCGGACACGGTTCCCATCCACTGGAACACAGCCGGAGAAGTAAACGGCTTCGGCAGCAAATACATCACTCTGGTGCTCGCCGCAGTCCCGCTCATCCTGTTCCTGCTGTTTTTTCTGATTCCCAGAATCGATCCGCGCAAAGCCAGCTATGAAAAGCACCAGAAGGCCTATGATATTTTCCGCGTCTTTGTCATTCTGCTCTTTACCGCCTTCGTCTGGGTCTCCAACGGAGCCATGATGGGCTGGCCCGTCAGCATCAACCGGGTGGTCCCCATCGGCATCGGCATCCTGCTTCTGGTCATCGGCAACTATATGCCGCAGATCCGGTCCAACTACACCTTTGGCATCAAGACGCCCTGGGCTCTGGAAAGTCCCTACGTCTGGAAGAAAACCCATGCCGCAGGCGGCGTCCTTTTCTGCATTTATGGAATACTTATGATTTTATCCGGGATTTTCCCTTCTCCCTGGATGACGAACCTTACACTGGCAGTGATTCTGCTCGGTGTCGCTGGAATGTATCTCTATTCCTGGCTGCTTTTCCGGAAGGAATGTGGAAAAAAATCCTGACCAGCACGAAACGGGGCAGCGGTATCTGAGTGGATACCGCTGCCCCGCATTATTTTCTCCTTCTAATGCATCATCGGAGAAGCGCCTTCATACACGGAATCTTCCCCAGCCGCTTTTTCTTCTTTTTCCTCCAGATCCTTTCTTATCAGCTTCAGGCCGCCCACAGACAGGCCCACGCCCAGTACGACAGCCACTACATAGGAAGCAATCTCCACTGCCGCAGACGGCTCCGTCCCGAAAATCATGTTCAGAAGAGGCGTCACAAAGGTTCCATACGCATTGAATACCATATGTACGGCGATTCCCGCCAAAAGCGATTCATATTTCAGAACCACATAACCGCAGACCATTCCCAGAAGGAACGCATAGGCTCCCTGCACCAGATTCATATGCGCAATTCCGAAGAACAAAGCCTGAATCGCATTGATGACCCAGAATCCAGCTCCCGCCTTTTTCAAATACTCTATGGTAAGGCCGCGGAAAATAATCTCCTCACCGATTGGAGCCAGAATCACAGTCGCCAGAATCGACAAAAAGCTGGTTGTGGCAATACCGGAGGCCTCGATCATCTGATTGTAAGCCTCAATCATATCTGGCGCCGCAAGCTGCCATGCAGTCAGAAGAAGACCTATCAGGAACTGCGCTCCGAAAGCCAGCATTACCGTATAGCCTACACCCTTCCAGCTGAATTTTCCCGCAAAGGGAATTCCTGTTTTTTTCTGCCTGCGCACCACATAAAGATAATACCACAACCCCATAACAGCAAGCGTGAATACATGCATCCATACGACAAGCACAATGGAATTTTCCGTATATGTCTGCGTCATTCCTGTAAAACCGGAGCTAATCAGCCAGGCTGTCATCACAACGACGGTGACAATCAGCTGGATCCCTATCATACTGAGCAGCGGAACGATGCTCATAAAATACCATCCCAGTTTTTTCATAAAAAATGACCTCCAAATCCGTTAATCTGAGATTTATCATAGCAAATCTCCGTAGAATTGACCATATAAGCAAAGGAATCTTAACAAAACCTTAAACTTTTCCGTTACAAAACAAGCTCCAGAAGCAGTCCCACTGCAGCCGAAATCACGTACAGCAGAGCCAGAATTCCCAGATTCTCTTTCATAGGCCTGTTCGTCTTAAACAGCACAGCCAGTCCCACGCCGGCTCCCGCGCAGAGACCAGACATAGCTGCCGCAAAGCTTAAGCCTCCCGCCAGGTAAAGCTCTGTAATCAGGATGGAAGAGGCGCAGTTCGGAATCAGGCCCAGCAGTGCCGTCAAAAGGGGCTGAAACCAGGTATCCCGTCCAAGAATGGCGGTCAGCGTATTCATTCCGATCCACTCCAGAAGAACATTCAGCACAAACGTAAATACCAGGATGTAAGCCGTCAGGCGTACCGTGTGCTTAAGGGCCGGCTTTAGGATGCCGCCATGATCGCTGCAGCCGCAGCTTCTGCACAGGTCTTCTATATGCTTCTCTTCCTTTTTATTTCTCAGCACCAGATCTGCCAGATAGCCGAACCCGATTCCGATCAGCACCTTTCCCAGCAGAAGCCGCGCAATCACCGGGCCGCTCCCCGGATTGCCCAGCAGAATCAGAACCGCCTCATCGGAAGTCGAAAGAAACACCGCCAGCAGCGTTCCCGGGGTAATCACGCCCCCGGAATACAGATTTGCGGCAGCCACAGAAAAGCCGCATTGGGGAACACAGCCAAACACAGCTCCTACGGCAGGGCCCGCCTTTCCCACTTTTCCCAGCACACGGTTCATATAGTTATTCGAATAATGCTCCAGCGCTTCCAGAGCCAGAAAGGCCGCCAGCAAAAAGGGCACCATTCTCACAGTATCCAGAAACGCATGTTCCAGCGCATGCAGAATCATACTTCCACCTCTTTCACATCTCTTCTGTTTAATTTCGAAGCTCCTGTCTTATAAAAACTGCCGCCCGAAGCGGCGGCAGTGTGTTTTTGTTGCCTGACTGGCGCCGGTGTGCCAAAGACACGATTCCCTGATATACCGACACCAGGTTATCAGAATACCACATTCCCGCCCGGCGCGCAAGTGCCGGCAAAATCTTTGTTAAAATTTTAATAATATCCATTGCATTCTGACAGTAATATGTTATAATTGCTTCAGACGCCAGGATAAGCTTTCTGACTGGCTGTCATTTCCGCAAAAAGCGGAACACTCATTTTGGAAAATAAATAATAGCGAAGTAGGATTTTATGCGTCAAGTGTTCGCAGGCTGGGGAGTCGCCGCGAAACGAAAAGCAGAGCATGAGAGCTTGGTCTTACGATATATAATCCGCACCCGTTGCTGCAGATGAGTACATCTCATGTGTGGAGGAGATCGGGCTGGGACAGTCTCGATATTATTTATTTTACCTGGCACACTACAGGAGGTGTATTTTTTATGCAGTTATTTTCTAAGGACGCCTTTGCGTTCCGGGAACAGCTTCAAAACCTGAAGAAGGTACAAAGCATTTGTCTCTGCGGCCTTTTTGTGGCAGCTTACGTGGCCCTCTCCTTCTTCAGCATCAAAATGACCGAATTTCTTGAATTCCGTTTTGCCTTTCTGGCACTGGCCGCGGCAGCCGCCTACGGCGGCCCCGTCATGGGAATGGCCGCAGGACTTACGGGCGACGTCATCAGCTTTTTCGCAGCTCCCCAGACAGGCCCGTTCTTTCCGGGATTTACCATCAGCTATGCGCTCCTGGGCTTCCTCTTCGGAATGATCCTCTACCGCTCAAGGATCACGCCTCTGCGCGCATTCGCGGCAGGGCTGGCGGAGTTCATCATTGCCTGTACGCTCAACACCCTGTGGCTTCATTTTATGTACGGCATGGAATGGGAATATCTCTTCACCATCCGCCTCATTAAAAATGTAGTCTCCCTTGGCGTCAATACCGTGCTGCTCTTCGTCTTTATGAAGGCGTTTTCACGGATTATCCTGACTGTCTCACCGACGCTGAAAGCGTCCCGGCAGTAAAGAGAGGCGCCCGCATATCACAATACAAATCCTGCCGCAGCGCGGCAGATCAGACAAGACGGAGCATCTGCCTGAAAGCGGATACTCCGTCTTGTTTTCTCTCATATTGCTCATAAAGGAAATGTCTGGCTTTCCTCTGTATAATTTTCTCTTTTCTGCTGTCCGTACAGGGCGTCTTCCCCCTCCGGACAGACCTCCTGAAGCCTCTCTTCCGCCGCACGCACATGCCTCAGATAGATCCTTCTCACACCCGGATACTCACCGAGTCCCTTCATCTGGCAGGCCACTTCATAGCCCTCCCGCTCGAACTGGCTTCTCCAGGAATCCTCATCCTCACCGGACATATCATGAATCGCATGGTCGCCGGCCACCACCATAAAAGGCGCCAGTATCAGTCTTCTGGGCCCCAGCGCGCGGATCTGCTTTTTCAGGGATTCCATGGACGGATAAGCCTCCACTGTTCCCAGGAATACTCTGGAATATCCCAAATCCTTAAACGTATAATCCAGGGCCGCATAGATGGAATTGGCATAGTGCGTGGTTCCATGTCCCATCAGTACCAGCGCCTCGTCTTCCTTCAAGTCCGGAAACTCTTCCATCACCGCATGAATCACTGCCTCATTGTCTTCCTGGGAGGTCAGCAGCGGATCACCGAAGGCCACGCTTTCAAAAGCGTCCCGCCTCCCCAGCACATCCTCCTTCATCAGATCGTTTTCCACTCCGTTGATCACATGGGTGGGCTGCACAATCAGCTCCGTGATTCCGTCTTCGATCATCTGCTCCACCGCTTCTGCCACAGTCGGAACCTGGATCCGATCCCGGCGCAGCAGCTTCGCGATAATCATTTTGCTGGTCCAGGCCCGGTAGATCCGGTACTCCGGATACGCCTCCTCAATATCCTTTTCGATTCTGTCAATGGTCTTTTCTCTGGTCCGGTGAAAGCTTGTTCCAAAGCTCACTACCAGAATCGCTTTTTTTGACTCCTTCATTGCTCCTGTCTCCTTGCTGCCGGCTTTTTAAGCCGCTAATGTTTTCAGTGTAGTAATGGAAATATCACCCACCACAGCCAGGTCCTCTGCCTGGTACGCATAGGGGAAGTTGTCCTCAAAGAGGATCTGAGAGGATGGCGGGAACTCCTCGTCTCCGGCCCAGAGAATGAAGCGCACATGAAGACCATTGATGAATTCAAATTCATAGGACACATCGCCCAGGCTCAGCTTCTTCACGCCTGGTATTTTTTCCATGCCTTCCGCAAATTTGTCCAGCTTGAAGCCGAAGCCGAATTTCAGCCTCATCAGGCAGCGTCCCTCAAACTGGCGGAAATAGACCTCGCCCCAGGGAACCTCCCGGTAGGTCAGATATTTGCCGCTGCTCTTTACCATCTGCGCCGAGATCAGGAACCGCAGCACAATGATCTTCGCCGGAACCATGTCCAGCAGAAGAAAAGCGCCCTCCTCATTCTCGTCTTCCTTGTGCACCGCAAATTCCGGAAAATCTACCAGATAGCGGAAGCCCATCAGCCGGATATGAAACTGCTGCTTCTCCTCGTCATACTCTACACCGCAGCGCTCGGCCGCTTCCTTCGGATCGATATTCCGGTATTCGCTCAGATAATGCTCCAGGGGAATCCGTTCTTTATTGTCCTTTTCATAAGGGAAATCCATATTTTCATCTCTCTTTCCTGAGACCCTCTCAGGATTTTCTTCCCGACACAGTCTCATGCTTTATGACAGCACGCCGGCCGGGACATATAGCTCCGGCCGGTATGCGTATCTGCTCATTTATGTTTCTGCTCTAATTTCTGTCTCTGTTTTCCGCCGCCGTTTCCTGTCTCTGTCTATTTCTGAGTCACTGACGGAAACAGGCTGCTGTCCGTATGAGGCAGGAAGCAGCAGGCCACGAACTCATCCATGTATCCAGGCTCCGTGGAAAGCTCCAGATAAGTCATGTTCTGGGCCAGCTCATAGACCTTGCGCTCTGCTTTTGTGGAAAGCAGCATGGCATAGGCGCCGGACAGGGAGGAATTGCCGATATAGTGATAATACTCGATGGGAATATCCGGGAACATGCCGATATTGATAGCATTCTGCATGTTGATGCCGCTTCCGATTCCTCCGGCCACATATACCTGCTCGATCATGCTGATGTCGAAATCCAGGCTCTTCAGCATCGTGCGGACCGCAGAGAAAATCGCTCCCTTGGCACGGATAAAATTGTCAATATCCACCTCGGTGATCTCTACATCCTTCGTGCCCTCTGCCTCTTCTTCAAAGGCCAGCACGTAGCTTCCCATACCGTAGGCGTCGTGCTTGATTCTCTTTCCTTCCCGGATAAATTTTCCCTTGGGGCTGATCATGCCGCAGCGGAACAGCTCCGCAATTACGTCAATGATACCGGAACCACACAGGCCTACCGGTTTCTGTCCCTCGTCTCCGATGATCTGGAACGTGGGTTCCATGGTCTCCTTGTCAATCGTACATGCCTCGATGGCGCCGTCTGTGGCGCGCATGCCGCAGCTGATATCGCCTCCTTCGAAGGCCGGTCCTGCGGAGCAGGCGCAGCTCATCATGAAATCAGAGTTTCCGAATACCAGCTCGCCGTTGGTTCCCAGATCGATGAACAGTGAGAAGTGGGGCTGGTTCCACAGCATGCTGACCAGTGTGCCCGCCGTGATATCTCCTCCCACATAGCTTCCGATATTGGGCGCCATGATAATATGTGCGTCCGGATGCACGTTCAGATGGATATCCGACGCATAGAAGGAATTCGTCTTAAAGAAGGCCGGAATATACGGCTCCATCCGCAGCGGGTCCGCGTTGATCCCCATCAGCAGGTGATTCATCGTGGCATTGCCCGCCACTGCCAGACGGAAAATATGGCGGGGACTGATTCCTGCCGCCCGGCACATCTGCTGAATCAGCGGATTCAGCGTCTCAGAAACGATAGCGTCCTGCAGCCGCTTTTGTCCGCCGGGCTTCGTGGATTCGATAATACGGTTGATAACATCCGCTCCATAACGAATCTGTCCGTTTCCAGTGGAAGCCTTGGCCAGGATCTTTCCGTTGGTCATATCGACTATGACAGCCGCCACTGAGGTGGTTCCGATATCGACCGCCAGGCCTCCCACAATCAGATTCTCATTGCTTCCTGATACTTCATAGACAAAGACATGGCTCTTACTCTGGCTGATCACACACTGCACATCAAAATCGCTGCTCCTGAGCACATCCGGCAGACGGCGCAGCACAGAATAAGGCACCCGTACGTGCTCAATCCCCGTCTCTTTCTGAAGGGCCCGGATCAGCCGTTCGATATCCGGCATTGTATCGTCCAGACTTGGCGGATTCATTTTTACGGATACAATCCTGAGATTGTTCTTCATCGGAAGTCCCGCTTCCTCCACCTTCTCTTTGGACTCATCAAAGATTCTTACTTCTTCCGGGGAGCTCAAATCAGCCACCTTCATGCGGCTTCTGTAGGCAGACGCAATATCCGGAACCATAATCTCCACGTCTCCCGCCACATGGCTGCAGCAGGCCAGGCGCCATCCCTCCGCGTATTCTTCATCGCTGATATGGCGGGTCTGTCTGGAATCCAGTTTTCCGCTTAAAAGCTTCACCCTGCACTTTCCGCAGGAGCCGTTTCCGGAACAGGGCGCGTCAATCACCACATTCGATTTGCGCGCGGTCTCCAGAAGATTCTCTCCTGCCATAGTGGAGACCATCACCTTTTCCCCGTTTTCAAATTGAAATGTCACATTTGCCATCTGTCTGCTTCCTCCCGTTCTTCCCGCCGCTGTCGTTTTCCTGCCGGTTTCATCTTCCTGCGGCTGTTTTTCCAAAGCGGTGCGGAATGCCCCGCTCCCGCCTGAGTTCTCCCTTTATTTCCGCGGCAGTGAGCCAAGCGGACGCGGCCCAGGCCGACGTTATGATTATAGCACATCGAAGCGCTTCCGTCTATTCCCAAGTCTTCTGTTTTTCAATTTGCGGCCACTGTCCGCTTCTGCCCTTCCTGGCGTATCTTTTCATCTGTTCAGCCGTTCCAGCCCGCGATCCGCACCAGCTCCATCGTCCAGTCAGTATCCGCATCAATATCATACCAGGAACCATCTTCTCTCAACTGGATAAAGTACTCTGTCCCGAAGGTGATCTCTGCGTCACTGTTATTTTGTGTGGATATCCGCATCCCTTCCGCTGTCACAGAAGCTTTCTCAGCCTGAAGCACGATCCTATCGTCTGCGTTTCTGATGTCTCTTTCACTTTCTGTAATCTTCCAGGGGTACTGCGAAGCCTCTTTTATTCCGCATCCGGCAGTACAGACAAGAAAACCTGTTATAAGGCCTGCAATAATTATGTTTTTTATTTTCACAGGGACTCCACCTTATTCCAAAAATAACAGACGGGTTTTCTTATGTCAATCTGCTTTTCCTCCTTCCTATCTGCCTCTTTTCATTTACAGATTTTTTGATATACTTAAATTTGTGTCTTGCTGCAGCCGCAGGAGGACGATTCATTGTGAGGAGTGCTGTTTTTATGGAACGGATCTTAGTAGTGGAAGACGACCTGGCCCTGAACGCCGGTCTTTGTTTTGAACTGGATACAGGCGGCTATTCCTCTGCCGCTGCCTATACCTGCGCCAAAGCCCGCTATCTTGTGCGGGAGGAGCGCTTTTCCCTGGCCCTTCTGGACGTAAATCTGCCGGACGGGAACGGCTTTGACCTGTGCCGGGAAATCAAGGAGCTCCGCCCAGAGCTTCCGGTCATCTTTCTGACGGCCAATGATCTGGAGGAAGATGTGCTCTCCGGCTTTGACATGGGCGCTGAGGACTATGTAACCAAGCCCTTCAACATGAAAATCCTGCTGCGGCGGATAGAAGTGGCGCTGCGGCGAGGAAAGGAGAAGTCCTCTGTTCCGACAGACCGCTGGAGCGACGGCTTTCTGCTTCTCGATTTTTCTTCTCTCACCGCAGTCCGCGGCGGAGAAAAGCTGGCCATCACCCCCAACGAATACAAGCTTCTGAAGACGCTGACGGAGAATTCCGGGCGGATTCTCACCCGCCAGCTTCTTTTGGAGCGTCTCTGGGACAGCGGCGGAAATTTCATCGATGATCATACCCTCACCGTGACCATGAACCGTCTGCGGGCCAAAATCGAAGACGATGACCATCCCTACATTAAGACAGTCCGGGGCATGGGCTATATCTGGACAGGAGGAAATACATGAGAAAGCATAAAAACATAAAATTTCTGCGTTTTTCCATCCTTCTTCTCATGCTTCTGCTCATCGCTCTCCTGCTCTGGCTTCTGTGGAAATTCGTCCCCAGAGCCTCCGTCCGCTTTTGTCTGCTTGCGGTCTGCGCCGGAATTCTTGCAGCCGCAGGGCTGCTGAACTGGTATCAGCGCCTTCAGATCTCCTCCTTTGCGGGCGAGATCTGCGAGACCCTGGACGCGCTTATGTCCGGCCGCCAGCCGGAGGATTATCATCCTTACGAGGATTCCCTGACCTCCCGGGTCCAGGGTAAGCTTCTGCAATATTACGACATTATGAACGAGGGAAAGCTCCAGAGCCAGAAGGACAAAGAGACTATTCAGGGACTGGTCAGTGATATCTCCCATCAGGTGAAGACACCTGTGGCAAACCTGCGTCTCTATGCGGGAATTCTGAAAAATCCCGCGCTTCCCGCGGAAAAGCGGAACGAATTTCTGGGAACCATGAACGGTCAGATCGACAAGCTGGATTTTCTTTTGCAGTCCCTGATCAAAATGTCCCGTCTGGAAACCGGAACCTTTGCCCTTCATATAACGGAAGCGCCCTTAAAGGATACCATTGCCGCCGCCATGAGTACCGTCTGGGCCAGGGCGGAAGAAAAGGGCATCGCGCTTCTGGCAGACTGCGACAGCGGGATTACCGTGCAGCACGATCCCAAATGGACCGCGGAGGCTCTTGGCAACATTCTGGACAACGCCGTCAAATATACGCCCGGCGGCGGAAGCGTCGCCATTACCGTGCGCCCCTGGCAGTTCTACACCCGCATTGACATTACGGACACGGGCACAGGGATTCCCGAGGAGCATTACAACGATATCTTCCAGCGCTTTTACCGCGGGCAGGAAGCCGCCGCCCTGGACGGCATCGATCTTGCCATCAAAAAGGGAAAATTCACCGCCATCATCGGCGCTTCCGGCTCCGGGAAAACCACCCTTCTCAATATGCTTGGGGGACTGGACACTCCGGACGAAGGAGAAGTCATCGTGGACGGCGTAAGCCTGGCCGGACTGAAGGAAAAAGAACTGGCTGTCTTCCGCCGCGGCAAGGTGGGCTTCGTCTACCAGAATTTCAATCTGATTCCCACGCTTACGGTAAAGGAAAACATGTTATTTCCCTTAAGCCTGGCGGGAAGCACGCCGGACCCCGTCTTTTTTCAGGAGATTCTTTCGCTTCTGCATCTGGAAGACCGGCAGAACGCTTACCCGAATCAGCTCTCGGGAGGCGGCCAGCAGCGTGTGGCGATTGCCCGTGCCCTGATCGCCAAGCCATCCGTCATTCTGGCGGACGAGCCCACCGGAAACCTGGACAGTAAAAGCAGCCAGAACGTGCTGGGTCTTCTGAAGCTTTCTGTGGAAACCTGGAAACAGACTCTCGTCATAATCACCCACAACCTGGAGATCGCCCAGATGGCCGACCGGGTCATCCGGATCGAAGACGGCAGAATCCGTGCGTAAGGAGGTCTTTCCATGCTTGTAAACAACAATCTGAACATCTGCGGGAGGCTGGTCCGCCGGGACTTCCGTTTCCACCGCGTGAAAAATCTGATCCTGATCCTGGCCTGCGCCCTGGTCACCGGACTTTATTCCTTTGTCTTTCTGCTGGCCGGCTCCATAGAAGGAGCCTATCTTCTGAACTACCAGTATACCTACGGCTCCACCAGCCATATCCTCTATACAGGGCTGACGGAGCACCAGGCAGACATCCTTTCCCGGGACGCCGCCATAAGGTCCTCTGTCCGCCTGAGCTCCGTGGGACAGCTTACGGATGCCGTCATCGGACAGCGGCAGGTAAAGCTGGCGGTCACTGACCGGGATTACGCGGAAACCGTTCTGTCCATTCCCACCTCCGGCCGCCTGCCGGAACAGAAAGGAGAAATCGCTCTGGACGAATTTACGATGGATTCTCTGGGTATTCTCCGTGAAGAAGGCGCTCCGGTGGAGCTTTCCTGGACAGATCCGGAAGGGATCTCCCACACCAGCTCCTTCACCCTCTGCGGCTGGTGGGCCAGCCCCACAAATTTCTCAGAGGCCTGCGCCTGGATTACGGAGGAAACCGCCCGGGACCTCTACCCGGAGTATGACGCAGAGACTGCCCGGAATACCACTCTTGGCGTCACCCTTTACCAGCCCCGGAATCTGGAAGCGCAGGCGGAACAGCTTCTGGCCAGTCAGGGAATCGCAGGCGCCGGCTGCACAACCAATCTGGCCTTCAACAGCGCCCGGATGGAACAGGCCCAGAGCAATGCCATGCCCTACTACTATCCGGCGATCCTTGTGCTGATCTGCGGCTTTCTGATGATCTACGGCATTGTCCATATCGCTTCCGGCCAGGACGGCCTGTTTTTTGCTGAGGTCAAAGCCCTCGGCATGACGCCCCGGCAGATCCGCGTCTTTCTGGCGGAGAAGGCCTGTGCTGTCTCCCTGCTGGGAGTCCTCCCCGGTTTTCTCATTGGTTTTCTGCTTCATCTGGCAGTCACAAGCCGGATCGTCTCCGGCATGGAAGAGAATCCGGCCCTTTACTTTCTCTCCTGGGGACCCTTTTTCGCAGGAGCAGTCCTTTCCCTTGGCACGACACTGCTCTCTTATCTTCTGCCGGCCAGACGCCTGTCCCGCATGACGCCCGCCGGGCTTCTGCGGTCTCTGGACGAAACGCCTGTTCCCGGCAGAAAAAGCGCTTCCGGCAGCGGAAGAATCCGCCTTCCCGGCCTTGCCTTCCGCGCTCTTCTGCGGGACCGCTTTAAGATGCTGCTCTCTGCGGTAACGCTGCTCCTGGCCCTTTTTCTTCTGACCTCCGTATGGATACAGTATATCAGCCTGAAAGAAGGCCTCTACCTGGAGGCCATGTCCCCCTGGGACTACACCATTGCCGACGGATCGGCCTATCTTTCCGTACAGCAGTACAACCAGAACAACCATTCCATCACCGATGAAACCATTGAGGAGCTCCGCTCCCGTCCGGAAGTCCTCCACGTGAGCGCGCTGAAAACCCGGGAGCTTTCCCTGACCGCGTCTGAAGAACTGCGGCAGCGCCTTATCAGCTATTACAACGCCTCCGAGGAAGAGGGCGGCCCCGCCCGCCGGGAAATGATGGAGGGACAGCCCCTCTGGATCGAGGGACTGGAGCGCCTGGAAGAAACCGGAGAATATATGGGCGTCGCAGTTTCTCTCGAGGGAGAATACCTGGACTACATTCTGGAAAATGTATCCTTTACCAGCGGGTCCTTTGACGCAGATGCCTTCGCGTCCGGAAATGTGGTGCTCACAGCCGGAGCAAATGCCGCCGGCCTCTCGTCGGAAGCCGCCGGGGAAACTGTCACGCTGGCCGGAGAGACCTTTGAAGTCCTGGGCTCCATCGCCGACAGCGGAATGATCTTAAACGGCTCCAACAGTCCTGAGGCTTCCTTCTGTATCTATTATTATATGGCCCCCGCCGCCTTTGACCGGCTGTTTCCGGACCAGGGTGTGCGTCAGGCCGCTGTCAGCATCGATCATGGCCGCCAGGAGGCGTTTGAGGCTTATCTTGACGCCTATGAACAGGGACTGAACCGTGGCGTAGGAATCACCCGCCGCAGCGAATATCAGGAAAATTTCGCCGCCGGCCGGCTGAATACGGTCCTTCCCACTCTGATTGTAAGCGTGGCTCTGCTGGGCATCGCTCTGCTGAACTTTACCAATATGCTGATTATCAAAGCCGTAAACCGGCGGCGTGAATTTGCCGTCTATGAAAGCCTGGGAATGACACATTCCCAGCTTCAGACGCTTCTTCTTCTGGAAGGCATCTTCCACGCGGCGCTGATGTTTCTTGCCACCGGACCGCTGACCTTCCTCTTCGCGCGGTTTGTCATGCCGTCCGTCATAGAAGGGATTGGCTCCTGGTGCATGGTCTACACCTTTTCCGTGACGCCCCTCGCGCTTACTCTGGCAGGCGTGCTGGTCCTGTCCGCCGCAGTCCCCCTTGGCTGCCTGCATTTCATCTCCAGGGGAAGCATTACGGAGCGGCTGAGAACTGCAGAATAAAGAATCAGAAGGAATATGCCCTGAGAATGCCGCGGATAAATCGAAACAGCCTGTTGCTTGCACTGCAACAGGTTTTTTCTTATACTGAAACAAACTCATTTCAGGAGGTGTAAGCTTGACAGAACTGGAAAAATGCATGGCCGGTGAATACTACGACTGCCACAACGAGATTTTTTTGTCCTTAAAGGCGAAAGCCAGGAAGCTGCTGAAAGAATACAATGCCCTGCAGTATGAGCAGAAGGAAGAAAAGAGAAAAATTCTTGACCGTCTGTTCTATGAGGCCGGCACAAACGTTTCGGTAGCCCAGCCTTTTCTCTGCGATTACGGATACAATATCCATATCGGAAACAATGTGTCCATTAACATGAACTGCACCTTTGTGGACTGCAATAAAATCGAAATCGGAAACAATGTTCTGATCGCTTCCAATGTACAGCTTTACACGGCGGCGCATCCTGTAGAGCTGTCGGAAAGGCTGACTCCGGACTGGAACCCCGAGTCGGAGGAATATTTCTGCCGCACCTACGCCCTGCCCATTCGAATCGGAAACGGCTGCTGGCTGGGCGGCGGCGTCATCGTGCTTCCCGGCGTAACCATCGGGGACGGCTCTGTCATCGGCGCAGGAAGCGTCGTGACAAGGGATATCCCCGCAAACTCTCTGGCTGTGGGAAATCCCTGCCGGATCATCCGAAGCATCAATCTGCCTGCGGGAAGCTGAAAATCCCGCAGGCATCCCAAACACACTCTGACCGGTCTGCATGCCGGAAAGTCCAGGCGCTACAGCTCTCCGATTGTCTCCGTTACAGAAAGCTTCCGTATCCGCCCTGCCGGAGCCCAGACTGCCAGAACCGCCGCAAGAATCACAGCCAGCAGTATCACCAGAAGAGAGTTCACCGGCAGCTCCCAGACAGCGTAGGCAAAATGGGCGGCGATGAGAACGTCAAAAAGCCATTTGCTGATGAAAAGTCCTGCCGCGCACCCGGCGGCACAGCCGGACAGCGCATAGGTAAAGGCTTCCGCAGCTATCATTTTCGTGATCTGCCGCCCGTCCATTCCGACCGCCCGCATGGTGCCGTACTGTTTTGTCCTGGCGGACACGCTCATGGAAATGCCGTTTACAATATTCAACACAGTAACCAGCGTAATAACAAACAGAAAGCCATACACGCAGGCTGCAAACGCCCGGTAGGTGCCGGAGGTATTCTGATCACGCCTGTCAGAAAAAACGCAGTCCTCTCCGGCCGCGGCTCGGATCGCCTCCACATCCTCCTCCGTCACATTTCCTGTGGTCTGTACTGAGATCAAAGAATACCCGGTGATTCCAGTAAGCCGGATAAAGGTCTCTCCGGACATAATCAGAGTAACCTCCCCATGGGTCAGTCCGTCGCTGCTGAAAGGATCGTACTTCAAAAGTCCCGCTATTTCAAGCTCTTCCGCTCCAATCTTTACCTTGTCCCCGATCCGAAGAAGACTGTCCGCATCTGAAGTCGCAAGCACATAACCGCTGTCCCCATAGACCTTCGAGATGTCGCTGCCCTTTTTCAGCATATCGTCCTTTTTCAGGCAGTCCAGACCAAAATCATCATAGGAAATCAGGTCTGCGGCGCCGGAGCTTTCTGCCGCACCAAAGCCTTCTGCCGCCCCGCTTATTTCCACCGGAACCTGAAAGCTGGTTCTGCGCCCGTACACCCGCTTCACGCCCTCCATGCCGCTGAGCGTATCCAGGAGCCCGCTGTCTACCGTGTCCGCGCCTCCGCTGCCCGATATATCAATGTCAGAAGCGTCGGAATACTGGGGCATCAGGTATCCTACAAAATCCACCAGAACCGAAAAGCTTAAGAACATCATAATGCTCAGGGCGAAGGAGCCGGTCATCAGGATCAGATTTTTCTTCGCGGACACTGCATGATGAATCCCCAAAGCCGTCTCCACCCGGAACAGGCAAAGCTTTGCGCCATGGCGCAGGGCGCCGGTTCCTTTTTCGTTTCCGGAAACCGCTTCCACCGGGGACACCCGCGCCGCCCGCTTCGCAGGCGCCCGCGCGGCAAGCAGCACAGCGGCGATTCCCGTTACGGAGCCGATTACAATTCCTGTAATACTGATTCCGAATACCGGAATTTCTGAAAACTGTCCCCCTACGAGAAAACGCAGAACCGCGCAGAGAAGCCAGGCTGCCATAATTCCGAGCGCCACGCCCGCAGGCACAGCTGTCTTACACCAGTTCAGGGCCTCCAGCCTGACAAATCGGATAATCTGCTGTCTGCTCATGCCGATACAGCGCATCATGCCGAAAAATTTTGTTCTCTGTGCTACCGTGCTGTTGATGCTGCCTGAGATCATCAGAACGCCGGCGATCAGAATCAAAAGCGTCAGTACCGCGGCAATGGGGTAGAGGGTCTGGGCCATGGTGCTGCCGGCCAGATTTTCGAGCTCCTGGCTTCCGTGCTTCTCCAGAAGCCTGTCCGCTTCAATCCGTACGCCCAGCTCCGCCATGCTGAACACCGCCGTCACCAGAAAGACGGCAAATACAATACAGAGAATCGTCATGCGGTTCTGCCGCCTGTGGACCTTTGCGGAAATAGGAATCAGACCAAGATAGCTTTTCATTCGAAGCCACCTTCTTTCCCATATCCAGTCTGTCTGTCATTTGCGGACAGTCTCCGGGCATCCCCTGCCCGTCCGAAATCTGTTACCACCCCGTCCGACACCTGCAGAATCCTGTCCGCCGTCTGGGCAATGCGCCGGTTGTGGGTAATCATGATAATCGTCTGCTCATATTTTCTTGAAGTCTCCTTCAGGAGAGCCATGACCTCGCTGCTGTTCTGCGTATCCAGGTTTCCCGTAGGCTCGTCCGCAAGAATCAGCGAAGGACGCGTCATAAGCGCGCGCCCGATGGCCGCGCGCTGCTGCTGACCGCCGGAGAGCTGGCCCGGCAGATGATGGCGGCGTTCCTTCAGATTCAGCACGGAAAGAAGCTCCTCCAGATACCTTTTGTCGGGCTTCTGATAATCCAGCAGCACCGGGAAAATCATGTTCTGCTCCACCGTAAGCTCCGGAATCAGATTAAAGCTCTGGAAGATAAACCCGATATTTCTGCGTCGGAAAATAGTCAGCCGCTTTTCCTTCATGGCAAAAATATCCTTCCCGTCTATGAACACTTTCCCGGACGTGGGCGTATCCAGCGCCCCGATCATATTCAGAAGCGTCGTTTTTCCGGAGCCGGATTCTCCGACGATCGCCACAAATTCTCCCTTGGGAACCGTAAAACTGGCTTTCTTCAGGGCATGCACGGCAGCCTCTCCGCTGCCATAGGTCTTGGAAACTGCTTTTACTTTCAATAAATCCATTGCTGTCATCCTCCTTTTGCGTCTTCCATCACCAGCGCCGGCGTACCAGGGGCAATGCGCCCCGCAAACCAATGCTGTACAGAAAGCGTAGCATTCCCACCCTACCGCCATATGACATTTATCCTGCAATTTTGTAGGAATTGCTCTGAACGGCCGGGACATTTCCGGTCAATTAAGGAGATTCCGACAGGAAATTCATGGTAAATACCGCTCCTTTTCCAGGCTCGCTGTCCGCCTCAATGGTACCCCCGTGCATCTCCACAACTGCTTTCGCAAGCGGAAGGCCCAGGCCAATCCCTTTCGTATCCTTTGAAAAACGGCTTCGGTAAAACCGTTTGAAAATATGGTGCAGATCCTCCGGATGGATTCCTCTCCCGTCGTCCTTCACCGTTATCTGGACCACCGACGCAAACTGCCTCCATTCCACCCGGATCGCGCCGCCCTTCTCCGTGTGGTCAAAAGCATTTTTCACAAGGTTCCCGGCTGCCTCCAGAAACCAGCTCCGGTCACAGTTCAGCGTGACGCCGTCTTCCCCGGAGAATGTCAGCGTCTTATCCTCCAGCTCTGCCCGGCAGGCAAACTGCTTTTCCAGGGTCCACATCATTTCCGGTACGGATTCCTCTGCCTTTTCCATCACAATCGTTCCCGCGTCCAGCTTCGAGATCTTCAGCAGGTTCTGCACCAGCGTCTCGATCCGGTCAAGCTCCTGCTCCGAAAGATCGGTAAACTCCCGTATCTCCGGCAGATTTTCCGCCTCCCCCTGCAGAATCCCGTTGTAAATATTCAGCGCCGCAAGAGGCGTCTTCAATTGATGGGAGATGTCCGCTATGGTATCCTTCATAAATTCTCTGGATTTCGCCTCGTTTTCCGCATGGGCGTTCAAAATCGCCGCAAGGGAATTGATTTCGTGAAACAGCCGGTACAGCTCTCCCTCTTCCTCACAGTCGATCCGCGCGTCCGGATCTCCCTGCAGATATGCCCGAATCTGCGCCACAGCCTCCTCAAGAACCCGGTTCTCCTCCCGGAAATGCAGGAACGCTGTCATCAGAATCGAAAGCCCCAGGCCAAGACAGCAGGCTCCGGCCCACAGCGCCGCTCCTTCTCCCGGGCCTGCCGCCACTTTGACTCCCGGCATTCCTGCTGCCAGACCGGCAAAAACCGCTGAGAGGAGCGTAAAAATCAGCGTAAGCAGTCCTGCTCTGACAAAAAACTGTTTGATCCTTTTATCCGCCAGTATCTTCATCTCGCACCTCAATCCGCCGTGTTCCATTTATATCCCATGCGCCGCACTGTGATGATTTTCTTTGGCTCGCCGGGGTCATCTTCTATTTTTGTACGCAGCCTCCGGATATAAACGGTCAGCGTGCTGCTATCTATATATTTCTCTTCATGGTCCCAGAGCCTGCCCAGGATCTGCTCCGGCGACAGAACCATATCCGGATTTTCCATAAAGAGGCAGAGCAGCTTATATTCCCCCGCTGTCAGGTCAAGCTTCACTCCATCCTTGTATACCTCTCCTTTCAGCCGCTGTATCGTAATGCCGCCTGAGCTTAATTCCACATTTTCCTGTCCGGAATTCCCGTCAAAATTTTCGCTTCTGCGCAGAAGCGCATTCACCCGGGACAGGAATACCGCCAGCTTAAAAGGCTTGGTAATGTAATCGTCTCCGCCTATGTCCAGTCCCATGATGATATCCGTCTCCTCATCCGCCGCTGTGAGAAAGATAATCGGTACCTTCGATGTCTCCCGGATGAACCTGCACAGATCATAGCCGGAACCGTCCGGCAGAGACACGTCCAGAATGACCAGGTCGTACCTTCCATCCTTCCATATTCTCCGCGCTTCCAGGCTTGTCCTTGCAACCTCCGTCTCATATCCCTGCTTCTTCAAAGCAAAGGTTAATCCGCCTATCAAACTCAAATCATCTTCTGCGAAAAAAATACGTTTCATGCTTTCTTCCTGCCTTTTCTCTTTCACTGAAAGGATCTTTTCCAAAAAAGAGGCGCCGCACTAATTGCTTAGCACGGCTGCCCGTATGTTTTTCTCACCTTTAGCATACGGAATTTCCCGGAATACGTCAAGGGCTATCCGGCAGAATTCCTGCAAAAGCTCCAGGTCAAGGCCGGTATCAAAGGTACAAAAACGTAACCTTCCTGTACCTTTCCTGTGACCTTCCTCTGCTATCCTGATATCTGAAAAGAAAAAGCATTCCATATTTTCATACAGGAGGAAATCGGCATGAAAGACAACATCATCTTACAGACAAGAGGACTGAAAAAATATTATGGAAAGGGCGAAACGCTGGTGAAAGCCCTGGACGGCATAGATCTGGATATCGAAAGAGGAAAATTTACGGCCATTATCGGAACCTCCGGCTCCGGAAAATCCACGCTGCTTCATATGCTGGGCGGCCTGGATACCCCGAGCGAAGGCAGTGTCCGGGTGGGCGATACGGAGCTTGCAGCCTTAAACAGCGAACAGGCCACCATTTTCCGCCGTAAGCAGATCGGCTTCATCTTTCAGAATTATAATCTGGTTCCTGTCTTAAGCGTATGGGAAAATATCATCCTTCCCATCTCCCTGGACGGCAGGCGGCCTGACCGGAAATTCATCCTGCAGGTAGTCAAGCTTCTCGGCCTGGAAAAGAAGCTTGACAGCCTTCCCAACCAGCTCTCCGGCGGCCAGCAGCAGCGGGTGGCCATCGCAAGAGCCCTTGCCAGCAAGCCCTCGATTATCCTGGCCGACGAGCCTACCGGAAACCTGGACACCAGAACCAGCGACGACGTCATCGGTCTTCTGAAAATGCCGGCGAGATCGCCCTGGATACGCTTACCCTTGACCGGCTTGGCCTTCCCCATGAACTGGGCGAAAGCGTCACGCTGGAATGGCGTAAGGATCTGAACAGCAGCGAAGTCACTTCCTCTGTCTTTACGCTCTGCGGGTTCTGGGAAGGAAACGAATCCAGCTATGCCGGCATGGCCTGGGTCAGCCGGGATTTCGCCGATGAAATGATTGCGGAAGAAAAGAGCTTTGCCGGAGCAGATGCAGATACGCAGACTCCGGACAGTGCTTCCGACGGAAATGTGCTCGGCACCTTCATGGCCCAGGTGAGCCTGTACAGCGACCAGAATATCGAAGCAGATCTGAACGACATCCTGGCAGACACCGGCCTTTCGGATCTGGAATACAGCGTAAACCTGGCCTATTCCCCGGAAATGGGCGCCACGGCCTTCCAGGAAAGCCTGCCTCTGTACCTGGGCATGATTCTGGTCTTTATCGCCGGCTTCCTGATCATCTACAATATCTTTCAGATCAGTGTCACCGCCGATATCCAGTTCTACGGCAGGCTGAAAACCCTCGGAACCACCAACCGCCAGATCCGCCGGCTTATCTTCGGGCAGGCAGGCCGCATCTGCCTGATCGGAATCCCTCTGGGACTGCTATTTGGCTGGCTGCTCGGCATGGTGCTGGTGCCTTCCTTCCTGGGAATCCTTGAGGGCGAAAGCACCGTATCCGCCAATCCGGTCATTTTCATCGGCTCCGCCCTGTTCGCCTGGATTACGGTCCTTCTCTCCTGCCTGCGCCCCGCAAGGCTCGCGGGAAAAGTGTCTCCCATAGAAGCTCTGCGCATGAACGACGCCGCGTCGAAGAGCAGAAAAAGCCGCAAACGGCGCCGCGGAAGCGCTTCCCTGTCTTCCATGGCCTGGTCCAATCTGGGCCGCAATAAAAGGCGGACCGTCACCGTCATCTGCTCCCTGACGCTGGCCCTGGTGCTTCTGTGCTCCTTCTACGCGCAGAACGCGTCCTTCGATATAGAGAAATACCTGGCTGATCTGACGCTTGCAGACTTCGAGCTTACCGACTCAGACAGCGGGGACAGCCTGAACGGCTATGACCCTGCTTCCACCTCCCTCAGCAGCTCTCTGGTCCGGGATCTGGAAAATCAGGAGGGACTGGAAGCGTCAGGCCATCTCTATACCGGTCAGGCGGACTGGCAGATCGACGACGACACCCTTAAAAATCTTCAAAACTTCTATACCGAGGACGCGCTGGCAGGCTGGGAAACCTATGACGCGGCAGGCGCCGGAGAGCTGCGCGCCGCCCTGAAAAGCCGGGAAGCCTCCGCCAGGGTCTACGGCCTTGACGGAATTCCCCTGGACGCCATCACCCAGGAGCCGTATATTCTCCAGGGCAGCTTTGACGCGGAAGCCTTTGCCTCCGGAGATTATGTTCTGGCCGTGGGACCTGCCATCGATCTGGAACAGGTACATTCCTTCCTGGACGATTACAGGGAGACCACGGACAGCAGCCTTCCCGTCACCTCCCGCCAGACCATGGCCGAGCAGTACGAGGCTGAGACCCGCTCCTCTTCCGTCATGGGAAATGCCGTCAGCGTCGTCATCGCCCTGGTGGGCATCCTGAATTTCATCAATTCCATGGTAACAGCCATCGTCTCCCGCAGACGGGAATTCGCCATGATTCAGAGCGTCGGCATGACAAAGAAACAGCTCTGCCGGATGCTGGTCTATGAAGGTCTTTTCTACGCAGTCATTACACTGGCAGCCTCCTTCATTGTCAGCGCTCTGTCCGTGGGAATTCTGATCCGCGCCATGGTAAGCGGCGGCTTCTCCACCTTTCATTTCACGCTGCTGCCCTTGGGAGTATGCGCGCCCCTCCTGCTTTTGTTCGCCGTACTGATTCCCTGCCTGTGCTTCCGGAATCTGGAGAAGCAGAGCATCGTGGTACGGCTCCGTATGGAATAAAAGTTGAATTTCCTATTGACCTAAAGCTGACTTCAGCCTGTAAAATAATATCAGTGCGCTCCAGCCGGGAAAGACAAGGGAGCTTTGCCGGCCGGATGCCGTTTCTGCCCGCCGCTGCGCTGCTGCGCTTTCAATTTTCATACTCAGTCCGCCGGCTGCGGGTACTTCACTGACAAAATACAGGAGGATTTAAATATGGAGTACAGAATTCATAAAAAGACCGGGGACAAAATCAGCATCCTGGGACTCGGCACCAGCTATATCGCCGACACGCCGGAAAAGGATGCCGTAGAAGCCCTGATTTACGCCCATGAAAATGGAATCAACTATGCGGACCTTGCAACCGCCGGAGCCAGAACCTTCGGATACTACGGGACGGCCTTCGCCTCTGTAAGGAAGGAAATGTTCTATCAGGTTCATTTCGGGGCAAATTACGAAACCGGAGAATACGGCTGGACCACAAAGCTCGAGACCATAAAACGGCAGATTGACTGGATGCTTACGGAACTGAAGACGGATTATATTGATTACGGCTTCATTCACTGTCTGGACGCAGCTTCCGACTGGCAGGCCTATCAGAAGCACGGCGTTCTGGACTATCTGCTGGATATGAAGCAGGCCGGCGCTGTACGCCACATCGGCCTCTCTTCCCACACTCCGGCGCTGGCCCGGCATGCGCTGGACACCGGGCTCATCGACCAGCTGATGTTCTCCATCAACGCAGCGTACGACTATCAGCACGGAGACTATGCAAACGGAAGCGCCAGCGAACGCATGGCCCTGTACCGCCGCTGCGAAGCCGAAGGCGTCGGAATCTCTGTCATGAAACCTTTTTCCGGCGGACAGCTTCTGGATGCCAATACTTCGCCCTTCGGGCAGGCCCTGACGCAGTACCAGTGCATTCAGTATGCCCTGGATAAGCCCGGCGTGCTGACCGTACTTCCCGGCATCCGGGATCTTGCCGACGTAAAACAGCTTCTTGGTTTCCTGACGGCCTCTCCTGAAGAACGGGATTATTCCATTCTGGGAACCTTCACTCCGAAAGACGTCACAGGAACCTGCGTCTACTGCAACCACTGCCAGCCCTGCCCGGCAGGATTAAATGTAGGGCTGATCAATAAGTACTACGATCTGGCAGCTTCCGGGGACACGATGGCTGCAGACCATTACGGCAAGCTGGAGAAAAAAGCATCCGCCTGTGTTTCCTGCGGGCACTGTGATAAGAGATGTCCCTTCCATGTGGCTCAGTCTGAGCGGATGAAAGAAATCGCCGCTTATTTCGGGATGTAAACTGTTCTGCGCCATCATTTTCGGCTCCGGCGAAACCTGGTGCGTCACCGCATTCATGGGATAATTGTTTTTCATATGCCTGTAAAATAATTGCACGATCCTTGCCAATGGAGAAATAAAATATTATAATATCTGCTAAGACTGTTTCTGCGCCAGCCGCCACGCAATACGGGAAGGCGGCAGACACAAAAACGGATAAGCTGTACAAACATCTAACAGGACATAAGTGAGGTACGCAATGGAACATCAGAAACTTACAACGATATTATTTGACCTGGACGGTACCCTTCTTCCCATGGACAATGACGCGTTTACAAAGGGCTATTTCAAGCTGCTGGCCGCAAGGCTGGCTCCCCTGGGCTATGAGCCGGCGAAGCTGGTAGATTCCATCTGGGCCGGTACTGCAGCTATGGTAAAAAATGACGGGAGCCAGAACAACGAGACTGCCTTCTGGAAGCGTTTTTCAGAAATTTACGGGGAACAGGTTCTGAACGATCTTCCTGTGTTCGAAGACTTTTACACCACAGATTTTCAGAAAGGAAAAGAGCTCTGCGGTTTTCAGCCCAAGGCCGCTCAGGCCGTCCGGGAGGCGAAGAGGCTGGGGCTGCGCGCGGCGCTGGCTACCAATCCCATTTTCCCGGCCATCGCCACCGAAAGCCGCATCCGCTGGGCGGGACTGGAACCGGAGGATTTTGAATTTTACACGACTTATGAAAATATCGGGTACTGCAAGCCGAATCCGGCCTACTATCAGGAGCTCCTGAACCGTCTCGGAGAAGACCCGGAATGCTGCCTCATGGTAGGCAACGATGTCACCGAAGACATGATCGCCCGGGAGCTTGGTATGCAGGTATTTCTTCTGACAGACTGCCTGATCAACAGGAAAGAGAAGGATATCTCTGGCTATCCAAACGGCGGCTTCGATGAGCTTATGAACTATGTCCGGGCTTCCGTCTGAGCCCTATCCGCTATTGCTGTCTTGTAATGAGCCGAAATTATATTGAGCGGCATTTTACAGATATTAAGAAATACGCCTGCACCATCGAACAGCGCCTGGATGATTCCTGGTGCACCCGGGAATCTCTTCTCCGGGATAATGCCCATTATTATGAAATGTGTAAAAAATATGGATACAATTATATTCTGATCGATGAAGATTATTGTATAGACATCGATAAGGTATGCCGGGACTGAGTTCTGTGACCTGGTCCGGCATACTTTATATCATTTATATATATCATTTATATCAGCTTTCAGATTTCATGCTTTCTCTTCTATTCTCCACTTTCCCATGCTCTTCCCGGATTTTTTGCGGCGCCTTTGGCTTATGCGGTTCCCAGTTCTGAATACAGTCAATCAGGAACGAGGAAATCGTCACTGTAACTACAGAAAAGAATATCCTTCCGGCAGGAATGTAACTCAGTGAAAGCCCCAGCACCACAAGATCCGTAAACAGATAGGACCGGGACAGGCGAAGGCGCGTGACGCGGGAGATCGTCAGAGCCAGCGCGTCATCCCCTCCGCTGGAGCCGCCCTGGCGCACAATGATTCCGACGCCGATTCCCACAAACATCCCTCCCAGCACGGCTGCCGCCAGAGGATACGCTGACAGATCCGGCAGCATGGGCGGAAAGCATTCCCAGACCTTGTAAAAAAGCGAAACGCTTAAGGTTGAAATTACGGAGATCCTGATAAATCTCCCTCCCAGATATTTGAAAGCCAGCAGATAGCAGGCCGCGTCCAGCACAGGCGTAAGAAAGGCAGGGGAAAATCCAAGCCAATGCTCCGCAAGAAGCATCAGCCCGATGACTCCGCCCTCTGTAATGCCTGTCCGCTGGTGAATATTGTGGATGCCAAAGGAACAGACTGCCGCTCCCAGAATAATTAGCCCAATCCTCTGCCAGGACAAGCCCTCCATCCATTTTTCCCGTAAAACAGAAATCTTTTTTCCAGACATGATTTCTCTCCTTTTATTGCATTTTATCTCTGTTCCGTGTTATCATAAACTATATAGTAACTATAATGTCAAGGAGGAATTATGGAAGACCTGTTCTCCATCGGCGAGCTTTCCAGATATCAGAATATCTCCCGGCAGACACTGATTTTTTATGATAAAATCGGTCTGTTCTGCCCTGCCTATGTGGACCCGCACAACGGATACCGTTATTACAGCGCCAGCCAGATTGACTACCTGGACACCATTCTGATTATGAAAAAAATCGGATTTTCTCTGGATGAAATCAAAGAACATATGCTGCATTACAATATCGACAGCAGTCTGGCCGCGTTAAAGAGACAGGTAAGCGTCATTGACCGGCAGATTCAGGAGCTGCGCCTGATTCGAAACAGAGTGCTGCACCGCTGCGGACAGATGGAAGAGGTAACGGAACGCCGTGGAAACGACGGCGCTGTCACCATCGAAAGCCAGGACGCCCAGTATCTTCTGTTCCGGAAAGTGAAAGCGCCATACACTCTGAAAGAAATCAGCATCGCCACCAAGCAGTGCTTTGTGGATTCCTCTCAGAAGCATCTTCCCATCTATTTTCAGACCGGCGTCATTGTTCCTCTTAAGCACATCCGAGACGGACGCTTTACCGAGGCTTCCATGGCCTTTCTGCCCATCGACAGGAACGGGGAAGCCCCAAACATCCTGCGTCTTCCCGCCGGGACCTGCGCCTGTATCTACCATGTGGGAGATTATCCGTCCATCGGCCGTTCGTACCGGAAGCTGCTGGATTACTGTGCTGCTCATAACTGGAGTATCGTCTCCGATGCTTATGAATTCTGCATCAACGACTATATCACTTCCCAGGATGAAAATGAATACATTACCAAAATCGTTTTTTACGTAGAAAGCGCGCGGCCCTGAGTCTTTCAGGCCCCGTTTTATTCATAATCCGCAAGAAGTTTCAGGGCAATCTCCCTTGCTCCGGTGCTGGTCACCTCTCTCCCTTCCGTCTCGCCCAGATAAACGCAGAAACAGACTCTGCCATCTGCGGTGTCTGCGAAGCCTGTAAACCAGGCGTCTACTGTAATTCCCCGGTCTTTTCCCATTCCGGTCTTCCCATAGACAGCGGCAGCCGAATCATTCTGCTCCGTGACCAGCATGACGTCCATCAGGTCCTGCTGCGTCTCTGCAGAGTATTCAGAATCCCTGCCGAAGATGCGCTCCATCACTTCCATCTGCTCCTTCGGAGATATTTTCAGAGAGGATTCAATCCAGAAGCCGGTCAGGGCCCGGTTGCTGTTATTGGTGTTCAGCCGTCCTTCCCAGTCGGAAATATCACAGTTTCCATACTGGAGCCTGTCCAGCTCCTGCTGCATCAGCTCCGGCCCGATATCATCTGCCAGCTGCCTGAAATACCAGACGCAGGAAGTATGGAACGCATCTTCAAAACCAATGTCCCTGTTCCAGTCTTCATTCCAGAACGCCTCCCCGCTCCAGGTACGGACCGAATTCTCCGGCTCCAGAATTCCGTTTTCCAGCGCTACCAGCGAAGAAATGATTTTAAAGGTGGAACAGGGCGACCGCCTGGTCTGCGCCAGCTCCGCATTGTAGATCTGATAGCGGTTTTCCGAAGGCCAGTAAAGAACCGCCGCTCCGTTCAGCCCATCAAAATAACCGGACCAGTCGGTCTCCTCTGTTACCGGGATTTCTTCTTTCTCCTGCAATGGTTCCTTTTCCGGAATTTCTTCTGCCTCCTGTGGCTCTTCCAGAACTTTCTCCGTCTGTATTTCTGCCTGAACAGCCGTATCCGGATTCTGCGCTTCCGTCACACTTTTCTCTTTCTCTCCGCACCCGCACACTGCCAGAAATGCCGCCATGAACAGAGCCAGCGTAAGCCCGGCCGTGAATCGCTTTTTCATCTCTTTTGTTCCCTTCATTTCTTTTATTCCTTCTTTCAACTCTCTCATCTCTTCCATTTTATTCATATTCTCTCCCCGGACATTCTAGCTCATTGATCCGAATGTTCCTCTCCTGTATACTGAAAGTAATCTGCCCGCAATGAACATGAAACTTATGTTCCTGTTACCTGAGGGTAACCCGAAACGCAAATAAAATCAAGCAGAAATCCGGCCGCCAGGGTATAATTACCGACAGAACGGCGAAAGGAAGAGAAAACCGGCATGTATGAATGGAGAAGACAGATTCAGAGTATCGTCGACGAAATCGACAACGGTATACGAAACCACGAGGAAGAAGCCCTGACCCTGCGCGCTCTTTCCTGCAGGCTGGGATATTCTGAATTTCATACCACCAGGAAATTCCATGAAATATCCGGCCTGTCTTTGCGCAGCTATCTCCGGCAGAGAAGGCTGGCCTTCGCGCTGAAAGAGGTCCGGGACAGCCAGCGGAAGCTTCTGGATATCGCCCTTGATTATGGATTTTCCTCTCAGGAAGCCTTTACAAGGGCATTTAAAAAAGCATACGGCATGACACCGGGCGCATACAGGAAGCATCCCCGTCCCGTCATACTCCGCACCAAAATCCATCCCTTTGACCGTTACTTATTAGGTTTAGGAGAAATCGGCATGATTCAGTCAAAAGATGATGTGAAAATCTATTTTATCACGATACCCGCCCACAAATTTCTGCATGTCAGAAATTATGAGAGCAATGGATACTGGGATTTCTGGCAGAAGCAGAATCAGCTGCCAGGCCAGGATTACGAAACTGTCTGCGGAATTCTGGACAGCGTCAAAGGAAAGCTGGACGATGAGGGAGGCAGCGAAGCAGACTGCACAGGCGGCCAGGTAATGGCCTACATAAACGATCCACAGGGGCGTCTCTGTGACTGGGGAATTCCCCGCGTTGAATGCTGGGGCATACGGCTCCCCGCAGAGTACCGGGGAGAAGTTCCTCCGCATATGTTCCTTATGGATGTGCCGGAAGGTGAATATGCAGTCTTTGAGCATGGGCCCTTTAATTATGAGCGGGAAAATATAAGCGTAGAACAGAAAATAGAAAGCGCCATGGCGTCCTTTGACTATTCCGGCGCTGGCTGCCGGCTTGATACCACTCCCGGCAGAATTATGTATTTCTATTACCATCCGGAACAGTATTTCAAATACATCCGTCCCGTGATGAGGCTCTGAGAGGCGCAAAACCGCTTGTTTTACGACTTTGCAACCTGGCGTAGCACAGCTGCAACCGTATTTTGGTAGCCATCCGGCGCAAAAACAGATAAACTGTCACAGAAGGAGGATACACATATGACCTTTGGAGAAAAAATTCAGAAACTTCGAAAGGAAGCCGGGCTGTCTCAGGAGGAGTTTGCTTACCAGTTAGGCGTCTCACGTCAGGCAGTCAGCAAATGGGAACGGGACAGCGGCTACCCGGAGACGGAGAAAATCATCCGCATGAGCAAAATGTTTCATGTCACTCTGGATTATCTGTTAAATGAGGGGGAAGAAGACCGCTCCAAGCCTTCGCCTGAGGAGCCAGGCTTCTATGTAAGCCTGGAAACAGCCCGAGGCTTTCTGGCCCACCAAAAAAGAAAGCTGCAAAAAACCGGCGCAGCTGCCGGCCTGTTTATTGGCAGCCTGGCCTTTTCCTTTTCAAATCAAAACAGTAATCTGGGAGTCCTGGTTTTTATGCTGCTGTTTATTACTGAAATCATTCTTCTTTTCTCCATCCTTCTGGCCGGCAATCCCTACCGCCGTCTCTGGAGAGAACCGCTTCTATTTGACAAGACTGTAAAGGAAAAGCTGACCACTCTCTATGAGGAACGCAGAAAAAAGGCTGTTGCCCTTGATCTGCTCGGCATCGCTCTGATTGCCCTGGGCTTTCTGTTTTTCCCGCTCCTCATTCCCGCAGAGCTTTCCACTCCGGATGACCTTGTTCTGGCCTTCGGAATGCTCCTTGCGGGAGCCGGAGCTGACAGCGTTCGCAGCTGCGCTGACCCAGGATGCAGAAGACTGGAGGCTGAAAGAGCTTCCGCCAAATGGAAAGCAAATCGGAGGCTTTACTCTTTTACAGGAAAAGGCCATAAAATTCGGAGAAACACAGACAGATGGAAAGCTGTATGAATTCTGCCAGCTTACCCTGTATGAGGATTCCCGTATCAGCCTTGAGATCGCCGGAATAACTGCATTCTTTGAAATACCGGAAAAGACAGCTGCATATCTGAAAGAATATTTCTAATCTGCCTGCTTTTACATTTCCGTCCGCGGCACCTCTGCCTTTCTGCCCCGCTTTTTCCCTAACAGCAGCGGCAATATCAGGCAGCCCGCCAGCATCAGAGCCGGAAAAATCACAGCTGCCAGAATGCCGGAGGAAAGGCTTCCCTGAGCCAGGGAGGAAATCATTCCCACAAAAGTAGGCCCCAGGGAGCAGCCCACATCTCCGCCCAGCGCCAGCAGGGCAAAAAGCAGAGTCCCGCCTCTGGCAATGGTCCGCGAGGCAATGCTGAAGCCGCCTGGCCAGAGGATGCCTACAGAAAATCCGCACACGCCGCAGCCCAGCAGGCTTAAGAACGGCCACGGAGAAAGGGAAATGATCAGATAGCTTACGATACACAGGGCCGCGCTTGCTCTCATGCAGGTGTCAAGCTTCAGACGGTCTCCGTATTTTCCGTAAAGGGCCCTGGAGGTTCCCATCAGAATGGCAAAGAGCATCGGTCCGCAGAGATCGCCCATGCTTTTTGACACCTGGAGGCCTGATTCCGCAAATGTGGAAGCCCACTGGCTCACCGCCTGCTCGCTGGCTCCAGCGCAAATCATCAGAAGAAGCAGCCAGAAAATACGGTTCTTCAAAAGCTCCTTCAAAGACAATCCCCTTTCTCCCTCACCCAGCAGTGAATAGATCGGAACCCGCATAAACAAAATGGAATTGGCAGCCGGCACCACGGCCCAGAGCAGCGCGAGAATTCTCCAGTTCTCAGTTCCAAACAGCAGAAAGTAAACCGTAGAGAACAGGACTACCGCCACATGGCCCCAGCAGTAGAAGGAGTGAAGCAGGCTCATGGCCGCCTCCTTGTTGTCTGCAGGACAAGCCTCTACGATTGGACTTACCAGCACCTCAATCAGGCCGCCTCCAACCGCATAGAGCATAACGGAAATCAAAAGCCCGGCGAACGGATCCGGAAGAATACTCGGAAGCACTGACAAAAGGGCCAGTCCGGCCGCGGAACAGATATGTGCAGCCACCACAGATGCCCGGTAGCCTATCCTGTCGATAAGCCGCGCGCTCAGTGCGTCTATCAACAGCTGAATACAGAAATTAAAGGTAATCAAAAGTGTAATCTGCTGCAGGGGGATCCCATACACAGACTGAAAGGTGAGGAAAAGCAGCGGGGCAAAATTATTTACGATAGCCTGAACAATATAGGCTGTAAAGCATGCCCGAATGGTATGGCTGTACGATAAGCTGTATTTCTGTATCATGGATCATCCTCCTACAGTTCTTCATAAAAATTGCTTTTTCAAGCTGTATCGTAGTATATTCCCAAACTTTCTTTAAATCAATGGATTTTCTTCCAAAAATATAGTACTATATTCTCAAAGTCAAAAAGCAGAGAGCCGTACAGGGCTCTTTTGAGGACAGTACCGGCAGGAAGGAGGAAGGCTGATGAACACTTCAAGCATATCGATAGGAGATAATTTTCAGGAGCTGACTGTTCACGGAAAAAGAGAATTTCCCATTCAGTATTATGTCGATGACTTTTTCCGTTTTCCCGGTTGCCGCTTTCCGCTCCACTGGCACGCGGAAGCCGAGCTTCTGCTCATCTGCGGCGGCCCCGTACAGGCGCAGATCGGGCGTATGGAATTTCTGCTGGACGAAGGAGACGGCATCTTTGTAAACAGCAACGTGCTCCACAGCTTCTCACAGCTCTATGAAAGGGACCGCTGCCGATGTCCCAATATTCTGTTTTCCGGTGAACTCATCGCTCCCGCAGATCATCTGATTTACCGGAAATATATCGGACCGCTTTTATCATCCCGCCAGCTTCCCTGCATAGTCCTGAAGCCCGCTGTTCTCTGGCAGAAGCAGCTTCTCTCCCACCTTGACCACATCTTTTCTCTTCTGCAGAAATATGGTTCTGAACCTGAACACGGCCCGCTTCCATTCCTGCCCTTTGAACACGCGGAGGAGGACAGCCCCTGCTTTGAAATGCAGGTACAGAATGAGCTGAACCATATCTGGCAGCTCCTGTTTTCCCATGCGGGAGAGCTTTCCTCCGTAAAGCCGGAAAAAGAGGAGGCTGTCCTGCAGATTCGGATGCAGAAAATGCTCGCCTTTATCCGCAGCAGCTATGCCACCTCCATCACTTTGAACGACATCGCCGCCTCTGCAGGCATCAGCAAAAGTGAGGCTTCCCGGTGCTTCCAGTCCTATCTGCACCAGCCGCCAGTCGGCTATCTGCAGAATTACCGTCTGGAAAGGGCAAAACAGCTGCTTTCCTCCTCCCCGGACACGGTAGAGGAGATCAGCCGAAAATGCGGCTTTCAGTCCTCCGGCTATTTCTGCCGCGTGTTCCGGAAGCATACCGGCCTGTCCCCCAATCAGTACCGGAGGCACAGCCGGCAGCTCAGGATTCCTTCTTCTGCTCCCGCAGCATCTGCCGGTAATAAGCAACCCGGCGGAACTGATCTTCGAAGTAAGAATTGATTTCGGCACCCAGCAAAATAATATACATACAGAAATAAAGCCAGAGCATAACAAGCACAATCGTTGTCAGGCTTCCGTACATATTGGAAATCCCCGGCGAATATTCCACATAGATAGAAAAACCGATAGAAAAAAGATACCAGCACACAGAGGAAAACAGAGCCCCTGGCGCCTGGCTGAGCAGACGGGCACGGCGGTTTGGCACAAAACGGTACAAAAGCATAAACACAACAGTAAGAAAGCAGACACCCACGATGCCCTTCAGGCGTACTATCATCCCCGTGACCACTGCCAGAAAAGGCATATGCTCCACCGCTGCCTCATGGATGGAATTTCCGAAAACCAGCACCACGAGCGAAAGGATAATGGCGATCACAAAGACCACTGTATAAAGCGCTGACCGCAGACGGAGAATGATATAATTCCTCCGTTCCTCCACATTGTAGATCGTGTTCATACCCCGCATCAGGGCCAGAAAGCCTTTTCCGGCAGACCAGGCTGCCACAATCGCGGAAACCGAGACAGTCACGGCCGTCTTGCTGTATACCTCATTGATCAGGCTTAAGATAAAGCTGTCCATGCTGGCAGGGAAAATCGCCCGGGCCGCTTCGTACACATCCGCAGGCGTAATCGAGGTATACCGTATCAGCGTCACCAGCAGGATGATAAACGGAAAAAATGAGAGCATAATAAAGTAAGCGGTCTGCGCCGCATATGCTCCCACATGGTCATCACGCATGGCCCCCAGAAAACCGGACACCATTTTTACTGCCTTCTTCAGAAATTTCATACTGCTCTCCCTCTTCTGAATGTATATCTTACCATAAATCCGTGATTGCCGTCAATTCCGCTCCTGTATAATAAAAACCTAAAATTTTCTCAAAGCTCATTCCCTGCTTTGCCATAGTATTCGCCCCATTCTGGCTCAAGCCCACACCATGGCCATAGCCGCCGCCTTCAAAGCGCCAGCCAGCCAGCTCCCCTTCGCTTCCAAATACCGGAGTAATCACCACGCAGGCACTCGGCAGCAGCGAGGCTCCTGCTGTAAGCGTTCCGTCGCTTCGGACGACATTGCAGCCCTGCAGATTCAGAAGCGCGCGCACATTATATTCTGTCAATACCTGTATCGTATTTTCGCTTCCACGAATCTGAAGCCTCACAATCGCTCCGCCTTCATTTCTCTCCAGCACCTCGATTCCCTGAATCCTTCCAATACTCTCTATTTCTTTGCTCACAAATGCGCCGTTTTCCTCTGTAAGAACCGCTTCCGGATTCGCCTCATACCGGCTTTTCAGCGCCGCGTTGACATTATCCGTAAGCGTATCCAGATCTGTTTCCGCCTCCCAGCGGTACCAGCTGATACCGGCGTCATAGCAGCCTTCATTTTCCTCCTCCAGAAATTCCTCAAACGCCTCTTCTTCACTCAGATCCACAGCTTCTCCCGCTGCGTCTACTGTTTTCGCGCAAAGATACGGCGTAAGCGAAGCGTCTCCCTCCCACCAGATTTCCTCGTTTCCAGTGGCTCCGCAGGAGGTAGAAAAATAATAAGCCGTAATGGGAAGCCCGCCGCTTGTCAAAATCATTCCCGAGGTCGCATCTACAGCCTGGCTGGTACTTTCCGCCGCTCCGGTATTATTGTATACCTGGTAAATGACACTGTCATCCACGTGCGCTTCACAGGCAGGGAAGTCAAAGGACTGAAGCTGCTTGCAGGCATAGGTCCTCGCGCAGACTGCCTGGGCCTTCAATGCCTCCATACTGTACCCGGAAGGCATCTCACTGGGAACGACATATTTCAGATAGGTTTCAAAGGGCAGATCGTTGACCAGATAAAAGCCCTCCTGTACAGGCCAGATCTCCAGCACTCCCTCATAGACAGGGATCCCGCTGTTCCTCACCACCGACTCTACGGCGATTCCTGCGCCGTCTCCTTCAGCAGTTTTCACAACCATCCTCTCCGGCATAGCTGCCATCGGCTCTCCATTCAGAAACAGCGTATCCTCCTCCCTCGTAAAGGCAAGAAAATTCCCACTTTCTATCGTCTCCCCATTTTCCCCATCATATACCGTGAGGTCCTGTCCTGAGCCAGAGGACAGCTGAATTTCCCCATGGATCTCTCCCTCATAATGATCTGTTCTCAACAGCACCCGGATATTTCCGTTGTATTCCAGAGGCTGAACCTCCGGTTCCTCCGTTTCTTCTGCCATTTCCGGTTCTTCCTCCTGCGCATCTTCCATGGGAGTCTCCTCCTCTGTCTGCCGCCCCTCCCGCTGTCCCTCCTGTGCTGTTTCCGGAGCCTGCATTCCCTTTTTTTCATAAAAAAGAAGCGTTCCAAGAATCAGAACGCCTATCATCAGAAGATACAGCTTGGTCCTTCTGATCTCCCTGCTTTTATCCCTGTGATAATCTCTCCAATGATCCACCGTTATCTGCCCACCTTATCCGGCGGCTAAAAGCCGCTTTATTCCATGCCATTTTATTTATATGAAGGGCACGTCCGGGACAGAACCGGCGCACGAAAAAAAGCAGCCGCAAGCGGCTGCTTTTATCTGCAGTATACCCAAAATGCCGTCTCCGCGATTTTGACGCCTAGCCAAAGCTAGGTGGGTGACCTCAACAGCCCTTCTGCCTTCCACTGCAAAACGGAGGCCTGGCATCCAGACTGAGATATTGGAATCCCATAAACGTAAATGTAGGTTCAAAATAGCGGTTTGACGCACACCCCAGGAATTACTCCCTGGTGTTATTATACTCCGGTTCTCCTGATTTGACAACCAGAAAAAAATTACACCTGCTTTCGCAGAATACAGGCAAAGCCCGTAACGAGAGGGACAGGGATTTATACGGTGTCGTTTCGCTTTACATAACCGGGCGTATCCGGCTCTGCAATCAGCTCCTTCATTTTCGTGACCTTTGCATTCTTGTCCACCACCTGGCCCTCAATATGTACGCCCTCACCGATCAGCACGTTCGTGAGCAGCACGCAGTTCTTCACTACGGCGCCAGGCTTAATCACACAGTCACGGCCTACCACAGAGTTTTCTACCGTTCCTCCTATGGTACATCCGTTTGCAAGGAAGGATTTTCTGACTATGGCGGTATCAAAATACTGAGTCGGACAGGAATCGCTGGTACGTGTATAGATAGGCCAGGATGTATCAAACAGATTCTGCGCTGTCTTCAGATCCAGCAGGGCCATATTGCCGTCATAGTAGCTCTTGAAATCTGTGATCGGGGCAAAGAAGCCTCTGTGGGCCACACCGCGGATGTCCAGATCATGGCATTTGTCATTGATGATCATGCGCAGCGTGTACATGGACGAGGTCTTCTTAGCCTCTCTGAGAAGCTCCACAAACAGCTCCTTCTTCATTACATAGGTATCCATGAAGATGTTGCGGTTCTTTACCTTTCCATTGTTCCGCTCAAAGGAATCCACACCCTTCTGGCGGTTCAGGTTCACACAGTAGCAGCTCTGATAGTTCTCCTTCGCGTCGTCCACGGAATGATAGAGGACTGTGATATCCGCCTCCGACTCGATATGCGTCTTCAGAAGCGCGTCAAAGTCCTGACGGTATACCATATATCCGGGAGCAATGACCACATGGGTATTTGAGGTATTCTCAATATGCTCCAGGTTTGCAAGATAAGCCTTTACATCTGTATTGTAATAATCATTTTCCTCCTGGGAATCCGTAAACATCATCTTTACATATCCGCTCTTGGAGTTGATATTGAAATGCCGCCCGGTACCAATATGGCCTACCAGGGACTGCGGTCTTCTCCGGATATACACCTGAATCCGGTCAATGTCGCTGTTTGACATATTGGAAATCGGAAAGTCAATCACGCGGTATCTGCCAAGGAAGGAGAATGCGGCGATTGAACGGTAATCTTCCAGGCCATCTACCCAGATATGACTTTCTGAAAAACTGATAATTCCTAATGCTCTTGCCATAATCATTCTACCCCTTTTACATTTTTCGCAACCAGTTCAATGTGCTCGCTGTCCGCGCTGCCAACCACTGCCTGGCTTCCTATCTTCACATTATCCGCCACGATGACGCGATTCAGCACCGCTCCCGGCTCCACGACCGCTCCCGGCATCAGGACACTGTCATACACCTTCGCACCTGCGCCTATTCTGGCACTGGTAAACAGGACGGAATTTTTCACCTCGCCCTCTACAACACAGCCCTGGGTGATGTAAGCATTTTTCACATCTGCATCCTCAGAGATATACTGCGGGAAGGTAGGGATGTCCTCTGTATAGATCTTCCAGGTACGGTCATCCAAATCGAGGCCGCTCTTCTGATCCAGCAGATCCATATTCGCCTCCCAAAGGGAATCGATGGTTCCCACATCCTTCCAGTAGCCTTTAAATTTGTAGGCAAAGAGTCTCTTCCCGTCATTGAGCATCTGCGGAATGATATCCTTTCCGAAATCATGGCTGGATTCCTCATTCTTCATATCCGCCACCAGCATTCTGCGCAGGAGCTTCCAGTTGAAAATATAGATACCCATAGAAGCAAGATTGCTCTTCGGATGCTCCGGTTTTTCCTCAAATTCCACAATCTGTCCGGTCTCCGTATCCGTATTCATAATACCGAAACGACTGGCCTCCTTAATCGGAACCTCAATGACCGCGATGGTTGCGTCCGCATTGTTGTCTTTGTGGTACTTCAGCATCTTCGCATAATTCATCTTGTAGATGTGGTCTCCGGACAAAATCAGAATGTACTCCGGATCATAGCTGTCCACAAAATCGATATTCTGGGAAATCGCATCTGCTGTCCCGCGGTATATATTCAGATTCGCGTCTGCCTTCTCACGGGGCGGCAGGACAAATACGCCGCTGTCACGGGCATCCAGGCCCCAGCTGCCGCCTCCCGCCACATAGCTGTTCAGGAGAACGGATTCATACTGAGTCAGAACGCCGACCACATCGATTCCGCTGTTTGCACAGTTGCTGAGCGGAAAATCGATAATCTTGTACTTTCCGCCGTACGCCACCGCCGGTTTTGCGACCTTATTGGTAAGTTCGTGCAGACGGGAACCGCGCCCGCCGGCCAGAATCATTGCCAACATGTTATTTTGTTTCATGATAAAGGCCCTCTCTTTCATTTAAATACGCTATTATTATACAATTTTATGAAAAAGAATGCAATTTCTCCTTTGTAAATTTTATGTTTTGCACAAATATAACTGTAAAAACTTCTAATTTAGGGCATTTTTTGTGTATTTTTACTAAATCTACATTTTGTTCCGAAAAATCTTACCGCAGGAACAGGGCCGGCATGCTGGAAAAACCTTTTTCCGGTATGCCGGCCCTTCATTTTTTCTAATATCTCTTTATTTTTCTGGAAGTATTCTTCTCAAACTCCGTCTCGCGCACCTTCAGGCTGTATACCCTCTTATATACCGGCGCTCCCTGGTTGTACTCGTCCAGGATCTGCTGCAGAGCCGCCCGGATATCCCGGATATGCTTCTTTTTCGCATAGTCGTAATCCGGAAAAATCTCTGCCTCGATGACGCCCTCCTGCTCACGTACCAGGATCTCCTGCACCAGCCGGTTTTCCCCAATCTTATTCTCCAGCTCCTCCGGAGACACGTTTTCGCCGTTCTTCGTAATGATCAGGTTCTTTTTCCGGCCGGTCAGATAGACGAAGCCCTCCTCGTCCGCATATCCCAGATCACCGGTTTTCAGCCAGCCATCCTCCAGGGCTTCCGCCGTCTCCTCCGGCATCTTATAATAGCCCAGCATCACGCTGCTTCCGCGCACCCAGAGCTCCTCGTCCACCGTTTTTGCCTCGCAGTTGGGCAGCAGCTGCCCGACTGATTCTTTCCGGATATTCCAGCTTACCGTCGTGCTGATGACCGGGGAACACTCCGTCATTCCATAGCCCTGCAGAATCGTGATCCCATACCGGTTAAACAGATCAATCATCGCAGGAGGAAGATAAGCGCCTCCGCTGCAGATAGTATGGAACTGCTTTCCAAAAATCTGCCGCTTCACCAGGCTGTCCGGAAGCCCGGACACCTCCTCCAGCTTCTTTGCCATAGTCTCAATCATCAGAGGCACCATCAGAATCATATTCGGCTGGAACAGCTTGATATTTTTGGCCACGCGGAGCAGGGAATCGTTGATGCAGATGACAGAGCCCAGCGATATGCCTTTCAGAATATCCATGCTCAGGCAGTACGCGTGATGAATCGGCAGCACCGACAAAATCACTGTCCGGGGAGGAATCTTCATATCCAGGCAGGTGGCGTTCTCCGCCAGATTGCGCTGGGTCAGCATGACTCCCTTGCTTTTCCCCGTAGTGCCTGAGGTAAACAGAATCGTGCAGAGCTTATCCGGATCCGGCTCATAGGCGCAGGGCCCCTCATGCTCCCGGAGCAGCTGCCAGAAGGACAGGGCCTCTTCGCCGCTCTCCTCCTTCTGCATGGAAATCAGATGCCTCAGCTTCGGACAACGCTCTCTTACGGCCTCTCCCACATCCTTCCGGATTTCGTCCAGAACCAGCACCGAAGCGTCTGCCCGGTCCACAAGCTCACAGAGCTCATCCGCTGGCAGAGAGGCATCCAGGGGAACCGCCACGCTTCCACAGTTCACGATTCCGAAGTAGGCAGCCAGCCAGGAATAGGAGGTGGCTCCGATCACCGCCACATGGCTTCCCTGCTCTCCCAAAGCCTCCAGTACGCAGGAGAAGCTCTCACTGTCCTTCTTCAGCTGTGTGTAGGATTTGGATTCTATTTTATTTTTGCCAATCTTATAGCGGACCGCATCCTCCGGCCCGTACTGCCTTTCTGTATTTACCAGTATCTGGCGGATTGTTGAACACAGCATTTCTCTCTTACTCCTCCGCCTTCAGCTTTTCCAGATAATCCGCAGCCTCCTGTACCGTACGGATATCTGCCGCTTCCTTCTGGTCAATCTCCACGTCCAGCTCGTCCTCCAGTTCTCCGAGCATACTCATAAAGTCAAAGGACGTAAACCCCAGATCCTCCATAAAACGCGATTCCGGATGGATATTTTCCGGCTCCACCTCCACGTAATTGCAGATAAGCCTTACTAACAGTTCAAACATGTTCTTCCCTCCTATTTTATACCAGTTTGATGATTTCGCCAATGCTCAGCTCCGGGTTCTCCGTTCCCTTAAACATGATCCTGCACAGATAATAATAAAGGTACTCCAGCTGTTCTCTGGACACGGCCTTTACCTGATGCTCAAAGCTGAAGTCCAGGCCATTGTCCTCCGGGCGGTGCATAACCGTCAGATACATAGCCTGTGTCGTAGCGCCATTGGGATACCACTTTGTCTTGTACTGAATATCACCCAGCTGCTCAAGCCCCTTCTCCTTCAGCGTCAGCGGCTGATAGGTCAGAGACATGGGCTCGTAGGTCTGCCCCTGGGGATTCGGATACAGCCTGCTGCGGTATCCAAAATAGGCTACCGGATCATAATTTGCATGGCGGAAATATTCGTTCTGCAGATCCCGGATCCTATATACTCCCTCCAGGAAGGTATGATCCGGAGATATGACCGTGCGGAACGGGAAGGAGTGAATCCTGGTTCCGCCGGATTTCTTTTCCTTCAGAGTCGCCCTTCTGGCGATAGCTGTATTGATGGATACGTCATCATTTCCATTCATCTTCTGGAAATAGGTCCTAAGCCCCATCAACAGCAGCGCAGCCAGGGATACATGGTATTTCTCGCAGAAATTCATCAGCCTCTCCGTAGGCTCAGCCTCCAGGTGGAAGATGTCCAGCGCAGAATCTACAGAATCAGATACATTAATGGCTGCTCTCGCCTTCGGATTCCCGCTGCGCTTCCGCTCGGCCTCCAGCGTTCCGGGACCATCGATGCCGTTGTAGATCGGCTCTGAGGCTTCAATCAGCCTCTGGAAATACTCTGCGTCTCTTGCCTGGGCCCTGCTGCCGGCCTCATAGGCCAAATCCTTCTGCACCTGCTCAATATAGGAGGCCATTTCCTTTGGATAAGGCACTCCCTCGTATTTTGCATTGCAGTAAAGCTCTATTATATCCTTCAGGAAGCAGATCAGGGACTGGGCGTCCATCGTCATATGATCGACCAGAAGATACACTCCCTGAAAACCGTCCGGAGTCTTGATCATCACAATGCGGTTCATAGGCGAATCGTCACGCTTAAACGGTACTCTCGTCCATTCCGTCATAACCTGCTCCGCCTCTTCCATGGTTTTCCCTGTGAAGTCCACAAATTCAATATCCCGCTCTTCCTTTTCCACTACATACTGATAATACGTTCCCTCTTTGTCATGAGCAAACCTCAGCCGCATGGAATCGCAGCGCTCATAGGCCTTGTAAATCGCCCTCTTCAGTTCTTCAAAATCCAGATCCACCCCGATAGTCAGACTGGTTCCGATATTCAGCACCTCTTTCTTCGGGCAGAAGTTCTGATAAAAGAAATGGAATTTCTGCGCGGCAGTCAGTGGGTACACCGGGTATCCTTTTCTTGTCCTCATCATTTTAGAATTCCTCCGATAAATTCGTCCAGAGCGCGCTCATAGGCCTCCGGCGCTTTATAATAGCTCTCCGCATGGGCGGCGCCTTCGATAATCAGTTTCCTTTTCGGCGAAGCACAGCTTTCATAGATCTCCTCACACATGCTGCAGGGAACGAAGCTGTCCGCGCTTCCGTGAATCAGAAGAACCGGAACCTTTGCTTTGCGCACCTCCCTGGCTGCATTGCAGTCATCCAGCCCATAGCCTGCCTTTCTACGGTTTACAGCGCTTGCGATCTGAATCATAGGAAAGGCCGGAAGATGGTACATGGAATGGAGCACATGAGTAAACACCTCCTTCGGTGAGGTAAACCCGCAGTCTGATACAATTCCCTTCACCTGAGGCGGCAGAGAAAGGCCGCTGGCCATCAGCACCGTAGCTCCGCCCATAGATGTCCCGTGAAGCAGAAGCTCCACATCCTCCCCGCACCTGTCAATGATCCACTGAATCCATCCCATTAAATCATACCGGTCCAGGCATCCAAAGCCCACATACTCTCCTTCGCTTTTGCCATGAGCCCTGGCATCCGGAAGCAGCATCGCAAAGCCATGCTTCAGATAATAATCCGAAAGCCCTATGTAGTCGCTCATGCCCTGGCTGGTATAGCCATGCAGGCAGACAGCCACCCGTTTGCTGCCGCCGTTTGGGAAATATGTGGCATGAAGACGAAGGCCGTCTTTGGATGTGTTCCAAAGCTCCTCCTGAGGCTGAGCCATCATAGATTCCCTGCGTCTCTGCATGAGCTCTCCATATCTGCTCCAGTCTGTTCCCGACATCTTCATGGTACGCTCCACACTCAGGCGGTTCCTCTTCATGGTTCTCCGGTAAAAATAGGCGGAGCCTCCTGCTTCCGATACCGCCAGAAGCCCCAGCAGAACAGCCGCTCCCTTTACCAGCTTCTTTTTCATATCCCCGGTTCCTCTCCTATTTTCTTTTCTTATCAATCAATTCCTTAAAGCGCAGAGCCTTGTCTATGTTTCCTTCTACCTTTAATTTCATCAGGCCGACTGCCGCGATAGGATCCAGCTTTCCCTCCGCAATCTTCATAAAGGTATCGGCGCTTCCGGTAAACATTGCGTCCCTGTCAAAATACTCGTAGGGCTCCACATACAGCTTTCCATCCTTTACCTCCACATAAAAGATCCCTTCCGCTTCCCCTGTGATATTAAACTGGTAAGCCAGATGCTCGTGAATATCGCTCACGTCCGCTTCCATAAAACGGCTCTTAATCTCTGCGAAAAAATCCGCATACCTCATCTTTCTTTTCCTCGCTTTATGATTTTTTATTTTCGACCGCTGGTCGACTTATTTACACGAATACAATATCATCTTTTCGACCGGCGGTCAATTCACCCTTTCTCCAAAAAAACCGTATTTTTACATTATTTTCTGGTTATTTTCCCGGTTGTAGAGTCATTCCTGCCGTGTTATACTGAATACTTGTAATACATAAAGAAGCTGCAGAAAAACCAGAGAATACGGAAGAGGTGAATCACTTGCAGAATCAGACAAAACAAACCCAAATCCTGGATGCGCTCCAGACTCTTCTGAAAACCAAGCATATACAGAATATTTCTGTCAGTGAAATTGCCCAGACTGCCGGAATCGGAAAAGGAAGCATCTACTATTACTTTCCTTCCAAGGATTCCATTGTGGACGCGCTGGTAGAACGGAATTACGAAGCTCCGCTTAAGACTGCCAAAAAACTGGCCATGCAGACCGATATCTCCCCCTTTACCCGCATGGCTCTGATTTTTCAGGCCTGCAGGAATTCCTCCTCAGCCTTCCGCACCCGGAAGGATTCCGAGCTCTCCGACGCCAGGGAGGACGCCTTCATCCGTCAGAAATACATGCGGCATCTGATTTCTGAGATGAAGCCTGTGCTGACCGAGATCATCCGCCAAGGTATCCGTGAGGGACAGATTCACTTCGAACATCCCGCTGCGCTGGCGGAAATTGTATTGATCGTACTGACTGTAAAGCTGGATAATTCCCTGGCTCCTTCCGAGCCTCAGGAGACGGAGGAAACCATCCGGGGATTGATTTCCCTTCTGGAAAAGGGGACAGAAAATCCAGCTGGATCCCTGAATTTTCTGATGACATGAAAAGGACCTGGCATCCGGCTCATACTCTCATATAAAAAGGGCTCCTGCCCGGCTGAAAAAGCCGGCAGAAGCCCTTTTTCTTCTATATTTTTCCTGTTCCTTTACTGTAAATCAGAAGAGAAGCAAGGGCAGTAAGCCATTCTGTTATCCAAAACGCATGCCAGACTCCTTCTGCCCCCAGAAACCGGCTTAAGAGAAAGGCTGCCGGTACCATGACGATCAGGTAGCGCAGCAGGGAAATCAGGAGGGAAGGAAAGCCCTTTCCCAGCCCCTCCAGCGCGCCGCCCGCGGTAATTGACACAGAGGATACCAGAAATCCCAGGCTGATAATACGCAGCGCCTGCTCTCCCATCTGGATCGTCTCTGCATTTGCCGTAAACAATGCAAACAGCCGCTCCGGAAGCAGCATGCAGATAACCGTTCCAAATACCATGATGACCGCCGACATGGAAAGGGCTGTCCGGAAAATCTTCTTGACCCTCTGATATTCCCCCGCCCCGTAATTATAGCCCATCAAGGGACGGATTCCCTGCACAATGCCGTTCGCAGTCAGATAAAGGAAGGTCTGCAGCTTATAATATACGCCCAGCACCAGTACATAGGCATCGGAAAAAGCAGCAAGAATTCCATTCAGCGCCGATATCAGAAGGGACGGCAGCGCAAGATTCAAAGCAGCCGGTATGCCTACTGCATACAGCTTCCCGCTGACTTCATTTCTAAACGTCATAGACTGAAAGCAAATCTTCACGGGAAGCCCTCCCCGCAGATAAACAACAAGGTAAATCGCCAAGGTTACGGCCTGCCCGATCCCTGTCGCAAGCGCCGCTCCCTCGATTCCCATTTCCGGCGCCGGACCCAGGCCAAAGATCAGCACCGGATCCAGGACGATATTCGTGATACAGCCTGCCAGTACACTCACCATTGCGACCTTCATCTGCCCTGCTGCCTGAAAAATTTTCTCAAATGTCATGCCAAAGGCAATGATCACCGAGAACAGAAAGGCGATCCGGGAGTAGCGGACTGCATAATCAATAATTACCTTGTCTGACGAGAAAAGACGCAGAAACGAAGGCATCACTGCGATGCACACAGCTGTAAGGAGCACCCCGTGTACTCCATTCCAGAAGGCTCCCAGCGACGCGGCCTGATCTGCCTTTTCCTGATCCTGCGCTCCAAGATAAAAGGCGATCATGGCATTGATTCCGATACCAAAGCCAATCGTCACTGCATTAATAAAATTCTGAACCGGATAAACCAGTGACAGGGCTGTCATGGCGTCCTCATTGATCTTTGCCACAAAATAGCTGTCCACAATATTGTAAAGTGAGCTGACCAGCATGGACAAAACCATAGGAAGCGACATAGACAGCACCAGCCCGAATATCGGTTTTTCTTTCATGAAGGTTTCGTTCATAAAATGCTCCTTTGTGTGGGCGGGATTCCAAATCTTCCGCATGCCTCATTGCCAATACGCAAAAAAATAACCACACAGCTGCGAATCGCAGCTGTGTGGCGAAAAGCGGAATTACTCCGGAAAAATCCACGCCCCTTCGGGTTTTAGGAATTCTCAGTATCCTCTTAAATCTGTGGGCCGGCAGCTACCAGAGCCTTTCCAGCCTCGTTGCTCTCATACTTCGCAAAGTTCTTGATGAAGCGTCCAGCCAGATCCTTTGCCTTTGCATCCCACTCGGAAGCATCAGCATAGGTATCGCGCGGATCCAGGATATCAGGATCTACGCCCGGAAGCTCAGTCGGAATCTCTACGTTGAAGTACGGCAGCGTCTTAGTCGGAGCGTTCAGGATAGAGCCATCCAGAATCGCGTCGATGATTCCACGGGTATCCTTGATGGAGATACGCTTTCCGGTTCCGTTCCATCCGGTATTTACCAGGTAAGCCTTAGCTCCGCTCTCCTTCATTCTCTTAACAAGCTCCTCTGCATACTTGGTCGGATGCAGCTCCAGGAATGCCTGGCCAAAGCAAGCGGAGAAGGTCGGTGTCGGCTCTGTGATTCCACGCTCGGTTCCTGCAAGCTTTGCTGTGAAACCGGACAGGAAGTAGTACTCGGTCTGCTCCGGTGTCAGAACAGATACCGGCGGAAGTACGCCGAATGCATCGGCGGACAGGAAGATTACATTCTTCGCTGCCGGAGCTGCGGATACCGGACGAACAATCTTCTCGATGTGGTCGATCGGGTAAGATACACGGGTATTCTCGGTTACGCTCTTATCAGCGAAATCGATCTTTCCGTTCTCATCCAGAGTAACGTTCTCCAGAAGAGCGTTTCTCTTGATAGCATTGTAGATATCCGGCTCAGACTCCTTGTCCAGGTTGATAACCTTTGCGTAGCAGCCGCCCTCGAAGTTGAATACTCCGTTGTCATCCCAGCCATGCTCGTCATCGCCGATCAGCAGACGCTTCGGGTCTGTAGACAGCGTAGTCTTTCCTGTTCCGGAAAGTCCGAAGAAGATGGCGGTATTCTCGCCGTTCATATCTGTGTTTGCAGAGCAGTGCATGGAAGCGATGCCCTTCAGCGGCAGATAGTAGTTCATCATGGAGAACATACCCTTCTTCATCTCTCCGCCGTACCAGGTGTTCAGGATAACCTGCTCGCGGCTTGTGATATTGAATACAACTGCGGTCTCAGAATTGAAGCCCAGCTCCTTGTAGTTCTCTACCTTTGCCTTGGAAGCGTTGTAAACAACGAAATCCGGCTCAAAGCTCTCCAGCTCCTCAGCGGTCGGCTGGATGAACATATTGGTAACGAAGTGTGCCTGCCAAGCTACCTCCATGATGAAACGGATAGCCATGCGGGTGTCCTTGTTCGCTCCGCAGAAAGCGTCTACCACATACAGCTTCTTATCAGAAAGCTCCTTCAGAGCAATCTCCTTTGCTGCAACCCAGGCTTCCTGGCTTGCCGGATGGTTGTCATTCTTATACTCGTCAGAAGTCCACCATACAGTGTCCTTGGAATTCTCATCCATTACAATGAATTTGTCTTTCGGTGAACGTCCTGTGTAGATACCAGTCATCACGTTCACTGCGCCGAGCTCGCTGACCTGTCCCTTCTCATAGCCTTCCAGACCGGGCTTTGTCTCTTCCTCAAACAACTGCTCGTAAGAGGGATTGCGTACAATCTCTGTGGTTCCGGTGATGCCATACTTGGTTAAATCAATCTTTGCCATGTTTCACTTGACCTCTTTCTTTCTATAGTATAAATTTGCATCAGGCCAGTGGCCCGTTTTTGCCTCGCCCTATATTATCCCATCTTGTGAAAAAAAAGTCAAGCCGGGAAATGTTAAAAAAATAAAAACAAATCTTATCCAAACTATACAAAGAGACGAGAAACTCTCCTGCCGCGCCCTGCGCTTCCATCCCCCTGTTCTCCCTCCTCTTTTTGCTTAAAATGTAGCCAAATTATTAAATAACTGTAAATTTTTCTTTTTTATATTCTTATTCCTGCAATTTTATGGTATAATGCCATTAGACATTATACCGTGCCGCATGGCATCCCCCGGAGGACATGGTATAATCGCAGTCCATTCAGAAGCCGCTGAAACGGCCATCTCAGCGCCAGGTCCGTGACATCACTTCTGCTTAAGCGGGTCTCTCACCTCACGCCTGAGCGCAGATATACCCCGGCAAATTCTTTTTCAGAAATCCCCTGAAAAAATGAATTTATACTATTATTTATAGAAAGCGAAAGGAGTTTTTGCCTATGCAGATGAATTCATATTCTGAGATTACACCTGAAATTTTAGATCTCGCCCAAATGAGCGAGAGGGCCAGCCAAATCAATGCCGACCTGTACCAGAAATACGACGTAAAGCGTGGTCTGCGCGACATCAACGGCAAGGGAGTCCTGGCCGGACTGACTGAGATCGGTGAGGTTCAGGCTTATAAAACAGTGGATGGGAAGGAGGTTCCCTGCGAAGGTAAGCTCTACTACCGCGGACACGATATTGAGGAGCTGGTGAAAGGCTTCGTATCGGAAAAGCGTTTCGGTTTCGAGGAAATCACCTATCTTCTTCTCTTTGGCGAGCTGCCGAATGGAAAAGAGCTTTCTGACTTCTGTGAGCTTCTGGGCTCCTACCGCACTCTTCCAACCCATTTTGTGCGCGATATTATTATGAAAGCGCCCAGCAAGGATATGATGAACACCCTGGCCCGCAGCGTTCTGACCCTCTACTCCTATGATGACAAGGGCGACGATATTTCCATTCCAAATGTACTGCGTCAGTCCCTGCAGCTGATTGCCCTGTTTCCGATGCTCTCCGTCTATGGCTATCAGGCCTACAGCCATTATCATGACGGAAAGAGCCTCTACATCCATCAGCCCCAGGCAGAGCTCTCCACAGCGGAAAATATCCTCTACACCCTGCGGCCTGACAGCTCCTATTCTGATTTTGAGGCAAAGGTTCTGGATATCGCCCTCGTACTCCATATGGAACACGGCGGCGGAAACAACTCCTCCTTCACAACTCATGTAGTATCCTCCTCCGGCACAGACACCTATTCTTCGGTGGCCGCTTCCCTGGGATCCTTAAAGGGACCAAGGCATGGTGGCGCCAACATCAAGGTTGTACGCATGTTCGAGGATATGAAGCAGAATGTAAAGGACTGGACCAGCGAAGAGGAGGTCGGCAGCTATCTGAAGGCTCTGCTTCACAAGGAAGCCTTCGACCGTGCCGGACTGATCTACGGTATGGGACACGCTGTATATTCTCTGTCCGACCCACGTGCAAATATTTTCAAGTCCTTTGTAGAGCGCCTGTCCAAAGAAAAGGGGCGTGAAGAGGAATTTCAGCTTTATTCCATGGTAGAGCGCCTGGCTCCGAAGATCATCGGCGAAGAGCGTCAGATTTACAAGGGCGTCAGCGCAAATGTAGACTTCTACAGCGGCTTCGTGTACAGCATGCTGGATCTGCCGCTGGAGCTTTACACACCGATCTTCGCCATGGCCCGTATCGTCGGCTGGAGCGCGCACCGTATCGAGGAGCTGGCAAATAACGGAAAGATCATTCGTCCTGCATACAAGAGTGTTGCGGAAAAACAGGAGTATGTAAAGCTGTCCGAGCGGTAGGCTTGGCTTGCACGGAAATCCTCTCTTTTCACACATGGATACGATAAAAGGGTATTCCCAAAGTGGATTTGCACTTTGAGGATACCCTCTTTTTTGTCACTTACCAGAATCTCTCGATTCCTTTGCGGGTTGCATACGCAAACCAGATCAGCACCGCCAGAAACAGTACCATAATCACGATATATACCGGCAGCGGCATCGCATACACGTGAGTGTTGATAAGGCCGGCCGCTCCGTACAGGATCGCTGCAATGCCAAAAATCAGCATCTTGGGAGCGATAAAAGCCTTATAGCCTTCCAGATCCTTGCATTTCTTGATGTTTACGTCCTTGCTCATCAAAATCGAGGTCTTGATTTCTCCCTTTGTTTTCATCATAACCCATGCGTACAGAACGTAGATGCCTGCACCCACAAAAACAATATCCAAAATACCAAAAATACTGCTGTCCATCGTATCCGCCTTTCTTTATATTCCCAAAAATGCCTTGACTGCCTCTTTCATCTCCGAGATCTCCACTACCGTATCGTGAAGCACCGGAGCCGTACGAATCTCCTCTACCGCCCGCGGGATCTCCGTGCCCGAAAGAGCGGAAAGCTCATCTGCCAGCTGAAAGTCATCCTTTCCGTCGCAATTCTGTCCTATAGCCCTCATCACGCTGCCTGTAAATTTATAAGGGCTCGCCGTAGAGGCAATCACGGCCTTTGCCTTGTCGCCGGTATCTGCCTTGTACTTTTCGTACACACAGGAAGCCACAGCCGTGTGAGGATCGATCACATAGCCGGTCCTGTCATACAGGCTCTGAATCGTCTGGGCTGTCTCCTGCTCTGTGGCAAAATTGCCGTAGAAATCACCGAGCTTTTCCCGCATGGCAGGCGTAATTTCATAGACTCCCTTTTCCGCCAGATTTTTCATGAAGGCCGCATCTGCCCTGTCGTCTTCCCCGGCGATCCGGTAAATCAGTCTCTCCAGATTACTGGAAATCAGGATGTCCATGGACGGTGAGCTTGTCAGAATGAAATCCCGGTTTCTGTCATAGCTTCCTGTCTGAAAGAAATCAAAAAGAACCTTATTTTCATTGGAAGCACAGATAAGCCGGCCCACAGGAAGCCCCATCTGCTTCGCATAATAAGCGGCAAGGATATTTCCAAAGTTTCCGGTGGGAACTACGATATTGATTTTCTCGTTTTTCTCTATTTCGCCAGCCGCATAAAGCTTCGCATAGGCATACACATAGTAGACAATCTGCGGAACAAGGCGTCCGATATTGATGGAATTTGCGGAAGAAAACTGGAAGCCCGCCTGCGCCATCTCACGCTCCAGCTCCTGATCGCCGAAAATAGCCTTCACGCCGCTCTGGGCGTCGTCGAAGTTGCCGCGGATCCCGATAACCTTTACGTTGTCTCCTTTCTGGGTCACCATCTGCTTTTCCTGAATCGGACTTACTCCGTTTTTCGGATAAAAAACCACAATGCGTGTCCCAGGCACATCAGCAAACCCGGCAAGCGCCGCTTTTCCCGTATCTCCTGAGGTCGCCGTCAGAATCACGATCTCATTTTTCACCTGGTTTTTTCTGGCGGAAACCGTCATCAGATGCGGCAGAATCGAAAGCGCCATATCCTTAAAGGCGATAGTCGCTCCATGGAAAAGCTCCAGATAATAAGCGCCCCCTGCTTTCACAAGCGGGGCTATCTCCGGCAAATCAAATTTCTCGTCATAGGCCTTTTCGATGCAGCCCTTCAGCTCCTCTTCCGTAAAATCAGTCAGAAACCGGCTCATCACTGCGTAGGCCGTCTCCTGATAGCTCATCTGCGCCAGCTCATCCAGGCTCACATCCAGCTCTGGTATCGTGTTTGGCACAAACAGACCGCCGTCTGCGGACAGTCCCTTCAGGATTGCCTGGGAAGCCGTCACCTGTACGCCGGAATCTCTTGTACTCCTGTATAACAAATCCATGAATTTCGTCCCCTTTTTCTAAAAATATGTATCAGGCTTTCCGGGCTATTATAGCATATTTCCTTCCGGTTCGTCCACAGGTTTTCACAGCAGCCTCTTCGTGCTATACTGGATACAGAAAAATGATACGCCCGGATTGCGAAAGGAGCTGCTTGCATGGAACTGAAAATCACGACACTGATAGAAAACCAGCCGGATGACAAAGGGGAACTGGCCTTTGAACATGGACTTTCCCTTTTTATTGAGTTTGCCGGAAAACGGCTCCTCTTTGACACCGGCCAGACAGGTGCTTTTGCAGACAACGCCCGAAAGCTTGGCATTGATCTTTCCAGGCTGGACGCCGTTATTCTAAGCCATGGGCATTATGACCACAGCGGAGGGCTGGCCAGGCTTCTGCCTCTTTTGGCGCCCGGCACGCCGCTTTATGTAGGAGAAGGCTTTTTCCGCCCCAAATACAAACGCATAAATCTGAACATTTCCAAAGACTGCACAATTCCCGGGGATCTGAAAAAGCCCGGAGGCAGCTTCCAGTACAATGGAAACCCGTTTCCCCGGGAAATTCTTGCTCCCTACCAGGTCGCCTTAAGGCAGCTTGGTACCGATACGACCTGGCTTACTCCGAAAATCGTAATCTTCAAAGGCTTTGAGAAAAGCTGTCCCTTTGAACAGCCAAATCCACGGTTTTATACAGAATACGGCTCCGGCCTTCAGCCGGATGCCTTTGACGATGAGATCGCCCTGGGGCTTTTGACCGGAAAGGGACTGGTCTTCCTCTCAGGCTGCGCCCATCCCGGCATCCTCAATATGCTGCACACAGCCGCCGCCAGATCCGGCGCTCCTCTTTACGCTGTAATCGGAGGCACCCACCTTGTGGAAGCAGGCGAAGCCCGGCTTCAGAAAACGGCTGCCGGGTTCCGGAAGCTGGGGCTTTCCCAGATCGCAGTCTCCCACTGTACCGGAGCGGAGGGAGAAAGCCTGCTTCAAAATACTTTTCCCTCTCAGTTTATCCGGAATAACACCGGACATATCTGCGTGCTGTAAAAAGACCGGAAAGCAGACAGCGCCGGAGCCGCACAAGCCAATTCTGGCTGTGCCTGGCTCCGGCGCTGTATCATGCTGTATCTTCCTGCGCAGGCTCTTATCCTCCGCTCCTGTTTTTCTTTAGCTTCGGCGCAGTCTCTCGTAAAGCTCCGGCTTTCGATCCGTCCGCGCCGGAAATTCTTCCCGGTATTGCCGAAGCCCTTCCAGATTCAAATCCGCCACTATCAGCTCTTCCCCATCCCCCGCTTTCGACAGAACGCGGCCAAAGGGATCTACAATCATGGAATCCCCGCTGTAGCTTAAGGTCCGGGCACGCCCCACACGGTTTACGCCTGCGATATAGCACTGATCCTCAATTGCCCGTGCTTTCAGAAGCGTCATAAAATGCTCCCGGCGGTCGGAAGGCCAGTTTGCCGGCACCACAATCAGATCCGCCCGCTCAGAGGCAATTTCAAAAAGCTCCGGGAACCGCAGATCGTAGCAGATAAGCGGAGACACTGTAAATTCCTTCACCCGGCAGAAAGCAAGCTCTTCTCCTCCCGCATAATGAACCGCCTCCGTCCCGAAGGTAAAGGGATGAATCTTTCTGTAATCGGCCAGAACCTTGCCTTCCGGGCTTATGATGGCATACCGGTTAAAGGATTTCGGCTGACAGTATTCCACATAGCCAACCCCGATATAGAGGCCGTATTCCTGTGCCTGCTCCCGGAAAAACGAAAGCGTCTCCGGGCTTTCGTTTGTCTCCCCTATCTTTTCGGGATGCATGGAAAAGCCAGTCATGCTCATCTCCGGAAACAGAATCAGGTCTGCCTGCTTCTCCCGTGCCTGCTCAAGAAAGGAAAGAGCTGCCCGGAAATTTCCTTCTTTATTTTCCCAGAGGGGTTCTGTCTGCGCCAATGCAACTCTCATAGCTTTCTCCTTCCTCTCCTGCGGCCTGGCGCCGCACAGTCTCAGATATTAAATAGCAGAATTATTGATCGCTGTCAGCAGAGCGTCGATGGAAGCACGGATGATATCGGAATCCACGCCTGCGCCCCAGTAAAGCTTTCCGTCAGGCTTCTGAATTCCCACATAGGCAATAGCCCGGGAACTGGAGCTTGCCTCCAGTGCGTGCTCCTGATAGGTAACCAGATTGTACTGGAGTCCAAAGCATTTCTTCAGAGCGTTGCTGACTGCGTTCAGACGGCCGTTTCCAGGCGCATAGGTAACCTCCCTCTTTCCCTGGTATTCGGTATGCACCTCGGCTGTAATGCCGCCGTTTTCCTGCTTGAAATGTACCTCGGTAATATTGTAGGGAGCGTTCAGGCCCTCGAATTTCTTCTTGAAGAGCTCAAAGATTTCCTCAGGCAGCAGCTCCTTGTTCTTGTGATCGGATTCGTCCTTGGCCGCGTATCCCATGGCCTCGCGCATCTTCGGCGGAAGGTTCAGGCCGAAATTGTGCTCCAGGATGTAGCCTACGCCGCCCTTTCCGGACTGGCTGTTGATACGGATGACGTCCGCATCGTAGTTTCTGCTGACATCCGTCGGATCGATGGGCAGATACGGAACCGTCCAGTGCTCCGGATCGTGCTCCTCGCGGTAATGCATGCCCTTTGCGATGGCGTCCTGATGGGAGCCGGAAAAGGCCGCAAATACAAGCGCTCCCGCGTACGGACTTCTCTCGTTTACCTTCATGCCGGTAAATTTCTCATAAGCCTCGCAGACCTCCGGCATATTGCTGAAGTCAAGCTCCGGATCCACACCCTGGGAATACATGTTCATAGCCAGCGTTACCACATCCACGTTTCCGGTTCTCTCTCCGTTTCCAAACAGCGTTCCCTCTACGCGGTCAGCGCCTGCCAAAAGTCCCATCTCCGTGTCTGCCACGCCGCAGCCCCGGTCATTGTGGGGATGGAGCGACACGATCACATTTTCACGGTATTTCAGGTTCTCACACATGTACTCAATCTGGCTGGCATATACATGGGGCATGGAATGCTCCACTGTCACAGGAAGATTGATGATCGCCTTGTTGTCTGCCGTGGGCTTCCATACGTCAAGCACCGCGTTGCAGACCTCCAGCGCATATTCCGGCTCTGTTCCCGTAAAGCTCTCCGGGCTGTACTCAAAGCGGTAATTTCCGCCCGTCTCCTCTGTCAGCTTCTTCAGAAGCTCTGCTCCGTCTACGGCGATTTTCAGGATTTCCTCCTTTGATTTATGGAATACCTGTTCCCTCTGGGCCACAGAGGTAGAATTGTACACATGCACAATGGCCTGCTTCGCGCCCTCCAGCGCCTCAAAGGTCTTGCGGATAATATGCTCTCTGGCCTGGGTCAGCACCTGAATCGTCACATCATCCGGAATCAGATTCTGCTCAATCAGAGCGCGGAGAAACGTATACTCCGTCTCGGAAGCCGCCGGGAAGCCCACCTCGATCTCCTTGAAGCCTACCTTGCAGAGAAGCTTGAAGAAGCCAATCTTCTGCTCCAGGGTCATTGGCACTACAAGCGCCTGATTGCCGTCCCGAAGGTCCACGCTGCACCATACGGGGGCCTTATCCACGTAATCCTTCTCTGCCCATTTCATGCAGGGATAAGGCGGCATATAATATTGTCTCCGGTATTTGCTGTGATTCATCATGGTTTTTTCTCCTTTTCTGATTTGATTTTCACACTGCTTCAGATAATAGAAATGCGGAAAACCATGTGGCAGTATCCGCCGCTTACACGAAAAAAATCTCCGGCAGCTCTCGCTGCCGGAGACGGAAGATTTTCATATCCTACGCGGTACCACTCCGGTTTTGTGGAAACAGATCCACACTCTCATCAGATACGGATTCCTGTATGGAACCTTATATCCTCCCCGCTGTAACGGTCGGGCTCCGTCTGCGCCTACTCTCCCGCTCCGAAGATTTCGGACAGCCGCTCTGAGGTCAGTTCCCATTCTCTCTTCCACTGCTTCACACCAGCCAGCAGCTCTCTGAACGCCAAGAAAATCGTACTACTCCTCGTCCTCGCATTTCTCTGATATCTGTTTTTAAGGATATCAAAAACCTCTGTAACTGTCAAGCATAAAATTCATGCCCGTTGTACGAAAACAGAAGTGTGAGATTACGCTGAAACCACGCATGATTCTCCGCATCCGCACAGGCAGGAGCCACAAAATAAAGCGCGCCCGCCGATTCATCTTCCCCGCAGAGCGCCCGTTCCACGGCCTCCACTGTCTCCTCCGAGACACTCACCCGGTCAATCTTTCCTGTAGCCACGGGTGAAAACTGCGCCCTTCCATTCTGGCGCTGATAGATAACCTCCTTTATCGTATCAGGAAAGAGCCCGCTTTCCGCACGGTTCAGCACTACGTTTGCTACCAGCATCTTTCCCTTGATATCTTCCCCTGACGCCTCCGCCTCCACAAGACGAAGCAGCGCGTCATAATCCTCACCGGATACCTCATAAACCCAGCCGGAGGCTGCTTCCTCTGCCGCATCCGTCCCTGCCTCGTCCAGGGAGCCTGGCTGCAGAGCCTCTTCCGGGCTGTCTGCTTCCGGATTTTCTTCCGGAACTGCTTCCAGGGTGCGGGCCAGCTGCTGTTCTGCCTCTGGCTGTTCATCCCGAATCGTCCTGGAGGCTTCCGCCGTCTTCATGCCGGCTGTCACGCAGGAGGCCTCAGAAAGGCCTTCACTTTCGTAAGAGATTTTACCAGTTGCTTTTACATCCTTCGTATCGGCGGATACCATAAGAATCATACCCGCCAATCCCAGCACAATTGCATAATCCCTTAGCTTTTTCATACAACCCTATTATAAAAATCCTCTGCCTGCCCGTCAACCATCCCTCCTTATTTTCGTTACTGTTTTTGTATATTAATTCCTTTTTTATCCTTTTTATGAATAATGACTGGTATATTTACCAAAAATAATTTTTATCGGACAGGCTTTTTTATTGCCTTTTTCTGTTCTTTTTCTCAACAATCATTTCATCTTTGTTACATATAATATAGTATATGTCATATTTTCGTAATATTTCATGGAGTAAATCGGAAATATAGCTGTAAAAAGATAGGAGGAATTTCACATGAAAATCAGAGAAGGAACCAATCTGCTTGCCGGAATCCTGTTTACTCTGATCGCAGGCACCCTGCTTCACTTTTGCTACGAATGGAGCGGAGAAAATCCTTTCGTCGCCCTGTTTGCTCCGGTCAGCGAATCTGTCTGGGAGCATCTGAAGCTGCTGTTCTTTCCAGTGCTTGTCTACACGCTCTTTGAAATCATCGTGCTTTTCAAGGTCTCCGGCAGCTTTCTGACCGCCCGGGTGCTGGGCGTGATTCTGGGAATGTTTTTTATTCTGGCGGCATTTTTTACTTATACGGGGATTATCGGCCGAAATTTTCTCGCTGCAGATATCCTGATTTTCGCTTTGAGCGTCTTTGTCACCTTTCTGTCGTCCCGCTATCTGGAGGTGCGCTGCCCTTCCCTGAACCTGCCGCTGCTGGCCAACTATGCCCTGCTGCTTCTGATTGTGACCTGCTTCTTTTCCTTTACCTTCAGCCCGCCCGGTCTTCCCATGTTTCAAAGCCCGGTCTGAAGCCGTCTTTCCGCCGCCAGGCGCACCCCCAAAAAGGCGTCAGGAAGCTGTCTTTTCCTTCCGGCAGCCTTCTGACGCCTTTTCTGCTTTTGCTTATTCTTACTTAACTGGTTCTATCTGTGCCGCCCTTTTCCACGTTCTCTGTCTCCGGCTTTTCCTCTCTCTGCCGTTCCTTTTTCTTCCGCTCTTCTCCTGACAGCCTCTCTTCCAGCTCTTCTTCCTGTACCCTTTCCCGGGCAATCTCCAGAAAGTCTGCCTCCGGCTTCTTCAGCCTCGGAATAAACCGCGCCGCAATAGAGCTCTTGCCCCGGTTCCGGATATAGACGTATCCCACCGCAGAAAAAATCACAGCCCCGACGAAATTCACGAACAGATCCTTCATGGTGTCCAGAAGGCCGATATCCAGATATCCTCCCAGCCCCAGGCTCTGCCCGTTCACTGCCACATCATAAATACCCGAAACACGGATCGGGTGGTTGGCTCCCTCCGGATCCAGCATCACGGAAGAAAATGCATGGACAATCGTATCCTTCTGCATATCCTGACCGAAAAACAGATCCATGGCACACTCAAAAAATTCCCAGAGCACTCCAATGGTCATGGAAAAGCAAAACGCTACAATCGCCACGAAAAACGGAGACAGCTCAAACTTAAACCGTTCATTACGATTCAGAATGTCTACCAGCGAAAAGCCGATAGCCGCCATCAAAAAGCCGTTCAGCGTATGCAGCATCGTATCCCAGAACGGAAAGCGGATGTAATACGCTTCGATTTCCCCCAAAATCTCCGCCGCAAAAACAAAAAACAGCAGAATAATCTCCAGCCCCGTAGGCAGCTCGATCTTCAGATTGACCTGCAGAAAGCTCGGCACAATCAAAAGCAGGAGCGTCAGAGCGCACAAAAATACATTTTCATAGTTCCGGTTAAAAATCTGAAGGATCATGACGAGAATCACCAGCGCCCGCAGAACCACATAGACCAGAAACGAGCTTCTATGCTCGCGGATTTCCATGCTGAGCGCTTTTCCCATCGTCCTGAAAAGATTGGTTTTCTCTTCGTTTTGTTTTCCCATAGAGGCTTCCTTTTCTTTAGCGCACTGTATCCGGGACCGATTTTTCAGCCCCGGATACAACACTGCACCGCTTTACTGTTCGTTGATATAGTTGATCAGGCCTTCTGCCCTGATAATTTTCTGCATAAATTCAGGAAACGCCTGACCCTGATACTGCTTTCCCGTAGTCAGGTTGTAAATGGTTCCTCTGTCGAAATCCACCTGCACCTCATCGCCGTCCTTAATATCCTTTGCGGCCTCCGGGCACTCAATAATGGGAAGCCCGATATTGATGGCATTGCGGTAAAAAATCCGCGCAAAGGTCTCCGCAATCACGCAGGAAATGCCAGACACCTTGATTACAAGAGGCGCATGCTCCCTTGATGAGCCGCAGCCAAAGTTTTTATTTGCCACCATGATATCTCCGGCCTTTACCTTGTGGACAAAATCCCTGTCAATGTCCTCCATGCAGTGCTCCGCCAGCTCCTTCGGAGCTGCGATAGCCAGATATCTGGCCGGAATGATTACATCTGTATCTACATTGTCGCCATATTTAAATACTCTTCCTTTTGCCTGCATCTGTCCTTCCTCCTATAATCCAAGCTCCGCGGGCTCGGAGATTCTTCCTGTCACTGCACTGGCCGCAGCTACCGCCGGGCTCGCCAGATAAACCTCAGAATCCACATGTCCCATACGTCCCACAAAGTTCCGGTTCGTCGTCGAAACGCAGCGCTCTCCTGCCGCCAGGATTCCCATGTATCCGCCCAGGCAGGGACCGCAGGTCGGCGTGCTGACCACAGCGCCGGCTTCCAGGAAAATCTTCAGGAGTCCTTCCTCCATGGCGTCCATGTAAATCTTCTGCGTTCCGGGAATCACGATGCAGCGCAGGCCCTTCTTCACCTTCCTGCCCTTCAGGATCTCGGCAGCTGTCCGCAGGTCGTCCATTCTTCCATTTGTGCAGGAACCGATCACGACCTGATCGATCGCGATATCATCCGGAATCTCATCGAAGGTCCTGGTATTCTCCGGAAGATGCGGGAAGGCCACCGTAGGCTTCAGCGCGCTCAGATCAATCGTATACTCCGCGTCATACTCTGCGTCCGGATCCGCCTCATAAATCTGATAGGGACGGCTGGAATGCTCCTTCATATAAGCCTCCGCCTTTTCGTCTACCGGAAAGATTCCGTTCTTTCCGCCAGCTTCAATCGCCATGTTGGCAATCGTGAAGCGATCGTCCATAGACAGATTCGCCACTCCGTCGCCCACAAATTCCATAGATTTGTACAGGGCGCCGTCCACTCCGATCAGGCCGATGATGTGCAGGATTACATCCTTTCCACTGACCCATTTGGAAGGCTTTCCCATCAGATTAAATTTAATTGCGGAAGGAACCTTAAACCAGGCCTTTCCTGTAGCCATGCCTGCTGCCATGTCCGTGCTTCCTACGCCCGTGGAAAACGCTCCCAGCGCTCCGTAGGTACAGGTATGAGAGTCAGCCCCAATGATGCAGTCTCCCGCTACCGTCAGGCCCTTTTCCGGAAGAAGCGCATGCTCAATGCCCATCTCTCCCACATCAAAATAATTTGTGATATCCTGGCGGCAGGCAAACTCACGCACACATTTGCAGTTTTCTGCCGACTTGATGTCCTTATTCGGAATAAAATGATCCATGACCAGGGCAATCTTATCCCGGTCAAAGACCTCCTGCTTCTTAAGCTTTTCCATCTCGCGGATAGCCACCGGCGTCGTAATATCGTTTCCAAGCACCAGATCCAGCTGCGCTTCAATGAGCTGCCCGGCCTTTACCTCCGGAAGTCCCGCATGCGCGGCCAGAATCTTCTGTGTCATTGTCATTCCCATGCTTCTGTTCTCCTTCTTTCTTATATAGCCTGATTGTATTCTATCACATTTACTGATATAATTAAAATACATATTATGAATATTTACTATAATTATAAATTATGTTATGCCGCTATTTGACCGGTTTAATATGTTTTTCATCATACCTTTACCCCGCAGGACTCAGAATAGCAAACTGCAATGTCCTTTGTCCTTACGCATTTTCCGGGGCTGAGGTATATTCATAAGAGGAGGAAGCATCATGAATCAGTATCAGAATCTGTCTCTATACCGTATCTTTTACACGGTAGCCCGGGCCGGAAACATCTCCCGCGCCGCCGACGAGCTCTTTATCAGCCAGCCCGCCGTCAGCAAAGCCATACAGAAACTGGAACAGGCGGTGGGCGCGCCCCTGTTTGTTCGCTCCTCCCGGGGAGTGCGGCTGACAGAAGACGGTGAACTTCTTTTCTCCCATGTCAGATCCGCCCTGCAGACGCTCGAAAGCGCGGAAAACCAGCTGCGCCTGCGCCACGAGCTCGGTATGAGCCAGCTGCGCATCGGGGTCAGCTCTACCCTCTGCAAATACGTCCTTCTGCCCTCTCTGAAGGATTTCGTCAAGCTTCATCCTCACCTCCGCGTCACTATTGCCTGTCAGTCCACCAACCACACGCTGCAGATGCTTGAAGAGGGCGAGCTCGATCTGGGCCTCACCGGAAAGCCGGAACAGCTCGGCTCCCTGTCCTTCACTCCCGTCATGCAGATCCAGGATACATTTGTGGCTGCAAAGGACTATCTTGACAATCTTTCTCTCCTCACAGGCCAAAGCTGCTTCCGTCCTTCCGCCGCCGAAGACACCCTGACGCTTCTGAAGAACGGCGTCCTGATGCTTCTGGACAGGGACAACCTGACGCGCCAGTATCTCGACCGTTACCTCAAGGAAAACGCCCTGTTCCCGGAAAACATCCTGGAAACGACCTCCATGGATCTTCTGATCGACTTTGCCCGCATTGGCCTGGGCATCGCCGGAGTCATACGGGAATTTATTGCCCAGGAGCTGAAAGACGGAACGCTCCTGGAGCTTCCTCTCCCCTTTCCAATCCCTTCCCGGGAAATCGGTTTTGTGTATCGGAACGGACAGACACGGCCAGAGGTGGAGGAAGAGCTGATCCGGGGAGCAAGACAGAAAGCGGAAAATCACTGCGAAATCTAGGAAACACATCACAAAGGGCTGGCGGCCCGTCAGAAATCTTTTCTCCGGAACGCCAGCCTGCAATTAACATTTTTCTTTAAATTATTATTCTACAGTCACACTCTTGGCCAGATTTCTCGGCTTATCCACATCCAGCCCCCTTGCCAGAGATACATAATATCCCATAAGCTGAAGCGGAACGACCGCCAGAGACGCCGCAAAATGCTCATCGGTCTTCGGAATATAGGTGACGAAATCGGCAGTGTCCTCGATATTGTAATGCCCGTAGGTCGTCAGTCCCATCAGATAAGCGCCGCGGCTCTTACACTCTACCATATTACTGAGCGTCTTCTCATAAAGGCTGCTCTGGGTCAGCACTCCCACGACCAGCGTCCCGTCTTCCACCAGGCTGATGGTTCCATGCTTCAGTTCGCCCGCCGCGTAGGCCTCCGAATGGATATAGCTGATCTCCTTCATCTTCAGGCTGCCTTCCATGGCAATCGCATAGTCAATTCCACGTCCAATGAAAAATACATCCTTCGAGGCCGACTGCTTTGCCGCAAACCACTGAATCCGCTCTTTATCCTGCAATACCCTCGTAATCTTATCCGGCAGAGACAAAAGCTCTTCTATCAGATAAGCATACCTTTCCTCATCAATCGTTCCGCGGGCCTTCGCAAACTGAACCGCCAGAATATCGCAGGCAATCAGCTGAGTGCTGTAGGCCTTCGTGGTCGCCACCGCGATCTCCGGTCCTGCCAACGTATAAAACACATTGTCAGCTTCCCGGGCAATCGAGGAACCCACTACATTTACAACAGCAAGCGTACGGATTCCGCAGCTCTTCGCCTTTCTCAGAGCCGCAAGACTGTCCGCAGTCTCGCCTGACTGGCTGATAACCACAACCAGGCCCTTCTCATCCAAAGGCATCTCGCGGTAACGGAACTCAGAAGCCAGCTCCACCCGCACCGGAATCTTTGCCAAATCCTCTATTGCATATTGAGCAGACATGCCGGCATGATAGGCCGAGCCGCATGCCACCAGGTAAATCTGGCTGACGCCCCGGATTATTTCATCATCGAGCCCCATCTCCGCCAGATCGATTCGCCCGTCATGAATCACAGAATTCAGCGTATCCTGTACAGCCTTCGGCTCCTCATGGATTTCCTTGATCATAAAATGCTCAAAGCCGGCCTTCTCTGCGGCTTCCGCATCCCACTTGATCTCCACAAGCTCCTTTTCAATCTCGTCTCCGTCCAGGTTGTAGAAGGTAATCTTGCCCTTCTGCACCCGGCCGAGCTCCATATTGCCAATATAGTATACATTTCTTGTATGCTTCAGAATGGCCGGCACATCAGAGGCAATATAAGACTCCCCATCCGCAACGCCGAGGATCATCGGGCTGTCTTTTCTGGCCACATAAATCTCTTCCGGATAATCCTTGAACATTACAGCCAGCGCATAGGAGCCGCGGATGCGCACCATGGCATGATTCAGGGCGTCTACCGGTGTTCCCAGATATTTTTTATAATAATAATCTACCAGCTTAATCGCCACTTCCGTGTCTGTGCCGGAATAAAAGGTGTATCCATGCTTCAGAAGCTTCTGCTTCAGTTCCTGGTAATTTTCAATGATACCATTGTGAACTCCGACGATTGAACCATCTGCATTGCAGTGAGGATGCGCGTTTCCCTCTGATGGCTCTCCGTGCGTCGCCCAGCGTGTGTGACCGATTCCGCAGTCGCCGCTTAAGGCCTGCCCATCGTTTGTCTTCTCTTCCAGAACCTTCAGGCGTCCCTTTGCTTTTACAATCTCGATGTCACCGTCTCCATCCCGTACTGCCAGGCCTGCCGAATCATAGCCTCTGTATTCCAGTTTCGAAAGGCCCTCGAGCAGCACAGGCGCCGCCTGCCGGTTTCCCACAAAGCCAACGATTCCACACATAGATAATTATTCCTCCTGTTTTCATTCAGATATTTCTATATTACCAGAAAGACGGGCTGTTGAAAAGTGCAAATTTAATCTATTAAGCGAAAAATGCAAATACTTATAACGCTGTGAAGCAGTATTCGGATTATACTGTTGTCGAAACAACTGCAAACTGGAAAACGTACTTGCATTAAAATATCTTGATTCCTGACTAAAAAGGACCAATGTATCCCCATCCCTCTTTTTTCAGACTAATTTCTACATATACCGCCTCCAACTTCTATTATCCCAATATTATAGTTTAAACATGAGCCCAGTCTGCTCCAGCATCATATTTATCTGAACGCTATATCCCAGACACTGGCAAAATTCCATAAGTAATCACGGAGTATATTCTGAATTGTAGCTGCTCCCCAGTTCGAAATACCACGCAAAACTGATTGATCCACGCCAAATCTCCTTGGTCGTTTCTTCAAACCAATCCCTTAACAAATCGATGAACTGTTTTCCCCCCCCCCACCTCTCGATTCGACAATGTCAGTTCCAGCTGCTTGTCGGGCAGTCGCCTGCGGCAGGTCAACACTTTTCAGACCGCTGGAAATCACAGGGGGATTCCCCACGTAGCCTTCACACAAAGCTTTTTCCTGCATGATTTTTAACCCGCCAAGCAGCACCGGATCGTTTCCGACTTCAAAAAAGCATTTCAGCATGTCCATATTAAGAAGCTTCCCAAAATGCCTGAAGCGCGTAAACAGTTTTACCTTTCCCTAGTATAAAATCTTTTAAATAACCGGACTTTATTTCCTGCCCGTGATAGAATAGTTACATCAGATGATGGAGGTATCCTATCTATGGGAAGGAAATCAATTGTCATTAACCTCAGTGCTGAGGAACGTGAATATCTTGAAGTTCAAACACGTGCCCGTACCATACAGGCACAAACAGTTAGCCGTGCCCGTATCCTGCTTTTAAAGGCCGATGGTTGTACCATTAATGAGATTGCGGATAAAATTGGCATCAACCGCAAAAGTGTTATGCTTTGTTTAAACAAATACGCCGAAGGTGGCGTGGAGCATGCTTTGTTTGATGCCCCAGGGCGCGGCCGCAATGCTGAGATCACCGATGATGAAAAGGCCTGGATTATTAACATTGCCTGTCAAAAGCCGGTTGATTTTGGCTATGCTGCAGAAACCTGGACTTATGCGAAACTTACATCGCATATCAACAGACATGCAGAAGCAGCCGGGTATACAAGACTCTCCACGATTCACAAAAGCACTGTTCATACAATACTTGATGAAGCTGAAATCAAGCCTTTTCGTATCAAGTATTATTGTGAAAATCGAGATCCTGATTTTGATGGGAAAATGCATAACGTATTGTTGGTATATAAACAGCTTTCCATGCAGTTCGATGAAAACGGGCAACTTCTGCCGTGGGATAAAAACGAACAGGTAGTCCATGTACTTTCCTATGATGAAAAGCCCGGTATTCAGGCAATTGCTACAACATCAGAGGATCTTCTTCCTGACGAAAAACACAGCACAATCAGCAGGGATTACGAATATAAGCGTCTAGGAACCTTGTCGTTGTTAGCAGGAATTGACCTGCAGACAAGCGAGGCCATTCCTTTGGTCAGCGAAACTCATAACAGTGGGGACTATATTGAATTTCTGCAAATACTCGACAATAAATATCCAAAAGGCGATAAAATCCGTATTGTACTTGACAACCTGAAAGTGCACACATCCGAAGCAACAAGAAAATACCTTGCCACAATCCCCGGGCGATTTGAATTTGTGTTCACTCCAAAGCATGGTTCCTGGTTGAATATGGTCGAGGGCTTTTTCAGCAAAATGACAAAACAGATGCTTCGCGGTATTCGTGTGAAATCAAAAGAAGAACTGAAAGAGCGCATCTATTTGTATTTTGATGAAATCAACCAAGTACCAGTAGTTTTTCACTGGAAATATAATCTTGATGATATTGATGTATCCGAAAAGGTTATTGTTGATACACTGCCAATTAAAAAGTCCAGTTAATTGCCGAACGTTATACTAGTTTTGCAAAAGCTCTTTGATGAACATGGTTTTATTTACATAATAGAAATCCTTTGTAGAGAATTCTTTAAAATTTTCAATTCCTACAGGCATTTTCGCCCTCACCTTCCCAACATTCCTTTCCGGCATCTGTAGCACGAAAGCGCCAGTCTCATCTGGGGGAGCCACCCGGCTTTATTCCGTCATCTGTATCACACATTCATCCTCTGAATTGCGCTCTGCCTCCATAAATTTTTCATAATCAACCTTGATATACAGCCAGTCCAAAATCGTAGGTGCAGGCCATTTCTGTGGCCGAATTGTAGAATACTTTTCATAGAAGTCTGCCCGCCGCTCCAGCCATCTGCTTTCATACTTTTTCCCCAGCCAACGCAGTATCTCCGCAATATATGATTTATTTATTGTCTGATCATCTGTTTCTGAATCTCCTTTTACCTCATCTTTAACCTCTTTTTTAACCGTATATTCATCATCTGCATCCATTGTATTCTTCCAGAGGGAAGTCTCCTCAGCGTTCACATAAGCGATAAGCTTTTTTAGTCTTTTTTCGGTACCCTTTACTGAGTTTTTGCCTGTATTCCCTTTGTGCAAATAAGGATTCCTGCAGCCTGCGCATTTCTCATCTCTGTGAATCTGCTCCTCAAAAACAGGGATATGTGCCACAAGAGAAAGTGAATCCAGCATGGATTCCGCATTGGGCTGGCTTTTCTCATAGTTCGGATTTACATCACAGATCAGCAGTGCCTGTTCCTTGCTTCCCAGTGCTCCTCTGTCTTTGTCCGGACTGCTCTGCCTGAATATTCCCGGTTTCAGACCGTGATAGAGCGTATTGCAAAGCTTCCTTTCATCATATGTAATATTTCTGTCATCCCAGGACTCCTGACCAATGAAGCAGCTGCCGCCCCTTGTTTCCAATCCGGTGGAATTGCACAATACCATTTTCAGACCAGCCGCAAGATACTGTCCCTGTCCCCAAACATAATAATCTGCTGCTCTGGTCGTACAGGCGGGCACAAGAACTATGGGGGTTCTTAAAAAATGCTTCTGCATCTGATAGATGGCAGTGTACTTCCCATATTCCCTGATATCTTCCAGCATTTCCTGCTCATATTCTTCAAATCTCCTGGGAATTTTTCTTTCTTCCTTAGACTTATTTTTCTCAGAATTATTCTCTTTACGATTCCCGCTATCAACCGTATTACTGTCAGTCTTCTCTTCTTTTCCCGGGGTATACTTCTGAAAAGCGGCATAAGACTCCTTCAGAAGACTGGGATAATTACAGATCGCGCACACAGCAAATACCTCTGCACAGATAAGTTCTGTCACGTGATCGCGGGCGTCGCCCAGAAGATGATTATCCTCATATCTGCTCTCATAATACTTTTTCATCAGAGGCTTAAAATTGTTATTCCCAACGCCTGGATAAGGGTTAATCTCTTCATGCAGCGCTACCGAAGGATATTTCTTTACCCTATGCGTCACAATTTTCACCTGCCGATCCTCAACTTTTGAATCATTGAAAATAACAGGAAGCACTGCCGCATGGCGATACTCTTTACTATTCAGTTTCTTTTCATCATCCCAGTATCTTCCGGAAGGAAATTGGTGCTTTGCCGGTATCCGAAAGGTACCCGCCCATACAGAAAAATTATAATTTTTATTATTATATATGGTATCCGCAATCCAATCTGCCGTCTCCGGACGAATGGAATATTCAGGCAGAAGAAGAATCTCCACGCCAAAAATACTGCAGGTCTCCAACACCGGTTTCAGTATCTCCCGCCTCCTGTACTCCGCACAGCTGGGACAACATTCAGGAACCTGGAAGGATTTCTGCTCCATATTCTTATCCTCACCGCCAATCCCACAGCTTTTTATCGATTTCAGCCTGCATTTTTCCGTGGACGGCGGGTAGTAGCTGGAATCAATGCTGAACTGAAACAGGGCAATCCGGTCAAAATTTGAAAATTCCAGTTCTTTCCTGCGGGATTTCCAGAGACTCTTCTGTTCCTTCCGGAGTGCAGCAAAACCTGTCCCGAAAGATATACCCTTAACTTCCTCCAGCGTATCCCCAAACGCGGAGCCTGAGACAGCAGATCCATCTTTCTTCGCAGTTTCCGGAGAATCTTCTTCTTCCTCGCCTGCATTTTCTTCCGTTATACCGTTTTCCTGCAGCGCTTTACCCGGCTCATCTGTCTGATCATCCAGCGAGGTATCTGCCTGTTCCTCTGCTTTCTTCTCCCAGGCCTGCAGAAGTCTGCCAAATAGTTCCGCAATAGTGGAAATTCCCAGAACCGCTTCTCCCTTTCGCGTCTGTGTAAAAACTGTCTTATTGCTGTCATCCGCATCTTTTTCCAGCGCAGACAGCCTGCCGTCCAGTTTGCTGTAAGTAAGGAAGCCGGACGTCTCGGTAAACATATAATTTCCATACCCTATAGTTACCTCATCTTTTCTAACCTTCTGGCTGTAATCAGCAAACCGTCCCTTCTCCACAATGATTCCGGAAGCTTCATCCAGCAAATTCATTTCTTCGATCATCTGGTGAACATTCTCCGGCGTCCACAGAGCGTAAAAGCTCCCCAATCCTTCATATGGAAACTGAAGGTACAAATCCTCCTGCCTGTCCGTCAGCATTTCCACAAGTTTTCCAAGACACATCTGCACCTTTTCTCTCAGATCCTGGTTTTCCGTACATATATAACCGGTGGTTTTGTCTAATTCATAAAGCTTTGCCAGCAGGACAATCCAGCCAAGATGGGTAAGATGCCGGATATTCCGATCCGTTTTCCGATTCAGCAGATTCTTCCACAGACGCCCCCATTTGCTATCCTTCTGCTCTCCTGTCAGCAACACACTATTTTCAGCAAGTCCCAGCTCCGCATATGGAATCTCTGTCCGGGCAAAGAAAGCATCCCGGCGTCTTTGATCTAATGCATGGATTCTCTCCAGTGTCTGCATGCGCAGGTTCATCAATACTCCATCCGCAAAGAATCCGGCGGACAATGTGCGGATTGCCGGAAAATCAGAAGCTTCGGGAGAAGCCAGCTGATACAGATGAGCCGCCAAAAAACAGTACCACTTCGGCACTCTCCGTTTCAGCGCAAATGGTTTCTGCCGGAAAGCGGGCAGTTCACCCATCAGCCTGACCAGTTCCGGATAGTGTCCCCTGAGGCAGTTTTTTGCCCATATTGCCACATCCAGAGAAACATCCTCAAAATCATAGATATCCCTGCCAAGGCGAAACCTAATAAAGTTGTCTTCCTCCCCGGCATTTTCCAGATATACATCCCTGTGGGCTTCTCTGTCCAGAAAATTTTTCAGATGTCCCAGAGCCCTATCTACGGTTTTCTCCCAGCTGTGCGGGCTCTTCTTTCCGCATTCCGACAAATGCAGATAATGCCCCTCCAGCCTGCGGAAAACGTAGCGAAGCATCTCTGCGCATTTGGCAGTCTCACTGTTTTTGTCATCTGTCTGCAGATGAATCTGCGTCAGGTGGATGGCATCCGCCAGCAGTCTTCCCGCAATCCAGAAAGACGCGCCGCTTTCATTGACTTTTTCAAGAACATAATTTCCGTTCTTTTCCAGCGCCACAGTGTCTCCTGTTTTTCTGGAAGATATCAGATAAGACAATCCCAAATTCACCGAATGTATTGTGTTTCCTTCCGGTTCTTTACAGAGTATTACATTCTTCTTGGACAGAAGCAGCTTTTCTTCCCGATGAGCATCTGAAATTTCCCGAATCTCCTTTTCCAAAACACGATAAACTTCCAGTACCTTTCTCATCAAATTCGTCAATACTGGACACATTTCCTTCTCTGCTTCCAGCCGATCGGTATCCTGGCGAAAATACTCCTCCAGACTGACATAGCCGCCGTCCCGATCCGACCATTTCCTGATATAATGTTTTGCTTTTCCCGATACCTTTTCTGCCTTCTGCATCTCCCATGCGGAATCCTCTCCGGTCTTCGCGTCATCTGTTTGAAAGTCGTATCGTTCCGCTGTAAGAAAATCCCCCTGTTTTTCATAAGCCATCATTCCAGGATAGTCCACGCCGGGAAATACCGGCAATACCTGCATTCCTTCTTCCCCTGGAAACAGATAATCGGCAAGTGGTTCTATACTCTTAATCGTCTCTGCTTTTTGCTGGTCAGGAAGAATATTCAGCAGCACGCACAGTGCCATTCTCAAATCCTGCTCGGAATACCTTCCGTTCAAATTAGTATCCGTCCATATCTCTATACACCTGATCAGTAAATCCTGCTGCGACCGGAAGGTTTTCAGATGTTCCTTGTAATTTCTGATCTGGCTGTTGATTTCCTGTATATATTCTCTGCTGTCCGCCTTCTGATACTGAGCCAGAACAAACTGAAAGCACTGGAGACTCCCTGCGCTTTCTGAAATTTCCGGAATCTTCTTTCCGGAAACAGTCCACAGCCACCGTTCTCCATAGCTGTTGTCCTTAAGCAGTTTTTCCGTGTCCGCAAAAATATCCTCGTCCATCTGCAGCAGACTGCAGAGCTCCAGATACTTCAGGCAGAGTACCCAATAGTTTTTCTTCAACAGCTCCTCTTCCGGAACCGTTCTCAAAATCTGTTTGGCAAACTCTCCTTCCGGATGGATGGTCTCCTCGATCTTCTTCGCCGCCGCAGCCCATCCCTGATACAAGGCTTCTCTGTCTGCCCTTTTTTTCCTCATAAGGATTTTGATACAGGACTCCAGAAATACATAAACCTCTATGCCCGCAGTCTGCAGCACAGAATCCTGTGGACACGATTTTTTCCCCTCGTTCCATAATCTTCGGTATGCTCCAAAAAGCTCTTCCTGTGATTCCGTAATTCTACAGATCAAGAGTTCCGCAAAACGGATAATGTCATTGATTCGGATTTCTTCTGTCTGAAAAATAATATTCAGCAGCTGCGCTTCACTGACTGTTTCCTGGAAAGCTCTGTTTTCCTCCGTTTCATACAAACCCGGCCGCAGAGCGCCGCTTAAAAGCCTCAGTGCCTCCCTGCGGTCAACCACATCATATCCGTCGCAGTCGTCAATCACAGATTCCAGGCTATCATCCGCCATATCAAACCCGGCGGAAACCCCCAGGCCTCCTCTTGCGCTGACTGTCCAGTCAAAAGCCTCATCCTTTGACACGCTTTCTTCTTCATCGGTTTTATTGCTCAATTCCAGACCAAGATCATACAGAATACCGGAAATCGTATCTTTTATTCGCAGCAGCACCAGCGGATCGGAAGCAATAATAATCATGTCGTCCACGTAGCGGCAGTATCTGACCGCGATTTTTCCCTCTTCACATTTTCGGTTTACTTCCTGCACAATATCGTAAATCTGTCTGTCCAGATCAAACAGCAGAACATTGGCGGCATATGCAGAGAGATTGGGGCCCTGCGGGATTCCACAGGAAGCGGAGCCTCTTTTATAACTCTGCCCTGTCTGGGCACTATAGCAGACATCTTTATACAATTCATTCAGCACCCACTGAACCAGTATATGAGCCCGAGTATCCGTTTCACCGTCACCATGGTGAAAGCACCGGAATTTCTGATCATCCTTCAGCAGCGCCTGCTGAATCGGCCGATACAGCGCATCCCGAAGAGCGCTTTTCGGGATATTGTCATAAAATCCTTTTATGTCCAGTTTTACCTTATAAACTCTCTTGCCGTCCAGCTTTTCGATGCCATCCCTTACATACCGGATATAGTCTTTCCAGCAATCATAAAAAGACCGGAACATTCCCTGACGGCTCTCTTTTGTCCCATTCACCGCCGCCATATTGATCTGATAGGCGAAGCTGACCACCTCTCCCGGCGCTCCATAGCCTGTGACATAGCTTCCTGTTCCATCGCTGAAGCGCACGGCAGGAATCAACTCCTCATACATACGGTGTACGCCTGAGCTGAGCAATTCGTTTAAAACGTATTGCTGCAGAAGCAATTCTTCATGGATATAAAACGTCTTCCTTCTCTGCACATCCCTTTTCTTAGGCGTATAGATCTCAATCATCGGAATGGCGTCAATGGATCGTCCCTCCTCCAGCAGCTCATAAAAATACGGAAAAAAGGCGTCTGCCCCTGCTGCAATCCGGTCCCATGAATCCTCATCCAATAACAAGGATTCCCTGTCATAGCTGGTACGGGCAATCTGCAGCGCAGTATGCATGTGATACAGATAATCCTTCTCCTGACTTCGCCCATACTCCTCTCCATCTGACGAGTCAGAAAGATACTGCCGAATCAGATTCCAGATAAAATGTTCGGGACGATTTTGAGTGTTTTCAGCATCTGACAGTCCGCTCTGCCATCCAAGCATCTGCTGCCACTCGCTTTTCGTCATCAGCTCTTCTATCTGACGAAGGAGAAGCAGCTTCTCATCCGTACTTCTCTGGTTATATTTTTTCTCCGGATCCAGCTCGATCAACTGCGCGCCATGAACTGGCTGTTCACCGCCGCTGCACAACAGATAACGGAAAACATATTCCATAGCAGAGTATGCGGCAAAAGACTTCGTACTTGCAGTCTGCCCCTTCAGACACTCATCCGGATCTTTGCCCTCTTTCAAAACCGCTACCTTTACTGGCGTTTTTCTCAGCACTTCGCTGTTCCACAGGCTTTTAACGGTTTGAAAGTTCCCTCTGAATCCCGCCTCATCTGAATCCATAAGTACCCGGAGGTCAACTACATTTCTGCTCTGGGAAACATAATCCGCAAGAATCTTCACCTGTCCCTGAAGCAAATAACTCCCCATCACTGCCACAGCATTGATATTTTTACTTCTTAAGCGGAGGACGTCAAAAATTCCTTCCACAAGATACAGTACTTCCTTCTTTCTGGAATTCCGTGAATAAACATTCTCGAAGACAGCATCAAAACCGTAAAGCCAGTCTTTTTTATTCAGATTCCGCGTAAAAAGATACTTTGGCCTGGCGCTGTCAGATACGCTTCTTCCCGCAAATCCCACCAGTTTTCCCTTCCTGTCACGGAGGGCAATAATCACCCGGTCTGTCCGAAAGTAATCCTCATAGCGAATCCTTATCCCGGGAGTATTCTCTGTTCTGGAAACCTTTTGCAGCAGTCCCGCCTCCTGCAGCAGGTTCTGTTCTTCAATGAACCTTTCGTCCCCGCCATACTGATTCTTCAGTTTCTGTTTTGAAGCAAACACCACCTGCGATTTCTTCAAAAAATCTGCTGTATATCCCCGCTTTTCCGCAAAAAGCCGCAATTTGTCTTCTTCGTCTTCTGTCATCTTTCGATAACAATCCCATGCTAATTCAAGCCCATCGGCATACCGGCCGCGTCCTCCGTCAGCCTGAATAACCGAAAAATCCGGTTTTTCCGATAAAATCTGAGGAAAACGTTCCTCCAGCCAGGACAGCGCCTGACTGAAATTACAGCCAAGCTTTCCCTTCACCAGCTGAAAGATATCGCCGTTTTCCCCACACTGAAAACAATGATATCTATTTTCTTCAGTAAAAATACGCAGAGAGGGATGCTCATCACTATGTAAAAAGCACTGGGTGATATAAGCATTTCCCACCGGACGAAGCTGCATATCAAGTGCCTTGCATACATCTGCGATGCTAATATGGCTTCTGATGTATTTATAGTATTCATTTGTATTTTTCTGCATTTTTGTATCCCCCACAAGAATATAATAGGCTTTATCATTTCAAATTAGTTTTCTTCTGTTGCAGAAAACAATTCCATCCCAGCCGAGACATGACGCAATTTATAATGCTATCAATTGCAATTTCTGAACAGATACTGGAATATGTAAATAAGACTCCACTAATGTCACAGACTACTCATTTAAATCCGATAGGGAGCATTCCCGCCAAAATCATAAAAAAACCATATCGTTAATTTTTTAAACATTTTCCCTCTTTGTATTGCATAACCGACGCTCATATATTTAACCTTAATATACCATATATATTCAAATCTGTAGATGGTAGTAAATTTATCAGGATCGATATCTGAGTTTTGTAAGTGCTCCATAAAATAATGGTTGTCTTTTAGCAAAGCATTTAGCTATAGTTGAAGTAAAATATTCCAACTTCAACTTTTAAATTTAATCCGGCATCTCTGCTGTATCATATCAGACCAGAGTATCAGTTCTTCTATACCTTCGGACTCATTTTCAAGCCATAACCAATCTCTGAAGTCTTCACAGGTAAAGTTTCTGAGGAATCCTTTCAGAAATTCCTTAGAGGCATTTCCTGTCCTCATACGGTACCGTACATAGAACTTCGATTATGGGCAGTCCTGCCAAAATCTCTTCTCTGACAGCCTTGTGTTTCCTTGTCTGACGTTTATAATCGTCAACATCCTCCTCCAGAGTCGGTTCCGGTACAAAAAGGCTCCGTAGCCGTTCCTGTCTCATTGAACAGGGCCATCTGTCCTGGGAATACATCTTTTTTCACTGAAAGATGCGAACAGCTTTTTCTTCAGATATTGGACTTTCTCATTGAGATTTGCAATTATCTGATTCAGCTGTGCGGTCTGCTCCTCATGACTTTTGACCATCTGCTCGATCTTAAGGTGCTGACCGTCCACCAGCTGGCATAAGGATTCAATTACCTCTTTCTGTAGCTGATGAACGCTTCCATTTCTGACTGCGGCATTAAGGAGCCACCTTTCTTATTGCTGCTTCCTATTATACCGGAGAGCCAGCAAAAAAGCGAATTCTCCACCGTGCTCTTATCTACTTGCTTATCTGCTGCTCTTCCCATGTTTTCCGCGCTTTTACCAGCTTTTCGCTGCTTAAAAAGGTCTGATCGACCCCCATCTCCCGTATATCATCCAGCCACTGGTAAATCATATTCTTATTGTATCTGGGGCTTCCTTTTTCATTCCTTGCCTTTTCCAGCGCCAGGGCCATATACGCATATTCATTTTCCAGCGACACGCTGAATACGCCGATATCATCTGTATTGATCGAGACGCAGAGCTGCGGACACTCGCTCAGCTCTTCCTCGTCCGTGGTCAGATTCCGATTATAAAACTGTATGATCGGATGCTTATCATACCGTTTGAACGTGCCTATCAGGTAATTGGAGGAGGGATTCGTCTCTATCGCCACTCCGTAATCGACTACTTTTCTCTGCAGAGCCTTCTGAACTCTGGCGACCGCCTCTCTGTACAGGGGACTGGTCTTAATTTCTATCCTCTTCTCTCCTTCATACCGCACATCCCAGTTAAAATGATAGAAATAATATAAGACAGCATTTTCCTGAAAGAAACGGATATCCTGCTTTTCCGCAGGAAATTTCTTGTTTACCGTATAGAAGGAGTATGTGCCTCGGATGCTGTCAATTGCATAGGGCTTTTTGAAGTAGCCTTCCCGGTACAACTCCGGCGCGTCACCTCTCAGGCACCACGCGTCATAATAGGTTTCAATATTAAAGTCCTGTTTTCTGTCCTGGTAATATCTCTCCCAGATCGTTCCCCTATAGTATTCCCGCGCATTGGAACGAATACAGGCCAACTCGTCCTCCCGCATCGCATTTCCGTAAATCAGCCGGAAATAATAATCATACTCCTTCTTCAGATATTCCTTCACCGGGGACACATCCTCGATATGGAAAATCGTCAGGGCATGATACAGCCACACGACATTGTCCAGATATTCCTGCTGGGGCAGCAGGATTCTGTCGTTTTTGGACGCATACCATTCGTTCGTATCGATTCCCAGTGCCAGCGCATGACCCAGGCGTGAACCGCAGGAAAGGTTCAAGAATACAAGCGCTTCGTCTATGGCGCGCAGCCCGCTGACTACATCGAAAAAATCTTCGCCCGCATGATAGGTCATTTTAAGCTGCGGCAGCTTTTCATAAAACCTCTCGTTAAGCTTCCTGCTAAAGCTTCCATCTTCCCGCCGCACATGATCCGCTAGAAACCGGTAGGCCTGCGCAAATACCTCAGGTCGGCATAGGATCTCCTGTGACGCCGCATCGATACCTCGGATCCTTACCGCGTATTTCGGATAACGTTCCCTCATCTCCGCCAGCGCCTTCGCTCTCTTCTCCACAGACTGCCGAACTTTGATATTCCGGCAGGAAAGAGTGACGGGCCGCTCTGTCAGTTTCTCTGTAAACTTGATAAAATGGACGGTATAAAAGAACCGGTTTTCCCAGGAGGCCTCCTTTATGATAAACCGATCCAGCTCTTTTACCTGCTCTACCAGCTTCTCTGCCGTATCCTTCGGCACGATTCTGGCCTCGAGCGTCATGACCTTTCCGCTCAGAAGCGTATTCTGAACAGCTTCCCTGACAAGCGTCTTTCTGTAAAACGGAGTCTCAAGAAAAATATCCTTTCGATCCTGGTAAATGGAAAAATTCTCAAATCCCACTTCGTTGTTATTCTGCACGATTTCCGAACGTATATTTTCCTTAATCAATATATATGCATAGAGAAGATCCGCCACATGCTCTCTTTTTCTGGCTCTGTTTTTTATGTACCTGAAGGAAGTATAGAGAAACCATCTTTCCCCCTGATATACTGTCGTCTCATCCTCTATATGAACCTCTCTGACCGGAATTCCATTCAGCGCGTAATCCGGAAGCTCCGAAAGAAGCTCCTGCCTTCCCGTACTTCCAACAGCCCAGAACAGCTTTTCCAGCTCGCCCTTGATCAGCCAAAGCTCCGAAGGATTTCTGAGATAATAGAATACCTTCTGCACATCAGTCAGATCAACCGGCTCGTCTTTGAAATAATCATCTGCGATTCTGCCCTTCTCCTCCAGGTACACCCAGCACAGATGTCCGCGGATCAGAGCAGCCTGCAACACCTGCAAAGCCAGCTCCTGCTCCTGGTATCCCGGAGCAGGCTGTATGCGAAAGCTGCGTCTCGCCCTAGTAATATCCTGAAAATGCCGCCAGAAGGAAGCCTCTGAAATATCATTCATGATACTGATCCAGGTAAGCTGAAAAACGGGCGCGGAGCCCTTCAGATGATAATGATTTTCGGACATTCCCCGCTCCAGAATCCGATGAAGCTGAGTATTATTGTGCGTTATCACCGGCTTCCAGTTAAACGGCACATTCGACATGCTTCCCGCAGTATCTCTGCAGGCCAGAAACGCAGTGATAAACAAATCCTCGCTCAGGCTTAAGGTACTCATTCTCCAGTGAAGGAACCATTTATACTCGCAAAGTATTTCATTATTCTCTATCCGGAGAAGCTCCGTGCTGTACCGGAACAGCAGACGAAAGATATTCAGCGTCTGTCCCGCTCCCGAATACCTTTCCAGAATCGAAAAACGCTCCTCAAAGCTGCGCGTCAGATAATCGTACAGATTTGACAGCTCCGTATCGCTGTACCTGTGCTCATAGCCCCTCATAATCTGCACAAATTCCCTTTCCCGGATATGCTCCGCCTGAAGCTGTCCGTGCAGCGCCGCTTCCGGAGAAACCTTTCCAAACAGAATCTTCAGTACATTTTCCAGATTATCCAGCATTGTTTAAAAACCCTCTATTTCAGATGGAACTTCCACTCCTCTTTCTCTGGTTTCATCCACATAAACCGCTCTCTCATAAATAAACTGCATAAACACGTCCTTCAGTTCCTTATAAAGCTGCTCTTTCTTCTCCCCAATAGTATACTGAATATATGGGCACATAGAATATGCTTTTTCAAGCGACGTCCAGCTACTGAACTTGTCTTTGTAAAATCCGTCTTCCTTATTTAATTGAATCTTCATCGATTCATATACATCCAGAACCGCATCATAAATCTCCCTTTTTCTGACTCCTACTCCTGTGGGGTATTTTTTTTTGCACTCTCTCCTTACCCTCTTCTCCATATTATAAAGCATATCTACATTATAAAACGGCAAAACAGCATATCCATACGCCCTTTCCCATTCCTTATACTCCTCCAGCAGAGAATTTTTCTTAATCACATTTCTGATTCCTTCCAGCTCGGCTTTGGACTCCGCATCAAAACATCTGCTGATCGCAGTCACAAGCGCTTCATGGAGCTCGGAAAAAAACTGCTCATATCTGGCCGAATTGACGACGAACCCCCACACGTCACAGGTTATGTTCCGGTTCATGTATTCAATGTAAACAGCATTTCCTGCATCCTCTTTTCTGAATAAATCGGTTTCATCCTCATCATTCTCACTTTTTCTGGATGCTTTTTTTATGGTCATCACACAGGCAGAGCCGGATCTGTACTCCACTCCCCAGTTCGTGACGCACATCAGCAGAAGCTCCAGTACTTTCAAAAGGTTATTTTTACCCAGCATTGAAAGAAAGCTATCCAGATTCCAGCTCCTTGGTCTTTTCTGAGTCAGAATCCTCCCTCCGGTCCTGCTGAGAATTTTCATATACCCCATCTTATAGGAGCTGCCTTCATCTACCTCTGAGTTATCCTCCAGCACAGGCAACAGATAATTTCCCCAGCTTCCGACGACAGAGCCTCCGACAGAATCCAACAGTTCTTTTCTTGCCCTGTTTCTGACTTTCGTTTCAGGATGGTAAAGCGAGCGTATATAAAGGCGTGTCAGCAGAGCAGTCTCCAGCGCCATGAAGCAGTGAATCAACGGCTTCTCCTCCTCGGATACGCGTCCCATATGATACATGCCCCTGAGAACCTCCCCCAGGCTGTATCCCTGTCCTGTGCTCTCGCTGTAATAGGGCTCCTCCTGGCACCTCTCCCAGATATAGTGCAGAAAACGCTCTCCCTGGCGGGAAATATCCTCCCTGTACAGCCTCTGAAAATATTTCAGCTGGCTTTTACTCAGCCTGCTGCCGGCAAGACGGTTATAGATATCATCCAGCAGTACATCATAATTGATTTCAGATGTTTCCAGCAGAGAAGCATTATTAGGGAATTTCACCTTATTTTCGTTTTCTGTCCGCAGATAGATGCTGCATCCCTCGAGGCTCAGCTTTTTCATGGACTGAAGAATCCGGTACAGATTCGTCAGCTCACGAATATTCTCCGGCTCATAGAAATGCGTCTTCAGGCCGCAGCCGTCAAAATAGACAAAGGTCCTGTGAGCAATCTTCCAGAGTATCGTTTCCTTGATATCGTAGTCGTTCGGATCTTCCTGTCTGTCCTGCCCCAGAACCTTCTTCTCAACATAAATATTTTTCTTTTTTGCAAGTAATACCGGCATATAAATCCTCTGCGAAACCGGAAGGACCTTATCAGCGTAGGATCTGGCGAGACTGCCGCTGTCCTCATAGATCCCGCTGAAATGCTTAGCGCAGATATCCGTGAGCTGTGATTCTGAAACAGCCAGGTAGATCAGCACATGCGGCACCATAAAATACCGGTGAATCTGTTCCAGCATATCGAATCCCCGTTCCTTGTTCAGATCCAGATCATCGATGTTTAGGACCAGAAAGCTCTCCTCTCTCCTTCCAGCCTCCCTGCCAGAATCCGCTGAAAGCATATGCAGGAACTCCGGAACCAGCCTGCCAAAGCTTTCCCTTAGAGCCATGCTTCCGGATAGATTCCGCAGCAGCTCTACAAAAGAAAGACCTTCCCCATAGCGCTCCTTTTCCCGCAGTTCCAGATTTCTTTTGTTTTTACAGATGCTTTCAAAATCCTGGATCAGCTTCATATTCTGAAAATGAAGAGTGTCCTGCGCATATCCACCGCCATTCTGCATACGCTCCACGAGCTTTTCCAGCATCTTCGCCAGGACAACCTCAAAAATATCCTCTTTATTTTCCAGCAAAGAAGCATCGATATTCTCCAGAACCACAAACCTGGTCTTTGGCAGACTGCTCTCTTCAGAATCGGCAGCTTCCTGATCGCCTGTGTAGCCCTTTATAAATTCCCTGTATTTTTTCTCATCGAAACTTTTCAAAGCATCTGTGAAGGAGCTCATCGCAGACGTCTTCCCTGTTCCCCTCTCGCCCATAAACGAAATGATATTATAGAGCCGCTCATAGCGCCCCTTTTCATGCTCTTCACTCATCCGGATTACATGCTCTGTCATCCTGAAAGCATTATAATATACATTTCTGAGCGGAGAAGTCAAAAACGTTTCTATTTTTTCATACTTGGGGCCGCACTCTCCTTCTATTTCCAGAATGATATCCCGCTCTTTCTTTTCCATCTCACTGCCTCCCTATCTTCTTATTGAAATAATTATTCATCTTAATCTTGGGCTGCCGGGGCAATATCCGCTTCCCTGTGAGCTCTCGGGCAGTGGCTCCGCTCTCCGGATCGTCATAAAATTCGTCGTAAAACTGGCTCCGTGAACGGTGGTTTTGATACAGCTCCTCTATCTTCTCACAGCACTCCTGGACGCCCGCCCGCTTGTCATTTTTGATGTACAGACTTTCCAGCCGGAAGAGCGTCTTGTACACATATTCCGTCTCCATCGGCTGAAGGCAGTTATTCAGCCGTTTATTTTCCAGTATGCGCAGGATCCTCCGGTAAAGGAACTCCGCCTCTTCAAAATCCAGTTCATACATCGCCAGCTTATAAATGGCCCTGAAAGCGCAGTCATCCTCTTCGTATGCATAATTATACGCATCCAATGCCCGTCCCACCTGCTCGCGCACCTTTTCCCAATAGCTCCCTATTGCATAATAGACCTTTCCGAATCCCAGCATATGGTTTCCTGTTTTTCTCATCTCATATCTGCACTGATTAAAATATCTGACCGCAGGAAACCTGGCAGACCGCTCCTCCATATTCAAGAGCAGCTGTCCCATCAAAAAGCTGTAGGAAGGAGAGCAGTCCTTCCCTTCCATCTTCTCTTCCATCGCAGAAATCACTTTGAGCGCATCATAAGCCAGTACATTTTCATTCAGCAAATCCAGATTGTTCATACATTTGATGCAATAAGCCTTTGCATACAGCAGCATCAGCTCATTCATGCCTTCCGGGTTCAGAAGATTCAATTTTTTATACGTGCTCTTATAATGAGTATAGGTTTTATCCGACAGCTCTTTGTCATAGAAATAATACCTGCCATTATAATCAAAAATACGGAGGGACTCCTCCTGATATATCCTGCTCAGTGCCCGCATGGTACTAAAATCCGAATCTTCTGTCCAGTTCTTATCCCGTAATACAGTATCGAGACAATAATTGATCACATTCTCACAATTCTCTGCCCCTTTTCCCCCATCCATCCTTCGGAAATCAACCAGCACTACCGGTTCTTTCCAGGAACGCTTCTGCGGGACATCTGTCTCTTCCTCCCACAGATTTAGAACCACATCATACCCATCCAGAATTTTCTCAGCCGTCCGGCTCCTGTCCGCTCCTATCTGATCGACCCAAATTCCGCAAAAACTAAAAAATGTCGACAGGCACAGCGCCTTTCTTGCTTTCAATTCATCATGAATAATTAGAATTGTTTTCATTTTCTGAGCCAATGCGTCTTCGTCCCCCTCGTTTTCCCAATTATTGTTTTCATTTGTTTATTATACTATATTTTCCATGTTCGTGCCACTGTAAATTGCATTTTTATTCAGGTTTTGAGGCTGATTTTTTATTCTAAAGGTCAACGCTCGCCATTCAGCAGAAAATCCGCCAGATGCACAATTTTTATACCATTGATATTTCCTGCTGCCAATTCGTCCAGAATCACCACATATTTAGGATAGTGTTCTTTACTTTCAAGAAGATTGACAACCTCTCTGTCAGATTCCTCCGGCAGTCTTCGGCATGCCTAGACATATATACGCTCGTCACGCTACACCGCTACAAAATCAATCTCTTTCGTTTCGTTCTTTCCGATATAAACCTCATAATCCCACCGCAACTCAAAATACACAATATTCTCCAGCATGGCAGTAATTGACTTTGGATTAAATCCCATGATACAGTATTTTAGAGAAGCGTCCGCCAAATAGAATTTTTCCTGCGTTTTTAGCACAGATTTTCCCTGTAAGTCGTATCGCTGGCAACGATAAATAACAAACACTTTTTCCAGCAGTTCAGATAATTGTAAACAACTTCAACAGACAGGAAAGTTCCTTCGCTTTTCAGAAATTTTGCAGTGGCATTAGCCGAGAAGGTTTTGCCAGCATTTTCGACAATATACTTCACAACACAGTTGAACAAATTAAAGTTCATAATACTGTGCCACTTTATAATATCATTCGTGATAACAAAGCTGTAGATTCTCTTTACAATTTGGTTGGCGAGTGCTCGTCAAAATTGCCAAGCGTCACAATCGGGAACCCGTCTAACCGCAGGTACTCGCTTAACAGCTCCCTTGAAGAAAGGAATCAGTTTTTTGAATTCCAGATATTCAGCAAAAGATAGGGTAAACCGGAATAGTAATACACCGTTCTGTTAAATAGGTGAAAGTTCACTTGACATCAGCTTTGAATAGGGTAGAGGGAGAATAAACTCTCGCCCCTCCCGTTGAACCGTACGTACGGGTCTCGTATACGGCTCTACAACTTATATTCCAACTTTTACCAAGTAAGGATAAAGGATTGAGCAGTCCAGCTCCGTCTTTTATCCTGTTTTCAAGTAAATCTTTGCTGATAATGAAATTTACTACGTTCATTCCACTTCTCTTGTACCAACCAAGCCTTGAATTTGCCACTTTATAGATTTCCTCCTGGCTGAACCCATTATGGTTCTTCCCGTTTAAATAACTCAGATTTCTATAGATGGTTTTCGGCTTTTTCCACTGTTTCATTACGATTACTCTCATTTTGTGCCGCAGCCATTCCCCTAATTTCCCCATAAACTCTTTCATCATCCCTATCCGAAAGTAATTAATCCATCCCCTCACCATCTCATTAACCCGTTTGATTGTGGCTGCCAGAGGCCTTGCGGCTGCTTTCCCTCTTTTCAGGTACTCACTCAGCTTCTTTTTGAGTTTCTTCTTCTTTTCCGTAGTAGGCTTTACTTTCCATTCCCCACCATTCTTCAGAAATGTGAATCCCAGATATTTACTCCGTGTCGGTCTGACTACTTTCGTTTTGGCTGCATTTACTTTCAGGAATAGTTTCCTTTCCAGCCAGTTACTTATGGATTTCATTACCCGGCTGGCTGCCATTTCACTTTTGGTGAATATCAGCACATCATCCGCATACCTCGTAAACCGGAGTCCTCTGTGTTCCAGTTCCTTATCCAGCTTGTCTAAGTAGACATTTGAACATACAACGGATAGGGGACCGCCTTGTGGCACGCCCGTAATCGTCGCTTTCTCCAGTCCGTTTTCCATTACTCCTGCTTTCAGATATTTCCGAATCAGATTTAATGTGGTACTGTCATTTACCTGTTCCCTTAGTATCTGAATTAATTTGTCGTGATTTACCTTATCGAAAAACTGTTCTATGTCTATATCCACTACCCATTCATACCCATCATTCAGGTATTCCAGTGCCTGCCTGATGGCATCGTGACAGCTTCTTCCCGGTCTGAACCCGTAGCTGTAGTCACTGAATGTTTCCTCATAAATATCGGATATAGGCTGTGATATCGCCTGTTGGATTGTTCGGTCCAGCGCTGTCGGTATCCCTAACGGCCTTTTCTTTCCGTTGTCTTTCGGAATATATACTCTTCGGACTGGCTTCGGCATATAGGTTCTGTTCCTGAGAGACGTTATGATTTTCTCCTGATTCTCCTTTATATACTTCCCCAGCTCCTCTACAGTAACTCCGTCAACGCCACCCGCGCCTTTATTGGCAACTACCTTTTTATAGGCTCTGTTCAGGTTCTCTTTTGATAAAATCACTTCCATTAATTCCATCGTTGTTACTCCTCTGACCTATCTCAAGATTCATACATATCGCCCCTCTAAGTATAGACAGTATTCCTCGGTTACGTTCCTGCTTTTCCTGCCCACCCGATTTCCGGCTCATGTATTATTTTAAACATAGCGATTCGTACTATAAATCGTTTCAGTCCTTCGGCTATACCCTCACTGGGATTTCGGCCTACTATGACTTCATCTGACTCCCTCTCCAAACCTTTTTCGACCATACCTCCCGGTATGTGAGTAGGGCCTCCCGGGGTAAGACACTAATCTTTCGTTCCACAACCTCTTGATTTACAACTTCGGTTTACGTTTACCTTTCGGGCTTCAGTTTGTTATGCAACCTTACCCACCTAATCGCCTGATCAAGTTTCTGTTCGTAGGCTCAAGAACTTTGCTACACCACTTCCTTCACCCATGTCATTACTGACACCGGCTTGTGGTTCACTACACTTGGCGGTAAATACCCGTGACTGGACTTGCACCAGTAAGATTAGTGCCATGCTCGGCACACATAAAAAGTGCTGCCGCACTAATTTAGTGCAGCAGCCCCTTTTCCCATATTATACAGAAACAATACAAATTTTCGTACATTTCCTTATATTTTACTGATTTTCCTTCAAATCCTTAATGCTGAAGCTGTAGCGTCCCATCTTATCCTTACCCAGGCATACCACCTTCACTACGTCACCGAGAGTCAGCACATCCTCTACCCGGTTGATGCGGTGCTTGGCAATCTTGGAAATATGAACCATTCCCTCCTTGCCGGGAGCAAACTCCAGGAACGCGCCGAACTCCTTGATGCTGACTACCTTTCCGGTCAGAATCATGCCTTCCTCAAAATCCGTCACGATGATCTGAATCAGCTCAACCGCCTTATCCATCGCAGCCTTATCCGTTCCGCAGATGGAAACTGCGCCGTCGTCGTCGATATCGATCTTCACGCCGGTCTGCTCAATGATGGCATTGATGGTCTTTCCTCTCTGTCCAACCACATCGCCGATCTTCTGCGGATCGATCTGAATCTGCACAATCTTCGGAGCGTAGGGTCCGACTTCTGCTCTCGGCTCGGAGATACAGGGCTTCATACAGGTGTCCATGATGAACATACGGGCCTCGCGGCAGCGTGCGATAGCGCCCTCCACGATCGGACGGGTCAATCCGTGAATCTTGATATCCATCTGAATGGCTGTGATTCCCTCTGTAGTTCCTGTCACCTTGAAATCCATGTCGCCGAAGAAGTCCTCCAGGCCCTGGATATCCGTCAGAAGAACGAAATCGTCGTCTGTCTCGCCTGTCACCAGACCGCAGGAGATACCGGCTACCATCTTCTTGATCGGCACGCCTGCCGCCATCAGAGACATGCAGGATGCACAGGTGGAAGCCATGGATGTGGAACCGTTGGACTCAAAGGTCTCAGATACGGTACGGATCGCGTAGGGGAACTCTTCCTCAGAGGGAAGTACCGGCAGCAGCGCGCGCTCTGCCAGAGCTCCGTGGCCAATCTCGCGGCGTCCCGGTCCGCGGCTCGGCTTCGTCTCGCCTACGGAATAGCTCGGGAAATTGTAATGGTGCATGTAGCGCTTGCTCGTCTCGTTCTCATCAAGGCCGTCCAGACGCTGTGCGTCAGACAGCGGAGCCAGCGTACAGATATTGCAGATCTGTGTCTGTCCTCTTGTGAACATGGCAGAACCGTGAACACGCGGGATGATATCTACCTCTGCAGCCAGCGGACGAATCTGGGTCATCTCACGGCCGTCCGGACGCTTGTGATCCTTCAGAATCATCTTGCGGACTGTCTTCTTCTGGTACTGATATACAGCCTCTCCCAGAACCTCAAGCCACTCTTCCTTCTCTGCGAAAGCTTCCTCCAGACGCTCGGTGATCTGACGGATATTTTCCTCGCGCACCTGCTTCTCGTCTGTGAAGACTGCCTTCTCCATCTCCTCGGGAGGAACAATCTCCCTGATGGCTGCGAACAGCTCCTCGGGAACCGCGCAGCTGGTGTAGCTGTGCTTCTCTTTTCCGCACTCTGCTACAATCTTATCAATGAAAGCGATAACCTGCTGGTTTACATCATGAGCCAGGTAGATTGCCTCGATCATCTTCGCCTCGGGAATCTCATTGGCTCCGGCCTCGATCATGATGACCTTCTCTCTCGTGGAGGCTACGGTCAGCTTCAGGTCGGATACCTTATACTGAGCCTGTCCCGGATTTACGATGAACTCTCCGTCGATCATGCCGATCTGCGTCATGGCGCAGGGGCCTGCAAACGGAATATCCGAAATAGAGGTGGCAATCGCGGAACCCAGCATGGCGGTCAGCTCCGGGCTGCACTCCGGATCCACAGACAGCACCAGGTTGTCCAGCGTCACATCATTGCGGTAATCCTTCGGGAACAGAGGACGCATGGGACGGTCGATGACACGGGCCGTCAGCACCGCATTCTCAGACGCCTTTCCCTCTCTCTTATTGAAGCCGCCCGGAATCTTTCCTACAGCGTACATCTTTTCCTCGTACTCTACGCTTAAGGGGAAGAAATCGATTCCATCCCGGGGCTTGTCAGAGGCGGTGGCTGTAGAAAGCACCGTCGTGTCGCCGTAGTGCATAAAAGCGGCTCCGTTGGCCTGCTTCGCAACTCTGCCGATATCTACGGTCAGAGTTCTGCCGGCCAGTTCCATAGAAAAACTCTTGTACATTCCTTTTCTCCTTACAATACAAAAAAGCCAGTAAACTGCCAGGGTGTAGGAGAAACCGAAACTACTGATCCACGCACGCACCTTTCATGCGCGCATCAGTGGTCTCGGAACCTTTCTCCTACGTGGTTGACGGGTTGCGCAGCTCCGGTTTTTTATGCTTCCGGAACTGATGTCTGCCTGTCTCCAGGCACAAAAACTGGGCGAAAGAATCCTCCGGATTCCTCCGCCCAATATGAAGCTTATTTTCTGAGTCCTAATCTCTCAATCAGGCTGCGGTATCTCTCGATATCCATCTTCTTCAGATAGGCAAGCATATTACGTCTCTGTCCGACCATCTTCAGCAGACCACGTCTGGAATGATGATCCTTCGGATTGTTCTGCAGATGCTCTGTGAGCTCCTGAATACGTGCGGTCAGAATTGCCACCTGTACCTCCGGTGAGCCTGTGTCTCCCGGCTTGAGGCCGTACTCTGCGATGATTGCCTGCTTCTTTTCCTTTGCGATCATGATAAATTCCTCCTTTTTCTCAATACGCCGTATATTAAGCAATGGCCGGAGTGTCCGATTACTGAATACCGGCAAAATCTCATACCGTTATACTTTACCACATGTACAGATGGCTGTCAAGATTCTTCCACCTTTTTCTGCATCCTACTGCCCCGTAAATATCTGCGCAATCGGAGAATCCGCCGGCAGAATCAATGTCTTATCATCACTTCCCTGAAGGCTCTCCCTCGCTGCGTCCAGGCTGCGGACGAAGGAATAGAACTCACTGCGGCTCTCATCCGAATAGGCGTCCGAAAGGATCCGCATGTATTCTGCCTCGCCCTCCGCCACCAGCTGCTCAGCCTGGGCATTCGCCTCCGAGAGCATGATAGAGACCTCCTTGTCCGTGGTGTTCCGGATAATCTGGGCCTGCGATTCTCCCTCTGCCGTATACTGGGCCGCAATGTTTTCCCGTTCGGAAATCATGCGGGTGTAGACCGCCTGCTTATTGTCATCCGGAAGATCGAGCTTTTTCACTTCCACTGCCAGAATGTCAATGCCATACTGCTCATAATCTCCCAGCTGATCCATGATTTCCTCTGTCAGGGACTTAATCTCCACCTCTTCTGTCGTTTCTTCCAGAATCAGGTCGTTTGACTGTACGTCCGACTCCGCCTCAGCTGCCGTAACCGTCATTTTTCCGTCGCGGCTTTTGATAATCTCATCCTGGGTCATGCTGGATACCGTATTCTTCGTGGCGTTGTAAACCAGGGCATTGATGCGGTTTTCTGCATTGTAGATGGAATTTGCCAGCGTCTGGGTAAAGGTCAGCGGATCGGTCACTCTCCAGAGCACATAGCTGTCTACAATCATGGATTTCTTGTCAGAGGTGATCACATCCGAGGCCGGAAGATCGTAGAGCAGGATCTCCTTCGGCACCGTATCTGTCGTCTGAATAAACGGAATCTTGAAAGACAGGCCGGAGGTGCTTACCACACGCTGCACTCGTCCAAACTGGCGAATCAGCTTATACTCGTCCTCCCGGCAAATCACCAGGCTGTTGCCAAAAAGGAACAGCGCCAGCAGTATTATCACATATTTCAGGAAACCTAAGGATTTTTTCTTACTCTCCATTCTCTGCCGCCTCCGTTTCGCTTGTATTTGTACTGTCCGTGCCGCCAAACGGCTCCAGCGGAAGCAGCTGCTGTACCTGGCTGCCGTCGCCGCCCTCGATGATTACCTTCATATCGGGCAGCACATCCTCCATGGCCTCATAAAACATCCGCTGCCTTGTAATGGAAGGATATTTTACATATTCCTCATACATGGAATTAAAACGCGCCACCTGGCCCTCCGCCTCATTGATGCGGCTCTCCTTTTCCGCCTCAGCATCCTGGAGAATCTTATCTGCCTCGGCTTCCGCCTGAGGAATCTGCTCATTCCGGTACTTGTTCGCATTGTTCAGGGCTGTGTCCTTGCCCTGCTTGGCAGTTTCCACCGCCTTAAAGGCTTCAATGACCTCTGCAGTAGGCGGCTGCGCATCCTGAATCGTAATGCTCACCAGCTGAATGCCGATATCATAGGTTTCCAGCTTCTCCATAATCATATCCCGGATATTGGCCTGAATTTCATTTTTTCCTGTAGTCAGCACCGCATCCACCGTATAGGAGCCGATCGTAGTACGGATGCAGTTCTGGGCAATATTATCCAGGACACGCACCGGATCCTCAGAAGCATACAGAGCCTTCACCGGGTCTGAAATCCGGTACTCCGCATAGAAATCCACCCGGATAAAGTTATAATCCGAGGTGATCATCATGGCGTCCTCCGTGTACTGCTCCTCCTCGTCATATCCTACCGCCAGTCCCTGGATCGTAGTATTCACCTTGGTCACGGTCTGGATCAGCGGAATTTTAAAATGAAGTCCCGGCTCTGTCACAGCCTTCGGCGTACCAAAGGTGCAGACGACTGCCTGTTCCTCCTCCTGGATCGTATACCAGCAGGAGCTGGCCAGAAACAGGGCCAGCAGGACAATCACGATACCGATTCCCGCCTTTTTCATATGCTTCAGCCCCGTTCCTTTCCCCCGTTTCCGCTTTTGGGGCTGCTCCGCCTCTCCTTCGGGCGGCACTTCTCTGTAGTTTTTTCCAAAATTGTTTCTAAAATCAAATTGAAACATAGTCCCCTCCCTTATGTATAGTAAGGTCATTGTATCATAGATTGTTCTCGTAGAAAATGGAAATTTATTTTAGATCGAATATCTGAACGTAGTATTGATGCTATCTTAGATATGAAGAAAAACAGAACCAGATTTTCTGAAAACTTCAAGGTTTTATATATATAAAAAGGCCCTGGCAGAATCTCGTTTTCTCTCCTGCCAGAGCCCTTGCCTGTCCTTAATCGTTGATAATCCGCGCTGCGCTTACCGGACTTCTGTAATACATATTCGAAATGATAATGCCTGTCCGGGAATTGCTGGCATGCACCACCTGGCCATTTCCAATATACATCGCCACATGGTTGATGCTCCTGCCGCTTCCATAAAAAATCAGATCTCCAGGCTGTACCTCGCTGACACTGATCTTCGTTCCGCAGTTGGCCTGCGCCTTGGAGGAATGCGGAAGGGAAATGCCATAATTGCGGTAAACCGCCAGTGTAAAGCCTGAGCAGTCCGCTCCATTTGTCAGGCTTGTTCCTCCCCACACGTAACGGTTGCCTACATACTGCTTCGCAAACTCACAAATTTCAATGCGGATATCCGTGACGCCTTCCCCATAGAGGGCTTCCGTAATCGTAAGGGCTGTATCCAGCTCATCCGTCACTTCCACATACTCAGCAGCCACGTAGCCTTCTTCGCCGTCAATATCCACCTTAATCCAGTCGCCCATATCCTCAATCACCGTCAGCTCCTCGCCGCTTGGAACCATGGTCCAGAAATCAGCCTCGGTGCTGGGCTCCATGCGCACATACAGAGCATCTGTCGTAACCTTTGCGACCGTCTGCCCCAGCTGGAACGCCAAATCAATCGCTTCCTGGCCTGTATAAAGGTACTCAGACTTTACATAGCCCTCTACCTCGCCGGATTGAATATGCGCCCACTCGCCTTCATATCCAAGGACCTCACAGGCAGCGTTCTTGCGGAGCTTTCCTACCAGTGAGCTTCCCTCGTCAGCCGCCTCCCGGATATTCAGATTATCTTCTACATTTGCAATTCCTATATTTACATAGCCCTCCAGAGGAGTACCTGTCCATACCACCTCTGCCGTAGCCTGAGTCTCTTCCTCGGTATTCGTCGCCTGATCAAAGGTAGAAGCAATTCCCACATTCAGCTCCTCGCTAAGCTGAGCCGCCTGCGCGTTCATTCCTACCATCGCCATGAAAATGGCTCCTAATACAACTCCTGCCGCTTTGTACCGTTTATACATGAAAACCTCCATATACTATCAAAGGAGCCAGTTTCCCGGACTTTTCTGTATCTGAACTTCTGCTTTGTCCCTTTGGTATATTTATTACAACTTTGTTAAGATTCTATTACACTTTAAAACAACTTTCAGAAATTGTCAAGTACAAAAACCTGTACAATATTGGAAACAGCCAAGCCATGCGAAAGACCAGCCGAAACCATCCCGTGGGAGCTTGCTCACTAAGGGATGATTTCGGCTGGTCTTTCATAGGGCGCAGCACTCAAGCCGAAAGGCCTGCTTTTTAGGGCTTCCGGCTGCATGGCTTGGCTTTCCCCCGAACGCTCTGCAGGAGCACTGCTCACTTCCGGGTTCTGCGCACCAGCTTCAAAAGCTCTTCCCGATCCCAGAGCTCTACGCCAATCTCATCGCCGAGCTCCAGCGCGGAAGGAGAAAAAAAGCTGTTCGTCAGCACTACCGGCACGTCGCAGCCGTAAAATTCCGCGCCCGCGTAGGCCTCCTGAACAGCCTTGTTTGGAATTTTTCCTGTGTAATGCTTGCATTGAACCGCATAGGAGACACCGTCGCGCTGGGCCAGGATATCCACGCCCTGATCGCCGCTTCCTTTCGTCACCTCCACATGAGTATATCCGTCCCGAATCAGAAGCTTCGCAATATATTCTTCAAATTCCCAGCCATCCATGTCGTCGAACTCCGCCCGGCGCATCCTTCTTCTTTCGCGCCTCCACCTGTGAAACCAGCGGACAAAGCGGAACAGCATCTTAAAGGGCCAGAAGATCAGGCGCAGCGCAAACAGGATCGGGGCCGCAACGAGATAATAAAAAGCTCTCATGCTCCTTCCGCCCCTCCAAAGTATGTCCGTCCCCAGAAGACATCCTGTTCAATCCTTTTTTTCAGCTCGTCCAGGGACGCAAATTTTCTCTCTGCCCTTTCATATCCATAAAAACGCACGGTAAGGATCTCACCGTACAAATCCCGGTCCAGATCGAAGAGATAGGTTTCTACTCCCTTTCTGGTCTCGCCGCCTACCGTAGGCTTGTATCCGATGTTCGTGATACCCTCGAAAAGCTCTCCGTCGATAACCGTCCGCGTAGCATAGACACCATTCGGAGGAAGGAGCTTTCTCTCTGACGGAAGAAGATTGGTCGTAGGCATCCCGAGCGTTCTTCCGATCCTGCGCCCATGAAGCACCTCGCCCGTGACAGAGTAAGCGTAGCCCAGAAGCTGGTTCACAAGCTCCATATGCCCCTGCTCCAGCTCCCGGCGGATACGGCTGCTGCTGATCTCTTCTCCCTGATAGCAGGCCTTTTCCACGACCTCCACCTGATAACCGCATTCTGTGCTCAGTCTTTCCAGCAGCCGGTAGTCTCCACGCCGCTGATAACCGAAGCGGAAGTCTGTTCCCACCGCCAGATAGCGTACATGCAGGCGCCGGACCAGAATTTCACGCACGAATTTTTCTGCCTCCATATGGGAAATGCTTTCCACAAACGGACATTCCAGCAGATAATCCACTCCCCGCTTTCCAAGCATCCTCCTGCGTTCCTCCGGAAGCAGGAGCACAGGCCTGTCCCCGAAATCAAACGTAAAAATCAGGGATTTCAGGCCTTCCCTTTTCTTCTGCAGAACACGGTCCACCAGAAGCTGATGGCCCTGATGAAACCCGTCAAATTTTCCAAGGGATATCGCCGTCTCTTCCTGTATCTGAAATTCTGTCGTTCCTTTAATGATTTTCATACTGTATCCTTTAAGACTGTGACGTCAAAAACATTTTTACCGGACGGTAGCTGTCCTTTCTCTGGTCCGCATGCCTCCTGTAAAGCCCCACGAAGCTTCCGTAGGAGTCGTAGACGCGGACTGCTTCCGAAGGCTGCCTGAAATTTCCCTCAGCCTTCCCAATCTCCTTCTCCGAAAACGGATTTCCATTATGAACCAGGCGATCTCCTGCCGCATTCGTCCGGATCTCCGGGTATCCTGAAAACACCTTGTCTACCGGCAGCAGCGCCTCACTGATTCGTCCCTCCCGCATCAGCTCCTCTATCTCTGACAGGCGCCGGCTTTCCCCCACCGTGAACCGGTCTACGCGGGTACGCAAAAGGCTTTTCATGCAGCCGCCGCAGCCAAGCTTCTCTCCGATATCCTGGCAGAGCGTACGGATATAGGTTCCGCTGGTACAGGTCACGGAAAATGAAACCTCCGGAAGTGAGATCCTGTGAATTTCCAGCTCCAGGATCCTCACGCGGCGTGCTTTCCGCTCAACCTCTTTTCCTTCTCTGGCAAGCTCATAGAGCTTCTTCCCACCTACCTTGAGTGCAGAATACATGGGCGGCACCTGATCGTAATCCCCGAGAAAGCTTAAAACTGCCTCCCGGACTGCTTCCTCATCCGCAGTCACCGGCGCCGTGCTTAAAATCCTTCCCGACGTATCCTGCGTATCGGTGGTCTGCCCCAGCAGCAGCACGGCCTCGTAGGTCTTTTCCTTATCGCTTAGCAGGCCGCAGAGCTTTGTCGCGTTTCCCAGGCATACAGGAAGAACTCCCTCCGCATCCGGATCGAGAGTTCCTGTATGGCCTATCTTTTTCTGTTTTAAAATTCCACGCAGCTTTGCCACCACATCATGGGATGTAAAGCCCGCCTCCTTATAAATATTCAGTACGCCGTTCATATCCTTTTACTCTTCTTTGTCTTCCTTCAGCTGCTGCTCGATATGTAGGGTCAGGTTATTGACTACGTCGTACAGGCTTCCATGCATCGTACAGCCTGCGGCCTTCACATGTCCTCCGCCCCCGAAATAGGCGCAGACAGAGCTTACGTCTACGATCCCGTTGGAGCGCAGGCTGGCCTTGTATTCCTGGGTTCCCGTCTCGTAAAGGAAGATAGCAACCTCCACACCGGCCGTCACACGCAGCTGGCTTACGATCCCGTCCAGGTCGGCAGGCCCTACTCCATAAAAGTCCATATCCTTCTGACGAATCCGGCCTACGATAATCTTGCCGTCCAGAAGCAGAATGCTTTCCATCAGCGCACGGCCAAGCACCTGATTCTGCACATAGGTCTTCCGGTAAAAGGTGTCCTCAATGATGCGTGAGAAATCGATCCCCTTCGCCATCAGCTTTCCGGCAATCTGCATCGTTTTCTCCGTCGTATTCGTGTACTGGAAGACGCCGGTATCATGAACGATTCCCATATAGAGGGCCTCTGCGGTCTCCCTGGAAATACGCTCCTCCTCCATCATCTGGTATGCCAGCTCTGATGTAGAGCTTGCCTGGGCATCGATCCAGTTCTCACCTGCAAAGCCCGTGTTTGTAATATGATGGTCGATACAGAGGGTTTTCTCTGCCGTCTCCAGGTATTTTACGGCCTCTCCCAGGCGCTCCTTATCGCTGGCATCCAGGGAAATAAACAGATCGTATTTTTTGTCCTCCACGCAGGAGGTCTTCACCTGATCTGCCCCCTTCAGGAAAAGGAAATTGGGATTCACTGCCTCCAGGTACACATCCACGCTGATCTCAGGAAAGTTTTCCTGAAGATAGCTGTATACAGCCAGACAGGAACCGGTACAGTCCCCGTCTGGCCGGATGTGTCCGGCGACAGCAACGGTTTTCACGTTTTCAAGTTCATTCTTCAGCCTGATCATCCTCATCACCTTCTTCTTCCAAGCTGCTCTTATTGACATCATCAATCAGTTTGGACATATGCACTCCATATTCTATGGACTGATCCATGATAAAACGGATCTCCGGAGTGTTGCGCAGGTTTACAGTCCGTGCCAGGGCCCTGCGGATATAGCCTTCGGCGCTCTGAAGGCCGGCAAGCGTATCCTTCTGGGCCTGTTCATCACCCAGCACGCTGATATAAGCCTTCGCGCTCTTTAAGTCCGGCGCAACCTCCACCTCTACCACCGAGGTCATCGGATGAATCCGCGGATCCTTGATCTCATTCTGAATGATCGCACTGAGCTCTCTGCGGACCTCTCCGTTGATTCTCGTATTTTTAATGCTGTTTTTTCTCATGCTCTATCTGGGCACCTCCACCATGGTATAGGCCTCTACGATATCCAGCTCCTGAATGTCGTTGAATTTCTCAAACACCAGGCCGCACTCGTAGCCTGCCTTTACTTCCTTTACATCGTCCTTGAAACGCTTCAGGGAGGCCAGGCTTCCGTCAAAGATCTGCGTGCCCTCTCTGGTAATGCGGCACTTGCAACCTCTCTGGAATACGCCGTCCAGCACATAGGAGCCGGCGATATTGCCTACGCCGGAGGCCTTGAAGATCTGGCGTATCTCGGCGTGGCCGAGCACCTTTTCCTCGAAAATCGGATCCAGCATGCCCTTCATGGCTGACTCTACGTCGTTGATCGCATCGTAGATGACGCGGTACAGGCGCAGGTCTACCTTTTCGCGCTCTGCCGTCTCCTTCGCTGTCGCGTCAGGCCGTACATTGAAGCCGATAATGATTGCGTTGGACGCCGCCGCCAGGCTTACGTCAGATTCGTTGATCGCGCCCACGCCGCCGTGGATGATCTTCACCACGACCTCCTCATTGGAGAGCTTCAGAAGACTCTGCTTCACTGCCTCCACGGAGCCCTGCACATCGGCCTTTACAATAATATTCAGTTCCTTCAGATTTCCGGACTGGATCTGGGAATACAGATCGTCCAGAGACATCTTCATCTTGGTATCCTCGATCAGCTTCTCGCGGCTCTCCTTCACGAAGGTATCCGCGAACGCTCTCGCTTCCTTCTCATTCTCCGGGGAGATGAAGATCTCACCGGCATTCGGCACATCATTCAGGCCCAGGATCTCTACCGGCTTGGAGGGACCGGCCTCCTTGACGCGCCGTCCGTTGTCGTCCATCATCGCGCGGACCTTGCCGTGGCAGGCGCCTACTGCGATGGGATCTCCCACATGAAGGGTTCCCTTCTGTACCAGGACGGTAGCCACAGGTCCCTTGCCCTTATCAAGCTCCGCCTCAATCACGATTCCTCTCGCGCGGCGGTTCGGATTCGCCTTCAGCTCCAGCACCTCGGCAGTCAGAAGGATCATTTCCAGAAGCTGATCAATTCCCTCATGGGTATGCGCGGATACCGGCACAAAGATCGTGCTTCCGCCCCAGTCCTCGGGAATCAGCTCGTATTCTACCAGCTCCTGCTTTACGCGCTCGATATTTGCGCTGGGCTTATCAATCTTGTTGATTGCGACAATAATCTCGATGCCAGCCGCCTTGGCATGGTTGATCGCCTCTACGGTCTGGGGCATCACGCCATCGTCCGCCGCTACTACCAGGATCGCGATATCCGTGGAATTCGCGCCGCGCATACGCATGGCTGTAAACGCCTCATGGCCCGGTGTATCCAGGAAGGTAATTTTCTGGTCATTAATAGATACCACATAGGCTCCGATATGCTGCGTGATTCCGCCGGCCTCCCGGTCAATGACATGCGTATGGCGGATAGCATCCAGCAGGGAGGTCTTGCCGTGGTCTACGTGGCCCATGACGCAGACTACCGGCGGTCTCGGAACAAGGCTGTCTTCCGGATCTTCCGTATCCTCCAGCATCTTTCCGATCACATCCTCCTTCTCCTCGGGAACCGGATCGAAGTTCATCTCCATAGCCAGCTCACCGGCCGCCTCAAAATCAAGCTCGGAGTTTACCGTCACCATTTTTCCTTCCAGGAAAAGCTTTTTGATGATCACGGAAGGCTGGATCTTCATCTTCTCCGCCAGATCATGGATGCTGATCATCTCCGGAATCTCGATTACCTTCGGCGTATTGTCCTCCTTCTTCGGTGCAGGAGCCTGCTTAGGTGCCGTCTGAGCGCCCTTAGCTCCCTTGCCGCCCTTCTGATTCGGACGATTGCCGCCCTGGTTCGGACGACGGCCGCCCTGACCCGGCTTACCATTCCAGTTGTCGTTGAATTTGCTGTTTTTTTCTTTCCTGCTGTCATCATTGCGGTTCTTGTTCTCTGCTCTGCGGTTTTCTGACTTGCGAAGCTCTACAGGAGCTGCCGGAATATCCATGGAGCGTCTTCCGCCCCGTCCCTGTTCTCTTCCGTCGCGGCTCTGGAAGCCTCCGCGGCCGTCTCTTCCGCCCTGGCCCTCTCTTCTTCCGTCACGGCTGTCTCTTCCCCGGCCTCTGTCATCTCCCTGGCCTCTTCCGTCGCGGCTCTGGAAGCCTCCGCGGCTGTCTCTTCCGCCCTGGCCCTCTCTTCTTCCGTCACGGCCGTCTCTTCCCCGGCCTCTGTCGTCTCCCTGGCCTCTTCCATCGCGGCCCTGGAAGCCTCCGCGGCTGTCTCTTCCACTCTGACCGTCGCGGCCCTGGCTGTCTCTTCCCCGGCCTCTGTCATCTCCCTGGCCTCTTCCGTCACGGCCCTGGGCAGCTCTGGCTCCCGGCGCGCTCTGCGTCTGCGCTGCTGCCGGACGCGCTGTGCTCTGTGCCGGGGCTGCCGCCTTCGCGCTTTCCTCCTGGACAGAGCGGGCCGGCTGCTCCTGCTTTACGCTCTGCGAAGCTGAGGGCTTTGTCTCAGCCGCCGCTGCAGAGGCTGAGCTTCCTGTTCCTGCTCCCGATACAGGCTTTGCTGCTCCTGCTGACGGACGGGACGGGGCAGGCTTTGCCGCTCCTGCGCCGGCTCCTGCCGCCGGGCGGGCGTTCCCTGCTCCTGCCGGACGGGTGCCCGCCTGGGCCGGACGGCCCTGCTGGGAACGGTTTGCCTGTTTTCTGTCTCCTCTGGGATCCTTGATTCCCGTCTGGCTGTTATGGGCGTTGTACACCGCGATAATCTTCTTTTTCTTTGGCGGAGCCGCTGCGGCTCCTTCCGGCTTCTCTGCCGTGCCTTCCGGTCTGGCAGCCGCCTCCTTTGCCTCTGTCTGTTCCTTTTTCGGGGCAAGCGCTTTCTTCACCATAGCCTCCTGTTCCTCTGAAAGTACGCTCATATGGCTTTTCACCTCCACATTTTTCTCTGCCAGAGCCGCTATCACTTCTTTATTTGTTCTGCCAAGTTCCTTGGCAAGCTCATGTATTCTTTTCGACATACTTACTACCTCCCTTTTTCGTTCATCAGGCATTTCTCAATGGCCTTTGCAAATCCTTCGTCCAGTACTGCCAGGGAAGCGCGGAACTCCTTTCCCATGGCGTGACCCAACGTCTCTTTCTCACCAAAGAAGTACAAAGGCACTTCATAGTAAGTACACATATCCCGAAATTTTTTCTTCGTGTTTTCTGACGCGGTCTCCGATACGATGACCAGCATTGCCTTTCCCGCCTTGACTGCATGCTCCACGGCAAATTCCCCGCTTGTAAGCTTTCCGGCCTTCATGGCCAGGCCAATCATCGAATATGTCTTATTTTGTGCCAAGCTCATCCAACTCCCTTTCCAGGCTGTCATATACCTCCGGCGGGATACTCGTCTTCAGGGAACGTTCCAGTCCCCGGTTCTTTCTCGCCTTTAAGAGACACTCCTTTGAGAAGCACAGATAAGCGCCGCGCCCGTTTTTGCGGCCTGTGGCGTCCAGAATGATTTCATCCTCCGGCGTCTTAATCACCCGCAGCATTTCCTTTTTGCTTTTCATCTCCTGGCATCCCACACACTGACGCATCGGTACTTTTCTGGTTGTACTCAATCTCTCACTTCCTGATTCTACTATTTTCTCTCAAAAAATATTCAAAAGAGCTTCCGGATTTTATTCCTCTTCCATATCGTCCGAAGTCTCCTGGTACTCCGCTCCATCCACATCATCCGCATACGCTGCGTCTTCTGCATACTCTGTATCTTCTGCGTATTCTGCGCCGTCCGCGTACTCTGCATAAGCCGCCTCTTCGGCCTGGGACTCCTTATACTCTTCGTAATCGTCGTAGTATTCCTCGTCCTCATCCACATCCAGCCAGCCCTCGATTTCCCTGGCCTGTGTTTCGCTCTTGATGTCGATCTTGAAGCCCGTCAGCCTTGCTGCCAGCCTTGCGTTCTGTCCTTCCTTGCCGATAGCCAGGGACAGCTGGTAATCCGGAACCACAACCTTCGCAGTCTTATCCTCCGGATCCGCCAGAACAGCCACGACCTTTGCGGGGCTTAAGGCATTCTCAATCAGAATCGCAGGGTTCTCATTCCAGTTGATGACGTCGATCTTTTCTCCACGCAGTTCGTTTACAATCGCATTTACCCTGGCTCCGTTCATTCCGACGCAGGCTCCTACCGCGTCTACGTCCGGATCGTTGGACCATACCGCGATCTTTGTTCTGGAGCCGGCCTCGCGGGCAATGCACTTGATCTCCACAGTGCCGTCCCGGACCTCTGTCACCTCAGACTCAAACAGGCGCTTCACAAGCTCCGGATGGGTTCTGGATACCAGGATTCTCGGCCCCTTGGTACCGTCCTTTACCTCCAGAATATAGACCTTGATGCGCTCAGTCGGCTTGAATACCTCTCCCTTGACCATCTCGTTCTCATTCAGGATTGCGTCTACCTTGCCCAGATTAATGCTCACATTGCGGCCCAGATACCTCTGCACCACGCCGGTCACTACATCCTTTTCCTTTGCGTAATATTGGTTGAAGAGAACCTTTCTCTCTTCCTCGCGGATTTTCTGCAGAATTACGTTTTTCGCATTCTGTGTCGCAATACGCCCGAATTCCTTTGACTTGATCTCTACGTTTACAATGTCGCCCAGCTCATATTTGGAGTCGATCTCTCTTGCCTTATCCAGGCTGATCTCCGTCACGTCGTCCTCTACCTTCTCCACAACCGTTTTCTCTGCATATACGGAAAACTGGCAGGTCACGGGATCGATATTTACCTTTACATTGTCCGCCTTTCCGAAATGGTTCTTGCAGGCAGTCAGAAGAGAGTTTTCGATCGCCTCCAGCAGGGTATCCTTGCTGATGTCCTTTTCCTTCTCAATCTGCTCCAGCGCTTCCAGCAGTTCTGTGTTCATCTTTTATTTCCTCCTCGTTTTTCACACGGTTTTCTATCTATTTGCAGGAATCCTGCGCATACAGTCTGATTCCGCTCTGTTTTCTCAATCTAGGCTAGACAAAATCAAAGGCAAGCCGGATCAGTGCAATATTCTCTCTCTCAAACACCTGCTCCTGTCCTTCTTCTGTCTCTATGGTAACCGTATCCTTATCGTACGCTTTCAGAATTCCCCGAAATTCCTTCTCTTTATTCACCATACGGTAGGTACGGATCTCCACCTCTTCGCCAAGGCTTCGTTCAAAATCCCGTTCCTTTTTCAGCGGCCTCCCAAGTCCCGGAGAACTGATTTCCAAAATATAAGAATCTTCTATAAAATCATGCTCATCCAGAAGATCTCCCAGCGCCCGGTTCACAACCTCACAGTCATCCACCGTGATTCCTCCCGGCTTGTCAATATACGCCCTCAGGTACCAGGAACCGCCCTCCTTCACATATTCCACGTCCACCAGTTCAAAATGGTGCTCCTCCAGAATCGGCTCCAGCAGCTTTTCTGTCTTCTGTTCGTATTCCTCTCTTTTTGCCATCGTCTTCCCTTCGTTTCCGAATCATTCCAAAAACAAAGAGTGAACTTTCGTTCACTCTTCGCAGCCACATTATTACATCTTCTACACTATAGCACGTTATTTTCGAAAATGCAAGGGGTTTTCCGTAATAAATACGTTATTTATACGTTAATTTCAGCCTTTTCTCCGAGAACCTCCCGGTATTCCTCCAGAATCGGTTTTACTACCTGGCCCAGGAATGCGTCCACCTGCGCCGGCGCACAGCCCACATAACGGGAGGGCTCCATGGTTTTCTTCAAATCCTCCAGAGAAAGGCCGAAGGCCGGATCTGCCGCAATCAGCTCCAGAAGGTTGTTTTCCCCTCCGTTCTCCTTCACATTGCGTCCCGCTTCCATGGAAAGCTCACGGATACGCTCGTGAAGCTCCTGGCGGTCTCCGCCTGCCTTTACCGCGTCCATCATGATATTCTCCGTCGCCATAAAGGGCAGCTCTGCCATCAGATGCTTTTCAATGACCTTCGGATATACCACAAGACCGTCCACCACGTTCAGGCACAGATCCAGAATGCCGTCGATGGCCAGAAAGCCCTCCGGAATGGAGAGACGCTTATTCGCAGAATCATCCAGCGTCCGCTCAAACCACTGCGTCGCGGAGGTGATGGCCGGATTCAGCGCGTCGGTAATTACATAGCGGGACAGAGAAGCGATGCGCTCGCTGCGCATGGGATTTCTCTTGTAAGCCATGGCTGAGGAACCGATCTGGGATTTCTCGAAGGGCTCCTCCACCTCCTTCAGATGCTGAAGAAGCCGGATATCGTTAGACATCTTATGGGCACTGGCCGCAATGCCCGCCAGCACATTCAGCACACGGGTATCCACCTTCCGGGAATAGGTCTGTCCTGATACCGGATAGCACTTGGAAAAGCCCATCTTCTCCGCTATCAGCGTGTCTACCCTGCCGACCTTTTCCATGTCTCCGTCAAAGAGCTCCAGGAAGCTTGCCTGTGTTCCCGTCGTCCCCTTGGAGCCCAGCAGCTTCATGGAGGAAATCACATGATTTAAATCCTCCAGATCCAGGCAGAATTCCTGCATCCACAGCGTAGCCCTTTTCCCTACTGTCGTAGGCTGAGCCGGCTGGAAATGCGTGAAGGCAAGGGTAGGCTGGCTCTTGTATTTGTCTGCAAAGGACGCAAGCTCATTCAGCACATTGACCAGCTTTCTGCGCACCAGCTTCAGAGCCTCCGTCATGATAATGATATCTGTGTTGTCTCCCACGTAGCAGGAGGTCGCTCCCAGATGGATAATGCCCTTTGCCTTCGGACACTGGCAGCCATAGGCGTAGACATGGGACATCACGTCATGGCGTACTTCCTTCTCACGGGCCTTTGCCACATCATAATTGATATCGTCCTTGTGAGCCTTCAGCTCGTCGATCTGCTCCTGCGTGATCGGCAGGCCCAGCTCCTTTTCCGTCTCAGCCAGGGCAATCCACAGTCTTCTCCAGGTCCGGAACTTTTTGTCCGGGGAAAAGATGTACTGCATCTCTTTGCTGGCATAGCGTTCCGACAAGGGACTTACATATCTGTCTGTACTCATATTATCTCCTTAATGATAGCTTATTATAGCCGGAGCCATGCGCAGGACTTACGTATCCCGTGCACTGACGCCGAAGATTCTCTCTTTATTACCTCTCAAAATTTCCCCGGATATCCTCTGTGGGAGGCGCAAGGGGATACTGGCCGGTGAAGCATCCAGTGCAGTGCGGCAGGCCGCCAATCATCTCTCCAAGCCGCTCTACCCGCAGATAAGCCAGGGAATCGGCCCCTATCACCTGGCGGATCTCCTCCACGCTCCGGTTGTAGGCAAGAAGCTGTTCTCTGGCCGGCACATCCGTCCCGAAATAGCAGGGATACAGAAACGGCGGCGAGCTGACCCGCATATGGACCTCCTCTGCTCCCGCTTCCCGAAGCATTTTCACAATACGTCCGCTGGTCGTTCCCCTTACAATCGAATCGTCAATCATAATGACCCGTTTTCCCTTCACAGCCTCGCTCAGCACGTTCAGCTTAACCTTCACGCTGGACTCCCGGCTGCTCTGGCCGGGCTTGATAAAGGTACGCCCCACATAGCCGTTCTTTACAAAGGCCGTTCCGTATGGAATTCCCGACTCCAGGGAATACCCGAGGGCCGCCGCGTTGCCGGATTCAGGCACTCCTACCACCAGGTCCGCCTCCACCGGCGAATCTGCAGCCAGATACCTTCCTGCCAGAATCCGGGACTGGTAGACGCTGACGCCGTCGAAATGGCTGTCTGGCCTCGCAAAATAAATGTACTCAAAGATACACCGGGCCTCCTGCTCTCTGGGCAGGCAGTGGCTTTTATCGGACCGGATGCCGTCCGGCGTAATCGTCACGATCTCGCCCGGCTCCACATCCCGCACAAGCTCTGCCCCTATAGTCTCCAGCGCACAGGTCTCCGAGGCCAGGATATAGGCGTGATCCCGTTTTCCGATACACAGAGGCCGGAAGCCAAAGGGATCTCTGGCCCCTATCAGCTTCCGCGGCGACATGACAATCAGGGAGTAGGCTCCCTTGATTTTGTCCATCGCCCTGGATACTGCTTCCTCCGCAGACGCTGACCGTACACGCTCCCGCGCGATGTGATAGGCGATCACCTCAGAGTCTATCGTCGTCTGAAAGATCGCTCCTGTGTATTCCAGCTCCCGCCGAAGCTCCGGCGCATTGATCAGGTTCCCGTTGTGCGCCAGCCCCAGCGTTCCTTTGATATAATTCAACACGAGCGGCTGTGCATTCTCCCGTGTACTGCTGCCCGCTGTCGAATACCGCGTATGACCAAGCCCTATATCTCCCTTTAAGCCCGTAAGCACCTCCGGCGTGAAGACCTCGTTTACAAGCCCCATTCCCTTATGGCTTTTCACGATTCCCTTCGGTCCTCTCGTGTCGCTGACTGCGATTCCGCAGCTTTCCTGCCCTCTGTGCTGCAGGGCAAACAACCCATAATAAATCGTAGAAGCTATATCGTTTCCGTCAAAGTCGTAAATACCAAAGACTCCGCATTCCTCTCCAAGCTTCTCCTCTTCCTCAAACTGCTTATGAATCATACGCTCGCTCTTTCCTTTATGAAATTTTTCTACGGCAGCCCTGTGAGACAGGAGCTGCCGCTGTCTGTCCGGTTTTTTGTACCGCAGCCCGCTTTACAGGCCCAGACGATGGAACACCTCGTTGTAGGCTTCCTCTACATTTCCCAGATCTCTGCGGAAACGGTCCTTATCCAGCTTCTCATTGGTATTGATATCCCAGAATCGGCAGGTATCCGGAGAAGTCTCGTCCGCCAGAATAATCTGTCCCTTATAGCGGCCAAACTCAATCTTGAAGTCGATAAGCTTGATGCCTGCATTTGCAAAATAAGCCTTGTAAACCTCATTGATCTTAAAGGCATACTTCGTGATCGTATCGATCTCCTCGCGGGTAGCCAGTCCCAGCGCGATTGCAAAATAATCATTGATCAACGGATCACCCAGCTCGTCATTTTTGTAGCTGAACTCCAGAGTCGGCTCCTTGAACTCGGTTCCCTCCGGAACGCCCAGGCGCTTGGAAAAGCTTCCTGCTGCCACGTTGCGGACAATCACCTCAAGAGGAACGATTTCCACCTTCTTAACTGCGGTCTCCCGGTCGCTGAGCTCCTCAATAAAATGCGTCGGGATTCCTTCCTTCTCAAGGAGCTGGAATACATGGTTCGTCATGCGGTTGTTGATCACACCCTTGCCCTGAATCGTACCCTTTTTCTGTCCGTTGAACGCAGTCGCGTCGTCTTTATAATCAACAATTAAAACGTCCGGATCGTCAGTTGTATAAACCTTCTTTGCTTTTCCTTCATACAGTAAATCCAATTTTTTCATCTTCCTACCGTCCTTTTCTGGTTTTAATCAAAAGCCTGGCGCCTCCCATCTGCCTGCAAGGCGCTGTTACGTAAAAATTATATACTAAGATTTTTTGAAAAGCAAGGAGGCCGCGCGGGATTCTTATAATATATTCTAATCGTTATTCTGCGGCAGGGCTTATAGGACTTGACAGTTTTGGTTTTTAAATTTACAGTTAAACCAGTATTCGGTATGATACCCTGGCTGGCCAGAGGGGCTTCCTCTTATGCCTGCGCAGCACAGAAAGGAGTTGTCCCATGAAGCTTCGAATTGGAATTTTAAGCACCGCCTCCATCGTCCCCCGCCTGATCGGCGCGGTCCGCGCCGCAGAAGGCGCCAGCAGCCTGGAGGGCTGCACGGTCTCGGCTGTCGCGTCGCGCAGCCTGGAAAATGCCCGCCGGAAAGCCGAGCTCTGGAATATCCCCAGGTCCTTTGGCAGCTATGAGGAGCTGATCCACTCCGGAGAAGCCGATATCATCTACATCGCGACCATCAACAGCGAGCATTACCGCTATGCCCGGCTGGCCCTGGAGGCCGGCAGGCATGTGCTCTGCGAAAAGCCCTTTACGCTGGACGCCGCCCAGGCCAGAGAGCTGTTTGCGCTGGCACGAGAAAAGGGGCTCTTCCTTATGGAAATGCAGAAGTGCGTCTTTCTCCCTGTGATTCAGAGGCTGAAAGGACTGATCCGGGCAGGAGAATTCGGACGTATCGTAATGGCAGACTTCTCCAGCTCCTTTTCCTCCTCGTACAACAGCTGGCTCTTCGACGCAGAAAAGGGCGGCGGTCCGCTCTACAGCAACGCCAGCTACAGCCTGCACCTCATGCAGTACCTTCTGGACTGCTATGCAGCCGAATGGACAGGCCTCTGCTCGCCCAGCGGGACAGGCGTGGAAACACAGTTTTCAGCTGTCCTGCGGATGGAGGACGGCACACTTTTCACCAACAAGACAAGCACGCTGGCTGATACCCTTCATACCGGTTATATCTACGGGGAAAAGGGCTGGATCGAGATCCCGGACTACTGGAAGGCGCGAAAGGCCATCCTTCATTACAGAGACCGCGCGCAGCACCCGGAGCCTGTGGTTCTGGAGGAGCCCTGCGAATATGAGCTGATGTACGAGGTTCTGCACGCAGAGCAGTGTATCCGCTCCGGGCTTATGGAAAGCCCTGTCATGACGGAGGAAATGACGGTCCGTTCTGTGGAGGTACTGACTGGCCTGCATGAGCTGTGGAACCCGGCCTCTCTCTAAATTCATTTTATGAAAGGAAACCCGCCATGAGGGAAATCATCTATCACAGGGCTCTTCTGAAATATGGAGCTGACATTCTGTATTCGCCGGGCATGCAGCTGGAAAAGGAGTTTCTCCAGCACGGAGATGTGTCTGTCTTTGCGCACTCTGTCGCGGCAGCCTGTACCTGCCTCCTGTTCGCCCGGCTCCTCCGCAAATACCTGAAAATCCGACTGAACGAACGCGCCCTGGTCCGGGGCGCTCTTCTGCACGATTATTTTCTCTATGACTGGCATGTGCCAGACAAAAGCCACCGGCTTCACGGCTTTTTCCACGCCCGCCGGGCTCTGCAGAATGCCTCCCGCGATTTTGCTCTGGGAAAAATCGAGCAGGATATGATCGCAAAGCACATGTTCCCCCTCAATCTCCGGCCTCCTGCCTGCCGGGAGAGCGTCGTCCTCTGCATCGCGGATAAGCTCTGCGCTGCGGACGAGACCCTGACCGCCAGAAGCCGGTACCAGAAGATCAGCAGGCGGTACTGAACAGGGCTTTTGAGATGAGGACTATACATATGCAGGCCTGAGACAGCTCTGAAAAATCGAGGGCGCCGCCCAATCATCATCTAATCTTGATGATTGGGCGGCGCCCTCTGCAAATCTGCAAAGCAGCCTTTCGCCGCTTTCTTTACGCGTTCTTCTCAACCTTTCTCTGGACAGCCTTCACAATCTCCATAATCGGAATGATCAGAATCGCAAGTCCCAGAGCAATCGCGTACTCATTCAGATCAATCGGTGTGAACTGGAACGCTGCCGCGATGAAGGGCACCTCGATCACGACGGTCGTCAGGATCAGGGACACAATCATGGCTCCATAGAGGAACTTATTGTGATTGGTCAGCTTGAAGATGGAGCCACGGCGGCTTCTCATATTCAGGGAATGGCAGATCTCCACCATAGACAGCGTCAGGAATGCCATCGTCGTTCCGTCCGGGCTGTTCACAAACTCCCATACACCGCTCTCAATGTAATGGCCCAGCAGGTAGGAAATCATTACCAGGATGGTTACAATCAGGCCCTGGAAGAATACGTCAAAGCCCATGCCTCCTGCAAAGATGCCTTCCTTCGGGTCACGGGGCTTACGCTTCATGATATCTGCCTCGCTCTTCTCCATTCCAAGAGCCAGAGCCGGGAAGCAGTCCGTAATCAGGTTGATCCAGAGCAGATGTACCGGCTCCAGAATCGTAAAGCCAATCAGGGTCGCGAAGAAGATCGCCAGCACCTCGGCCAGATTGGAGGCCAGCAGGAACTGAATGGCTTTCCGGATATTCGCATAGATCCGGCGGCCTTCCTCTACCGCCGATACGATAGTCGCAAAGTTGTCGTCAGCCAGAACCATGTCTGCTACGTTCTTCGTTACGTCGGTGCCGGTAATCCCCATGCCGACGCCGATATCCGCACTCTTGATGGAGGGCGCGTCATTTACGCCGTCTCCAGTCATGGCGGTAATCATGCCCTTTGCCTTCCATCCCTTTACGATGCGGACCTTATGCTCCGGCTGCACACGGGCGTATACGGAAAATTCCTCAATCCGGCTGTTGAATTCCTCGTCACTGATCTCGTCAAGCTGCGCTCCCGTGATCGCCTGATCCGGGCTGGAGATAATGCCAAGCTCCATACCAATAGCCACTGCCGTATCCTTGTGGTCGCCGGTAATCATAATCGGCCGGATGCCGGCCTCGCGGCATTCTACAATCGCAGCCTTTACCTCCGGACGCACCGGGTCGATCATACCGGAAAGTCCCACATAAGTCAGCTCCTGCTCCAGAAACTCAGGCTCTGTATTTGCAGGAACCGCATCCCAGTCTCTCCTTGCGCAGCAAAGCACGCGGAGAGCCTTGTCAGCCATAGCCTTGTTGGAGGCCAGAATGGAAGCACGCACTTCTTCTGTCATAGGCACCCGTTGTCCGCCCTGCACTGCATAGGTACAGCGTTTCAGCACCTCATCCGGCGCTCCCTTTGTATATTGAATGATCCTTCCGTCCTTTGTCTGATGAACGGTAGACATCATCTTACGCATGGAATCGAAGGGCGCCTCTCCCACACGGGGATACTCCTCCTTCAGCTGCGTCTTCTCATATCCATTCTTTGCGGCGTCATTGACAAGGGCGCACTCCGTAGGCTCTCCTACTGCCTGGCCGCTCTCCGCGTCCCACTCAGCATCGGAGCAGAGCGCCATGCCAATCTCCAGCTCCTTCTCATCGTCCGCCACATGCTCTACGACGGTCATCTTGTTCTGGGTCAGCGTACCTGTCTTATCGGAGCAGATAATCTGCGTACATCCCAGAGTCTCCACTGCTGTCAGCTTTCGGATGATCGCATTCCGTTTTGACATGTTTGTCACACCGATGGAGAGCACGATAGTCACTACAGCCGCCAGTCCTTCCGGGATAGCTGCCACTGCCAGAGAAACGGCTACCATAAAGGTGTCAAGAATCGCATCGCCACTGATTCCGGATCTTAAGAGTCCCACTGCAAAGATAACTACACAGATGCCTACTACCAGCACAGTCAGGATTTTGCTGAGCTGGTTCAGCTTCAGCTGCAGCGGAGTCTCCTCGTCCTTGGCCTGAGCCAGCGCAGAAGCAATCTTACCCATTTCTGTATTCATCCCGGTTCCGGTAATGACTGCCTTGCCGCGGCCGTACACCACGGTGGAGCCCATATAAACCATGTTCTTGCGGTCTCCAAGGGGAATATCCTTTTGTTCCTCAAGCTGAAGCAGGCCCACCAGCTTGTTAACCGGAACAGACTCACCGGTCAGAGCCGCCTCTTCAATCTTCATGCTGGCACATTCTATGATACGGCCGTCTGCCGGAACCGCATCACCGGCCTCAAGCACAACGACATCTCCGGGAACCAGCTCTTCACTCTTTAAGGTAACAACCCTTCCGTCACGCATCACCTTACTGGTCGCCGCCGCGATCTCCTGCAGAGCCGCAATGGCTGCCTCGGCCTTGCTCTCCTGCACGACGCCGAGAACCGCATTGATGATAACCACGGCCATGATGATGATAACGTCCGCAAAGGACTCTCCCTCATAAGCCGCTGTGATACCTGAAATGACAGCCGCTACGATCAGGATAATGATCATCGGGTCTGCCAGCTCATTCAAAAACCGCTTCAGCAGGGAATCCTTCTTCCCTTCCTCCAGACGGTTTCTTCCAAATTCGGCAAGCCTTTTTTCGGCCTCCTGGGAGCTCAGGCCTTCTTCCGAAGAATTCTGCTCCTTCAATACCTCTTCAACGCTTTCCAGATACTCTTTCACGTTTCCTCCTATCCGGACGTTTTCACGTCTCGTTTTCTCCTGTCCTCTGCCGCCTGCCTCTGCGCCGTCCGGCAGCAGCACGCAGCATCGGCACATTTTTTATCATATCATTTATTATCCATTTTGTCCAACATCTGCCGTCTTATGTAGCAAAAAATGGCGGCGGACGCTTGACAGGCTTTCTGCCGCTCTCTTTATAATTCACCTTATCCCTCCTTTATCTCTATGCAACAAAAAAGACCTATCCACAAGAAATTTCCTGCAGATAAGTCTCGCTGTTTCAAACAAAACCAGGCTGTCCGGGCCATGAATGTTGATTCTGTCACGCCAAAGGCGCCAACTACTCCCTTATGCTTTTCCTTATATGCTTTTTACTGTTTTCTTATCTTACTCTACTTTTTCCGGAAAAGCAAGGCTTTTATATTTTTTTAATATTTTTCTTTACATCTGCTTTCTCACAATCCGGTACTCATCTCCATACTGGAAATACGGACAGGCATGGAAATTCCCCTGGAGAAAAAGCCGCATCTCATCCTCATCCAGATCCATCTCGCAGACATAATAGCCATAATCCTCATCATAGACATAATTGCCGCAAAATTCACAGTTCGCGGCTTTTTTCTTCTCTCCTGCCATCATGCATTCCTCCCCGGGTACAGAATCCTCTGCATGTTTCTCTTCATCTTTTCCGACAGCCGTGTATATTGGATCAATTCCTCCTCGTCAAAGCCGCCGAACCTGGCGTCATCGAAATCCCGCTCCACCAGGGAAAGCTCCTCCAGGACCGGATCTGCCGCCGGAAGAAAGGTAATCCGGTATTTCTTTCCTTTTTCCTCCTTCCCGTTTTTCTCCTCCTGCTTCTGCGCGGTCAGATCCTCCTGCTTAATCAGCCCCCGCATAGCAAGGCGCTGGAGAAGCATCGTAAGCGTCCTCCGGGGCAGCCCGGCAAAATCCGCCAGCTCCCGCCTGTTTACAATTTCTCCTGAATGGCTCAGACACAAAAGAAGGGCGGCTTCCTGAACTGTCAGATCATTTTTCAGGGCGGCCACCTCCAGGTAGCGTTCCAGCAGCTTTCTCTCACGGTAAATCTCCGACAGCAGTCCCTCTCCCGCAATGGCCTCAGCGCTGACGCCGCTGCGCTCGTCGCCAAGCCTTTTTGTCCCCGGAAGGAACGGAATTCCGACAGTTCCGTCTCCCGCAGCGTCTACCAGAAAGCGGTACACCTGCAGACGCTTTTTTTCGTATTCCTCCTCGTCCAGCACTTCTTTATAGAAGCTGTGGTAATACTCAAATACCGTCAGCTTCATCTGGATTGTTTTTGCGATGCTGTTTCCCTGGCTGACCAGGGAGCCCTTCCGTTTGACATAGTAATAAACCGGCGCGCGCAGCGAGCAGAATCTCTCCGCATAACGGATATATTCCAGATTAAACATGAAATCCTCGCACCAGCTGATAGCGGTATTCATCCGGAGCCTGTGAGCCTGTACGAGCTCCCTGCGGTACAGCTTGTTCCAGAGCACGCCGTAATAAAAATCAGCCGGATTTTCCATCATATGGGCCGCAAACTGTTCCCTGGTCAGCACTCCGTCCTCTTCTATATCTCCCTTCTGGGAGACACGCTCGCCTGCCACCCGGTAAAAATCGGAAATGACCAGATCGCATTCCTCTTCCTCCGCAATGCGCACCAGAAGCTTGGTCGCATCCGGCGTAATCCAGTCGTCGCTGTCCACGAACTGCAGCCAGGTTCCCCTTGCATTGTCGATCGCCATATTGCGCGCCGCTGACACGCCTTCATTTTCCTTATGGATTACACGGACGCGGGCATCCTTCGCGCCATACTCGTCACAGATAGCTGCTGAGCCATCCCGGCTTCCGTCGTCAATCAGCAGCAGCTCAAAATCCGTATATTCCTGCCCCAGAATGCTTTCTACGCAGCGGCGCAGATACTGCTGCGCGTTATAAACCGGAATAATGATAGAAACGGTCGGATTCATACCCTCTCTCCTTATACAATCCTCTTAAATTTCTTTTCAATCTCCTGCTTTGTCATAGAGATAATCGTAGGCCTCCCATGAGGGCAGTTATAGGGATTTTCAAGCGTCAGAAGCTCTTCGATCAGGGCCTGCGCTTCTGCTGTGCTCATGCGCTGGTTTCCTTTTACCGCCGCCTTACAGGACATGGACGCAATCTTGTCCAGAACCATCTCCGTGCTTTTCCCGCTGACATACTCCAGGCTGTCCAAAAGCTCCAGAAACAAATCCTTCTCCGCCAGGCCGAACAGGTTGGCCGGAACCGCGCTGACCGCATACTCTCTGCCGCCGAAGGGCTCTATCTCAAAGCCCAGCTCCTTGAAACACTCCTGATACTCTTCCAGGCGGGCAGCCTCCTGCATAGACAGCGTCAATATCAGCGGCGGACTTACCATCTGGGAAGTGATCTCTTTCTTTGCAAGGCTTTTCACTGTTCTCTCATAGAGTACCTTCTCATGCGCCGCATGCTGGTCAATCATATAAAATTTATCCTCGAACTGCACCAGCCAGTAGGTTTCAAACAGCTGCCCGATGATGCGGATGTCCGATTTTGTAGCCGGATTCAGAAGGCGCTGTTCGAAAAGGTCGAGCTGCCTGGGCTCTTCCGCCTGAATTTCTTTTCTATGTATTTTTCGTGCTTCGTCCCTCCCTGCTTCTTCCGCCTGCGCCTTTTCCTGCTGCCGCGCGGGCTTCTGCGGCTCTGCCCCATAGGCTCCGTTCTCCCGGATGAAGCTGTCAGCCTCTGCCTGCCGGCCCTTTTGCCGGAACTCCTCAGTTACCCTCCTGCGCATCTGGGCGAGGAAATATTCCAGATTGCGTTCCTGCGGCTCAGAAAGCGGCGCGCTTTGTTCCACAGACTCTGCCTTATTTGCCAGCTGGTTTTCTTCCCCTCTTTGCAGGCTGCTCTCCGAATGCCCTTCCACCTTCTTTTCCGCGACTTCCTCTGCCGCAGATTCCGCTCCTTCAGGTTTCGCTGCCGCTTTTTTCTCCGTTTCTTCCGTCAGCTTCACTTCCGGAATCAGCTCTCTTTCCATCAGCCCCTGCCGGACTGTGTCGCGCACAAAGCGGTACAGCTCCTCCTGGTTGGAAAAGCGCAGCTCCATCTTGGTTGGATGGACATTTACATCGAGAAGACTGCCATCTATCGTAAAGTGCAGCGCTGTAAAGGGATACTTGTGCTGCATCATAAAGGTCCGGTACCCTTCCTCAATCCCCTTGGCGATAAGATTGCTGCGGATATAGCGGCCATTGATGAAATAATTCTCGTAGCTCCGGTTTCCCCTGGAAATCACGGGCTTGCCGATAAAGCCGGTGATGCGCACCGGCCCCTGGGCCGCGTCAATCTCAGCCAGATTGGCTGCAATATCACGGCCGTAGATATGGTAGATTACATCCTTCAGATTATGGTTTCCCGAGGTATGAAGCTTCGTCTGCCCGTTGTTGATAAACTGAAAAGAGATATCCGGATGGGACAGGGCCAGGCGCTCTACAAGCTCGCTCACGTAGCCTGCCTCTGTCATCGGTGATTTCAGAAATTTTCTCCGGGCCGGCGTGTTATAAAAAAGGCTGCGCACCAGAAAGGTCGTCCCATCCGGAGCCGCCATTTCCTCCAGCCTTTTCTCGACGCCGCCTTCTATCACATAGCGGACGCCCGCCTCGGCGTCCGCAGTCTTGGTAATCAGCTCTACCATAGCGATCGAAGCAATGCTAGACAGGGCCTCTCCCCGGAATCCCAGGGATGCCACATGAAACAGATCCTCCACCGCACGGATTTTACTGGTGGAATGGCGCAGAAATGCTACCGCCACCTGATCTCTCTCGATGCCGCTTCCATTATCAGTAACCCGGATAAGGGAGGTTCCGCCGTCCCGAATCTCGACTGTAACCGCCGTAGCGCCTGCGTCTATGGAATTTTCCACAAGCTCCTTGACCACGGAGGCCGGGCGCTCAATCACCTCGCCTGCCGCGATCTGGTCTATGGTTTTCTGATCCAGCACCTGGATTCTGCTCATCCGCTCACCACCTGTTCCTGATCTTGCTCTGCAGCCGGTAAATGGTATTCAAAGCCTCCAGAGGAGTCATATTGCTCAGATCCATGTCCCGGAGCTCCATGATAATATCGTCATCCTTCACCGTATCAAAAAGAGAAATCTGATCTACGTCTGTATCCGGTTCCGCCTCCACCGGGGCCGCCTTGGGCCTTACGGAGATATCTGCCGCACTCAGTTCTTCCACCAGCTCTTTCGCCCGCTGGATCACCGGGTCAGGAACGCCTGCCAGCTTTGCCACCTGGATGCCGTAGCTCTTGTCTGCGCCCCCGCGGATGATCTTCCGCAGAAACACGATATCGTCACCCTTTTCCTTTACGGCAATACAGTAATTTTTCACGCCGGGAAGCGAACCCTCCAGCTCTGTAAGCTCATGGTAATGAGTCGCAAACAGCGTCTTGGCACCCAGAATCTTCGGATTACTGATATATTCTATCACCGCCCAGGCAATGGCCAGTCCGTCAAAGGTACTGGTTCCTCTTCCGATTTCATCAAGAATCAGAAGGCTTGCCGGCGTGGCATTTCTCAGAATATTGGCGACCTCCGTCATCTCTACCATAAAGGTACTCTGACCAGATGCCAGGTCGTCCGAAGCGCCCACCCTTGTGAAAATGCGGTCTACAATGCCTATCTTTGCTTTATCGGCCGGCACAAAGCTTCCCACCTGGGCCATCAACACAATCAGGGCTGTCTGCCGCATATACGTGGATTTTCCGGCCATATTGGGACCTGTGATGACAGAAATCCGGTTCTGGCTGTTATCAAGCGAAGTGTCGTTTGGGATAAACATATCATTCTCGATCATCCGTTCCACCACAGGATGACGCCCGCCCTTGATTTCGATGCTTCCCTTTTCATTCATGACAGGGCGCACATAATGATTGCGCTCCGCCACAAAGGCAAGGGACGCAAACACGTCTACCATCGCTACAGCCTTGGCCGTACGCTGGATGCGCAGAACCTGCGACGCAATATTTTCCCGCAGCTCGCAGAATAGGCCGTATTCCAGGGAGGTCAGCTTGTCCTCCGCTCCGAGAATCGTATCCTCCAGCTCCTTTAGCTCCGGCGTAATATAGCGCTCCGCATTCGTCAGCGTCTGCTTGCGCATCCAGGTATCCGGCACCATATCCTTGTAGGAGTTCGTCACCTCCAGATAGTAGCCAAACACCTTATTATATTTGATTTTCAGGTTTTTAATGCCCGTCTTTTCCCGCTCCTCGGCCTCCAGCTTCGCAAGCCAGCTCTTCCCTTCCGTCTTGGCCTTCCGGTAGCGGTCCACATCCTCATGGTACCCATCCCGGATGATATCACCGTCACGGATGGAAATCGGCGGATCGTTCTGGATAGCCTGGGCGATCATGGACTGGATATCCGCGAGCACATCCATCTCTTCCCTCAGCTCGCAAAGCAATGGGGAATGAAACTCCTCCAGAAGCGTATGAATATGGGGCAGCATCTCCAGCGAGGTCCGAAACGCAATCAGATCCCTGGGATTTGCCGTCTGATAGCTGATGCGGCCAATCAGCCGCTCCAGATCGTAGATCGGGTTCAGGTATTCCCGGAGCTCTTCTCTGGTGATTACATGCTCGTTGAGCTCCGCAATGGCCTCGTGGCGCTTCTCGATCTCTGCCCGGTCAATCAGGGGCTGTTCCACCATACTGCGTAAGGTACGGGCTCCCATAGCCGTCTTCGTCTTATCGAGCACCCACAGAAGAGAGCCTCTTTTCTGCTTTTCCCTTAAGGTCTCCGTAAGCTCCAGATTTCTGCGGCTGGAGCTGTCGATAATCATATATTTTCCAATGGTATAGGGCTGCAGGTGGGTCAGATGGGAAAGGGATGTCTTCTGTGTCTCATAAAGATATTTCAGAAGAGCGCCTGCCGCAATCGTGCCGCAGCTTAAATCATTTAATCCCAGCCCCGCCAGGCTGGACACGGCAAAATGCTCCATCAGCGTATTCCTGCACAGCTCGTCGTCAAAATACCAGGCCTCCAGCGGATAGACCGCGATACCCAGCCTGAATTTCAAATCCTCCAGATCCACGCCGCTCATGGAAAAGGCCTCGTTGCAGACAATCTCTGCAGGCGCAAATTTATTAATCTCGTCCAGCAGCTTTCTCTCCGAATCCACTTCCGTAACCAGATAGTCTCCTGTGGTGATATCCGCTGTAGAAATCCCATAGCGATCGGAAAGGTATACGATACACATCAGGTAATTGTTTTTCGTCTCATCCGCTGTGCTCAGATTCGTTCCGGGCGTGACGATACGCACTACATCCCGGGCCACCAGCCCCTTGGCCTCCTTCGGATCCTCCATCTGTTCACAGATAGCGACCTTATAGCCTCTGGAAACCAGCCGGTTCAGATATCCCTCCACAGCATGATAAGGAACGCCACACATCGGTGCGCGTTCCTCTAATCCACAGCTTTTTCCTGTCAGTGTCAGTTCCAGCTCCTTGGACACAAGCTTTGCGTCGTCAAAGAACATCTCATAAAAATCGCCGAGGCGGTAAAATAAAATACAGTCCTTATACTGCTCCTTTGTCTTAAGGTACTGCTGCATCATGGGTGTAAGCTCCGCCATGAATCTTCCTTCCTTCCGGTATAATGCCGCCGTCTCATTCGCCGGCCTGGCGCCAGGCCTCCAAAAGCCGGCGCCTTTTGCTTTCCCGTGCTCAGCTGTTGCTGGATACGGTTCCTGTCTCTGCATCTACCATTACGACAGCTCCGCTTTTCAGGATCTCCGTCGCATTGGCCGCGCCTACAATCACCGGGATATCAAGAGTAAGGCCTACGATTGCCGCATGAGAATTATCTCCCTTCTGCTCCACCACAAGACCGGAAGCCGCTCTCATCTGCTCCAGCATCTCGTTATTGGTCTCCGGAGCCACAATCACATCTCCCGCCCGGAAATTTTTCTTAAGCTGCTCTGCATCCTTTACCACACAGAGAGAGCCGCAGACCTTTTTCTTTGTAATTCCGTTTCCTGTGACAAGGATCCTGCCTGCCACCTGGACCTTGATCAGATTCGTCGTGCCGGTCACGCCCAAAGGCACGCCTGCCGTCAAAACCGTCAAATCACCCCTGGCTACAAGTCCTGCACGCTCCGCGGCCTCCACGGCACGTCTGAACAGCGTCTCAGCGTCCTCTTCCTTGTCGAGAAGCAGAGGCTGTACGCCCCAGTAAAGATTCAGCTGGCGGCACACGTAATCATCCATACAGCAGCCGATAATCAGGCAGCCCGGATGATGCTTGGACACCATGCCTACCGTCCGTCCGGACTTTGTCACGGTAATGATGGCAGCCGCATGCAAATCAACGGCAGTCGTGCAGGTCGCATGGGATACCGCATTGGTAATGTCCGGCCGATCCATAATCGTACGTCTCTTAAAGCGCGCATCATAATCGATATCTGCCTCAGTACGGACTGCAATCTTCACCATGGTTTTCAGAGCCTCCACCGGGTACTGCCCGTTCGCCGTCTCTCCCGAAAGCATAATCGCGCTTGTTCCCTGATAGATGGCGTTCGCCACGTCAGTCGTCTCCGCACGGGTCGGCCGTGGGTTTTTCATCATGGAATCCAGCATCTGCGTCGCTGTAATCACAGGCTTTCCTGTCTCAAAAATCTTCTGAATCAGCTTCTTCTGAATGACCGGAACATCCTCCAGCGGGATCTCCACGCCCATGTCGCCGCGGGCGATCATGATGCCGTCAGATACACGCAGAATCTCATCGATGTTCTCCACGCCCTGCAGATTTTCTATCTTCGCTATAATCTTGATGCTCTGGCAGCCCTTATCCTCCAGAATCTTCCGAATTTCAAGAATATCGTCCGCAGTCCTGGTAAACGAGGCCGCGATATAATCAAAGCCTTCCTCGATGCCAAAGAGAATGTCGTCGTAATCCTTCTGGCTGATAAAGGGCATGCTTAAGTTTACACCCGGCACATTGATTCCTTTTTTGTTGGAAATCATTCCGCCATTCTCTACCACACAGAAAATTTCCTTATCTGTGACCTTATTGACCTTCATTCCAATCAGGCCGTCGTCGATCAGAATCGAATCGCCCGGCTTTACATCCTTTACCAGATCCTTATAGGAAATCGACACCATGCCCTCATTTCCGAGAATATCCTCCGTCGTCAGGACGAAGCTCTGGCCCTTTTTCAGCTCTATTTTTCCATTTTCCAGCATGCCGGTCCGAATCTCCGGTCCCTTTGTATCCAGCAGAAGAGCCACCGGAAGATCAAGCTCCTTACGGACCTTCTTCACCAAATCTGCCTTTCTCTTCTGTTCCTCATGGCTCCCATGGGAAAAATTCAGTCTTGCCACATTCATTCCGGCAAGCATCAGCTCCCGGATCACCTGCTCATTCTCAGAGGCAGGTCCCAATGTACAGATAATCTTTGTCTTTCTCATCTTCATGCGTTTTTCACTCCACTCGTTTTCGCTTTCCACATTATTTCCTTATTCTTCTTTCTTCGCTACCTGCACATTATAGCATTGGGAAAAGTCCTGCGTCAAGGCAGAGCAGAAGCATGTAGAAAGATTTTACATAACTCCCGGAAAGGCGTTCCATCCTCCGAAGCCCCGCCTTCTCCTCTAAAAGGGCCCTGCCGAATGCCTTACTGCGGAGCCTCGGGCTCTCCAGCCGCAAAATCAGTCAGTGAAAAGCCACCACTCCCATACAGGACTCTGGCCTTCACATATTCACCGGAAAATTCCCCAGAGGAAAGGAGCCGGAAGCCCTTTAAGCTCCCGAATCCGCTCCCTTTTCCCTTCCCGGACACACCTGAGCCTCGTCAAGCGCCTTCTGAAACGCAGAGCCAAGAGCGCCTGGAGTCCCAGGAGGAGTACAGCTCCTCCCAGCCAGAGGAACGATGCTGCATTCCACACAGCTGCGTCTCTCCCAGACTGCGCAGAGGCACCTCCCGCACCGGAAACACTTCCCATCCCGACTTCCTCTTCGGAAGCTGCCTGCTCTGTGCGGACTGACAGCATTTCCACATTTTTCGGAATCAGGCTGACCGGGCTTGAAATGGAAAACGGCAGACACAGATTCAGGAACACGGCCTCCTTCATCCTTCGTCCTCCCTGTATTCTTCAATCATCTGCGCCAGCTCTTCGATTTCCTGCCTGCTCAGCTTTTTCCGCTTCAGAAAGGCTGCCACAAACCCCGGAAGCGAACCGCCGTAATTCTCATCCAGGTAACGCTCCCCTTTTCTTCTCACATATTCCTCCCTGCTCATCCGGGCGCTTACAACAGCATTTTCATTCTGGAAAATGCCGTTTTTACAAAGCTTGCGCAGCACCGTATAGGTCGTGGACTTTTTCCAGCCAAGACTTTCTGCCGCAAGCCTTACCAGTTCTCCGCTCCCCAGAGGCTCATCCGCCCAGATAAGCTCCGCAAGCTCCATTTCCGCATCTGTCATCAAATAAATCAGCATTCCCTGTCTCCCCCTTCCACGCTCTGTGGCTTATGGAACAATAACACAATAAATAGCAGCCGTGCCAGCTTCTATCCGTCTTCCTTTCGTTCGTGTAAATGCACAAGGTGGTTTAAAAGTTTTAAACCTCTTAATTTAAGTTTAAAATCTTTAAACCACCTTGTCAAGAAATATTCGGCTGTTTTTTTTGCAAGCTATTCAAAAACAGGCTTTGTAAAGCACGCGTATGCAGACACTGCGTTCGTATACTCTCCTTCCACCGTTCCCCTGGAATTCACCAGATACTCTCCCTCCTCGTCCAGGAGCCTCACCTGCACCGTATTGACGCCTCCATCCAGGCGAAGGACACTGTCATCCAGCCAAAATTCCGCTTCTCCGCCCTCCAGCTCCTCCTCGTAAAACCATACGCCATTCACCTGAAGGGAAGCTGCCCGGCTTCCCGGCGCGCCTGCGCATACGACAATCCTTGTCTTCCCCTCCTGCGCGCCTGTGTCCACCCTTTCGACCCAGACCATATCCGAAACAAGATAGCCTCCCAGGGAAGTCCGAAGAGTCTCCACAGAAGCAAACTGCTCGTCCAGCCAGGCCAGGCGCAGCCTCATAAACTCCTTCATCCGCTCTACCCCCTCACGGAAGGTCTCACCCTCGTACGTTCCCATACTGCCTCCCCAGCGCTTATCATTCGCTTCCGCCGCCGGGGCAAGCGCCTCTGCATACCGGTCTATCAGGCCGCCGTCCCGCACAAGCTCTTCCAGAAAAGGCTCCCGGATCTGCCAGTATTTTTCCTGGGCCAGAGCCAGAAAATACGGATCCCGAATCAGGAAGCGGTTCCACTGCACTGTCTGGTAATAGGTCTCGTTTGCAAAATAATCGCTGGTCGTCTGCCATTCCTCCGGATACCAGGTATTCAGGCCAAACATGCTGTTTCCCCAGGCACAGTCATAATCCCAGGCTAAATCGATATGATACGGCCCCTCCAGATCCTTGCACAGAAAAACGCTGTTCTTCATCGCATCCCAGTTCATTGAAAATTCGCAGAGCAGGAAATTGTTGACCAGGGAATCCATATCCGCCAATTCCGAATAATGCTGCCCGTCAAACCGCGTATCCGAGAAATCTGATTCACGGTACGTTACGTCCCTCCTGACAAAGCCATTTCCGTAATCACACCATCCCTCCTCCGCCGTCTCATAGTAGACAGAATCGCTGTGATAGGTAAAATCTGTATCATGAAACGCATACTCCAGCGCCTGCAGCTCCGCGCTGACATAATCATACAGCTCACGGAAGGTTTCCCCCGCTTCCGGACTTGCAAAATAAAATGGCTGCAGATAATTCGTCTCCAGAGCTCTCTCCTCTTCCCAGAAATCCATCTCCAGAAGAACTCCGCCCGTCGCTTCCGGAAGCGCTTCCAGCTCCAGGAAGCTGCTCACCGTAAATACTGTCGGATAGCACGTCCCTTCCCGCGCATTCCATTCCTCCATACCCCCGGATTCAAAAATCCCCGTATCCAGCCATGACAAATCGGCAGTCAGCTCATATTCCAGCATCTCCAGAAGCTCTTTTCTTTCCTGCTTCGCCAGAGTCCTGTTCTCCTTCTCTATCTCAAGCTGTTCCACGATCCTCTCTGCCGCTGCCTGCGGAGCCCGCTCCCAATCATAGACGTCTACCCTGCTGTCCTCCACCCGAATCTGCTCATACAGCTGATACACTCCGCAATAGGCCCCATTATAAAGGAGCGTAACCTGACGGGAATCCATCACGTATTCAGCTCCCAGATACTGTGAGATCAGGCTGGCTGTCTGATTCCTTAGAAGGGTCGAATCCACAGCATTCGCCAGAAGCGCCCAGTGACGGCCCTCCCGCATGCCGAGAAGCTCTGCCTTTTCCTTCAGGCGCAGCTTAAAGGGACGCTTTTCCAGCACCGACGTACTGTTTCCCCTCACGCGCACATAAGCTTCCCCCTCGTACAGACTGTCAGGCATATATCCGTTCCCCTCCAGCCGTGCATGCACCAGGGATTCGCTGTCCTTTTCCACATCCTCGTAGGGCACGCTGCTCTCCAGATACAACACCGGAAGCACACTGCAATAGCGGAAATCCTCAAAGACGCTTCCATCCTTCAGCGTGACTTCAAGCCGTATAAGCTGCTCCACATCCTCTGCCCCGGGCGTATAGGAATGAAGCCTGTCCGCACGGGACGCTGCTTCTTCCCCCACATACCACACACAGCTTTTCACCTCAAAGGGCCAGATACGTACAAGCTCCGCTTCCAGCTCCTGCCCCTCCGAACAGGAATCTCCCCCAATGACCACGCCCATTTCTCTTCCGTCCCGGTAAAAGATTCCGAAAACCAGCAGGAAGACAGCGGCAATACACAGCAGTACAAAATACCAGAATAACCGATATGGGGATCTCCCCCATTTTCCCATCCTTCTCTCCATATCCGTCTCCAGCTTTTTCATTTGTTTTCCTGATTATAACATTCCCCAAAGATTCAAGTCAAGAATGCCAAAACAGGCGGCGCGGCAGCCAGTTTCCCCTTTTGTTCCCAAGCCTGCTGCCAAAACGCAGAAAGCCATCCCCTCACTTATCTGTACTTTTTACATAAAATAATCTGGAACAAAGAATTGAAAGGAGTCTCTTATGGCAGACTGTCGAAATCAGGCGGCGACCGGACGCGGCTGCTCCAGAGAGTCTCTGCAGAGCATGCCTCTTGCCATGTCTTATGTGCCATGGCAGTTCTGGGGCCAGACCTGCGATCTGGAAAAAGCCCTTCAGTGCGGTACGATATTTCCCGAACTGAATAAACCATTTTTAGGAAAGCGGGGTGTTGTGCGATGATGCAGAATCAGAACCGTATGAATTCCTGCTTTGGCCCATACCAGAGGGCCGCTTCTTCCCAGCAGCAGGCAAACCAGCAGGGACGCTCCTCCATGTCCTGCCAGCAGCCGCAAAGCTGCGGCGGCGCTTCCTCTGCTCAGGCTCAGAATTTCTCCGGAGGGGCAAACAGACTTTCCAGGCAGCAGCTCATGAAAAACATCATGCTTTATGGATTTGCCTGCGTAGATGCGTCCCTGTACCTGGATACACATCCAGACGATGCGGAAGCGCTTTCCTATTTTAAAGAGCACAATCGTATTTACCAGGAAGCAGTAGAAGAATATTCCAAGACCTACGGCCCCCTTACCATCGCCCACGCACATCACTGCGGCGCTTACTGGAACTGGGTGGATCAGCCATGGCCCTGGCAATAGGAAGGAGGGAGTAAAAAGCTATGTTTAATTATGAAAAAAGACTTGAGTATCCGATTCATATAAAAGAGACAAATCCAAGACTTGCAAAGGCGATCATCACACAGTATGGCGGCCCCGACGGGGAGCTCGGTGCTTCTATGCGGTATCTGTCCCAACGGTATACGATGCCGTATAAGGAATGTATGGCGCTGCTTACGGATATCGGGACGGAGGAGCTCGGCCACTTCGAAATGATTGCCACCATCGTCCACCAGCTCACCCGCAACATGTCCATGGAGGAACTGAAGGCCTCCGGCTTTGACGACTATTACGTAGACCACACCCTGGGACTCTGGCCGCAGGCGGCATCGGGCGTGCCGTTTTCCGCGACGATGTTCCAGTCTACAGGCGATCCCATCACAGACCTGAGCGAGGATATGGCAGCAGAGCAGAAGGCCCGCACCACATACGACAACATTCTGCGCCTCTCCGTGGATTCTCCGGATGTAACCGACGCCATACGCTTCCTGCGCGCGAGGGAAATCGTGCACTTTCAGCGCTTCGGCGAAGCAAAACGGGAAGATTGTAGTAAAATCCAAAGGCGCGGAAAGCCCACAAATTCAGCACTTTTGGAAAGTCACTATCAATCAGAACATTTGCAGGACATAGGCATGAGCCGCCCTATCTGCTGCTATACCTCAAAATGAAGATGATACATGAGATAGGACGAGCTATTTTTCTTACAACTGAATATCGAACCGCAAAGGCGGCGTTTCCCACTTCCAACCCGGAAGAACAGGAACGCCGCTTTTTTTATGCCCTCATGTTACGCAGTAGGGGCAGAAAAAGCCTTGATTTATGCGGCTTCCAGAGCGCGAAAACAGGGAAGCAAAGGAAAGATACCTTTCCCCCTCAAATCCGCGTTCTACTGCGTAACAAATCCACAGCAAAGGAGCTGATAAGCTATGGCAGTTTTCAGAGTGGAACGCAACACGGGATATACCGTAATGAGCAACCACCACTTACGCAACAAGGAGCTTACCTTGAAAGCAAAGGGCTTGTTGTCGCAAATGCTCTCACTTCCCGAAGATTGGGACTATACCCTTGCGGGGCTGTCCCATATCAACCGGGAGAAAATCGACGCTATCCGGGAAGCGGTGCGGGAACTGGAACGCGCCGGGTATATCGTCCGTTCAAGGGAACGCGACGCAAAAGGACGCCTGCGGGGTGCCGATTATGTGATTTATGAGCAGCCACAGCTACCGCCTAAACCGGATTTTCCTACGTTGGAAAATCCAACATTGGAAAATCCAACGCAGGAAAACCCTACGTTGGAAAAACCTACGCAGGAAAATCCAATGCAATTAAATAAAGAAGTACAAAGAACTAATCTATCAAAAAAAGAAAAATCAAATACTGATACACAAAGTACCCATTCCATTCCTATCCTTTCCCCTGACCCCTCTCCCTTGGAGAAGCAGGAGGCAACAGCCAACGGCAGCGCAAGCGCAGCCGGGGAACGGAAACGAAAGGAACCGGACGACGCATACCGGGTATATGAGGAAATCTTAAAAGACAACATCTGCTATGACATTCTCAAACAGGATATGCCCTACGACCATGACCGGATAGACGAAATCGTTGACCTTATCCTTGAAACCGTCTGCACAAGGCGCAGGACAATCCGTATTGCCGGGGACGACTACCCGGCAGAGCTTGTAAAGTCAAAGTTTATGAAACTGGACAGCGAACATATCCGGTTCGTCCTTGACTGTATGCGGGAGAACACCACGAAGATACGCAACATCAAGCAGTACCTACGGGCGGCACTGTTCAACGCGCCGTCCACTATCGGAAACTATTACACTTCCCTTGTCGCCCACGACATGGCAAGCGGCGCACTGGCTCCGCGAAAGCCCCGGTTTGGCGACCCGGATTATTATTCATGCAACGAGGGCGAAAGCCTGTAAAACAAACATAAGGAGGATTTTTCTATGGCACAGAGAACCGGAGCATTGGTATTTGACGAGCTGACTGACCGTTACGACATTCGCTTTGACCTTTCCGACTATTACGGGGGTTTGCATTGCGGCGACTGTCTGGAGGTGTTCGTAAGGGGCAAGTGGAAGCCGACCCGCATGGAGTACGGACAGAACTGGTATCTGGTAGGGGTACGCGCCGAGGACTTGAACGGGCTTAGGGTACGGATTTAATAAAACGGCAGGCACAGGGCAACCGGGAAACGGCTGCCCTTTCTTTCTGCCCGGAAACAGACTTTTGCGAAAGGAGGACGAGAATTGCAGGAGGAAGTCAACGAAAAAGTGATTGCCCTGTCCATCAAGACCGGGAAGCTGTCTGCGGAAGTGCTGCAAAAATCTATGAAATTTTTTCTCTCACAGGTAAAGAAACAGGCAAACAAGCGGCAAATGCCCCACGGCAAGCAGACCCTAAAGCAGCTTATGAAACAGAACGCAGGCGTTTCCAATATCGAAATCACGAAGGACAATATCAAAGCCTTTGAGAGTACCGCGAAGAAATACGGGATTGATTTTGCGCTGAAAAAGGACGCGGCGGAAAGCCCGCCCCGATACCTTGTTTTCTTTAAGGCACGGGACGCTGACGCGCTGACCGCAGCCTTTAAGGAGTTTTCCGCAAAGAAGCTCTCACGGGAGCAGAAGCCCTCTATCCGAAAAGCGTTAGCCGCGTTCCGGGATAAGGCGAAGCAGCTTAACGCCAACCGGGAGAAAGTCAAGAAAAAGGAAAGGGGGATTGACCGTTGAACAGGATAGACTTGAAAAAGCTGATTATCCCGAATATCCCCTATCTGCTCTTTGTCTGGCTCTTTGACAAGGCGGCGCAGGCGTTTAGGCTGTCGCCGGGGGCTGACCTGTCGGGAAAGCTGCTTGCCCTTGGGACGGGATTTTCCGCAGCCTTATCTAACGCCGCGCCGAGCTTACACCCTATGGACTTGCTTATCGGCATAGCGGGGGCGGTGCTTATCCGGCTGATTGTCTATTTCAAGGGCAAGAACGCGAAAAAATATAGGCGCGGCATGGAATACGGTTCTGCACGTTGGGGCAACGCCGAGGATATAAAGCCGTATGTAGACCCGGTGTTTGAAAACAACGTCATTCTGACCCAGACCGAACGGCTGATGATGAGTAGCCGCCCGAAGCAGCCAAAGTACGCAAGGAATAAAAATATCCTTGTAATCGGCGGCTCCGGCAGCGGCAAGACGAGGTTTTTTGTGAAGCCGAACCTTATGCAAATGCACAGCTCCTATGTTGTCACAGACCCGAAAGGAACCGTATTAGTCGAGTGCGGGAAGCTCCTGCAACGGGGCGTCTATAAGATAAAAGTGCTGAATACCATAAACTTCAAGAAAAGTATGCACTATAACCCGTTCGCCTATATCCGCAGCGAGAAAGACATTCTGAAACTGGTAAATACCATAATCGCCAACACCAAAGGCGACGGGGAAAAATCCGGGGAGGATTTCTGGGTAAAGTCCGAACGGCTCTTTTACTGCGCCCTTATCGGCTATATCTGGTATGAAGCCCCGGAGGACGAGAAAAACTTCACGACGCTGCTTGAAATGATAAATGCGTCGGAAGCCCGCGAGGACGACCCGGAATTTCAGTCCCCGGTTGACCTCATGTTTGAACGTCTGGAAGAAAAAGACCCGGAACACTTTGCCGTAAGGCAGTATAAGAAATTCCTGTTAAGCGCGGGCAAGACACGTTCCTCAATCCTTATTTCCTGCGGGGCGCGGCTTGCCCCCTTTGACATACGGGAGCTGCGGGAGCTTCTGGAAACCGACGAAATGGAGCTTGACACACTGGGCGACCGGAAAACGGCACTGTTCGTTATCATCAGCGACACCGACGACACCTTTAACTTTGTCGTGTCTATCCTTTACACGCAGCTTTTCAACCTGTTGTGCGACAAAGCCGACGACGTGTACGGCGGGCGGCTGCCCGTCCATGTGCGCTGCCTGCTTGACGAGTTTGCCAATATCGGGCAGATACCGAAGTTTGAAAAGCTGATTGCCACGATACGGAGCCGGGAAATCTCCGCTTCTATCATTCTGCAAAGTCAATCGCAGCTAAAGGCAATCTATAAGGACAACGCTGACACGATTGTAGGGAATTGCGACACAACCCTTTTCTTGGGCGGCAAGGAAAAAAGCACCCTCAAAGAAATATCGGAAATTTTAGGCAAGGAAACCATAGACAGCTTCAACACGTCCGAAACGCGGGGGCGGGAGCTTTCCCACGGCATGAACTACCAAAAGCTGGGAAAGGAGCTTATGACGCAGGACGAGATCGCCGTTATGGACGGCGGCAAGTGCATTTTACAGGTGCGCGGGGTGCGCCCGTTCTTTTCCGACAAGTACGACATAACGAAGCACCCGAAATACAGGTACCTTTCCGACTACGATAAGAAGAACGCTTTTGATGTGGAGCGGTACATGAAACGCCGCCCCGCAATCGTGAAGTCGGAGGAACCCTTTGACTGTTACGAAATCAGCGAAGCGGATTTGCAGGAGGGCGCAGGGAATGAATGAGCGCACCGGGACAAAACCCGCAGGACACAAAAAGAAAGTCATTTCCCTTGCTGACGAACGGAAGCGGCGGGAAATGCAGGAGCTTGTTAAACTGTTTGAACAATTTTATGCAAGGAAGGTCAAGCCATGAACAGACGTATCAGAAAGAAAGTAGCAAAGCGCAGGATTGAAAAAGCTATTCGCGGGCTGATTGATTATGCGCTTGAACAGGCGCAGAAAGAGGAAGAAATCAAACGCCGTTTACTGGAAAGCTATGACCGCTATTACAGAGAACGGACACAGAGAAAGGAGGAATTACAGCAACCGACTACATAAACATTGGCTACATGATACGCGCACCCACTGGAAAATCCATGTTCCCCACGCTTACAACTGAATACCGCTGCGCCGCAGGATTTCAAGCGGCGCGGGGACTTATGACCGCGGCAGTTACCAAAACTGACCGCCGTTTTTTATGCCCTTTTTCGGGCAGCCGCAAAACGCGGCAGGAAAGGAGAATTTCATGGAATTTTTCAACAGCGCAGTAGATGTATTGCAGACCCTTGTTATCGCACTGGGAGCCGGACTTGGTATCTGGGGCGTGATTAACCTTTTGGAGGGCTACGGAAACGACAATCCAGGTGCAAATGCTCATGTGTCATAAAGAAACACACAAGAGATTGATAGACAGCAGCCTACTATTCCGTAAATTTTGTTTCAGGACTTTCTTTTTCAATGCCGATATGCTATAATATTTCTATTCCAAGTAAGGAGTTAAAAATATGCGGCAAGGTATTCTTAATTAACTATAATCAAATAGTGGGAACAAAGAATTGTAACCGTCCCTTGCAAGGGGCTTAGTTTTTTGTACCCTTTTTAAGAATACTTTTGCCTTATATATTTGACATATCAAAAGAGCGACCGCTGCTTGCAGTGCGTTGTATGTATGTGTATGTCTATTCGCTATATCCCCAGCGGTAAAAGTATTTTGCTGCTGGGGATTTTTATGCCCTTTGGGGGCTGAATGGAGGACAAACACATGAAAATAATCAATATCGGCATTCTTGCTCATGTAGACGCAGGAAAAACGACTTTGACAGAAAGCCTGCTCTATACCAGCGGAGCCGTTCCGGAATTAGGGAGTGTAGATAAGGGAACAACGCGGACAGACACCATGCTGTTGGAACGCCAGCGTGGGATTACCATTCAAACGGCCGTCACTTCTTTCGGCTGGAAGAATTATAAGATCAATATTGTCGATACCCCCGGCCATATGGACTTTTTGGCGGAAGTATATCGCTCACTTGCTGTTCTTGACGGAGCAATTTTAGTAGTTTCCGCAAAGGACGGCGTGCAGGCACAAACACGGGTACTGTTCCATGCGCTCCAGAAAATGAAAATCCCAACGATTATTTTTGTAAATAAGATAGACCAGGAGGGCATTGACTTACAGAGCGTTTATCAAAATATCAGAGAAAAACTTTCTGATGATGTCATGGTTATGCAAGATGTTTCGCTCACTCCGGAAGTGTCTCTGACAGACATTGAGGATATAGAAAAATGGGATTCTATTATTGCTGGAAATGATGAACTTTTGGAAAAATATATTGCGGGGGAACCTTTGAAAATACAAGATTTACAGAGGGAGAAATGCAGAAGAATGCAAAACGGTTCCCTGTTTCCTATTTATCATGGGAGTGCAAAGAACAATATCGGAACTGAAAAGCTGATTGAAGTGATTGCAGAAACATTTACTTCTGGTGCGGACAACGATCAATCCGAGCTATGCGGAAGCGTTTTTAAAATCGAGTACACAGACCAGAAAAAGCGGCTCGTTTATTTGCGGTTATACAGCGGGACACTTCATTTACGGGATACGATTCTCCTGCCCCAAAATCAAAAACTAAAAATCACAGAAATGAGGATTCCGTCAAACGGAGAGATTATACCGGCGGACACAGCCTGTTGCGGAGAAATTGTTATTTTGACCAATGACACTCTGAAGCTGAATGATACTCTCGGAAATGTAGAACTTTTGCCGCGCAAGGCATGGGAAAAAAATCCGATTCCTTTGCTTCGGACGACGGTGGAGCCGCAAAATCAGGAACAAAGAGACCTCCTGCTGAATGCCCTGACGGAAATTGCAGATACAGATCCGCTGTTGCATTACTATGTGGATACGATAACGCATGAAATCATCATTTCTTTTTTAGGAAAAGTCCAGTTAGAGGTTGTATGCTCTCTGTTAGTAGAGCGATACCATGTGAACATAAATGTGAAAGAACCTACGGTCATTTATCTGGAAAGGCCATTAAAAACAGCCAGTTACACGATTCATATTGAAGTGCCGCCGAATCCGTTTTGGGCATCCATTGGCTTAACTGTAACGCCACTTCCTGCCGGAAGTGGAACCCGGTTTAAAAGCAAAGTATCTCTCGGCTATTTAAACCAAAGTTTTCAAAATGCCGTTATGGAAGGGGTGCGTTATGGAATGGAGCAAGGCTTATACGGTTGGGAAGTGACAGATTGTGAAATTTGTTTTGACTATGGAGTTTATTACAGTCCAGTTAGTACCCCCGCAGATTTTCGTTCCCTTGCTCCTATCGTGTTAGAACAGGCATTGAAAAGAGCAGGAACACAATTATTGGAACCATACCTTTCCTTTACCCTTTTTGCACCGCAGGAATATATTTCACGGGCTTATAATGACGCACCGAAGTATTGTGCAGTGATTGAATCAACCTTGCTTAAAAATGATGAAGTTATTTTTACGGGAGAAATCCCCGCCCGCTGCATCGGCGAATATAGGAATGATTTAAATTTTTATACAAATGGGAGAAGCGTCTGCCTTACCGAATTAAAAGGGTACCAAGAAATTTCCGGGGAGCCTGTATTGCAGCCACGCCGTCCTAACAGCCGTTTAGATAAGGTTCGGCATATGTTTCAGAAAATAACGTAATATTTTGTGCGTTATCACGGATAAAAATCTTTGAATATAAGGAGAGTCTATGTTAGTTTTGTTTTCAAGTCGGTTTTGTGTAAACTTATATTGAGCAAACGGCCTTTATTTATAACCCGACTAATTTTGTATGCTAATGTCGAGCATATCTTTCTAAATTGTGATATTCTTATTCGGAAGGAGGGGCAATGTGTTAAAGAAATTGAATGACGCGATGGACTATATTGAAGCGCACCTGGAGGACGAGTTTTTACTTGAGAAGATTTCTGAGCATATAAATGTTTCAGATTATCATTTTAGAAAAATATTTTTTGCGCTTACCAATATGACGCTGAATGAGTATGTAAAAAACAGACGACTTTCAGAAGCTAACAAAGAATTGTTGCAGGGGGCGCAGGTAACAGATGTCGCTTATCAATATGGGTATCAATCCGTAGACGGATTTACACGTGCCTTTAAAAAATGGAGCGGTATCTTACCGTCACAAGTCGCAAAGTTGAAACAATGTAAATCATGCCAAAAGTTACAATTTGTTGTAACTATGAAGGGAGGAACTTTAATGGAATATAAAATTGTTGAAAAACCTGCTTTTACGTTTGCAGGTGTAAGTAAACGAGTGCCGTTACAATATGAGGGAGTAAACAACGCTATTTTGGAACTGGCACAAAGCATAACACAGGAACAGAAAGAAGAAATGCACCGGTTGCAAAACATTGAGCCATATGAAACTGTAAATGTTTCCTATGAATCAGATACGAACTTTCTTGAAGAAGCTGGTGAATTAACGCATTTAATTGGAGTTTTAACAACTAAAAATGACATTAGCAGTAATCTGGACACATTTCCTGTTAAAGCTCATACGTGGGCAGTTTTTCCAAATGAAGGAATCTTCCCGTTTACTTTGCAGGATACAATGGCAAGAATCTACTCCGAATGGTTTATGACGGCAGATTATGAACTGGCAGAGCCGTTTTCTTTCTCTTTTACAAAAATGGACGACAAAAAGCCCAACTACGCATACAGTGAAATTTGGATTCCAGTAACAAAAAAAGAATAAGCAATTACACTCAAATAGGAAAGCCAGCCGAGCCAGCGGGCAGTCAAGATAAACGGCGCATATGCGCCGCTGTTGACAGCCCCGCCCGCCTTTGCTGGTAGGCAATCAAGGGGCGACAGCAAGGGGTGCTGCCGCCCTCTGATATTATAAATGAAACCCGTCAACCATACAACGCCCTATGTGGGAGAAAGGGGGAATCATCTATGCCTTGCACAGAAGCATACAAAGAACACATCATGTACACGTTCAATGGCTTTGCAAGACCGTCATACACTATGCGGCTATCAACGCATGGCGTGACAGGAGCAGACGGCGGCAAAAAGAAATATCCCTTGAATACCTCACAGAAGAAAAGTTTTACCCTTTAGGCACAACAGACGAATATTTTGAAGCACCCCATGAAGAACACCCTATAACGATATGCGGTCAGGCAGTTATCCTCACCAATGGAAAACTTGCCGCCGTCCTGTTATCCCTGCCACAGAAAAACCGGGAAATCATTTTCCCTTATTTTTTCAAAAATGGGCTTACAATGGGTGAAAAATTCGAAAACCAAAGTATGATGAGGCAGGTATTGAAATGAAAGTTGTTTCTATATTAAATAAAAATAATGATTACCAGAGATTTGAAGTATTGAAGCATAATCGAAATAAAAGATATAAATATAATCAATTTATTGTTGAAGGCGTAAGAAGTTTAAATGAAGCGGTTAAAAATAACTGGAAGATTATTTCTTTTATTTATGACAAGAATAATCTGTCAGGCTGGGCAAAACATATGATAGAAACAGTAAAAACAGAAGTCAATTATACTCTTACGGCACAGTTGCTAAAGGAATTAAGTGGAAAAGAAGAAACTTCTGAATTATTGGCTATTATTGAAATGAGGGAAGACAGGTTAGAAAATGTTGCGTTATCTTCCAATCCATTTATTGTGTTATTTGACAGGCCCTCTAATAAAGGAAATTTAGGTACGATGATACGTTCATGTGATGCGTTGGGAGTAGATATGTTGATAATTACTGGACATGCGGTTGATTTGTATGAGCCTGATGTAATTGTTTCGGCGATGGGTTCTTTTTTCAATCTTCCGGTGATTCGAATCATTCACAATGAGGATTTATATAAATTCGTTGAAAGCCTTAGAATAAAATACCCTGGCTTTAAGATCATAGGCACAACAGCCCACCACGAAAAGCCTATCTATCATGAGGACTTGAAAACCCCGGTTATGTTAATGATGGGAAATGAAACCATGGGATTAAATAAGGCATTTAAGGAATATTGTGATGTTTTATGTACGATTCCTATGGCTGAAGATTCCTATGCCAGTTCTTTCAATGTCAGTTGTGCTGCATCTATAATGATGTATGAAATAGTAAGACAACGAATGAATTAGACAGCATAACCCTTTTGAGAGTGAGCCAGAGAAAAGGGAGGAGCAGGCGTTCTACCTCAAAAGTCTGCAAATAAAAAAAGAATAAGCAATTACACTCAAATGGCAAAGCCAGCCGAGCCAGTCAACAGTCAAGATGAACGGCGCATATGCGCCGCCGTTGACAGCCCCGCCCGCCTTTGCAGATAGGCAATCAAGGGGCGACAGCAAGGAGTGCTGCCGCCCCGCACTATTATTCAGAGAGGGGGAATTTCCATGACCGAAGATGAAGCCTACAAAGTGCATATCCAGTACACATTCAATGCCTTTTGCAAGATTGTCATTCGTCACGCAGCCATAGATATAATCTTAAAGCTGCGCCGGAGGTGGGAACGGGAAGTTTCTCTTGACTATCTGATGAATGAGAAGTTTGTCCAGCTTGCCGAACCGGAGCAGCTTGAAGAATATCTTTTTACCGCCTGCGGCCAGACCGCCGTTCTGTACCATGCGGAACTTGCCGCCGCCCTTGCCCTCTTGCCGGAGCAGACACAGGAAGAGATTTTCCGTTACTATTTCCTGCGCCAGCCGCAGCGAGTGATCGGCGTACATATTGGCCGGACACGCAGCACAGCGGGGCGGCATATCCAGCTTGCCTTGCAGCGGCTACGGCGGCTCATGGAGGGAAAAGACCATGAGTAAACTTCTCCCCTATGAAACAATCGTCAAAGCCCATGAGGGCGACCCGGACGCAATCGACACCGTCCTTTCCCACTATGCCGGATATATCCGCTACTTTTCCAAAGTACACGGTCAGGTTAACGCCGAGGTTGAGGAATATGTGAAGCAGCAGCTAATCTCCGCACTATTCAAGTTTCGCTTTGACCGATAAGCCCCAAAACTGAATACCAGCCGCCCACCAGCGGCCAGTGAAAGCAGTAAGTCTGAAAAAGATTTGCTGCTTTTTTTGTTGTCCATTTGGCAAAATCGCAAAGTCACCCGTAGTAGGTAGGTGAAGCCAGAAAAAGCTGCCTGCTCCGTTTGGCAAATTTCAAAACGCAGTGTTGTAGGGAGTGAAAGGAAAAATTCTCTGCCCCGTAGGTTGCCAAAATCCTGTTTCCCGGATTACTAAGGCAAAAGAAAATTTGAAAAATCCCCGGACAGCGGGTAGCTGGCGGCCTTTTGAATGTATCTTTGGCGAAAGAAAAAAAAGACCGCGCACAGCGGGCTGAAAGCCCCGCCCCGTTCGCTCTATGTACGGAAAAGCCCGGACAGGGGCAGTCTGCGGCTTACTAAGAGCAAGTTTCTACCACGGTGCCAAAATCCGCAATTCTGCGGTTTTGCCCCTCGCGGGAAACTTGTTGGGGAGTGCCTTCCCCAAACCCTGCTATACGCCCTTACGGGCGAAAAAGCTGAAAACAGTTTTTGTTATTTTCCAAAAAGTTGCCCAATGGGAGGTATAGAGGGATTTTTCTGCCGAAATGCAAAAAAAAGTTTTTGTAATTTCCCGAAAAGTTAAGCAATGGGAGGAGTGAGAGGAAATTTTCTCCGCCCAAAATCCGAAAAAAGTCAGCAATAAGAATAGTGAGAGGAGGTTTTCAGCCTATGCGAAAGAAATACAACACGCCCCACCGCAGCCGCGTTGTGAAAACCCGGCTGTCCGAAGATGAATACGCCGACTTCACAGCGCGGCTTGCGCCCTATGGTATCAGCCAGTCGGAATTTCTCCGGCAGGCGATACGGCGCACGACCATACGCCCCGTTGTCCATGTATCGGCGGTCAATGATGAACTGCTCTCCGCTGTCGGGAAGCTGGCCGCCGAGTACGGCAGGATCGGCGGCAACCTCAATCAGATTGCCCGGTATCTGAACGAGTACGGCTCACCCTACAATGCGCTGTCCGGCGAGGTACGCGCCGCCATAGCCGACCTTGCCGCCCTCAAGTATGAAGTCCTCAAGAAAGTAGGTGACGCAGTTGGCAACACTCAAGCATATCAACTCTAAAAACGCCGACTACGGAGCCGCCGAACAATATCTTCTCTTTGAGCATGACGAGTTTACCATGAAGCCCGTCCTTGATGAAACCGGCAGGCTTATCCCCCGCGAGGACTACCGGCTGTCAACGCTGAACTGCGGCGGGGAGGATTTTGCCGTTGCCTGTATGCGGGCAAATCTCCGCTATGGGAAGAACCAGCGGCGGGAAGATGTGAAAAGCCACCACTATATCATCAGCTTTGACCCACGGGACGGGCCGGACAACGGCTTGACCGTAGACCGGGCGCAGGCATTGGGCGAGAAGTTTTGCGCCGAGCATTTCCCCGGCCACCAAGCCCTTGTATGCACCCACCCGGACGGCCACAACCACAGCGGCAATATCCATGTGCATATCGTCATTAACAGCCTGCGGATAGAGGAAGTACCGTTCCTGCCCTACATGGACAGGCCAGCCGACACGAAAGCCGGCTGCAAGCACCGCTGTACCGACGCTGCCTTGCGCTACTTCAAATCCGAAGTCATGGAGATGTGCCACCGGGAGGGGCTTTACCAAATCGACCTCTTGAACGGCAGCAAGAACCGCGTGACCGACCGGGAGTATTGGGCGCAGAAAAAGGGACAGGCTGCGCTGGACAAGCAGAACGCCCCCATGATTGCAGGCGGTATCACGCCCCGGCAGACCAAGTTTGAAACGAACAAGGAGAAGCTGCGGCAGACCATACGGAAAGCCCTTGCCACCGCCGCCAGCTTTGACGAATTTTCCTCTCTGCTGCTGCGGGAGGGCGTGACCGTCAAGGAGAGCCGGGGGCGGCTGTCCTATCTCACGCCGGACAGGACAAAGCCCATTACCGCCCGGAAGCTGGGCGACGACTTTGACCGCACCGCTGTCCTTTCCGTTTTGGAGCAGAACGCCGCCAGAGCCACAGAAAAGGCCGCAGCCATACTCGAATACCCCCGGCATGGGAACACAAAAGCCCCACAAACCGCCCCGAAGCAGGACGGTGTGCAGCGGCTTGTGGACATTGAGCAGAAAATGGCCGAGGGCAAAGGCCGGGGCTATGAACGCTGGGCGACCATGCACAACCTCAAACAAATGGCCGCGACGCTGAATGTGTATCAGGAATACGGCTTTACTTCCCCGGAGCAGTTAGAAGCCGCCGTTGATACCGCCTATCAGGAAATGCGCCAGACCAGCGGCGAACTGAAAGCACTGGAAACGAAGCTACAAGGGAAAAAGGAGTTGCAGCAACAGGTACTTGCCTATGCCAAGACCAAGCCCACCCGCGACGGGCTGAAAGCGCAGAAATCCGAGAAAGCCCGCGCCGCCTACCGGCAGGCAAACGAGAGCGATTTTATCATAGCCGAAGCCGCCGCCCGGTATTTCAAGGCGCATGGCATCACCAAGCTGCCCGCCCGGAAAGCGTTGCAGGCCGAGATCGAGCAGCTTATCTCCGAGAAAGACGGCCTGTATAACACCTACCACGAACAGAAACAGCGGTTCAAGGAGTTGCAGACCGTCAAGCGGAACATCGACCAGATTTTGCGCCGGGAGGAACCCCACCGCAGAAAGGAGCAGAGCCATGAGCGATAACCTGCCCCGCATGGACTACCGCCAGCACCGGCGGGCGCGGCGGCTGGTACATGAGTGCTGTAACTACGACGAGGGAAACTGCCTGCTGTTAGACGACGGGGAGCCTTGCGTGTGCGTCCAAAGCATTTCCCTTTCCCTCATGTGCCGCTGGTTCCGTGTGGCTGTCCTGCCCCTTGACGGGGAACTGGCCGCAGCCCTCTTGTACCGGGGGAGCCGGAAACGGTGTGAGGTCTGCGGGGCGGCATTTGTCCCCAAATCCAACCGGGGAAAATACTGCCCCGACTGCGCCGGACGCATGAAGAAACTCAAAGCCGCCGAGAGAAAGCGGAAACAAAGGCAGAAATGTCACGCTTTAGAGCCTTTCAAACCCGCATGAATCAAGGTTTTTTTCGTGAGTGTCAAAGGGTACGCGATACATTTATCCTTTTCCCCCGGAAACGCCGTTCTAAGGCGTGACAAAACACCACAATCAACCCGAACACAGGGAGGTGATACTATCGCTGATTATATCATGGCAGACACGCCGCTGCCTATCTATCTGCCCTACCCCCGTTTCCTGCTGAAAATGGAGATTTCCCAGACCGCCAAGCTGCTGTATTCGCTGCTGTTAGACCGTTCCACACTCTCCCAGAAGAACAAGTGGCAGGACGACGAGGGCAGGATATATATTATCTATCCAATCGCGGAGATAGCCGAAATACTGGATAAGGGCAGCACCACCATAAAGGGGGCGCTTAATGAACTGGACATGGCGGGGCTGCTGGAACGGGAACGGGGCGGCTTCTCCGCACCGAACCGGCTTTATGTCAAAGTGCCGCGAGTGCCACAGGTACAGTTTTCCGACCAACTGATGGCCGGAAATCCGACCCTCATAGAGCCGGAAAACCGTCCTACTGATGGTCAGAAAACCGACCTTATGATGGTCGGAAAACCGTCCCCTAACCAAACTACTATAAACAACCTTACAGAGAGCCAAACAAAGGGAGTGAGTGGGGAGCCGCCCGCGCCCTATGGCCGATACCAGAATATTTTTCTGTCGCAGACCGAATACGACGAGTTGCAGGCAGAGTACCCCGACAGGCTGGAACGGTTCATCGAGGAAATGAGCCGCTACCTTGCCGCCAACGGGAAAAGCTACCAGAACTATGCCGCCGCCCTGCGGATATGGGCGGGGAACGACAAAAAGAAAGCCCCGAAAAAGGGCATACCAGACTACTCATGCAAGGAGGGCGAGAGTTTATGAAGAACGAAATCAACGCTGTTTTGGAGAATATGACGACCACCGCCCCGGAGCCGGAGGACTACACCGGCGAGGACGGTTTACTGTACTGCGGCAAGTGCCGCAAGCCGAAAGAAGCCTATTTTGCGCCGGATAAGGCCGCTATCTTTGGCCGTGACCGTCACCCGGCAGAGTGCGACTGCCAGAGAACCGCCCGCGAGGAACGGGAGGCCGCCGAGAAGCGGCGCAGGCACCTTGACACCGTGGAAGAACTGAAACGCCGGGGCTTTACCGACCCCACCATGCGGGACTGGACTTTTGAGAACGACAACGGCAGGAACCCGCAGGCCGGGATTGCCCGCCGGTATGTGGAGCATTGGGCGGATATGCGAGCCGACAATATCGGCTGCCTGTTCTGGGGCGGCGTGGGAACCGGGAAAAGCTATCTTGCGGGCTGTATCGCAAACGCCCTCATGGAGAAAGAAATCCCCGTCCACATGACGAACTTTGCCCTTATCCTCAACGACCTTGCCGCCAGCTTTGAGAACCGCAACGAGTACATTTCCCGCCTTTGCCGCTATCCGCTGCTTATCATTGACGACTTCGGCATGGAGCGCGGGACGGAATACGGGCTGGAACAGGTTTTCAATGTGATTGACAGCCGTTACCGCAGCAGCAAGCCGCTGATCGTCACGACCAACCTCACGCTGGACGACCTGCGGAACCCGGAGGACACCGCCCATTCCCGGATTTATGACCGCCTGCTTTCCATGTGCGTCCCGGTACGCTTTACCGGCGACAACTTCCGGCAGGAAGCCGCGCAGCGGAAAATGGAGAGCATGAAGAAACTGATTACCGACTGAAAGGAGTATTGCCTATGGCAGATAACAAGCAGCCCGACACCCGCACCACCCGCCGCCCCGACTGCGTGACGGAAATCCGCATGGGCAATTCCGTCCTTGTCGTGTCCGGCTATTTCAAGAAAGACACTACCACCACCGCCGCCGACAAAATGGCGCGGGTACTGGAAGCGGAAGCCGCTGCTACACAAAAACCGGCAATTTGACAAATCATAAAGAAGCAGATTTTACACTTTTGCCGCTATACAGCCCGCCCTATTCCGTGGTACAATGAAACCACGGAATAGTGGGGCTGGCTGTCGGAAACGGAGGATTTTATGTTAAGACAAGCCACCCAAAACCTCATTACCGCCCTTTATCCGAGATTGTCCCATGAGGACGAGTTGCAAGGCGAGAGTAATTCCATATCGAACCAGAAAAGGATTTTGGAAACCTACGCCAAGCAGAACGGCTTTACTAATCTGCGCTGGTACACCGACGACGGCTTCTCCGGCGCGAACTTTCAAAGACCCGGTTTTCAAGCCATGCTTGCAGACATTGAAGCCGGGAAAGTCGGAACCGTCATAGTCAAGGACATGAGCCGGTTAGGGCGAAACTACTTGCAGGTAGGGTTTTACACGGAAATGCTGTTCCCTCAAAAGGGAGTGCGTTTTATCGCTGTCAACGACAATGTGGACAGCGCAAACGGCAGCATGGACAACGATTTTACCCCTCTGCGAAATCTGTTCAACGAATGGCTGGTGAGAGATACGAGCAAGAAAATCAAGGCAGTAAAACGAGCAAAAGGCATGAGCGGCAAGCCTGTTACCAGCAAGCCGGTCTATGGCTACCTCATGGACGAGGACGAGAACTATATCGTTGACGAGGAAACCGCGCCGGTTGTCCAGCAGATATACCAGCTTTGCCTTGCCGGGAATGGCCCGACCAAGATTGCCCGTATGCTTACGGAGCAGCAAATCCCCACGCCGGGGACGCTGGAATACCGCAGGACAGGCAGCACACGCCGCTACCACCCCGGCTATGAGTGTAAATGGGCGACAAACACCGTCGTTCATATCCTCGAAAACCGGGAGTACACCGGCTGTCTGGTAAACTTCAAGACGGAAAAGCCCTCTTACAAGGTCAAACACAGTGTAGAGAACCCCGTGGAGAAGCAGGCCATTTTTGAGAACCACCATGAGCCTATCATAGACCGGGAAACATGGGAGCGCGTGCAGGAGTTACGCAAGCAGCGCAAACGCCCGAACCGCTATGATGAAGTGGGGCTGTTCTCCGGTATGCTGTTCTGCGCCGACTGCGGCCATGTGATGTACCAGCAGCGGTATCAGAACAAGAACCGCAAGCAGGACTGTTACATCTGCGGCAGCTACAAGAAGCGCACCCGCGACTGTACGGCGCACTTTATCCGCACCGACCTGTTGACCGCCGGTGTCCTCTCCAATCTCCGGCAAGTGACGGAGTATGCCGCCAAGCATGAGAGCCGCTTTGTGAAGCTGCTTATCCAGCAGAACGAGATCGGCGGCAAGAGAAAGACCGCCGCAACCACCAGGCAGCTTGAACAGGCGCAGGAGCGCATTGCCGAAGTGAGCCGCATTATTAAGCGGCTGTATGAGGACAATGTGAACGGCAAAATCAGTGACGAGCGTTTCATGGAACTGTCAGCAGACTATGAGCAGGAACAGCGGGAACTGAAAGACCGCGCCGCCGCTTTGCAGGCCGAACTGGACAAGTCGCAGGCCGCCACCGTCAACGCGGAAAAGTTTATGGGTATCGTCCGAAAGCACCTTGCCTTTGAGGAATTGACCCCCACCCTCTTGCGGGAAATGATTGAAAAAATCGTCGTGCATGAGTGTAGCTATGACGAGAACGGCACCCGCAGGCAGGACATTGAGATTTATTACAGCTTTGTCGGCAAGATTGACTTGCCCGAAGCCTAACGCCCGACCTATCCGACACAATGGCCAAGTGCCGGATAGGAACGGCAAAATTTTTTACATTTCTATTACTTCTTTATCGCACATCAGTAAAAAGCCAGGGCATGAAACAGCTTATGGCGGGCGGCGGCGTTGCCCTTATCGGTATGCTCCTTGTACCGCAGCTTACCGGGCTTTTCGGATAAGCCGCAGGAGTAGCCGCCTATGCAGAGCATACTTGACGCGATTAACGAATGGATAAAGGGTATCTTAATCGGAGCCATTAACGGTAATCTGTCAACTATGTTCGGGGACGTAAACGAAAAGGTAGGCACTATCGCAAACGAGGTAGGCAAGACCCCGCAGGGGTGGAACGCGAATATCTTCTCCATGATACAAAACCTTTCGGAGAATGTAATCGTCCCCATTGCGGGGCTTGTCATTACCTACGTCCTATGCGTGGAGCTTATCAGCATGGTAACGGAAAAGAACAATCTGCATGACGTTGACACCTTTATGTTTTTCAAGTGGTTCTTCAAAGCGTTCGTTGCCGTCTTTCTGGTAACGCATACCTTTGACATCACTATGGCAGTCTTTGACATGGCGCAGCACATTGTTTCCGGCGCGGCGGGGGTTATCAGCAGCGATACGGCTATCGACGCTGCCGAAGCCCTTGCTTCCATGCAGGAGGGGCTTGAAGAAATGGAAATCCCCGAACTACTCTTGCTCATGCTTGAAACAAGCCTTGTGAGCTTGTGCATGAAAATCATGTCTGTACTGATAACGGTTATCCTCTACGGCAGAATGATTGAAATTTACCTTTACTGTTCGGTATCGCCTATCCCATTCGCAACCATGACCAACCGGGAATGGGGACAGATAGGGAACAATTACCTAAAGGGCTTATTCGCCCTTGGCTTTCAAGGGTTCCTCATTATGATATGCGTCGGCATTTACGCCGTCCTTGTAAACGACATGATTATCGCAGACAACTTACACAGTGCGATATTCTCCCTTGCAGCCTATACGGTTATCCTCTGTTTTTCCCTGTTCAAATCCGGCACACTGGCAAAATCAATCCTCAATGCACACTAAACGCGGGGAGTTTCCCCGCAGAAAGGAGGTTTTTTCTTGGCGTATGTACCCGTACCGAAAGACTTATCCAAAGTCAAAACAAAAGTCGCTTTCAATCTTACGAAACGGCAGCTCATTTGTCTTGCGGGAGCCTTAGGCGTAGGCTTGCCGCTTTTCTTTTTGCTCAAGGACAGCGCAGGGACGAGCCTTGCAGCTATGGCGATGATTGTCGTCATGCTGCCCTGTTTCCTCTTTGCCATGTATGAGAAACACGGGCAGCCCCTTGAAGTGATTGCAAAGAACATCATACAGACCCGGTTTATCCGTCCAAAGGAACGCCCCTACCGGACGGAAAACCTTTACGCCGTCCTGGAACGGCAGAGAAATTTAGAAAAGGAGGTATCAGCGATTGTCAAAAAGACAGGCAGCACAGGCGCGGGCAGCCGCCCCCGCAAAGGGAAAACGAAAGCTGACCCGCGCCGAAAAGAAACAGATTGAAGCCCTGATACGGCAGGCAAAGGGCGACGGGAAAGCCCACACCGCGCAGCAGACCATTCCCTACTTGCAGATGTACCCGGACGGTATCTGCCGGGTAACGGATAAGAAGTATTCCAAAAGTATCGCATTTGAGGACATTAACTATCAGCTTGCGGGCAGCGACGACAAGACCGCCATTTTTGAAAACTGGTGCGATTTCCTCAACTACTTTGACGCTTCCGTATCGGTGCAGCTTTCCTTTATCAATCAGGGGACGCAGCGGGAGGAAGCGGAAAAAGCCATTGACATTCCCATGCAGGACGACGCTTTCAATTCTATCCGCAGCGAGTACGCGGGTATGCTGAAAAATCAGCTCTCCAAAGGGAACAACGGGCTTGTGAAGCACAAGTACATCACGTTTTCCGTGGAAGCCGACAACCCGGCGGCGGCAAAATCGCGCCTTGCCCGCATTGAAACCGACATACTCAATAACTTCAAGGTGCTTGGCGTGACCGCCCGCCCCTTAAACGGGCAGGAACGCTTAAAGGTGCTGCATGGGGTATTCCACCCGGACGGGGAGCCGTTTTCGTTCTCCTATGACTGGCTTGCCCCGGCAGGGCTTACCACAAAGGACTTTATCGCCCCGTCCTCTTTCCGGTTCGGGGAGGGCAGGTATTTCCGCATGGGGCGAAAAATCGGCGCGGTGTCTTTCCTTGAAATCCTTGCGCCGGAACTCAACGACCGTATGCTTGCCGACATTCTGGACTTGGAAACGGGCGTAATCGTCAACTTACATATCCGCAGTATCGACCAGACGGAAGCCATTAAGACCATTAAGCGCAAAATCACAGACCTTGACAAGATGAAGATTGAGGAACAGAAAAAAGCCGTCCGTTCCGGGTACGACATGGATATAATCCCGTCCGACCTTGCCACGTTCGGCAGTGAAGCGAAAAATCTCTTGCAGGATTTACAAAGCAGGAATGAAAGAATGTTCCTGTTGACGTTCCTTGTGGTAAATATGGCAGACACGAAGCGGAAACTGGAAAATGACGTGTTCGCGGCGGCGGGTATCGCACAGAAATACAACTGCGCCCTGACCCGCCTTGACTATCAGCAGGAAGCGGGGCTTATGTCCTCTGTCCCCCTTGGGGAAAACCTTGTCCCCATTCAGCGGGGGCTTACCACTTCCAGTACCGCAATCTTTATCCCCTTTATCACGCAGGAGCTTTTCCAGACCGGGGAAGCCCTCTACTACGGGCTGAACGCGCTTTCCAATAACATGATACTCTGCGACCGGAAGCAGCTTAAAAACCCGAACGGGCTTATCCTTGGCACACCGGGAAGCGGGAAATCCTTTGCAGCAAAGCGGGAAATGACAAATGCGTTCCTCATTACGGACGACGACATTATCATCTGCGACCCCGAAGCCGAGTATTTTTCCCTTGTGCAGCGGCTGAACGGACAGGTGGTGCGGCTCTCCCCGGCGGGGAAAGGCATGGACGGCAAGCCCCAGTATGTGAACCCTATGGATATAAACCTCAATTACAGCGAGGACGACAACCCCCTTGCCTTAAAAAGCGACTTTATCCTTTCCCTCTGCGAGCTTGTCATTGGCGGCAAGGAGGGCTTGCAGCCTGTCGATAAAACCGTCATTGACCGGGCGGTACGGAACGTGTACCGACCATTTTTAGCCGACCCTGACCCAGCGAAAATGCCTGTCCTTGGCGACCTTTACAATGAACTTTTGAAGCAGCCGGAGCCGGAAGCGGCGCGGATTGCGGCGGCGTTGGAGCTGTATGTTTCCGGCTCTCTGAACGTCTTTAACCACCGTACCAACGTGGAGCTTTCCAACCGCCTTGTCTGCTTTGATATTAAGCAGCTTGGGAAGCAGCTCAAAAAGTTAGGTATGCTCATTGTGCAAGACCAGGTATGGAACCGCGTAACGGTCAACCGGGCAGAGAAAAAGGCGACGCGCTACTACATGGACGAATTTCACTTACTTTTGAAAGAGGAACAGACCGCCGCGTACAGCGTGGAGATTTGGAAGCGGTTCCGTAAATGGGGCGGCATACCCACCGCAATCACGCAGAACGTCAAGGATTTGCTTGCTTCCCGCGAAGTGGAGAACATCTTTGAGAACAGCGATTTTGTCCTCATGCTCAATCAGGCGCAGGGCGACCGGGCTATCCTTGCAGGGCAGTTAGGCATTTCCCCGCAGCAGATGAAATATGTGACCCATACCGAAGCGGGCGAGGGGCTTATCTTCTACGGGAACGTGGTGCTGCCCTTTGTAGACCGCTTCCCGAAGGACACGGAACTTTACCGGGTAATGACGACGAAGCCGGAGGAAGTGGGCGAAGCATGAACGGGCTGAAAACAGACACCATTATCAACCGGGACGCGCTGTATGCCCTGCGGGAGCTTCCCTCTGAAAGCGTCCATTGTGCCGTGACAAGCCCGCCCTATTACGCGCTGCGTGATTATGGGCTTGACGCACAAATCGGGCGTGAAGATACGCCGAAACAGTACATTGAAAAGCTGACCGACGTTTTCCGGGAGCTGCGGCGGGTGCTGCGCCCGGACGGGACACTCTGGCTGAATATCGCAGACCCCTACTGCGGCACAGGCAGCAAGGGCGGCTGTACCGACCCGAAATACCCGCAGGGCAGGAACGGGCAAAGCGTGTCCGTCGCAAGGAAAGCGGCGGGCTGCAAGCAAAAGGACTTAATCGGTATCCCGTGGCTCTTAGCCTTTTCCCTGCGCTCTGACGGGTGGTACCTGCGGAGCGATATTATCTGGCAGAAAGAAAACCCCATGCCGGAAAGCTGCAAAGACCGCCCGACCCGCTGCTATGAACATATCTTCCTGCTGACGAAAGAAAAGAAATACTACTATGACGCGGCAGCCATAGCCGAACCCATTTCCCCGAAAACGGCGGCGCGGTACCGCATGGGGCGCAGCGCGAACAGCAAATACGCCGCTGAAATCCCCGGACAGGGAAAAGTGCAGGGGTTAAACAAGGCAAGGAGCGGCGGCTATTATGACGACGCGCTCATGCCGACCACAAGGAACCGCCGGGACGTTTGGACTATCAACACGGTTCCCTATAAGGGCGGGCATTTCGCCGCGTTTCCCCCGAAGTTAGCGGAAACGTGCATACTGGCGGGCTGTCCGAGGGGCGGCGTTGTGATAGACCCGTTCTTTGGGAGCGGAACCACCGGGCTTGCAGCGAAAAGCCTTGACCGCCGCTATATCGGTATTGAGATTAACGCAGAGTATTGCGCCCTGGCAAGGGCGCGGATTGGAGGTGGAAAGACATAGAACAGTATAAGCCCCGCGATAAAATCACGCAGAAAATGACCCGTGACGGGCTGACCGAGCAGAACCAGACCACGGGAGAAAGCGAACGTATCAGCAAGCGCATACAGGAAGCGGATTTCCAGAAAACGCCGGAGCAGCAAGCCGCACAGGACGCGGCGCAGCTTCAAGGGGCGGCTTCCCCGCCCTCTCCCTTGCCCCATACGCCGGGGACTGCACCGAAGCAGGACACGGCAGCCGCCGAGCGCGTCATGGAGCATATCGACGCAGCCCATACCCGAAAGGCAAGCAAAAAGGCGGCAAGGAAAGCACAGGAGGAAGCGGCGGCACAAACAAAATCGTCCCGCTTGCAGTTTACCGAAGAAGAACTTTCCACCCCGGAACTGGAAAAGTACATTGAAAAATCCAACCGGGCAGCCGACCGTCTGGACAAGGCAAAGGCAGCTATCCCGAAGCAGAAAAAACTTGTCAAGGAGCGTACCTTTGACGAAGCCACCGGAAAGGCAAAGACCCGCTTACGCTTTGAGGAACGGGAAAAGCCCATGCCCGGAAGCAAAAGCCATAAAAACCCGCTGTCCCGCCCCGCGCAGGAAGCGGGTATTTTCGTCCACAACAAGGTACATTCCGTAGAAAAGGACAATTCCGGCGTGGAGGGCGCACACAAATCTGAAGAACTGGCGGAAAAAGGCGCGAAATACGGGGCGCGGAAAGTCAAACAGGGCTACCGCAGCCACAAGCTCAAACCCTACCGGAAAGCGGCAAAGGCAGAGAAAGCGGCGGCAAAGGCGAATGTCAACTTCCACTATCACAAGGCACTCCATGACAACCCGCAGCTTACAAGCAATCCATTATCACGCTTCTGGCAGAAACAGCAGATAAAAAAGCAATACGCAAAGGCGGCAAGGGCAGGCGGCGCAAAGGGTATCAAAGCCGCAGCGGAGAACACCCGGAAAGCGGCAGCCAAAGCCGCCGAGAAAACAAGGCAGACCGTAGCGTTTGTGGCAAGGCACCCGGCAGGCGTTTGTATCGCCATAGCCGCGCTGCTCCTGATTATCCTTGTCTTTGCGGGGCTGTCGTCCTGCTCCGCTATGTTTTCCGGGACGATAAACGGCGTTGTGGGGACTTCCTATACATCAGAGGACAGCGACCTTGTGGCGGTGGAAAACAATTATGCCGCTATGGAAAATGAGCTGCAAGCAGAGATAGACAATATCGAGCGCACCTACCCCGGCTATGATGAATACCGCTACGACCTTGACACTATCGGGCATAACCCCCATGAATTAGCGTCCTATCTGACTGCCCTTTTGCAGAGCTACACCCCGGAGAGCGCACAGGCAGAAATCGAGCGCATTTTCGGCTTGCAGTACACCTTGACACTGACCGAGGAAGTGGAAATTCGCTACCGGGAGGAAGAACGCACTAACACATGGACGGACGAGGACAGCAACGAGCATGAGGAAACTTATACGGTTCAAGTGCCGTATGAGTACCATATCTTAGGCGTGGAGCTGACGAACAAGCCCATTTCCTCACTTGCAGAAGAACTCCTGACCCCGGAGCAGCTTGAAATGTTCCGCGTCTACATGGAAACAAGCGGCAATAAGCCGCTGATTTTTGGCGGCGGTTCCCCGGACACTTCCGCGTCGGAGGATTTAAGCGGCGTTCAGTTTGTAAACGGCACACGCCCCGGAAACACCGCCCTTGTAGACCTTGCGAAACAGCAGGTCGGGAACGTGGGCGGCTATCCCTATTGGAGCTGGTATGGCTTTAACAGCCGCGTGGAATGGTGCGCCTGCTTTGTGAGCTGGTGCTACAATCAGGCGGGTGTGAGCGAACCGAAGTTTGCCGCCTGCCAGTCGCAGGGCGTCCCGTGGTTCCAGTCACGGGGACAATGGGGCGCAAGGGGCTATGAGAATATCGCCCCCGGCGACGCTATCTTTTTTGACTGGGATTTAGACGGCAGCGCAGACCATGTAGGCATTGTCATAGGCACAGACGGAAGCCGCGTCTACACCGTGGAGGGCAATTCCGGCGACGCCTGCAAGATAAAGAGCTACGACCTTAGCTATCAGTGTATCAAAGGGTACGGGCTGATGAACTGGTAAACCGACCCAAAAAATGAAAGGAGAAATTTTATATGGCTATGAACAAGATTGAACGTATCGACCGGGAAATCCAGAAAACCCGTGAGAAAATCACAGAGTACCAGAACAAGTTAAAAGGCTTGGAAGCACAGAAAACCGAAGCGGAAAACCTGCAAATCGTACAGCTTGTGCGGGCTATGAAGCTGACCCCGCAGGAGCTTAACGCCATGCTTTCGGGCGGCGGTATTCCGGGCATGGAACCCGCGCCGGACTATGGCACAGGGGAAGCCGCTGACTATGACGAGGGACAGGAGGATTTCGCACATGAAGAATAAAATCACACGGACACTGACCGCCTTTTGCGCCGCCCTGCTCCTTATGGGCGGCTTTTCTGTTCCCGCTTTTGCACAGACCCCGGAGGACACGCCCGACGCGACCGACGACAGCGGCGTTGTCATGGAGGAACCACAGGAAGCCGAACCCCTCACGCCGGAGGGGAACGCCACCCTTGTAGACGATTTCGGCGGGAACAAGCAGCTTATCACAGTGACGACCAAAGCCGGGAATTACTTCTATATCCTCATTGACCGGGACGACGAGGGGGAAAACACCGTCCATTTCCTCAATCAAGTAGACGACGCAGACCTTTCCGCACTTTTGGAGGACGGGGAAACGGAGGAAACGCCCGCCGTCTGCACCTGTACGGAGAAATGCGAAGCCGGAGCTGTCAATATAAACTGCCCCGTATGCTCTACCGACCGTACCCAGTGTGCGGGCGTGGAAGCTGAACCGGAGCCGGAGGAACCGGAAGAACCGCAGGAGGAAGAAAGCGGCGGCAACATGGGCTTGCCGCTTATCGTCCTTGTGCTTGCCGGGGCAGGCGGCGCGGCGTTCTATTATTTCAAAGTGTTGAAACCGAAGAAGGACGCGGCAAAGGGAAGCGACGACCTGAGCGATTATGACTTTGACGACTACGACGAGGACGAGGAAGAACAGCCGGAGGAACCAGACGACGGGGAGGAAGCCGACGAGGGACAGGAGGATAAAGAAGTATGACCCTGTTCACGGATAGCCCCTATGAAAAAATGATGATACAGAAACCGGAGGACGGGAAGCGGGACAAATCCCCGCCCGCTTCCTTTTCCCCGCGCTGCGCGGGCTGCCCCTATCGGGGGCAGTCCCCTTGTATTGGGTATTGTATCAGAAAGTTAGAAAAAGACAGACAGCCGGAACGCTGAAAGGAGGATTTTTTATTGACTTCACATATCTTAGTAATCGCTGAAAAGCCCAGTGTGGCGCAGTCTATCGCCGCCGTCCTTGGCGCAGGGGAGAAAAAGGACGGATTTATCGAGGGGAACGGCTACCTTGTTTCCTGGTGTGTCGGACACCTTATCGGGCTTGCGGAAGCTGCCGCTTATGGGGAACAGTACAGGAAATGGAGCTATGACAGCTTACCCATTCTGCCGCAGGAATGGAAATACACCGTCGCCGCTGACAAGAAAGCGCAGTTTGACACCCTCAAAGACCTTATGCACCGGGAGGACGTTTCCGAAGTCGTCAACGCCTGCGACGCAGGGCGCGAGGGGGAATTGATTTTCCGTTTCGTCTATGAAGTTGCCGGGTGTAAAAAGCCCATGCGCCGCCTTTGGATTTCCTCAATGGAGGACGAAGCTATCCGGGACGGCTTCACCCACTTGAAATACGGACAGGACTACGACCCCCTCTTTGCTTCTGCCCTTTGCAGGGCAAAAGCTGACTGGATTATCGGTATCAACGCCACCCGCCTTTTCTCCTGCCTTTATAACCATACCCTGAACGTGGGGCGCGTCCAGACCCCTACTTTAAAAATGCTTGTTGACCGGGACGCTGCCATTACCACGTTCAAGAAAGAAAAATACTACCATGTACGGCTCATGCTTCCCGGTGCGGAAGCCATAAGCGAACGGCTCCCCGCCGCTGATAAAGCGCGGGAACTGAAAAAGGCTTGCGAAGCAGCGCAGGCAGTTTGTGCTTCCCTTTCCAGAGAACAGAAAACCGCAGCCCCGCCGAAGCTCTTTGACCTCACTTCTTTACAACGGGAAGCGAACCGGATTTTCGGCTATACCGCAAAGCAGACCCTTGACCTTGCACAAGCCCTTTATGAAAAGCGGCTCCTTACTTATCCGAGGACGGACAGCAGCTACCTGACCGACGATATGGGAGACACGGCGGCGGGTATCCTCACAATGCTATGCGAAAAACTCCCCTTTATGGAGGGCGTCGCCCTCACGCCGGAAGTTTCCCGGCTCTTAAACAGCAAAAAAGTGTCCGACCACCACGCAATCATTCCCACTATGGAGCTTGCGAAAACCGACCTTTCCGGGTTGCCGGAAACGGAACGGAATATCCTTACCCTTGCCGGGGCAAGGCTTCTCATGGCTGCCGCCGAACCGCACACCTTTGAAGCGGTCACGGCGGTTTTTGAATGTGCGGGGCAGACCTTTACCGCAAAGGCAAGGACGGTACTTTCCGACGGGTGGAAAGGCTTGGAACGCCGCTACCGGGCGACCCTCAAAACAAAACCAGACGGCTTCTATCCGTTACCACTATGAACACCGCATGAACGGGATTACCGGGTTTATCACAGAGTACAGCGACCGCCTATCCCCGGAGGAAATCGAGAAAGGGCGGGCAGCCGCCCGCGCCGCAGGGCTTCCCTTTTCCGAAAAACCGTTCCGGGACGGGGAAGATTTTGACCCTTATGTATATGACGGCAGCATGAGCATGGAGGACTACGAGCTTATGCAGCGCATGATTGAGAAAGAAAGGAGTGAACGAATGGACGAACCGATTTTAAGCGGGTACCTCTCCAACCTTGGCGCATACGCCGGGGGCAGACCCGCCGGGGAATGGGTAACATTCCCCACCACCGCCGGACACATGAAAGAAGTCTTTGACCGTATCGGTATTGACGTTCAAAACCGGGAAGCATGGCACTTTACCGAATTTCAGTCCCCTGTCCCTCATCTGGCAGAGAAGTTAGGGGAACACGAACACCCGGACGAGCTGAACTATTTAGGAAAGCTCTTAGAAATGCAGTTTGACGGCGACCGGGAAAAATTCGCGGCGGCTATCGCCCTTGGCGACCACGCTTCCAGTGTGGAGGAACTTATCAACCTTGCACAGAACCTTGACTGTTACTGGATTTACCCGTCCGTCCACAATGAGGAAGAATACGGGCATTACCTTGTTGATGAACTGGAAGAACCGGAGTTGCCGGAGGAAGCCAAAAAATATTTCATGTATGAGGAATACGGGCGGGACGCGGCTATCAATGACGGGGGACTGTTTACCGAACAGGGCTATATCTACAACAACCAGAACACATTTACAAGGTGGTATGACGGACGGGACGTGCCGGAGGAATACCGGGTAACGCCTGCCCCGCCGGAGCCGGGACGCCCAGACCCGGAAAAAGTGGAAATGGACGCTGCCCCCGCAGGGCAGAACGCAGCGCAGACAAAGGAGCAGGCGCAGGAGCCGCGCCCGGTTATCCCCATTGTCCTTACGTCCGAAAAGCCCGCCGACAAGCTCAAAGAGATTACCGACCGTCTGGAACAGGGGATAACGGAACTGTTTGAAAGCGAGCGTTACAAGGAATATCTGCGCGTCATGTCGAAATTCCACAATTACAGCTTTAACAATACGCTGCTTATCGCCATGCAGAAGCCCGACGCTTCCCTTGTGGCAGGCTTTTCCTCTTGGAAAAATAACTTTGGGCGGAACGTGATGAAAGGCGAAAAGGGAATAAAAATCATAGCCCCGTCGCCGTTTACGGTTAAGCAGGAAGTAGAGAAAACCGACCCGCAGACCGGGAAGCCTGTTATCGGGAAGGACGGGAAGCCCGTTACCGAGGAAAAGGAAATCAAGGTACCCGCCTACAAGGTGGTGTCCGTCTTTGATGTGTCCCAGACCGAGGGGCGGGAGCTGCCGGATATAGCCGTGGACGAGCTGACCGGGGACGTTGACCGCTTCAAGGATTTTTTCGCCGCACTGGAACAGGCTTCTCCCGTCCCTATCGGCTTTGAGAAAATCGAGGGCGGCGCACACGGCTACTACCATTTAGAGGAAAAGCGGATTGCCATTGACGAGGGCATGAGCGACTTACAGACCCTTAAAACCGCTATCCATGAAATCGCCCATGCGAAGCTCCACGACATAGACTTAAACGCCCCGAAAGAGGAACAGAAGCCCCGCGTTGACCGCCGCACCCGTGAGGTGGAAGCGGAAAGCGTCGCCTATACCGTCTGCCAACACTACGGGCTTGATACGTCGGACTATTCGTTCGGGTATGTTGCCGGGTGGAGCAGCGGGAAAGAGCTTGCGGAGCTTAGGGGCTCCCTTGAAACAATCCGCAGTACCGCCGCAGAAATGATAAACGCCATTGACGGGCATTTTGCGGAGCTTCAAAAGGCACAGGAAAAAGAAAAGGCACAGCCGCAGCATGAGGGCAACACCCCGGAGCAGAAGTCCGAAACACAGGCAAAAGACGCGCCGAGGGAAAAGGCGGCTATGCCGGAATACATTTACAAGATAGAAGCCAACCCACGCAGCGACAGCCGGGAAAACCTCTCTTTCCTGCAAGCCTATCTACCGCAGGGGGACGGAACAGCGGCGATTGGCGACGTACTGTATATCGGAACGCCGGAGAAATGCCGGGAACTTTTAGGGCAGCTCAATGCCGGGGAGCTGACCCAGGGCGAAGTCAAGGAGTTGTACGCAAAGGCGCAGGAGCAGCCGGAAACCGGGCGGGACGACACCTTTTCCATTTACCAGTTAAAGGACGGGGACGAAACACGGGACTACCGTTTTGAGCCTTACGACCGCCTGCAGGCGGCAGGGCTTGCCGTTGACCGGGCGAACTATGAGCTTGTCTATACCGCGCCCCTTATGCCGGGAACGTCCCTTGACGACATTTTTACCCGGTTCAATATCGACCACCCGAAAGATTTTAAGGGACACAGCCTTTCCGTTTCTGATGTGGTGGTGCTTCATCAGGACGGGCAGGACACCGCCCACTATGTAGACCGTGGGGATTTTAAGCAGATACCGGAGTTTTTGCAGGAGAAACAGCCGCAGCGGGAAAATCCCTTAAAAGCCGCCGAGCAGACCACCGAGCAAAACTATAACATGATTGACGGACGGATAAACAACACCCCGACCGTGGACGAACTGGAAGCAAAGGTCAAGGCGGGGGAAACCATTTCCCTTGTTGACCTGGCGAACGCGGTCAAAGCGGATAAGGAGCGCGGCAAGGCGGCGAAGCCGGAAAAGAAGCCCTCTATCCGGGCGCAGCTCAAAGCCGATAAGGAACGGGCGGCGCAGAAGAAACCCGCAAAGCAGAAATCACAGGGCTTGGAAAGGAGCTGAACCATTGAATAAGTTTGAGAACGTGGACGTTATCGCGTCCCTTGACGCTATCATGCGGCAGAACACCGCATTTTATCAAGATGATTTTGACATAGACAAACGGATTTTACAGGAAGCGGCTGCAAGACCCGGCGCGGAGGACAGGAAAATCCTCTGGTTTTCCCGCCCGTCCGGGACTTGTTGCGTCCGGGAGCGCGACGTGTTCCTAAAGGACACAAGGCAGCACAACACATGGCGGTTTTACGGGGAGCAGACCCGCGATACCGTCCTTGCCTATCTGGTGGAGCTGACCGGGAAAGAGAACGGGAAGCTCAAAGGCAACCTCTATGAGCTTGACTATGAGCAGCACTTCCGGCGCGTGATAGAAAAGTCCGTCCCTGCTGATAATTACACGCTTGTTTATGAGCATGGGGAGCGCAACATACCCGCCGGACAGTATTTTGACGGCAACCCTGACCCGCAGCTTGGGAAGTTTGAACGCTTTGAAGCGCAGCCGAACGACCCGGAAGCCCTGCGGGGCGTACTCATGGAGGAACAGCGCAGCCGGGAAAAGCTGCGTCCGGGGGATTTCAAAGCCCATGTAGCCATGCTGCACGATAACCGGATAGAACGGGAAGCCTGCCGCGTGGTGGAGAAAATGAAGTCCTTGCAGGAGCCGAACAGCCCGGACAAGACCCGTTTCATGGTGGAGCTGTCCCCGTATTTTGTCCGGCTTGCCACAGATAAGGACGCCGACCGCCTGTTTTCCATGCTGCCCTATAAGACCCTTGCCTTTTCCAAAAGCAAAGACCGTTTCGGAACCTATGCGCTGATTGACAAAGGCGAGGACAGGAGCAAAGGAATACGCAAGATACGCCCCTCTGTCCGGGCGCAGCTTGCCGCAGGCAAAGAGAAAACCGCCCCGAAAAAGGCGGCGGCAAAGACCAGACAGAAAGAAATGGAGGTATGAGCATGACACAGTTTACCGTGGAAGAAACGAACCTTTTGAGCATTTACCATGAGGGGAGCCGGGAGCAGCTTCGGGAGAACATGAACGCTGCGCTTCCCTACATGGACGCGGATATGCGGGAGCTTGCAAAGCGCACCCTTTCCAAAGTGGACGCGCTGACGGAAACGGAATATGCGGAGCTTGCCGTCTACGCCGCTGATGAAGCATGAGCGCGGGCAAGCGGCTCACGCCGCCGCAAAGCCGGAAAGTCAATGCCCTTGTAAAGCGGGAGTGCTGTAACTGCGATAACGGACACTGTATCTTACTGGACGACGGGGAGGAATGTATCTGCCCGCAGCTCATTTCCTATTCCCTGCTCTGCAAGTGGTTCCGTATTGCCGTACTTCCCGGCGACAGGCTGCTCTATGCGGAGCTTTATAAGACCGAGGACAGGAAAAAGTGTACCGTGTGCGGCGCGTTCTTTGCTTCAAGGTCAAATCATGTCAAATACTGCCCGGACTGCCGGAAGCGTATCACGAACCGGCAGGCAGCGGAGCGCATGAGGAAACGCCGCGCCCTTGTTACGCAATAGGGGCGAAAACAGCCTTGATTTATGCGGCTTTCCGGGCAGGAAAACAGCGCAGCCGATACAGATTACCTTTTCCCTCAAAAATAGGGTTCTACTGCGTAACAAAACCATAGCAGCACCCACACAGACACGGGGCGCGGTTAGCCTTTTTTGGCTTTCCGCGCCCCGTTCTTTTTTGCCTATACGATTTCTATATCTGCTATTCTGGCTGCTATTACAGCGTAAAGCCTGCCGTTGTCTACTTCTATGATAATCATATCATTTTTTTTGGGAATATCCCCATATTCCACACATAAAACGCGACCTGCGAGAGTTTCCCCGTTGTCGAACGTAATCCTGACTTTACAACCCGTGTCAAGATACATTTCCATGCCGCACATTTCATTTTCCATTGTTATTTTGTAAGACGTTCTAATCTCTGTTATTTTCATACTATTCCCGTTCCTTTCCTTTTTCCCGTTCCGGCTCCTTTGGCTGCCGCAAAATACTGTCTATGTTCTGCTTGATAACGTCGTATTCCCTGACCTGTTTTTTCAGCTTGCCGTAGTCGGCGCGGAGGGCTTCTTTCTGTTCTTGCAGCTTTTCATATTCCGCTTGCAGGGCGGCAAGGTTCGGCAGCTTGGAAATGCCCGCCGCCTTTAGTGCCTTTGCCGCCGCTTCATGGAGAATGACAGTCCCCTCATGGGCTGCCCGGTATCGCTCTTTGTTCCTTGCTTTCCGGTAGGTATCATAGGCGGGCTTTGTCTTTTGGAACGTGGAAACATTCTTGATAAGTACAGCCATATCCGCAAGCCGTTTTTCTACTTCCTTTAGTGCGTCGCCTGCCTTGTCGCTTTCTGTCTGGATTTCCGTTATCTTTGCAGTCAAATCCTCATACCGGCTTATCTGGTGTTCCGTAAGGAAATTGAGCGTCTTTGCCGCCTGCTTCAGATTATGGATTTTCGCCCACTGTTCATAGCCCCGGCTCTGCGCCGCTTTGATACTGTTCTCAATGTCAATGAGTAAGGAAACGCCGCGCTCTGCCTTTGGAGCTTTGGCGGTTCTGGTACGTCTGCCCTCTATCCGTTCCCTTATGGCTTCCTCTGTATAATCTGCGCCGAGGGTTTTCAAGCGTGTAAACCGTTCCTGTCCCGGAGCGCGGCAGGAAACGTATTTCCCCGGCTTTATTTCATAGCCTGCCGCTTGGAGCCGGGAAAGCAATTCTTCAAAACTGGATACCTGGGGGATAAGCCCGTCCACGGCGATTTTCAACTTGCCTTTCCAACTGGTTCCGGTTTTCTCTGCAAGATATTCCGCATAGCTTTTTCCCTTGCTGCCCTTGCCGGGGACGACCACGGAAAGCCCGTTTTCCCTGCACAGCCTGTCGCTCATGTTCCGTATGCCGTAATAGCTGCGCTTATTGGAATTGTACTTGTGGTGGTCTACAAAATTGACCGCGCAGAAAATAATATGGTTATGAACGTGTCCCTTGTCTATGTGGGTAGTAAGGACGTATTCATATTGCCCCTTTGTTACCGCGTCGGCAAGCTGCTTCCCGATTTCATGGGCTTTCTGATAGTCCACTTCCCCCGGCTCAAAGGACTGTATCAAGTGGTGGGCGAGATTGTTCCCCCGGTCTAACGCCTGCGCTATGGTAAATGCAAATTCAATGTCTGCCGTTTCCGGCGAACAGCCAAAGGAGGACACAAGCATTTTCCCGTCCGTCTTGTCCGGGTTCTGGATATAGTCAAGGGCTTTCTTCAACGTGCTTTTAACAGGCTTAATCTTTGTAACCGCCATATCTCCGCAAGCACCCCCTTTATTTCCTCTATGTCCTCTTGGTAGACGCTGCCCGTGGCGTTGACGCGCCGCGCTATCTGGTTGATGTTGACACCGATTTTCTGTATCTCCGCTGTCATGGCTTTTATGTCGGCGTGGTCTATCTGAATGATATAGCCGTCGATTGCCATTTTCCGAAGATAGGCTTCCATGTTCCGGGTAGGGACGAGCTTCATTTTCTGCTCAATCAACGCCCGTTCTTCCTCTGTTACCCTGAATTTGATTTGCACTGTCCGTTTCCTGCCGTCCATGCGTTCACGCTCCTTTCCGTTTTTTAGAGGGTTTGGGACACTTCCCAACAAGCAATTTTAGTCCGACACGCCGCAGCGCAGGAGGGCGAAAATACGGAAAGGGTACCCCTTTCCTATGCTTGCTAAGAAACTTTCTCCCTTTATCCCTACTACGGAAGAAACCTTGATTTTGCCAAACTTACGCAAAAGAAAAACGCTGCAATCTGCAAAGATTACAACGCTTCCTAAAATCCATATTCAATTTTGTGGGACGTTCTCATTCGCCCTCTTTTTCGACTTCCGCTATCTCTTTTGCGGTGGCTGTCACAATCCGAAGCCCCGTATCGCTTATCCCGTCGAGCAGCGCGTCAAGCTGCCGCCGCTGTGTGTTCTTTTCGGCGGGTTTGTCTGAAAGGAACTGGTCTACGGATATATTGTAACGGAGCATAAGCTCAAAGAAAATCTGCAAACTGGGGTGCTGCCCGTTGTTCTCTATATTCGCAAGGTAGCGGGGAGAGATAAACATTTCGTCGCATACTTTCTTGCGGCTCTCTTTCCTGTCCGTTCGCGCTTCCTTTATCGCTGCTCCAAAAGCCTTGAAGTCGTATTTTGGTACTGGTCTTTTTGCCATATTCATTCACCCAGTTACATTTTACTGTTCCCCTTTTCTGTTGGATATGTCTACACTGTTCTATCAGTTAGCCAACTTAGAGTATAATTATCATTGGCAAAAATAAAGGGAAGAGATCGAAACCTCTTCCCAATCATACAGATTTGTCTTATTGTTTAATTGTCCAGAAAAAACATAAGGAGTCTGTATGATGAATTCAATGATAAAGGAAAACGGAGTAACATTCAAGGAGTTAGAGAAAAATATTTATGCATGGGTCTGCCAAATCGGAAGAGAATTCACAAAAGAGTTCCTGGAGCGGTATGACAGGATGCTGATGGAAGACAGGGACAAGAAGAAGTACCGGAATAAGGGAACCAGACAGACAACTGTAAAAACCGTGTATGGGGAAGTAACCTATCAGAGGACTGTCTATGAAGTGACCGAGGAAGACGGGACCAGGCGTTTTGTATATCTGCTGGACGAAGCACTGGAGCTGGACCATGTAGGCCTGATCTCAACGAACATGGCAGAACTGCTGGTAAAAGGGATTACGGAACTATCGTACAGAGAATGCGCCCGGCAGGTCAGCCAGATGACCGGACAGACCATCAGTGCCATGGGAGTATGGAACGTCATCCAGGCGTTAGGGGAAAAGGTCTGTGAGGACGAAGCAGAGTTGACAGAAGCATATAAGAAAGGCCATGTGAAAGGGAAAAGAGAGGTTCCAGTTCTGTTTGAAGAAGCGGACGGAGTTTATATCAAGCTGCAGGGAAAAGACAGAAAAAAGGAAAAACAGGATAAAGCAGAGATTAAGATAGGGATTGCTTATGACGGTTGGCGGGAAGCCGGTCCGGATCGTTATGTGCTGGAAAATAAAGTGGTAGTTGCCGGATTTTCCAAAGCAAAAGAGTTTCAGGAATACCGGGAAGCGGCAATCGCACAGGAGTTTAACCTGGATGAGGTAGATCAAAGAATCTTAAATGCAGACGGAGCATCCTGGATCAAGAAAGTGAAAGATAAAAGCACCTGTTTTCAGTTAGACCCCTTTCATCGGAACAAAGCTGTGAAAGAAAAAATCCATGAACCGGCTGCAAGGGATGCTGTTTTAGAACTGATAAAAGAAGAAGAGATTGAAGAAGTATTCCGGTATCTGGAAATCTATCGAAACAGCTTGAGCGATGAAGCTGAGATTGAAGATGTAGAAGATCTGATTCGTTATTATGAGAACAACCGGGAAGGGCTCGTGCCTTACCAGTCCCAGAACCTCAAGCTGCCAGAGCCTCCGGAAGGATTAGAATATCGGAACATGGGAACGATGGAAAATCATGTATGGAGCGTGATCGCAAAGCGAATGAAGCATGGTCACAGAAGCTGGAGCAGACGGGGAGGGAACCATCTGGCGAAGATACTGGCAAAAAAGTGCAGTGGAAAACTGTATGAAGTGACCGAACGTCTGCGCCGTCCGATATTTGAAGAAGAAAAAGTAGAAGAAATATATGGTGAAATTCTGATGTCAGCGAAAGCGCCAAAGAAAGACGGCAAAGGGTATGAATATCCGGCGCTTGGGCATATCGTTGGTTTAAATGGAAAGATACAGGGAGAGAGAAAACGATTGTTGTACATGGCTGGATATTAAACCTGGGAAAACATGCTATTTTATAGGAAAGATAAATCAAGAAAGTTGCCAACGATTACTTGACAGTAACGTTAGCCAAAATAATTCATATGTATATGTTGACAACTAGCCGCTTTTTTTGTATAGTATTATTAAAAGGGGGAAATGTTTATGTTACATAGCATGCGTATTCGATAAGCATTGAAATCAAAAAAGATTTTTCCCATTTTCAATATGGGCTTTTTTGTCATGCTTATTTTGCGTATGCTATACAACAAAACTAACGATGTATAGACATAGTATAAAAACTATGCCTTAATTTTGTTGTAGTGTTATATGTATAAATGCAGGTCAATGCTCATGTTGAGAATTGACCTGTATTTTTTTGCGCAAAAGGAGAAATATTATGCTTGAAAAATATTGGATAAAATGTCCAATTTGTAACGGAAAGACGAGGGTTCAAGTATTTTATAATACGGTATTAAGAAATTTTCCTCTTTTCTGCCCTAAATGTAAATTAACACATATCGTTGATGTTGAAAAATTAGAAATCATAATCAAAAACTCTGAAAAACAAACTTTTTAATTTTGAAAAGGAAGGATATTAAATGAAACACTTACCTAAAAGTACACCTACGGAAATATTGAATAACCCATACGGATTTACTTACAAAGAAATGTCGGAAGTAATTGGAGAGGATAAAGCAAGAGCCTTATATACGGAATTATATAAACAGCCATTTCACAAAAAAAATCTATCAATATCAACAAAAAAAGTCTATAAAAGTAGCGATACTGAAAAGTATGTTTATGAATTGAAAGACAACAGGTATATCGAAACGGTTTTTATTAAACGGCGAGATGGTGGGACTGTTTGCGTAAGTACGCAAGTTGGTTGTTCTGTTGGCTGTATTTTTTGTGAGTCCGGACGCAATGGTTTTGTTCGTAATCTAACACCGTCTGAAATTGTGCAGCAGGTCATATTGATACGTCAAAAAGTAAATCGTATCGTTTTTATGGGAATGGGAGAACCTTTATTCAATTACGACAACTTGATTGCAGCAATCCATATTCTTCGAGATAGAAATGGACTTAACTTTCCAACCGACGGCATTACCGTATCAACAGTTGGTCCAGTTAATCAATTAAAAAAATTGCGCGAAGAACATCTAAAAATTCAGTTGACAATATCTTTACATGCAGCAACACAGGCTGCGAGAAACTGTATCATTCCTCATATGCACATGTACGCTATTGAAGATGTTGTTAAGCAAGCATTGTCCTATTCACAAAGGCATAATCGAAAAGTGGTATTTGCGTATTTGCTTTTACCAGGTATAAATGACCGTTCCTCAGATATAAGGCAACTTGCAAAATGGTTTAAGGGCAAAAATGTTATGATTAACGTGCTGCAATACAACCCGACGAGTAATTCAAAAATTAGAGCACCACAAAAACAAGAAATGGTTGCGTTCAAACATCAATTAGAGCAAACAGGACTTGAAGTTACCATGAGAGTTTCTCATGGTAGAGAGATTAAAGCAGCTTGTGGACAGTTAGCTAATACATATATTAAAGCCAAAAAACAACAAAAATAATTTAATTAAAAGAGCCAGACGCACAGACGCAGAGCCGATAATATGCAGTTTGAAATACTGCTGTTATCGGCTCTTTTTTGATTTTAATTTGTGCCCCCAATAACCATATTGGAGCAAAATCAGAACTGTTGCTTGTCGTTCTTTGATTTCCGCAGCAGCTTTGAAAAATCAAAGCCGCCGTTTCTTTTTTATTTTCTGATGAAATGACGCGGTATCACTGTTAAAAGCGGCGGCTAAAGGAGGTAGCCGCCATGAAGCACATACCCTATCGACAAAATCCGACGGTCATTGACTTATCAAAAAAAGCCCGACCACCGCCGGGAACCTCTCCACCCTTGAATATGAACTGTCTAATCATCTGAATACCGCTTACAATACCCACGCGCCTGTCCGGGCTTTTCGGGCAGGCGTATTTTGCTGCTCAAAAAATTTTTTGAAAAAAATCCGAAAATCTTCGGCGTTTTTTTCAAAAGGCAGTATTGCCCCGCGAAAAGGGGGACACCACCAACCTTTCATTCGAGAAAGGAGGTGATAATGTGGAACCTAATCGCAGGGAATTTCAGAAACAATGTGCTTTTCAAAGATACTGTAACACGGTATTGCACAATGAAGCGTGTGACGCTCATAAAGAGCTTCAGAAGCACAAGGAAAAGGAAGTAACCTTTTCCGACATGACCTTAGAAGAAGCGCGGCAGCTTCATTCCTTTGACGAGTATTTCAAAAAGGAAGATGATGAACCGAGCTACGAAATGGGCGGGAAGAAAATCACGCTGAAACTGCTTCTTGAAGCAATCCGTACTTTGCCGGAAGAAAAGCGCAAGGCTATACTGCTGTACTACTTTGAGGGAATGAATGACACAAAGATTGCAAAGTTATTCAATACGTCAAGAAGCACAATACAGTATCGTCGGACAAGCTCTTTTGAACTGTTAAGAAAATATCTGGAGGAAAATGCTGATGAATGGGACGAATGGTAATCAGTCCGGTTTTACGGATAAAGCCCTTGTACCCTATCCTGTCATTCTGGCAGCGACGAAGGGCGACCCGGACGCTATGAAAATGGTCTTGCAGCATTTCAGCGGCTACATAGCCCGCCTTTCCATGCGGACGCTGTACGACGAGCGCGGAAACGTCTATTTCGGCGTGGACGAGGATATTCGTGAACGGCTGCAAGCAAAACTGATGTTGGCTGTTCTGGCTTTCAAAGCCGAATAACTGCAATCAGCAACGGAACGCTTTTTCCCCTTTTCCGTTCCAAAGCTGACGAGCATAGCCACTACCTGAACCTTGACAAAGAAAGCGGCGCAAGATAACGGCGGCGCAGTATAGGGCAAACCGGATACGTTCGATATATGGGGAGCCGTTGGGCTGATACGCGACGACGAAAGGAGGGACAAACCGAGCGGGAAATATCAGCATTCCAAAGCAGACTTAGCAACTCTGCCGCCATAATCCATATATCGGTACAATGATACTCCTTTACCGCCGTAGTCCGAGCGTTCAAAGCGTCGCAGGCAACGGGTAGAGCTTCGGCAGACCGCCGGAGGGGTGAAAGTCCCGTGGAGCTATGCTAACAGCCGTCCGGTAAGCTCATTTTTACCTTGTAATAGTGTACTTGCTGTCTTTCATAAGATGTACGGAATACCAAAGGGGGTATGTTTTGTGGAAGATAAAGTTACTTATATGATTGACAAAGACGAAATCAATCAGCAGAAAATGAACTTAACCATAACAAACCGCCGTCCACAATATTTACGGAAATCACAGGAAGCTGCCAAACGGGAAATCGAGCGGCAGCTTTTTAAAATATTCCAGAAATATGTTTAACCGGATTGAAAGAGTATTCGTCCGTTGGTATAATGTAAGTGTGGGCGGCTTATGCACTATGTTTTTGCCGAAAGGACAAAAACATGATGTATGACGCATTATATGGACGACAGTCAATAGAGAAAAAAGACAGTATATCCGTTGAAAGCCAGCTTGAATATTGCAGGTATGAAACCCACGGCGACCCCTATATCGAATATGCCGACAGAGGTTTTAGTGGGAAGAATACCAACCGACCGGACTTTGAAAGGATGATGAACGACATTCGGGCGGGGAAGATTAAGCGGGTAATCGTTTATAAGTTAGACCGTATCAGCCGTTCAATACTGGACTTTGCTAATATGATGGAAACATTTCAAGAGTATAATGTTGAATTTGTTTCCTCTACGGAGAAGTTTGACACTTCAACACCAATCGGCAGAGCCATGTTGAATATCTGTATTGTGTTTGCACAGCTTGAACGGGAAACTATTCAAAAACGAGTAACCGACGCTTATTATGCAAGGAATAAACGGGGCTTTTACATGGGCGGGCGTATTCCGTATGGGTATCGCTTAAAGAGTACGGTCATTGATAATATCCGTACTTCCATGTATGAAGAAGTCCCGGAGGAAAGCGAACAACTGAAACTTATTTATTCCATGTATGCTGACCCGTCAAATTCTCTGGGCGACATTATACGGTATCTGAATAAGCATGGCATTAAGCATTTACGCGGAAGCTCCTGGAACTCCGCAAGACTAAGCGATATGCTGAGAAATCCCGTATATGTGGAAGCTGACATTGATGTATATAATTTCTTCAAAAGTCAAGGCGCAAACGTCTACAACCCGGCGAGTGATTTTACGGGCTACAATGCCTGCTATCTCTACAAAGGGACGGTATCAACTACCAGAAAACAATGCGACCTTACCGACAAAGAGATTGTATTAGCACCGCACAGAGGTTTTATTTCTTCTTCCACATGGTTAGCCTGCCGGATACGCTGTCTAAGTAACCGCCAGTCAACAAAAACCTGCAAGCCTAAAAATTCATGGCTGACCGGGAAAGTAAAATGCGGTAACTGCGGATATGCTTTGGTAATCAGGAAAGCAAAAACGAAATGGGGACGTTACTTTGTTTGCAGTCAAGGAGGACATGACGGCAACTGCAAAGGGACAGGGTGTACGGTTTACGCCGACGTTCTGGAAGAATATATGTTAAACGCCATTCGTGATAAGCTGTCCGAGTTTAAAAAGCTGTCCGACGAAAAAGAAAACCAATCCACCCCTAAAGTATCTAAGAACAAAATCCGTTTGGCACAGATAGACGAGGAAATAGGTGACTTACTTTCCAAAGTAGGAAGCGCAAATTCTATCTTGATGAAGTACATCAATGACAAGGTTTCCGAGTTAGACGCAGAACGCCAGACCTTACAGGAAGAAATCGTATCCCTTACCTGTTCTAAGACAGAAAGCAAAATGGGACAGATAACCGACCATGTGAAAAAATGGCAGGACATTTCCTTTGAGGATAAGCAGGCGGTTGTGGACGCTTTAATCAAAGTTATCAAGGTGGCAAACGGGAATATTGAAATCACATGGAAAATCTAAGGCGGTTTTAACCGCTGTCATTTTTGAGGTAAATCTACTTCAATCTTCCCGTTTCGGTGAAGCGCTGCGAATCGTACAGGATAAACTGAATTCCAACAACTTCTACGCCTTTAACCCGGCCTTTGACACAAACGGCGGAGCCTGCGGATGCAGCGGAAATAAATAGGAAAGCCAGATTACCAGGCTTACCTCCTCTGCCTCTTCCCAGGCATGCATTTCCGCTTGCCGGCGTTCCGGCAGGGACGGGAGCCCTACAGCAGAAATGCCGGCTCCCGTCCTTCCGGAAAGCACTGATAGCAGCTGATGCGCGGAGCCTCAAAATCAATGAGGCGGATTGCCTGAAGAGATCCCTCCTCCAGATAAGGCTGCACCAGGCCCTCGGGAAGGAAGCTGCACCCGATTCCTTCCTGAAGATACTGAACCAGCTTGGTGCTGTTGTCAATCTCAAAGGGGAACTGATAAAATGGCGGAAACAGCTCCCGGATAAACTGTCCGACCTCCTGAAGGGCGAAATTGCAGAACAGATAGTTCAGGCCAGGGAGCTCTTCCTTCCGGACGGCAGGCTGCATGCGCGCATTGGCCGGCGAGGCCACGAGAAGCAGCTTGTCGGTCCGGAACCTGTGACAGCGGTAGCCTGCCTTCTGCAGCCGTTCATAGGTAAACACCAGATCGAGAAGGCCGTCCTGAAGGGACTGGAGAAGGCTGACAGAATGGCTGATCACCAGGTTTACGGCATAGCGGCTGTCTTTTTTCAACATTTCTAATAGAACAGGGGCCAGATAGCATTCATAAATGGTATTTGTGGTTCCGATGCGCAGAGGCGTCCTGGAAAACGCCGGCGAATTCAGCTCCCGAATGGAAAGCTCCTGAAGATCCAAAATGCGCCGGGCATAATCCAGAAAAATGAGCCCCTCCCGCGTCAGAGAGATATTTTTTTTGCTTCGGATAAAAAGCGGCTTTCCTACCTCTCTTTCCAGTTCCGCAATGCGGTTGGTGACTGTGGACTGGGCAATATACATCAGCCTGGCTGTCTGTGTAAAATTTTTAACATTTGCAAGGGTCAGAAAGGTTTTCAGCGTCTGCGAATCCATATCATTCTCCTTTTTTCATCAAATTTTCCATCCAAACATCTGCCTGTCAGCGGACGAGCCATTACGCGAAATATATAATCGCAAAAACCGATTATAACAATCTAAATTATTCGTTATACAAATAATAAAAAATATGGTTATAATAGTCAAGAACAAGTTTTGACAAAAGGAGCTAAGATAGATGAAGAAACAACCATTTGTGACCCTGGAACAGTTAAAGGAGATTACGAAGACTTATCCGACGCCCTTTTACCTCTACGATGAAAAGGGAATTCGCGAAAATGCGAAGGCGCTCAAGGAAGCCTTTGCCTGGAATCCGGGCTATAAAGAATATTTTGCGGTGAAAGCGACGCCGAATCCGTTTCTGATTAACATTCTGCGGGAGTACGGCTGCGGCTGCGACTGCTCTTCCATGACAGAGCTGATGCTCTCCGACGCCATCGGAGTTAAGGGCGAGGACATTATGTTTTCTTCCAATGATACTCCGGCAGAGGAATTTGCCTATGCGGCAAAGCTTGGCGCGGTCATCAATCTGGACGATTACACACACATTGACTTTCTAGAAAAAACCATCGGCTATATTCCGGAGACCATCAGCTGCCGTTTCAACCCCGGCGGAATCTTCCAGATCAGCAACGATATCATGGACAACCCCGGCGACGCCAAATACGGCATGACCACAGAGCAGCTTTTTGACGCCTACCGTGTGCTGAAGCAAAAAGGAGCAAAGCACTTCGGACTTCACGCATTTCTGGCCAGCAACACCGTAACCAACGACTATTATCCGATGCTGGCAAAGGTTCTTTTCGAGCTTGCAGTCCGTCTCAAGCAGGAGACGGGAGCCGACATCCGGTTCATCAATCTCTCCGGCGGAATCGGAATTCCTTACCGCCCGGATCAGGAGCCCAATGATATCCGCGTCATCGGAGAAGGCGTGCGCAAGGTTTACGAAGAAGTGCTTGTGCCTGCCGGCATGGGCGACGTGGCGATTTATACGGAGCTCGGCCGCTTTATGATGGGCCCCTACGGCTGCCTGGTGACAAAAGCCATTCATGAAAAGCACACCTATAAAGAGTATATCGGCGTAGACGCCTGCGCAGTAAACCTGATGCGCCCGGCCATGTACGGCGCTTATCATCATATCACTGTCATGGGAAAGGAGGACGCGCCCTGCGATCACACCTATGATGTGACCGGCTCTCTCTGTGAAAACAATGACAAATTTGCCATTGACCGGGAGCTTCCGAAGATCGACATCGGTGACCTTCTCGTCATCCATGACACGGGAGCGCATGGCTACGCCATGGGATACAATTATAATGGAAAGCTCAAGTCCGCGGAGCTTCTTCTGAAGGAGGACGGAAGCGTACAGCTGATCCGCCGGGCTGAGACTCCAAAGGATTATTTCGCGACCTTTGACTGCTTCGATCTTGTCAAAGGACTCGTATAATTCGGTTCTGCAGACTGCTGAATGCAGTTCCCAGCTCTGTAAACAACAGGAAAGAGCAGCCCGTCCACTCACTGTGGCTGGCTGCTCTTCTTTTGGCTCCCAACTCAAAATACCTTTATTTTTCTTTTTCTACATATACAAAACCGAAAGCTCCCGGTCCGATATGGGTGCCGATCGTCGCTCCGATCTGAAGGCGTTCATCAAAGCGGATCCCTTCCCTGGACAGGCGCTCTTCAAATACTTCGCTGTTTTCCGTACCGTAGCTGTAAATAGAGTAAGCCGGAAAGCTTTCGTCTAAAGGATGCTCTCCTATCCACTTCAATATCATGTTAATTGCTTTATTCTTGCCCAGCGCCTTGCCGGCGAGCCCGATCTCTCCCTCCGGAGTCACGTAAATGACCGGCTTGATGCGGGCAAGATCTCCCACTACCGCGGCAGCCTTTCCGATCCGTCCGCCCCGGCGCAGATATTCCAGCGTGTCTATCATAGCTACCACATGGACACGGGATTTAAACGCCTCCAGGCGCTCTGCAATCTCCGCCGCAGACAGGCCATCGTGCACAAGCTCCAGCGCATAATCCGCCATCACCTTAATATTGTAGGTCGCCGCTCTGGAATCCACAATAAAAATGTGATCCTCATAATCCATCATCTGGCTCGCAAGGCGGGCGCTCTGGCAGGTCCCGCTCAGATGTGAGGAAAGCAGAATACAGACGAGATCGTCTCCCGCCTCCTTTACCTCCTGAAAAATATCGAGAAACTCCTGCGGGGAAGGCTGGGAGGTCATGGGAAACTCCCCTGTCTCCTGCAGGAGTTCAAAAAATCTGTCCCGCTCCAGGTCTATGCCGTCCAGATACTCCTTTCCCGCCAGTTCAATCCGAATCGGTACAAACACAAGTCCTTTTTCCTGAACCTCCTCCTGGCTGTAGTCAGAAGAAGAATCCACCAGTATTCTTATCATTCTATCACCTCATCCGCCATATCCGAGATTAATGTAAACAGCTTCACAACCTCCTCTGCCCGCTCTCTCCCTACCTTCTCCAAAAGCATATCAACGCAGGAAAGGATTCTTGCATGCTCTTTTTCGTAAATCTCCGCCCGCTCCATATTGAAGGTTATATACACCTGGCGGCGATCCTGCCTGGAACGTGTGCGGGATATCAGGCCCTTTTTCTCCATACTGTTCAGCGTCCGGTTCATCTGAGATTTCAGAATCCGCGTCCTGCCGCACAGGTCTGTAGCTGTAAGATACTCAGGCTTGCTGCTTTTCTGATTTCGGTAAAGAATTCCGCAGATCAAAAGCTCGTTATACGGGAGCTCTCCCGCCATCCGCGGATTATTAATCCTTGTAGTCAGCCGAAGCCAGGCATTCAAAACATCATCACTCGAAATATCCATCTAAGGATTTTCCTTTCTCAAAATTCCACCGCCTTCAGGCAGGGCGCACACTCTCTGCCGCCGGCATATTTCGTTCACATTGTGAACAGTTCACTCTGTATACTATTTCAGCAGAGGCCTTTTGTCAAGCTTTATTTTAGCGGACGGAAACACATTGCCTCAAAAACAAGGACGTCCCCAAAGCTGCATTCTGTGAATCTCTGCCTGTACAGGATCTCCTGTACAAATTCATCAGAACCCCTGCCCCTTAAGACGTCCTGTGCTCTTCGCGTGAAGCTATTTAAAGCCTGAAACCGCGCCGCCTATTTTTTAATTGAAAATTTATAGCCTGTCTGGCTCCTGTAAAGCTCTCCTGCCTTCACGACAGAGCTCTTGAAATTCTCATGATGCACCGCATCGGGGAAATACTGAGCCTCAAAACAGACCGCGGATCTGCTGGAATATACCCTTCCATTCTTTCCGCCTGCCTCATCTCCCAGGAAATTCGCCGTGTAGAGCTGAATGCCGGGCGCATCCGTGTATACCTCCATCAGGATGCCGCTCTCCTCAGAGGAAAGACTGGCACACAGCGTGTACTCCCCTTCCCTCTTCATCACATAATTGTGATCATATCCGGAGGCCAGGCGGAGCGGCTCATAGTCGTCGTCAATGCGCTCTCCCAGCACCGTCGGCGTACGGAAATCCATCGGCGTGCCATCCACCGGACGGATCTCTCCTGTCGGAATCATGCCTACAGAAGGCGTAAACGCGTCTGCGTCGATCCAGGCCGTCTGTCCAAGGACATTGTCAGACTCCTGTCCGTCCAGGTTAAAATAGGAATGATTCGTCAGGTTAAACACCGTATCCTGATCTGCTCTCGCCTGATAGGAAATCAGCAGTTCATTTTCATCCGACAAGGTGTAGGATACCGTAATGTCCGCATTTCCCGGAAATCCCTGATCCCCATCCGGACTGTGAAGAGAAAACTCTATTTTATTGTCATCCACAATCACTGCCTTCCACATCCGCCGGAAATAGGCCTGACTCCCGCTGTGAAGACTGTTTTCCCCGTCATTTTTCTCAAGCTCATAGATCTTGCCCGCGATCGTCACGCTTGCTCCCCCAATCCGGTTCGCATTTCTTCCGACTATCGCGCCCAGGCAGGGGCCGTTTACCTCATAGCCCGCCAGATTCTCGTATCCCCATACCACATCCCGGAGCTTCCCGTCCCTGTCCGGCACGCAGAGCTTTTCCAGCACAGCTCCATAATTCAGAACCGCCGCCTTCATTCCGTTCGCATTTTCCAGAATATACTCCTTCACCTGCTCCCCGTTTTTCGTAACGCCATAGTCCTTCACCAAAATACTCATAGACTCTCTCCTCCATGTTCTGCGCCAAAAAACAAGGCGCCTCTATGTCCATGATAGGCCATAGAGGCGTCTTTCGTCAAGCATAACAGCTGCCTGTTCTGATTTAATTTTTCTTTGCTCCTCTTAAGTACAGGAACCAGTATGTAATGCCAATCAGCGCGCCGCCGATGATATTTCCAATGGTAACCGGAAGCAGGTTGTTTACCAGAGCCGCTCCCCAGTTCACAGCCGCATTTCCAACTCCGTATACACCATTGGCAAAAATGCCTGCCGCCAGATAATACATATTCGCAACACTATGCTCAAAACCGCCCAGCACAAAAATCATAATCGGAAAATAGAGGCCGATAATCTTGCTGGGAACCGTCTTTCCTGCAAAGGACATCCAGACCGCCAGGCATACCATCATATTACAGATGATTCCGCGGAGCAGGGCGTCTCCAAAGCTTAAAGCTACTTTTCCGCTGGCTACCGTCATCATCGTGTCCAGCAGAGCTCCGTCTACCTGTGAGGGCGTATGGCTGTACACTACAAGCAGAGCCAGAATGATGCTGCCCGCGAAATTTCCAAGGTATACAAATACCCAGTTGCGGAGCACACCGGAGAATTTAACCTCTTTCTCCAGCAACGGAATCACAAGAAGACAGTTTCCGGTAAAAAGCTCGCTTCCTGCAATCAAAACCAGGGCAAGACCCGCCGGGAACATACAGGCTCCCACCAGTTTTCCGAGGCTTCCGCCAATGGTGGCCGTAGCTGTCTGGTAAGCGATAGCGCCGATTCCGATAAAGATGCCTGCCATGATTCCCAAGATAAACAGCTTCAGAATAGGCGTCTCTACCTTCTTTTTACCGATTCCTACATAATTTTGTGCAATTTCTGCCGGTGAGTTCATGATAAGTTTCCTCCTTTTGTCCTCAAAGAAATAAAGGCAGCCGCAGCATGCCGCCGCCTTAAATTTGTTAAAATTATAACACTCTCATGAACCTCAGACTATCGTACTATCTGTAGGAAGATTTTCAAAGCTTATTTTACATGCTCGTGCGTGAACAGATGATCCTGGCAGTATTCATAATTGCCGTTGCATTTGGAACAGAAGCGGAACACCAGATCGTCTCCATCCTTTTCTGTGCGTCCGCAGACCGCACATTTATGCATCGCAGCATTCTTCTGTCCCTGCTTCACGCTCTTTGCGTAGGTTCGTCTCCGGTAAATCTCCTTTGGATTATAGCGGCGCATGCTCCGCATTCCGAAAAAGAAAATCAGGAAATTTCCGAGAGCTAAAAGCGCCGTCAGGCTGTAGGCCGGATTTGAGACGATCCCGATATTTTGCAGCGCTATATTCACCGCTGCCGGAAGGATGTCCGCCAGGAAGCCGGACAGGATCGTCAGCCCGAAATAAACGCCGTAGAAGGCCGCCAGCAGCTTCGCCCGGATGGGAATGATTCCAAACAACAGGAACTGCAGGTTCGGATAAATGGCCGCGAACGCAAAGAACAGCGAATTGTTCAGGTAATAGGTTCCAAAATATGGGCCATAATTCACTCCAAATACATACTGGCAGACGAAGGCCGCCACAATATGGAGCAGGACTCCGGTAAAATAATACAGGTTAAAGCGAAACGCTCCCCAGTTCGCCTCCAGCGCCTTTCCCAGAGAGTAGTACAGATACATACTGATCAGGAAAAACAGGAGCCCTGTATTGGGCGGATAGATAATAAAAGTAAGCAGCCTCCATATCTGCCCGTGCATAATGGCCACCGGATCCAGCGACAGATAATCAAAATAAAATCTCGGAGCAGCGGCCAAGATAACATATCCGACCGCATACAGAATAATAATATAGTACATGAGATTGTGAATCGCGTAACGGCCAAATTTCCTTTCCAGCTTGTCCAGCAGGTTCATAACGGTGTCTTCCTTTCTGCTACAATATCAATAAAATTCAAAATTGTGAAATCCTTCCGGGGAATTTTCCGGAGCCGTCCCCGGCTCCGGAATGCCTTAAACCGGATACAAGATGATACTCATTATAGGGGAGCCCTCTCTATTTGTCAACCGGCAGACCTTCCCTCGGCCTTACCGCTCTGGGAATACAGATCTCGTCTCCTATCTGAAGATTATAAATATTAATATAAGGGTTTGCATAAAGGATGGCCCAAAGCGGCACATGGTAGCGGCGGCTTAGGCGGTACAGGCTGTCGCCCTTCTGGACAGTATGAAGAAAGCCATGGCATTGCTGCATCACAGTACCTCATCTCTTCCTTATTTTATATATTGTACTATATGCATCCGCTCTCTTCTTTGTGTTATGCGCAGAATCACGGGAAAAATGCCGGGCAGTTTATATTTTTTTTATTTGCTTTCATATTTTTGCTGTCGTATAATGAGAAATGATGTCTAAAAACCTTTCAGGAACAGAAAAGGAGGTTGCGGACTGTCCGCGTAACAGTTATGAGTAATTCTACATATACATTGGGAATCGATATTGGTTCCACTACGGTAAAAATTGCAGTTCTCAACCAGGAGAACCAGCTTTTGTTTTCAGATTATGAGCGTCATTTTGCAAATATCCAGGAGACGCTGGCTTCCCTTCTGGAAAAGGCGGAGCAGACACTCGGGGATCTGACTGTGTATCCGGCTATCACCGGTTCCGGCGGCCTGACGCTTGCACGCCATCTGGAGGTTCCCTTTATCCAGGAGGTGGTAGCCGTAGCCACAGCCCTTGAGACGGCGGCTCCCCAGACAGACGTCGCCATCGAGCTTGGCGGCGAGGATGCGAAAATCATTTATTTCGAGGGAGGAAATGTGGAGCAGCGTATGAACGGCATCTGCGCCGGCGGTACAGGCTCCTTCATTGACCAGATGGCTTCCCTTCTTCAGACAGACGCTTCCGGCCTGAATGAATATGGCAAGAACTACCACTCTCTCTATACGATTGCTGCCCGCTGCGGCGTATTTGCAAAATCTGACATTCAGCCTCTGATCAATGAGGGCGCGACAAAGGAAGACTTGTCTGCGTCTATTTTTCAGGCTGTCGTAAACCAGACAATCAGCGGACTTGCCTGCGGAAAACCCATCCGGGGACACGTAGCGTTCCTGGGAGGACCGCTTCATTTCCTTTCCGAGCTGAAGGCTGCGTTTATCCGTACCCTGAAGCTGGACGATGAGCATATCATCGCCCCGGAGAATTCTCATCTGTTTGCCGCTATCGGATCCGCCTTAAGCTGCAAGCAGGAATCAGCTGTATCCTTAAGCAGCATGAAGAAGCGCCTGCAGTCCCGGATCAAAATGGATTTCGAGGTCGCCAGAATGGAGCCGCTCTTTGAATCTGAGCATGAGTACGCCAAGTTCCAGGAGCGTCACAGCCGCCACGAGGTAGCAAGAGGCGATTTCCAGGCATACAAGGGCCGCTGCTTCCTGGGCATCGACGCCGGAAGCACCACCACAAAGGCCGCCCTGGTAGGCGAAGACGGAGAGCTTCTCTACTCCTTCTACAGCAACAATAACGGCAGCACTTTAAAAACAACGATCCGCGCCATCCAGGAAATCTACCGTTTTCTTCCAAAAGACGCCCATATCGTCCGCTCCTGTTCCACCGGATACGGAGAGGCCCTTATAAAGGCTGCTCTGATGCTGGACGAGGGTGAGGTCGAGACAGTCGCCCACTACTATGCGGCTGAGTTTTTCGATCCGAAGGTGGACTGTATCCTGGATATCGGCGGACAGGACATGAAATGTATCCGCATTAAAAACCATACGGTAGACAGCGTGCAGCTGAACGAGGCCTGCTCCTCCGGCTGCGGCTCCTTTATCGAGACCTTTGCGCACTCTCTGAACTACAGCGTACAGGATTTCGCAAAGGCAGCTCTGTTTGCAAAGCATCCCATTGACCTGGGAACCCGCTGTACCGTATTTATGAATTCCAAGGTAAAGCAGGCTCAGAAGGAGGGCGCAGAGGTCGCCGACATCTCAGCCGGTCTTGCCTACTCCGTCATCAAGAACGCACTGTTCAAGGTAATCAAGGTGTCTGACGCCTCCTCCCTTGGACAGAATATCGTCGTACAGGGCGGAACCTTTTACAACGACGCCGTGCTTCGAAGCTTCGAGAAAATCGCAGGCTGCGAGGCTGTCCGTCCCGATATCGCGGGCATCATGGGAGCCTTCGGCGCCGCCCTCATCGCGAGAGAGCGCTACGAGGAGGGTGTGGAGACCACGATGCTTTCCATTGACCAGATCAATAAGCTGGAATTTACGACAACCATGTCCAAATGTAAGGGCTGTACCAATAACTGCCGTCTTACGATCAACCGCTTCACAGGCGGACGCCAGTTCATCACCGGCAACCGTTGCGAGCGCGGTATCGGCAAGGAACGCAACAAGGACAACATCCCGAACCTGTACGAGTATAAAAACAAGCGGATCTTCGGCTATGAGCCGCTGCCCGCGGACGAGGCCTCCCGCGGCCAGGTCGGTATTCCCCGTGTGCTGAACTTCTATGAGAACTATCCGTTCTGGTACACCTTCTTTACCGAGCTGAAATACCAGGTAGTGCTCTCTCCTGCCTCCACGCACAAAATCTACGAGCTGGGCATCGAATCCATTCCCAGCGAGTCCGAGTGCTATCCTGCGAAGCTGGCCCACGGTCATGTGACCTGGTTGATACGCCAGGGGTTGAAGTTCATCTTCTATCCCTGCGTGCCCTATGAGCGCAATGAATTTCCCGATGCGGGCAACCACTACAACTGTCCCATCGTGACTTCCTATGCAGAAAATATCAAGAACAACATCGACGAGCTCCACGGCGGAGACATTGATTTCTTCAATCCCTTCCTCTCCTTTGAGAGCGAAAAGATTCTGGAAGAAGCTCTGATCCGGGAGTTCGGAGAGCACTGCCGCATTCCGGCAGAGGAAATTGCCGCCGCGGCAAAGAAGGCCTGGAAGGAGCAGGAAAACGTCCGCGAGGATATCAAGCGGAAAGGTGAGGAAACCCTGAAATACATGGAAGAGACCGGACACCGCGGCATCGTGCTGGCAGGCCGTCCTTACCATATCGACCCGGAGATCAACCACGGCATTCCGGAGCTTATCAACAGCTATGGCATCGCCGTGCTGACCGAGGACTCTATCAGCCATCTGCATGGTGTGGAACGTCCGCTGTTTGTCATGGACCAGTGGATGTACCATTCCAGAATGTACGCGGCTGCAAGCTACGCAAGAACCCGGGATGACCTGGACGTCATCCAGCTGAATTCCTTCGGCTGCGGCTTGGACGCGGTCACCACCGACGAGGTCAGCGACATCCTGACGAACTCCGGCAAGATTTACACCTGTCTGAAGATCGACGAGGTCAACAACCTGGGAGCCGCGAGAATCCGTATCCGCTCCTTAATCTCCGCCCTCCGGGTGCGCGAAAGAAAGCAGGAATGCCGGACCGTAGAATCCACTGCCTACGAGCGCGTGGTATTCACCGAGGAAATGCGGAAGGATTATACGATCCTCTGCCCGCAGATGTCGCCGATTCATTTCGACGTCATCGAGCCTGCGTTCCGCTCCTGCGGCTATCATATCGACGTGCTTCCGGATTCTGACCGGGCAGCCATCGATATGGGACTGAAATATGTAAACAATGACGCCTGCTACCCCTCTCTTGTGGTAGTCGGCCAGATTATGACCGCCGTACTTTCCGGAAAATACGATCCGAATAAGCTGGCTGTCATCATCACTCAGACAGGAGGCGGCTGCCGGGCCACGAACTATATCTCCTTTATCCGCCGCGCCCTGGCAAAAGCGGGGCACGCGAATATTCCGGTAGTTTCCCTGAACCTGACCGGACTTGAGAGCAACCCCGGCTTCAAGATCACGCCGGGCCTGGCTTTCAAGGGACTGTACGGACTTGTATTCGGAGATATCTTTATGAGAGTGCTCTACCGGATGCGTCCTTACGAGAAGGTTCCCGGCTCTGCAAACGAGCTGCACGCAAAATGGCTGAAGATCTGCCAGGATTTTGTATCCCAGAAGCATGTATCTCATCGCCGTTTCGTCCAGATCTGCCGGGGCATCATAGAGGACTTTGACAACCTTCCGATTTATGAGGATATGAGAAAGCCGAGGGTCGGCGTGGTCGGCGAGATTCTTGTAAAATACTCTCCCTCCGCCAACAACCATCTGGTTGATCTGCTGGAATCCGAGGGAGCCGAGGCTGTGGTTCCGGAGCTGATGGACTTCCTGCTCTACTGCTTCAAAAACTCCGAGTTCAAGGCAGACCATCTGGGCAAGAAGCGCTCCAGCGCCCGTACAGCCCGCCTTGGCATCATCGCCATGGAGTGGCTTAGAAAGCCTGCCGTCAAGGCCCTGAAAAAGAGCGTGCACTTCGGCACGCCCGGCAATATTGACGAGATGGCCGAGCAGGCCACCGACATCGTATCCGTCGGCAACCAGACCGGCGAGGGCTGGTTCCTGACCGCCGAGATGCTGGAGCTGATCCATACCGGCGTTCCGAATATCGTCTGCACGCAGCCCTTCGGCTGCCTGCCGAACCACGTAGTCGGCAAGGGCGTCATCAAGGAGCTGCGCCGCCGCTACCCTGCCTCCAATGTGGTAGCCATCGATTACGATCCCGGCGCCAGCGAGGTAAACCAGCTGAACCGCCTGAAGCTGATGCTGTCCACTGCGAACAAGCATCTGAATGAGAAAATCAGGGCCGAGAAGGAAGCCGGAAACAACGACAGAACAAATTCGAATTCCGATGCCGGGCATGGAGGACACGGACCGGGAGCAGGCGGTACGGATGCAGACAGTCAGACCGGCGCATCCTCCGAAAACGGCAGCGCCGATAAGGGCAGCCGCTCCGGCTCTCCTTCTGGAAACGGAATCGCTGCCGCGGAAAGCTTTTAAAAACGATATTTCGATTTGTCTCTATGAACGAGCAGGGGACGGCAATGCAGACATCCATTGCCGTCCCCCTTATTTAATTCTCAGCTTATTGCCGATGTACCGAGAGGTAATACGCTTTCTTGTACACCAGCGCTATTCACTTTAAATATCTTTCATAGCTCCTTTTTAAATCATAGCAAAAGCATTTCAGATAAGTCTGATCGAACCGGCTCGCAAATCTCAGCTCCTGCTCTATTCCAAGGCTGTCTGTCTGATATAGCTCTCCCCTCACATCAATATGCCCTTTCCCATCTCCCTGAAATAAAAGATACATATGCACTCCATAAGGCTCTTCTATTCTGGCGCTCCCTGATAGATTTTCATACAGCCGACATAAATTCTCAGAAGATTCAGCAAATTTTCTAATATCAATATCCATGGAAGCGCTTCCGCAAAAATCGCCACTCTGTACAGATACTTTCATACTTGTATTGCACGGATACATAAGAGCACTTCTGAATATCTTTAGATTCAGTTTCATTTCAAAATCTTCTGCATACAGTATATGCTCCATGTCAAAATACCGCCTTACATTTTTCTGCACAGATATTTATAAATTACAGTTGCTCCCACATATTCCAATACCGCCAGGCCAAACAGCACAGCTACAAGTACTGTATATCCCTGAAACAGGCTCATCACAAACGCTCCCACGAAACACAGAGCCATAGTCGCCGCCCAGGCAGTATACCCCGCCCGCCAGCGCAGCTGCATCTTTCTTTCATCCTTCAGATTAATCTGCTGCTGGTGCAGCTTCTCCTGATACTTTTCTCTGTTTTCCGGCCTCATATGATACCAGTTCCCCACAATCCGCACAAGTCCATTGGAAACAAAAGAAAAGCCTACGGCAAAGAGCAGTGTGGAATAATATTCTATATCCAGTTTCAGCCCCACAACCATAATCACCATACCAGCCATAATATATACCGCCCAAAAGATTTTGTCCTTCTTCTTCATGCTCACTCCTCCTCATAAATAAAGATGTCCTCAATACTCATTCCAAAATACCGGGCAATCTTAAACGCCAGCAGAATCGAGGGATTATACCTTCCATTCTCCAGAGACCCTATCGTCTGTCTGGACACCTCCAGAGCCTCCGCCAGCTCTTCCTGCTTAATCCCTCTTTCTTTTCTCAATTCTTCCAGTCTGTTTTTCATCTGCCTTCTGCCACCTTCTCCTGATGGAAAGTTTACTTTCCATACTTTTATTATACACCAACTGCTTGTTATGTCAAGTTTACTTTCCATCAATTACAAAATTACAAAATCTTCCGTTGCTGCAGAGCGTCCTGTCTCTGTCCATAGTTTTTAATTCTGGCTTTTAATCTTGTGATTTTTACAATTTTATGAGTTATACCGGATTTTTTTCATAAAATTCTGCTTTTATCAGTTATAACTTATAAAAATAATATTTTACATTGATTTTCGGTTATAGGTTGGATATACTGTTAGTATCTCAGGAAAGGAGCGGGATGAATATGATTAAACGGGAAGCATATATGAAAAGAATCCGTCCGTTTATAGGCGGAGAACTGATTAAAGTAATGACCGGCATCCGAAGGGCGGGAAAATCCGTTATGCTGGAATTAATTAAAGACGAGCTTACTGCTTCCGGCATCGACCCGTCACAGTTTATTTCCATTAATTTTGAGGATATGCGGTATATGCATCTTCAGAATGCCGAGGCTCTGCACGAAGAAATCTTGAAACGTGCTGCCGGAATCACCGGAAAGGTTTACCTCTTCTTTGATGAAATCCAGGAGGTCGAGGGCTGGGAAAAGTGCGTCAATTCCCTGCGCATCGCTCTGGACTGCGATATTTATATCACAGGCTCCAATGCCAGGCTGCTGTCCGGGGAACTCGCCACTTATATAGGCGGACGATATGTAGAATTTGTCATCTATCCCTTTTCCTTTGCGGAATTTCTGGAGCTGTACCATACCGTCACACCCGGCGCTTCTATCCAGCAATCTTTCCAGAAATACCTGCTCGCCGGAGGAATGCCATATCTTGCAAACCTGCAATACGAGGAAGAGCCTTCGCGCCAGTATCTTCTGGACCTGTTCAATTCCGTCCAGCTCAAAGACATTGTAAAACGGAACAGTATTCGTGATGTGGATTTACTGGAACGAATTCTTGCCTATATAACAGCCAACACGGGCTCCGTTTTTTCCGCATCCTCTCTGGTCAGATTCTTCAAAAACGAGCAGCGCTCAGTCTCTGCCGAGACAATCCTGAACTATATCCGATACTGCTGCGAGGCATATCTGTTCTATCAGGTAAAGCGGCAGGATTTGCAGGGAAAACAGATTCTCTCCACCAACGAGAAATACTATATTGCTGATCATGGAATCCGCGAGGCAGTATTTGGAGGTAACATGAGGGATATCAACCTGATCCTCGAAAATATCGTATATATGGAACTGCTGCGGCGCGGATATGCCGTCACAGTCGGAAGAAATGGCAATAAGGAGATCGACTTTGTATGCGAACAGCGTGGGGAAAGGCTTTACGTACAGGTCGCTTATCTTCTGGCTTCCGATGACACTGTAAATCGTGAGTTTGGCGCGTACCAGGGCATTCGCGACAATTTTCCCAAATACGTCGTCTCACTGGATGAGCTTGATATGAGCCGCAGCGGCATCAAGCACCGGAATATCCGGGATTTTCTCCTTACAGAGGTCTGGGATTAAGCAGAAATTTTTCCACAGTATTTTCTCTCCACTGTCCGGAAACACCCGAAAGGGCGCAGAAATCAGAAGAATATCCATGGCAACCGCAGGTTGCCAAATAGTTGGTAGACGCCCTCTGCCGTTATCTGCTATGATAAAAGCACAAAGGGAGGGGATTCCTATGTCATTAGGCGAACAAATCAGGGCACAGCGCAGAAAAAAAGGCCTTTCACAGGAAAGGCTGGCAGAAATGACCGGCGTCAGCCGGCAGGCCGTCACCAAATGGGAAGCCGGACAGACTCTACCGAGTACCGAAAATCTATTCCGCCTGGCGGATATTTTCGATGTCTCTGTCGATGTGTTAGTGGGGACTTCCGTGAAACAGGCAGCGCCTGCGGAACAGACTGATGCCGCAGAACGGACTGACATGGCGGAACAGCTGTACAGACTGTATAAAAAGGAAAGAAAAGAAAAAGCAGAAGGCGTACGAAACCGGCTCCGGAAGCATCTGAAAATGGCTCTGCTCATACTGGCCGGATATGCTGTCATCTATTTCGGGGGACGGCTGCTCCTGCTGCGCAGCGTCATAAATGGAGAGTATTCCCTCACAGGCTGGCTGTTTGGGAATGCCGCGGCCAGAGATGCCGGCTATCTCTATGGCTGGCTGTGCCAGCAGAAGCTGTTCCTCTGCAGCCTGCTGATCTCCTCTGTCCCCGCTCTTTTTGGGAAATACCGTTTTGGCTTTACCACACTTTTCGGCTTTGCCGCCGGGTTGCTCCTGGGCGGGCCCCTGGGAAGCTACCCGGAAGGAGCTGCTTATGGACATGACCATTACGGCTGGGCCATCTGGGGAGGCGTGTTGCTGTTGTCTGCCGTGATGGGAAGCCTGCTGGAAAGGATGACAAAGCGCGGCGCTGTATCGAAGCCCAAAACTCTGATACTGTGGAGCAGCATATTCCTGGCTTGCGTCTGCGTCATTGTCCTTTTTATCCGTGCAACCCTTTTTTAGTATTCCACTTCCACCATCTCCGGAATACAGTACCCCCCATTATTGTCCAGCTGCAGGCAGTATGCCGGCCTGTCGCTGCCGTCCGTATAAATAAAAAAATAGTCCAGGCTTCCATGCGTGATGTAGGCGCTCTCATAAATCAGGCGTCCATCCTCATCATAATAGTCGTACAGCGCCTGCCTGGTCGTCCCCCACAGACTGCTGTTCTGATAGAATTCCCGGTAAAACAGCTTGCCATTTTCACGGTAAACCCAGTTAATATCAAGAATTTTGTAAGGTCCCATGTCATCGCGCAGCCAGTCAATCATTCCCTGGGACTGATACCAGTCCGGCTGGCCGTCGTCTCTGTATTCCAGGGCTTCCTCATATTCTGTCACCAGCTCCGAACCGTCCGAACCGCTCTCCGAGCTCATGGCAAAGGGATCATGGCCTTCCCATTCTCCCTGCTCCACCGCAAAGGTAAAGCCATAAAGCTCACCCTTCTTCTCGCCGCCTGTATCATATGACCAGACATACCGGACGCCGCAGCCCAGCCCGCTCTCTTCCTCCAGGTACAGCTCCAGGAGCAGATCGCCTTCCCAGCTCTGGTACTCATAGAAGGGCTCCCGCCCGAGGAATCCGCATGCCTCCAGAAAAGCCTCCCTGTCAGGAAATTCCGCTGTATGGCCTTCATGTCCCCATAGGATCCCCTGCATGTTCTCAAAAGCTTCTATATTTTGTCCGGGGCTTTCCTCGCCATCCGGCCGTACTCCCTCCACCCAGGTTCGGACTGTCTCGTTCGTCTCCCAGGCTGCAATGTTCGAAAGACCATCTCCCAAAAGGAAATCATAATATTCTCTGTCAGCCAGCTCTCCCTCTGAGTCAAAGCTTACGCTGCCTTCAAAAATCCTTCTGTCTTCCAGCTCATTCCAGATTTCCAGCGTCCCTGTCTCTCTGTCAATCCTTCTGCTCCTCGCCGGCACAGCCTTCCCCGCCCCGCTGTCAACCGCATAGACGCACTGCTCCTCCACCGCGCCCTCCGTATCAGTCGTCATCATAAAGCCATTCCATACTTCCTGATAAACCGGGATCACCACAGGCTCTGTGAAAAGCATATCTCCCGCATAATTCCACGCAAACAAAAGGCCGCTTTGTGCCTCTCCCTCTTTGTCCGGCGTGAAAATCTCCAGCTCAATCCCATACTCGAAGCTCAGATCGTCAAAGCGAAATTCCGTATCCTCCGTAATCCGGCCGCAGGGAAGCCGCTGAAGAAGCTCTCCTTCACCGTTATAGAGCCAAAGCTCGTATTCGTCAGGGCCTGCTCCAGCCTCCTCCTGCCTGCCGGCGTCTTCCCTGGCAGAAGCCTCCTGCCCGCCGACGGCAGCTCCGCTCAGATAAGCGCTTATTTCCGGCAGCGCCGGCCTGCATACCAGCCTGTAATCCTCCAGGCCTTGCAGAAACGGGTAAGCGAGCTCAATTTCCGCTTCCGTCAGGGACTGCGCTTCCTCCCCCGCCGCCCCAAGCGCCTTTGGCAGCGCCGTCACAGCCATCCGGCCTTCTGTATCCTTCCGGCTTCCGCAGCCAGATATGCACACGCCTCCGGCCGCGAGGAACGCCAGCAGAAAACATACGGCCTCAGCGCGCCGGCTTTTCCCCTTCTCTTTCATCTGTTTTCCCCCACTCACTGAACAAAAGCAGGCACAACGGCACAAAAATCACACTGTTAAAATGGAAAAACCGGTAGGTCGGGCCGCACAGCAGCAGCATTGTCCCGTAACTGTAAGCGAGAACCGGCAGCGTCAGCACAAGCGCCTTCCAGCCCTTTCCCTTTTTTGCAAAGACAAAAAGCGTACAGAAAATCAGCGCCAGAAGATGAACCCCATTGTAGGAAAAAAGCGTATCCAGGATGCTGTCCATCATCCAGTTGTCGAAATCATTGAGCACGGTCCGCATCCCGGCTCTGTCCTCCACATAGGCAAAACCCCAGTCATTCTCCTGGATCTGATACTCCAAATCTGCATGCCATGGTGTATCTCCCCGTACATCCCAGACCATCCTTGTCACCTGATAGACTGCCTGAAGGGAAAGTCCCGGCGCATTGGCCGCAGTCCGGGCCGTAAATCCCAGAAATTCCACTGGATCTGTATCCGAAATCACCTGATTTGCATTCGTGATGAATTTAAAAGAATTATAATTTCCCAGCTCGTAATTATTCCAGCGTTTTTCCGGGCCGATCTGAGCCAGGAACTCCGCCGCCTGCGGAGCCAGGCTCTCCGGAGCAGTCTCATGGATATTGCAGAGAATCGTCATCGGCACGCCCACAGTCTCTACGTAGGTCTGCTCCGGGCGGCTTGCTCCCACCAGATTGTATACCGGATACTGGATAAACCACATACCTGCCAGCATCAGCGCCAGGGAGATAATGCTCTCCCGCCGGATCTCCTTAAAGAAGAGCACCGCCAGAAGCAGGAACGGAATCGTATACAGGATGCTGTTGTGCCGGACCAGGGAAATGGAAATCAGCACCAGAATCCAGACCACCAGGTTCCGCCGTCGTTTCAGCCACTGCCCGCCGTTCTTCCAGACGTTGATCAGATATATGGTAAAGAGCAGCATGAAGAGCGTCAGAGCGCTGTCCTTCCACATAAAAAGCAGGATCCGGTGTGTCTGCGGGTTCGCCGCCAGAAAAAATTCTGCCAGAAGCATTCCCCAGACCGGGAACCGCCATTTCGCCATCGTGTACATCAGGTATCCGCAGAGCAGGCTGTAAAGGAAAAGCTGCATAAATACTGCAAAGCCGTAATGATTCACGATTTTGGAAAACAGAGCGATGATCAGCGTATGGAATACCGGATGCCAGGTATCGTACTGGCTGTTCTGGATCTGCCACCACTGATCCAGATTGTCCCAGTCGAAGGAGCCGGGAAAGTACGCATAAAAATATACCATCATCCAGGCAAACACCAGCCCAAAGCCAAAAAGAAACCAGAGCCTGCGCCGCCTCTTTCCTTTTGCAGTGCTCTTTTCCAGGCCGTCTCCGCCACAAGGAAGGCTCTCCTTCAGACTCACTCCCGAAAAACGGTACACACACCACTGAAGTCCCAGATAAACCGGAACTGCCATCAAAAGTGATGCCAGGATCTTAACCTTCCAGTATTTTGTATCCATCGGAACGGTCTCCATCATCTCCGGCAGCAGCCAGAGCAGGAAGACCAGATAACAGGTCACCGCCGCAGTCAGGATCGTGAGCATAACCCGTGTGCCCTTTTCCTGCTGCTTATACCAGGTCCGCGCAGCCTTTATCTGTCCCAGCATTTTTGAGTTATACATTTTCAATCTGCCAGTCTATCGGCTCAAGGCCGTTTTTTACAAGAAATTCATTTGTCTTGCTGAAGGGCCTGCTTCCGAAGAATCCCCGGTACGCGGACAGGGGGCTCGGATGAGGCGCCTTCAGAATCAGATGCTTCGGGTTATTCAGCATCTGCGCCTTCTTCTGGGCCGGACTTCCCCAGAGGATAAATACAATCGGGCGGTCCTGCTCATTCAGGATCCGGATAGCCGCATCCGTAAACTCTTCCCATCCCATACCCCGATGGGAATTGGCCTGGTGCGCGCGGACAGTCAGCACTGTATTCAGCATCAGCACGCCCTGCTTAGCCCATTTCACCAGATAGCCATTGTTTGGGATATAGCAGCCCAGATCATCGTGAAGCTCCTGATAAATATTCACCAGAGAGGGCGGAATCTCCACATCCGGCTTCACAGAAAAGCAGAGCCCGTGGGCCTGCCCGTCATTGTGATAGGGATCCTGCCCGAGAATCACAACCTTCACCTCATGAAGAGGCGTCAGGTGAAATGCATTGAAGATATCGTCCGCAGGCGGGAATATCTTTCTCGTTGCATATTCATTCTGTACAAATTTAAAAAGCTCCGCATAGTAGGGCTTTCGAAATTCCGGCTTCAATGGCTCCAGCCAGTCATTCTGTATCATTCCCATTGTTTATCTCTCCCGTCTCTTTCTGATTTTCTTCCTGTTCACAGGCAAATCCCTGAGCATTCCATATTTCTTCTGCCCACGCACGCAGTGTCAGCGTATTTCCGTATTCTCTCACGGTCTTCAGGCGCTCTCTTGCATTGATGCGCTCTCCCTCCAGCAGATCCAGCTGCGCCAGCCGAAAGATCCATGTCACCTGCTGAATCAGATACCTTTTCTGAGAAAGCAGCTGATTCAAAAGCTCCCGTTCCTTTTCTCTATCCTGCAGAATGCAGGCGATTCTCCTGTCCCAGACCATCAGGATCTCATCCGCCAGCTTTTTTTCCCGTGGCTTTCCTTCCGCCGTCAGAGCAAGAAGCTGCGACCTGCAGGCCTCAAAATCCTCCTTCTGATCCTTTGCCAGGCAGTAATCACCCAAAAGGTTCAGGTGGGAAAGCTTGAGATTCCGGTTCCTGCACCTGTCTGCGCGAAACTGCGTCAGCTCCCGGTAGGCTCCATCCCAGTCATTCAGATAGCTGAGCGTCAATGCGCATTGAAGATGCAGAGTATTCCTGGCCCTGGCCCTTTTCGTCTTCTTCTGCAGCCTTTGCAGTATCTCCAGAAATTTTACCGGATCACAGTCCGTATATAGGATATGATAAAGCTCCATCGCCCTTAGCCCTATCACAACCGTGTACCCTGCTAGTATCAGAAGTATAAGAAACAGGTACAGCCATAAAGACAGCTCCTGTGTATGCGTCAGAAATACGCCTGCCGTCACAAGCACCAGTACAATCGCAATCCCGACTGCAAGCCAGGTTCCGCGCAGATACCGGCGGACACAGGCCGCCGCATCCAGGCTCCGATATTTTGTAGGCTTCGTCCTTATTGTTGTCTGCATTGATTTCCACACCTTCTTCATTCTGTCAAATAAATTGAGTCAACTTGCTGCATAATTCACTGAAAACCGTTTCCGATGGAATACAGCTGCCTACAGCCGGACAGGTACACCCCTGCCGCGCAGGTATTCCTTCAGATCCTTAATTTCCAATTCTTTGTAATGAAACAGAGAAGCTGCCAGCACTGCATCTGCCCTTCCTTCCGTCAGCGCATCATAAAAATGCTCCTTCGTACCGGCTCCGCCGGACGCAATCACAGGAATCGACACGTTTTCTGCAATCGTACGGGTCAGCTCAAGATCATAGCCCGCTTTCGTGCCGTCGCAGTCCATGCTGGTCAAAAGAATCTCCCCGGCTCCCAGCCGGTCTGCCTTCATAGCCCACTCTACGGCGTCGATCCCCATATCCACACGCCCGCCATTTTTAAAAATATTCCAGCCGCTTCCATCTGCCCTGCGCCTGGCGTCGATAGCGACCACCACACACTGGCTGCCAAATTTATCTGCAGCCTCACTGATCAGCTCCGGCCGCATGATTGCCGCCGAATTCACTGAAATCTTATCGGCTCCCTCCCTCAGCAGCGCCTTAAAATCCTCCACTGTCCGGATACCGCCGCCCACAGTAAAGGGAATAAAGACCTTTTCCGCAACCTTGCGCACCATATCCACGACAGTGGCCCTGGCGTCGGAGGTCGCCGTGATATCCAGAAACACCAGCTCGTCTGCCCCTGCCGCGTCATAGGCCGCCGCAATCTCCACCGGATCGCCGGCGTCTCTCAAATTGACAAAATTCACGCCCTTGACGACACGCCCCGCATGCACGTCCAGGCATGGAATAATTCGTTTCGTATGCATTCCATCAATCCTCCAGCTCCGCAAAGTTTTTCAGAATCGCAAGCCCGGTCCGGCTGCTTTTTTCCGGGTGGAACTGGCAGGCGTACACATTGCCCTGCTCCACGGAAGCATCGATCGGAACGCCGTATTCCGTCACCGCCTTTACAATCTGCGAATCTGCCGCTTTCAGATAGTAGGAGTGAACAAAATAGACATAAGGCTCCTCTTCCAGTCCCACAAAAAGCCTTCCCTGGTTTTGAAGCTTCAGGGAATTCCATCCGATATGAGGAACCTTCAGGCCATCTCCGTCAGGAATCCGTAAGATTTCCCCTTTCAGGATGCCAAGCCCCTTTACCCCCGGAGCCTCTTCGCTTCTCTCAAACAAAAGCTGCAGCCCCAGGCAGATGCCAAGAAACGGTTTTCCCTGACGGATCACATCCTGAATCACATTCACAAGGCCGAAGCCTTCCAGCTTCTCCATGGCGTCTCCGAAATTTCCCACGCCCGGAAGAATCACCTTGTCCGCGCTCAGGAGCTCCTGCCTGTCTCTGGTCACCAGAACGTCTTCTCCCAGCGACTGCAGAGCCTTTTCCACGCTCTTAAGGTTTCCCGCGTCATAATCGATAATCGCAATCATAAGCTTCACTCCTCATTGGTCTGCTGACATGAGTTAAGTTTACTATATTTCTCCCTCAACTTCAATACCTCCGGGGGATGCCATCTGTGAAAACTCTTTGTTGCGTCCTATAGTTCAACATGATAGACTGAAGGTAGCGCAAGCTTTACTGAAAGGAGAGGTACCTATGCTATGGCAGTATACTGTAACTCCACGTTTCTATAAATGGATTCTGCGGACAGAAGAAAGGGGCTTTTCTCCAAAACCATCTGTCGGAAAACGTATTTTTAACGCCATTGTGATTTTATATTTTTTGTTTCTGATTTTGGTTTTCTCATCGTACCTTCTCTCTTCTTTCAGAGACGGCGCTTTTTCTCTGCCTTTCATTCTGGAAAATCTCGCAATTCTGCTCTTTCTGTCTGCCGCCCTATACTGTTTCGCCACCAAAAGAAATCCCCCTCGTTTTTCGAAATCCGAACACATACTTGGCCTCTGCTGTGTCTGCGTGAAAAACGGCTGGTTTTATTTCATGCGTACCTTCACCAATGGGGAATATTATTTCCGCTTCTTTCTTCCCCGGGAGGCCTTCTCCAGCTGTTCTGCAGAGGAAGGCCAGCTTGCTTTACGGAAGCATCTTCCTTTCTATATGGACAGAGATACTCTGCAGGCCAATCTTGTCATTCTCTGCTTCTTCTGCCTCTGCGCCGCCGCAGGATGGAAGGAGGGCATTCTCATAGCAGTACTGGTCGTACTTTGGATTTACATTTTTCAGGCTTTTGTTTATCTGCCCCTCATCGTGCGGAAAATGATAAAAGAGCACACATTTTATGCTCTGTCGGAGCCCAGCAAACTCTCTCTTTACCACAGCTCCATTACAGAAACAACCCCCGATTCTATTTTAATAAAACCATATTCGCTGATTGCAGGCCTGTATAAAACCAAAAACTGCTGCTGCATCGTCACAAAATCTCCAATATTCCTATACTGTATTCCCAGAAAGGCCTTTTCAGTTCCCAGGGAAGAAGAAACGTTTGAGGATTTTGTGTGGTCAGCTCTGGAAGAAGAAAAATTCTGGAAAAGGTGATATCCGGCAGCGTACGGTCATCAAAGACCGGCCGATTCTGAATCAAATAAAATTCTAATATGCGAGGTGTATTTATTATGAGTAACATCAGACGCCGGCTGAATCCGGCATACGGGATTGCAGTATTTATTATCATTGAACTCTTATTTATTTTTGTCTTTGCCCCTCTGCAGTATTATTTCGGCATGCTGGGCCTGGCGCTGACTGAGCTGGGGCTGCTGACCTGTACCCTGCTGGCCGTAAAGGCGACTGGTCAGAGCTTTCGAGAGGTCTTTCCCATCCGAAAACCCAAATTTGGACAAATCATGGGCACTCTGCTGATATGGGCAAGCTGTCTGCTGCTGACAATGCTTACAACACTCATTCTCATGTATTTCTTCCCGGAGGGCTATCTTCAGGTCAGCTCCAGTATGAATTCTGTCTTCGCCACAGTCCCCGCGCCTGTCCGCCTTTTTATCGTTGCGGTCATGCCGGCCATCTGTGAGGAGGCCATGCACAGAGGCTACATCCAATACAGCTTCCAGTCTGTACGCTCCGACTGGATCATTATTCTTTCCATGGGATTGATTTTTGGACTATTTCATATGGATCCATACCGCTTTCTTCCCACAGCCCTCCTTGGCATCGGCCTTTCGTATGTGATGCAGAAGACGCATAATATATTTCTGCCAGCACTCTATCATTTTATAAATAATTTTTTATCCCTTCTTTCCTCTCTGGGAACCTCCACAGAGGCACTGGAACAGTCCACAGAATTACTGGCAAACCGCTCCTATATTCTTGTATCCATCGGTTCCTACCTGATGATTGGCGCATTTGCCCCGATTCTGCTCTTTGCAGGAAGTCATCTCCTGCGCAAGGCCTCCGGCTCTCTTCCCAGGCGTACGGAAAGTCGTACAGTAGCTACCGCTGTCGTACTGCTGGTGCTTTATATTATCATGACAATTTCCGGCCTGGCCCTTATGCTGTTCAGTATGCTGAAGCTCCCCGAGATGCAGGAAATGATACAGAATGCAGAAATATTCATGTAAAAGAGAATGCAGTTAATTATCTTAGTTCAGCTATTTACTGCACATTGCACATGATTCCGTGTAGCTATTGGGCTTCGTCTTGCTATGCAGACTTATAGCAAAAGAGCAGATTATACAGCTTTGTATAATCTGCTCTTCGTTATGCCTTCAAAACTATATACTGTCAATCCATTTAAGACTTTTTTCTATCCTATGACGCTTTGCGAAGTGCTTTCACTTTCTTCGCTTTTTGGTCAAGCCCTCGACCTATTAGTAACAGTCAGCTCCACACGTTACCGTGCTTCCACCTCTGCCCTATCTACCTTGTCGTCTTCAAGGGGTCTTACTTCTTTCGAATGGGATATCTCATCTTGAGGGGGGCTTCACGCTTAGATGCCTTCAGCGTTTATCCCTTCCCGACTTGGCTACCCGGCGGTGCATCTGGTGATGCAGCCGGTACACCAGCGGTCAGTCCATCCCGGTCCTCTCGTACTAAGGACAGCTCCTCTCAAATATCCTGCGCCCACGCCGGATAGGGACCGAACTGTCTCACGACGTTCTGAACCCAGCTCGCGTACCGCTTTAATGGGCGAACAGCCCAACCCTTGGGACCTACTACAGCCCCAGGATGCGATGAGCCGACATCGAGGTGCCAAACCACTCCGTCGATGTGAACTCTTGGGAGTGATAAGCCTGTTATCCCCAGGGTAGCTTTTATCCGTTGAGCGATGGCATTCCCACTTAATACCACCGGATCACTAAGTCCTACTTTCGTACCTGCTCCACCCGTCGGTGTCACAGTCAAGCTCCCTTCTGCCTTTACACTCTTCGAATGGTTTCCAACCATTCTGAGGGAACCTTTGAGCGCCTCCGATACCCTTTCGGAGGCGACCGCCCCAGTCAAACTCCCCGCCTGACATTGTCCCACCGCCGGATCACGGCGGCTGGTTAGAAACCCAATACTGCAAGGGTGGTATCCCAACAGCGGCTCC
>NZ_NFLI01000030.1 GCF_002160825.1 Lachnoclostridium sp. An131
AAGGAATAAATTACTATAGTTCGCAACAACGGCAGAAATCGCTGTAGCCCAGTAAATACAAGGGATACAGCGATTTTTTCTTTACTTAACTGTCAAAGATGGGATTATAACACAGCCGACATGGGCTGTCATTTTACAATTCTGTTTCATATCCTTTACATTTTCTGTCCAGATTCCAGCTTCCTTTCTTTCCGGAAAAGAGCTATAATAAAAACCGAATGGAAACGGAAGAGGAGAGTATGATGAAGCCTTTATTTTTTATCGACTACGACAATACGATTTTCAGCCACCGGACCTGGTCCATTCCGGAGGACGGCCTTCAAACTCTGGAGCGCCTGAAATCCGACGGTTTCCGGGTCATCCTGGCCAGCGGCAGGGCCTTCCGCAGCAGCGATCTCCCCGAGGAGTTCCAGGGCCGCTTTACTCCGGACGGACTCGTGAGCTCCAACGGCGCTATCATTGAGGCAGAAGGCCGGCTGATACACGAAAAGTATTTTGATCCCGGACTTCAGCGCCGGCTTCTGGATTATGTGACAGAAAAGGGCTACTGCCTGATATCCAATTTCGATGGGGTATGGTGCACCTCCAATCTGGAGCGCTTCCGAGCCCTTGATTCCAACAAAAACCGCAAAATCAAGCCTCAGGAGGGCGACGCGTTCCGCGCTCTGTACACCAGCAGGCGGCCTTCCTTTTTCCTGGCTGATACCAGAGAAGCCATCGCAGATGTACAGGAGCATTTTCCGGAGACCCGCCTTCTCTACATGGGAGACGAGATGGGCGGTGCCGATATCATCCCCAAAGAAAACGGAAAAGCCATGGGTGCAGGCAGAATACTGGATTATTTCCATGCTTCCTGGGAGGATGTGATCGCCATCGGAGACAGCATGAACGATATTGAGCTGATTCAGGCGGCAGCCTTTGGCATTGCCATGGGCAATGCGATGCCGGAGGTCCGTGCTGCAGCCAGCTATGTGGCAAAGGATATCGATGACGGCGGACTGGCCGACGCAGCGGCCCGCGCGCGCCAATGGGCGGATAACCGCAGCCAGTATCCGGCGCAGTGACTTCTGCGAAGAATAAAGAGCGGGAAAACGCCCGGGAGCGGCGGCTGAGCCTGTCATCTCAGCCGCCGCTCCCGGGCTTCTCAGTTTCATAACAGCTATTCAAAGCCTTCCTCAGAATGAGTGTGCAGAGGATCATGTGCTCCCTGCGCACCTGCTCTATCTGACCCCAAAAGGCCTTCTCACATCCGCAAGGCCCGACTCTTCCGCAAGTCTCCGGAGCAGTTCGTCTCCCACGCACACCACCGTTTCCTCATGGAGAAAATCTGTAATGTCCGCATCAAACAGAATATTTGCCTGAGCAGGGAATTCATCGTCTCCGTCCCAGAAGATGAACTGCAGAGGCATGCAGTCAAAAGCCTCTATCTGATATCCCGCGTCTCCCTGCTTCAGCGGTTTCCCATTCAAAGCCCTGCAGGCCCGATGAAGCTCTTCAAGATGGCCGCTGAAAATCCGCGCTGCCGCATCCAGCACATTCCGTTTGAAGGCGGCGTCAAAGGGTGCCGCCCTCTTCACATCACGGAACGGCACAAACCGGCCGGATACCCTGGCCCACGGCTTTGAATAATAAAACAGATGATAAATCGTCATCACTGCATTGAAAGGCAGCGTTCTTTCCGGATCTTCCTCCAGCACAATCATCCCCGTCCGCTGGTCAAGCCGGTACCGCTGGTTGAAATAAATAATGTACTGCGCCTCGCCGTCGCCTTCCAGATGAAACCTCTCCTTCATCTCATTCCGGTCAAGCGCAAGGTATTTTTTTCTCCAGTCGTCACAGAGCGCCAGATAGCGGTCCGCCTCCTTTTCCGGAGAATCCACATAGGTCTCTCTCATCTTCTTCCTCCTGTGCCTTTCCTTCTTTTACCTGGCTTTTATCCAGGCAGGCTTCTCTAAAAAATCCCCCCGCAGCGCCGATCTCTTCTCCGGCAGCGGCGCTGATACATCTCATTCAGAAGCATCACTGTCACAAAATCCTCGAGCCAGTTCCTTCCTGTAGCTTCCTGCATCATGACGTCATCCTGATACGTTTTTTTGTCCATTTTTTCATAAATATTCCGGCTCAGGCGGTGAATCGTAAGCTGGTCCGGATACTCGTCAAACATAAAGCTCCCTTCGTATTCCATCCGGTCGCATGCCTCCTCTACCAGCGGCTGAATCTGTCTAGCCAGGGAAGGATACAATTCCTGAAACCTTCTCCGATCTCGCGTTTTTTCGTCCGCCCAAGGCAGAAAAGGGTAAAACGGATATGACTGATAAGGTTGGAAAGAGGGTTTGGGCTCGTCATAAAAGTTCATAAAAATGTCCTTTTTGTAGCAGTATATGCAAAAGCCCAAATCCTGTGACGAAGGGTACTCATCTGCCTGTTCACAGTATACCCTTCCTGCGTGCCTTAAGTCAACCGTGCTGGTTCAGACGGCGGCACGCCAGATTATCCACACTGCCACTCCTGAACCGCGGTGCCAAACGGACAGCGATATGAGAACTGCTCGTCCGCCGGTTTTCCGGGCTCTTTTATTTTCCGGATCCGACGCGACGCACATTTTTCTATCCGTTCACTTTCTGGTTTTCAGGCCCGTATCGGGCAGCAAATCCAAAAGGAATAAAAACAAAAGCCTACAACTATAAAACTGCAGGATTTTTATGTTCTGCTATTGTCTGGCCTCCGCAAAAAAACTATAATAAGAGTAGTTCTCCATAAAGCTCCTGCCATAAGGAGGTTTCATGCGGGAAGAAAAAAGCGGAAAGGCCGCGTCCGGCGCTCCGGGGTATCCATGGGAAGATCGGGCTATGAAAGCGGCCGCATTACAAAAGAGGACCTGAGACGGTTTCGCGTATACGAATCCCTGCTCAGTTATCAATACGGGACAGAGGTTACCACCTGCGTCATCTGCACCTCACAGGCAGGATTTCTGCGAAGCGGACTGAAAGACGGAATCAACCTGTACCGTGTGCAGACGGTCCGGCTGAAAAATCGGAACGCCGACGAAATCATTGCATCTCTGGAAGAAAAGCAGCAGTCGGAAATCCTGACACGGGAGGAACTGCTGAGACTCATTCTGACTCCGCTTATGGGCGGAAACATGCCGCAGTCAGAGCGTATTCGCAGAAGCTTTCACCTGCTTCGGGAAGAACGCCAGAGCCGGGAATGCCGGAACTTGCTGCAGATGCAGGCAGTTCTCTATGCATTTTCAGAAAAATTTCTGGATGCAGAGGAGCTTCAAAGGGTAAAGGAGGAAATTCACATGACACAACTGGGACAGATGATATTTGAGGATGGAGTTCAGGAAGGACAAAGGCTTGGCTTGGAACAAGGACGGGAACTGGGATTAGAACAGGGACTGGAGCAGGGCCAGGAACTGGTCAACCGCCTTATTTCCCGCCTGCTGGAAGAAGGCCGGATAGATGATATCAAAAGAGCTGTCCGGGACCAGGAATACCAGAAACAGCTCTTTACGGAACTGGGAATTCTGTAGAGTGTCACCAAAAACCCGGTCCGGGAATGCAGATCTCTGCATTCCCGGACCGGGCTGTTTTCTTCACAGGCAGCTTACGCCTGCTGCTTTTCTTTATAATGATGCGCATCCTCCAGCATCATATCCTTTACCTTCATCAGACGAATCTGCGTGCTTCTCTCATTTTCATCCAGCTTCATCGTAATGTATTTGATATTCTGCTGCGCCTCCGGAATGATCACATGCTCGAGTGCATTCACACGCCGGCGGGTTTTCTCAATCTCAGCCGCCATGAGCTGGCAGGCCTTTTCACGCTCCGCCAGAAGCAGCATATCCGGCAGTATATCTGCCAGCGACTTCACCGCCGCATCCAGATCGCCGGACGTAAACGCGTATCCATAGGAATAGATATCGTTGCTGTCGGCCGTCCTGGTCTTATATTCAAACACCGGAATATCCACGCTCATCACATTCTTCGTAGAAGTGTCGAGATATACCTCCTGCCGGGGCGCCATAAAGGCCACCCGGAGGCTTTCCTCAGACATGCCGGCCTTTGCGATCACAAAATTTGCATTCGCAGCCCGGATGCCTGCCTCAACCTTCTCGCGCAGCGCCATATTCTCACGCACCAGATCCATGAACTGGCGCATCAGCTCATCCCGCTTATCCTTCAGAAGCTTATGCCCTCTTGTGGCTGTCGCCAGCCGCTTTTTCTGCCGGGTCAGCTCCATCCGGGTGGGCGTCACTGCCGCAGATGCCATACTCTCACCTCGATTTCAAATAAAAACACGTCATTTTCCGTAGTACATATCCAGATACTTGTCATCAATTCTCTTCAGCTCACTTCTGGGCAGAATCGACAGCAGCTTCCAGCCGATACTCAGCGTCTCTTCAATATCCCGGTTTGTCTGGTAGCCCTGGTTTACATACTGCTCCTCAAAGGCATCCGCGAATTTCGCGTAAATCAGGTCGATATCGGACAGGGCCGCCTCTCCCAGAATCACCATCAGCTCCTTGGCTTCCTTGCCGCGGGCATAGGCCGCGAAGAGCTGGTTCATGGTATTGGAGTGGTCTGCTCGCGTCTTTCCCTCACCGATACCCTTATCCTTCAGACGGGACAGGGAAGGCAGTACGTCGATGGGCGGCTGAACGCCCTTGCGGTACAGCTCACGGCTCAGGATGATCTGGCCCTCGGTGATGTAACCGGTCAGGTCAGGAATCGGATGGGTCTTGTCATCCTCGGGCATGGTCAGAATCGGAATCAGCGTAATGCTTCCCTTTTTGCCCTTCTGCCGTCCGGCACGCTCATACATGGTCGCAAGGTCGGTGTACAGGTAGCCCGGATAACCACGCCGTCCCGGAACCTCCTTACGGGCCGCGGAAACCTCACGGAGAGAGTCCGCATAGTTTGTGATATCCGTCAGAATAACCAGCACGTGCATATCCTGCTCGAAGGCCAGATATTCCGCAGCGGTCAGCGCCATACGCGGCGTCGCGATACGCTCTACCGCCGGATCATTTGCAAGGTTGATGAAAAGAACGGTACGGTCAATGGCCCCCGTCTCTTTGAAGCTTTCCGTAAAGAAATTTGCTTCCTCAAAGGTAATTCCCATGGCTGCGAATACAACCGCAAAGGACTCGCTGGTTCCGCGCACCTTCGCCTGACGGGCAATCTGTGCGCCAAGCTGGGCATGGGGTAGACCGGAAGCTGAGAAAATCGGCAGCTTCTGGCCGCGGACCAGAGTATTCAGGCCGTCAATAGCAGAAACGCCCGTCTGGATAAACTCATTCGGATAATCTCTGGCGGCCGGATTCATCGGCAGGCCGTTGATATCCCGCCGCTCGTCGGGCAGGATCTCCGGTCCCTTATCAATGGGACGGCCCAGGCCGTCGAAGACGCGGCCAAGCATATCGGCAGACACACCAAGCTCCATGGTTCTTCCAAGAAAACGCACCTTGCTGTTGGACAGGTTGATTCCTGCAGCGTTTTCATAAAGCTGTACCAGAGCGTTCGTGCCGTCTACCTCCAGCACCTTGCAGCGGCGGGTCTCGCCGTTCGCCAGCTCAATCTCGCCGATTTCATCATAGGTCACATGGTCCACACCCTGGACCAGCATCAGCGGGCCGGCAACTTCCTGTATGGTTCTGTATTCCTTTGGCATTTAGAAGTCCTCCTTCCCGACAGTCTCTTCAATCTCAGCGGCAAGCTCCGCCTTCACCGCCTCATATTCCTTCTCGATATTTTCATTCGGCGTATATTTGTAACGGCCGATCCGCTCACGGACTGCCATTTTCAGCAAGTCGTTGATGGAAGAGCCCCGTTTTAACGCCTCTGTACACTGCTCATAGAAAGCAAGCACCAGCTTCATCATCAGATACTGCTTCTCAAGCGGCGTATAGGTATCGATCTCGTGGAAGGAATTCTGGTGAAGGAAATCCTCACGAATCGAACGGGCAGCCTCCATCTTCAGACGGTCAGGCGCTGACAGAGCGTCCATACCTACCATCTTTACAATCTCCTCCAGCTGGGCCTCGTCCTGCAGCAGTGACATCAGCTTCTGGCGCAGCTCCATCCAGTCCGGAGCCACATGCTCATTGAACCAGCCTCCCATATTGTCCACATACAGAGAATAGCTGGTCAGCCAGTTGATGGCCGGGAAATGGCGCTTGTAGGCCAGAGAGGAATCCAGTCCCCAGTATACCTTTACGATACGCAGAGTCGCCTGAGACACCGGCTCCGAAATGTCGCCTCCGGGCGGAGACACGGCTCCGATAACCGACAGCGCTCCCATGCGTCCCTCGCTTCCCAGGGAAATCACACGGCCGGCACGCTCGTAGAACTGCGCCAGACGGGAACCCAGATACGCAGGATAGCCTTCCTCACCGGGCATTTCCTCCAGACGGCCGGACATCTCACGAAGTGCCTCTGCCCAGCGGGAGGTGGAATCTGCCATCAGCGCCACGGAATAGCCCATATCGCGGAAATACTCCGCAATCGTAATTCCCGTATAAATGGATGCCTCACGAGCAGCCACAGGCATATCCGAAGTATTGGCAATCAGCACGGTACGCTCCATCAGAGAACGTCCTGTCTTCGGGTCCTTCAGCTCCGGGAACTCGTTCAGTACATCCGTCATCTCATTTCCGCGCTCGCCGCAGCCGATGTAAACCACGATATCCGCCTCAGCCCATTTTGCAAGCTGATGCTGAATCACCGTCTTTCCGGAACCAAAGGGGCCCGGCACAGCGGCCACGCCGCCCTTCGCAATCGGGAACAGGGCGTCGATAACACGCTGTCCTGTGATAAGCGGCATCTCCGGAGGAAGCTTCTCCGCATAGGGGCGGCCCTTCCGGACCGGCCAGCGCTGCATCATGGAAAGCTCCTTATCTCCGTTCTTTGTGGAAAGAACAGCAATCGTGTCCTCCACCGTATATTCTCCGGCGCAGATGGATTTTACAGTTCCTGATACCTCCGGCGGAACCATAATTTTCTGCACCACGGCTTCCGTCTCTTTTACGGTACCCAGCACATCACCAGGCTGAAGCTCGTCGCCCACAGACACAGACGGAACAAAGTTCCATTTCTGCTCCCGGTTTAAGGACGGCACCTCCACACCACGCTTTAAGTTGTTTCCGGTCAGTTTCATGATCTCGTCCAGCGGACGCTGGATTCCGTCAAAGATACTGCCGATCAGTCCCGGTCCGAGCTCTACGGACAGGGGCACGTTCATGGACTCCACCGGCTCTCCCGGCCCAAGTCCGGATGTTTCCTCATAGACCTGAATGGAGGCCTCATCCCCGTGCATTTCTATAATCTCGCCGATCAGACGTTCCGAGCTTACGCGAACCACATCAAACATGTTCGCGTCCCGCATGCCCTTCGCGATAACCAGCGGTCCTGCTACTTTTTTAATCGTTCCTGTACTCATTTCAGGGAATCTCCACCTTTCTGCCAATGCCGGGCCAGGGCCCCTGCACCGGCTTACTTTGAAAACAAAATGTCCGAACCGACCGCCTGCTCCACAGATTTCCGCACACTTTCCACGCCGCGTCCTGTGTTGCCGGATACGCCCGGAATCAGAATGATCGCGGGGAAAACCCGCTCTCTGTATTTTTCAATCACAGCGGAAAGCTCCGCCGCCAGCTTTTCTGTGATATATACCACCGCATAACCGCCGCCAGCCAGCTCATGAAGCTTTTTTGCCGCCTCCTCCGGATCCTCTTCCGGAAAGGTATCGAGCCCCAGAGCGGCAAAGCCGTAAATGCTGTCGTAATCACCCAGCACCGCAATTCTATACATACATTTCCCTTACCCTTTCCCGGATCGAAGCCTCCGGCATTCCCGTCCGCTTTCCAGACAGGATAATTCTCACAGTCTTAATCTCATTTTCCCGGGCCAGCGCGTAGGCTACCAGCGGTCCTACGGAAAACGGATTGTATTTCTGGGGCTTCATAGCCTCGATCACCTGATTGTCACACCAGCGCTCGAACTCCGACAGGGATACGTCCAGAGCGTCCGCGGCTCCTCCGTAAGCCGTGCTTTTCAAATACGCCCGCAGCTCCTGCTCTCCCGCCGCTGCCGCATGCGCAAGCTCTTCTGCCGAAAGCGTAGCGCAGGGCGCAAGAGCACGGAGTATGAAGCCCTCCGGCTTTCCTGTCCTGCAGCAGCGCGCCGCAATCCGGATATCCGCTGCGGATACTGTCGCTTCCGCGTAATCACGCAGCACCGGGGTCTTCGAGCTCTGTCCGGCCCTGCAGACCGCATCCAGAGCCGCCCTGTCCACAATCACGTCACAGAGCTGCCCGTCCTTCGTATGAAGCAGCGTTTCAAAAGCTTCCTTTGCAGCCCCTGCCATATATTCCGGCAGGGAATCAAAATCCTTTTCCTGAACTGCCTCCAGAATCTCTTCCGCAGAAGGATCTGTATCACTGTAATAGATGTGATCCACCTTTGCTCCAGTGCAAACCTCTTTGACGGCCGCCTTCAGGTTATGGAAAACGTTCGTGTAATTCAGAAGCTCGAAAACCGACATATCCGGCGTCAAATCCCGTATGTCTTCCCAGGTCTTTTCCCGTTCCCGCATGAGAATGGCCTCGCCGTCCCTGGGCGTATCTGCGCCTCCCCAGCCCTTTTCTGCCAGAAAGCTCACACAAGCTTCGTAATCCGGCCGGCTCAGAAGCTGTTCAATCACCGCCGCAGAAAAGAGGCCCAGTTCCTTGGAACGTATCCGCGCAACCGCGTATACATAATCCACATCAGACATGTCTTAAAACCTCCTTCTCTGGCTTCATGAAAACAGCACTCTGCGCACCGCATCCTGCAGCGCTTCCTTCCGGCTGTCAAACAGTGCCCGGAAGGTGCAGTTTTCTTCAATTCCGCCATACGTCAGAACAAAACCGTTTTCGATACCCGCGGTCCCGCTGCCAAGCCTTAAGGAGCCGCCCTTTGCCGCCGCTATTTTCGCCAGCTCCTTCTCAAAGCCGGAGGGAAGACGCTTCCGGTCTCTTTCCGAAAAACAGATTTCCCCGTCCAGCGGCTGCGCGTACTGCGCCAGCAGCCGGCGGATCAGGTCGAAATAAGCCGCTTCATCCAGGCTGTCCAGCCTCTCATAGGCCTTTTCCAGAACTTCCGCTATGACCTCCTGCTTCGCCTGCAGGATAGCCATTCTCCGCTTCATATCTGCCGAAGAGCGCACCCTGTCCAGATAACGGGACGCATCCTCCTCAGCCTGCTGCACGAGAGCTTCCCCCATAGCCTCCCCCTCAGCTGCTGCCTGAGCGGTAAGCTTCTCTGCCTCCTCCCTTGCCGCAGCAAGCCGGCTTTCGGCCTCGGCCTTCGCCTCGTCCTGAATCTGGCTAATCATTTTATCCAAGCCTGTCATATTCTAATGCTCCTTTATACCGGAATTCCGTTTACAGCCAGAATGGAAATCAGAAGAGCCAGGATGGCGTAGGTCTCTACCATGGCCGGGAACAGCATAGCCTTACCGAACTGCTCCGGCTTCTTGGCTACAAGGCCGATACTTGCCACAGAGGTTCTTCCCTGATGAATTGCAGAAATCAGGCCCACTACTGCCATGGGCACGCATGCAAAGAGCAGCATCATACCGGTCGCACCGTCCACCTGAGCCAGGTTTCCGCTCAAGGCTCCGATTTTATTCAGCGTAACGAAGGCTACCAGAAGACCGTAGATACCCTGAGTACCCGGCAGCAGCTGCAGCAGCAGAACCTTGGAAAACTTACTCGGATCCTCTGTTACGACACCTGCTCCCGCCTGGCCTGCCATAGCCACACCCTTCGCAGAACCGATTCCTGCCATAAGGGCCGCCAGCACTGCTCCAACAACCGCATAGACAACTCCCAACTGATCAAACATAATTAATTTTCCTCCTTGATTTCAACATAATTTGTTTTTATACAGAACGGGTTGAAGGGTCTTCCTCCACCCTCGTAAAACTTTCCGAAAAACTCCACGTACTGGAGCCTGTTCGTATGCACATAAGCGCCCAGCAGGTTGATGCCGATATTGATGGAATGTCCAATCAGGAATACCAGCGTAAACCCGATAGCTCCCACAATGCCTCCGCCCAGCATGGCCCCCATAGAATTGATAACCGTGCCGATAACACCTGTCGCAAGTCCCAGGGCCAGAAGCCTCGAATAAGACAGCACGTCGCTGAGCCAGCTCGTCACACCGTACAGGTCATAGGCTCCCAGGGCCACCCTGAGGAACCAGTTTTTCCTGCCGCGTCCGGACATCAGAAGGATTCCCACTGCTCCGCCGATGGCCATCCCCTTTGCCGCCAGATTCAGCGCCGGCGGGAAGTTGAACTGCATCTGGGAAATAGACTCAAACATCTGGCTTGGAAGCAGAATCAGAATCAGTCCAATCAGGAGCAGATACCAGAATACCACCTCGCACACAAAGTCCAGATATTTCTTGTCCCGAAGCAGCATATAGCCCTTCATGCCAAGTCCCAGAAACAGATGTATCACACCGAAGAGCATGGAAAATACCAGCATCTTCATGGGCTCATTCAGCGGGACAAACCAGAGCGCCGGGATCGTAACCTCTTTCCCGAAGAACGTCCGCGAAACCACGTCCACCACGTCTCCGAAATAGCTGCCGAACATGACGCCCCAGAACATCGTGGAGATGCCGCAGTACATGAACATCCGCAGGGATTTGCGCATGCCCTCCTGCATCCGCGGGAACTTCAGCAGCGCCGCCAGGCAGACCGCAAAGACCACAAAGCCGTAAGCGGCATCCGACAGCATCAGGCCAAACAGGAAAATATAGCAGGCCGACATGACGGTCGTCGGGTCGATCTCTCCCTTTCCGGGAAGGCCGAAGGCCTCCACCACTCCTTCAAAGGAAGAGGGCACCGTCTTATTTGCCAGAAGCACCGGCGGCTCGTCCTCTTCCGCCGGATCCGCAATCTCTACTGCCAGAGTAAAATTCTCTGAAAGCTCCTTTGCCAGCTCTGCCGCCGCCCTCTCCGGAACATAGCCCGTCACCAGGAAGGTTTTCTTCGACTGGAGCAGCGTCCCCAGAATTTCATATTTTTCCAGGCGGATCCGGTAATAGTCGGATGCCAGCTTCAGCTTCTCCCTGCATTCCGCAAGAGAAACGACTTCCTTTTCCAGCTCTTCCCTTTTCTGCTCCAGCTTTTTTATCTCATCCGAAAGCCCGGCCTGCCGGTCAGCCGGCTTCCTGTCTTCCAGCCGGGAAGGCCTTGCAAAGCCCTCCGTACGCAGCGCCTCCTCGACCCTGGCCGCATCTTCCTTTCTGACCAGGATGAACACACAGCTCTGGCTGCTGTCCGAAGAAACCACCTCTGCAAAATAGCCGGGAAGAGCTGCTTCTCTGCCCTCTTCCGGCGTCAGGCCTGCCTCTATCCTCGCGCAGAGCTGCTCTGTGGAAAGCTGCTCCGGGAAGGTCCCGACGAGAGCTCCCGTCCTCTTCGTTCCCGCAAAGCTCATGGGAACATCCAGGGCCTTCCAGGGCTCCAGAGCCTCTCTCTCATTTTCCAGCCTCTTTCTCTCGGCTTCGCATTCTGCTGCCTCCCTGGAAAGAGCCTCGATTCTCCGCGCCTTTTCCATGACAGCCTCCCTGGCTGCCTCCATGCGGCGGTAATCCTCCAGGGATACCAGCTCCTTCCCCTCCAGAGAGGAAAACATGCTTTTCTGTTCCGGAACGTATTGCTGCAGTATCTCCAGAGCATGCTCGGCAAGCTGAACGTCCCGTTCAAAGGCTCCCCGCGCTTCTGCGGTATCTGTCCTTTTAAACACCTCGTCCTCCACGGCGTCCGTATCTATGTCCACGACGCCCCGGCGCTGCAGAAGCTCCAGGATCTGTTTCCTGTTTTTCTTCCAGGCACAGATTGCCAGCCGCTGCATCTTAAGAACTGCCATATACATCCCTCCTTTCTATGTCTCGTCTGTATCACAGTCCACAGACCGGCTTAGCCGGTCTGCAGCATGTAACTGTCTGTATTCTTTTTCAGCCTCACTCTAAAACCGGCTGCCAGTCACACCAGGGCCTCCAGCGCTGCCTCTATGGCCTTCTCTTCGCTGCGGGCTGCCAGCGACTTCAGCGCCGCAGCCTCGCGGGCTGCCTTTTCTGCCTCCTCTGCAAGAAGCCTTTCTCCTTCCGCCTTCGCTTCTTCCATTCTGGCCGAAGCCCGGGCTTTTGCATCCTCAAGCGCCTTGGCCTTCATTTCCTCCGCCCCTGCCTTTGCTTCTTTCAGAATCTCTGCACTGTCCTGCTGCGCCTGGCGCAGCAGCTCATCTGCCTCGCCTTCTGTTTTCTTTACAGCTGCCACAGCCTCCTCTATCATTGTCTCACCGCCTTGTCTTTCTTTCATTCCATCAAATACCCCGGGAGTTTCCCGGGTTATAACTGTATTTATACTCTAACCGCCGGATATCGTCAAGCTAATTTTCCGTTAAAAAGCTGATGTCAGACAGTTTCTTCCTATCTAAATAGAGTACCCTTACAGAGCCTGTTTCAACCGTTCATTTTTCTTTTTGATCGAAACCAGATATACAATCAGGAACAGCAGCGCCATCTGCAGACTCATCATAGAATAATCCATGTCAAGCAGAAGAAGAAGCGCAAGCCAGGTTCCCGCCATCAGAAAGCTCCGGCTCTTCACCAGGGTATAAACGACAAGCCCCAGGAAGAGAAGGATAAAGCAGATTCCCACCGGAATCGAAAAACGAAGCATCTGATTTAAGAATACATTGTGGGCGTTATTCACCAGCAGTCCTGTCTCCGTCTGAATCATAGATGTGCCAAACCGCATGCCCCAGCCCTCCGGATGATCGAGAATCACCTGCCAGACCGCCTTCCAGATCGGAACCCGGTCTCCCAGCGTCATGATGTTTCGCTCCGACAGCACCTCCCAGGCCACTGCTCCCCCCGCAGCCAGGAAGACTGCCGCCGCGGCAAAATGCCATTTCTTTGGCCGGAATTCCTTCCAGTTCACCTGATCCAGCACACCTCCCAGGATAATCAGAAACACTCCGGCAATACCGGTCCAGGAGTGGGTCAGATACAGACAGAACAGAAGCACCGCCATGCTGAGCAGAAAGGTCAGCATATTTTTGAATTTCTTCCGGTAGGCTGTAAAAAGCGCCATAAACGCCACCAGCATCAGCGCATACTCGCTCTTGTGGCTGTAAATCCAGTAATGGCGTGTCTCATAAAAATTGCTTGGCAGCTCAAAAAAGATAAACTGATTGTTGCAGATCAATAAATTCGTATAACCCATCAGATAGTAAATAATACTTCCCACATTGGATATTACAATACAGCGCATCAGGAAACGGATGTTGTCATGCTTTCCTTCATCCAGCCTGATCTGGAACCCAAGAAGCACCGCCATGAACAGGAACGCCTCTGTATTGTTTATCTGCTCCCAATACCAATGCAGATATTTGTGATTAAAATACAAAGAAAGTACATTGTAGAGCAGAAGCACTCCAAAGTAGACTGCCGCAGCAGCATGGATCCGAGCAAGCTTTCCCCTGTTCCACACAAGCTGAAGCAGCATATACAGGACTAACAGAAAATATGCCCAAGAAAATCCGGCATAGTATGCGCTCTGGTACACATCCGTATGGGGACTGTAAAACGCCGGAAACAGCAGCATAAACACAAAGGCCGCCCTTAAAATCCACGAATCAATCTCATGCTCTTTTAACCAGTTCATCTGAAAACTCCTCTCCGCAGCATCGGGACTCCCGGCTGGCGGGCGTCATGCTGTTCTGTCTATTATAGCCCAGATGGCCCCCGTACACAAGGGACAATCTGGCAAAAATGGCCATGCTGGCCATACCTTCGAATATTGTTTGACAAGCCTTCCCAGATCTTTTATGATACAAGAAGAAAGGAATGTCTCCGGGCCTTCCAGATTTCCGAACAGTGCAGACAGGGAGAACGACATGTCAAATATCAGTCAGAAGCAGCGGCTTATCCAAAATTATACCTTACTGGCAGTAGAATGTCTCTGCATTATTCTGTCCTTTGCCCTGGCGCTTCTGACCAGAGGAATGGAGCACAGCTACAGGACCTACTCCGAAACCTACATTACGACAGTCGCTTTCATCCTGTTTTTCCACCTGCTGTCCTATTATCTTTTTGACTGGAACACAAATATTTTCCGGCGCGGCTACTACGTAGAGCTGATCGCCGTGTGCAAATACAATCTTGTCCTGATCTTCTTTCTCAGCTTTTTCCTGTATGTAGCCAAGATGGCCGAGGACTTTTCCCGGCTCGTCTTCGTCTATTTTTTCATCTACAATATTGTGCTCACCTATATCGGGCACCTGCTGCTGAAACAGTATTTCACCAAAATCTACCGCACCAGCTCGGGCAGCAACAAGATGTTTCTTATCACGACGTCCGATTCCGCCCGCCAGGTCCTTGAAAAGCTGACGGATTCGCCCGAATGGAGCTTTGAGGTAGCCGGAATCGCCCTTCTGGATCAGGAAACGGAAGCGGGACAGGAGATGATAGACGGCATCCCTGTCGTAGCCGGACACACAGATCTCTACGACCAGCTGAAGACGAAGGTCATCGATGAGGTCTTCATTCACCTTCCCGACTACTCCAAGGAGCAGACTGAAGAACTGATTATCCGTTTTGAAAGCATGGGAATCACCGTCCATGTAAATATCGACTATTTTAATAACGTCATCGCTCACAAGACGACGGAGTCCTTCGCCGGCTTCACCGTCCTGTCTTACGAAGCCAGCACCTTTGACTACCGCCGCCTGTTCGTCAAACGAATCATCGACATTATCGGGGCAATCGTGGGGCTGGCTGTCACTGCCGTTCTCACTCCCTTTATCGCTCTGGCAATCAAGATAGATTCTCCGGGACCGGTCTTTTTCGCGCAGAAGCGGGTCGGAAAAAACGGACGCTATTTCCGTCTCTATAAATTCCGCTCCATGTACACAGACGCCGAGGCCCGCAAAAAGGACCTGATGGCTCAGAACGAGATGGAAGGCCCTATGTTCAAGGTTGAAAACGACCCCCGCGTCACGCGCGTAGGCGCTTTCCTGCGAAAGACCAGCCTGGATGAGCTGCCCCAGTTTTTCAACATCCTGATTGGCAGCATGAGCCTGGTCGGCACCAGGCCGCCCACAATAGATGAATTCAATCAATACGATCTCTACTACCGCCGCCGTTTAAGTATCAAGCCCGGTCTCACCGGCCTGTGGCAGGTCAGCGGCCGGAGTGATATCACAGATTTCCGGGAAGTCCTGAAGCTTGATCTGGAGTATATCGACAACTGGAGCCTGGCTTCCGATATCCGGATTCTGCTGATGACGGTATGGGTAGTGATTATGAAAAAGGGAGCGCGGTAAACCTCCGAAAACTGCAGAAAGCCTGTATGGCACTGCACATTTTCCGGAGGCGCCGCGCTCCCTTTTTGCCGCAATATTAAAAATATCAGGATTCATGACTGCTCCTGATTTCTTATCAAAATACATCGCCGATTTTCTTTCTCTTTTTTCTCTTTTCTCTTTTTTCTTAATCTTCCGGATATCCCGGTCCGTCATTTTCATCTTGTAAGCGCTTTATAATCGCACGGATAGCAAATTCGCAACTTTTGTGAGATACTTCAGATACTTGGAGCAATTCACTTCATATCTGGTTCTCAGAATTACAAAAGCTGCG
>NZ_NFLI01000031.1 GCF_002160825.1 Lachnoclostridium sp. An131
AGCTTTTGTAATTCTGAGAACCAGATATGAAGTGAATTGCTCCAAGTATCTGAAGTATCTCACAAAAGTTGCGAATTTGCTATCCGTGCGATTATAAAGCGCTTACTGTCAACAGGTCCAACCATTGACACTATCCATAGTTTTTCTTCCAGCAATAGCTCCCTTGGTTTTCAGCCATAAAATATGCCCCTCTCAGATGACAAGTTTTTGTTATTTCACTTGTCTATCTAGAAGGGAGCATATCGCCATTTTACAACGGCTCTTTATTTAACTATATCTATTTGATAATGTTATTGGCAAGGCCATATCATATGCTTTTTTTACATTTTCTAAAAACGACAACAATTCTACAACAGTTCTATAATCAGAATAATAATATGTTACTATATCTGATTTCTTTATAAACTGCCATACTTCATTCTCAAAAGAGTCCGTAAAAATATTTTTCAAATCATCATTATTATATTCACTTGATAAACCTGCAAACATAGCACTGATTTTCTCAGAGGTATATAAAGCAGTGGTTTCATTAGAATCAAGTCCACGCCAAAAGGATAAATGTTCCATCGGTTTACTTAATACCTTATGAATTATTGCATAAAGAAATGATTCTGGTGCAAAGTAGTCTGGTAAGAAACAAATATTCGGAGTATGTGTTCTATCATTTAAATGCAATTTCTTTGGATCATATTTCTCATCTAAATAATCTCTTATTTTAGGTTTTTGTAATGGATCTTTATATCTTGCATCGCCATCTAAAATAAAAATCACACGTTTAAAATATTCATCTGCATTATTTACTTTAATCAAATCTTCACATCCTAATGATGTAGAAATTTGTTTAGTATTATCTGTGAACTGCAATAAGCTACCCAAACTATGTATGCTATCATTTATTTTTGCATAGTCTCTTACATCTGAACTATTTCTAAGAATAGTGCTTTCAATATTGTATTCCACATCATGGTATATATTTCGAAAAGCATCCATTAACATTCCAAACAAAGCTTTTCCGATTTGATCCTCAAAATAGACTTTTACCTTAGCACGTTGGAAATTTAGGCTTCCAAACATATCTGCTTTTAAAAGTTCATATGATTTCCTTTCTGTGACGTAAGGTGCAGAAGGTGTTTTTAAATACACAACTTTAAAATCTGTACTATTTACTTTTTCTTTTTTTAACATCTCCTCTAATATTGTCAGAGAATGAGTGCTTACTACAAATTGAATACCAATTTCTTCTGATAGCTGCTTAAATAAGTCTAACAGCCTGATCTGTGTATCTGGATGCAAGGAAACATCAATCTCATCAATACATAATAAAGCACCTTTATAATCATCATCTAATGACAACATATAAATATCCACCAATGCACTGATGATATTCCCAAGATTATCCTGTCCAATAGACTGCGATAATGTAGGCGTGTTATTGATATCCATATGTAATGAAGCTCTTGAACAAGTATTTTTCTCGACTTTTGACAAAACTGCTTCATTTTTTATTGAATTGGGTATTACCGTATTGTACCAGCATTTATATTTCTCATCTGCTTTCTTTTGATAAAATGAATTCGTCCTCCTTATTTCCGTAATTTTAACGGTATCTTTACGTTCTCCAAGGGGATACAATCTTGAAAGACTTAGGTAGATGGTAGGAATTCTTACCCTTGCCGCACCGCCAACATCATATTCATTTTTCGCTTTTTCTTCAGCTTGCTTCAATGTGCAATCTTCTATATTGACATTAGTTGTTCTTGGTATAATTCTAATTCCACGACCAGTTTTTGTATCATCCTTAAAAGATAATCGTTTTGTTAACGCCGTTGTTCCGTCATCTTCAACATACGTCAAATACAGTTTGTAATTTTCAAAATCCTCATCTTTATCCACATTAAAAAAATCATAAAACTCTGGCTGGAAATTACTTCCCAATACAGATTTTTTATTGACCCCTGAGCCAGATGCTATTAAAGACAACAAATTAGATTTTCCAACACCATTTTGACCACTAATTACTGTGATTTTTCTTCCCAACTCGAATGAAACTTCTTTAAAATTTCGAAAATATTCAATATTAAAATGATACGGTCTTATTCTTTTGTTAGATGCCATTTTACTTCCTCTCTTATCGTAAATTAATACATATCTTTTTCTCTTCTAAACTTTTTTTGTCTGGAATCATGTTCACGTTGCTAAAAATAATAATTTCACTCGCTATACGTTTTTCAGATGCACTATAATTCAAATCGAAACGTCTTAACTCATGATCCACATATATATTTGCAATTTCCGGTACATCATCATAAGTAATGACCCAATCACAATTTACTGATTCATTAATCATCTTTTCAATACGAACATGATCCTGATAATCAAAAAAGTTTAAATAAAGCTGTTTTCCTTTTCCAAAATAAGGTGGATCAAAATATACAAATGCATTATCTTCATACTTAGGCAAATAATTTCTTATAAGAGAAGACACATCCTTGTTATATATATGAATGCCATTCTTTCTTTCCGCTATTTTAGATATTCGTTTTATCAGATTATCTTTATTAAATCGTGCATCTAATTTCCAACTTCCATTCTGCTCAAGACCACCAATAACTCCGCCTTTGATAATTCCTGATCTGTTAGTTCTATTCATATAAAATGTTGCAAATCCGAGTTCAAAGCTATATCTTCTGTCCGAATTTAACATGATAGTTCTCTGTCTGTTCCACTCGTCAATACTTAACGGAACATTATTTATTTCTTCAATAAATCTATCTGTTTCGTTTAAAAGTGCACGCCAAAAAGAATAAATACCCTTATCTAAATCATTTATGACAATTCGATTTACCACATTATTTTCTAATAAATCTAATGCTATACCAGCACCACCAGCAAATGGCTCAATATAAGTGCCCCCCACATGACCAGTTGTCTCAATTAAATGTTTCATAAGTGGAGCTAATTTTCCTTTGCCCCCTGGATATCTTAATGGAGAATAAAACATATTGGTTTTCCTCCTGCAGTTTTTACATAAATAAAAGACATATTTATATGATACAGTATATCATTCTTCGCTGCACTAATTCAAGCATTCTGCTTCTATTATCAGTATTTTTACACTAATTATAGCATGAAAAGAAATGTCAAAAACGCCCTGCCAAAGCAGAGCGCCTTCATCCTTTCCATATTATATTGCCCGGAACATTTTCTGTGAAACCGTCCCCTCTCCATTCACCTTCTCCATTTCCTTCCTGGCATTCTCCAGTTCTTCCACCCGCTTTAACTCATCCACGGCATCCTCCAGGCCCAGATGGGTATAAGTGTTCAGCGTTACTCCAATATCGCTATGCCCCATCAAATACTGGAGTGTCTTTGAATTCATGCCTGATTTCGCCATATTGCTGCAGTAAGTGTGGCGGCAGACATACGGGGGGATATTCGGCATCTGAACCCGGTAAATGTCTTTGTATCGTTTTATCATATGTTTAATCGATGCTCCCAATGCATCGCCACCAGAGGAAGCCCCTCTCTATCCGTAAACAGAAATCCTGTGTATCCGTCCACCACTCTCTCATACCTTGGTGCTTCCCGGTCCTCGATGATGGCCTGGAAACACCGGAATACACCTTCGGACATAGGCAGCTTCCTGGTTCCTACATTGGTTTTCGTTGACTCGATAACCAGCCGCATATCGGAAGTTCTTTGTAGCTGGTGGTCAATGTTTATGATTCGATTCTTCATATCCAGATCCTTCAGTGTCAGGCCACAAAATTCCGAGATACGCATTCCTGTATGAAAAAGGATATAAACTACTTCGTAATACTTACAGTACACATTATCGTCATGGACGAATTTCAAGAACTGTCGCATCTATTTTCTGGTAATAGCCTCCCTAGTCACACTATCGTTGACTACCACCGTGGCAAGCTCAAAACTAAATGGATTTTTGCGGAGGACATCATCATCCACCGCCATCTGAAAGGCAGGCCGCAGCTCCCCCGGATTCTCTTGATTGTGCTATATCTTTTACTATCCTGCTGAAGCTTGTTCAAAAACAATTTTGCATCCGAAGTTTTGACCTGTAAAATCTTCTTTCCATTTTTGACAACATCTAGTTGTAACTTTATGGAAATAGGTTGAATTTATCCTATTCTTGTATATAATAAAAGTAAAGGCAGTAAAAGGAGGTGTCATTATGAATATTAACACAAAAAACCTGGTTTCCATCACTGATGCCAATCAGAATTTCTCTAAAGTAGCACGCCTGGTAGACGAGAATGGTTCTGTTATTATATTAAAAAACAACGTTCCTCGGTATCTGGTCATGGAATTCAGCGCTGCTGAACAAGAACAGATCGCTTCCGATGAAGATGTCAAGGCTATTTCCAAACGTCTCATCGAAAAGAATCGACAGGCTTACGAGGTCCTTGCTAAATGATCCGCTTATCCAAATCGCAGATACTTCTACTGCACGAACAGCTCATTGCAGAGACCGGAGGTTCGTCCGACCTACGCGATGAAGAAATGTTAGACTCTGCGCTGAATGCTCCGTTTCAAACCTTTGGTGGGGAGGATGTCTATCCATCTCTTCAGCAGAAAGCAGCCCGTCTTTGTTTTGGTCTGGTAAAAAATCATCCCTTTATAGACGGAAATAAACGTATCGGCGCACATGTCATGTTGGTATTCCTTGCTTTAAACGGGATTGAATTACAGCATACGCAAACAGAATTGTCCGATGTTATCCTGCAATTAGCAGCAGGCACTATTCAATCTTCTGATTTACTAAACTGGATACTCACACATCAGATTTAACAACAAGCGGCGATACTCCTGCTTTGGAATACCGCCGCTTATATAACACGTAAAATAAAGCGTATTCCATTTGCCTGCCTAAGTCAAGATCTATGAAATTCCTTTGTATTGCTTCTTTGGTTTCTTTGTAAAGTAAACTGTACAACTTTGTCTCGGACATATATTTACGCACCGATAGCAAAGAGTACAATTTCTATTTTGTTTAACTTTTCCATTTACTAATTCAAGATTATGTATAGGACACTTATTAACACATAAACCACATCCTATACAAGAATCATCTGTACGAAAAGAAGCCTTAGCCTTTGCTTCCATTTTAGGATATGCTATATTTTGGGTTTTTCCGAGTATATTGGAGAAAGCATTCCAACCTCTCTTTTTTACGATGCCTTTCTGAATGTCAGAACAGATTTTATCCAGCTTTCCAAGCGCCCTCCATGGCTTTTTTGTTTTTTCTTTCTCTGTCATTGGAAATAATGCAAAGTTACAAATATTATTGGGCATTTTGAAATGCTCTGCATAACGAACCCTTCCGTCACAATCAGGGATTAAACGAGCAAATGCCTTTGCACCGTCTCCTGAAAATAACATTTGTGTGCAAAAGATTATCAGCTTTTTACTTTCAAAAAATGGATATACTTTTTTACAAATTCCCTCATGATTAGGGAAACACAGGATCCATAAATTGGATAGCATACTGCTATCGTATCGACTTTATCAAATATCTTCCCAAAATCTATATTTTCTTCAATACTATGTGCTTCAATCTGCATTCTGTCAGCAAATTTTTCTGCGATATATTTTGAATTCCCTGTCCCTGAAAAATATACAATAACCATTTTTATCATTCTCTCCTTTTATCGCTGAAGCTCCCGTCTTTTCACGGTAAGAATGATACCAAGGGAAGGCCGGATGTTCAACATCCAGCAAAACTCCCAAAAGACACGTTCCGAGATTGTAAGCGGTCGCCAAGGTCTCTTGCAGGCGCGGTCTTTGGTTCGCCGCAGCCGCCAAAAAGCAGCAAATCTTTTTCAGACTTACTGCTTTCATTAATTACCGATGGTGGCTGCTATTTAGTTTTATTGACTTGCTTAACAGTTCATATACAAAATGGGGTAGGGATTTCCTTGTTCATCAAGGTCGGTTCTTCTGTAAACTCGAAAACCCATGTGCTCATAAAATCCTCTGGCCTGCGGATTCTGTTCATTTACAGTCAACCTCCCGACGGAATAGTTTTCAATCCCATATTGATAACCCCCACTTTGTTTTACATTACATTTTTTTAGTTTTCTTGCCCCAGATGAAGCCGAGCACAAAAATCACTATCATATACATAAATGAGATGACATTCAAAGCAACCATGGATGCTCTTCCGATATAATTTGGCTGAGATTCAAAAAGAATCGCAAATCTTGCCAGCAAATATATTGGGGCAGAATTCGAAAACATTTGTGAAGCAGCTGCTAAAGCCAGGTTCATTGTCTCATCAGTTTCCAATAAGTACTGCCACAAATAAACCAGCAGAGAAATGACGCCTGTTGCGTTACCGATCAATAGCGCTGGAATGGTTTTCCAAGTGCTTCCAGCATACAGCCTGCCAAGATAAAACCAAAATACGGATGTAGCCAAAGGAAGAATATAGAAAATAATCAGACCGATTGCAGGCCACAATATAGAAAGATTAATTATATATCCGACAGCTATGGGAACAAACGTCAATAATATCAAGACACCCTTTTTCATACAGCACCATCCTTTCAAATTGCAATTTATCCATCACCGTCAAGGATTTATTTTGCCAGCCTGGCCTAATGATGAAAACGCTTCATTTACGGTTTTCCCGTGTCAAAAAGATCCCACCAATTGCCACCACAAAGATAATCGGCGCTGCTCTGACAAACAGCCACTCAAGCGCATGAAAACCAACTCCGACAACAGCAGTTTCAGGATCGCTATAATCCCAGCTCAAATAGGGACTGTTCCATACCGCCAAAACCGCAAAAATGATTACTATGACTACACACAAAGAGATAAGCAGCCAATGAAGTACTTTCCTCCTGGTCGTCTTCCTCTGGGCAAGCTGCAGGTTTATAATCTCTAATTTTTCGGAAATCGCCTTTAAGTCATCGACCTTCAGTTCTGCCACCGTTTCTCCCAGTAAAGTGCTTACAGGCGTCTCTAGCGCTTCCGATATCGAGATTAGCATATCAGAATCAGGAACGGACAACCCCTGTTCCCACTTGGAGACTGTTTGTCGTACCACATTCAATTTGACAGCAAGCTCCTGCTGCGAAAGCCCTTTTGATTTTCTGATTGCCTTAATGTTTTCATTTAACATTGGGAATGCTCTCCTTTCCTTTCGTTGTTACAGCTATTGTACGGGGAAGCACCCGCTGCCACAAGCAACGCAGATTAACATTCAAGCAAAACAGCGGATTTTCCTTGTTATAGAATAGGAGCACGCAATTCACATCGATGTCTAAGTAAATCGTAACCCCAATTAAAATGATTTTCAAGGAGTTTTTTATCTCAGCAAGGTTAAGACACCCGCATCCATCTCATACACCCGGTCGCACAATACGTCTATATCCTCTTTATTGTGGCTTGCCATCAGAATCGTCTTTCCCTGATGCTTCTGCTCCTCAAAAAACGCTCTCATTTCTGCGGCGCCCCGCTTATCCAGCCCATTCATGGGTTCATCGAGTATCAGGATCGGCTGTTCTTCCATGATTGCCTGTGCAATGGCAAGCCGCTGCCTCATTCCCAGAGAATAATTGCACACTCTTTTCTTTGACAGCGGGTCAAGGCCTGTTTTCCTCATGACGTCATACAGGTGCTGCCTGTTTTTCTTATTTCTGATTCTGTACAGAAAATCCAGGTTTTGATACCCGCTGTAATTTCTGAGAAAAGACGGCTCCTCGATGATAATGCCTGCTTCTGTCAGCACATCTATGTCCCGTTTCATTTTCTTACTGCCAATCCAGATTTCTCCCTCATCCAGCCGATATAATCCACATATGCTTTTGAATAATACTGTTTTTCCGGACCCGTTATATCCAATGATTCCATATATATTGCCCGGTTCACAGGTCAGGGAAACGTGTTTCAGCACCTTATGCCCCCGAAAGCTCTTACAAGCATTTTCTACTCTGATTATTGTCTGTTCCATTTTAATCGTCCTTTACCATTTGAAAATCAGCCGTTCTTATTTTCCAGATAATTACTATACTCAGCAGAAGGCATGTAATTCCCAGCGCAGCTGTACAATAGCCTAAAGACAGCGTATTTCCAGCTCCTCTGATTCCAGCGCTCCTGATATCTAATTGGGACAGGTTCATCCATGATACCGGAGAGATATAGGCAAGCCCGGCAGCAGCCCTGCCCAGATTCAGCTGTACCATAGGTATGACTACAAAGAGCATAGCCAGCATATTCGCCCATAAGCGGGAACCAATCAGGCTGACGCAGAACATGAGCAGTCCGATAAAGGTAATCACCATGCCGCTTATCAGGATCGTAACACCCAATGCCTCCCAAACTGTATAACGGCTGATTATCTCATAAGAAATACTGAATGGAATATCAAACTCCCCTGAAATTCCCGTCATAGCCAGCGTGTAAAGAACCTTTCCCCATCCTTCACTCAAAGTAATATCCGGCAGGAATACTATTCCCGTCATGCTGACCGCCAATATGACAAACGCAAAAGAGCTCAGAATAATGGCTTCGATCTGCCCCAGAGCCCATCGCACCCGCCCTGTACGAATCACCTGGTACATCGTCCAGCTTTTCATAAACGGCGCGTCAGAAAAATAGGAAACAGCAGCCGACATAAAAAGAATCAGAAAATAAATATCAGACAGCAGGAACGGAAATACGCAGGGACAGATTGGATACTGCACGGATTTGAGAAAGCTGTTTAAGGGAGAAAGAAAAATATGGTACACGAATCCCAGCAGGAGCAAAAGCGTAAGCATTCTTACCGATACGGTTCTATCGACAAATAAACGCCAGCTAAATTTTAATTGTGTGCCTATTTTATTCATTTCCAATTTTCCTTTTTAATCTGTAAAGCATCAATACTCCTAAAATTCCGCCCAGAAGCACGCCGGTAAAAATGGCATATGCAAACGAAGCGATATCATTGTTCCAGAGATTATAGGAAGCATTAAAAATATACGTCAAATTCAGCTTCTCATTTGCCCCAAACAGCGCTCCGCTATAATAGGAGATGAAATAAAAGCCCATAAATGGAACGGCTAAAGTGAGCAGCCTGTTACTGATAAACAGCGATACATATGCCGCCAGCAGCGCAAGAACGCCAGCCAGAATTCCATATTGCAGTCCAAACAATGCAAAATACAGGAGATAATGACCGCTGCCTATGACTCCTCTAAAGCCTCCCAGTGCGGCTGCGCTCTGACATACCGCATCCCCGGCATCAAACCACGGCAGCCAGATATGCAGAATACTCACATATAAGATAACCCCTGCCGTCATGGCAAGAACTGCAGCCAGCATAATCGTGATTATTTTGGAGACTGTATACAGATTCAGATTTCCTCTTTCTATCTGCAGATAAGCATATTTATTTTCAAAGTCCTCACAAAAGCAGCCCGAAAACGGGAATGCCGAAAATACAAGACTCAGCATGAACGGCATCCCGTAAACAATCAGCCACACCACATAGGTTACGTTCGTATCGCCTGCAATTCCTTCCATGGATGCAAGGTACATCGTGAGAGTAACCCCCAGCGCCCCGGTTAAAAATCTCCACGAAACAACCGCACGGTACAAATCTGCCCGGAGGTAATTCCACAGCGCTACCTCTCTTCCCATAGTATTTCCTCGCCTGTCTGGGCGTCTACAATATCCTGCAGCTTCTTTCCTGTCCCGTTATCTGTCGTATTGAAAATCCAGACCGGGAGCACCTCATACTGTCCCCCGCCGGCCTTATTTTCCATATAATACAATACTGCCTGATTGACAGAATAGGTACTGCCGTCTAACAGCATCCCATATTTCATTTCGATAACCTCTGCCATTTTCTCAAAAGGCTTTAAGTCATAATTGCCTTCCTGCTCTGTGAAGGTAAATACCTTTTCGAGCTGAAGAAACTGGATGCCATCCTGATTGTACAAAACCTGTATCGGAGCATTTTCATCTGCAGCCAGCGGGAAATTGTCATAAAAAACATGATAAGCCGGCGTATTCCCGTAAGATTGGTTTATAACAAAATAGTAGGAATCGTCATCCTGTGTCCACGATCCTTTATAATTCGCCGGATCCAGATTCCCATTGATATCCATTACAGCCTCCTCGCTCTGCATCACAGCATGCTCCAGAACATAGCATTGATAGTCATCTCCAATCCTGATTCCCATTATCTCCAGCACCTGGCGGATATTCTCAAAGGCTTCCTGTCTTGACGCAAATTCCAAATCCTTATCCAGCCTGTATTTATCTGCATTGTAATCGGAATACCCCTGCTGCAGCCGGAATGCGTTGCTTACATAGACAGAAAACTGCGTAGAAAATCCGATAGAGGTATCATTGATTGTGAGGATTTCATGATTTGCTCCCTCATACCAGTAATTATTTTCCTCCTCATTTTTCGCCTTGATCTCTGTGTCTCCCATAAGGCACTCCAGTACCTTCTCTGGATCAGGCTTCTGTACAGATGCAGACAGCTTCTGCAAGCCGCTCTCCCGGACCTCATCAGAAACGATTACCTCTGTTTTGAAGGAAACATTGCCTGCCTCCTTATCATAATGCTCCGGCATTTCTACGCCTGTTTCCTGGGAAGCAGCTTCCTCTGATATGCCTTCACCGGTTTCCGGTTTGCCTGGTGCGTCCGCCTGCGGAGCCTCTTTCGAACCATTTCCGCATCCGGCCAAAGTAATACAAAGTGCAGCCGCCAGGACAGCAGCAGTAATTATCCTTTTTATCCTCTTGTTTTTCATCAAAAATTCCTCCTCTGTCAAATGTTCCCCGGCCGTGGACTATGTTCATTCTGCATTACGATTGCATCGCATTTGCATCAATATGCCCTGTAAAAGATCATAAAAAAAGACAGCTGCCGCAGCTGTCCTCAAAACGCCGGGTACCTGTCTTTAAATCTTATAGATAGAAATTGTAAACAAAAAGCATGATACTGGATGAAACTATAAGGCCTGCAGTCATTTACACTCGTGTGGTCCACTGGCTGCAGTCCCACACCCTGGCAGCGAGGCCCTCGTAAAACTCGGGCTCATGACACACCATCAAAATACTCCCTTTATACTCCTGAAGCGCCCTCTTCAGCTCGTCCTTTGCGTCCACGTCCAGATGGTTCGTGGGCTCGTCCAGCACCAGCAGGTTGCTGGCCCTGTTCACCAGCTTGCAGAGGCGGAGCTTGGCCTGCTCGCCGCCGCTCAGCACCCTCACCTTGCTCTCAATGTGCTTGGTCGTAAGCCCGCATTTTGCCAGGGCGGAGCGGATTTCAAACTGGCTGAAGCCCGGGAATTCCTTCCACAGCTCTTCCAGCGCTGTGGCGTCTATGTCCTGGCTCATCTCCTGCTCGAAATATCCGATTTCCAGATAATCGCCCAGCTCCACTGTTCCTGAAAGAGGCGGGATAAGTCCCAGAATGCTTTTGAGCAGCGTAGTCTTGCCGATTCCGTTGGCACCGGTCAGAACCACGCGCTCTCCCCGCTCCATCTGGAAATTCAGCGGGGAGGACAGCGGCTCCTCATAACCGATGACCAGATCATGGGCCTCCACCAGATAACGGCCCGGAGTCCTGGCCTCCCTGAAATGAAATTCCGGCTTGGGCTTCTCTGCCGCCAGCTCGATCAGATCCATCTTATCCAGCTTCTTCTGCCGTGACATAGCCATATTTCTCGTGGCTACGCGGGCCTTATTTCTCGCCACGAAATCCTTAAGCTCCGCAATCTCCTTCTGCTGCCGGTTATAGGCTGCCTCCAGCTGGGCCTTTTTTACTGCATAGACCTCCTGGAATCTGTCGTAATTGCCCACATAGCGGTTCAGCTCCTGGTTGTCCATATGGTAAATCAGATTGACGACGCTGTTGAGAAAGGGAATATCATGCGAAATCAGAATAAACGCGTTCTCGTAATCATTCAGATACCGCTTCAGCCATTCAATGTGAACCTCATCCAGGTAGTTGGTCGGCTCATCCAGCAGCAGGATATCCGGCTTCTCCAAAAGAAGCTTGCCCAGAAGCACCTTCGTGCGCTGGCCGCCGGACAGCTCCGTCACATCCCGGTCGAGGCCGATATCCGCAAGCCCCAAAGCGCGCCCTACCTCCTCTACCTTTGCGTCAATTCTATAAAAGTCGTGGGCGGACAGGAGCTCCTGGATCACTCCTGTCTCCTCCATATAGCGCTCCATCTCTTCCTCGGAGGCCTCCGCCATTTTCTCATACATCTCATTCATCTGCGCTTCCAGGTCAAACAGAAAGCCAAAGGCGGAAGCCAGCACATCCCGGATCGTCATTCCCTTCTCCAGAACCGTATGCTGATCCAGGTAGCCTGCCCGGACGTTCTTCGCCCACTCTATCTTTCCCTCATCCGGCTGCAGCTTGCCGGTGATGATATTCATAAACGTGGATTTTCCCTCTCCGTTGGCCCCCACCAGGCCGATATGCTCTCCCTTCAGCAGCCGGAAGGACACATCATGAAAAATAGCCCTGTCTCCAAAGCCGTGGGTTAAGTGCTCTACATTCAAAATACTCATTGATTTTTCCGTACTCCTTTATCATTTAAAGCTGTTTTTCTCCGAAACCAATCATACCATCTTTTTCTCTATCATGCTATAATATTCATACTATAATCAGGGGGCCTTACATGAACAGCGCTTCTCAGAATTTCACAAAACCAGACACTGCTCCTTTTCCATCGGAAGCAGAAGAAATTTCAGCACCGGCAGGCGCCGGACAGGCAGAACCCTCTGCCAGATCAGAATGAATAGCAGAGGGAAATCAGCACCGGCACGAAGGTGGAGCAGATGATTCCGTTTAGCACGGCAAAAACTACAGTCTCTTCATTCGTATAGCGGATCAGCATGGGCAGCGTGGTGTCCTCGCTGGTCGCACCCGCCGGGGCAATACAGGTACACGCATTAAAATGCCGGGAAATCCAGGGAATCATAAAAAAGGATCCTATCTCCCGCAGCAGATTGCTCAGAAACGCAATACTTCCCAGGCTGGCCCCTGCCAGGCTGCTAATGGACACGCCTGCCAGGCTGTACCAGCCCAGTCCGCTGGCAACAGACACCGCCTCATTTACCGGGTAATTCAAAATCAGCCCGCACAGAACTCCTCCAGCCAGAGAGCCCGCGATGATCCCGAAGGGAATGACCAGAATCCTCACATGATAATAGCGAATCCCGTCTAATATGCCCTTATGAAGGCTGACGCTTATGCCTACAGAAAACATCAGAACCCAGAGAATCCATTCGGTGCGGGACGTCAGCGGTTCCAGAAAATCAGACAGAACGGGAGCCGCCCCGCAGCCTATCCCTAAGAGCAGCGCGCCAAGCGCCAGAAACATCATCGGATCGCTCTTACTCTTCCGGCTGTCCTCCCTGTCTTCCCTGCTTTCCCTGTCATCCCCGCCGTGCGCCTGCTGCCTGCCTCTCTCATTTTCGTCCATAAAACGCCTGGTCAGAAGATAGACAGCCGCAGTGGACCCGGCCGCCGGAATCAAAAAGAACACAAAGCTCTGAAGGCCCAGAACCCCCAGCTCCGAAAAGAAATCCTCTCTCTGCCCCAGGCCTGCTCCCATGGAAAAGATCAAAAGCAGCGTGCAGAAAAGCTGCAGCAGTTCATTTTTTCTCTTTTGGCTGACAGGGAAGAAGCGTCCGGCGCCCATTCCCAAAAGCATAATCAGAAGTGTTGTCATGTTTTATCTCCCATTTGTATTTCCCGTCCGTACACGGTAAATCAGTAGTACCGTGCCAGTTTCCTCGCTCCATGAGATAATAACTCCGGAAAACTACAAGTTTTTTAAAGGAGTTATCGCCATGGATAAAATCACACATCAAGTCCGTGCAGAGCATTGGACCAAGATTCTGAATGAATGTATGAACAGCGGGATGTCCAAGACCGCATGGTGCCGTGCAAACGGGATCTCTGAGAAGCAGTTCTTTTACTGGCAACGTATCCTGCGCCGGGAAGCCTATGAAGCATCTCAGAATCCGCCATTACCTGTAGTTGCAGAGACAGAACCGTTGTCTGCCGCTCAAAGGACGGTATCTTTTGCTGAGATCAAACTTCCGGCTGCATCACCAGATGCATCATCCATTTTCCATCCGGATCTGGTAATCCGGAAAGGGAACCTCGTCCTGGAAATCTCGAATTCAGCCTCAGCAGAATTACTCTCCCGGATAGGAGGAATCCTCCATGCTGAATAACGCATCCGGCTTTCGGAAAGTTTACATTGCCACAGGTTATACGGATCTGCGGCGCGGGATTGATGGACTGGCATCCATTGTGAAATTCAACTTCCAGCTGGATCCATATGAAAAGGATATCCTCTTTCTGTTTTGTGGAAGGCGCAGTGACCGCATCAAGGGGCTCGTATGGGAAGGGGATGGATTCCTTCTCCTTTACAAAAGGCTGGAGCTTGGCGGTTTCAGCTGGCCCCGCACAACAGAAGAGGCACTGGAAATCACTCTGGAGCAGTACCGTGCGCTGATGCAGGGACTGGAGATCGTATCCAGACACCCGATCCAGGAAGTTCAGCCCAGCGATCTTCTGTGAATCGTTGTGCAAAACGGAGAAAATAAAAAATCTTTTCGTATCTACTATTGCAGACACGGCGGGAGTTATCCACAACCGGGGCTCATACCATTCATTCAATTAAGAGTACTTCACAGCTATAAGCTGCTGTGTGGATAAGTACTCTGAAAAACTGAAAAAACTATTAGTTTTTTCGGCTTTTCAGAGTGTTTATCCTTTGGTGAGAATGACGAACCTTCTTTTTTATCCGGTTCGCTTTTTCTTTTGGTTTGCGGTACAATAGTTCCAGTAAAACAAAGGAGCGCCGAACATGCAG
>NZ_NFLI01000032.1 GCF_002160825.1 Lachnoclostridium sp. An131
TGTGTGATTTTATCCATGGCGATAACTCCTTTAAAAAACTTGTAGTTTTCTGGAGTTATTATCTCATGGAGCGAGGAAACTGGCACGGTACTACTGATTTACCGTGTACGTTTTTTCAGTTTACACAAAACTTGAAACGGTCTCGACTTAACCTCTTGGCTGCATAAAAACAGCGTAGCAGCCATAAAACTGCTACGCTTAAAAAGTCTAACTTTTAGGGTGCACCTCACTATCTTACATCAGTTTGAAGGTTTACACAAACTTTGGGATACTCCCTATCTACGCTTCAAGAATTGTAGATTTACCCATGTCATTTCTGCCAACTAATACCGTGAGAGCATCAAAATAAATTACCGTTTCCTCTTTGTAGCTTCTAAAATTCTTTACCAACTCCCTCCTATTGTATAAGCCAACAATAAGGACTATATTTAGGCCTATGCATTTTTAATGCTTTTTCACTTTAAAATTTCCCCCATTTTGTTCTTCCATCAATCTCATCAACCTTCTCCATTGCCTCTTTAATCTCATCTTTTGTAGCTGCTGTTATTATATTTCTTTCAGGAAATTTTTCCGGGATACTTCTTCCTTCATAGTCCAAAGCATATTTCAAAAGTTGGAAAGCTTTTTTTGAATAAGCAAATCCGGTATCCACCTCATACATTAGCCCTAATCCTCTGAAATCATCTATATAATCGCCCTCTCCACTGATTATCCCCTCTTTAACGTTTTCTCGCAGAAATAGAAGATCTTCTTCCGTCAACATTCTGATACATTGCCCCAGTTTAAAAAATAATCTTTTATCAATTTCGTGTTTAGCAAGTGCTCTGGAAATATTTGATAAATACACTGCTTTCTGGATAGTTCCACAGTCATCAATCAGTTTTACAATCCGTTTCGCGTACTCATAAAGCTTAGTGGAGTCTCCTACATAATCAGTTTCGTCATTCGGGCTTGCTTCTGTTAATGAGATTACCAACTTTTTCAGATTATCCTCAACAAACGCTTTCTTTTCATGATCATATTCATTTAAATTTAAAATATAGGCCTCAAAACATTCAAAGAAGATCCCATCTCTTATCGTTGAGGGAAGATTCTTTAGATCTTTAATGAGATCTAAAGCTGCTATTGGATCTAAGTTAAGAACATCAAGGATTTTATGATACAAATCCTTCGCTACTACCTTCACGGTTTCTGAAGACACCATGTTATTCACCGTAGATAACATATTCGAGAAACCTCCTCTTTGAGATCTTTGCAGGACATCACAGACGTCTTCTGCAATTCCTTTTAGGCTCAGCATAATAAGCAGTTTGGCCTTGACTCACATCTTGCTGTTAATATTTTTTGAACGACAATTCAATGCAAGGCATTCATTATTTTTCATATAATGACACTCTTTCTTTCTGAATAATTCAACCGGAAAATCCATGTTTAAACAGCATGTTTTTTTCTTTAATTCACCTAATCCTTTCAGACTAATTAAATTACTTTCTCTATAAAATATGCTATAGATCATAACTACCTTATTTAAAAGTTCCTGTTCATTAATACCATTTGTATTGCTTATTTCGTTTAAGGCCTTTTTTATAGTATCAAATGCAACTATAACATCCGCAATTAAAATTATACCATCAAACTCTTTTATCGATACCTCTAATTCTTTTTTTGAAAAATTAGGCTGATCTCTTACAGGTATAATATAAGTAAAGGGTAATTTTAGACTCATTCCTATTCTGGAAGCTAATAATGCACCCTCGAGGTCCAATCCAATAATTACATTCTTTTCATCTAATCTAATGTTTTTCTTTATATGTTCAATAAAACAAGCATTGATTTTATCTGCGATAGCTTTTGTCTCAACGATTTCTTTTGTATCAATCCAATCTCTTGCGCAAAATATATCATCTAAAAGAAAATGACCTACTTTGAGAAGGTGGCGCCGTTTCGTTTCAGCCATCAATTTATCCGAAAGGTTTCGATCAATTATTTGCACCTCCTCCTGCAATTGCTCTAAAGTTCTTTTTTCTTCACCATCGTCTTCCTTAACGGCTTCTATTTGCACATTTGTTACCGTTACATCCTGGCTAGAATAAATATTAAAAAGCTGCTTCTCTAATTCTTGCCTGACTTCTTCCAGCCCGCACTGTATATTTATTTCTGACACAGGGAAAAAACTCTTTACATCAACTTTTTGAGAAGAATCATCTATAATAAACTTCTTAATATTTTTCCATTCTTTATCTATTTTTTCATATATTTTTAATATTTTTCTGGCAATGGCAGGAGGCGTGTTACCTTGTTCCAACAGTTCACGAATATATCTGTCATCTGTTATCAATTGTATTGTATCATCCTGCATTTCTCTTCTTACTTCGGAAAATAGATAAAGGTTTTTCCAATACGAAAGAGACTCCACATACTTTTCATATTTTTCATATTCAGCCTCCAGAAGCCCTTCTCCCTCTTCCACTTTCAACTGCATTTTCATATTCTCAAATTTTTCTTGGCACTTTCTTAGGCTTTCCTCAATACTTCTACATCCCAAGCGTTCATTTGTAACATCTAATTCATCAGCCAACCGTAAAATACCCGCTAATAGTTTCGGACGAATCATCCCACTTTTCGCAGGTACTGGTTTTGATAACGCAGTGGCACCCAGCCCTTGTTCTTCCGGAGGAACTGTCCCATCTTTTATATCGCTATGGGCAATAATAATCGCTTTTAATGCATTGAGTTCATTTATAGTTAACTGACTTTCTTTAGAAAACAGACTTTTAGTATTATCAAACAATTCCTGCACATAATCAGCCGAACTTTTTGAATGGCTTTCTCTTTTTGCCATGATATCCTGACTCATTGATATATCATGAAACAAGACCGCCATATCCAATATATATAACTCCCTTTTTGTAAGCCCCGGGGACGAATAAGCTCGTTTGGGATCCAATAGTACATCACTTATAATTTTGTAAATTTCTATGCAATGATGATCAAAATCATGAAGAGTATATACACTATCCTCTATGATAATCCTTCCCCCATTCAACTCCTGGCCATAACATTCAACAAGTTTAATAAAAGCTTCCTGATATACACCAAGCTGTTTAATACATTCAAAATCTTTATATTCCGGTGCAATATCTTTACTCATCATCATCTACCATCCTTTAATCATCCATCAATTTTATAAGATCCTCTTTTTCGCCTGCAATTTTATACGGTATCTCTTCATCCTTAATGTCAACAAGGTAGAGCATTATATTTTCCGAGACATCTTTTAGATCATATTTATATACAGCAATTCCTGCATATCCCTGCACATATGCATCATTGGCGTTTATCAATGCAGACAAAATTTTCATTTCTGTACCAGTACATCGAAAGTCAAAAATACAGATATAATTCTTCCTTTTCTTTATTTCCTTCTGAACATTTCCTATGTTCATGGAATATTTGGGACCTATTCCCATAATATGTATCACTTTCTTATCAAGCAGCATACCTAATAAGTTAGCCAACAGCGCCCCATTTTTACTTGAACTCACAAACCCATCAAATTCTATATCTGAATCAACAATTTTTCGAGCCAAACCATAAACAATTGCATAGTAACATTCTGGCTCTAAAAAAAGCTTTTTAACATTCACATACATATTGCTATACAGACCAGATGAATCTAATTTATGCGGCTCGCCCGAAGATTTCTTTACTTTATCAATCAGTTCTTTTACAATTTTTACATAGACCTTATGTGAGATGCAGGAAGAATATTGCGAGCAGATATCCAGGACACTTTTGTTAAAATAAGCATTTAACGTCCCATTCGTCCCTTTAGAATCTAATTGTATTCCAGGAAGATTCTCTTTAATTTTTTCACGTAATGACTGTGTATTTATATTAATAAAAATTAAAGGCCTGTTAATTTTCTGAAACTCTTCAAATAGCTTGAAGGCATAGTCAATATTTTCCAAGTCCAAAATAATATGTTTTTCGGTCGGTAATTCATTTATATAATTTAACAATATTTCCATAAATTCTTCACTAATAGACACCGTTTTCGAAAATACAATTTTTTTTGCTCCAAAAGGAATATTGTAATAAAAAGAATTTAATGCCATTGGAATCATGACTAGTTCTTTTTCTATATATACCTGCATATTTATTACCTCTTTAAAATGGAATTTCCAATTCTATATGCGTCCCATCAAATTTTAAATTACGCCTCACATAGTATTTCCAGAATTTTTGATTTTTCAACAAATCTTGCTTTTCAAACTCTCTTTTTATCTTATTCGTAAATATCACCTGGGAATCATTGGAGTGAATCCGCACGATTCCTTTATTAGTGATAGTATTATTTATTACAGAGTATAGACCAAATATTTTGCTTGCTTTTCTTACATATATACAATATAAAATCGCTTCTACTTCATTACTAATAGTTTGATTATTTTCTAAAAGCTCCTTTTTATATTTTTCCATACATGAACGAAAAAAACCTTGCCCCGCATCCGAAATAGAAATATATATAATCCTTTTAGAATATTTAGCATGTACTGTTGTATATGAAAAACTTTTTCCATGGTCCTTTGCATTAACAGCCAACTCTTTTAATAAATTTATTATATCATTTTCAATTTGTCCGTTGAACATGTTGATTTTGTCAAATTTCCTTAAGTATTTTTCCGCAAAAGGTCCTATCATTTGATCAAATTTTCTCCCTATTTCGTCCTTGCTAACTTGACTTTCAAAATAAACTGTACCGCATAACGGATCTATGGTTTTCCCTTCAAATCCAGTATACAAATCAAACTCTGAATCATATATCCCCTTGGAATATTTTGTGAATCCTATTAAAAATAAATATTTTTTTATTTTACCTCCTTCATATGTATCAGGAATTCTAATTATTGCATTATACCCTAATATATCTTTGATTTTTTGCCCTATACAAAGCAAATTAGGAATTACATTCGGCTCTATTTTCAATGTTCCAGAAAAATCCAAAATTATTGCGTCTGTTTTATCATAATATTTTAGAATTAATTGTATTTTAGGCAGTAAAAAGCCATAGTATTCCGCTGATGTAAGATATCTTTCCACGTAAATAATTTGCTGCATTCTTCAATCTCCTTCCCATCCTTTATTCGTTCCATTGAATAAATCCTTTCATTTGAATATATATAGAAAAAACAGGATGAAAACTATCATTGAATATCCCAAGTGCATATCTATGTCTTTCATGCATTGGATTAGTCCGGTAATTCTCACCCTGTTTGTCTTTTTTCGCACTTTTTATTCATATGTCGCTATTCTCTTTAATCTTGGGGCACAACATATGTATATACTATCATATTAGCACATTAAATACAACATTTTTGGGGAAATTATGCTATTTTTACCAGTATCCAATTCTATATTTTCCCAGAAGGATTTTTGCATACTCCTTCCCTGGATACGTAAAGCAACTGTATTTGTTAGTAGACTGAGTATTCTTGTACGATCTCATCTTATGTTGCTATCTGTTCGTTCCATTTCCCCTTGAACAGGAGATGCTTATATTATAACTGAAAATTTTGGCCGTTTAATGGTAAACGTCAAATCTTCCGCTTCCTGCCAAATCATGCACCGCTGTTCATTAGCGGCGCTTACCTGCGCTCCCCTGACCGTATTGATTGTCACCCAATTTTCCATCCCACTGTGAAATTTCTCAGGACTCATTCACTGGCGGAATTGTCGATCGGGACTTCCCCATCCGTAAGGAATACTTTCAGGTATTCTTCCTGGTTCAAACTGTAATTCAGTAAATGCCAAATAATGCATACCTTGCAACACCCTGTCCTTTATGCGGCAATGTATTCATTCAGAACCACACTTGCAAGTCCCAGCTATCTGATATGTCTGAGCCTTTGCAGCAATGATGAATTCAAAGCCATCATTTCAGCAGCACCAAAGTTCACGGTTCCACATACAAAGTCAAAAATATCCTTGCCCGAAAAACGACTCCCTCTATGCTCGAGAATATCATTATATTCAGACAAGGATCTCTTTACAAACAACTGGACCTCTTCAAAATAAAGGTCTGCATTCCTCTGACTGCAAAATATTAAGTATTTTCCTCCTATACATTAATAGGAATATTAGCGCCAGAACAAAATCTATCAGTGCACGCGCTGCTAAAGGTGCCAGGGGCCCTGACTTGTTTTGGCCATAATATATTCTGCATCCTCGTAAGTAAGATCTAATACTCCAATCACATAATCCGGATTAATAAAGGATAAGTAGCTTCCGTTTTTCTGAGAAATAGCATCATAGAATCTCTTATATACATTTTCAAAAGGATTTTTTATAAACAGCAGCGATAATTCATTAGATATATTGCCCAACTCATTCCTTTTGTTTTTGAAATTAAGAGCCATGCTGTCTACTCCATTATAAAAATCCTCATTATCAAAAGGAATTCTGTCTATACCTTTGATCTTCAGATTTACAAGAAATTCATCCACAAAACGGATTTCTGAATTATAAAGTATAAAATATCTCCTTTCCTCGGTAGGATTTACAGATTGCTCTACTGTCTTCGGTTCCTGACATTCCTGCACTACTAATATAGTAATACTGCCAGACAGTGCAAAATGCAACAAAAGCCTCAAAATTTCCTCCACACCATCTTATTCACGACCCCAGTGTAGCTCTGGATCAGCTTCACGACCTTCGTACTTACATTCTCTTCCACATAGTCCGGTACAGGGATACCGTAATCCCCGTCCAAATTCATCTGCACTGCCGTATCTACGGCCTGCAAAAGGCTCTTCTCATCGATACCTGCCAGGATAAAGCAGGCCTTGTCGAGGGCTTCCGGCCGCTCGGTGCTGGTGCGGATACAGACAGCCGGAAAGGGATGACCGACGGACGTGAAGAAACTGGATTCTTCCGGGAGGGTGCCACTATCTGAAATCACGGCAAAGGCGTTCATCTGCAGGTGGTTATAGTCATGGAAACCCAGCGGCTCATGCTGAATCACCCGGCTGTCCAGCTGGAAGCCGGAGGATTCCAGCCGTTTTCTGGAGCGGGGATGGCAGGAGTACAGGATCGGCATGTCATACTTCTCCGCCAGACGGTTGATCGCCGTAAACAGCGAGAGGAAATTCTTCTCCGTATCTATATTCTCCTCCCTATGGGCTGAGAGGAGCATGTATTTCCGAGGCTTCAGCCCCAACTTTTCCAAAATATCCGATTTCTCGATTCCTTCCAGATTCCGATGCAGTACTTCCGCCATGGGCGAGCCTGTCACATACACACGCTCCTTGGGCAGGCCGCACTCATGGAGATACTTTCTCGCGTGCTCCGAGTAAGCGAGATTTACATCGGAGATGATATCCACGATCCTGCGGTTTGTCTCCTCCGGCAGACATTCGTCCTTACAGCGGTTTCCCGCTTCCATGTGAAAAATCGGGATATGGAGGCGCTTAGCCGCTATTGCTGACAAGCAGGAGTTGGTATCGCCCAGAATCAGAAGAGCATCCGGTTTAATCTGAGCCATCAACTTGTAAGAGCTGTTGATAATATTCCCGATGGTCGCACCCAGGTCGTCGCCCACCGCGTCCATATAAACCTCCGGATTATCCAGTCTCAGATCATGGAAAAAGACCCCATTCAGGTTGTAATCATAATTCTGGCCCGTGTGTGCCAGGATGCAGTCGAAATATTTCCGGCACTTTTCAATGACCGCACTCAGGCGGATAATCTCCGGCCTGGTTCCCACAATAATCAAAAGCTTCAGCTTTCCATTATCCTTAAAATGTATATCTGAATAATCTGTACGAATTTCTGTCTTATTTTCCATTTGTCCTTACCCTCCGCTGGTTTTCCTGATTCCTATGCCTATCATTTTTCCGTATCATTCCACAGGTTCAAAATATGTGTCCGGATGCGCCGGGTCGAACTGCTCGTTGGCCCACATCAGCGTCACCAGGTTCTCCATCTCAGACAGGTTGATAATATTGTGCGTATAGCCTGGGAGCATATGCACGGCTTCTATCTTTTCTCCTGACACTTCAAAATTCAGCACCGGATAAGGATTTCCCTGTTCATCCAGCCCAATTTTTCTCTGCTGAATCAGTCCATGGCCTGAAACCACGATAAAAAATTCCCACTTACTATGATGCCAGTGCTGTCCCTTCGTCACACCCGGCCCGCTGATATTTACAGAAAACTGGCCGCACTTCTCCGTCTTCAGTAGCTCTGTAAAGCTGCCCCGGGCGTCCACGTTCATTTTCAATGGAAACGCCGCTTTTTCCGCCGGCAGGTAGGAAAGATAGGTGGAATAGAGCTTCTTCGCAAAGGAATTCTCCGGGATCTCCGGCATCAGAAAGGTCTGGGACTGTGCCTGAAATACTTTCAAAAGCTCCACGATCTCTCCCAGGGCAGCCTTATGCGTCACAGGCGCATAGCAATAGCGGCCTCCCTCTTGTCCTACCGCTTCCACGCCTTCAAATTCGCAGCGATGCTCTTTCCCTTCCAATGCGTCCAGCATTTCTGCCACGAGATCATCGATATAAAGAAGTTCCAATTCCACCGAAGAATCATTTACCTGGATCGGCAGATCGTTGGCTAGATTATGACAGAATGTTGCCACTGCAGAATTATAATTTGGCCGGCACCATTTTCCGAAAAGATTGGGAAAACGATATACAAGAACCCTGGCTCCCGTTTCTTCCCCATATTGAAAGAAAAGTTCTTCGCCCGCCAGCTTAGATTTTCCGTAATCAGAGCCTGCATAACGCCCCAGCAGAGTGGCCTGAATCGAAGAGGACAGCATGACCGGGCAGTTGTTCTGATGCTTTTTCAAGGTCTCCAGCAGAGTAGTCGCAAAACCAAAGTTCCCTTTCATAAACTCTTCGTTATTTTTCGGGCGGTTTACCCCTGCCAGATTAAAGACAAAATCGGCCTTTTCACAATATTCATCCAGCAAGGCCGGATCTGTATAAATATCATATTCATATATTTCGTCTATGGCAAGCTCCGGCCTTGTCCGGTCTTTTCCTTCTTTGACATTTTTCAGGGATGCGGTCAGATTCTTCCCCACAAAGCCTGCCGCTCCGGTAACCAATATATTCATATTCGTCTCCTGTCCTCTCGTTAAGCCTGTCCCGGTTTATTTCTTCCAGTTCTGCAAAGCTTCCTTCACATAGTCCGTAGTCAGAATCTTCTGTACCGTACCTTCCACGTCAAGGCGATGGGTATTGTGGCTGGTATAAGCCTCATTTGCCATGGTACGAACCTGGCCCTGAACAAAAAATTTATCATAGTTCAGATCTCGTCCGTCAGGCAGTACACGATAATAATTTCCCATATCTACGCTTCGGGTACACTCTTCATTTGTCATCAGAGTCTCAAACAGCTTCTCCCCGTGCCGCGTTCCGATAATGTGGGTTCCAGTATCCCCAAAAAGCTGCTGCACCGCCTTTGCCAGGTCTCCGATTGTGCTGGCGTCTGACTTCTGAACAAACAGATCTCCCGGCTCTCCATGCTCGAAAGCAAACATCACCAGGTCTACCGCCTCATCCAGATTCATCAGGAACCGGGTCATATTCGGATCAGTAATGGTAATGGGGTTGCCTGCTTTAATCTGATCAATAAAAAGCGGAATCACAGAACCACGGCTGCACATGACATTTCCGTACCGGGTACAGCAGATGGTGGTCTTTCCCGCCGCCACCCGGGCATTGGCGCCAATGACTTTTTCCATCATGGCCTTGGAAATTCCCATGGCATTGATAGGATATGCCGCTTTGTCTGTAGACAGGCACACGATCCGCTGTACGCCTGCGTCTACTGCCGCATGCAGAACATTGTCTGTTCCCTCTATGTTGGTGCGGACCGCCTCCATGGGGAAGAACTCGCAGGAAGGCACCTGCTTCAGCGCTGCCGCATGGAAGATGTAATCCACTCCCTGTACGGCATCCTGCACAGAACGCATGTTGCGTACATCTCCGATATAGAATTTTACTTTACCCGCCAAATCAGGATGCTTTGCCTGTAAATCATGGCGCATATCATCCTGCTTCTTCTCATCACGGGAAAAAATGCGGATTTCCTTTAAATCGGAATCCAGGAAATGTTTGAGGACGGTAGAACCGAAAGAACCGGTACCGCCGGTGATCATAAGTATTTTATTCTTAAAAAACTGAGAATTTATCATTTCTTTCCATGTATGATGTTTATAAAATCATAAACATCACATTTCCTTTCTTTAACCTGATATAGTGGTTAAATATATGTTTTTATACCATCAACTACTTTATAGAAATCTATTACTACCTTTATCAGAAATATTTAAATGCATTAACCATTTCTGCATATTTTCTCCAGAGCGCTTATATTAATCAAACCTACTACGATAGCTATTGATGAGAAAATTATGCTTCTGATTTATATCGATATCAATAGTTCCATATTAATATTTTGTATCAGCGATTTCTTTTAATGAAAATCTTATATAGAACTATTCCAATTTTTATTTTCACTTATAGCTTTCATATGCTCCACTCCAGATTCGATTACTATAAAGCTAAGTACAATATTAATAATCTTAAGTCTAGGCTCAATATGGAAATATCCCAAAAACTTTCCTGTTACTAACAGCTTTAAGTTTTTATATTCAACTCTATCATGTCATTTCTATGTATCAAAGTAAAAATGGATAAATTCAATACATTCATTCGTGATATAGCGCTTATAGAGGCCAAAAGTGTTACATTGGAACATTAATCGCGTTTACAAGTGGTTTTCTTGTAAGTAATCTACCAAATGCTAAACGCTAAAATTCCCTTTCTAAAATCCAATTGCACACTCATTCAAAGGGACGATTATCGTAACTATTTTCACTGTTAAAATTCTGAAGTTATACTTTTTAATAACATCTAGCTCAGAACATGTTGTCCCACTTACGCTACAATTCAGAATCCCCTTCAAATATCATTAAATGGATTTTCTCTATACATGCTTGATAAATTTACTTTACTATCTATAATCTTTACATCTTCATATATGCAATGTTTAAATCAGATCTGGCACATCCGTTTTCACCTTTCCCTAAGAATCTTCTTTGTTTTTGAAAAATCAATAGGTATTGTCATCATTTCCACCAATTGTCTATGTTAGTCCATCTCCTAGTACTAGGTTTTGAGTCTTTGCAATAACCCATTCTCATTTTAAACAGGCGATTTTTACCTACGTCCTATGGGCTTTTCTGACTGCCCCATTTCTCCCAGTCTAAATGGAACATTAGAACTGTAAATTCAACTCCACTATTGCTTGCTTAGAATTACATTTCCAGACTGCTGGTTAAAGCTAAGGTAACTATAATTTCATAGTTTCATGATGCTATTATAATCCTATTTTAGAATGTTAATTAAATCACCAAAGAAATCGTTCTTGATGCAATAAATAATATCTCTCTTTTTCAGTAAATTATTAACTATTTGTGTTTACCAAACCATAGACGTCCGTATATCAACATGACAATTCTCAGTCCAGGCGAGAACATATATGAAAATATAATGCCCATATTCTTAAATGCATACAAGTCAAAGTAACTCAAAATACAACAAGAACAACGGCACTGTTAAAACTTGTTAAATTCAATTTAAAGATGCTAACTAAAGAATTAGAATTCAACTTAATTCCTATTAAAGATTTTCTTTATACCATTCAATTGCTGCCTCTATTCCTCTCTTAAAATCCCATTCAGGTTCATATCCCAAAAACTTTCTTGCTTTACTAATATCCGCATTACTATGTTTAATATCGCCCTTTCGTTCAGGTCCATAAATTGGCTCAATATTTAAATTAAGTGCCTTACTAATATTCCAATAAATATCATTCAAATATTCGCGTCCACCATACGCAATATTAAAGACTTGACCATCTGCTTCGCTAGACGATAAACAAGCTTTTAAATTTGCCTCAATGACATTCTCAATGTAAGTAAAATCTCTACTCTGCTTACCATTTCCATTTATAACTGGACTTTCACCCGAAAGAAGTTGTTTAATAAATTTGGGGATAACTGCGGCATAAGCGCCATTTGGATCTTGACGTCTTCCAAATACATTAAAATAACGTAAACCAATTGTGGGAAGGTTATAATGCAAAGTATATTGTTTAGCCCATTCTTCATCACAAAACTTTGTAACTGCATAAGGAGATAATCTATTCCCTTCTACCCCCTCCTTCTTAGGAAGATGGGGCTCATCTCCATAAACAGAAGAACTAGACGCATAAACAAACTTTTTTACTCTATTTTCTTTGCAAGCCTCTAACATATTTAATGTTCCCGTGATATTATTCGCACAATAAAATAGTGGCATCTCTATAGAGCGAGGGACGCTTCCCCATGCCGCCTGATGCAACACATAATCTACATCTTTACACGCTTCTAAACATATATCTAAATTTTTAATATCTCCTTTAATAAATTCATACCTTGAATTTTCTAAAAAAGGTTTTACATTTTCTTCTTTTCCAGTTGAAAAATCATCTAAGCATCTAACTTGGCACCCTAAATTTAGTATGGCTTCACAAAGATTTGAACCAATAAATCCTGCACCACCAGTAACCAAAAATTTCGTACTATAATCAAATTTCAAATCTTGATATCTCATTTTTACCTTGTATGATGTTTATAGAAGCTGAAACACCACATTTCCTTTCTTTTAATCTGATATCGTGGTTCAATACATTCAGATACTGTGGACTTTTGATTTTATTCTGTAGCTTTGACTACTCTATAGGAGTGTATTGCCGCTGCCTTTATCTGAATTGTTTATGTGCTGGATGTTGCCGGGAGTATTTCTTCCGAGTACTTATTTCAATCAAGTCTACGATGATAATCGCTGGTGGATATCACGGTATCAGACTTTAGAAAGGGAGGTCCTTCCTCATGATTTACGTTGGTATTGATATTGCCAAACTCAACCATTTTGCCTCTGCCATTTCTTCTGATGGCGAAATACTCATGGAACCGTTTCAATTCTCTAATGCCGCTGATGGCTTCCATATGTTGGTATCCAGACTCGATTCCCTCGAATCTGACAACATCATCATCGGTCTTGAATCTACGGCACACTATGGCGACAACCTTGTACGATACCTTGTTGCCAGTTCCTTTCAAGTGTGTGTACTCAACCCGATCAAAGCATCTTCCATGCGCAGAAACAATCTACGCAAAACGAAGACGGATAAGGTTGACACTTACATCATTGCTAAGACTCTTTTGATGCAGGATTCCTACAGGTTTGTCACTTTTTATGACCTTGACATGACGGATCTCAAACAGTTCGGACGCTTCCGGCAGAAAGCCATGAAACAGCGGACGCGTTTGAAGATCCAGCTGACTTCTTATGTGGATCAGGTATTCCCTGAACTGCAGTATTTCTTCAAATCCGGCCTGCATCAAAAAGCCGTCTATGCCTTTTTGAAAGAGGCTCCTTCGCCTCAGGGCATTGCTTCCATGCACATGACTCATCTGAGCCATCTCCTTACGACCGCCTCACATGGTCACTTCAAAAAGGAGCAGGCAAACGAATTAAGAGTTCTCGCACGGAAGTCTGTCGGTGCTAACGACAGTGCTTTATCTAAGTCACAACCACCACTTCAAGTGGTGGTTTGGATTGGCCCTCATAAGGGCCAGTTACATGCTCGCCCCAAAGGGCGGGTATCGCAAGCGTTGTTACTAGTCCGC
>NZ_NFLI01000033.1 GCF_002160825.1 Lachnoclostridium sp. An131
ATTATACCAGAAAAGGGAGGTCAATGCTCTTTTTATTTGCAAACCTCCGAAAAATCAAGGTAAAGCGTAACTTTTACAATAAAAAAAGAAGGTAGTTTTGACACTACCAGATAAGAAGCAGGAGTGAAGAATATGGAGAAAATAACAGTAAAAGATGTGATAAAGAACGAATATGTAGATCAGCTGATTGCGCGGGGAAATGAGATGCTCGGAGTGCTTGGATACACGGAGCACTCAAAAATCCATGCCGGGCGGGTGTCCGCGGCAGCCGGAAAAATCTTAAAGCAGCTGGATTATCCGAAGCGGCAGATTGAGCTGGCCCGAATCGCAGGCTACATGCATGATGTAGGAAACGCGGTGAACCGCCATGATCATGCCCATTCCGGCGCAATCCTGGTCTTTCAGATTTTGAGAGACATGGGGATGGACCCGGCAGAGGTGGCGGCAGTGGTCAGCGCAGTCGGCAATCATGATGAAAATACAGGCACGGCCTTTGACCCGATTTCCGCGGCCCTGATTCTGGCAGACAAGACCGATGTGCGCCGGGACCGGGTCAGAAATAAGGACATGTCTACCTTTGATATCCATGACCGGGTGAACTATGCGGCGAAGAGTGCAGAGCTCACAGTCAATGCAGAGAAGCGGGTGATTCATCTGGATATCAGCCTGGATGATGAAATCTGTTCCATGCTGGATTATTTTGAGATATTCCTGGAGCGGATGCTGATGTGCAGGCGCGCGGCAGAGGTGCTGGGCGTGAGATTTAAGCTGACAGCAAATGGAAGCAAGGTGCTGTAGGCTGGTTTTGGGCGGTTTGGGCCGCCGGTTTTGCGGATACTGAAGCTCTAGGGCTTTTCTTTTGAAAAGAGGCTTGTTTGTATGGAACAGGGCGTGTTACACTGATACTTAATACAGCAGCGCGGCTGTGATAAAGGAGGAAATCAAGTATGCGTCATACATTTACGCTGGCCAACGGCGTGGACATTCCGGCTGTAGGCTTCGGAACCTACAAGGCGGCTGACAATCAGGATGAGGCTGTGATCAGCGAAGCCATCCGGCAGGGATACCGGCATCTCGATACGGCTGCCTTCTATTTTAATGAGGAAGCAGTAGGAAGAGCTGTGAGGAAAAGCGGGATCCCCAGAGAGGAGTTTTTTATTACCTCAAAGGTATGGCGGGACAAGCTCGGGTACGAATCGACGCTGAAGGAATTCGAGGAATCCCTGAAGAAGCTGGGTACGGAGTATCTGGATCTGTATCTGATTCACTGGCCCAGGCCCCGGGATTTAAATGCGGAGTGGAAGGAGCTGGATGCAGAGACCTGGAAGGCTCTGGAGGAGCTGTACCGTGCGGGAAGAGTACGGGCCATCGGCGTCAGCAATTTCCTTCCCCACCATCTGAACAGCCTGATGGAGCGGACGGGCATCGTCCCGCTGGTGAATCAGCTGGAGTTTCATCCGGGCTATATCCAGAAGGCGGCTGTGGATTTCTCCCAGCGGATGGGCATTCAGGTGGAGGCCTGGAGCCCCATCGGGCGGGCCCGCGTCTTAAGAGAGCCGCTTCTTATGGAGCTGGCGGATAAATACCAGGTATCTGAAGCGCAGATCTGTATCCGCTTTGCCCTGCAGTGCGGTGTGCTGCCACTGCCGAAGTCCTCTTCTCCGGAGCGGATGCGCCAGAATCTGGAGGTGTTTGATTTTTCCATTGAGGATGATGATATGCACCGCCTGATGACGCTGCCCCAGCTGGGCTGGTCCGGGGAGCATCCGGACCGGGAGACGGTTCCGGAGGAGATATGCCGGTAAGCCATGGACAGGGGCCGGCTTTACAGAGGCTTTACCGGGACTTAAAAGAAGGCTGGTAGAAAGGGAAGCGCCCCGGATGTTATAGTAAAGAAAAACACTGCGCATGCTGTGCGCTGGCTGGAAGCCCTGCATCATGCGCGGTGGAATCCAATATCCGGGGAGGTACTATGAAGAAAACTTACGTGCTGGATACCAATGTGCTGATTCAGGCGCCTTACGCGCTGCACTGCTTCGAGGAGCATACGGTGGTTTTGCCGCTGGTGGTTCTGGAAGAGCTGGATGGACTGAAAAAGGCGGAGGGCGAGCGCGGGGCGAATGCGCGCACTGCGATCCGTATGCTGGAGGAACTGCGCTTGAGCGGAGATCTGTTTGAGGGAACGAGGCTGCCGGAAGGCGGCCTTTTGCGCATTGAAAAGAACTTTGTGCATGTGGAGCTTCCGCCGGATCTGCCGGAGGATAAGGCGGATAACCGGATTCTGATGGTATGCCGGGGGCTGCAGGAGCAGAATCCGGAGGAACAGGTGGTTCTGGTGACGAAGGATCTTGTGCTTCGGATTAAGGCGGATATCCTCGGCGTCCAGGCGGAGGATTTCACGACGGAGCAGGTGAGTCCCGACGACGCTCTTTATACAGGCCGGGCGGAGGCCTATCTGCCGGAGGAGCTGGCAAAGGAGTTTAAGAAAAGCGGCGTCCCCCTGGACGCTGTCTATCTGACGGATGAAAATGGGGAAAGGAAAAGGCTGCTTCTTACAGAAAATGAGTTTCTGGTATTGAAGCTTGATCAGTCCTCAAAAAAGACGCTTCTGGGCCGTGTGGAAGGAGGGCGCGTCGTTCCGCTGGTCTATAAAAAGAGCAGGCCCTATGGCGTCTCTCCCCGCAATGTGGGCCAGTATTTCATGCAGGAGGCCCTGATGACAGGGGCTGATAAGGCGCCGCTTGTCATTATCAAGGGAATGGCGGGAACGGCCAAAACCTTTTATTCGCTGGCGGTCGGACTGGAAAAGCTGTATAACAATCCAAACGGCGAGTACCGCCGCATCGTCATCAGCCGTCCAAACGCTCAGTTTGACGAGGATATCGGGTTCCTGCCGGGAGACGAGCAGGAAAAAATCGCGCCTCTGATGCGCCCGGTTATTGACAATCTGGAACAGCTTCTGGATTCTGACGAGGGACGCCGCTATGAAAATGAAATGCAGCTGGGCGATAAGGTCAGCGAGATTTTTGAACGGGGCCTGATTCAGACGGAAGCGCTGAATTTTATCCGGGGCCGTTCGATTGTCAAGACCTACCTGATCATTGACGAGGCTCAGAACATGACGCCGAATCAGGTCAAGGGCATTATTACCCGGGCAGGACGCGGTACAAAAATCATTCTGCTTGGCGATCCCCATCAGATCGACCGTCCGTTTCTGAATGAGCGCACAAACGGCCTTTCCTATGCGGCCAACGCTATGAAGGGAAGTCCCCTCTGCTGGCAGATCAGCTTGTCGGCGCAGGAATGTGAACGGTCTGAGCTGGCGATGGACGCGGTAAAAAGACTGTAAAATCTTTCGAAATTGTTATGATAATTATACAAATATTAAAAGCATAAACAATTTATTAAATGTTAGCACTCATACTTGACGAGTGCTAACAAGAGTGGTATAACATAATCAGAACGAAGGAGGAACAAACGGAAAGGGATTTCCGGAGAGCTTCCGAAGCGTTCCTTATCAATTACAAGGTTGTCTAAGCGGTGGAAGGGCCGCAGAAAATAAGGAGGAATGAATTATGTTAATGCCGAGTATTTTTGGAGAAAGCTTACTGGATGATTTTATGAATGATTTTGCATTTCCGTATACAGGAAAGAGAAGCTATGGCAAAGAGGCAGCGAGCCTGATGCGCACGGACGTAAAGGACACGGCTTCCGCCTATGAGCTTGAGATTGAGCTCCCGGGTGTAAAGAAGGAGGATCTCAAGGCAGAGCTGAAGGATGGGTACCTGACGATTACGGCTTCGGTTGGAAATAAAAAGGAAGAGAAGCAGGAGGACGGAAAATATATTCGCAGAGAGCGTTATGCAGGAACCTGCAGCAGAAGCTTCTATGTAGGAGATGAGATGAAGCAGGAAGACATCAAAGCGAAGTTTGAGAATGGAGTCCTGAAAATCACAGTTCCGAAAAAGGAAGAAAAGCCCGTTGTAGAAAACAACAGCTATATTACAATAGAAGGCTGATGCCTTTTCAGATAGAGGACAGGGAAACAGGGATGCGGGCTGGGCCTGCATCCCTGTTTTCTGAGAAGCCCGGGGACTGAAGAAGGCCCGGGAGCAGCGCCTGGTTTGGGAGGTGATGATGCATGAAAAGAGATTACTATGAGGTGCTCGGTATCGGAAGGCAGGCGGATGAAAAGGAGATTAAGAAGGCATACCGAAAGCTGGCCAAAAAATATCATCCCGATATGAACCCGGGCGATAAGGCAGCAGAGCAGAAATTTAAGGAAGTGACAGAGGCCTACAACGTCTTAAGCGATCCGGAGAAGAAGAAGCTGTATGATCAGTTCGGATTTGCGGCCTTTGACGAGACAGGAGGAGCCCGAGCCTCCGGCGCGGGAAACAGCTCCGGCTTCCAGGGCGGCTTTGGCGGCTTTGGAAACGGCGGCTATGGCACGGGAAGCTACCGTTCCAGTGACGGTACCTATCATGAGTTTCATTTTGACGGCAGCGGCAATATGGATGATATGTTCGGGGATATCTTTGAAAATATATTCCATGGAGGAGCCCAGAGCCGAAGCGGCTTTAGCGGGAATGGCGCTGGCTTCCGAAGCGGCTTTGGCGGAAGCGGTTTCAGGCAGAGAAACGCGTCCCATAAGGGAGAGGATCTGCATGCGGATATTACAGTCAGCTTCGAGGAGGCAGCCTTTGGGTGCGAAAAGATGATTCACATTCAGGCGGCAGATGGAAGCGGCAGCGTGCAGTCCTTAAGCGTGCATATCCCGGCGGGAATCGACGACGGAAAGAGCGTCCGCCTGCGGGGCAAGGGACAGCCGGGAATTGGAGGCGGAGAGAACGGCGACCTGCTTCTGAAGGTGCATATTGCGTCAAAGGCAGGGTATGAGCGCAAAGGCATGGACGTCTATACGACGGCGGACATCCCGTTTACGACGGCTGTATTCGGCGGAGAGGTCAGCTTTCCGACCCTCTATGGCAATGTGATGTGCAAGGTTCCGGCCGGCACACAGTCGGGAAAGAAGATCCGCCTGCGCGGTAAGGGAATTGTCTCCATGAAGGACAGCAGGGTACACGGCGACCAGTATGTGACGATACAGATTCAGGTGCCGACACAGCTGACTCCGGAGGAGAGACAGAAGCTGAAGGAATACGAAGCGCTTACAGAGAAAAAGGGACGCGGAGGAAGAGCCGCTTGATATAGACAGCCTGGCTTTCAGGGACGGGAGAGCTCCTTGGCAGCCGGGATAAGCAGACAAGAGCGAAAGAATTCGTATTTGTCCTGCGAATAAACAGAAAATATTTTGTATACATGTGAAAAACAGATAAAATATAGGGAAAATCCAAATTAGATTGACAAATCAAAAAGCAGGTACCTATAATAAGAGCTGAATTTAAAAGGTTTCACCGGCGACAAAGAGGTTGTGTTTCAAAACACAGCCTCTTTTTGTTTGTCCAGTCTTTTGAATTTGGAAATGAACGGAAGAGGAGGAATCAGATTATGAAAAAATTATTGGTACTGCTGCTGTGTGTGTCTGTAAGCGCATCTATGCTGGCCGGGTGTTCCAGCTCCCAGGAAACGTCAGTGGCTTCGGAGGCTGCCGCGTCTGATACGGAGGCGTCAGAAGCTTCGGGAGAGGAAGAAGCCGCTGAAGTCTCAGAAGAGACAGCGGAAGCTGCGGAGACAGAGACATCCGGCGATACTGTGTACACGATTGCATGTGATCAGGCCTTTGCACCGTTTTCTATTCAGGCGGAGGATGGCAGCTATTATGGAATTGACGTAGAGCTTCTGGACGCCATTGCAGAGATCGAGGGCTTTTCCTATGAGCTTCAGCCCATGGATTTCTCCGGGATTATCCCGGCGCTGGTGTCTGGTACGATCGACGGAGCGATCGCAGGTATGAACATAACGGAGGAGAGAAAAGAGAGCGTAGATTTTTCAGATGGCTACTATGAATCTCCGTCTTCTCTTGTGGTCCGACTGGATGACGAGTCTATCACATCCTTTGAGGATCTGGAGGGCAAGGTGGCGGCCTGCAAGGAAGGCACGACCGGACAAATCTGGTGTGAGGATAATGCGGACGTCTATGGCTTTACGGTTACGACCTATCCCGATTCGGTCAGCATGATGATGGCGGTTTCCAATGAGCAGGCAGATTTCCTGATCGAGGATTATCCGGTCATCACTTATCAGATCGCGATCGGCGAACAGGATAATCTGAGGGTGGCCATTGATGCGATCGAGGAGGCGCCCCAGAACGGATTCGCAGTCAAGAAGGGAGAAAATGCAGAGCTTCTTGCGATGTTCAATGACGGGCTTGCGAAGATAAGAGAAAATGGAACCTATGATGAGATTATCAGCCAGTATGAATAAGATATTCTGATGCCGGAGAAGGGGGAATCGGCTGAGGCCGGTTCCCCTTCCCGGTTTTTCGGAAACCGTTTACGGAAGAAAAGGAGAAAGATTTATGAGCGAGTATTTCAGCATGTTTGCAGAATATCTCCCCCGGCTTCTGGATGGCTTGAGGCTTACGGTTGTCATAGCTGTCTTTGGCTTGCTGTTCGCTGTTCTTCTGGGCATTATCCTGTGTATTTTTTCCATCAGCGGGGTAAGGCTGCTGCAGAAGCTTGCGAATTTTTATATTATGCTGGTGCGGGGAATCCCATTGATGATCCTGGCTCTGTTCCTGTATTTTGGAGTGATTAAAAATTCTCTGGGCCTGACCATATCGGCGGTGCTGATTCTGGGAATCAACGCCTCTGCTTATATGGCGGAAATTTTCAGGGCCGGTATTCAGGCCATTGACTACGGACAGATGGAGGCAGCCCGCAGCCTTGGAATGAGCTATTTCCAGACCATGGGGAGAGTCATTCTGCCGCAGGCCGTCAAAATCATGATCCCGTCGCTGATGAACCAGTTTATCAGCAGCCTGAAGGACACGGCAATTTTGTCAGCCATCAGCGTCAATGAGCTGACCATGAGCGCGAGGACGATCATAGCCAGAAATTACAAGGCGTTTGAGGTATATTCCTATGCGGCTGTTATCTATATCATTGTCATTACAGCGCTGACGTTCCTGTCAAAGAAGGTGGAGCAGCGGCTGAGCTATGATAAGCGGTGAGGAGGTTACAGATATGTCTGCTGTGATAGAAATCAGGCATCTGCACAAGGTGTTCGGAGAACTGGAGGTATTGAAGGATATTTCCTTCTCTGTGGAGGAAGGTGAGGTAATCTGTGTCATAGGTCCCTCTGGTTCGGGAAAATCTACGCTCCTGCGCTGTTTGAACAGGCTGGAGCAGATACAGGACGGTGAGATTGTCGTGTTAGGAGAAAAGGTGCCCGAGGTAAAGCAGTTGAACCGGTTCCGGGAAAATATCGGCATGGTATTCCAGCATTTCAATCTTTTCCCAAATTATACGGTACTGCGCAATATGACGCTGGCTCCGACTCTTGTCAGGAAAGAGGATAAAAGGGAGGCAGAGGAGAAGGCAGAGCAGCTTCTGGCAAGAGTGGGGCTTTTGGATAAAAAGGATGTATATCCGGTGACGCTCTCAGGCGGCCAGAAGCAGCGTGTGGCAATCGCCCGGGCGCTTGCCATGAACCCAAGGATTATGCTCTTTGATGAGCCGACCAGCGCCCTCGATCCAGAGATGGTAGGCGAGGTGCTGGACGTTATGAAGGAGCTGGCCAGTGACGGAATGACGATGGTGGTAGTTACCCATGAGATGGGCTTTGCCAGGGATGTGGCGGATCGGATCATTTTCATGGACGACGGCTATGTGGTAGAGGAGGGAAAGCCGGAGGACATGTTCGCAAATCCGAAGACCGAGCGGTGCAGGAATTTTCTGGCCAGCGTATTGTAGAACATATGGTAGAGCGGTGCGGAAGCTTCCGGTCCGGGACAAAAACGGTACAGGATTTTTCCGCCGGCGCACGAAAGAGGAAGTGAAGAATATGTATCCCTGCGTCACGGTCGATCTGGAAAAGCTGGGGCACAATGTCCGGAGCCTGAAGAGGCTCTGCGGACAGTACGGGATTGAAATACTGGGGATCACAAAGGTATTCGGCGGGGAGCTCCCGATAGCCTCTGTGCTGGTAGAGAACGGACTCCATATGCTGGGAGATTCCCGGATAGAGAACATAAAAAAATACAGAGCGCTCCCCTGTGAGAAATGGCTGATCCGGATGCCTGGAGTCAGCGAAGCCAGGGAAACGGTCCGGTACTGTGATGTGTCGCTGAATTCAGAGCTTCAGACATTGAAGGCTCTGGACAGGGAAGCAAAAAGGCAGAAAAAAATACATAAGGCAGTTCTGATGGCAGACCTGGGAGATCTGAGGGAGGGCTGTATTGAGGAATCGGATCTGGCAGAGTGCGCGGAGTTTGCCCGGCAGGCGGAAGGGCTTGAGCTTTACGGATTGGGAACGAACCTGACCTGCTTTTCCTTTGTCCAGCCCGATCAGGAAAAGCTTTCAAGGCTTGTGCAGCTTGCGCGGAAATATGGAGCGGGTACGTACGTCAGCGGCGGGAACTCTGCGACTATACAGCTGATGCTGCAAGGCGGGATTCCGGAGGGAGTGAACAGCCTCCGCCTGGGGGAAGCGCTGCTCTTTGGACGTGAACGTTCCGGATACCAGTATCTTCCGGGCATGTACAACGATGCGTTCTGCGTGGAGGCAGAGGTGATAGAATGCAAGGAGAAGCCGAGCATGCCCTTTGGAACGATAGGACGGGACAGCTACGGGAAAAGACCGGAATTTACAGACCGGGGATGGCGGATGCGTGCCATCTGTGCCATGGGACGGCAGGATGTGGATCCGGAGACCATGTGGCCGGAGGATGAGGGAATCGAAATTGTCGGAGCCAGCAGCGATCATTTTGTGGTGGATATTACGGATGCGGCCCGCCGCTATGAGGTAGGAGACTGTATCCGGTTCCGTCTGGGATATTTTGCGGCTATGCGCGCTTTTACCAGCCGGTATGTGAAGAAAAAATATGTGGGAGGCATTCATGAAAGGTACTTGGCAGGACGATTTAATTACATTTACGCAGGATATCGTGAGAATTCCGGGCTGCAGCACGCAGGAAAAGGCAGTGGCGCAGCGTATCCGCCAGGAAATGGAGCGTCTGGGATATGATAAGATTCTTACGGACAGCTCAGGCTCCATCACGGGAGTGCTGGGAAACGGTCCTTATCATATTTTTTTCGATTCCCATATGGACACGGTGCAGGTGACAGATGAGAGCGCCTGGACGTATCCGCCCTTTGGAGCGGAAATTCACAATGGGAGACTTTACGGGCGCGGTGCCTCTGACATGAAGGGGGCCCTGGCAGCCAGCGTCTACGCGGGGGCGCTCATGAAGGAGAACGGAAGTCTGGAGGGAAAGACAGTCTACATCTGCTGTTCTGCCATAGAGGAGGATTATGACGGGGAAGGCACCTGGCGTGCTATCACGGAAAATAGGCTGAAGCCAGATGTGGCAGTGATCTGCGAGCCCACGCATTTGAAAATTTCTCTTGGACAAAGAGGACGCTCCGTCTTCCTGATCCATACAAAGGGAGTCTCCGCTCATGGAGCCGCCCCGGAAAAAGGAGTGAATGCGATCTATAAGATGGCGGAGATTATCGAAAGAGTCCGCGCTCTCAGTGACAGACTGATGAGCCGGGAAGGGTGGCATGGAAGTATTGCAGCCAGCAGAATTGAGAGTACTGCAGTATCTGTGAATGCGGTTCCGGACTCCTGTACCCTTTACCTTGACAGGCGTACAACGGTGGAGGAAAATGAAGAATATCTGGCAGGGGAAATGGATGAGCTGATAAAGGGAACCGATGCCTCCTGGGAGGTCTATGAAGTGGAGGGAACCAGCTATATGGGAGCGGCGGTCCGCCTTCATTCGCTGCTTCCAGCCTGGGAGCTTCCCGGAGAGCACCCGCTGGCGCTGGCGGCAGAAAAATGCTTCCGGGAGGTTCTGGGCAGGGAACCGGAAACCTGCAGATGGGATTTCTCTACAAACGGAGTGACCACGGCCGGGCGTCTGGGAATCCCGACCCTGGGCTTTGGCGCAGGGATCGAGAAGATGGCGCATCAGACGGATGAGTATTGTCCGGTGGAGGATTTGATAAAGGCTTGTGAGTTTTACAGCCGTCTGCCGCAGTATCTGTAAAGCTGCCCGGAGCTGGCACAGGGAAAGAGGAGGCTGTTATGAAAAAGCATGTGATAGTCACAATCAGCCTGCGTATGAAGGAGGCAGAGGATGATTGAATGTATTGCAAATCCGGATAAGGCCGGCGCAGGGACCGTATTGAACAATTTTACTCTGGAAAAGGCGGAGATGATCCGAAATTTTCACAGAAGCATTCCCATGTACCGTGAGACGCCCCTGGAGCGGCTGTCTGCGTTTGCGGAAAAATGCGGCGTGAAGGACATTTACGTCAAGAATGAAGCCAGGCGTTTTGGGCTGAATGCGTTTAAGGTGCTCGGCGGGAGCTATGCTGTCGGAAGCTATATTGCGGACAGGCTGGGGACAGGCATCGCGGAGCTGTCTTATGAGAAGCTCACTGCGCCCGAGATAAAAAGGCAGCTTGGAACGCTCACATTCATATCGGCTACAGACGGGAATCATGGGCGCGGCATAGCCTGGATGGCCCGCCGGCTGGGACACAGAGCTGTGATTTTGATGCCGAAGGGAAGTACGCAGGAGCGGCTGGAGAATATCCGGTCTGAGGGCGCGGATGCCTGGATCACAGACAGGAATTACGACGATACGGTGCGTCTTGCCAATCAGCTGGCAGAGGAAAAGGGCTATGTGATGGTGCAGGATACGGCCTGGGACGGTTATGAAAGGATTCCGCTGTGGATTATGCAGGGCTATATGACGATGGCTCTGGAGGCCTGGGAACAGCTTGGTGAGGTAAGGCCCACTCATATCTTTGTCCAGGCAGGCGTTGGCTCCATGGCAGGAGCAGTCACAGGCTTCTTTGTAAATCAGTATCCGGAAAATCCGCCGGTGATATCCGTGGTGGAGCCGGAGCAGGCGGCCTGTATCTACGAGAGCGCCCGTGCCGGCGATGGGAAGCCTCATGCAGTTAAGGGCAGCCTGTCTACGATTATGGCCGGGCTGGCCTGCGGAGAACCGAATACCGTAGGCTTTCAGATCCTTTGGGGCTGTGCAGACTGGTTTTTCTCCTGCCCGGACTACACGGCAGCTCAGGGGATGAGGATTCTTGGAAACCCGGCGGGACAGGATGTCCGTGTGACTGCTGGAGAAAGCGGAGCGGCGGCGTTTGGAGCAGTATCGGAGCTTTTAAGAAATCCCGATTACCGGGAAATGCGTGAGCGCCTCGGACTTGACGGGAACTCCGTGCTTCTCTTCTTTAACACAGAAGGAGATACGGATAAGGAGCGGTACAGGAGCATTGTGTGGGACGGAGCCTTTGGAAGGCCTGTGCCGGAGAAAAGAAGACAGACGGTATGATGACAGAGAAATCGGACAGGAGGACGGAACGCATGAAGCTGACGGAGGAATGGAACAAGAAGACGATAGAGCTGGCGCAGGCGCTGATCCGCAGCAGGAGCCTTTCCGGGAATGAAGGAGAGGCTGCCGCTGTGCTGAAGGATTATATGGAGAGAACAGGCATTTATGATGAGGTCATGACAGACAGGCTGGGAAATGTAATTGGGCATATCAAAGGGAGAAATCCCGGGAGCAGGCTGCTGTTTGATGGCCATATCGATACGGTGCCGGCAGGAAATCCGTCTGGCTGGACCCATGATCCGTTTGGCGGAGATATCGCAGATGGAAGGCTCTACGGCAGGGGCGCCTCCGATATGAAGGGAGCGGTGGCGGCTTTTACGACTGGGGCGGAGATGTTTGCCCGCCTCTGTGGAAAGGATTTTTCCGGTGATATCTATGTGGCGGGTGTCGTACAGGAGGAATGCTTTGAGGGGGTGGCTGCCCGCAGCGTCAGCGCCGCGGTAAAGCCTGATTACGTAGTGATAGGAGAGGCCTCAGAGATGAATCTGAAGATCGGACAGCGCGGCAGGGCCGAGATTGTAGTGGAGACCTTTGGTGTGCCGGCGCATTCTGCCAATCCTGAGAAGGGTGTAAACGCAGTCTATAAAATGTGCGGAGTGATAGAAGCGCTGCAAAAGCTCACCCCGCCGGAGCATCCGGTGCTGGGCCGGGGGATTCTGGAGCTGACGGACGTAAAATCCATGCCCTATCCTGGAGCCTCCGTGGTTCCAGAGTACTGCAGGGCTACCTATGACCGCCGGCTTCTCACAGGCGAGACGAGGGAGAGCGTTCTGAAACCGATCCTGGAGAAGATAGAAGAACTGCAGAGCCGGGATCCAAAGCTGAAGGTGAAGGTTTCCTATGCGTCTGGAAAGGACCTTTGCTATACCGGAAAGGAGATCAGCGCGGAACGCTTTTTCCCCGGCTGGCTCTTTGGAGGAAAGGAAGCCTATATTCAGAAAATAAAAGACGAGCTGGAAGCTATGGGATACCGCCCGCAGCTCGCCTGCTATAATTTCTGTACAAACGGAAGTCATTATGCGGGCGAAGCTGGCATACCGGTTATCGGGCTGGGCCCCTCCTGTGAGAGCCTGGCTCATGTGATCGATGAGTCTATAAGCCTGAAGGAATTGACGGAGGTATCAGAGTGCTACGCAGGCGTCTGCAGGGCGCTCCTGAGATAATTCTGAGATAAGGCGGCGGACGGCCTGCAGCTGTCGTGGAAGAGCTTTATGCCCGTTTTCATTACGTTTTAAGACAGCCTCGGAAGAAATCAGTTTGATATTTTGACGGGGCTGTCTTTGCGTGCGCCAGAACCCGTTGCCTTGTTTTCACAGTTTGTCTATAATAGATATATAAAGAATGGCTGTAGAATGAAAGGCAGTGCCAGGCAGTCTGTGAAAAAATAAACTGAATGAAAACAGGTAGTGTCAAATGAGTTATGAAAAAATGAAGTCTAAGAAATAGGCTCAGATTGAACCTTGAAAATTGCAGATATGATGTTTGATGGCAGCTTACGCCACCCTTGACA